>NZ_JODT01000163.1 GCF_000720835.1 Streptomyces achromogenes subsp. achromogenes | reverse complement strand
CCTGGAAGAGTTCCGCGTCGACGGCATGGCCACCGCGATCCCCTTCCACCGCAAGGTCGTCACCGACCCCGCCTTCGCCCCCGAACTCACCGGCTCCACTAAGCCGTTCACGGTCCACACCCGCTGGATCGAGACCGAGTTCGCCAACGACATCAAGCCCTTCACCGCCCCCGCCGACACCGAGACCGACGAGGACACGG
>NZ_JODT01000162.1 GCF_000720835.1 Streptomyces achromogenes subsp. achromogenes | reverse complement strand
CCGTGTCCTCGTCGGTCTCGGTGTCGGCGGGGGCGGTGAAGGGCTTGATGTCGTTGGCGAACTCGGTCTCGATCCAGCGGGTGTGGACCGTGAACGGCTCGGTGGAGCCGGTGAGTTCGGGGGCGAAGGCGGGGTCGGTGACGACCTTGCGGTGGAAGGGGATCGCGGTGGCCATGCCGTCGACGCGGAACTCTTCCAGG
>NZ_JODT01000161.1 GCF_000720835.1 Streptomyces achromogenes subsp. achromogenes | reverse complement strand
AAGGAGGTTCATCGTTCGACTTGCATGTGTTAAGCACGCCGCCAGCGTTCGTCCTGAGCCAGGATCAAACTCTCCGTGAATGTTTACCGGTAATCCGGTTGACACCACGAGAGCGGTGCGAGAGGAGGAATAGTCCTCTCGCACACAGCGTCCTCGCTGTGTTTTTTCAAAGGAACCTCGTCCCAGCAGATGCTGGAGAC
>NZ_JODT01000160.1 GCF_000720835.1 Streptomyces achromogenes subsp. achromogenes | reverse complement strand
TTCCGGTGTTCGCGGAGGCGTTCGATGCGGCGTGTGTGTGTCTGGACAAGGGGTTGGAGCGGTCGTTGAGGGAGGTGGTGTTCGCGGAGCCGGGGAGTGCGGAGGCGGTGTTGTTGGAGGGGACGGGGTATGCGCAGCCGGCGTTGTTCGCGGTGGAGACGGCGTTGTTCCGGTTGGTGGAGTCGTGGGGTGTGCGGCCGGAT
>NZ_JODT01000159.1 GCF_000720835.1 Streptomyces achromogenes subsp. achromogenes | reverse complement strand
ATCCGGCCGCACACCCCACGACTCCACCAACCGGAACAACGCCGTCTCCACCGCGAACAACGCCGGCTGCGCATACCCCGTCCCCTCCAACAACACCGCTTCCACACTCCCCGGCTCCGCGAACACCACCTCCCTCAACGACCGCTCCAACCCCTTGTCCAGACACACACACGCCGCATCGAACGCCTCCGCGAACACCGGAA
>NZ_JODT01000158.1 GCF_000720835.1 Streptomyces achromogenes subsp. achromogenes | reverse complement strand
CGGCGCAGAGCGTGTCGCTGGAGCTGGACGGCTCGCTGAAGAGGATGCGGCGGGACGATGCCACGGGCGTGTGGTCCGTGACGGGGCCGGCGTCCTGGAAGGGCGAGCCGTACCGGTACGTGGTGAAGGTGTGGGCGCCGAGCGTGCGCGAGGTGGTCACCAACAAGGTCACCGACCCGTACTCGGTGGCGCTCACCGCAAACT
>NZ_JODT01000157.1 GCF_000720835.1 Streptomyces achromogenes subsp. achromogenes | reverse complement strand
AGTTTGCGGTGAGCGCCACCGAGTACGGGTCGGTGACCTTGTTGGTGACCACCTCGCGCACGCTCGGCGCCCACACCTTCACCACGTACCGGTACGGCTTGCCCCTCCAGGACGCCGGCCCCGTCACGGACCACACGCCCGTGGCATCGTCCCGCCGCATCCTCTTCAGCGAGCCGTCCAGCTCCAGCGACACGCTCTGCGCCG
>NZ_JODT01000156.1 GCF_000720835.1 Streptomyces achromogenes subsp. achromogenes | reverse complement strand
CGGGCTGTTTCGGGGTCGTAGTGGCGGAAGTAGTTGTAGTGGAGGCCGGTTTCGGGGTCGTAGTACTGGCCTGGGAAGCGTAGGGGGGTGTAGGTGGTGCTGTTTGTCGACCAGGCCGTTGTGCCCCAGAGGGTGCTTCGGGTGTGCCAGGCGATGTCGCCCTGTTCGTCCAGCAGTTCGGTCGGGGTGCCGACGAGGTCGGTGA
>NZ_JODT01000155.1 GCF_000720835.1 Streptomyces achromogenes subsp. achromogenes | reverse complement strand
GGCGCGCTGGAGGGCTTCCTTGCGGGTGCGGCCGGTGACGATCAGCTTGGCGAGCAGGGAGTCCCAGGCCGGGCCGATGACACTGCCGGCCTCCACGCCGGCGTCCAGTCGCACGCCGGGGCCGGTGGGGGCGTCGAAGGCGGTGACGGTGCCGGGGGCGGGCAGGAAGTTGCGGCCCGGGTCCTCGCCGTTGATGCGGAACTCGAAGGAG
>NZ_JODT01000154.1 GCF_000720835.1 Streptomyces achromogenes subsp. achromogenes | reverse complement strand
GTTGCCGCGCCCCATCATCAGGTCCACCCGGCCGTCGGCCAGGTGCTGGAGCATCGCGTAGTCCTCCGCGATCTTCACCGGGTCGTTGGTGGTGATCAGGGTGGTGGAGGTGGACAGGATGAGCTTGTCGGTGCGGGCGGCTATGTAGCCGAGCATCGTGGTCGGGGACGACGGCACGAACGGCGGGTTGTGGTGCTCGCCGGTGGCGAAGACGTCCAGC
>NZ_JODT01000153.1 GCF_000720835.1 Streptomyces achromogenes subsp. achromogenes | reverse complement strand
GCCCGTGGCATCGTCCCGCCGCATCCTCTTCAGCGAGCCGTCCAGCTCCAGCGACACGCTCTGCGCCGTCGGAGCCCACACCGACAACGTCGGCCGGCCACCGTGGAACACCGGGCCCAGATGCGCCTTGGTGGCACCGGGATAGAGGTCGTCCAGCACACCGGCGATCTGCACCCCGGTCGCGGCCAGCACGGCACCGTTCGCCGCCCGCTGGGAGACG
>NZ_JODT01000152.1 GCF_000720835.1 Streptomyces achromogenes subsp. achromogenes | reverse complement strand
GTTGCCGCGCCCCATCATCAGGTCCACCCGGCCGTCGGCCAGGTGCTGGAGCATCGCGTAGTCCTCCGCGATCTTCACCGGGTCGTTGGTGGTGATCAGCGTGGTGGAGGTGGACAGGATCAGCTTGTCGGTGCGGGCGGCTATGTAGCCGAGCATCGTGGTCGGGGACGACGGCACGAACGGCGGGTTGTGGTGCTCGCCGGTGGCGAAGACGTCCAGC
>NZ_JODT01000151.1 GCF_000720835.1 Streptomyces achromogenes subsp. achromogenes | reverse complement strand
CGTCTCCCAGCGGGCGGCGAACGGTGCCGTGCTGGCCGCGACCGGGGTGCAGATCGCCGGTGTGCTGGACGACCTCTATCCCGGTGCCACCAAGGCGCACCTGGGCCCGGTGTTCCACGGCGGCCGGCCGACGTTGTCGGTGTGGGCTCCGACGGCGCAGAGCGTGTCGCTGGAGCTGGACGGCTCGCTGAAGAGGATGCGGCGGGACGATGCCACGGGC
>NZ_JODT01000150.1 GCF_000720835.1 Streptomyces achromogenes subsp. achromogenes | reverse complement strand
CCCGCCTGGGGCATCTACTCCGGCTACGAACTGTGCGAGAACACCCCGCTCAGGGAGAGCGGGGAGGAGTACCTGGACTCGGAGAAGTACCAGCTGCGCCCCCGCGACTGGCAGGCCGCCGAGCGCGAGGGCCGGACCATCGCCCCGCTCCTCACCCGCCTGAACACCATCCGCCGCCGCCACCCCGCACTCCAGCGGCTGCGCAACCTGCACTTCCACCAC
>NZ_JODT01000149.1 GCF_000720835.1 Streptomyces achromogenes subsp. achromogenes | reverse complement strand
ACGGCCGACTCGGCGATCCCCGACTCCCTGGAGGAACGGTCGGCGCTGTACCGCTCCCTGCTGCGCGGCCGGCGGGTGCTGGTCCTGCTGGACAACGCCAAGGACGCGGCCCAGGTACGACCGCTGCTGCCCGGCACCGAGGGCTGCGCGGCGCTGGTGACCTCCCGGGTGCGGATGCTGGACCTCGCGGGCGCCCATCTGGTCGACCTGGACGTGATGTCCCC
>NZ_JODT01000148.1 GCF_000720835.1 Streptomyces achromogenes subsp. achromogenes | reverse complement strand
CTCCTTCGAGTTCCGCATCAACGGCGAGGACCCGGGCCGCAACTTCCTGCCCGCCCCCGGCACCGTCACCGCCTTCGACGCCCCCACCGGCCCCGGCGTCCGACTGGACGCCGGCGTGGAGGCCGGCAGCGTCATCGGCCCGGCCTGGGACTCCCTGCTCGCCAAGCTGATCGTCACCGGCCGCACCCGCAAGGAAGCCCTCCAGCGCGCCTCCCGCGCCCTGGAAGAG
>NZ_JODT01000147.1 GCF_000720835.1 Streptomyces achromogenes subsp. achromogenes | reverse complement strand
CCGGGGTGGATCGCGTCCGCGCCGGACTCGCGGGCGGCGTTCAGGATCTTGTCGATGACGAGATAGCTGGTGGCCGGGGTGTCACCGCCCAGGGCGAACGCCTCATCCGCGGCGCGGACATGCAGAGCGTCCCGGTCCGGGTCGGCGTAGACGGCCACGCTCGCGATCCCGGCGTCCCGGCAGGCCCGGGCCACGCGGACAGCGATTTCGCCACGGTTGGCGATGAGCACC
>NZ_JODT01000146.1 GCF_000720835.1 Streptomyces achromogenes subsp. achromogenes | reverse complement strand
ACGTGCATGATGCCGTTGGCGTCGATGTCGAAGGAGACCTCGATCTGCGGGACGCCGCGCGGCGCCGGCGGCAGACCGGTCAGCTCGAACATGCCGAGCTTCTTGTTGTACGCCGCGATCTCGCGCTCGCCCTGGTAGACCTGGATCTGCACCGACGGCTGGTTGTCCTCGGCCGTGGTGAAGATCTCCGAGCGCTTGGTCGGGATCGTGGTGTTGCGCTCGATCAGCTTGGTCATG
>NZ_JODT01000145.1 GCF_000720835.1 Streptomyces achromogenes subsp. achromogenes | reverse complement strand
CATGACCAAGCTGATCGAGCGCAACACCACGATCCCGACCAAGCGCTCGGAGATCTTCACCACGGCCGAGGACAACCAGCCGTCGGTGCAGATCCAGGTGTTCCAGGGCGAGCGCGAGATCGCGGCGTACAACAAGAGGCTCGGCATGTTCGAGCTGACCGGTCTGCCGCCGGCGCCGCGCGGCGTCCCGCAGATCGAGGTCTCCTTCGACATCGACGCCAACGGCATCATGCACGT
>NZ_JODT01000144.1 GCF_000720835.1 Streptomyces achromogenes subsp. achromogenes | reverse complement strand
GGAGTCCGAGGCGGTGCACATCTTCCGCGAGGTGGCGGGCGAGTTCGAGAACCCGGTGATCCTGTTCTCCGGCGGCAAGGACTCCATCGTCATGCTGCACCTCGCGCTGAAGGCGTTCGCCCCGGCCGCGGTCCCCTTCTCCCTGCTGCACGTGGACACGGGACACAACTTCCCGGAGGTCCTCGCGTACCGGGACCGGGTGGCGGCCGCACACGGGCTGCGCCTGCATGTGGCCTCGGT
>NZ_JODT01000143.1 GCF_000720835.1 Streptomyces achromogenes subsp. achromogenes | reverse complement strand
ACCGAGGCCACATGCAGGCGCAGCCCGTGTGCGGCCGCCACCCGGTCCCGGTACGCGAGGACCTCCGGGAAGTTGTGTCCCGTGTCCACGTGCAGCAGGCAGAAGGGGACCGCGGCCGGGGCGAACGCCTTCAGCGCGAGATGCAGCATGACGATGGAGTCCTTGCCGCCGGAGAACAGGATCACCGGGTTCTCGAACTCGCCCGCCACCTCGCGGAAGATGTGCACCGCCTCGGACTCC
>NZ_JODT01000142.1 GCF_000720835.1 Streptomyces achromogenes subsp. achromogenes | reverse complement strand
GGTCAGGGTGTTGTTGGGGCCTTTGCGGTGGGTGGTGCCGATGGGGTGGATCGGGGGCAGGTAGACGACGTCGAAGCCCATGTCCGCGATCGCCTTCAGCCGGCGGGCGGCGGTGCGGAAGGTGCCGTGGGGGCGCTCGGCGGTGCCCTCGGAACGGGGGAAGAACTCGTACCAGGAGCCGTACAGGGCCCGTTCGCGCTCCACCAGCAACGGCATCGCGTCGGAGGCGGTGACCAGCTCCCGCAACGGATAC
>NZ_JODT01000141.1 GCF_000720835.1 Streptomyces achromogenes subsp. achromogenes | reverse complement strand
GTATCCGTTGCGGGAGCTGGTCACCGCCTCCGACGCGATGCCGTTGCTGGTGGAGCGCGAACGGGCCCTGTACGGCTCCTGGTACGAGTTCTTCCCCCGCTCCGAGGGCACCGCCGAGCGCCCCCACGGCACCTTCCGCACCGCCGCCCGCCGCCTGAAGGCGATCGCGGACATGGGCTTCGACGTCGTCTACCTGCCCCCGATCCACCCCATCGGCACCACCCACCGCAAAGGCCCCAACAACACCCTGACC
>NZ_JODT01000140.1 GCF_000720835.1 Streptomyces achromogenes subsp. achromogenes | reverse complement strand
CAGCACGGGCACCGACTTCGCCAACCCGTCGAAGAAGTGGGACAACGTCTCCGCGAACATCGGTTCCTGGAACTGGGACCGCTCGAAGGTCACCTCGGGCGACTTCAACGGTGACGGCAAGGCGGATGTCGGAGTGCTGTACGACAACGGCCAGACCGAGGACAGCCGCAACAAGTCGGCGCTGTGGACCTTCACCAGCACGGGTTCCGACTTCGCCAACCCCTCCCGCAAGTGGGAGTCGGGCACGGGCAGCTGGAACGCCG
>NZ_JODT01000139.1 GCF_000720835.1 Streptomyces achromogenes subsp. achromogenes | reverse complement strand
CGGCGTTCCAGCTGCCCGTGCCCGACTCCCACTTGCGGGAGGGGTTGGCGAAGTCGGAACCCGTGCTGGTGAAGGTCCACAGCGCCGACTTGTTGCGGCCGTCGTCGGTCTGGCCGTTGTCGTACAGCACTCCGACATCCGCCTTGCCGTCACCGTTGAAGTCACCCGAGGTGACCTTCGAGCGGTCCCAGTTCCAGGAACCGATGTTCGCGGAGACGTTGTCCCACTTCTTCGACGGGTTGGCGAAGTCGGTGCCCGTGCTG
>NZ_JODT01000138.1 GCF_000720835.1 Streptomyces achromogenes subsp. achromogenes | reverse complement strand
GGGGTCGGGGGTGCCGGCGACCAGGGGGGCGCCGGCGCGCTGGGCGATGTGGCGGGCGGCGACCTTGTCACCGAGGTCGCGGATGGCCTGCGGGGGCGGGCCGATCCAGACCAGACCCGCGTCCAGGACCGCCTGGGCGAACTCGGCGTTCTCCGACAGGAAGCCGTAACCGGGGTGGATCGCGTCCGCGCCGGACTCGCGGGCGGCGTTCAGGATCTTGTCGATGACGAGATAGCTGGTGGCCGGGGTGTCACCGCCCAGGGCGAAC
>NZ_JODT01000137.1 GCF_000720835.1 Streptomyces achromogenes subsp. achromogenes | reverse complement strand
GTGGGCCAAGGGCAAGCGCCTGGTCAACATGAACACCAACCAGCCGCTGCGTCCCGAGGACGTGGCCGTCGGCTCGCTGACCTTCGCCATGCCCGACGGCATGTCGGAGCACGACGAGGACTTCCAGAACGAGATCGCCAAGGCGGCCCTGATGATCGTGCGGCTCCAGCCGGACGACATCAAGGACAAGCGCGAGCTCGACTGGTCGCACCAGGGCATCGTCGCCTACTCGAAGATCTGCACCCACGTGGGCTGCCCGATCTCGCTGTACGA
>NZ_JODT01000136.1 GCF_000720835.1 Streptomyces achromogenes subsp. achromogenes | reverse complement strand
CTGGCCGCGAAGGGCCTGACCACCGGCGAGGCCCGGTCGTCTTCATCGACGCCATCCACGTGAAGATCCGTGACGGCGCGGTCGCCAACCGGCCGGTCTGCGTGGCCCTGGCCGTCACCACCGAAGGGCGGCGGGAGATCCTGGGGCTGTGGGCCGGCGACGGCAGCGAGGGAGCCAAGCACTGGCTGCACACCCTTACCGAGATCAAGAACCGCGGCATCAGCGACGTGCTCATGCTGGTCTGCGACGGGCTCAAGGGCCTGCCCGAGGCGGTGGAGACCGTCTGGCCGAA
>NZ_JODT01000135.1 GCF_000720835.1 Streptomyces achromogenes subsp. achromogenes | reverse complement strand
TTCGGCCAGACGGTCTCCACCGCCTCGGGCAGGCCCTTGAGCCCGTCGCAGACCAGCATGAGCACGTCGCTGATGCCGCGGTTCTTGATCTCGGTAAGGATGTGCAGCCAGTGCTTGGCTCCCTCGCTGCCGTCGCCGGCCCACAGCCCCAGGATCTCCCGCCGCCCTTCGGTGGTGACGGCCAGGGCCACATAGACCGGCCGGTTGGCGACCGCGCCGTCACGGATCTTCACGTGGATGGCGTCGATGAAGACGACCGGGCCTCGCCGGTGGTCAGGCCCTTCGCGGCCAG
>NZ_JODT01000134.1 GCF_000720835.1 Streptomyces achromogenes subsp. achromogenes | reverse complement strand
CACGGCCTCCAGCTGGTCGGCGAGGACCGACTTGGAGTCGTGCAGCAGCCGCCCGACGAGGGTGGACTTGCCGTCGTCGACGGAGCCGGCGGTGGCGAAACGGAGGGTCTCGATGGTCGGGCTCATGCCTAGAAGTACCCCTCGCGCTTGCGGTCTTCCATCGCGGCCTCGGACAGCTTGTCGTCGGCGCGGGTCGCACCGCGCTCGGTCAGCCGGGACGCCGCGATCTCGGCGATGACCTTCTCGATGGTGTCGGCGTCGGAGTCGACCGCGCCGGTGCAGGACATGTCGCCGACG
>NZ_JODT01000133.1 GCF_000720835.1 Streptomyces achromogenes subsp. achromogenes | reverse complement strand
GTTCGGCGGCGTCCTACTCTCCCACAGGGTCCCCCCTGCAGTACCATCGGCGCTGTGAGGCTTAGCTTCCGGGTTCGGAATGTAACCGGGCGTTTCCCTCACGCTATGACCACCGAAACACTATGAAACAATCAACCAGACCGCCATGACAGCGGGGCTGTTCGTGGTTTCAGAACCAACACAGTGGACGCGAGCAACTGAGGACAAGCCCTCGGCCTATTAGTACCGGTCACCTCCACACGTTACCGTGCTTCCAGATCCGGCCTATCAACCCAGTCGTCTACTGGGAGCCTTACCCCA
>NZ_JODT01000132.1 GCF_000720835.1 Streptomyces achromogenes subsp. achromogenes | reverse complement strand
GGCTGAGGGCGACGTGCGCCGGGCCGTCGCTGTCCGGGTCGCGGTCCCACGGGGTGGCGCCCCACTTGGCGCGGCTGATGATCGATACGGACATGGCGGTACTCCAGACATGAGGAACGCCCCCGGCGCGGTGCGCGAGGGGCGTGCGGGAAGCGGGGGCGGCGCTGTGGCGCGGGCCTGGGTCAGACCATGGCGAGTGCCATGATCGCGGGGTCGAGGCCAACCTCGCCCGTGGACTGGTTGACGGTGGCGGGCAACGTGGTCTGTCCGCTCGCAATGCACCAATGCCGCTGAAACGCGGT
>NZ_JODT01000131.1 GCF_000720835.1 Streptomyces achromogenes subsp. achromogenes | reverse complement strand
CCGCGACGCCGTCACCCGACAGGCCGTATTCGACGCCCTGCTCGACAAGGTCAAGAAGGCACACGCCGACGCCCGCCGGGAAGCCGCCGACCTGCTCGAACAGCAGTACAAGGCCGTCGGGACTACGAAGACGGACGCCACCCTGCCCGACGGCACGAAGGTCGGGGCCGTCGCGCGGCAGCCCGGCGAGCGCGCCGCGCAGGTCATCGACGAGGAAGCGTTCCGCGCATGGGTGCGGGACAACTACCCCAGCGAGCACGTCGTCGAGGTGATCCCCGCCCAGGTGGTGACCACCGTCCGGCCC
>NZ_JODT01000130.1 GCF_000720835.1 Streptomyces achromogenes subsp. achromogenes | reverse complement strand
CATGGCCTCCCGCCCCCTCACCGCGAAGGACCGCGCCGCCGTCAAGCGGCTGCACGCCAAGGGCATGTCCCGCAACGACATCGCCCGCGCCATCAAGCGCAGCCCCTCGACCGTCAGCAAGCTCGCCGCCGAGCTTGGCCTGTCGTTCGAGCGCGGGCACGAGGTCGAGGCCGCCACCCGCGCCCGCAAAGCCGACCTGTCCGCCCGCCGCGCCGCGTTCGCCGAACGGCTCCAGGACATCGCCGAGCGCGAGGCCGACAAGATGAGCGCGCCGACTCTCTACTGGGAGTGGGGCGGCAAGGATCACAC
>NZ_JODT01000129.1 GCF_000720835.1 Streptomyces achromogenes subsp. achromogenes | reverse complement strand
GATCTTGACGATGGTGCCCTGCATGGGGGAGGTGAGGGTGTCGCCGGAGGCGACGGGGCCGGACTTCTTCCTCGACCACGACGGTCTCGCGGCCCGTGTCCTCGTCGGTCTCGGTGTCGGCGGGGGCGGTGAAGGGCTTGATGTCGTTGGCGAACTCGGTCTCGATCCACCGGGTGTGGACCGTGAACGGCTCGGTGGAGGCGGTGAGTTCGGGGGCGAAGGCGGGGTCGGTGACGACCTTGCGGTGGAAGGGGATCGCGGTGGCCATGCCCTCGACGCGGAACTCCTCCAGGGCGCGGGAGGCGCGCTGGAGGGCTTCCTTGCGGGTGCGGCCGGTGACGATCAGCTTGGCGAGCAGGGAGTCCCAGGCCGGGCCGATGACACTG
>NZ_JODT01000128.1 GCF_000720835.1 Streptomyces achromogenes subsp. achromogenes | reverse complement strand
CTGGGACTCGGCGTCGTCGGATCCTTTGAAGGGGTCGTCGACGATCAGGCAGTTGTGGACGAGTACGCCGTCAGCAAAGAAGTTGCTGTTGCCTTCCACTTGGAGGTCATGGACTCGGACGCCTGGCGCGTGTACTCGGCGAGCCATGGAAACGGTGTCGACGTGGACTTGTGGTGGACGGCGTGGCAGGTGTAGCAGAGCAGCACGAGGTTCTCTACGCGGTTGTTCGCCGGAGTCTCGTCGAGGTGGTGCACGATCAGGTTCGACCGTTGCGCTGGGGCTCCGTTCCGCATGAACGTGTACGGCTTGTACGGGGC
>NZ_JODT01000127.1 GCF_000720835.1 Streptomyces achromogenes subsp. achromogenes | reverse complement strand
CACGGCCTCCAGCTGGTCGGCGAGGACCGACTTGGAGTCGTGCAGCAGCCGCCCGACGAGGGTGGACTTGCCGTCGTCGACGGAGCCGGCGGTGGCGAACCGCAGCAGGGTGGTGGCCGAGAGCGCCTCGGTCGTGGTCGTGCTCATGCCTAGAAGTACCCCTCGCGCTTGCGGTCTTCCATCGCGGCCTCGGACAGCTTGTCGTCGGCGCGGGTCGCCCCGCGCTCGGTCAGCCGGGACGCCGCGATCTCGGCGATGACCTTCTCGATGGTGTCGGCGTCGGAGTCGACCGCGCCGGTGCAGGACATGTCGCCGACG
>NZ_JODT01000126.1 GCF_000720835.1 Streptomyces achromogenes subsp. achromogenes | reverse complement strand
TCGACCAGGCCGTTGTGCCCCAGAGGGTGCTTCGGGTGTGCCAGGCGATGTCGCCCTGTTCGTCCAGCAGTTCGGTCGGGGTGCCGACGAGGTCGGTGACGATGGCGAAGAAGCGGGAGTCGATCTCCTGCTGTGGGGCTTCCGCCGCGGTGATGCGTTCCGTTTGGGCGAGAGGGTGTAGGCCCTGGTGGTCCCAGGTGAGGGTGATCGGGTGGGCGAAGGCCTCGGACCTTGTCGTTTGTTCGCAGAGCGTCGTGCCGTCCCAGGTGAAGTCCACCCGTTCCACGACCGTTTCGCCGTCTTCGGCCAGGCGGAGTTTG
>NZ_JODT01000125.1 GCF_000720835.1 Streptomyces achromogenes subsp. achromogenes | reverse complement strand
CAAACTCCGCCTGGCCGAAGACGGCGAAACGGTCGTGGAACGGGTGGACTTCACCTGGGACGGCACGACGCTCTGCGAACAAACGACAAGGTCCGAGGCTTTCGCCCACCCGATCACCCTCACCTGGGACCACCAGGGCCTACGCCCTCTCGCCCAAACGGAACGCATCACCGCGGCCGAAGCCCCACAGCAGGAGATCGACTCCCGCTTCTTCGCCATCATCACCGACCTCGTCGGCACCCCGACCGAACTGCTGGACGAACAGGGCGACATCGCCTGGCACACCCGAAGCACCCTCTGGGGCACAACGGCCTGGTCGA
>NZ_JODT01000124.1 GCF_000720835.1 Streptomyces achromogenes subsp. achromogenes | reverse complement strand
GCGCAGCTGGTACTTCTCCGAGTCCAGGTACTCCTCCCCGCTCTCCCTGAGCGGGGTGTTCTCGCACAGTTCGTAGCCGGAGTAGATGCCCCAGGCGGGCGAGAGGGTGGCGGCCAGCACGGCACGGACCTCGAACGCGGGCCGCCCGCCGTGCTGGAGGTAGGCGTGCAGGATGTCGGGGGTGTTGGCGAAGAAGTTCGGCCGCATGTAGGCCGCCGCCTCACCGGTCAGCTCGGTCAGGTACTCGGTGAGCTCCTGTTTGCTGTTGCGCCAGGTGAAGTAGGTGTAGGACTGCTGGAAGCCGATCTGGGCCAGGGTGTGCATC
>NZ_JODT01000123.1 GCF_000720835.1 Streptomyces achromogenes subsp. achromogenes | reverse complement strand
GCGCAGCTGGTACTTCTCCGAGTCCAGGTACTCCTCCCCGCTCTCCCTGAGCGGGGTGTTCTCGCACAGTTCGTAGCCGGAGTAGATGCCCCAGGCGGGGGAGAGGGTGGCGGCCAGCACGGCACGGACCTCGAACGCGGGCCGCCCGCCGTGCTGGAGGTAGGCGTGCAGGATGTCGGGAGTGTTGGCGAAGAAGTTCGGCCGCATGTAGGCCGCCGCCTCACCCGTCAGCTCGGTCAGGTACTCGGTGAGCTCCTGTTTGCTGTTGCGCCAGGTGAAGTAGGTGTAGGACTGCTGGAAGCCGATCTGGGCCAGGGTGTGCATC
>NZ_JODT01000122.1 GCF_000720835.1 Streptomyces achromogenes subsp. achromogenes | reverse complement strand
GTCCTGCGCGGCATCGGCAAGGACAAGGTGTCGGCCGCCTCGGCGCCCCCGCGCACCGTCGCCCTCACCTACGACGGCGGACCCGATCCCGAGTGGACCCCCCGTGTGCTGGATCTGCTCCGCAAGCACCACGCGCACGCCACCTTCTTCGTGTTCGGCGCCCAGGCGGCACGCCATCCGGACCTGGTCCGGCGCATCCTCGACGAGGGACACGAGATCGGCTCGAACACCTACACGGGAGCCGACCTCGGCTCCTCGTCGCGCTTCCGCTTCGGACTGGAACTGGGCCTCACCCAGAAGACCCTCGCGGGTACGGCGGGCATCCG
>NZ_JODT01000121.1 GCF_000720835.1 Streptomyces achromogenes subsp. achromogenes | reverse complement strand
CAACGAATACAGCACGATTTTCCGGCAGATGGGAATCAGTGCCACTGACGCAACAGGCCTGTTGTCTCAGGGTTTGCAGGCGGGCGCGCGTGATACTGACGTCGTCGCCGACTCGTTGAAGGAATTCGTTCTGATCACGCAGGGCGGCGGCAAAGAAGTGGACGCCGCGTTTGCGAAGATCGGCCTGTCCGGCAAGGAAATGCAGAAGGCGTTCACGAAGGGCGGGCCGGAAGCCAAGGCCGCTCTTGACAAAGTTTTTGACGGCCTGCGGAGTGTCGGCAGTGAGTCCGACCG
>NZ_JODT01000120.1 GCF_000720835.1 Streptomyces achromogenes subsp. achromogenes | reverse complement strand
GGACTCAAGGCCGCGGCCCGGAGGCCGTCGAACGCCCTCGTGTACTCACGGACATGATGCTCGCCCTCCAAGTACATGGCATCGGTGATCCCGTCTCGATCTCCGATGTCCGGGTCTTCCGGGGCCGGAAAACCGAGCATGGTGAAGGAGCCGGTGGCCGGGTAAGTCCCCGAGTCGAACGGTAGGACCTGCAAGGTCACGGTCGGCAGGCCTGCGGTCTGCAGGACACATTCCATCTGCTCCCGCATCAGGGTGCGATCCCCGATCACGTGTCGCAGGGCGCCCTCGTTCACGATGAACCAGGCGTCGGGAGCATCCGGTCGCCTCAGCAT
>NZ_JODT01000119.1 GCF_000720835.1 Streptomyces achromogenes subsp. achromogenes | reverse complement strand
GGTGAACCACGTTCGGCAACTGGTCTTCGAACCCCCGGCCGCGTCCATCCCGCGCCCTGGGCGTCGGCAACAGGTGCTCTACCTCGTCCGCGAGCGTCGGGCCGTGTCCGCCAGCCTTCCGTTTGTCCGGGTGTTGCGATCCCCCATTGACCGAGA
Source organism: Streptomyces achromogenes subsp. achromogenes (assembly GCF_000720835.1). Taxonomy (GTDB): domain Bacteria; phylum Actinomycetota; class Actinomycetes; order Streptomycetales; family Streptomycetaceae; genus Streptomyces; species Streptomyces achromogenes. The sequence continues at coordinate 181 of NZ_JODT01000119.1, read as the reverse complement.
GTTGCGCGGTCGGCGTCTTGAGCAACGGCGAGCAGGAAGAGGCGTCTCCGCTGGTGTGTGGCTTCCACGCCGGACGCTGGTACAACGATCCATTCCGCATCGAACCCGAGGGCGGCAAGGTCCCAAAGTACGTCTCGGAATCCGATCCGAAGATGGTTTGCGACGTTCTCAAAGAAGCAAA
>NZ_JODT01000118.1 GCF_000720835.1 Streptomyces achromogenes subsp. achromogenes | reverse complement strand
GGCGCGCTGGAGGGCTTCCTTGCGGGTGCGGCCGGTGACGATCAGCTTGGCGAGCAGGGAGTCCCAGGCCGGGCCGATGACACTGCCGGCCTCCACGCCCGCGTCCAGCCGCACACCGGGGCCGGTGGGGGCGTCGAAGGCGGTGACGGTGCCGGGGGCGGGCAGGAAGTTACGGCCCGGGTCCTCGCCGTTGATGCGGAACTCGAAGGAGTGACCGCGCAGTACCGGGTCGCCGTAACCGAGGGGTTCGCCGTCGGCGATGCGGAACATCTCGCGCACCAGGTCGATGCCGGCGACTTCCTCGGTGACGGGGTGTTCGACCTGCAGGCGGGTGTTG
>NZ_JODT01000117.1 GCF_000720835.1 Streptomyces achromogenes subsp. achromogenes | reverse complement strand
GTCCTGCGTCGTGACGACCCAGTCGCACGCGCCGAACGCCTCCCCGAGGTCCTGGCCGCGCTTCGGGTCCGACAGCCACACGGCCACGTCCCGGCGGGTGAGGACTTCCGCCATGACGTCGAGAGCCGCCTCGGTCTTGCCGGAGCCGGTCACGCCCATGACGAGCAGGTGGATTGCCTGCGGGAGGGTGAGGTGCAGCTCCCGGCCGTCGTCGTACACCCCGATGACGAGCGGTTCCGCGATGGAGCCGCCCGGGGCGGACGGGCCCGGGTACCAGATGACTTCCTTGAGCATGTCGTTCGGGACGATGACCAACTCGCCCTTGCGCGCCGACTCGGGGT
>NZ_JODT01000116.1 GCF_000720835.1 Streptomyces achromogenes subsp. achromogenes | reverse complement strand
ATCGCCAGGTGGTCGAGGTAGGAGCGGACGTTGCGGCGGGTCTCGGTGACGCTGTCGCCGCCGAACTTCTCCGCCACCGCGTCCGCCAGGACGAGGGCGACCATGGCCTCGGCGACGATCCCCGCGGCCGGCACCGCGCACACGTCCGAACGCTGATGGTGCGCCTGCGCCGCCTCACCGGTGGCCACGTCGATCGTCCGCAGCGCCCGCGGCACGGTCGCGATCGGCTTCATCGCCGCCCGCACCCGCAGCAGCTCACCCGTGCTCAGACCACCCTCGGTACCACCGGAACGGCCCGTGACCCGCCTGACACCCTCCTCCGTGGTCACGATCTCGTCATGCGCCT
>NZ_JODT01000115.1 GCF_000720835.1 Streptomyces achromogenes subsp. achromogenes | reverse complement strand
CCGGCACGTGGAGACGCAGTGCCTGGCCGACAAGCACGGCAACGTCGTCGTGGTCTCCACCCGCGACTGCTCCCTGCAGCGCCGCCACCAGAAACTCGTGGAGGCCCGCCTGCAGGTCGAACACCCCGTCACCGAGGAAGTCGCCGGCATCGACCTGGTGCGCGAGATGTTCCGCATCGCCGACGGCGAACCCCTCGGCTACGACGACCCGGTACTGCGCGGACACTCCTTCGAGTTCCGCATCAACGGCGAGGACCCGGGCCGCAACTTCCTGCCCGCCCCCGGCACCGTCACCGCCTTCGACGCCCCCACCGGCCCCGGCGT
>NZ_JODT01000114.1 GCF_000720835.1 Streptomyces achromogenes subsp. achromogenes | reverse complement strand
GCGAGGGCGCTGATGCGCTGTTGCTGCTGCTCGGGGGTGGCGTTGAAGACGACGACCAGACCGCCGAGTTTCATGGTGATCACGCCGGGGGTCTCGTCCTTGCCGGACAGCGGGAAGGAGAGGTGGTCCTGCACCTCGGTGGTGGTGGCCAGGGAGAAGGACTTCTCCGTGGTGCGGATCTTGAGCAGGTCCCGGTAGGCGGCCGAGGTGCCGGTGATCTGCGGGCAGCCGATCTTGACGGTGGTGAGCAGGGGCCGGGCGTAGTCCCACTTGGACTGGTTGTCGGCGGCCGGGGGCAGGCCGCGACCGAAGCCGTTGCCGTCGGCGCAGTCCCAGTGCAGGGCGTTGAACCAGTCGCCGCT
>NZ_JODT01000113.1 GCF_000720835.1 Streptomyces achromogenes subsp. achromogenes | reverse complement strand
AGCGGCGACTGGTTCAACGCCCTGCACTGGGACTGCGCCGACGGCAACGGCTTCGGTCGCGGCCTGCCCCCGGCCGCCGACAACCAGTCCAAGTGGGACCACGCCCGGCCCCTGCTCACCACCGTCAAGATCGGCTGCCCGCAGATCACCGGCGCCTCGGCCGCCTACCGGGACCTGCTGAGGATCCGCACCACGGAGAAGGCCTTCTCCCTGGCCACCACCACCGAGGTGCAGGACCGCCTCTCCTTCCCGCTGTCCGGCAGGGACGAGACCCCCGGCGTGATCACCATGAAACTCGGCGGTCTGGTCGTCGTCTTCAACGCCACCCCCGAGCAGCAGCAACAGCGCATCAGCGCCCTCGC
>NZ_JODT01000112.1 GCF_000720835.1 Streptomyces achromogenes subsp. achromogenes | reverse complement strand
GCGCAGGACTACCCGCCACCGGTGGCAAGCGCTGGGGGTACATCTGGCACCGCCGCCACCTCGACGAAGAAGCAGGCGTCATCCACCGCGAGTGGTACGAGCCCGACGACACCGGCCGCATCGTCACCAGCCTCTACGAACGCGTAGCCGAGGGCGAGTCGATGGTGTCCGTCACGCAGTGGCTTGGACGCAACGGCTACAAGGGCACCCGCGGTAAACCGTGGCTTCAGTCTGGCCTCACCCGCTACATGGACCGCGGCTTTGCCGCCGGCTGGATTCCCTACCACCCCGACGACTGCACATGCCCACCCAAGGACCCCGACAGCAGCGCGAGCCGCGGCGAGTTGTGCCCCAACCGCATCTGGAT
>NZ_JODT01000111.1 GCF_000720835.1 Streptomyces achromogenes subsp. achromogenes | reverse complement strand
GTGGCGAAGCACTTCGTGGCGCTGTCGACGAACGCCGGGAAGGTCGCCGACTTCGGCATCGACACGGACAACATGTTCGAGTTCTGGGACTGGGTCGGCGGCCGGTACTCCTACGACTCCGCGATCGGCCTGTCCCTGATGATCGCGATCGGCCCGAACCGGTTCCGGGAGATGCTCGACGGCTTCCACCTGATGGACGAGCACTTCCGCACCGCGCCCGCCGAGGCCAACGCGCCGCTGCTGCTGGGCCTGCTGGGCATCTGGTACGGCAACTTCCACGACGCCCAGTCGCACGCGGTGCTGCCGTACTCGCACTACCTGTCCAAGTTCACCGCCTACCTCCAGCAGCTGGACATGGAGTCCAACGGCAAGT
>NZ_JODT01000110.1 GCF_000720835.1 Streptomyces achromogenes subsp. achromogenes | reverse complement strand
CTGGTGGCGGCGCTGCAGGGAGCAGTCGCGGGTGGAGACCACGACGACGTTGCCGTGCTTGTCGGCCAGGCACTGCGTCTCCACGTGCCGGGGACGGTCCAGATACCGCTCCACGAAGCACTCGCCCCGCCCGAACGCGGCGACCGCCTCACGCACGGCGGACTCGTACAGCTCGGGGACCTCTTCGAGGGTGCGGGCGACCTTCAGACCGCGCCCGCCACCACCGAACGCGGCCTTGATCGCGATCGGCAGGCCGTGCTCGCGGGCGAAGGCCACGACTTCGTCCGCGCCGCTGACGGGGTCGGGGGTGCCGGCGACCAGGGGGGCGCCGGCGCGCTGGGCGATGTGGCGGGCGGCGACCTTGTCACCGAGGTCGCGG
>NZ_JODT01000109.1 GCF_000720835.1 Streptomyces achromogenes subsp. achromogenes | reverse complement strand
CCGCGACCTCGGTGACAAGGTCGCCGCCCGCCACATCGCCCAGCGCGCCGGCGCCCCCCTGGTCGCCGGCACCCCCGACCCCGTCAGCGGCGCGGACGAGGTCGTGGCCTTCGCCCGCGAGCACGGCCTGCCGATCGCGATCAAGGCCGCCTTCGGCGGCGGCGGCCGCGGCCTGAAGGTCGCCCGCACCCTCGAAGAGGTCCCCCGGCACGTGGAGACGCAGTGCCTGGCCGACAAGCACGGCAACGTCGTCGTGGTCTCCACCCGCGACTGCTCCCTGCAGCGCCGCCACCAGAAACTCGTCGAGGAGGCCCCCGCGCCGTTCCTGTCCGAGGCACAGGTCGCGGAGCTGTACCGGGCGTCGAAGGCCATCCTCAAAGAGGCCGGCTACGAAGGCGCGGGCACGTGCGAGTTCCTCGTCGGGCAGGACGGCACGATCTCCTTCCTGGAGGTCAACACCCGCCTGCAGGTCGAACACCCCGTCACCGAGGAAGTCGCCGGCATCGACCTGGTGCGCGAGATGTTCCGCATCGCCGACGGCGAACCCCTCGG
>NZ_JODT01000108.1 GCF_000720835.1 Streptomyces achromogenes subsp. achromogenes | reverse complement strand
CCACCGACTGGTACCTGTCTCTGCAGGAGTCCGGGCAGGCCGTCTTCTACGAGCCTTCCGACTGGGCGATGGCCCGGTACGCGGCGGAGCTGATGTCCCGCGGTCTGTCGTCGGACCGGCCGCCGAACGGTCAGTACGTCTCGGCGCTCGACAGCGTGATGGCCCGCCTGCTCACCACTGAGGGGGATCGGCGCCGGGCGCGGATCGAGCTGGAGCGAAAGCCGGCCGGTCCGCAGTTGGCGTCGGTGAAGCCGCTGGACGCTTACCGTGACCTCGCTGGTGGCTGACGAAGCCGTCCCGGAGGTCGTCGAGCCGTTCACGATCGGGCCGACGTGGAAGCGTGGCCCGGACGGGCGCTTCCTGCTGCCGGAGTTCACACTGGGCTGGCA
>NZ_JODT01000107.1 GCF_000720835.1 Streptomyces achromogenes subsp. achromogenes | reverse complement strand
CCCTCGGGCCGCTCGGACGGGGTCACCAGGGAGGCCGGGGTGTCGGGGATCAGGAAGCGGGCCAGGTCGTCCGGCGTGACCTCCCGGCCCGGTGCGGGATACTCGCTGTTGCTGCTCACGGGGTACTCCTTCGTGGGTGTCAGGGCCCGGTGTCAGGGCCCGTGTCAGGCGGTGTCAGGGCGGTGTGTCAGCCGCTCTGACACCGCGTCTACCTGGGGACTTGGTGTCAGGTGTCAGGCCGTCAGGCTGACGTCAGAGCCGGGACGATGCGGTACTTGTGGCCCCCCGCGGGGACGAGTCGGCCCTCCCGACCGAGGCGCCCGAGCTCCCCCGCGACCCACGGCCGGGACCGGCCGATCTGGTCGCAGTAGTCCATGAAGTCCTTCGTCTGGAC
>NZ_JODT01000106.1 GCF_000720835.1 Streptomyces achromogenes subsp. achromogenes | reverse complement strand
ACTCCCGCCCCCACAGGGTCGGTCGACTGGCCTACCTCGCCCCGGTCCGCCCCGGGCGCCTGACCCGTCATGACCGGCCGGTGTCCGCGCTGCGGGGCCCCCGTCCTGGTGACCCCGGGCGGGGAGCTGCTCGAACCCGAGCCGCACCCGCTCGCACTGACCCGGCCCGATGGCTCCCGGCTCACCCTGCGGGAAGCGGCAGAGCAGGCCATGGAGCGGATACCGCCGACCGGCCACCACGTCCACGTGGCAGGCCCCCGGGCGCCCGGCCGGGTCGCCGCACCCGGCTACGGGTGCCACGTGGCCCAACTCGCCCTGTTCGCCGCCGCATGACGCAGGCCGGGAAGACCGGATGACGTACAACCGGCCCCGGTACGTCTGTCACTTGACGTACCGGGGCCCTGT
>NZ_JODT01000105.1 GCF_000720835.1 Streptomyces achromogenes subsp. achromogenes | reverse complement strand
GAGCGGTGTAACTGGGGTGGTTGGGGCTACTGGCGAGCTGCCGGCAGGCGGCCGTCGAAGGTGATGTCGAAGGCGTTCAGCGCGGTCTTCCAGCGCATGTTCCAGCGGGCCTGGTCCCTGCCGGTGGGATCGAGCGACATGATTGCCATGTAGACGCACTTCAGGGCGGCCTGCTCGTTGGGGAAGTGCCCGCGAGCTTTGACCGCTCGGCGGATGCGGGCGTTCACCGACTCGATCGCGTTCGTGGTGCGGACGATCCGGCGGACCTCGGTGTCGAACCGCAGGAAGGGGGCGGATTCCTCCCAGGCGTTCTCCCACAGCTTCACGATCGGCGGATACTTCCTGCTCCAGGCGTCGGCGAACTCGGTGGACCGCTCCAGGGCGGCCTCCTCGGTCGGCGCCGTAGAGACC
>NZ_JODT01000104.1 GCF_000720835.1 Streptomyces achromogenes subsp. achromogenes | reverse complement strand
GAGCGGTGTAACTGGGGTGGTTGGGGCTACTGGCGAGCTGCCGGCAGGCGGCCGTCGAAGGTGATGTCGAAGGCGTTCAGCGCGGTCTTCCAGCGCATGGTCCAGCGGGCCTGGTCCCTGCCGGTGGGATCGAGCGACATGATTGCCATGTAGACGCGCTTCAGGGCGGCCTGCTCGTTGGGGAAGTGCCCGCGAGCTTTGACCGCTCGGCGGATGCAGGCGTTCACCGACTCGATCGCGTTCGTGGTGCGGACGATCCGGCGGACCTCGGTGTCGAACCGCAGGAAGGGGGCGGATTCCTCCCAGGCGTTGTCCCACAGCTTCACGATCGGCGGATACTTCCTGCTCCAGGCGTCGGCGAACTCGGTGGACCGCTCCAGGGCGGCCTCCTCGGTCGGCGCCGTAGAGACC
>NZ_JODT01000103.1 GCF_000720835.1 Streptomyces achromogenes subsp. achromogenes | reverse complement strand
ACCCTGTTGGGGGCCGCCGGACAGGCCGCCGCCCTGTCGGGCGTTTTCTTCCGCGTGACGTGGGACCGCGCCCTACTGCCGCGCCCCATCCTCACCGTCATGCAGCCCGACGCCGCCATACCCGAGTTCCGGTTCGGCCTGTTGCGGGCCGTCATGTTCTGGCGCGAGTTGGACGGCAGCACCGACGCGCACGTGTGGCGGCACATCGAGCGCCACGAGCCGGGCCGCATCGAGCACGCCCTGTACGAAGGCACCCCCGACAACTTGGGGCGCCGCGTGCCGCTCACCGAGCACCCGGACACCGCCGACATCGCGCTCACGCTCGACGCCACCGGTGACAGCATGGCCACCGGCATACAGCAGCTCACCGCCGCCTACATGCCGAACATGCTCCCCAACCGGCTGCACCGCAC
>NZ_JODT01000102.1 GCF_000720835.1 Streptomyces achromogenes subsp. achromogenes | reverse complement strand
GTGGAGAATCGATCGCCAGTTCGATAGCCTTTGGATTCCGCTTGCCTCAGCAACGGAGGGGGACTGACCTATGAACTTGGTCAAGAGTTGTACGCAGTGCCGCGTGAATCACGCGCGCGCGATACATTGCGCGTATGACACACGGCTCGCAACCGGAACCACCACTGACCGCGCCCTTCGGCGACTGGCTCAGGTGGGCACTCACCCGCCACGGGTACGACCTCGACGAACGAGGCGTACGGCGCAAACTCTCTGAGCGATCCGGCATTCCAGCCGCGACAGTCTCGCGACTCCTACGCGACGTAAGCCAGCCGGACGTAGCAACCTGCTACGCCCTAGGCCAGACGCTCGGCATCCGCGTTATGCCGATCCTCGTAAGGGCCGGCCACCTCCCACC
>NZ_JODT01000101.1 GCF_000720835.1 Streptomyces achromogenes subsp. achromogenes | reverse complement strand
CACGGGACCGGCCCTGTCAGCAGACCCGAATCTCGACGACACGCACGTGTGCACGCTGCCCGCTGACTGGCGGCCGCCGGGCGACACGGCAGCCATCGCAGGTGACGGCTACGGGTTCGGTGAAGCCCGCGTCGAGGCTGACGGACAGATCTATCTGCGCGCATGGTCGCCCAACGTGTCCATCGGCACGAACGCCAACGTGCGGATCACCGCGGGATTCGTCCAGTGATCGCGCCGCCGTACCGGCTGCTGTTCACTGACCTGCGGGGAGATCAGGTTCTGGACACGCTGCCGGTCCAGGGTGTCGCTCTCGATGACTTCATCGGCAAGACGGGATCGATGCGCGGCACCGTGCCCATTCCAAACCGAAAGGTTGCCGACCGCGCGCGCCGCGCCCTGGTCCCGGGGCGCACCGGTGTGT
>NZ_JODT01000100.1 GCF_000720835.1 Streptomyces achromogenes subsp. achromogenes | reverse complement strand
CGACGAGGTCCATCTTGTTCACGGCCAGCACGACGTGCGGGACGCGCAGCAGGGCGGCGATGGCCGCGTGCCGGCGGGTCTGCTCGACCACGCCGTTGCGGGCGTCGACCAGGATGACCGTCAGCTCGGCGGTGGAGGCGCCGGTGACCATGTTGCGGGTGTACTGCACATGCCCCGGGGTGTCGGCGAGGATGAACCGGCGCCGGGGCGTGGCGAAGTAGCGGTAGGCGACGTCGATGGTGATGCCCTGCTCCCGTTCGGCGCGCAGGCCGTCGGTGAGGAGGGCGAGGTCCGGGCCGTCCTGGCCGCGGCTCGCGGAGACCCGCTCCACGGCCTCCAGCTGGTCGGCGAGGACCGACTTGGAGTCGTGCAGCAGCCGCCCGACGAGGGTGGACTTGCCGTCGTCGACGGAGCCGGCGGTGGCGAA
>NZ_JODT01000099.1 GCF_000720835.1 Streptomyces achromogenes subsp. achromogenes | reverse complement strand
GGACGCGGGTCTGATCTGGATCGGTCCGCCCCCGCAGGCCATCCGCGACCTCGGTGACAAGGTCGCCGCCCGCCACATCGCCCAGCGCGCCGGCGCCCCGCTGGTCGCCGGCACCCCCGACCCCGTCAGCGGCGCGGAGGAGGTCGTGGCCTTCGCCCGCGAGCACGGCCTGCCGATCGCGATCAAGGCCGCCTTCGGCGGCGGCGGCCGCGGTCTGAAGGTCGCCCGCACCCTCGAAGAGGTCCCCGAGCTGTACGAGTCCGCCGTCCGCGAGGCCGTCGCCGCGTTCGGCCGCGGCGAGTGCTTCGTGGAGCGGTATCTGGACCGGCCCCGGCACGTGGAGACGCAGTGCCTGGCCGACAAGCACGGCAACGTCGTCGTGGTCTCCACCCGCGACTGCTCCCTGCAGCGCCGCCACCAGAAACTC
>NZ_JODT01000098.1 GCF_000720835.1 Streptomyces achromogenes subsp. achromogenes | reverse complement strand
GGGGTGAGCCGTGGCGATCGGTGATCTGGTGACGCGCCCGGGGCACATCCAGTACGGCGAGTTGTTGCTCGGCCCCGGCACCCCCTACCGGTGGCGCACGCTCACCGGGTGGGCTGACCTCCCGCCTCTGGATTCCGGGACCGTGGCCCGCTCGGACGCGCACGGCGCGATTCCGGGCCGGCTGCTGGCGCAGGTGCGTACGGTCACGGTCGAGGACCTGATGATCCGGGCGCCGCGTGATCAGGTCGGCGCGGTGGTCGGCGCGCTGGAGTCGGGCACGGTTCCGGTCGAGGACGAACTCCCGCTGGTGGTGTGGGTGGACGAGCGGGGGCCGCTGCTGGCGTATGCGCGTGCCACGCGGCGGCTCATCCCAACGACGCTCGGCTACCGGCAAGGGGTCATCACGGGCGGCGCGGTTGAGTTGGTCGCCACGGACC
>NZ_JODT01000097.1 GCF_000720835.1 Streptomyces achromogenes subsp. achromogenes | reverse complement strand
CAGGACCTCGTAGAAGACGGCGCGTTTGAACCATTCCGGGTCCCGGTCCTTGGCGGGCGTGTCCTCGAAGGTGTCCGGTACGGGCTCGTTGACGGTCATGACGCTGCGGGCCCTCCGATCCGGGGCGTCGAGCGCCCGACGTGGAGCACGTGCGCGGGCGCCCGGCCGGGCGTCAGCCGCACGTAGTTGGTGCCGCCCCAGTGGTAGGTCTCGCCCGTCAGCTCGTCGTGCACCGGCACGGACGCCTGCGGGTCCAGGCCGAGTCGCGGCATGTCCAACGAGACCGTGGCCTCCTGGGTGTGGTGCGGGTCGAGGTTGACGACCACGACCACCGTGTCCGACCCCGTGCGTTTGCTGTAGGCGAGCACGGCGTCGTTGTCGGTGTGGTGGAAGTGCAGGTTGCGCAGCCGCTGGAGTGCGGGGTGGCGGCGGCGGATGGTGTTCAGGCGGGTGAGGAGCGGGGCGATGGTCCGGCCCTCGCG
>NZ_JODT01000096.1 GCF_000720835.1 Streptomyces achromogenes subsp. achromogenes | reverse complement strand
GCGGAAAGGGGGGAGACGTGCGAACCGTCCCCGTACAGATCGTGTGTCGTAGCTGTGCCGAGCCGTACCGGACGACGGTCCGGGGCGGGAACACCCGGTGCCCGCACTGCCGTACCTCCCGCCACGTCCGCATGGATCAGGAGTGGGAAGGACCGGTGACCCCCGACATGTCCGGAGCCGCCTCCCGGGCCGTGGAAGTCGCCACCCGACCCGCCGTGTGGGTCGAATGCCGGTGCGGCCATGAGTGGCAGTCCCTGGCCCGGGACCGGATGACGATCCGGTGTCCCGAGTGCGGCACCGGGCAGCGCGTGCCCTACCGGACCGACGCGAACACCGGGCCGTCCCCCGAGGGCTACCGGCCGCCGCCACCCCCGCCCCGGGCCCCTCGGGTCCGCCCTGCGCCCGTGTGGGAGCCGGACGACGACCCGGAAGACGAGTGGGAGCCGGACGAGCCTCCCCGCTCGTCCCTGGCCGACTGGATG
>NZ_JODT01000095.1 GCF_000720835.1 Streptomyces achromogenes subsp. achromogenes | reverse complement strand
GTCCAGCTCTCCGCCGTCGACATCAGCCACGACGACACCGCGCCGGGCACCGCGTGCACCGCGTGCGCCTGGACCGCCCGAGCCTTGAGCGTCGCCGGGTAGTCCTTGCGCGCCGACTTCAGCGCGGCCTTCGCCGTCTCTCGGTGCGTACGAGCCGCCTTCTCCGCCGTACGTGCGGCCCGACGACCGGGGCTCAGCGGGTTCTTCGACGCCGACCGCGCCGCCTGCCGCTGGCTCCGGGCCGTCGCCACCGTCGCCCGAGCAGAGTTGTGCGCCTTCTGCGCGTCCATGAGCCGCTTCAGGTTCTCCGGAGTCCGGAGAGCCATCCGCCGGTTCGCCTCCGCGTCCCACTTGGCGGCGAACGGAGCGCAGACCGGCGACACGACGTCGAGCGCGTTCGTGATCGTTCCGAGGGCCGACTTGGTCGGCTCGGTGATCTTCGTAGAGACTTCCTTGAGGTCCACGGGTGTCCTTTCGCGAGGGTTCGTGGA
>NZ_JODT01000094.1 GCF_000720835.1 Streptomyces achromogenes subsp. achromogenes | reverse complement strand
CCTGGTGCTGCGTCCGCGGGATCTGCCGTACAAGGTGATGTTCCCGGGGCCGACGGGCACCAACGCGGTGGAGTCCGCGCTGAAGCTGGCGCGGAAGGTGAAGGGACGCGAGGCGGTCGTGTCGTTCACCAACGCCTTCCACGGCATGTCGCTGGGCTCGCTCGCCGTCACCGGCAACGCCTTCAAGCGGGCCGGCGCCGGCATCCCGCTGGTGCACGGCACGCCGATGCCGTTCGACAACTACTTCGACGGCACGGTCCCGGACTTCCTGTGGTTCGAACGGCTCCTCCAGGACCAGGGCTCGGGCCTGGACAAGCCCGCCGCCGTGATCGTGGAGACCGTGCAGGGCGAGGGCGGCATCAACGTCGCCCGGCCCGAATGGCTGCGCGCGCTCAAGGAGCTGTGCGAGCGGCAGGACATGCTGCTCATCGTCGACGACATCCAGATGGGCTGCGGCCGTACCGGCGCCTTCTTCTCCTTCGAGGAGGCCGGCATCACCCC
>NZ_JODT01000093.1 GCF_000720835.1 Streptomyces achromogenes subsp. achromogenes | reverse complement strand
GTGATGAGGGCGCTCTTGGCGTCGGCGCGGTGGCGGGCGTCGGTGGTGATGATGGGGGTGTCGGGGCCGATCTGGAGTGCTTCGCGGACTTCGTCGGGGCTGTAGGGCTGTTGTCCGTCGAAGCCGTTGAGGGCGATGACGAAGGGGAGGCCCGAGTTCTCGAAGTAGTCGACGGCGGGGAAGCAGTCGGCGAGGCGGCGGGTGTCGACGAGGACGATGGCGCCGATGGCGCCGCGGACGAGGTCGTCCCACATGAACCAGAAGCGGTCCTGTCCGGGGGTGCCGAACAGGTAGAGGATGAGGTCCTGGTCCAGGGTGATGCGGCCGAAGTCCATGGCCACCGTGGTGGTGGTCTTGTCCCCGGTGTGGGTGAGGTCGTCGATGCCGGCCGACGCGGACGTCATGACGGCCTCTGTGCGCAGCGGGTTGATCTCCGAGACGGCGCCGACGAACGTGGTCTTGCCCACGCCGAAGCCGCCCGCCACCACGATCTTCGCGGAGGTGGTGG
>NZ_JODT01000092.1 GCF_000720835.1 Streptomyces achromogenes subsp. achromogenes | reverse complement strand
CCGCCGCCGAGGAGCGGCTACTCGGGATCATCGCGCGCAGCCTCGCCGCGGACCTCGACGCGCCGTCGTGGGCCGAGCGGAAGCTGTCCGCCGTGCAGCAGCTCAGGCGCGCGTCACAGGCCGTGGTCGACGAGCTGGGCAAGGCCGTCACGCTCGACGTTCACGACGCCGTCGCGGAGGCGTACAACATCGGGCACCGGTCGGCCGTGGCCGAGCTGGGCGCCCTGTCCGACGACGCCCGCCGTCTGGTGGACGACGTCACGCCGAACGCGCAGGCCGTCGACCGACTCGCACAGGAAACCGTCGATGTCCTCACCGACCGGCACCGGTCGATCCTTCGCACGGTCGTCGACAAGTTCCGCGCCGTGGTCGCCGAGGTGACCGCCACGCCGTTGCTCGGCACCGGCACCCGCCGCCAGGCCGCCCAGGACGCCATGCGCCGATGGGGAGACCAGGGCGTCCCCCAGTTCACCGCCGTGTCCGGCCGCCGATGGCAGCTCACCTCTTACGCCGAGAT
>NZ_JODT01000091.1 GCF_000720835.1 Streptomyces achromogenes subsp. achromogenes | reverse complement strand
GTCCACGGCCACGGGGCCCACAGGGGGCGCCACGGCGGCCAGGGGAGCCACGGGAGCGGGGGCGGCGGCCACGGGCCCGGCCTCGGCCACGGCGGCGGCTCCGAGGGTGCCCTCGGGCCACTCGTCCGGCGCCTTGCACCCGGCGTGCAGTCCGTCGCCGTACAGGTCTTCCCGCATCTCCCCACCGCACCCACGGCAGACGAGCGGGGCCTCGGGGCCCTGCGGAGCCTCGGGGTTGTCCTCGGGGCCCGAGCCGCCCCGTCCGTCCGTCTCGATCGGGACCGGCATGGACCACACCTTCTTCGTGGCCCGGGCAACGGAAATCCACTGGGAGGCGGTGTGCCGGTGCGTGATCCGTCCGCCTCGGTTCTCGTCCTCCCCGGTGATGTATCCGGCCGCTTCCAGGGCCTCACCCATGGCACGGGCCGTGATCTCGATGGGGGCGCCGGAGTCGGCCGACTTCTGGATGACGTACGGGGCGGCGGCGGACGCACCCACGGCAGACGAGCGGGGCCTCGGGGCCC
>NZ_JODT01000090.1 GCF_000720835.1 Streptomyces achromogenes subsp. achromogenes | reverse complement strand
GTGCCGGAGACGGTACTCCGGCGGGTGCTGGTCGACCGCGCCAACGCGTTGTTTCCGTGCGGGTACCTTCGCTGTCCGCTGGTTTGCTGGTTGCTGGCGCGGTGTTGTTCTTCAACGTGCGCGCACGCGGTATTTCCGGTGTGCAGTGCTGGTCTGGCGCGGTGCGCGGAATTCGTTTCTACCGGAGCCGGTAGACCGTGGCCGTGATGTACGGCGCGCGGTCCGCCGTGGCGGCCAGGGGCCGGGCGTGCGCGGCGCAGGTGAACGCGTCCGCCTCGGTCACGTCCCGGCGGAAGCGCACGGCGAACGCTGCGATGCCCGGGCACCTCTGGCGGTCGCTCGGCTGGTTCGTGTCCAGTGCCTCACAGCGTCCCGGCGGCTGGTTGTACCAGACGAGCAGGGAGGTCCCCAGGGACCTGACCATCTGGCACACATCGTCACGGCGCCGTTGCTCGCGCTCGGGGAGCGTCTGGGGGTCGACCGGTAGCACGGAGGCGGCTCCGGCCGGGGCGGTGGGGGCGAGTGCCGGCGG
>NZ_JODT01000089.1 GCF_000720835.1 Streptomyces achromogenes subsp. achromogenes | reverse complement strand
GCTCCACGTAGCGCAGGTGCGGGGAGAGGTCGATGCCGTGCTTGAACTCGCCGTAGGTGCCCGGGAGCTGTCCGGGGCCGGCGACGAGCTTCGGCAGCCACCTGGCGTAGAAGGCGCCGGCGCTCGCGCCCGCCCGTGCCTTGTCGCCGAGGGTCTTGTCGGGGTCGATGAGGTCGCCGGCGACGGACAGGTGGGCGTCGACGGCCTCGCGCGCGATCAGCAGGTGCATGATCTCGGTGGAGCCCTCGAAGATGCGGTTGATGCGCAGGTCGCGCAGCATCTGCTCGGCGGGGACGGCGCGTTCGCCGCGGGCGCGCAGCGAGTCGGCGGTCTCGAAGCCGCGGCCGCCGCGGATCTGGACCAGTTCGTCGGCCATGAGCCAGGCCATCTCGGAGCCGTAGAGCTTGGCGAGGGCGGCCTCGATGCGGATGTCGTTGCGGTTCTCGTCGGCCATCTGCGAGGAGAGGTCGACGACGGCCTCCAGGGCGAAGGTGGTCGCCGCGATGAACGCGATCTTGGAGCCCACGGCCTCGTGCAGGG
>NZ_JODT01000088.1 GCF_000720835.1 Streptomyces achromogenes subsp. achromogenes | reverse complement strand
GTTGCAGCTCTCCCGTGGGGAGTTCGACCCGGCCGCGTTCGCGGCGGCCGACGCGGACGGGGGCCCCGAGGCCCGGTCATCGCTCATGTCTGCGTTCGTCATCTGGTGGGCGGCCCGTATGCCGGCGCACGCCTACGTGGCGGAGTTGGAGCACCGGTTCGCGGCCGACCTGACCGCACAGACGCAGGCACCCGGCCGCTATGTCGAGTCGTCGGCGGACAAGGCCGCGGGTCTGTGGGCCGGTCTGGAGTTCGCGCTCTCCCGTGGGTGGGTCACTCCGGAGCGCTCCCGGGAGCTGTGGGAACGGGGGTGGGCCGGTCTGTGCGAGTCCCTGCGGGCGCAGGTCGACGCGAACTCTGGGCAGTCCATGGCCGACCGCATCCGGGACGCGATCCTTGACGGCCTGGCGGTCGGGGACGTTCACGTCCTGGACGTCCACGGCGGGATGCCCGCGCAGGGTCAGGCCCTCGGGTGGCGCGGGGAGTACGCGCAGGGCGCGGGTATCGGCTGGACGGACGGGACGCGGCTGTACCTGCTCCCGTCCGTCCAGCCG
>NZ_JODT01000087.1 GCF_000720835.1 Streptomyces achromogenes subsp. achromogenes | reverse complement strand
GCCCTGGCAAAACCGGACACGGACCCGGTCGTCCCCCGCTGGGTTTGGCGTGCGTCGGCCGTGACCGCCGCCGTGTCGGCCATGGCCGGAGTCGTCGGATTCGTCGTCTGGGGGCTGTCGCTCGCCCTCGGGGCCGCCGTGTCGGCCGTGTCGGCGGCGGCCCCCTACCTGGGCGGAGCCGTGGTTCTGGCGGTAGCCCTGGCGCTTCTGTGCCGCAAGAGGCCGGGAAGCGACACACTTTCGGTCAAGGTCGTCCAGAGCGTCGTCGTACAGAGCAAGAGGAAGTAGGTCCCCGCCATGCCGCACATGTCCCGTACCAAGGCCGCGACGTTGGGCCTGCTCGCCCCCGCCGCCCTGGCCCTCGGCATGTCCGCTGACACCTCGTTCCGGTTCCTCGGGGACGCACTGAACATCACCAACGACGTGGAGCGCGCTCTCCTGTGCGGGGTGGCCGAGGCGGCCATCGTGGCGCTCACGGTGTACGCGTGGGCCACCCGGACCAAGGGACCCGCGTATCTGGCCTACGCCGCCGTACTCGTGCAGGCCATCCCCGCTTTTCAGGTGTCCGGCGGGGTCGGCGGACCGGTCCGAGTGGTCCTCGGGCCCGTGC
>NZ_JODT01000086.1 GCF_000720835.1 Streptomyces achromogenes subsp. achromogenes | reverse complement strand
CGGCTCCCGCCGCCGCCCCCGCTGTTGTTGGTCTTGTTCTGCGACAGGTTGAGCGTGAACGAGGGGGCGAACGACGCGCCGAACTTCGCGGAGTCGTTCTTGCTGTTCTTGCCGCCCGTAGCGGCTGCGGTCGGTGTGCTCACCGGTTGATCTCCGATCCCTTGCGGTGACGGGGGCAGGCGCAGGGCGGCCAGATGATCGCGTCCCACGGGTGCACGTCGCAGTCGTCCGGCCAGATCTCCCGAACGGGCGACCACGTACGGCCGCTGTCCCGACTGATCCGCATCGTCATCAGGGGCCGGTCGGCCGGTCCGTCGTGCTCCATTGCGACTCCCTGCGCTCTCGGTAGGGACTTCCCATAGGAAGTGCCTTCCTGTAGGAAGTTAAGGGATCAGTCCGGTACCGTCAACCACATCCGATAGGAAGCGAGGAACCGATCATGGCCGGGACCGTGGAGCGCATGGCCGCCTACCTGCGCGCGAGGATCGACCTGGGGACGCTCGAACCGGGCAACAAACTCCCCCCGACCGGCGCGCTCATGAGTCAGTTCGACCTGAGCGACAACGCCGTATACCGGGCAATCGCCCTGCTCAAAGCCGAGGGCTACCTCGTGTCACAGC
>NZ_JODT01000085.1 GCF_000720835.1 Streptomyces achromogenes subsp. achromogenes | reverse complement strand
TGAAGGTGTGGGCGCCGAGCGTGCGCGAGGTGGTCACCAACAAGGTCACCGACCCGTACTCGGTGGCGCTCACCGCAAACTCCGAGCGCAGTCTGGTCGTGGACCTGGACGACAGGTCGCTGGCCCCTGCGGGCTGGCGGGAGCTGCGCAAGCCGAAGGCCGTGCCGCTGCGGGACGCGCAGATCCAGGAGCTGCACATCCGGGACTTCTCCGTCGAGGACCGCACTTCCCGGCACCCGGGCACGTACCTGGCGTTCACCGACAAGGACAGCGACGGTTCCCGGCACCTGCGGGCGCTCGCCGAGGCGGGGACGTCGTACGTGCACCTGCTGCCCGCCTTCGACATCGCCACGATTCCCGAGCGCAAGGCGGATCAGGCGGTTCCGGACTGTGACCTGGCGTCTTTCCCGGCGGATTCGGAGCGGCAGCAGGAGTGTGTGGGGAAGGTGGCCGGGAAGGACGCCTACAACTGGGGGTACGACCCGTTCCACTACACCGTTCCGGAGGGCTCGTACGCCACCGATCCGGACGGTGTGGCGCGGACGGTGGAGTTCCGGCGGATGGTGCAGGCGCTGAACCGGGACGGGCTGCGGGTGGTGATGGACGTGGTGTACAACCACACGGCG
>NZ_JODT01000084.1 GCF_000720835.1 Streptomyces achromogenes subsp. achromogenes | reverse complement strand
CGCCGTGTGGTTGTACACCACGTCCATCACCACCCGCAGCCCGTCCCGGTTCAGCGCCTGCACCATCCGCCGGAACTCCACCGTCCGCGCCACACCGTCGGGATCGGTGGCGTACGAACCCTCCGGAACGGTGTAGTGGAACGGGTCGTACCCCCAGTTGTACGCGTCCTTCCCGGCCACCTTCCCCACACACTCCTGCTGCCGCTCCGAATCCGCCGGGAAAGACGCCAGGTCACAGTCCGGGACCGCCTGATCCGCCTTGCGATCGGGGATGCCGGTGATGTCGAAGGCGGGCAAGAGGTGCACGTACGACGTGCCCGCCTTCGCCAGCTTCCTCAAGTGCCGGGAACCGTCACCACCGGTGTCGGTGAAGGCCAGATAGGTACCCCGGTCCTTCCTCGGCACGGTCTTGTCTGTGACGGAGAAGTCCCGGATGTGCAGCTCCTGGATCTGCGCGTCCCGCAGCGGCACGGCCTTCGGCTTGCGCAGCTCCCGCCAGCCCGCCGGGGCCAGCGCCTTGTCGTCCAGGTCCGCGACCAGACTGCGCTCGGAGTTTGCGGTGAGCGCCACCGAGTACGGGTCGGTGACCTTGTTGGTGACCACCTCGCGCACGCTCGGCGCCCACACCTTCA
>NZ_JODT01000083.1 GCF_000720835.1 Streptomyces achromogenes subsp. achromogenes | reverse complement strand
GTCCCGGAGCCAGGCCCGGAAGTCGCGGACCGCCGCGCGGTCACCCTCGGTCAGTACGGTCCGGGGGTCGTTGCCGCACCCGCCCCTCAGAAAGGGGGTTCCTCGGTGTACCCTCCGTCCTGCGCCTGGCCGTTCGCGGCGGCACCCGCCGGGGCTCCGGCCGGGACCGCCGGACGGGTGCGGGAGGCACTGGCCCACGCGTCGTCACCCGGGGCCGATCCCTGGGACTTGGCCACCTTCGTCACGGTGGCCGTGGCGAACGTCAGGTCAGGGCCGACCGCGGACCCCTCGACCTCCCACGCCGAACGCTTCTCGTTCGTCTTCTCGTCCGTCCACGTCCGCTGTCGCAGGTCGCCCACGACCAGGACGCGCATCCCCTTCGTGAGAGTGCCGGCCGCGTTCTCGGCCAGGGACCGCCCCACCGTGACCCGGGGGCAGTCGGTCCCGGCCTCCCGCCACTCGTTCGTCTGCCTGTCGAAGGTGCGGCGGTTGACCGCTACGGAGAACTTCGCCACGGCGGCCCCGCTCGGGGTGAAGCGGAGTTCGGGGTCGTCGGTCAGGTTGCCCACGATGGTGATCGGGGTGCCGTTCGTCGTCATGCTGTCTGCCTCCTGCTCGATGGGTCGGTGTCGTCGGGGGGGTGAAGGGAAG
>NZ_JODT01000082.1 GCF_000720835.1 Streptomyces achromogenes subsp. achromogenes | reverse complement strand
GCGGTGTTGTTGGAGGGGACGGGGTATGCGCAGCCGGCGTTGTTCGCGGTGGAGACGGCGTTGTTCCGGTTGGTGGAGTCGTGGGGTGTGCGGCCGGATGTGGTGGTGGGGCATTCGGTGGGGGAGTTGGCGGCGGCGCATGTGGCGGGTGTGTTGTCGTTGGAGGATGCGGCGCGGTTGGTGTGTGTGCGTGCGGAGTTGATGCAGGGGTTGCCGGGTGGTGGGGCGATGGTGGCTGTGGAGGCGTCGGAGGAGGAGGTGGTGCCGTTGTTGGCGGGGCGGGTGGGGATCGCCGCGGTGAATGGTCCTCGGTCGGTGGTGGTGTCGGGGGATGAGGGGGATGTGGCGGGTGTGGTGGAGCGGTTGCGGGGGTGGGGGCGCAGGGTGAAGCGGTTGGCGGTGTCGCATGCGTTTCATTCGCCGTTGATGGAGCCGGTGGTGGAGGCGTTCCGTGAGGCTGCTGAGGGGGTGGTGTTTCGGGAGCCGCGACTTGCGGTGGTGTCGACGCTGACGGGTGCGGTGGCGGCTGGGGATGATCTGGTGTCGGCGGGTTATTGGGCGGAGCAGATCCGTGGCACGGTGCGTTTCGCCGATGCCGTCTCCGTGCTGGCCGAGCGCAACGTCACGGCCTTCGTAGAGATCGGCCCCGACG
>NZ_JODT01000081.1 GCF_000720835.1 Streptomyces achromogenes subsp. achromogenes | reverse complement strand
GGCCTTGTGCTGGCGGCCGGCGCCGGACGGCGTCTGCGCCCCTACACCGACACGCTGCCCAAGGCGCTGGTGCCGGTGGGGCCCGAGGGTGTGGAGGGCGAGCCGACGGTCCTGGACCTGACGCTGGGCAACTTCGCCGAGATCGGGCTGACCGAGGTGGCGGTCATCGTCGGCTACCGCAAGGAGGCCGTCTACGCGCGCAAGGCGGCGCTGGAGGCCAAGTACGGCCTGAAGCTGACGCTGATCGACAACGACAAGGCCGAGGAGTGGAACAACGCCTACTCCCTGTGGTGCGGGCGGGACGCGCTGCGTGACGGTGTGATCCTCGCCAACGGTGACACCGTGCACCCGGTGTCGGTGGAGAAGACGCTGCTGGCCGCCCGGGGTGAGGGCAAGCGGATCATCCTCGCGGTGGACACGGTGAAGAAGCTGGCCGACGAGGAGATGAAGGTCGTCGTCGACCCGGCGAAGGGGATGACCCGGATCACCAAGCTGATGGACCCGGCGGAGGCCACCGGCGAGTACATCGGTGTGACCCTGATCGAGGGCGACGCGGCGCCGGAGCTGGCGGACGCGCTGAAGACGGTCTGGGAGAGCGACCCGCAGCAGTTCTACGAGCACGGGTACCAGGAGCTGGTCGACCGCGGCTTCCG
>NZ_JODT01000080.1 GCF_000720835.1 Streptomyces achromogenes subsp. achromogenes | reverse complement strand
TTGCGGATCTCGATCATCCGGCGGGTCCAGTGCAGCAGCGAGGAGGGGGAGGACATGGAGGCTTCGACGTTGGTGACCTGGTAGCCGTAGACGGGGTCCATGATGGTGGGCAGGAACAGGCGTCCCGGGTCGCAGGAGGAGAAGCCGGCGTTGCGGTCGGGGGTCCACTGCATGGGGGTGCGGACGGCGTCGCGGTCGCCGAGCCAGATGTTGTCGCCCATGCCGATCTCGTCGCCGTAATAGAGGATCGGGGAGCCGGGCAGGGACAGCAGCAGGGCGGTGAAGAGTTCGATCTGGTTGCGGTCGTTGTCGAGCAGGGGGGCGAGGCGGCGGCGGATGCCGATGTTGGCGCGCATGCGGGGGTCTTTGGCGTACTCGGCCCACATGTAGTCGCGTTCCTCGTCGGTGACCATTTCGAGGGTGAGCTCGTCGTGGTTGCGCAGGAAGATGCCCCACTGGCAGCTGGAGGGGATGGCGGGGGTCTTGGCGAGGATCTCGGAGACCGGGTAGCGGGATTCGCGGCGTACGGCCATGAAGATGCGGGGCATGACGGGGAAGTGGAAGGCCATGTGGCACTCGTCGCCGCCGGCGGAGTAGTCGCCGAAGTAGTCGACCACGTCCTCGGGCCACTGGTTCGCCTCCGCCAGCAGCAC
>NZ_JODT01000079.1 GCF_000720835.1 Streptomyces achromogenes subsp. achromogenes | reverse complement strand
CCGCGCTCGGTCAGCCGGGACGCCGCGATCTCGGCGATGACCTTCTCGATGGTGTCGGCGTCGGAGTCGACCGCGCCGGTGCAGGACATGTCGCCGACGGTGCGGTAGCGCACCCGCCGCTTCTCGACGCTCTCGCCGTCCTTCGGGCCGCCCCACTCGCCCGCGGTCAGCCACATGCCGGAACGCCGGAACACCTCGCGCTCGTGCGCGTAGTAGATCTGCGGCAGTTCGATGTCCTCGCGGGCGATGTACTGCCACACGTCCAGCTCGGTCCAGTTGGACAGCGGGAAGACACGGACGTGCTCGCCGGGGGCGTGCCGGCCGTTGTACAGGTTCCACAGCTCGGGGCGCTGGCGGCGCGGGTCCCACTGGGAGAACTCGTCGCGCAGGGAGAAGACGCGCTCCTTGGCGCGGGCCTTCTCCTCGTCGCGGCGGCCGCCGCCGAAGACCGCGTCGAACCTCTCGCTCTGGATCTTCTCGGTGAGCGGGAGCGTCTGCAGCGGGTTGCGGGTGCCGTCGGGGCGTTCCTTGAGCACACCGCGGTCGATGTAGTCCTGGACCGAGGCCACATGCAGGCGCAGCCCGTGTGCGGCCGCCACCCGGTCCCGGTACGCGAGGACCTCCGGGAAGTTGTGTCCCGTGTCCACGTGCAGCAGG
>NZ_JODT01000078.1 GCF_000720835.1 Streptomyces achromogenes subsp. achromogenes | reverse complement strand
CTGAAGGCGATCGCGGACATGGGCTTCGACGTCGTCTACCTGCCCCCGATCCACCCCATCGGCACCACCCACCGCAAAGGCCCCAACAACACCCTGACCGCCGGCCCCGACGACGTCGGTGTGCCCTGGGCGATCGGTTCCCCCGAAGGGGGTCACGACGCCGTCCACCCCGACCTGGGCACCCTGGAGGACTTCGACTTCTTCGTCGCCGAGGCCGGCCGGCTCGGCCTGGAGGTCGCCCTGGACTTCGCCCTCCAGTGCTCCCCGGACCACCCGTGGGTGGAGAAGCACCCCGAGTGGTTCCACCACCGCCCGGACGGCTCGATCGCCTACGCGGAGAACCCCCCGAAGAAGTACCAGGACATCCACCCCCTCGCCTTCGACGCCGACATGGACGGCCTGGTCGCCGAGACGCTGCGGATCCTGCGGCACTGGATGGCCCACGGCGTGCGCATCTTCCGCGTGGACAACCCCCACACCAAGCCCGTGGTCTTCTGGGAGCGGGTCATCGCGGAGATCAACCGGACCGACCCGGACGTGATCTTTCTGGCGGAGGCGTTCACCCGCCCGGCGATGATGCACACCCTGGCCCAGATCGGCTTCCAGCAGTCCTACACCTACTTCACCTGGCGCAACAGCAAACAGGAGCTCACCGAGTACCTGACCGAGCTGAC
>NZ_JODT01000077.1 GCF_000720835.1 Streptomyces achromogenes subsp. achromogenes | reverse complement strand
GAAGTGGAAGGCCATGTGGCACTCGTCGCCGCCGGCGGAGTAGTCGCCGAAGTAGTCGACCACGTCCTCGGGCCACTGGTTCGCCTCCGCCAGCAGCACCTTGTCCGGGTACTGGGCGTCGATCTCCTTGCGCACCCGCTTCAGGAACTCGTGCGTGGCGGGCAGGTTCTCGCAGTTGGTGCCCTCCCGCTGGTACAGGTACGGCACCGCGTCCAGCCGGAACCCGTCGATGCCGAGGTCCAGCCAGAACCGCAGCGCGGAGAGGATCTCCTCCTGGACGGCCGGGTTCTCGTAGTTCAGGTCCGGCTGGTGGGAGAAGAAGCGGTGCCAGTAGTACTGCTTGCGCACCGGGTCGTAGGTCCAGTTGGAGGCCTCGGTGTCGACGAAGATGATCCGCGCGTCCTGGTACTGCTTGTCGTCGTCGGCCCAGACGTAGTAGTCCCCAGGACCTCGTAGAAGACGGCGCGTTTGAACCATTCCGGGTCCCGGTCCTTGGCGGGCGTGTCCTCGAAGGTGTCCGGTACGGGCTCGTTGACGGTCATATCGTGGGTGACCCTCCGATCTGCGGGTTGGACGGTCGCAGGACGGTGAAGACGTGCGCGGGCCGGTGACCCGGTTCGAGGCGCACGTAGTTGGCCCTGCCCCAGTGGTAGGTCTCACCGGTGAGCTCGTCGCGCACCGGCACGGACTCGTGCCAGTCCAGGCCGAGTCGCGGCATGTCCAACGAGACCGTGGCCTCCTGGGTGTGGTGCGGGTCGAGGTTGACGACCACGACCACCGTGTCCGTCCCCGTGTGCTTCGAGTAGACGAGCACCGCGTCCTGATCCGCGTGGTGGAAGTGCAGGTTGCGCAGCCGCTGGAGTGCGGGGTGGCGGCGGCGGATGGTGTTCAGGCGGGTGAGGAGCGGGGCGATGGTCCGGCCCTCGCG
>NZ_JODT01000076.1 GCF_000720835.1 Streptomyces achromogenes subsp. achromogenes | reverse complement strand
CGGAGACGGCGTCGGCGACCTGAAGGGCCTGACCGCCAAGCTGGACTACCTCCAGTGGCTCGGCGTGGACTGCCTGTGGCTGCCGCCCTTCTTCAAGTCCCCGCTGCGCGACGGTGGTTACGACGTCTCCGACTACACCGCCGTGCTGCCCGAGTTCGGTGACCTCGCCGACTTCGTGGAGTTCGTGGACGCCGCCCACCAGCGCGGCATGCGCGTGATCATCGACTTCGTCATGAACCACACCAGCGACCAGCACCCGTGGTTCCAGGAGTCCCGCAAGAACCCCGACGGCCCCTACGGGGACTACTACATGTGGGCCGACGACGACAAGCGGTACGAGGACGCGCGGATCATCTTCGTCGACACGGAGGTCTCCAACTGGACCTTCGACCCGGTGCGCGGCCAGTACTACTTCCACCGCTTCTTCTCGCACCAGCCGGACCTGAACTACGAGAACCCGGCCGTCCAGGAGGAGATCCTGGCCGCGCTGCGGTTCTGGCTGGACCTCGGCATCGACGGCTACCGCCTGGACGCGGTGCCCTATCTGTACGCGGAAGAGGGCACCAACTGCGAGAACCTGCCCGCCACGCACCAGTTCCTGAAGCGGGTGCGCCGCGAGATCGACGCGCTCTATCCGGACACCGTGCTGCTGGCGGAGGCGAACCAGTGGCCCGAGGACGTGGTCGACTACTTCGGCGACTACTCCGCCGGCGGCGACGAGTGCCACATGGCCTTCCACTTC
>NZ_JODT01000075.1 GCF_000720835.1 Streptomyces achromogenes subsp. achromogenes | reverse complement strand
GTCGTGCGCGTCCACATACGCCAGCGCGTCACCGGGGGCGTCGGCGTAGCCGGCGGGCGCGCCGTTGTAGTCCACCTGCGCACCCGAGACCTCGTTGCCGCCGGTGTCGGTGAAGCGGTACTTCGCGAGGTTGCCACTCAGGCCGACCTTGATCAGGTCCTGGTAGTGCAGCAGCCGCGCCCGCTGCTCCTCCTTGGTGCCGTTGGCGGGGGAGGTGTTGGGGTCGGTGTACAGGCCGGAGGCGAAGCCCTGCACGCCGGGGTCGGCGTCGAAGGGGGTGCCGCCGCGCACCGCGTCGCGGGCCCGGTCGGAGAAGGTGGCGACACCGGTACCGGCCATGTTCTTCTGCGTGGCCTGGACGAACCGGGCGTCGTCGGCGACCTCCCCGAAGTTCCAGCCCTCCCCGTACAGGATGATCTTCCTGCCGTCCACGCCGTCCTTCTTCAAGGTCAGCGCGTCCAAAGCCTTGCGCACGGCCAGGATGTTGGCCTTCGGGTGGTGGCCCATCAGGTCGAAACGGAACCCGTCGACCTTGTACTGCTTCGCCCAGGTGACCACCGAGTCCACCACCAGCTTGCCCATCATCGCGTTCTCGGTCGCGGTGTTGGCACAGCAGGTGCTGTTCGCCACCGACCCGTCCGCCAGCAGACGCTGGTAGTACCCCGGCACGATCCGGTCCAGCACCGACGTCGCCGCCTGCCCACTGGCCGCCGTGTGGTTGTACACCACGTCCATCACCACCCGCAGCCCGTCCCGGTTCAGCGCCTGCACCATCCGCCGGAACTCCACCGTCCGCGCCACACCGTC
>NZ_JODT01000074.1 GCF_000720835.1 Streptomyces achromogenes subsp. achromogenes | reverse complement strand
GCAGTTCGGGATCTTCAGCGTCGGGGACGTGACCACCGACCCGACCACCGGACGCACCCCGTCCGAGGGCGAGCGGATCAAGGCGCTGATCACCACCAACGACCCGGTGAAGATCGCGGAGGACTACGCGATGCTCCAGCACCTGGCCGACGGCCGGGTGGACCTGATGATGGGGCGCGGCAACACCGGGCCGGTGTACCCGTGGTTCGGCCAGGACATCCGCGACGGCATCGACCTCGCCCTCGAGAACTACGCCCTGCTGCGCCGGCTGTGGCGCGAGGACGTCGTCGACTGGGAGGGCAAGTTCCGCACCGCGCTGCAGGGCTTCACCTCCACGCCCCGCCCGCTGGACGGGGTGGCGCCGTTCGTCTGGCACGGCTCCATCCGCTCCCCGGAGATCGCCGAGCAGGCCGCGTACTACGGCGACGGCTTCTTCCACAACAACATCTTCTGGCCCGCCGACCACACCAGGCGGATGGTCGAGCTGTACCGCACGCGGTACGCCCACTACGGCCACGGCACCCCGGAGCAGGCGATCGTCGGCCTGGGCGGCCAGGTGTTCATGCGGAAGAACTCGCAGGACGCGGTACGGGAGTTCCGCCCGTACTTCGACAACGCCCCGGTCTACGGCCACGGGCCCTCGCTGGAGGACTTCACCGCGCAGACCCCGCTCACCGTGGGCTCCCCGCAGCAGGTGATCGACAAGACGCTCTCCTTCCGCGAGTACGCCGGCGACTACCAGCGCCAGCTGTTCCTGATGGACCACGCGGGACTGCCCCTGAAGACCGTGCTGGAGCAGCTCGACCTGCTCGGCGAGGAAGTCGTGCCCGTCCTGCGCGAGGAGTTCGCCAAGGGACGCCCCGCGGACGTGCCCGACGCCCCCACCCACCGGTCGCTGACCGCCGCCGCCCGCAAGGAGGCCAC
>NZ_JODT01000073.1 GCF_000720835.1 Streptomyces achromogenes subsp. achromogenes | reverse complement strand
GTGGTCGGCACGTCCAGCGCGGACGCGACCCGGGGCAGGCTCTTGGCCATGTCCGCGTTGGTCGCCTCCCCGGCCGGGAGCGCGTACGGCACGGTGACCTTGTTCGGCTCCACCTTCGCCGTGCCCAGCTTCGTACGGGCCAGACCGACCTTCTCCAACAGGCCCTTGTCCGAGGACTCCCCGACCGCGTCAGGGTTGCGCCGCATGACCATGCGGACGTTCCACGACAGGGCCAGGACCGGGCCGCCCATGGCGTACAGGTCGATCACGGGGTGAGTGATCGGACCGGACAGGGCGGCGGCGGTCACCCACACCGACCCCGCCGCAACCGTGATCGCGGAGTGCAACCGGCGCTGAGCGCTCGTCCCCCGGCCCGCCCACCACGTCGCACCGGTCAGCGCGACCGAGGCGAGCGTGAGACCGGCCGCGCCCCACGGGGAGTCAGCCCACATCAGGTGTGCGCCCTCCCCGACCACGCCCACGCCCACGACCCCGAGCCACGGGGGCAGGTGCGGCTTTGCCCGGTGCAACAGGTACTTGCCGACCCCCGCGAGTGCCGACTCGCCCTTGAGCTGTTCCTCGTGCTGCTGCTCGATGTCCTTCTCACCCATGACCGCCCCTCCCCTTACTGCTGAGCCCAGTCCATGCGCGGACCCTGGGGGCGCCGGGCACGGTGCTTGACGCGGTTGATCTCTTCCTCGTACGCCTGCTGGAAGGCGGCATAGGTGGCCGCGGCGTTCTTCGCGGCGGAGGCGGCGGCGTCCGCGGACTTCCGCAGCTTCCGCGAGACCTTCCAGGCCCGGGCCTTCGAGCCGCCGATACGGCCCTCGGGGTCCGGGACCGTGGAC
>NZ_JODT01000072.1 GCF_000720835.1 Streptomyces achromogenes subsp. achromogenes | reverse complement strand
GCGATGATGGGCAAGCTGGTGGTGGACTCGGTGGTCACCTGGGCGAAGCAGTACAAGGTCGACGGGTTCCGTTTCGACCTCATGGGCCACCACCCCAAGGCCAACATCCTGGCCGTGCGCAAGGCCCTGGACGCGCTGACCTTGAAGAAGGACGGCGTGGACGGCCGGAAGATCATCCTGTACGGGGAGGGCTGGAACTTCGGGGAGGTCGCCGACGACGCCCGGTTCGTCCAGGCCACGCAGAAGAACATGGCCGGTACCGGCATCGCCACCTTCTCCGACCGGGCCCGCGACGCGGTACGCGGCGGCACCCCCTTCGACGCCGACCCCGGCGTGCAGGGCTTCGCCTCCGGCCTGTACACCGACCCCAACACCTCCCCCGCCAACGGCACGAAGGAGGAGCAGAAGGCGCGGCTGCTGCACTACCAGGACCTGATCAAGGTCGGCCTGAGTGGCAACCTCGCCAAGTACCGCTTCACCGACACCGGCGGCAACGAGGTCTCGGGTGCGCAGGTGGACTACAACGGCGCGCCCGCCGGCTACGCCGACGCCCCCGGAGACGCGCTGGCGTATGTGGACGCGCACGACAACGAGTCGCTGTTCGACGCCCTGGCCTACAAGCTGCCCAAGGGCACGTCCGCCGGTGACCGGGCCCGGATGCAGGTGATGGCCATGGCCACCGCCGCCCTCTCCCAGGGGCCGGCACTCTCCCAGGCGGGCAGCGACCTGCTGCGCTCCAAGTCCCTGGACCGCAACTCCTTCGACAGCGGCGACTGGTTCAACGCCCTGCACTGGGACTGCGCCGACGGCAACGGCTTCGGTCGCGGCCTGCCCCCGGCCGCCGACAACCAGTCCAAGTGGGAC
>NZ_JODT01000071.1 GCF_000720835.1 Streptomyces achromogenes subsp. achromogenes | reverse complement strand
GTATTCGCTGAGGGCCGGGGACTGACCGAGATGAAGACGAAGGGCGCCTATGTCGTCGGCGCCCCGGTCACGGAAATGGGGGAGTGACGACATGGCCGGGAAAATCACGGGCGCATACGGCGCAAAGGGAAAGCCGGGCGGAGAGGCAATTGCCGAACGGCTCACGGAACTTGCCGGGGGTATCAAGTCGTCGGCGGCCAGTGAACGCGGATTGGAGGCACGCCTCAAGTACCTGACGAACTCCCCCGCCGGATATCAGGCCATGGAACGAGCCGGTATCAGCGTCACCCCGCGCACGCTTATCGCGTGGCTTGCCGGGGACCGTGACCCGAACAAGGCCAACCGGGGCCGCATTGACGCGGCATACGCCGACATGCGGCGGCGGAACGTGGCGAAGTCCCTGAAAAAGCGGCTCGGCAACAACGGGCGCGGGACCCGGGTGGAAGTCCACCCGGTGAATCAGGGAGGGGTCACCCCGTCCCGGCAACGGGCCCTGGACGTGCGCAAGGTGAACATCCGCCCCAACCAGTGGGACCGGCTCGTCGACCAGTGGTCGGCCGGGGACGCGGACGGCATGAACGCTGAGTGGGAGGACATTGCCGAGGACACCCTCGGGTCCGAGTGGGGCGCGTACACGTCCGTCGCAGCGATCGGATTCGGCGCGTAGGACACCGCGGGGCCCCCGAGCTGGGGGCCCCGCCTCAATTCCAAGGAAGGTCAGACATGGATCCGAAGGAACTTGAAGGCGTCTTCCCTCCCGGGGAACTCTGCCTGATCGAGATCACCGGGGACACGGAGATCGAAGCCCGGTCGGAAGCCCTGACGTTCACGGGTGGCGGGGTCATCGTCTCCGGGACGTGGGAGGTCCACGTCGTTGAGAACG
>NZ_JODT01000070.1 GCF_000720835.1 Streptomyces achromogenes subsp. achromogenes | reverse complement strand
GAACTACACCGTTCGACGCTGCGGGGTCACGGTCGTTGAGCAGGGAGGCCACGGCCGGACGCGCTACATCCCGGTATCCGAGGCCCTGCTCCTGGTGGCCGCCGCCGCCCTGGCCATGGCCGCCGGAGTCGCCCTGGCGCAGATGTACCGCGCGATGAAGGCGAGCGGGGCCACGGTCGGGACCAACTCCCTGACGATCCCGCTCCCCCTCGGAGCCTGACCCATGACGACGACGACCGCGAAGGGGGTGAGCACCGTGCACAAGGCTGACGGCCTGTTGGAGATGTTCCTCCGGATGACCGAGGAAGAGTTCCTGATCATCTGGCGATTCGGCGGATACGAGGGTCTGCCCCCGCAGGACGTAGACCGGCGCATCGTCGCCATGGTCAAGGGCATGACCCCGGCCGGGCGGCGGTCCGTCGCCCGCGCGTTCGTGCGTGCCTTCGCGGCCCTCCCGGTGCAGGTTCGGGCCGCCCTGGTGGCGTTCCTGCTCTCCCTCGGGATTCGGCCGGCGGGGATAGCTCTCCCGGCTCCGGCCCCTCGTGCCCTGACCCCTCAAAGGGGGTGGCTCCGCCTCACCCCGGCCCGCGCTCCGTGACCACACGACCCCGCTTCGGCGGGGTCACACCGCAGGCACCCGACCCCAGACATGCCGAAAGCCCCGGGACACGACTCCCAGGGCTTGGCATCGATCCCCTAGCGAGGAATCAAGTGCATTCCAAGAGTACCCAGCAAGAACCCGCCCTGACCACAGATCCCCGTGTGACCCCCGTCGGCGGCTCCGGCCGCGTGACCACGGTCACGGACGGGACGACGTCTTACCTGATCTGCCGGACCGTGGGCGGCCGTGGCGGGTGGGGCGTCCACTGTTGGGCGGGTGAACTGATCACCTCCGGATGGCCGCCCCTGGCCCGCGCTCGGTCC
>NZ_JODT01000069.1 GCF_000720835.1 Streptomyces achromogenes subsp. achromogenes | reverse complement strand
GGTCTCCTGCGGAGCCGCGCCGCGCAGGTGCTTCGCACCTGAATTCGTTGCCGAATTCCTTCGGAATTCCCAACTGAGTTTCACCGGGAGGGGGTTGGAGTTCCCGCCCCGAGGGCGCCGGAATGCGTCGCGAATTTCCCCGCGAGAATTCCCCGAATTCGACCGGAAAGCGTTTCGAGATTCCCAACTCATTTGACCGGCAAAGCCGTTGGGAATCGAGTTGGGATGTTTCCGAGAATAGCGCTGGATTCCCCAACTGGGGGAGCCGGATTGCCCGGTGACTTTCCGTCATAACTGACCCGGAATCACCCGACCGAGGGGGACGAGCCGGTCCTCGGGTACCGGCCTGCGGCCGGACGAGCGGGTCCTCGGCACCGGGCCGACCGAGGGAGGCCCGGGGACGAGCAGGGGCTCCCGGCTGACCGAGGCGGCCCTCGGCACCGCCGGACGAGCAGGGGCCGCACACGGCCGGGAGCGGGCCGGAGGGACCGAGCAGGGACCGAGGGGGCCCTCGGCTCCCTGGCGGCGGCTCACGGGCGGACGAGCCGGTCCTCGGGGCGGACGAGCAGGACGGCCAGGACGTGGACGAGCCGGTCCTCGGGAGGGCCCGGGGAAGTGCCGGCCGACCGAGGCGGCCACGGCCAGGACGAGCGGCGGCCCCTGCCCCTGGGAGGGCTCCGGGCCCTACCTACGGAAGGGCCCGGGAAAGTGGGAAGAGTGGGAAGAGTGGGAAGGGCGCATGTCAGGGGCCTAAAACTCCATCCCACTTTGGGAGTCCTTCCCACTTCAAAGTGGGAAGGCGCCCGGGCGGCGGCCCCGAGGCGGCCCTCGGGGCGGGGGTCCGAGGGCGGCGGCCCGACCCCTTCCCGCACCTGCCGGAAGTCGTACGTACGGAGGGGCCTGGGAAAGTGGGAAGAGTGGGAAGAGTGGGAAG
>NZ_JODT01000068.1 GCF_000720835.1 Streptomyces achromogenes subsp. achromogenes | reverse complement strand
CCGCCACCCCCTCCGCCACCGGTACCGCCGACTCCGGCCCCCGTACCGCCGGCCCCGACTCTCGTCCCCGTGCCCCCACCGGCCCCGCCCGTCCCCGTACCGCCCCCGCCGCCTCCCGCTCCGCTGCCACCACCCCCTGTGCCGGTGCCACCTCCGGCGCCGGTTCCGCCCGCCGTGCCTCCGGCTCCGCCCGTTCCGCCCGTCGTCCCTCCGGGGCTGCCTGTTCCGCCCGGTGCCGTCTTCCCGCCGCCACCGCCGCTGCCGCTGCCGGGCGCGCCCGCTCCGGGTGCGGTCGCTCCGGGTGGGGCCGTGCCTGCCCCCGGTGTGGGTGCGCCCGGCGCGGTCGCGGGGGGTGCGGGTGCGGGGGCCGGTGCCGCCGCTGGTGCCGGGGGTGCGGGAGCGGGGGTCGGCGCTGCGGCCGGGGCCGGTGCGGGTGCTGCGGCCGGTGCCGGTGCCGTCGCCGGGGCGGCAGCCGCGGGCGCTGGTGCGGGGGTTGGTGCGGCGGCAGGTGCGGGTGCGGCGGCGGGAGCCGGGGTGGCTGCCGGTGCCGGTGCCGGTGCTGTCGCGGGCGCCGGCGCGGGTGTGGGTGCGGCTGCGGGTGCCGGTGCTGGGGGAGCAGGTGCCGGCGCTGCTGCGGGTGCAGGAGCCGGTGTTGCGGCGGGCGCAGGCGCTGGTGGCGCAGGTGCGGGGGTTGGTGCAGGCGCGGGTGTGGGTGCGGCTGCGGGTGCTGGGGCCGGGGTTGGTGCTGCCGCCGGAGCAGCAGCCGCCGGCGCCGGTGCTGCCGCCGGTGCTGGGGCAGTTGCCGGTGTCGCTGCGGGTGCCGGGGCAGTTGCCGGTGCTGGTGCGGCGGCCGGCGTGGCCGCCGGTGCCGGCGCTGCCGCGGGTGCGGCGGCAGGAGGAGCCGCGGCTGCGGGCGGTGCCGGAGCGGCGGCAGGCGGGGGAGCGGCGGCGGCCGGAGGAGCGGCGGCGGCCGGTGGTGGCGGGACCGCCGCCGGAGGTGCCGGAGCAGCCGCCGGCGGAGGAACCGCGGGAGCGGTGGCCGGTGCCACGGCCGGTCAGGGCCGGACGACCGGAGGTCAGGCCGCGAGCGGTCAGGCTACCGAGGGACAAGCCACCGGGGGACAAGCCACCGGCGGTCAGGCGACGGGCGGTCAGGCCACTGGCGGTGAGGGCACTGGCGGCCAGGGCACCGGAGGCGGAGCAGTCGGCGGCCAAGCGACCGGGGGTCAGGCCACGGGCGGTCAGGCCACCGGAGGCGAAGCAGTCGGCGGTCAGGCAACCGGCGGTCAGGGCACCGGAGGTCACGCAACCGGAGGCCGGTCCACCACCCCC
>NZ_JODT01000067.1 GCF_000720835.1 Streptomyces achromogenes subsp. achromogenes | reverse complement strand
TGTCCAGGTACTCGTGTGAGTGCACCACCGAGTACGAAGTTATGTGCACCACTCGTTAGGCCACGTCGGTGTCCCGTTCGATGGCCTGAAGGCGGTTCTTGAGCCGGTAGCTGTTGCCGTTGATCGAGACGACTTCGCAGTGGTGCAGGAGGCGGTCGAGGATCGCGGTGGCCAGGACCTCGTCGCCGAAGACCTGGCCCCATTCGCCGAAGGTCTTGTTCGAGGTCAGGATGATGGAGCCCTTCTCGTAACGCTTGGAGATGACCTGGAAGACGAGGTTCGCTTCGGTCCGCTCCAGTGGCTGGTAGCCCACCTCGTCGACCACGAGGACCGCGGGGCGGAGGTAGCTGGTGAGTTTGCTGATCAGCCGGCCCTGGTCCTCGGCGGCCTTGAGGTGGCGGACCATGTCGTCGAGGCTGGTGAAGTAGATCGAGTAGCCGGCCCGGCAGGCCGCGACGGCCAGGGCGACAGCGATGTGCGTCTTGCCGACCCCGGGCGGCCCGAGCAGGGCGACGTTGGCCTTGTCCGCGACGAAAGGCAGGGTGGCCAGGTCCTTGACCTTGCGCGGGTCGAGGTCGGGCTGGAAGGAGAAGTCGTAGTCCTCCAGCGTCTTGTGGTGCGGCAGCTTCGACAGCCGCAGGCCGTTGCGGAAGCGCCGGTCGTCGCGGACGGCGATTTCTTCGGCCAGCACCAGATCGAGGAAGTCGAGGTAGCCCATTTTCGCCTCGTCGGCCCGCTGGACGTACTGGTTCAGGGCCTCGGCCAGGTGCGGCAGGCCGAGCTTGGAGGCGGTGGTGCGGATGCGGGTGCTGGTCAGCTCGCTCAACGGGCTTCCTTGGTCGGGGCGGTGAAGGGACGGGTGCCGGTCAGCTCGTCATAGACCGACAGCGGGCGGCGGCCGACCTCGATGTTCGCGGCGGCGGCCCGGTTCAGCAGAGCCTGCAGCGGCCCGGCCTCCGCCTTCGGTGGCTGGCCGCGGCGGGGCGAGGGCAGAGCGTCGTCACCGGTGGTGACGCGGCGGCCGGCGCCGGTGGGAAGGCCGTCCCAGTGCGTCTCATCCACGATGCGGGCGCCCCGGCCAACAGCCCGCGGATGGACGGCCAACAAGGTCTGGCCGGTTGGGCCGGGGACGGTGGAGTGCAGGCTGACCTGGGACTTCGTGGCCCGGACCTCGACCAGCTGGCGGGGGCGGACCTTGCGGGCGGGCACCGAGTAGAGGTTCGCGTCGAAGGCGACCAGGCAGTCCTTGCCGACATGCCGCAGGTGCCGCTGGGTGACCACGTAAGGAGTCGCCGGCAGTGGACGCAGGGCCATGTGATCGCGCACGGCCCGGTGCCCGACTACTTCGCCGTGGGTGCCGTGCACCTTCGCCCGGCGCAGCGGGACCCAGGCGGCGAAAGCGGCGTTCAGCTCCTCGATGGAGGAGAAAGCCCGACCGGCCAGGACGTGGTCGCGGACGATGTTCACCTGCCGCTCGACCCGGCCCTTGCCCTGCGGCCGGTAGGCGGCCAGCACGTCGATGTCGAAGTCGTAGTGCCCGGCGAAGGCGACCGCTTCCGGGTGCAGCGGAACCGCCTCGCCGGGGGCGACGTGCCGGCGCACGACCGTTTTGGTGCGGTCGTAGACGATGCTCATCGGCACCCCGCCGAAGTGCGCGAACGCGGCCCGGTGGCAGTCGAAGAAGGTGGCCAGGTCCTGGCTGGTGGTGAAACAGCAGAACGGGTCGCGCGAGTACGACAGCGTCATGTGGAAGGAGTAGACCTTCGGGATGCCGACATGGGCGAGGATCTTGCCTTCGTCTCCCCAGTCGACCTGGGCCTGAGCACCCGGGACGACCTCGAAGCGCCGGTGCAGGCCCGCCAGCTCGCCCGGGCTGATGCCCAGTTCCTCCGCGATCCGGGGCCGGGCTTCCTGCAGATAGAGCTTCACCCGCTGGTAGTTGATGCTGACCCCGTACTCCTGGGCGAGGCGCTCGTGGATCACCTTCCCCTTGAGCAGGATCTCGGACCTGAGCATCGCGTCGATCAGCGGCGCGACCTCGTCCACCACCCACCGAGGCCGCTGATCTGCTGCTTCTCTCTTCGGCGGCGCGAGCGAGGCCGGGTCCTTGAGGTACTTGCTGACCGTCCGGCGGTTCAGCCCGGTCTCCTTCGCGATCTCCCGCAGGCTCATCGCACCGGACTCGTACAGCGGCCGGAACCGCCTCAACTCCAGCCATCGATGTGCATCCAAGACCATCGTCAGCCGCCTCTCTGCCGCCCCGAAACGACAGCAGCAGACTCACGGTCGGTACCCCGTCACCGCATCAGGAATGGTGCACTTTCATCCGTACGAGGTGGTGCACGTTCGCTTGTACGCCGACA
>NZ_JODT01000066.1 GCF_000720835.1 Streptomyces achromogenes subsp. achromogenes | reverse complement strand
GGACAAGCCCTCGGCCTATTAGTACCGGTCACCTCCACACGTTACCGTGCTTCCAGATCCGGCCTATCAACCCAGTCGTCTACTGGGAGCCTTACCCCATCAAGTGGGTGGGAGTCCTCATCTCGAAGCAGGCTTCCCGCTTAGATGCTTTCAGCGGTTATCCCTCCCGAACGTAGCCAACCAGCCATGCCCTTGGCAGAACAACTGGCACACCAGAGGTTCGTCCGTCCCGGTCCTCTCGTACTAGGGACAGCCCTTCTCAAGACTCCTACGCGCACAGCGGATAGGGACCGAACTGTCTCACGACGTTCTAAACCCAGCTCGCGTACCGCTTTAATGGGCGAACAGCCCAACCCTTGGGACCGACTCCAGCCCCAGGATGCGACGAGCCGACATCGAGGTGCCAAACCATCCCGTCGATATGGACTCTTGGGGAAGATCAGCCTGTTATCCCCGGGGTACCTTTTATCCGTTGAGCGACGGCGCTTCCACAAGCCACCGCCGGATCACTAGTCCCGACTTTCGTCCCTGCTCGACCCGTCGGTCTCACAGTCAAGCTCCCTTGTGCACTTACACTCAACACCTGATTGCCAACCAGGCTGAGGGAACCTTTGGGCGCCTCCGTTACCCTTTAGGAGGCAACCGCCCCAGTTAAACTACCCATCAGACACTGTCCCTGATCCGGATCACGGACCCAGGTTAGACATCCAGCACGACCAGACTGGTATTTCAACGACGACTCCACCCACACTGGCGTGCGAGCTTCACAGTCTCCCAGCTATCCTACACAAGCCGAACCGAACACCAATATCAAACTGTAGTAAAGGTCCCGGGGTCTTTCCGTCCTGCTGCGCGAAACGAGCATCTTTACTCGTAGTGCAATTTCACCGGGCCTATGGTTGAGACAGTCGAGAAGTCGTTACGCCATTCGTGCAGGTCGGAACTTACCCGACAAGGAATTTCGCTACCTTAGGATGGTTATAGTTACCACCGCCGTTTACTGGCGCTTAAGTTCTCAGCTTCGCCCACCCGAAAGTGAGCTAACCGGTCCCCTTAACGTTCCAGCACCGGGCAGGCGTCAGTCCGTATACATCGCCTTACGGCTTCGCACGGACCTGTGTTTTTAGTAAACAGTCGCTTCTCGCTGGTCTCTGCGGCCACCCCCAGCTCAAGGCGTAAAGCCCATCACCGAGTGTGGCCCCCCTTCTCCCGAAGTTACGGGGGCATTTTGCCGAGTTCCTTAACCATAGTTCACCCGAACGCCTCGGTATTCTCTACCTGACCACCTGAGTCGGTTTAGGGTACGGGCCGCCATGAAACTCGCTAGAGGCTTTTCTCGACAGCATAGGATCATCCACTTCACCACAATCGGCTCGGCATCAGGTCTCACCCTGTATGAGTGGCGGATTTGCCTACCACTCGGGCTACACCCTTACCCCGGGACAACCACCGCCCGGGATGGACTACCTTCCTGCGTCACCCCATCACTCACCTACTAACCGCTTGGTTCGGCGGCTCCACCACTTTCCATTCCCCGAAGGGTCCGGAACGGCTTCACGGCCTTAGCATCACGATGCTCGATGTTTGACGCTTCACAGCGGGTACCGGAATATCAACCGGTTATCCATCGACTACGCCTGTCGGCCTCGCCTTAGGTCCCGACTTACCCTGGGCAGATCAGCTTGACCCAGGAACCCTTAGTCAATCGGCGCAAACGTTTCTCACGTTTGTATCGCTACTCATGCCTGCATTCTCACTCGTCAACCGTCCACGACTACCTTCCAGTGCCGCTTCACCCGGCAGACGACGCTCCCCTACCCATCACAGCCTCCGTTGGGAGTACATGCTGCAATGACACGACTTCGGCGGTACGCTTGAGCCCCGCTACATTGTCGGCGCGGAATCACTAGACCAGTGAGCTATTACGCACTCTTTCAAGGGTGGCTGCTTCTAAGCCAACCTCCTGGTTGTCTCTGCGACTCCACATCCTTTCCCACTTAGCGTACGCTTAGGGGCCTTAGTCGATGCTCTGGGCTGTTTCCCTCTCGACCATGGAGCTTATCCCCCACAGTCTCACTGCCGCGCTCTCACTTACCGGCATTCGGAGTTTGGCTAAGGTCAGTAACCCGGTAGGGCCCATCGCCTATCCAGTGCTCTACCTCCGGCAAGAAACACACGACGCTGCACCTAAATGCATTTCGGGGAGAACCAGCTATCACGGAGTTTGATTGGCCTTTCACCCCTAACCACAGGTCATCCCCCAGGTTTTCAACCCTGGTGGGTTCGGTCCTCCACGAAGTCTTACCTCCGCTTCAACCTGCCCATGGCTAGATCACTCCGCTTCGGGTCTTGAGCGTGCTACTGAATCGCCCTATTCGGACTCGCTTTCGCTACGGCTTCCCCACCCGGGTTAACCTCGCAACACACCGCAAACTCGCAGGCTCATTCTTCAAAAGGCACGCAGTCACGAGACACCAGCAAGCTGATGTCCGACGCTCCCACGGCTTGTAGGCACACGGTTTCAGGTACTATTTCACTCCGCTCCCGCGGTACTTTTCACCATTCCCTCACGGTACTATCCGCTATCGGTCACCAGGGAATATTTAGGCTTAGCGGGTGGTCCCGCCAGATTCACACGGGATTTCTCGGGCCCCGTGCTACTTGGGTGTCTCTCAAACGAGCCGCTGACGTTTCGACTACGGGGGTCTTACCCTCTACGCCGGACCTTTCGCATGTCCTTCGCCTACATCAACGGTTTCTGACTCGTCCCACGGCCGGCAGACCGTGGAAGAGAGATCCCACAACCCCGCATACGCAACCCCTGCCGGGTCTCACACGCATACGGTTTGGCCTCATCCGGTTTCGCTCGCCACTACTCCCGGAATCACGGTTGTTTTCTCTTCCTGCGGGTACTGAGATGTTTCACTTCCCCGCGTTCCCTCCACACTGCCTATGTGTTCAGCAGTGGGTGACAGCCCATGACGACTGCCGGGTTTCCCCATTCGGAAACCCCCGGATCAAAGCCTGGTTGACCCTGGTGCCAAGGCATCCACCGTGCGCCCTTAAAAACTTGGCCACAGATGCTCGCGTCCACTGTGCAGTTCTCAAACAACGACCAGCCACCCGTCACAACCCACCGAAGCGGATCTTTACCGGGGCCGGCAACTGACCGAATAATCAACGTTCCACCCATGAGCAACCAGCATCAGACATTCGCTGATGTACTGGCCTCTGGACCGCTGAGCGGCCTAGAAGTGCTCCTTAGAAAGGAGGTGATCCAGCCGCACCTTCCGGTACGGCTACCTTGTTACGACTTCGTCCCAATCGCTAGTCCCACCTTCGACAGCTCCCTCCCACAAGGGGTTGGGCCACCGGCTTCGGGTGTTACCAACTTTCGTGACGTGACGGGCGGTGTGTACAAGGCCCGGGAACGTATTCACCGCAGCAATGCTGATCTGCGATTACTAGCAACTCCGACTTCATGGGGTCGAGTTGCAGACCCCAATCCGAACTGAGACCGGCTTTTTGAGATTCGCTCCACCTCACGGTATCGCAGCTCTTTGTACCGGCCATTGTAGCACGTGTGCAGCCCAAGACATAAGGGGCATGATGACTTGACGTCGTCCCCACCTTCCTCCGAGTTGACCCCGGCGGTCTCCTGTGAGTCCCCATCACCCCGAAGGGCATGCTGGCAACACAGAACAAGGGTTGCGCTCGTTGCGGGACTTAACCCAACATCTCACGACACGAGCTGACGACAGCCATGCACCACCTGTACACCGACCACAAGGGGGGCACTATCTCTAATGCTTTCCGGTGTATGTCAAGCCTTGGTAAGGTTCTTCGCGTTGCGTCGAATTAAGCCACATGCTCCGCTGCTTGTGCGGGCCCCCGTCAATTCCTTTGAGTTTTAGCCTTGCGGCCGTACTCCCCAGGCGGGGAACTTAATGCGTTAGCTGCGGCACCGACGACGTGGAATGTCGCCAACACCTAGTTCCCACCGTTTACGGCGTGGACTACCAGGGTATCTAATCCTGTTCGCTCCCCACGCTTTCGCTCCTCAGCGTCAGTAATGGCCCAGAGATCCGCCTTCGCCACCGGTGTTCCTCCTGATATCTGCGCATTTCACCGCTACACCAGGAATTCCGATCTCCCCTACCACACTCTAGCTAGCCCGTATCGAATGCAGACCCGGGGTTAAGCCCCGGGCTTTCACACCCGACGTGACAAGCCGCCTACGAGCTCTTTACGCCCAATAATTCCGGACAACGCTTGCGCCCTACGTATTACCGCGGCTGCTGGCACGTAGTTAGCCGGCGCTTCTTCTGCAGGTACCGTCACTTTCGCTTCTTCCCTGCTGAAAGAGGTTTACAACCCGAAGGCCGTCATCCCTCACGCGGCGTCGCTGCATCAGGCTTTCGCCCATTGTGCAATATTCCCCACTGCTGCCTCCCGTAGGAGTCTGGGCCGTGTCTCAGTCCCAGTGTGGCCGGTCGCCCTCTCAGGCCGGCTACCCGTCGTCGCCTTGGTGAGCCATTACCTCACCAACAAGCTGATAGGCCGCGGGCTCATCCTTCACCGCCGGAGCTTTCCAACCTCCAAGATGCCTTGGAGGCTCGTATCCGGTATTAGACCCCGTTTCCAGGGCTTGTCCCAGAGTGAAGGGCAGATTGCCAAGGAGGTTCATCGTTCGACTTGCATGTGTTAAGCACGCCGCCAGCGTTCGTCCTGAGCCAGGATCAAACTCTCCGTGAATGTACACCACGAGAGCGGTGCGAGAGGAGGAATAGTCCTCTCGCACACAGCGTCCTCGCTGTGTTTTTTCAAAGGAACCTCGTCCCAGCAGATGCTGGAGACGGGGTATCAACATATCTGGCGTTGATTTTTGGCACGCTGTTGAGTTCTCAAGGAACGGTCGCTTCCTTTGTACTCACCCTCTCGGGCTTTCCTCCGGGCGCTTCCCTTCGGT
>NZ_JODT01000065.1 GCF_000720835.1 Streptomyces achromogenes subsp. achromogenes | reverse complement strand
ATTGGGCGGAGCAGATCCGTGGCACGGTGCGTTTCGCCGATGCCGTCTCCGTGCTGGCCGAGCGCAACGTCACGGCCTTCGTAGAGATCGGCCCCGACGGAGTGCTCACCGCGCTGGCCCAGGAGGCACTGGACGACGCGCCCTTCGTACGGCCGCTGCTGCGGCGCGACCAGCCCGAATGCGCGACCGTCGTCCGGGCGGTCACCGACCTGCACGACCTGGGCGTACCGGTGGACTGGCCGGCCTTCTTCGCCGGCACCGGTGCGCGCCGCACCGGCCTGCCCACCTACGCCTTCCAGCACCGGCGGTACTGGCTGGACGCGGGGCGGGACACCGCCGACGCGAGCGCGTGGGGACTGAACCCGACCGGCCACCCCTTCCTGGGCGTCGCCGTGCCCCTGGCCCGGAAGGACGGCGCGGTGTTCAACGGCACCCTGTCACCGGAGCGCGTCCCGTGGCCGGCCGGCCCCGTGCCCGGCGACACCACCGTGCTGCCCACCGCGGCCCTGGTGGAGATGGCGATCCGCGCCGGTGACGAGTTCGGCTGCGACGTACTGCGGGAACTCACCGTCACCGCACCCCTGGTGGTGCCCGCCGGGAGCACCGTCCACGTCCAGGTCGCCGTCGGCGCGGCCGACGCGGACGGCGACCGCCCGGTGACCCTGTTCGCCCGCCATCCGGACGGCCCGTGGGAGGAACTCGCCGGGGGAACCCTCGGGACGGGCCCCGCACCCGACGCACCGGCCACCGAGGCCGCGTCCCACGAGATCGAACTCCCCGAGGAACTCCGCGCGGAGGCAGCCGCGTTCGGACTGCACCCGGTCCTGCTGGACGCGGCCGTCGGCACTCCCCCGGACGACCCCGCCCCGGGCCATGTCGCGGTGGCGGCCGAGTGGCGTGGGGTGCGCCTCCACGCGGCCGGCGCCACGGCGGCGCGGGTGGTGCGCACCGACACCGGCGACGGCGGGCCGGCGCTGCGGCTGACCGATCCGGCCGGCGAACTCGTCGCCACCGTGGACTCGGTCACGTTCCGCGACCTCCCCGAACCGCTGTTCACCCGGGCCGGGAGCGCAGCGCCCGCGACGGGCGGCGAACCGGTCAAGGCGCCCGCGCGGCGCCGCGCCGGGACACCGGCCCAGCCGGAGCGCACGCTCGCGGACCGGCTGGCCGGGCTGAGCGAGACCCAGCGGTACGACCTCGTCTCCGAGGTGGTGCGCGACACGATGGCGGCGGTCCTCGGCCACACCGACCCCGCTGCCATCGACGAGGAACGCCCCTTCCAGGAACTGGGCTTCGACTCCCTGACGGCCGTCGACCTGCGCAACCGGCTCCGCCGCGCCACCGGACTCGGCCTGGCCGCCACGGCGGTCTTCGACCATCCGACACCGGGTGCGCTGACCACCCACATGCTCGCGCAACTCGCCCCGGGGGCGCGGGAGACGACCGTCGCCCTGGAACTCGACCGGCTGGAAGCCGCCCTGGGCTCGATCCCGCCGGAGAGCGACGACCACGCCGCCGTGGCGGAACGGCTGCAGTCCCTGCTGTCCCGGCTGCACATCCCCCGGCCGCAGGCGGCGGACCGGCGGCCCGCACAGATCGAGTCCGCCTCGGCGGACGAGATCTTCGACCTGATCGACAACGAACTCGGCCGTACGTCCGGCTGACCAGTCACACCTATTCGGTTCCGAGGAGATGTGGGTGTCCCATGGCTGACCCAGACAAGGAAGAGAAGCTCGTCGAGTACCTCAAATGGGTGACTGCCGATCTTCAGAAGACCCGCCGGAAGCTGGCCGAGCTGGAAGCGAGCACCACCGAACCGATCGCGATCGTGGGCATGGCCTGCCGCTACCCGGGCGGGGTCGCCTCCCCCGGGGACCTGTGGCGGCTGGTGGCCGACGAGACCGACGCCATCTCGCCCTGGCCCACGGACCGCGGCTGGGACATCGAGGGACTGTACGATCCGGAGCCCGGCACACCGGGCACGTCCTACGTCAGGGAGGGCGGCTTCCTCGACGGCGCGACCCGGTTCGACGCGGAGTTCTTCGGCATCTCGCCCCGCGAGGCGCTGGCGATGGACCCCCAGCAGCGGGTGCTCCTGGAGACCGCGTGGGAGACCTTCGAACAGGCGGGCATCGATCCCGCGCCGCTCAAGGGCAGCCCGACCGGTGTCTTCGTCGGCGTGGTGGAGGAGAGCTACCTGGGCCTTGACGCCCCCGTGGAACTCCAGGGCCACCTGATGACCGGCAAGCTGAGCAGCGTGGCATCGGGACGCATCGCCTACACCTTCGGGTTCGAGGGCCCGGCGGTGTCGGTCGACACCGCGTGCTCCTCCTCCCTCGTGGCGCTGCACCTCGCGGTGCAGTCGCTGCGGACCGGCGAGTGCGACCTGGCCCTGGCCGGCGGCGCCACCGTGAACGGCGACCCCGGCGGCTACGTCGACTTCTCCCGGCAGCGCGGGCTGGCGCCGGACGGGCGGATCAAGTCCTTCTCGGCGGCGGCGGACGGGACCGCGTGGTCGGAGGGTGTGGGGCTGTTGCTGGTGGAGCGTCTGTCGGACGCGGAGCGCAACGGGCATCGGGTGCTGGCGGTGATCCGGGGTTCGGCGGTCAATCAGGACGGTGCGTCCAACGGGCTGACGGCGCCCAATGGTCCGGCGCAGGAGCGGGTGATCCGGCAGGCCCTGGCCAACGCGGGTCTGACCGCCGCCGACGTGGACGCCGTCGAGGCGCACGGCACCGGGACGAGGCTGGGCGATCCCATCGAGGCGCAGGCCCTCATCGCCACCTACGGCCAGGACCGCCCCGCCGGCCGCCCCCTCCACCTCGGCTCCCTGAAGTCCAACATCGGACACACCGTCGCGGCGGCCGGGGTCGGCGGAGTCATCAAGATGGTGCAGGCGATGCGTCACGGCGTACTGCCGCGCACCCTGCACATCGATGAGCCGACCCCGTTCGTGGACTGGGATTCGGGTGCGGTCCGCCTTCTGACCGAGGCCACCGACTGGCCCCGCAAGGACGACGGCGGCCCCCGGCGCGCGGCCGTCTCCGCCTTCGGCGTGAGCGGTACGAACGCGCACGTCATCCTGGAGCAGGCACCCGAGCCCGCCATCGATGCCGCCGGCGAGGAGGAGGGCGCCGGTGAGGGTGCCGTCGTGCCGCCGTGTCTGCCGTGGTTGCTGTCGGCCAAGTCCCCCAAGGCTCTGGCGGCCCAGGCCCGGCGGCTGCTGGAGCACATCGAGGGGCTCGGCCCGGACGCCGCCCCGGTCGACCTGGCGTACTCGCTGGCGGTGACCCGCAGCGCGCTGGAGCACCGTGCCGTCCTGGTCGCCCCGGCCGACACCCACCCCCGCGAACAGCTCCGGGCCCTCGCCGACGGCACCCCCGCACCCGACACCGCGATCACGACGCCCGAATCCCGACGGGGCAAGGTCGCCTTCCTGTTCACGGGGCAGGGGGCGCAGCGGGTGGCGATGGGGCGGGAGTTGTATGGGGTGTTTCCGGTGTTCGCGGAGGCGTTCGATGCGGCGTG
>NZ_JODT01000064.1 GCF_000720835.1 Streptomyces achromogenes subsp. achromogenes | reverse complement strand
GACCCCGAAACCCAAGCCCACGCCCACCCCCGTCCCGCCGCCGAAGCCGAAGCCGACACCCACGCCCAGGCCGACCCCGACCCCGACGCCCACCCCGCCGCCCGCCCCGCCGCCCGCCCCGACCGTCTACGAGCTGAGCGCCCTGCGCTTCGACGCCTCCGGTGACGGCACCGAGCCCGAGATCCGGCTGGGCGGGAGCAGCTGGGTGTGGCAGCGGTACGGCATGTCGGTCGGCGGCAGGACGTACGCGCGCGGGGTCACCGTCCACGGCGAGTCCTCCGTCACCATCGACCTCAACCGGCGGTGCACCGCGTACGACGCGTGGGCCGGCGTGGACGACATGACCCTCGGTCTCGGCAAGGTCTCCTTCTCCGTGTACGCCGACGGGGTCCCGCTGTGGCGGTCCGGTGTGGTCAAGGGCCGTGGCCCGGCCGTACCCGTCCATGTGGACCTCACCGGGCGCAGGACCGTACGGCTGGTGGTGGAGCCGCACGACCACGGCCTCGGCCGGGTGGCGCTGGCGGACTGGGCGGAGTCCCGGTTCACCTGCCGCTAGCCCCGCCGGCCCGTCGCCGTACGGTTCACCTTCCGGTCGTACGGCTCGCCGCCGTCACCGCGCTCAGTTCCCGCAGGACGTCCGCCGCGTCGAGGGCGGCGCCCCGGGCGCACTCGGCGGCGTAGCGGTCGGGGCCGAGGGCCGCGCGGGCGTCGGCGTGGGCCCGGGCGGCCTCGCCGCGCTCCGGCTCGGGCCGCGGGACGCCCTCGCGCCAGTGGTCCGCGGCGGTGAACAGCCGGACGGCGGCCGCCAGTTCCCCGTGCCGGGCCAGCAGGCAGGCCGCCGCGTCCGCCAGGCCGGAGGTGACCGCCTCGGCGCACCGGTGGTCCACGGCGTCGCGCAGGGCGTTCGCCAGCACCCGCAGGCCCTGGGCCAGGCCCGACTCGTCGGCGACGACGAACCCCTCGACCACCCGCTGGGCCGCCACGAACTGCGGGGGCGCGGTGCTGCCGTCCCCGACCAGCGCGCAGGACGCCCGGTGCAGTGCGCGGGCGCGGCCGAGGTCCCCGTCCGTGAGGGCGATGTGGGCGCGCAGCAGCAGGACGAAGGCCCGGGACTCCGGCACCGCGTACCGGTCGGCGGCCGACTCCGCCTCGTCCAGGGCGGCCAGCGCG
Source organism: Streptomyces achromogenes subsp. achromogenes (assembly GCF_000720835.1). GTDB lineage: Bacteria > Actinomycetota > Actinomycetes > Streptomycetales > Streptomycetaceae > Streptomyces > Streptomyces achromogenes. The sequence goes on along the minus strand of NZ_JODT01000064.1, from coordinate 2,813 downwards.
CCGTCCCGGTCGCCGGAGCGGTAGTGGATCTCGGCGAGCCGGGCGATCAGGAACGGCGCCTCGGCGTCCGCGCCGACCTCGTAGGCGAGGCGCAGCCCCTCCTGGTACTCGGCGCGTGCCTCGTCGTACCGGCCGCGTGCCATGGCCGCCTCGCCGGCCGCGCCGCACACCTGGGCCAGCATCCAGCGGTCGCCGACGCGCCGGCCGAGGAGCCGCAGCTCGGCCAGGTCCTCGTCGACGCCCTGGAGGTTGCCCGAGGTGTCGACGGTCACATGGGCGCGGTACATCAGGGCGACGGCCAGCTCCCAGTCGCCCCCGTACGCGCGGGCGTTGGCGACGGACGCCGACAGGTTCGGCCGGACGTCGGCCGGGCCGCCCAGGTAGTACGTGGTCAGCGGCCAGAGGATGCCGGGGAAGCGGGCGGCCTGGGGGCCGCCGCGCTCGTAGGCGCGCCGCACGCGCGCGACGTACTCCGGGGCCCGCTCGTCGCCCGCGAGGTGGTCGGCGCTCGACTCGGCGGTCAGGAACAGGTCGAGCATGCGCAGGTCGGTGCGCAGCTCGTCGAGCGGGTGCCGGGCCTGGCCGTCGGGGTCGGCGAGGAAGGCGCCCACCGGGTCGGCGGACTCCATCCGGGCCATCAGCTCGGCGGCCGGCGCGTGGGCGGGCAGGGTGTCCAGGGCGGCGCCCAGGCGGAGCACCCGCCGCACCCAGGACACCGCCTCCTGGCGGTGGCTGCGCAGCCACCAGAACCAGCCGATGGCCAGGACCAGGGCGCCGGCCTCGGCCTCGTCGCCCGCGCGGACCGCGCGGTCCAGGGCCGCGCGGATGTTGTCCAGGTCGGTCTCCAGGCGGGAGAACCAGGGCAGCTGGGCCGCCGACCGCAGCTGCGGCCCGGCCTCCTCCACCAGCGCGCGCACCCAGGCGCGGTGGCGCCGCTCGGCCGCCGCGCGCAGTGCGGGAAGCTCGGCCGCGCGCTCGGCGGCGTACTCGTGGATGGTCTCCAGCAAGCGGTACCGCATACCGGTGCCGGTGCCGTCCGGGCCGCCGGGGGCGGCGACCACCAGGGACTTGTCGACCAGGGCGCCGAGCAGGTCCGCGGCGGGGCCGGTGCACACCGCCTCGGCCGCCGCGAGGTCCCAGCCGCCGGCGAACACCGACACCTCGCGCAGGACCGTCCGCTCCCGCTCGTCCAGCAGGTCCCAGGACCAGTCGACGACCGCGCGCAGGGTCTGCTGGCGGGGCAGGGCGGTGCGGCTGCCGGAGGTGAGCAGGCGGAAGCGGTCGTCCAGGCGGTCGGCGATCTGCCGCGGGGTCAGCAGCCGGAGCCGGGCGGCGGCCAGCTCGATGGCGAGCGGCAGCCCGTCCAGGCGGCGGCAGATCTCCGCGACGGCCTCGGTGTCGCCGAGCACCGCGTCGGCGTCGGGGCGGACGGCCCGCGCGCGCTCGGCGAACAGGCGGTGCGCCTGCTCGGGGACGAGGGGCTCGACCGGGCGCACCGACTCTCCGGGGACGCCCAGGGGTTCGCGGCTGGTGGCGAGGATCGTCAGCCCGGGGCACCGGGTGAGGAGGGTCTCGGCGAGGTCGGCCGCCGCGCCGATGACGTGTTCGCAGTTGTCGAGGACCAGGAGCAGGCCGCGCGGGGCGCAGTACTCGATCAGCAGCGCCGTGGGGTCGTGCGGGAGGCCCAGCTCGTTGGTCAGCAGCACGGTCTCGCGCAGACCGAGCGCGCTGACCACCGCGCCGGGGACCGCCTCCGGCCGGTCGAGCGGGGCCAGCTCCACCAGCCAGGCCGAGGGGTGGGCGGCGGCGGCCTCCTCGGCGAGGCGGGTCTTCCCGGAGCCGCCCGGTCCGGTGAGCGTCACCAGGCGGGCCCGGTGCAGATCGGAGCGGATGGCCTCCAGTTCCGGTCCCCGTCCGACGAAGGAGGTCAGCCGGGGGCGGAGGTTCCCGGTGCGCCGGGGCGGGTGCGCGGGGGCGACGGGCGCGGCGGCGGTGTGCTCGGGGGCGGCGGAGCCCTCCTGTCGCAGCAGCTCCGCGTGCAGGTTCTTCAGTTGCCGGCCGGGGTCGGTGCCGAGGGTGTCGGCGAGGGTGCGGCGGGCGGACTCGTAGGCGGCGAGGGCGTCGGCGGTGCGGCCCGTGTCCCGCAGGGCGCGGATGAGCAGGACGCGCAGCGGCTCGTCGTAGGGGTGGGCGGCGGTCAGTTCCCGCAGCTCCGGTACGACCTCCTGGGCGCGGCCGAGGTCGAGGGCGGCGGCGGCGCGGGCGCGGGCCGCCTCCAGGCGCAGGGCCTCGGGGCGGGTGGCGGCGGTGCGGTCGGGCAGGTCGGCGAGGGCGGGGCCGTACCAGAGGGAGAGGGCCTCGGTGAGGGTGCGGTGGGCACCGGCCGGGTCGCCGGCGGCGAGGGCGGCGGTGCCGGCGTGGGTGAGCCGCTCGAAGACGTGCAGGTCGACGTCCTCCCGGCCGGCTTCGAGGCGGTAGCCGCCCGCCGTGGAGGTGACGGTGTCCCGGCCGAGGGTGCGGCGGAGCCGGCCGACGAGGGCCTGGAGGGCGGCGGGGGCGTCCTGGGGCGGGTCGTCCGCCCAGATCTCGTCGATGAGGGTCTCGGGGGTGGCGGTGCGGCCGGGCCGCAGGGCCAGGGCGGCGAGCAGCGTACGCAGCCGGCGCCCGCCGATGGGTACGGCAGTGCCCTGGTCGTCCGCCGCTTGGGTCACGCCCAGGATTCTGTACCGCATCCGGACATTGTGGCGGGGGGGGCGGGGGGGGGGGGGGGGGGGGGGGGGGGGGGGGGGGGGGGGGGGGGGGGGGGGGGGGGG
>NZ_JODT01000063.1 GCF_000720835.1 Streptomyces achromogenes subsp. achromogenes | reverse complement strand
CCCCGACGAAGTCCGCGAAGCACTCCAGATCGGCCCCGACACCCCCATCATCACCACCGACGCCCGCCACCGCGCCGACGCCAAGAGCGCCCTCATCACCCTGGTCGAACACGCCCTGATGGCCCGCTTGAAGTAACACCCAAGTACGACGGGCAATACGGCAGTTGTCGTAAAGGTTTCGGAGCCGGCTGTGGCCTTTGACACGGTCGGCTCCGGTGTTCATAACAGTTCGGCAGAGGAATCGCCGGGCATCGCCACGCGACGCGTTCGAGTGGTGCCGCTGCGCGCACGAACCCCCCGCCTTTTGGCAAGGCTCGCTCTTTATGACCGTTTTATCTGGCGTTTACAACCGCTTCATCACAGGGTCCCGCTGTTTGGAATCGCGCTGGTCCACGTGCTGGAATGCCTGAACTGCCCAATGGTCCAAGACGTACCCCGTAGTGGTCTGTGGTGAACCGGGCTCTGAGAGACTGCGGCACGACGTAGGTGCCGACCGCCGAGAGGTTGTTGGTCGAGTGAGGCGAAGCAAGAACGGTCCCGAGCCGTCGGCGCGGGGCAACTTCACCCCGCCGCCGCGCGCTGCGGCGCCCACCCCCGTTCCCGGCGCGGAGCCGGCGGCGGCTCCGGCGTCCGGCGGCCGTCTCTCCCCGCGCAACTGGCGGGTGCCCACCCGGCTGAACGCGATCCTGCTCATACCCGTGATGGTCGGTCTCGTCATGGGCGGCTTCCAGGTGAAGAGCTCGATCGACACCTGGCAGGAGGCCCGCGACGCCGAGAACACCGCCCGTCTGGTGCGCGCCGCCCTCTCCTACGCCGACGCGCTGGAGAACGAGCGCGACGTCAGCGCCGAGCCGCTGCTGCTGAACAAGAAGGACGCGCAGGGCAAGGCGGCCGTCGACAACGCCCGCAAGGCCACCGACCAGGCCGCCGACGCGTTCGAGGACGCCGCGAGGAACGCCCCGGACAAGTCGGGCATCAAGCGCCGGCTGACGCTGTTCCACGAGGCCGAGCCCCAGCTGGCACGGCTGCGGCAGGCCGCCTTCACCTCCAAGATGACCGGCGTGAAGACCGAGGAAGGCTACGTCGAGGTCATCCACCCGCTGATGGAGTTCGCCAACGAACTCGGTCTGGGCACCGGAAACATCACCTCCTACGGCCGTACCGTCTACGCCATGTCGCTGACCAAGGCGGCACTGTCGCTGGAGCGGTCGATCGGCACGCATCTGCTGGTCAAGCCCGGTCCGGACGCCCCGAACCTGGCGTCCCAGCAGATCTCCCTGTCCTCGTACGCCTACCTGGAGCGCATCGCGCTGGAGGAGTACAAGGGCGGTGGCACCGAGGCCGACGCGCAGAAGCTGGAAGACGCCAAGGCGAAGGTCGAGGCGGACGCCGCCGCGCTGGCCCGCAAGGCCAAGGCGGAGGACCCGAAGTACGTCGCCCCGCCGTCGGACCCGACCGACATGGTCACGGCGCTGGCCACCATGAAGGACACCGACTCCCTCACCCGTCAGGGGCTGGCCGCCAAGGGCATCACCACCGACAACTGGTGGGCGGTCAACACGCTGAAGTACAAGGCCTACCGCCAGATCGAGGCGGACATGGCCGACAGGGCGGTGAACGAGGCGTCCGGCATCGCCGACGACGCCAAGACCTCCGCCCTGATCACCGGTGCCGTCGTCGTCATCGGTCTGCTGGCCGCGTTCATCCTGGCCGGCATGGTGGCCCGCCAGATGAGCCGCGCGATGCGCCGGCTGCGCAACGCCGCCTTCACCATCGCCGAGCAGCGGCTGCCGATGCTGGTCGACCAGCTCTCCCGCACCGACCCCGGCCGGGTCGACACCCGGGTGGAGCCGATCCCGATCACCAGCAAGGACGAGATCGGCGAGGTCGCCCGCGCCTTCGACCAGGTGCACCGCGAGGCGGTCCGGCTCGCCTCCGAGCAGGCGCTGCTGCGGGGCAACATCAACGCGATCTTCACCAACCTCTCGCGCCGCAACCAGTCGCTGATCGAGGGCCAGCTGACCCTGATCACCGACCTGGAGAACAACGAGGCCGACCCCGACCAGCTGGAGAACCTCTTCAAGCTGGACCACCTGGCCACCCGTATGCGCCGCAACGGCGAGAACCTGCTGGTCCTCGCCGGCGAGGAGCCCGGCCGCCGCTGGGACCAGCCGGTGCCGCTGGTCGACGTGCTGCGCGCCGCCTCCTCCGAGGTGGAGCAGTACGAGCGCATCGAGCTGTCCGGTGTGCCGGAGGCCGAGATCCACGGCCGCGCGGTCACCGACTTGGTGCACCTGCTGGCCGAGCTGCTGGAGAACGCCACCACGTTCTCCTCCCCGCAGACCAAGGTCCGTGTCACCGCGACCCGGCTGCCCGACGGCCGTGTGATGATCGAGATCCACGACAAGGGCATCGGTCTGACCGCCGAGGACTTCGCGGACATCAACCACAAGCTGGCCAACCCGCCGACCGTGGACGCCGCGATCTCCCAGCGCATGGGCCTGTTCGTGGTCGGCCGGCTGTCCGACCGGCACGGCATCCGGGTCCAGCTGCGCCCCTCGGGCGAGCAGGCCGGTACGACGTCCCTGGTCATGCTGCCGGACGCGATCACGCACGGCGGTGGCGGCGAAGCCCCGCTGGAGCGCGACGAGTTCACCGTCTCGCAGATCATCCCGGAGCAGCAGTTCGGGAACGCGGACCCCGGCGGGCAGCAGCAGCCCGTGCGCACCGCCGCCGAGCTGGGCTTCGACGACAGCCGGTACACCGAGAACCCCGACGGCTCCCGCGACCTGGACCCCGTCGGCCGCACCCGGATGCGCGAGGAGCGCCGCGCCGCGCTGGAGGGCCGGCAGCACGCCGAGCCGCAGCACGAGACCGCCACCGGATACCAGGACCCGTTCACCGGCGGGCAGCAGACCTACCGGGAACAGCCGCAGCAGGCGTACCAGGAGCAGCAGCAGGCGTACGACGCGCAGCAGCCCCAGCAGGCGTTCGAGGCGCCGGCGTACGAGGAGCAGCACACCGGCCAGCACGCCGCGTCGTACGAGGAACCGCACACGGGCTCGTACCAGGAACAGCACACCGGTTCCTACCCGGAGCAGCACACGGGCTCGTACCCGGAGCAGCACACCGGCTCGTACCAGGAGCAGCACACCGGGTCGTACGAGCAGCCGTACGAGCAGTCGTACGACGAGCAGTACTACGCGTCGACCGGTGAGGTGCCGCGGCCCGAGGGCTTCTCCGCCGACGGCGGTTACCCTGAGTCCCAGGCGCCGTACGCGGAGCCCGCCCAGCAGCCGTCCTACCAGGACGACTGGCCCCAGCAGGACGGCTACCAGAACGGCTATCCGGCCCAGTACGCTCCGGAAACGGAAACCCCGCAGGCCGCTGACGCGGATGAGCGCGACGGCGTAGGCTTCGACCGTCCGGGTACGGCCTCTCCCGCCGCGCACGCGCTGACCGATGCCGGGCTGCCCCGCCGTGGCTCCGCCGCGAGCGGTTCCCAGGGCGCCGGCTCCGCGAACGCGCACGCGAACGGCACGGCGCGCGTACGGCAGGAAGCGGCGTCCCCGGCACCGGGGAACACCCAGGGCTCGGGCGGCGACAGCGGCTGGCGGTCGGCGAACGACGAGCGGTGGCAGCAGGCCGCGCAGCTCAAGAAGCCCAAGGCAGGCGGGGTCACCGCCTCCGGTCTGCCGCGGCGGGTGCCCAAGGCCAATCTGGTCGAGGGTTCCGCCGAATCCACCCCCCAGGGAGGCCCACAGGTCTCCCGCGCCCCGGAGGACGTCCGGGGCAGGCTGAGCAACCTGCGTCGGGGCGTCCAGCGCGGGCGCAGCGCAGGCAGTGATACGAACGGCCAGGGCTTCGGTCCTGACAGCACCTACAACCAGGAGCGTTAGTGTGAGCCCGATGAGCCAGGCGGCACAGAACCTGAACTGGTTGATCACCAACTTCGTGGACAACACCCCGGGGGTGTCCCACACGGTGGTGGTCTCCGCCGACGGACTCCTTCTGGCGATGTCCGAAGGCTTTCCCCGCGACCGCGCCGACCAGCTCGCGGCCGTCGCCTCCGGTCTGACCTCGCTGACCGCCGGTGCCTCGCGCATCTTCGAGGGCGGCAGCGTGAACCAGACGGTTGTGGAGATGGAGCGAGGATTCCTCTTCATCATGTCCATCTCCGACGGCTCGTCCCTCGCGGTGCTGGCCCACCCGGAGGCGGACATCGGTCTCATCGGGTACGAGATGGCGCTTCTGGTGGACCGCGCGGGCACGGTTCTCACCCCGGATCTCCGCGCGGAGCTCCAGGGCAGCCTTCTCAACTAGTAATCGGACGATGCGTATACGTGTCCCGGGGCCGTAAGGTTTCGGGACGCGGCTTCCACAGGGATGGGTGCCCCGCGTAGTTCGGAGGAGGAGAAAGTGGCAACACCCCCAGGCGGTTCGTCTTCGGGCAATTGGTCGTACGGACCTGCCCAGGGCCAGAACGACGGCTCGGCGAACCCGTACGACTTCCCCTCCACCAACAGCCACCGCCGGCCCTACGCCCCGCAGGGTCCCGGTCCCTACAACCAGCCGCCGTACGACCAGCCGCAGGCGCCGCGCATCCAGCCGGTCCAGCCGCAGCGCCGTCCCGAGCCGGCCCCGGCCGCGGCGTCGAACAACCCCCTGGTGCGTCCGTACGCCATGACCGGCGGCCGGACCCGCCCGCGCTACCAGCTCGCCATCGAGGCACTGGTGCACACCACCGCCGCTCCGCACCAGATGCAGGGCCAGTTGCCCGAGCATCAGCGGATCTGCAACCTGTGCCGGGAGATCAAGTCGGTGGCCGAGGTCTCGGCCCTGCTGACGATCCCCCTCGGCGTGGCCAGGATCCTCGTCGCCGACTTGGCGGAGGCGGGCCTGGTCGCCATCCATCAGCCCGGCGGCGACGAGAACGCCGGTGGCCAGCCAGACGTGACACTGCTCGAAAGGGTGCTCAGTGGACTTCGCAAGCTCTAGCGGCGGTCCTTCCCGCTCCACCACCTCCGCGAAGATCGTGGTGGCGGGCGGCTTCGGCGTGGGCAAGACCACGTTCGTCGGCGCCGTCTCGGAGATCAACCCGCTGCGCACAGAGG
>NZ_JODT01000062.1 GCF_000720835.1 Streptomyces achromogenes subsp. achromogenes | reverse complement strand
TTCTCGATCCGATTTCCTCGGTGCTTTCCAGGTTCCCGCTCTCGCGTTTCCCTTTCCGGCGGTTCCGACTCTATCAGATCCTTTCGGCGTCTGATCCCCAGTCAGCGGGGTTTGTCTTCGCGGCTGTTGGGCCGTTCCGACGTCTCAAACCTTAGCGGATCCGCCCGGCGATTCCCAATCGGGCCGCCGAGCCCGTATTCGAATTGAATTCGGGCACGCCGAATACAACCCGTACGGGAGATCGTGCTGGTGGTGTGAGGGTGCCGCTCCAGGCGGCGAAGTGCTGTCGAAGAACCGTTACGGCCCCGCGGCAACCCGAAGAACTTTACGGATCGGCCAGGGTCGTGTCAACACCCCCTGTCAACATCTTTTCGCGGATCGAGGTGGGGCCCCGGGCCCGGACTCAGTCCAGGTCGGTGAGCCGGCCGCCGGCGTCCGGCTGCGCGTGCTCCACCCGGCGCAGGAGCCGGGTCAGGACCTCGCCGAGCACCGCGCGCTCGGCGGGGGTGAGGTCCTGGAGCAGGTCCCCCTCGAAGACCGTCGCCAGGCGCATGGCCTCCAGCCACTTCTCGCGGCCCTCGGGGGTCAGCTCCACGATGACGCGCACCCGGTTGGACTCGTCCCGCTCCCGGGTCACCAGACCCTCGGCCACCATGCGGTCGATCCGGTGGGTCATCGCGGCCGGAGTGAGGCCGAGCCGCTTGGCCAGGTCGCTCGGGCCCATGCGGTAGGGCGCACCGGAGAGGACCAGTGCCTTGAGGACCTCCCACTCGGCGTTGCTGATGCCGAGGGCGGCGGTCTGGCGGCCGTACGCGACGTTCATCCGGCGGTTCAGCCGGGACAGCGCCGACACGATCTTCTCGACCTGGGGGTCCAGGTCCTGGAACTCGCGCTGGTAGGCGGCGATCTGTTCTTCGAGTGTCGGCTCCGTGACGCCGGGGGTGTCGGCCATGGCCGCAGTATCGCACGCGACCCCTTTGCTTTGAAGTCCTTCACTGTGTACTCTTTAGCTTCGAACTTTAGCTTCGAAGTCTTCAGGTCTAACTAGTGAGAGAGGTGAACGTGACCAGGGCGATGGGCGCAGCGATGCGCCGGATCCACGTGGGCAACGCACTCAGCGCGTTCGGGCTCGGCTTCACCGTCCCGTACCTGTACGTCTATGTGGCGCAGGTGCGAGGGCTCGGGGCCATGACGGCGGGACTCGTGCTCGCCGTCTTCGCCGTGGCCGCGCTGATCGTGCTGCCGTTCGCCGGCCGGGCGATCGTGCGGCGCGGCCCGCTGCCGGTCCTGCTCGCCGCCCTGGTCCTCGCTGCTCTGGGCGCGCTGAGCCTCGGTCTGGCGGGCGGTGCCGCGACCGTGCTGCTGTCCGCCGCCGCGCTCGGGGCCGGGCAGGCCGTGATGCAGCCGGCGCTCGCGACGATGATCGTGGACTGCTCCTCGGCGGACACCCGCTCGCGCGCGTTCGCGATGCAGTTCTTCCTGCAGAACCTGGGGCTCGGCGTCGGCGGCCTCATCGGTGGCCACCTGGTCGACACCACGCGCGTCTCCTCGTTCACGCTGCTGTTCGCGATCGAGGCGCTGATGTTCCTGCTGCTGGTCGTGGTGATGGCGACCGTGCGCATGCCGCACTCGCCCCGGATGGAGGACGCCCCGGCGCGGTCGGCCAAGGGCGCCTGGAAACAGCTGCTCGGGAACCGGGCGATGGTGCAGCTGTGCGTGCTGGGCTTCGTGCTCTTCTTCGCCTGCTACGGCCAGTTCGAGTCGGGTCTGAGCGCCTACGGCGTGGAGGCGGCCGGGATATCCACGTCCGCGCTGGGCACGGCGCTGGCCGCGAACACCCTGATGATCGTGGTCGCCCAGTTCGCCGTGCTGCGGCTCGTGGAGCGGCGCCGGCGGTCCCGGGTCATCGCCGCGGTCGGCCTGATCTGGGCCGTCGCATGGCTGGCCGCCGGGTACGCGGGGCTGGGTCACGGCAGCCAGGAGATGGCCACGGCCGCCTTCGTGTCGACGTACGCGCTGTTCGGGCTGGGCGAGGCGATGCTGTCGCCGACGGTCGCGCCGCTGGTCGCCGATCTGGCGCCGGAGGGGCTGGCCGGGCAGTACAACTCGGCGTTCGCGCTGGTCAAGCAGTTGGCGCTGGCGGTCGGTCCGGCGGTGGGCGGCCCCTTGGGCGCCTCGCTGCACGCGCCGTACATCGTGACCTTCCTGCTGTTCTCGCTGTCGGTCACCGTGCTGGCCCTGCGGCTGGGGCGGCGCCTCACCGCGGTGCAGGACCGGCCGTGGGCGGGGCGGGAGAGTCGCGTGGTGAGCCGGGGCCAGGCGGCTACGGAGCCGATGGCGGCCGAGGCGTAGACGTGCCCGGTGTCGGTGTCCGGGGATTACGTGCTGCTCGCTGAGAGGTGCCGCCCCCCGGAGGGGCGCCCCCAGCGCCCACCCGTGCCGCCTGGGTTCCCCCTGCTCGAAGAGCCTCGAAGAGCTTGGGGGAGGCACGATTGCCCGCAGGCCGAGTCGGTCTACCCCTGCGGGAGGACGAACTCGCACCACACCGCCTTGCCGCCGCCGGGGGTGCGGCGGCAGCCCCAGCTGGAGGCGATCGTCGCCACGATGGCGATGCCCCGGCCGGACTCGTCGCCCGGTTCCGCGCGCCGTCGGCGCGGCAGGTGGTCGTCGCCGTCCGTGACCTCGATGATCAGGCGGCGGTCGGTGCGGCGCAGCCGCAGCCGCATGGGCGGGATGCCGTGCTGGAGGGAGTTGGCGACCAGCTCGCTGGTGGCGAGCACGCCGAGGTCGTGCAGCTCGGCGGGGAAGCGCCAGCTGGTCAGCACGCCGGAGGCGAACGCCCGGGCGCGGGGTGCCGCCTCGACGCCGCCGAGGAGTTCCAGGGCCGCGTTGCGGAAGAGATCGCCGTCGGGTCCCGTACGCGCCGGGTGCTGGAGGACGAGGACGGCCACGTCGTCGTCGTGGTCGGCGGTGACGCCGGCCGAGCGGACCAGGCGGTCGCAGACGACCTGCGGGGTGCCGGTGGCGCCGGCGAGGGCGCCTTCGAGCGCGGCGATGCCCTCGTCCAGGTCGGCGTCCCGGCGCTCCACCAGGCCGTCGGTGTAGAGGACGGCCGTGGCGCCGGGGTGGAGGGCGACGCAGCCGGAGGAGTGGATCCAGCCGCCGGTGCCCAGCGGCGGGCCGGTGGGTTCGTCGGCGCGGGAGACCACGCCGTTCTCGTCGCGGACCAGGATCGGCAGGTGACCGGCCGACGCGTAGACCAGGCGGCCCTCGTTCGGGTCGTGGATGGCGTAGACGCAGGTGGCGATCTGGTTGGCGTCGATCTCGGCGGCGAGGCCGTCGAGCAGCTGGAGCACCTCGTGCGGGGGCAGGTCGAGGCGGGCGTAGGCGCGGACCGCCGTGCGCAGCTGGCCCATGACGGCGGCGGCCCGCACCCCGCGGCCCATGACGTCGCCGATGACGAGGGCGGTCCGGCCGCCGCCGAGGGTGATCACGTCGTACCAGTCGCCGCCGACCGCGGCCTCCGTGCCGCCGGGCTGGTAGGTGGCGGCGATGCGCAGGTCGTCGGGCTGTTCCAGTTCCTGCGGGAGCAGGGAGCGCTGAAGGGTGACGGCGGTCTCGCGCTGGCGGCGCTCGGCGGCGCGCAGGCGTTCGGCGGCCTCGGCGTGGTCGGTGACGTCGGTGGCGAAGACGAGGACTCCCGCGTCGCGGTCGCCGTCCTCGGCGACGGGGGTGCAGGTGAAGGTGTACGAGCGGCCGTCGACGGCCTTGCGGGACTTCAGGGTGCGGGGTCTGCCGCTGCGCAGCACCTGGTCGAGCAGCGGGAGCAGGCCCAGTTCGGCGAGTTCGGGCAGGGCGTCGCGGGCGGGGACGCCGGTGGGGCGGGTGCCGAAGGCCGTGGTGTAGGCGTCGTTGACGTAGCCGATGCGGTGGTCGGGGCCGTGGACGAGGGCGACGAGGGCCGGGACGCGGTCCAGGACGTCACGCGCGGGCAGTACGTCGACGGCGGGCGCCGGGGGTGCGTCGGCGGACCGTTCGGCGCGGGCCGCGGGCACGGAGCCGTCGCCCCGCCGGTCCGGGGAGACCGCCGACTCGGTCCGCGCGGCGGCGCGGCGCTGCGTTCCGGGGAGCCGGGCGCTCCAGCGCGTGAAGTTCACAGTGGGAAAAGCCTCGTGGGTGCTGTGGGCGGGCGGGGGGCCAGTCCGGGGACGTGGGCAGTCTGGCAGGGGGACCACGGCGACAACCGTCAGACGCCTCGGCGGTGCGCGGAGTTCCCGGGTCCGGTCAGGACTACCCCTTCGGGTCGTCGGAGGGGCTGTGGGGAGGTTTTCCACCGGCCGCCAGTTCGAACTCCGCGCGCGGGTGTTCGAGTGAGCCGAGCGAGACGATCTCCCGTTTGAACAGCCCGGCGAGGGTCCATTCGGCGAGCACCCGGGCCTTGCGGTTGACGGTGGGCACTCGGCTGAGGTGGTACGCGCGGTGCATGAACCAGGCCGGGTAGCCCTTCAGCTTCCGGCCGTAGACCTGGGCGACGCCCTTGTGCAGGCCGAGGGAGGCGACGGAGCCGGCGTACCGGTGGGCGTACGTCTCCAGGGGCTCGCCGCGCAGCGCGTGCGCGATGTTGTCGCCGAGCACCCTGGCCTGGCGGACCGCGTGCTGGGCGTTGGGCGCGGTCTCGGCGCCGGGTTCGGCGGCGGTCACGTCGGGGACGGCTGCGGCGTCGCCCGCGGCCCAGGCGTGCTCGGCGCCGTCGACGGTGAGCTGGGCGGTACAGCGCAGCCGGCCGCGGTCGGTGCGCGGCAGACCGGTGGCGGCGATCAGCGGGTGCGGTTTGACGCCGGCCGTCCACACGAGCGTGCGGGTCGGGAAGCGCTGGCCGTCGCTGAGGACGGCGACCCGGTCGGCGCAGGACTCCAGGCGGGTGTTCAGCAGTACCTGGATGTTGCGGCGGCGCAGCTGGGTGACGGTGTAGCGGCCCATCTCCGGGCCGACCTCCGGCAGGATCCGGTCGGTGGCCTCCACGAGGATCCACTTCATGTCCTCGGGGCGGAGGTTGTGGTAGTAGCGGGCGGTGTAGCGGGCCATGTCCTCCAGTTCGCCGAGGGCCTCGACGCCCGCGTAGCCGCCGCCGACGAAGACGAAGGTGAGGGCGGCGTCGCGGAGCGCGGGGTCGCGGGTGGAGGAGGCGATGTCCATCTGCTCGATCACGTGGTTGCGCAGGCCGATGGCCTCTTCGACGGTCTTGAAGCCGATGCCGTACTCGGCCAGGCCGGGGACGGGCAGGGCGCGGGAGACCGAACCGGGGGCGAGCACCAGTTCGTCGTAGCCGAGCAGCTCGGTGGAGCCGCCCTCGTCGGTGGTGGCGAGCGTGCTGACGGCGGCCGTGCGCACCGCGTGGTCGATGGAGGTCACCTCGCCGACGACGACGTGGCACCGGTGCAGGACGCGGCGCAGCGGTACGACGACGTGCCGCGGGGAGATCGAGCCCGCGGCGGCCTCGGGAAGGAACGGCTGGTACGTCATGTAGGGGTCGGGCGTGACCACCGTGATCTCGGCTTCGCCCCTGTTCAGCTCGGCCTTCAGCTTCCGCTGGAGACGCAGGGCCGTGTACATCCCGACGTAGCCGCCGCCGACAACCAGAATGCGCGCACGTTCCTTCACCATCCCATGACGCACCCGGCGCTGGTGTTTGTCCACAGCCCCGACAATTTGTGTGACCGGCGGCCGGGTGAGCGCGGGAGCGGGCGGGGTGCCCGTACGGGGTGAAACGGGGCAGGTCAGCGGGGGCGGGCGAGTCGGCGGGAAGGGAGGGAAACGGGACGTACACGCCCCGTACTCCGATCGGGGGGCGCACTGTACGGAACCTCCCCCTTCTGAATTGACTGCCTCTCAACTATGTTCGTGTGTCGACGGAGTGTAGGGAATGTGGTCGAACGGGCCCGCGACGGGCGGATCCGGTCGGAACCGATGCCCGTTCCGCGCGCTTCGCAGCCAGTGGCGGGGAGAGTCTCCGGGGGGAGACGTCATTACCGGGGGAAACACATGCATGTTCAGGACACGCATTGGGCATCGGCTACCGCCATCGCGCCCGGCGGGAGAACGATGAGTACGGCGGCGGGTGCCGGACGCGCGGACGGGGCGCGGACGACGCCGCTGCGGGTCGACGCACAGCGCAATCTGGAGCACGTGCTGCGCGCGGCACGTGAGGTGTTCGGCGAGCTGGGGTACGGCGCGCCGATGGAGGACGTGGCGCGGCGCGCCAGGGTCGGGGTCGGCACCGTGTACCGGCGCTTTCCCAGCAAGGACGTGCTGGTCCGGCGGATCGCCGAGGAGGAGACCGCGCGGCTGACCGAGCAGGCGCGGGCCGCGCTCGGGCAGGAGGACGAGCCGTGGTCGGCGCTGTCGCGGTTCCTGCGGACCTCGGTGGCGTCGGGGGCGGGGCGGTTGCTGCCGCCGCAGGTGCTGCGGGTCGGCTCCGCCGGTTCGGACGGGCCGAACGCGTCGGGCGAGGAGGCCCGGGTGCCGCAGCAGCGGGTGCAGCCGGTCGGTGGTGAGCTGCGGCTGGTGCCGGACGACTCCTCGGCGGGGGCCGATGACGCCGGGGCCGGGGCGCTGCTCGAGGTGGTCGGGCAGTTGGTCGACCGGGCTCGGGCGGCGGGTGAGCTGCGGGCGGATGTGTCGGTGGGGGATGTGCTGCTGGTGATCGCCACGGCGGCGCCGTCCCTGCCGGATGCCGCGCAGCAGGCGGCTGCCTCGGCTCGGTTGCTGGACATTCTGCTGGAGGGGCTCCGCTCGCGACCGACATCGGCGTCGGCGTCGGTTTAGGCGCGGCCCGGCTTCGCCTTCGGCGGCTTCGTCTTCCCACCCGCACCACTCGTGCCGCTCTCGCGGCCGGGTGGTGCGGGTGGTTTTCGTGAGGGGGCTTGGGTGGCGGGTGCGTGGTGTCGTCGGCTGGGTAACTCCCCCATTTTCGAAGGGTGTTCGGGTTCGGTTGGGTGAGTGCGCTCGGATGGGTGGATGCGGTGTGCGGGGGCGCTTGTCGGGGAGGGGTGTGGCAGTCTGAGCCGGTGAGGGGTTGGGCTGGGCCGGTGTCGGGGGCTTGACGCGATGAGCGCTGACGGGTGGGACGGGTCACGCGGGGACGACGGGGACGACGGGGACACGGAGACGCACGGGCCGGCCTCGTCGTACGTACCCGGCCGGGACGGACACCCCGGACCACGCGCGGGCGGCAACGTACCCGCCCAGCGGGACGGGAGCGTGCTGCCGCCGCCCCGGGAGGCGCCCGCCGCCGACGGTGAGCTGATCGGCCGGATGCGGGCCGGTGACGACTCCGCCTACGAGGAGCTGTACCGGCGGCACGCCGACGCGGTACGCCGGTACGCGCGGACCTGCTGCCGGGACGGCCACACCGCCGACGACCTCACCGCCGAGGTGTTCGCCCGGATGCTCCAGGCGGTGCGCGGCGGCGCCGGGCCCGAGCACGCCGTACGGGCCTATCTGCTGACCTCCGTACGACGCGTCGCCGCGCACTGGGCCAAGTCCGCCCGGCGCGAGCAGCTCGTCGACGACTTCGCCGTCTTCGCCCAGCAGGCCGCGCGCGCCGCCGAGGCGTCCGACACCGGCGACCTCGATCCGGGCGCCGACGTGCGCGCCCTGCACGAGGCCGAGCAGTCCCTGGCCATGCGGGCCTTCCGCTCCCTGCCCGAGCGCTGGCAGGCCGTGCTGTGGCACACCGAGGTGGAGGACGAGTCCCCGAGCGAGGTGGCCGTCCTGTTCGGGCTGGACGCCAACGGCACCCGGGTGCTCGCCAGCCGCGCCCGGGAGGGGCTGCGGCAGGCCTACCTCCAGGCCCACGTCAGCACCGCCCTCACCGCGGATGCGGAGTGCGCCCGCTACGCCGACCAGCTCGGCACCTACGCCCGCCGCAAGCTGCGCGTCCGGGCCGAGCGGGGACTGCGCAAGCACCTCGCGGAGTGCGCCCGGTGCCGGCTGGCCGCGGCGCAGATCGAGGAGGTCGCGAACGGCATCCCCGCGGTCGTCCCGGTCGCGGTCATCGGCTGGTTCGGGGCCGCCGGATACGCCAAGGCGCTCGGGATCGTGGCCGGCGGCGCCGGAGCCGGAGCCGCGGGGGCCGCCGCCGCGGCCACCGGCTCGTCCGCCGGGGCGGGCGGCGCGGGCGGGGCGGCGGCCGCCGAGGGGCTCGGGGCGCCGGTGAAGGCCGGCATCGTGGCGGGCGTGGTCGCGGTGGCCGTCGCCGCCGTCGCGCTGGCCCTGGTGAACGACGACCGGCCGGTGAAGGAGGCCGCCGCCAAGCCGTCGCCGTCCGCACCGGCCGTACGCTCCGAGCCGCCGACGCCCGCGCCCGCTCCCCCGGAACCCCGGCCCAGGCCCTCGCCCCCGAAGCCGGTGGCCGTCGCCCCCGAGCCGCTCCCGGACACCCACACCCCGGCCCCCACACCGACCTCGAAGCCGACCCCGACCCCGACCCCGAAACCCAAGCC
>NZ_JODT01000061.1 GCF_000720835.1 Streptomyces achromogenes subsp. achromogenes | reverse complement strand
GTGGGGCCTGGACTACATGAACTCCCGCTACGGCAGCCCCGTCAAGGCCTGGAACTTCTGGCAGGCCAACGGCTGGTACTAAGCCGACAGCACCCCACAACGCTTCCGCACCCCCGCCCACCCGGCGGGGGCGCACGCGTATATACAGGGAAGGACATCCCCTGAGGAGGAGCCGGTGGAGAGTTTCGAGGCGGGGCAGGTGGTCGTGCGGCGAGATGTGTACCGGTGTGGCCGCGTGTGGAGCGAGCACGCGCTGCGCGTAGTCTCCGACACCGGCCAGGCCCTGGTGGCGGCCTGCCCGCCGGGGGCCGAGACGCGCTGGCCCGCCCTGTACGTCAAGGCCCGTACCGACGGCGACCGGTCGGTGCGCACCGAGGCGTTCGACGCGCTGGCGACCGGCACGTGGGAGCTGGCGGACGCGGTGTGGGAGGAGGCCGAGCTGCTGCTGTGGAAACAGCCGGGAGCGTGGTTCAGCGTCAACGCCTTCTACACCGGCGCCGGGCTGCGGAACTGGTACGTGAACTTCGAGCGTCCCACCGTCCGGACCGGCGACGGGTTCGACACCTTCGACCTCACCGTGGACCTGGTCGTCGACCCCGACCTGGCCGGCTGGCAGTGGAAGGACGAGGACGAGTACGCCCACGTGCGGCGGCTCGGCATCATCACCGAGGCCGAGCACCGCGCTGTGGAGGCCGCCCGCGATCAGGCCCTCGCAATGCTCACCGAGCGTTCCGGGCCGTTCGCCGGTGCCGCCGCGTGGACGTCCTGGCGGTGGAATCCGGCCTGGCCCGCCCCGCGCCTGCCGCGTCCCGCGCAGGGCGGGCAGAGGGGTGCGTCGACGGGCGGCTGAGCCGTTGGGCGGACAGTCGCCTTCCGCGATAAGGATGCAGATGAACAGCCCCCGGAAGCCGGAGCCTCCGGGGGCTGTCGTCATCGTCCGGCGTCTACCGCGCCGCGTAGCCGAAGGCCACCCCGTTCGCCGGGAGGCCGCCGGAGCCGGGCTTGTACGTGGTGACGGGAGCGACCGTGCCGCCCTGCGTCACATTGGACATCGGCAGCGCGTAGAGCGCACCGGTGGCCACCGGACCGAAGGGCATGCCCACGTACAGCCTGGTCGCCGTGAAGTGGATGTTCTTGCCCAGGTACTGGTTGGCGCCGGGAGTGCCGGGGATGCCGTCGCCGTCGCCGGCCTCGATCCAGCGGTCGTTCGGACCGGCCGATCCGGCCAGCGAGAACGTGTGCACCGCGCCCGCGTTGGCGCCGGTGCCGAGGTCCTCACCGGGCGTTCCCACGGCGAGCCGCATGGAGGCCACGGTGCTCACCGAACCGGGAGCGGTGTTGACGGCGGTGAGGTACTCGCCCATGCGGTCACCGGTCTCGGAGGTGCCGGAGACGTCGTCGTCCGCGGTGCCCTGCTTGAGCTCGCGCAGATAGCTCCAGGTGCCGTCGGGCTTGATACGGATCTGCACCACACGGCCAGCGTTGGCGCGGTCCTCGGTGCCGACCGTGACGCTCTCACCGGGGGAACCGATCGCGAGGATCGACTCCGTGGCGGCCGCGGCGCCACTGGCCCGGAACGGGGCCATGGCCACCGCGTACCCGAACTGGTCGCCTGCCTCGGCGCCGCCGGAGATGGCCGCGTTGTTCTGGTCGAGCCCGGACAGCGGCAGGGGGTGGCCGGCGGAGTCGAAACGGTTGGCGTCGAAGATCACGACGCCGCCGGCCTTCGCCGTGCTGCCGAGGGCCTCGTTGGGGCTGCCGATGGCGATGTAGTTCTGGTCGGCGGCCACGGACCAGCCGAAGAGGTCGCCCGCCTCGGGGTCGCCCGGAACACCGGCCGTCGACTGGTTCAGCGCCAGGCTGCCGGTGCCGTACACGTAGAACGCGCCACCCGCCTTCGCGGCGTCGCCGAGGGTTTCACCGGGCACGCCGACGACCAGGTACGGCCGGCCGGCGTCGTTCACCGCGGCCGCGATGGTGTGGCCCATCCGGTCGCCCGCCTCGGACGCCGCGCCCGCGATCGAACCCGTACCGGCGCCCTGTTCGAAGTGTGTGGCCTTCAGCGTGCCGGTGCCCAGGCCGCCGGCCGCGCCGTACAGGATGTCGACGAAGCCCGCGTCGGTGGCGGTGCCGACGCTCTCGCTCGGGGTTCCGGCGACCAGGTCGGTGAAGCCGTCCTTGTTCCAGTCGATGGTGGCCAGGGTCTCGCCGAAGTAGTCGTCCGGCTCGGAACCGCCGGGCACCCAGTCCAGGTCCTGGCTGATCTCCGCGGTGCCCTTGCCGCCGCCGTACACGACGCGGATCAGACCGGCCTTCGCGTCCGTGCCGACGGTGGCCTGGGAATCGGAGATCGCGATGTCCTCGGCGCCGTCACCGTTGAAGTCGGTCATCCCGGCCGGCTTCGGGGTGGTGCCCCCGCCGCTGAGAGCGGTACCGAGGTCGATGCGCGGGGTGGTGGCACCGGTGTAGGTGATGCCCCGGCCGCTGCTCTTCAGCAGGGCCGTCAGGTCGGCCACGCTCTTGGTGGGGAAGGCCTGCTTGAGCACCGCGAACGCACCGGCCACGTGCGGCGCCGCCATGGAGGTGCCGTTCTTGGAGGCGTAGGTGCCGCCGGGCACGGAGGACACGATGCCCGTGCCGGGGGCGAACAGGTCGAGCAGCGGGCCCCGGTTGGTGAAGGCGGACAGCTCGTCGTCGTCGGTGGTCGCGCCGACCGTGACGGCGGAGGAGATGCAACCGGGCATGCTCACCGCGTCGGTGTGGCCGTTGTTGCCGGCCGCGATCACGGTGGCGACACCGGCGCTCAGCAGGCTGTCCACGACGGGCTTGCGCAGATCGCTGTCGCAGGCGGTGGTGTAACGGCCGTTGCCGAGGCTGAGGTTGGCCGCGACGATCGGCGTACCGGCCTGCTTGAGCTTCAGCACGTGCTCCAGGCCCTTGAGCTGGGCGCTCTGGTAGCTGCCCACGCAGGGGGCGGCGCCACCGCAGAACTCCTCGGTGGTGAACTCGCTGAAGACCTGGATGGCGACGATGTTGGCGCCGGGTGCGACACCGTGCTTGGGAGCGCCGGTGATGCCGGTGCCGTCGCCCGCGGCGATACCGGCCACATGGGTGCCGTGGTCGCAGCCGGCCATGGTCGCGCAGGGGCCGGCCGCGGCGTTGGCGGCACCTGCGCCCTCCTGCGTGTCCGCGCCGTTCGGGCACAGGCTGACGACGCCGCTCTCGGCATCGCTCGGCGAGAAGCAGGCCTCGGCCACGACCCGGTTCTTCAGAAACGGGTGGCTGGTCTCGACGCCGGTGTCCAGGACGGCGATCGTCTGGCCCGCACCGGTCTTGCCCGCCTTGTAGGCGTCGTCACCGCCGATGAGCGGGATGCTCTCGTCCAGGGTCGGCCGCTCCACCTTGTCCTCGGTGACGCTGACCACGCCCGGCTTCGCGGCGAGTTGGTCGAGGCCGGCCCGGTCCACCTTGAGGGTGACCACCGGCACGGTCTCGAATTCCTGCTTCTTCTCGCCGGCGGTCGCCGCGTCGGCGACATCCGCGAGGGTCTCGGTGACGACGTTGACACGGACCTTGCCGCCGCCCGCGGTCTCGTCGTAGAGCGGCGGGTCGACCGGGTCGTTCGCGGCTTCGGCCGCTGTCGCGGTGCTCGGCGGTGTGACGGCGAGGGCCGGTATCGCGACGCCGAGGGTCACGGCCGTCATCGCGGCGACGACCGTGGCCCGGATGGTTCTCTTCATATTGCCTCGGTGAGCAGGGGGCGCGCCATGGCTGGGCCTGTGGGGAAGCGGACATGGCTCGGCCCGGGGGAGATGCGGGGGACGATGTGGTGAGGATCCCGGCGGAACGGGCCGGGCGGCGGTAGGTGTCCGCCACCCGGCCCGTTCACACCCGATGGGCGTGCTCCGTCAGGAGGTCGTGCTGTACGTCGTCAGCGGGTGCGGGGACCGTGCTCAGGTCTTGTTGGCACCGTTCTTCGGGTTGCCCTTCCAGGCCACGGCCTTGAGGTAGACGTACGCGTAGGAGTTGCAGCGCCAGCGGACCAGGATGTTGTACGCCTTGCAGCTGTGCGTCTTCATCGTGCTGTAGAAGGCGTTGTCGACGTTCGACTTCTTGCTGCGGTCCAGGTAGTACCTGTAGCCCTTGTACGTGTTGCCGATCAGGCCGTAACCGTAGTCGTGAGTGTCGCACGCGGCCCGGAAGTTGAAGCCGCCCGGGCGGCTGACGTTCGGGCCGGGGGTGCTGCAGCCGTCGTAGAGGATGCCCGCCACGCGGAAGCCGGTCGGGGTGTACCGGAAGTACGGCCAGTGCCAGCCGTAGTGCGCGGCCCACGCGACGCAGCCGCGGTTGAGGTACCACATCCACTCGGTGGCGCGGTTGCAGTAGCGCGGGTAGGCCTGCGGGTCGGTGATCTCACCGGTGGTGAAGTCCCCGGCCGGAGGCGTGGTCGCGGTTCCGTCGCCGGCCGGACCCTGCAACGGCTCGGTGGCGGACGGCAGGTCGGTGCCGACGGGCGCGGCGTTCGGGGCGGCCGAGTCGGCCGGGAACGTCAGGTCCCACTCGCCGTTGGACGGCGAGGCGACGTCGGAGACACGGCCCGCGGAGTCGTAGGCGTACGACGAGACCGGGTCGGTGCCCTCGACCGGGTTGGTCACGTTGCGCAGCAGACCCGAGGCGTCGTAGGAGTAGCGCGCCAGCGTCTGCGTGGTGGCACCCGAGGTGAGGGTGATCTCCTTGGCGCGGCCCGTGTACTCACCGAGCGCCGTGCCGGTGGCCGTCGTGGCGGTCGAGTACTTGACCGTCAGCGACTGCGCCGGGGCGTCGGCGGTGGCGGGCTCGCTGACCGTGGCCACCCGGCCCTTGGTGTCGTAGGACACCGTGGCGGTGGCGCCCTCGGCCAGGTTGCCCACGCTGGTCACACGCCACTTGTCCGTGCCCGGAGCGACCTGCTTCCAGTTGTAGGTGGCCGTGAGGTTGGCGGTCCCGACGGCCGCGTCCGCGTCCTCGTCACCGGTCACGTCGGTGTCCGGGGTGCCGGTGGCGGGGGCGAGGGTCTCGACCGCGGTGGTCACCAGCGTGCCGGTCGCCTCGTTGTACGTGGTGGTCTCGGTGAGCTTGTCGCCGCCGGCGGTCTCGTACTTCTTGACGCCGCCGCCGCTCGGGTAGTCGACGCTGCTCTTCAGGGCGTACGAGATGGCGGCCTTCGCGTCGAGGTCGGTGACCACGACGGAGTCGGCCTTCTGCTCCAGCTTGCGGTTGAGCTGTCCCCCCAGGAACCCGGCTTCCCAGCCGGGGCCGAACACGCCCTGGTCCGGACGGGTCGCGGGCGCCGACTCCGGCCTCGCGACTCCGTCCGCGCCTTCGGTCACCGTGTGCGTACGGCCCATGAGGCCCTCGGCCACATCGGTCTCGTACAGCTCGAAGGACTTCTCCGCGGTGGAGTACAGGCCGGGACCGACCTGCTGGATCTCCCCGTCGGCCAGCGGCGGATCGACCGTGGCGGCAGCGGCCTGCGGCTGCTCGCGGACAGCGGCTCCGGCGGTCTGCTGCGGGAGCAGCAGCGCCATGGAGAGCGCGGCCATGACAGGCAGAGCTGTCTTGCGCACGAGTCCCCCCTCGTGTCGTAGGTGTGTCGCTTGATCGCTGCGGACCCTAGACCGGCGCAGAACGCGGCCACAAGTGTCTTACATGTGGTGGTAGTTGGTTCCGCTTCCTTGCGGCAGTGAAGAACAGCCGGCCGCGACACGAGGTTGAGTACGCGTACTCATGTGGCGCGTACGGTCCGGCCCAACACTGGGCGCATGAAGCGAACCCGAGTCCGGATCGAGGCAGTTGACCCCGTAATGCGCCGCCGCCGACGCACCCTCGCGGTGACGGCTCTCGCCGCACTGGCCCTGACCGCCTGCGGCTCCGAGCAGCCGGATCCCCAGCGGGAGCGAGTCAAGTCCGCCGGTACAGTTT
The DNA here is from genome assembly GCF_000720835.1 of Streptomyces achromogenes subsp. achromogenes. Taxonomy (GTDB): domain Bacteria; phylum Actinomycetota; class Actinomycetes; order Streptomycetales; family Streptomycetaceae; genus Streptomyces; species Streptomyces achromogenes. Next base: position 6,074 of record NZ_JODT01000061.1, on the reverse strand, counting down.
CGGCCAGCGAGGACGCGGCCTTCCACGCCATGTTGGACAAGGTGGCGGGGGAGTGCCCCCCGCCGGGCACGAAGAGGGAGTCGCCGCCCGCCCCGCCGGGCGGGAGGCCGACCGCTCCGGTGGAGGCGCCGTCCGGTGCCACGGTGGAGCCGCCGCCGGGCGGCGCGGTCGAGCCCATCGCTCCCACGGCGGGCCCGGAAGCGGAGCTGGACGCCCGCGACTGGTGCGCCGGCGTCCAGCACGAACAGCGGGTGGCGGAGGCGCTTCTGCGGCTCGAGCGGCCCGATCCCGCCCAGGTCAGGAAGGTGTTGAACGGCCTCGGCTACATCGACGAGCGCATCCACGGACTGCGGCGGTCCGGTGCGGTCACCCAGTTCGTCGTCGACCTCCGCGACAAGGGAGGACGCCTGTGTCTGGACGGCACGGCCAACGGTGAACTGACGGAGGTCGAAGCCTGCGTGGCGCCTGCGGAGGGAACGTTCGACATTGCAAATATCCACCGCAGGCTGTGAGTCTTCTGTGAACGAGGTCACATTCTTCGTCTCATCCTGTGTGAGAAGTCGATGACACCCCGTTGCGCGCATATGAGGAGTTAGTGTCCTGAATCGGTGATGTCGTGGCGAGTTCGGGGGCGCCGGGGCATTGGGGGCGGTTGTCCAGACGGATCGCAGCTGGAGTTGCGACAGCAATCACCCCTGCCCGCGGATGCCTGGGATCCACACTCGGTCGCCGAGAGGAGTGCCCGGCGCACGCGCTGCCGGATCTGCTTGGCTGTGGACATGAGCAACCCGACTTCCGTTTCGAAGGCAGCCGTTGACCCCGGCGAGCTGGTCCGGGACCCCTACGGCGGCTACGGCCGGCTGCGTGAGGAGGGACCGGTCCACCGGATCACCGGCACGGACGGCCTTCCCGCGTGGCTGGTCACCCGGTACGACGACGTCCGCCAGGCGCTCGCCGATCCCCGGCTGTCCCTGGACAAGCGCCACGCGACTCCGGGCGGTTACCGGGGCCTGGCCCTGCCGCCCGCGCTGGACGCCAACCTCCTCAACATGGACCCGCCGGACCACACACGCATCCGGCGCATGGTGTCCAAGGTCTTCACCCCCCGGCGCGTCGAAGCGCTCAGGGTACCGATCCGGCAGACCGCGGACCGGCTGCTCGACGCACTGTCGGGACAGGACGAGATCGACCTGATCCCCTCCTACGCCGCTCCGCTGCCGATCATCGTGATCTGCGACCTTCTCGGCGTGTCCCAGGCCCGGCGCGCCGACTTCCGCGCCTGGACCGACGCCCTGGTCGCGCCCGACCCGGCACGGCCGGAACGGGCCAGGGAAGCGGTCGGCCACCTGCTGTCCTTCTTCACCCGGCTGATCGCCGACAAGCGCGCCCATCCGGCCGACGACCTGCTGTCCGCCCTGATCGCCGTACGCGACCAGGAGGACCGGCTCGACGAGGACGAGCTGATGTCACTGGCCTTCCTCATCCTGGTCGCGGGGTACGAGAACACGGTGCACCTCATCGGCAACGCGGTCGCGACACTGCTCGCCCACCCCGAGCAGCTGGCCGCCCTGCGGGCCGACCCCGGTCTGCTGGACCGGGCGATCGAGGAACTGGCGCGCTACGACGGACCGGTACCCCTGGCCATCCGCCGCTTCCCCACCGAGGACATCGTCATCGGCGGCGTCACCGTCCCGGCCGGAGAGACGGTCCTGCTCTCGCTCGCCGCGGCACACCGCGACCCGCGCCGCTTCCCCGACCCCGACCGGCTGGACATCGGACGTGACGCCGGCGGGCACCTGGCGCTCGGACACGGCATCCACTACTGCCTCGGCGCCCCGCTCGCCCGGATGGAGACGGGCATCGCACTCACCGCGCTCTTCGACCGCTTCCCCGGCCTGTCGCTCGCCGTCCCCCCGCACGAGCTGCGCCCACGACCGTCCATGCGCTCCCGTGGCCTGCTCGCGCTCCCCGTACGCCCAGCGGGCCGGCGGGAGCGGACCACTGCCCCCGCCGCGGCCGGATGACCGACGCCGGGACGGCGGGGAGGGGGGAGGGGGAAAGGACCGACCGCGGCACCGGCACCTTGCGCGACGGGCCACGGGGTGTGCCGCGGCCCGTCGGTGGTGACCGGCTCAGAAGCCGGTGAGGGTGATCTTGCCGATGGCGGTGCCGGCCTCCATGACGCGGTGCGCCTCGCGGAGATTCGCCGCGTTGATCCTGCCGAGGTCCTTCACGGCGGTGGTGGTGACGATGCCCGCGTCCACCAGGCGGGCGACCTGGGTCAGGATGTGCCGCTGCCGGTCCTGGTCGGCGGTGCGGAACAGGGAGCGGGTGAACATGAACTCCCAGTGGAAGGAGATGCTCTTGGGCTTCAGCACGCCGACGGGCAGGGAGTCGAAGTCGTCGATGGCGACGATCCTGCCGAAGGGGCGCAGGGCCTCGGCGTAGGCGGCGAGGTTGCCGGTGGTGGCGGCTGTGCTGAACACGTGCGTCAGGCCGCTCGGAGCCACTTCGGCGAGCTGCGGGACCAAGGGCTCGCGGTGGTCGATGATGTGCCGCACACCCATGCGGGTGGCGAACTCGACGGTCTCGGGACGGGAGGCGGTGCCGATGACGGTCAGGCTGGTCAGGGCACGGGCCAGCTGCGCGGTGACGGAACCGACACCCCCGGCCGCGGCGGTGATCAGCAGGGCCCCGTCCTGGTTCAGACCGCCGTTCTCCAGGCCGAGGTGTTCGAACAGGCCCTCCCAGGCGGTCAGCGAGGTCAGCGGCAGGGCCGCGGCTTCCGTGAAGGACAACGTGGCGGGCTTGAGGGCCACGATGCGCTCGTCGACCGTGTGGTACTCGGAATCGGCGCCGGCCCGGTCCAGGGCGCCGGCGTAGTAGACCTCGTCGCCGACCCGGAACCGCTCGACCTCGTCGCCGACGGCGACCACGGTGCCCGCCGCGTCCCAGCCGAGCACCTTGATCCCGCCACCCGGGTCGTTGTTCTGCCGGACCTTGTAGTCGACAGGATTGACGGCGATGGCTTCGACCTTCACCAGCAGGTCGCGCGGGCCGGGCTCGGGGACGGGCAGTTCCACGTCGATCAGGCTCTCCACGTCGTCAATGGGGAGGCTCTTGCGGTAACCGACGGCCCGCATGGTGGTCTGGTTCATGGGACGATCTTCGCTTTCGGGTGGGGTGTTCGCAGGGAAGTCGTGGTGCGCGGGGCCGCCGCCGCGCCGCCGGCACCCGTTCATCGTGCCCTCGCGGCAGCCCATAAGTCCAAGGACTCCTTGGCATCTGTTCTATAAGCTGAGCGCATGGCGACGCTGCGACAGCTGGAGTACCTGGTGGCCATCGTGGACGAGGGATCGTTCACCCGCGCCGCGGAGAGCCTGAACGTCACCCAGCCCGGGCTCTCCCACCAGTTCCAGGCACTGGAGCGGGAGGTCGGCGGGCCGCTGCTGGAGCGGCTGCCGCGCGGCGTACGGCTCACCCCCGCCGGCCGGTCGATGCTGCCCCATGCCCGGGCCGCGTTGGCCGAGGCCGGCCGGGCCACGGTGGCCGCCCGCCGCGCCGCCGGCGTGTCCACCGGTGAGCTGCACCTGGCCACGCTCTACTCGGTCAGCTCGGGCGTGCTGCCCACGGTCCTGGGCCTGTGGCGCCGGAAGCACCCGGGCGTGCGCATCCGGCTGTTCGAACACCGCCGGAGCGACGAGATGGCGCAGGCCATGGCCGCAGGCCAAGCCGACGTCGCCGTGGGCCCGCTGCCGGAGGACTGGGAGGGCACCGCCCGGCACATCGGGGCCGAGGAGTTCCTGGTCGTCACCCGGTCCGACGATCCGGTGGCGCACTCCGACCGGGCACCGCGTGTCCGGCTGTCCGATCTCGCCGAGCGGGAGTGGGTGCACTTCACCCCGGACAGCGGTCTGTCCGACATCCTCGAACGGGCCTGTGACGCCGCCGGTTTCCGCCCCCGGGTCGCGGTACGCACCGAACAGGCCCCGTCGGCCATCGGGTACGCCGCGGCCGGGCTCGGTCCCACACTCGTGCCCGCCAACACCATCCCGCCGCATTTCCCCGGCGCCTTCCTGCGCCCCGACCCGCCCCTGCGCCGGCAACTGACCGGATACACCCGCACCAGCCCGGACCCGGTCACCGCGTCCTTCCTGGAGACCCTGGGGGAACACGCCCCGCTGATGCCGGCGCACGTCGCCAGACGCCTGCGCACCGCCGAGCGCTCCGTCCGCCGGAATCCGCGCGGGCTGCCGACCCGGCAGGATTGATGGACCAAGCCCGGGGGACAAGGGGTCCGCGCGCCGGAAAGGACCTATGGCCGTGCGGCAGCCTGCCGCAGGTGGCGACTCACCTCGCCGACGAGGCGGATGTCGACGCGTCGCTCGGTGAAACGCCACTGTCCGCCACGGCGCTCGAAGCGGTCGCGGTACCGGCCGGCGGCGACAGGCTGCAGCGGCAGGTCGGGCAGCGCCTGCAACACGGTGACGTAGGAACGCGCGACCGCCGTGCCGGCCTGCTCCTCGACCTCGATGGCGATATCGGAGGTGACGTGCTGGGTGCGTGGCGTGCCGTCAGCATGGACGATCAGGGTGTCCCTGAACATCTTCTCGACCGCTTCCCCGCCACTCACCGGCGGGCCGCTGCCCATGATGGCCGCGAGCGCGACGGTGGGGACAACCGTCCGTCCGTATCGATGGCATCGAGCGCGCCTCGGACGGCGTACCTGACGAGCCGGCCCCGTCAAGCCGGTGACTCCCACCGTGCTTCGACGCCTTCGATGCGCGGCTCGTCGGCGGTCATGGCCGGTGGCTGCCGGCCAGGGTTCGGCCAGGTCCATGACGGAACAGTCGTGGAAGCGGTGCCCGGGCGGCAAGGGCTTCGATCAACTCGGCGACGGAAGGGTCCGCCAGGCGCACATACCGGTGCCGGCCCTTGCGTTCCTCGGCCGGCAGGCCGCCGGTCACCAGCCGGTTCAGATCGCTGGTCGCTGTGGACGGCGCGACCCCCGCGAGCCGTGCCGGTTCCGTCGCCGTCCATGCCCGGCCGTCGAGCAGCGCGAGGCAGAAAGCGGCGCGGGTGCGGTCGGCCGGCAACGCCCCCAGAGCGGCGAGGTCCGGTTCCTTGGCATACATATCGGAGCTGATCACAGCACCATTGCCGGCAGCCGATGTTTCGACGCACACCGAAACGTCCCGCCCCTAACGTCTTGAGGCATGACGACTGACACCCACCGAGTGATCCGGCCGAGCATCCTCTACTTCGGCACGCCCGTGGTCCTGCTGACCACCGAGAACGAAGACGGCACGTTCAACCTCGCTCCCATCTCCTCCGCCTGGGCGCTGGGACAGCACATCGTCCTGGGCCTCGGCAGCGAGAGCCAGACCGCGCGGAACCTCGCGGCGCGCTCCGAGCTGGTGATCAACGTCGCCTCGCCGGAGCTGTGGGAGCAGGTGGAGCGCCTGGCGCCGCTCACCGGGGCCGACCCGGTGCCCGAGAGCAAGCGGGCGGTGTACCGGTACGAGCCCGACAAGTTCGCCGCGGCCGGGCTCACCCCGACCGCCTCCCACATCGTGAAGCCTCCGCGGGTCGCCGAGTGCGCGCTACAGCTGGAGGCACGGGCCCGCGCATTGACGCCGGGCGGAGCGGGTCTCTTCTTCAGCGTCGAGTGCGAAGTGCTGCGCGTCCACGCAGACGAAAGCATCGTCGTGCCGGGCACACACCACATCGACCCCGCCCTGTGGAGCCCGCTCATCTACCCCCGGACAGTGACCCGGCGCGCGGGTCCGGGCGCGTGGCGTGAGCGAGTCGGTGAAGGACCCCACATGACGCACGTCACCTACGACCGGACACCGTAGTACCTTTTGCCCGATTGGCCCCTTCCCGCACCCCGCCTGACCTGCGGATTGAGACCCACACCACACACCCGGCATTCCTCCCGCATCCGGCCACCACTAGTAAAGGGGGTCATTGCAGGCACCTTCCGGGGCTGCTTATCTGGATGACGTCGCCAGGCGCCACGAGCCCCGCAGCGGGCCGCGGCGCCGACGCATGCCGGCCACCACCACGTGGCC
>NZ_JODT01000060.1 GCF_000720835.1 Streptomyces achromogenes subsp. achromogenes | reverse complement strand
CGACATCAAGGACAAGCGCGAGCTCGACTGGTCGCACCAGGGCATCGTCGCCTACTCGAAGATCTGCACCCACGTGGGCTGCCCGATCTCGCTGTACGAGCAGCAGACGCACCACGTGCTGTGCCCGTGCCACCAGTCCACCTTCGACCTCACCGACGGCGCCCGAGTGATCTTCGGCCCCGCCGGCCACGCTCTGCCGCAGCTGCGGATCGGCGTGGACAGTGAGGGTTACCTCCAGGCGCTCGGCGACTTCGAGGAGCCCGTCGGTCCTGCTTTCTGGGAGCGCGGATGAGTACTGCACCGAACGAACAGTCCCGCTCTCGCGGGAAGGCACCGGCCGGCGAGCGCGTCGCCGACTGGGCCGACGGCCGGCTCGGGATCTACTCCCTGGCCAAGGCCAACATGCGCAAGATCTTCCCCGACCACTGGTCGTTCATGTTGGGCGAAGTGTGCATGTACAGCTTCATCATCATCATCCTGACGGGTGTCTATCTGACGCTGTTCTTCCACCCGTCGATGAACGAGGTGGAGTACCACGGCTCCTACGTCCCGCTCCAGGGACAGCTGATGTCCGAGGCGTTCAACTCGACCCTGCACATCTCCTTCGACGTGCGCGGTGGTCTGCTCATCCGGCAGATCCACCACTGGGGCGCGGTGGTCTTCCTCGCCGGCATGTTCGTGCACATGATGCGCGTGTTCTTCACCGGCGCGTTCCGCAAGCCGCGTGAGGTCAACTGGCTGTTCGGCTTCCTGCTGTTCGTCCTCGGCATGTTCACCGGCTTCACCGGTTACTCGCTCCCGGACGACCTGCTCTCCGGCACCGGTGTGCGCATCGCCGAGGGTCTGGTGCTGTCCGTGCCGATCGTCGGCACGTACATCTCGTTCTTCCTCTTCGGCGGCGAGTTCCCCGGTCACGACTTCGTGGCCCGGTTCTACTCGATCCACATCCTGCTGCTGCCGGGCATCATGCTGGGTCTGATGGTGGCCCACCTGATCCTGGTCTTCTACCACAAGCACACGCAGTTCGCGGGTCCCGGCAAGACCGAGAAGAACGTCGTCGGCATGCCGCTGCTGCCGGTCTACATGGCCAAGGCCGGAGGCTTCTTCTTCCTGGTCTTCGGTGTCCTGGCGGTGCTGGCCGCGGTCGCGCAGATCAACCCGATCTGGGCGATGGGTCCCTACCGTCCGGACCAGGTGTCCACCGGCGCCCAGCCCGACTGGTACATGGGCTTCTCCGAGGGCTTCGTGCGTGTGATGCCGGGCTGGGAGATCAACGTCGCGGGCCACACGCTGGTCCTCGGTGTGCTCATCCCGCTGATCGTCTTCGGTCTGATGCTGGTCTCGATCGCGGTCTACCCGTTCATCGAGTCCTGGATCACCGGCGACAAGCGCGAGCACCACATCCTGGACCGTCCGCGCAACGCCCCGACGCGCACCGCTCTCGGTGTCGGCTGGCTGGTGTTCTTCGCGGTGGCCATGCTGGGCGGCGGCAACGACCTGTGGGCGACGCACTTCCACCTGTCGGTCAACTCCGTCACCTACTTCGTCCGGGTCTTCCTGTTCGCCGGTCCGGTCATCGGCTACATCGTCACCAAGCGGATCTGCCTCGGCCTGCAGCGCCGGGACCGCGAGAAGGTGCTGCACGGCCGCGAGACCGGCATCATCAAGCGCCTGCCGCACGGTGAGTTCATCGAGGTGCACGAGCCGCTCAGCCAGGAGCAGCTGCACACGCTCACCGCGCACGAGCAGTACGCGCCGGCCGAGATCGGCCCGACGGTCGACGAGAACGGTGTGGAGCGCAAGGTCCCGGCCTCGCAGAAGCTGCGGGCGAAGCTGTCCAACGCCTACTACGGCGAGCACGCCCAGATCCCGAAGCCGAGGGCGGAGGAGTACAAGGAGATCACGAGCGGCCACGGCCACCACTGATCCGCCGTTACTGATCGCCACGCAGGGCGGCCCCACGGACCCGGTCCGTGGGGCCGCCCTTTTGTGTACGGGATGTGTCGGCGGTTACCGATCCGTTATCCAGCCGTCGCCGGATCGACGTTATGATCACACTGTCGTGATCTTGAGCCGGGGCCAGAAGCCCGTACGGGCCGCCCACGGCGTGATAATGGGGGAGTCACTGATGGCAGATTCTGCCGAGCCCGAATTCTTCTTCGATCCGACCGACCCCGCATTCCGTCGGAACCCCTACCCGGTCTACGCGAAGCTCCGGGACGAGCACCCCGTCCTGGCGGGCCCGCTCAACTCCTGGGTGGTCAGCCGCTACGAGGACGTCGAGGCGCTGCTGCGTGACCGCCGGCTCGGCAAGGACCTCGGGGGCACCCAGTTCTTCGCCCAGGTGGCCGGCACCGGCCCCGACGAGGAGCCGCCGCCGTTCCTCGGCCTCGGCCTCGACGGCTGGGACGCCAACCTCTTCCGGCTGCTGGACCCGCCGGACCACACCAAGCTGCGCAACCTCGTCGCCGCGCCGTTCACCCCGTCCGCGGTGGAGGCGCTGATCAAGTCCGTCACCGCGGTCGTGGACGAGCTGCTGGCGGACCTCCCCGAGCGGTTCGACGTCATGGAGGTGCTGGCCTCCCAGCTGCCCGTGCGCGTGCTCGGCGACATGATGGGCATCGACCGCGAGGACCAGAAGCTCCTCGCCGCCTGGTCGACGGAGATCGCGCACATCCTGGAGCTGGGCGCCGCGCCGTCGGAGGACGTGGCGATCGCCTGCCAGCGCGCGGTGGCGCAGTGCACCGAGTACTTCGTCAAGGTGCTCCAGGAGCGCGAGGGCGGCGACGGCACCGATCTGATCACCGAGCTGACCCGGGCCGGCGAGACCATCGAGGGTCTGACGATCCACCAGATCGCCGCGGTGTGCGTGCTGCTCATCGTGCCCGGCCTGGACACCTTCGCCAACCTCATCGGCAACGCCGCGGTCATCCTGGCCGAGCACCCGGACGTGCTGGAGCGGCTCGCCGCCGACTCCTCGCTCGCCGACGACGTGCTGGACGAGGTGTTGCGGCTGGAGCCGCCCACGCACGCCTCCTGGCGCGTGGTCAACGAGCCGATCACCCTGCACGGCCGGACCATGGAGGCCGGTGCCGTGGTGCTGCTGATGCTGGCCGCGGCCAACCGGGACGAGCGGGCCTTCGAGAACCCCGACACCCTGGCGCTCGGCAAGCACGGCCGCAAGCACCTGTCGTTCGGCCGCGGCATCCACTACTGCCTCGGCGACAACCTCTCCCGGCTGATGGCCAAGGAGGCGCTGATCGGCCTCGCCAAGCGCTGCGCCTCGATCAAGCCGGACGACGACGAGGTGGCGCTGAAGCCCGGCCTGTGGCTGCGCGGCCCGGCCCGGCTCCCCGTCACCACGACTCCCCGGGTGGGCTGATCCGATGACCACGGAAACCTCCGGCGGCCCCGCCGCGGAACCGATCCTGCTCGAACTCGTCGACGAGGAGGGCCGGACGATCGGTGTCGCCGAGAAGCTCTCGGCGCACCAGGCGCCCGGCCATCTGCACCGCGCCTTCTCGGTGTTCCTGTTCGACACCGAGGGACGCATGCTGCTCCAGCAGCGGGCGCTGACGAAGTACCACTCGCCGGGCGTGTGGTCCAACACCTGCTGCGGGCACCCGTACCCGGACGAGCCCGCGCAGGAGGCGGCGGCCCGCCGCGTCGGCGAGGAGCTGGGCCTGCACGGCGTCCCGCTGGAGCCGGCCGGCACGGTCACCTACGAGCACCCGGACGAGATCTCCGGCCTGGTCGAGAAGGAGTACAACCACCTCTTCGTCGGCCTGGTGAAGGACACCCCGGAGCCGGACCCCGCCGAGATCCACGACTACCGGTTCGTGACCTCCGGGGAACTGGCCGCGCTGCGGGCCGAGACCAGCTTCTCGGCCTGGTTCCCCACCGTCCTGGAGGCGGCCCTGCCGGGCGTACGGCGCGTCGCGCCGGGCGGCGGCTGGTGACCACGCCCTGACACCCGAAAGAGCCGCTGCCCACGGGGAGACCGTGGGCAGCGGCTCTTTCGGGTGAGCGCGTCAGGCCAGGGCGCGCAGCACGCTGTCGTTGGCGTCGCTGTCGCCGACGGTGAGGCGGACGCCCTCGCCGGCGTAGACACGGGCCTGGACGCCCTCGCCCGCCAGGGCCAGCCGGATGTCCTCGGCCCGCTCCGGCTCGTCCAGCCACAGGAAGTTGGTGTGGCTGGGCAGCACCGTCCAGCCGCCGCGGGCCAGCCCGGCGGACAGCCGCTCGCGCTCGCCGACGATGACGGCGATCCGCTCCTCGAGCTCCGGCTGGGCCCGCAGGGACGTCTCCACCGCCACCGCCGACAGGGTGCTCAGGGCGTACGGCAGCTGGTACCGGCCGATCCGCGCGGCCCACCGGGGGGACGTCACGCCGTAGCCGACACGCAGGTTGGCCAGCCCCCAGGCCTTGGAGAAGGTGCGCAGCACCAGCAGGTTCGGAAACTCCCGGACCCAGCCCAGCGAGTCCGTACGGCCGGACGGGGCGACGAACTCGATGTACGCCTCGTCCAGGACCACCAGGACGTGCTCGGGGACCCGGCCGATGAACTCCCTCAGCTCGTCGCCGGGGACCAGTTGGCCGGTCGGGTTGTGCGGGTTGCACACGATGACCGCGTCCGCGTCCTGGACCGCCTTCGCCAGCGCCTCCAGGTCCTGGTGCCCGCCCGGGAGCAGGGGCACCTCGATACGGCGCGCCCCCACCATGTCGGCGAGCAGGGGATAGGCGTCGAAGTTGCGCCACCCGTATGCCAGCCCCCCGCCGGCGGGCACACTCGCCTGGAGCGCCTGGAGCGCGACGCCCACGGACCCCGCGCCGAGCACGACCTGCTCACCGGGCAGCCCCAGCCAGTCGGCGACGATCCCGCGCAGCCGCTCGGGATAGAACTCCGGGTACCGGTTGACCGCGGCGGCGTGCCGGGCGATCTCGGCGGCGACGGAGTCGAGCGGCGGCAGCGGGTGCTCGTTGAGGGTGAGCAGATGCGGCCGGGGCATCAGCCGACGCCCACCGAGGTCAGCAGGTCGCGCGCGTCCTGGAGCGTGGACTCGGCGCCGAGTTCGTTGCCGTTCAGCGTCGGGGTGCCGAACTGCCGCTCCAGGGCCACGATGAACTCGACGACCCCCATCGAGTCCATGCCGGCGTCTTTGAACGACGCGCCCTCGAAGAGGCGGTCGGTGGACTGGGGGAACCGCTCGTCGAGCAGCGCCTTCAGGTTCTGGTCGATGGTGTTCATGACTCTCTTCTCTGTGGAGGGTGCCGGGGTGCCGTCAGCCGTCGATCACCGTGAGGCCGCCGGGCCAGGTGAGCAGCGCCGAGCCCCAGGTCAGGCCGCCGCCGAAGCCGGTGAGGACCACCGGATCGCCCGCCCGCAGCCGTCCGTCGGCCGCACCCGCGGCGAGCGCCAGCGGGATGGAGGCGGCCACGGTGTTGCCGACCAGGTCGATGTTCTTCACGACCCGCTCGGCGGGCAGCCCGAGTTCCCGGGCGCAGGTGTCGAGGATCCTGACGTTCGCCTGGTGCGGGACCAGGTGGGCGACGTCCTCGGGGGCCAGCGCGGCGGCGTCCAGGACCTTGCGCACCGATGCGGTCATGTACCGGACGGCACGGGTGAAGACCTGCGGGCCGTCCATGTGGAAGTACCGGTCGCCCGGGGCCGCCTCGGCCCCGCTCAGCCGCTGCTCGGAGCCCCCGCCGGGCACCGTGATGAGGTCCACGCCGGTGCCGTCGCTGCCCAGGTCGAAGCCGCGCAGGGCACCTTCCTCGGCCTGGTCGCCGGCGCGCAGGACGACCGCGCCGGCGCCGTCACCGAAGATCACCCGGGTGGTGCGGTCCCGCGGGTCGAGGATGGTGGAGAAGGTGTCCGCCCCGATCACCAGGGCGCTGTCCGCCACCTGACCGGCGATCAGCCCCGCCGCCGTGGCCAGCGCGTACACGAAGCCCGTGCACACCGCGGCCACGTCGAAGGCGCCGGTCCCGGTCAGCCCGAGCGAGGAGGCGACCACCGGGGCGGTCGCGGGGCAGGGGCGGTCCGGGGTGCTCGTGGCGACGATGACGACGTCCACGCGGTCGGTGCCGGCCGACTTCAGCGCCCGGCGCGCCGCCTCGGTGGCGAGGTGCCCGGTGCTCATGCCCGGCGACGCGATGTGCCGCCGGGCGATGCCGGTGCGGGTCCGGATCCACTCGTCGGTGGTGTCCAGTTCCGACGAGAGCATGTCGTTGGTGACCACCTGCGGCGGGAGCCAGGTGCCCAGGCCGCTCAGGATCGCCCCGCGGGTCATGCCTCGGTGCCCCGGTACGGCGGCCGGATGCGGTAACCGGCGCGGGTGGCCTGCTGGTTGGCCTTGCGGGCGCGGGCGATGGCCTTGGCCGTGCGCGGGATCATCCGGCCCGAGACGAAGTCGAGGCCGCGCCGGGGGCTCTTGAAGAACGCGTAGTCGTCCTTGATCATCTCCGGGAACATGGAGTCGTGCGTCTGGATGTCGGTCTCCATGAAGATCCGCGCCGTCGGGTGCAGCGTCTGCGGCCAGGACCGGCCGGCGTTCATGTGCTCGCGGGCGATGTCGATCTCGAACTGGATCAGCTCGCGCAGCGCGTCGCTGATGTAGCCGCTGCCGATCTGGCGGTCCAGGTCCGCCCGGGTCAGGCCGAAGCGGGCCAGGTGGTCCAGCGGGAGGTACAGCCGGCCCAGGTCCAGGTCCTCGCGCAGGTCCCAGATGAAGTCCAGCAGCTGGAAGGCCGTGATGGTGTGCCGGCACAGCTCCTCGGCGTCCTCGCTGATCGGCTCGAAGATCTGGTTGATCCAGATCGCGGGCAGCAGCGTGACCGTCTCCAGGAAGTCGTCCAGCTCCTCCTGGTCGGCGTACTCGTACGTCGTCAGGGCCTTGCGGTGGCCGTCGACGAACTCGGGCACGCGCAGGTAGGGCAGGTCCCAGGTGCGCAGGGTGTGGACCAGGGCGCGGGCGAGGGCGGCGTCCGTCTGCTCCGACAGCGACAACGGGTGCTCGCTGGTGAGGTCCTCGCCCTTGGCGATGGCCAGGTAGGTGCGCTGCCACTCGTCCAGCCGGCGGGCCCGGACGTCGACGCTGAGGTTGATGTCGTCGGCCAGGTCGTCGATGTAGCAGACGAACGAGAAGAAGGTGTCGAAGTAGGGCCGCTTGGCCGGGTGCATCATGTAGCGGCCGAGGAAGCGGCCCCGCCCGATCTTGCGGAACAGCTGGGAGCTCGCGATGTAGTCGGCGCGCAGCCCGGAGTCCGTGATACCTGCGAGGTCCAGCTCTTGCACTGTCATGTGAGTTCTTTCCGATGGGGTCCGCGCGTCCCCGGGGCCCCGCTCGCCCGGATGCGGCGGCGGGGTGGCTGACGGGGAGTGTGGACGAAGGCGTACGGAGGGCGAAGCGTCAGAGAGCGCTGCCGGTCATCTCGTACGAGACGGCGGCCTGTCGCTGCCCGGGCACCGGCACGGTGGGGGCGCCGGCGGGCATGAAGGAGGCGAAGGGCGGCTCCTCCTCCACGGTGAGCCTCAGTTCGAGGACCCCGGGCAGATGCGTGTGGCGCCGGTACTCGTCCAGCTGCCGGGTCAGCTCGGCGGCGGTCCCGGCACTGCCGACCCACAGCCGGTCCGGGGTGCCGAGGCCCCGCGCGACCGTGGACACGTCGACGGGCGTGTAGTCCACGGCGGTGATCCGGGAGTCGAAGAACCGCTGCTGGCGCGTGGCGCACATGCCGTGCATGCCGTTGTTGAAGACGACGTACAGGATGGGCAGGCCCAGCTCCACGGCGGTGTGCGCCTCCAGGCCGCTCATCAGGAACGCCCCGTCACCGCAGAACACCACGGTCCGGGTGCCCTCCGGCGAGCCCAGCTGGGCGCCGACGGCCGCCCCGACGCTGTAGCCCATGCCGCCCATGCCCAGCGCGATGGTGGAGGAGGAGCCGGCCGGGACGGACCCGTAGTGCATGGCGGCGACGGCGCAGTTCCCGGCGTCGTAGAGCAGGTGGCCGCCCTGCGGCAGGTGTTCCTGGAGCAGCCGGACGGCCTCGCTCTGCAGCAGCGCGTCCTCGTCCTTCCGGCCGGTGCGTCCCGGGACGGGTACGGCGGGCCGGGCGACGAAGCGGGTCAGCTCGTAGCCGGCGACCGGCGGGGCCGTGAACGGGCGCTCGGCGCGCAGCCGTTCCAGCAGCCGGAACACCTCGCCGATGTCTCCGCGGACCGTGGTGTCCGCGAGGCCCGAGCGCTCGATCTCACCGAGGTCGATGTTGACCGCGCCGGCCCGTGCCGGGTCCCAGTCGCCCAGCGCCCGCCGGGTCATCATGGCCAGGCCGGTGCCCACCAGGACCACCAGGTCCGACTTGGCCACGTACTCGGCGGCCGAGGGATGGCCGCCCTCGCCGACGACGCCCAGGTACAGGTCGCTGTCGTGGGGGAACTCGCCGCGGGCGCCCATGGTGGTCACCACGGGTATCCCGGTCCGCTCGGCGAAGACGCGCACCGCCTCGGGGTCGCAGGAGCGGCGGTTGCCGTGTCCGAGCAGCAGCACCGGGGCAGTGGCCTCGCGCAGCCGGTCGAAGAGGGCGGCCACGTCCTGCTCGGGCAGTGGCTCGGGCTCGATGAAGGCGCCGAGGTGGGCCGGCCAGTCGGCCGGGAGGTCACCGACCTCCAGCTCGTAGACGTCCCGGGGGAGCAGCAGGGCCACCGGGCCCTTGCGCCCGCTCAGGCAGGTGCCGATGGCGTCGCGCAGCAGGTCCCAGAAGCCCTCCGCCCCGGTGACCCGGACGGTCTTCTTGGTGATGGCTCCGAGCAGGGCCTGGCCGTCCACGGTCCGGCCGATCCCGGAGGAGTCCTGGAAGGAACCCCGGCCGTCCAGGGCGGCCGGCGGCTGCCCGACCAGCGCGAGGACCGGCACCGACTCGGCGTAGGACTCGGCCAGCCCGGCGACCAGGTTCATCATCCCGCCGCCGGAGGTGGCACAGCACACGCCCAGCGTGCGGTGCACCCGGGCGCGGGCGTCCGCCATGTTGGCCGCCCCGTCCTCGCGCTTCGCCAGCACGGACGTCAGACGGCCCTGACCGAGTCTTTCGATCGCATCGTGGACGTGCTCGATGTTCGCGCCGCTGACGCCGAAAACGTATCCGGTGTCCAGATCGCGCAGAACCGTGACCAAGGCGTCGGCCAGCCGCATAAATCCCCCATGTGTGGCGTGTGCTTCGTCGTGGTGCGAAAGCGGGGCGGCCGCAGCCGCCCCGCGGCGGGCTCAGGCCTTGCCGGCGCCGAAGCGGTGCTCCAGGATCCGCTTGAGGTTGCCCATCTCGATGCTGTGGCCGGCGTGGAAGACGGGCCAGATGTCACCGACCCAGACGCGGTCGGTGCGCGCCCGGCCCTCGGCGATGTAGTCCGGGACGTTCTCCGTCGAACGGTCGTAGTACGGGTGCTTGCAGTTGGTCCACAGCACCACGGTGCCCGGCTTGTCGAGCACCTTCGACGAGTCGATGATCGTCATGTAGTAGCGCATCCACAGCTCGTGGCCCTGGTCCCAGGCGCACGGGTAGACCACGAGACCGTGCTCGGGACCCTTCTGCGCCTCGGCGCGGATGTAGATGTCCGTGTTCGGCTGGATCATCTCGTCCGCGCGGTACAGACCGCCGCCGAGGTGCTTCATGTTGCGGATGCTGTACGTCCACTCCTCCAGGGAGCGGGCGTTGGCCGCGTACTCGAAGACGATGTCGTAGGGGACGTTGATGTGCTCGGCGAGGGAGCAGTACTGACCGAAGATCTCGCCGTGGTCGTACGTCTCCTTCGTCTTGCTCTCCATGAGCTTCATCATGTCGTCCATGCCGGTGTTCTCGTTCCACACCAGGTCCAGGCCCTGAAGGTCGGACCGGTCCAGGACGTAGTTCTGGGCCAGACCCGACTCGTCGGGAACGCGCTGGGACATACTTCTCCTCATGCAGTGGTAAAGGAATGAACGAAATGATGTGAAAGGGAGCGGGCAGGCGGGGGTGCCCGGGAAAGTCAGTTCCAGCGCCAGACCATGGAACCGACGAGTTCCCCGCCGTGCGAGAAGGTCGCGAAGGCGATGAGATCGCCGGGCGAGATCATCTTCTTGTCGAGGGCGTCGGCGAATGTCACCGGAAGAGTGCCCTGGAACATGTTGCCGTAGACGCCGAGCGTGTCGTGCGCCCGGGAATCGTCGAATCCGCAGCGCTTGCGCCACTCGGCGACGTATTTCTCGTTCGGCTGGTGGGTGATCAGGAAAGCGATGTCCTTGTTCTCCACACCGGCCTTCTCCAGCGCGATGTCGACCGCCTGGGGAAGCTGTTCCATGGTGACGGTGTACAGCCGTGCCAGCATGGACTGGTCGAACTTCACGGTGAGCGCGCCGGAACCGGCCGACCAGTAGGGGATCTCCATGCCCTCCACGGTGTCCGGCTCGACCTTGAGCGCTCCCCAGTTCTCCCCGAAGGCCTGCTCGTGGATGGAGAGGATGGTCGGTTCGTCGCCGGCCGTGACGAGGGTGGCGGACGCGCCGTCACCGAGCACCCGGGACTCGGGCGCCTTCTGGAACTCCTCCAGGCGGGAGACGAAGTTGGTGACCGTGACCACCGCGACCGTACGGTACTGGCCCGAGTCGATGAAGGCCCGGGCCGTGTTGATGGAGGAGATCCAGGAACAGCAGCCGTTGTCCACCTGGAGCACGGCCGCCTTGGTGGCGCCGACCGCGTACTGGATGGCGGTGCCGACGCCGGGTGAGAAGGCGTCGTTCAGCTGGGAGGCGCAGATGATGAGGTCGACGTCGGCCGCCGCTACGCCGTTTCGCTCCAGGAGCTTCTCGAGTGCCTTCGCGCCCAGCTGGGCTGACGTGTAGTCGGGCCAGGCGAAGCGCCGCTCGTGCACGCCCGCGAAGAACGCGTGGTCGCTGAGGTCGCCGCCCTCGCTCGGCAGCTCGCTGTTACTGACCACCCGCTCCGGCATGAAATTAACCACGTCGACAATGCGAGTTTGTGACACGAATTTTTCCCCGTCTTTGTACTGATGCTGCCCGCGGAAATGCCGATCGGACACATGTCGGGGCCCCGAGAGAACAATGAGAGAGATCGTTGAATGGCCCCGCTTCCCCCGTCGTGTGCGCCGACGACGGAGGGGAATTCTCGTGCGCGGTGAGAACGAAAATCACCTTATGATCACGGCGATAACGGATCGATACCGGCGAGATAACTAGATGGTAACGTTCGGTCGCGTGTTTGGCCGAATCCCGTCATACCGCAGCGAGTTGATGATCCGTCGGGTTCCGCCGTACGGCCGATTTACCGCAGTGGGCCGCTAAACGTGACCTTTCTAACGCCGATTCACCGCTGGCCGGATTACGGGGTGATGAACAGGGTTCGGCCGGGCGGCACGCGGCCCGGCCGTGCGGCGGTGCGCGCGCCCTCCCGGGCGGGTGTGCGCGACCCCTCCGGCCGGCGGTTCCGGCCCTTGTGTTCGAAACACCCCCGGCCGGAGTAATGGCCCGGCTATCCGGACAATCTGCGTAGTACGGTGTGAAAACACCAAACCACGGCGGTCTGGAGCACTATGGGAAACCGGGA
Source organism: Streptomyces achromogenes subsp. achromogenes (assembly GCF_000720835.1). Lineage (GTDB taxonomy): Bacteria > Actinomycetota > Actinomycetes > Streptomycetales > Streptomycetaceae > Streptomyces > Streptomyces achromogenes. Next base: position 687 of record NZ_JODT01000060.1, on the reverse strand, counting down.
CATGCCGGAAGGGCGTCCGCGTGCCGAGCAGCCCGCCGGCGACGGTGTGCACGGTGCCCTCTCCGTGGCCGACGAGGAGAATCCGTTCGCGGACCCCGGACTTCCGCCGCACGAGCACCGGATCCAGGACGTCGACGAGCGGGCCGCCAAGCGGTCCGAGCGCGCGGTGGCCCTGCTGTTCACCGTGTCGATGCTGGCCACGATCGGCTTCATCGTCGCCTACCTGCTGATTCCCCAAGACAAGTCGATCTTCGTCTTCCCTCTCGGCCGCATCGGCGCGATGAACTTCGCGCTGGGCCTGACGCTGGGCGTGGCACTGTTCTGCATCGGCGCGGGCGCGGTCCACTGGGCGCGCACCCTGATGTCGGACGTGGAGATCGCCGACGACCGGCACCCCATCGAGGCGTCACCCGAGGTGCGGGCGAAGGTCCACGCGGACTTCCGCCAGGGTGCCGCGGAGTCCGGCCTCGGCCGCCGCAAGCTGATCCGCACCACCCTGCTCGGCGCGATGGCGCTGGTGCCGCTCACCGGTCTGATGCTGCTCGGCGGCCTCGGACCGGCACCCGGCACCACGCTGCGCCACACCCGGTGGGCCAAGGGCAAGCGCCTGGTCAACATGAACACCAACCAGCCGCTGCGTCCCGAGGACGTGGCCGTCGGCTCGCTGACCTTCGCCATGCCCGACGG
>NZ_JODT01000059.1 GCF_000720835.1 Streptomyces achromogenes subsp. achromogenes | reverse complement strand
GCCCTCCACACCCTCGGGCCCCACCGGCACCAGCGCCTTGGGCAGCGTGTCGGTGTAGGGGCGCAGACGCCGTCCGGCGCCGGCCGCCAGCACAAGGCCGATCATGCGGTTTCTCCTTCGTCGTGTACGGCGGGCGCCCCGGCGGACACCCAGAAGCGGACGCTCTCTACGAGCACCACCAGGGCGATGGCCACGGCGAGAACCGTGAGCGCGGCCTTGAACTGCGTGGCGGTGAGCACGGCGGCCAGGACGGTGAGGAGCAGCGTCCGCCCCTCCTGCCCACCGATGGCGCGCACCAGCCAGGCCGGGGGCGCTCCGGCGTTGCCGCGGATGCGGTACACCGTGTCGTAGTGATGGTAGGCGACGGCCGCCACCAGCCCGAAAGCGGCGGGAAGGGCTCCGTTCACCCCCGCTTTGCCGGCGAGGGCGAGGACCGTGCCGTACTCGGCGGCCCGGAACACCGGGGGGACCAGCCAGTCCAGGGCGCCCTTGAGCGGGCGGGCCACGGCGAGGGCCGAGGTGAGGACGTAGACCAGGGCCCCGGCCACCGGGAGGGCGCCGCCGAAGTCGGTGAGGGCGGAGCAGGCCACGACCGCGGCGCCGCCGAGCAGGGCGACGGCGGGCACGGCGAAACCGGGCAGGCCGCGCCGGAACACCCGGCGGACCGCGTTCGCGAGCGGCCCGGAGTCGGCGAGGTCGGCGAGCGCCCGCGCGGCCCGGTCGGTGCGCCGGGCCCGGCGGGTCACCGAGCGCAGCACCCGGCCGGCCGTGGTGTACGCCGCGGCCAGGGCGCAGCCGACGAGCAGGGCGTAGAAGGTGATGCGCGGGGTGGTGGCCGCGGTGAGGACCGCGATCATCGCCCAGCGCTCGCCGATCGGCAGCACGATCATGCGGCGCACCCAGACCGTCCAGCCGACGCTGTCGAGCTTGTCGGAGAGGGCGGCGGTGGGGCTGGTGTTGGCGGTGGCGTCGTGGTTGGCCTCGTTGAAGGAGAAGTCGACCACGTGCCGGCAGGTCTGCAGGACCATCGCGCCGAGGGCGAGCGCCCAGACGTCGTCGCCGCCGCGGGCCGCGCCGAGGGCGAGGCCCGCGTAGTAGGCGTACTCCTTGGCCCGGTCGAAGGTGGCGTCGAGCCAGGCGCCGAGGGTGGAGTACTTCAGCGCGTAGCGGGCGAGCTGGCCGTCGGTGCAGTCCAGTACGAAGGACGCGATGAGCAGGACGCCGGCCGCGACGAAGCCGCCGCGGGTGCCGGTCGCCGCGCAGCCCGCCGCGATCAGCGCGGTGATCAGCGAGGCCGTGGTGACCTGGTTCGGGGTCAGGCCGCGGCGGGCGCACCAGCGGGCGATGTAGCGCGAGTACGGGCTGATGAAGAACGTGGTGAAGAAGCCGTCGCGGGACTTCACGGCCGACCTCAGGCGGACGGCCTCCTCGTCGACGGCGGCGACGGCCCGCCGGGCCTCGTCCCGTGCCCGCGGGTCGGCGGGCACGGTGGCGACCAGGCTGCCCAGCTCGGGCCGGTGCACGGCGCCTCCGTCGTCGTCCAGGGCACCGGCGACGCGGTCGGCGAGGCTGTCCACGGCGAGCGCGGGGGCGCCGCCCTCGGGGGAGCGGGCGGGCGCGGAGGCCGCGCGGGCCACGGCCCGGGTGAGGGCCTGCCGGGCGGCGGGCTGGGCGGTGACGGCGCCGGGTACGGCGGCGAGCGGGAAGCGCGGGTCGGTCAGGCCGAGACGCAGGGCGTGCGGGTGGCCCGTGAAGCGGGCGTCGACCAGGGCGACGCGCCGGTCGGCCGGCACGGCGGCGAGCAGGCTCTCGGTCTCGGCGGCGTCGGCGGCCACGCGCACGTCGAAGCCGAGGGACCGCAGATCGTTCTCCAGTGACGATCCGGGGACCGGCTGACCGGTGACGATGGCGGTCGACAACCGAACTCACTCCCTGGGTGCCGGCGCGCGGCGCCGGTCTGCTGCATGGTGGGGCGCCCCGGCCTGCGGCACCGGGCGGCATGTCGGCAGAGGCTATCGGATGGGCCGGAGCCCGCGTTCACCGGCCGTTCACGGCCCGGTCCACCGGGGCTGACCCGGCCTTTGCCGCGATCATCATCAGGGATCCGGGGCCCCGCCCACAAACCCGTGGAGCAGACCCGGGCAACCGGGACACCGGGCCTGCGGGGCACCGGGCGGCCGGAGGGAGCGCAACGGGCCCGGGACGCGCTGCGGCGGGCGGGCCGACCGCGTTGAGCTGCGGAACGTTTCCGCAGGTCAAGGCACATGACAACGGTGTTCAGTGCCGCGTTGCCAATACCCCCTGCCCGTAGTTCACTGGCCCTCCGGGCAGGCGAACGGAAGGCGGTAGTCATGGGGGCAGGGCACGACCACGGGCACGCGCACTCCCACGCGCCGGCCCCGGGTACGGCCACGGCCGCCTACCGCGGCCGGCTGCGCGTCGCGCTGGGCATCACGCTCATGATCATGGTGGTGGAGATCGTCGGCGGCCTGGTCGCGGACTCGCTCGCGCTGATCGCGGACGCGGCGCACATGGCGACCGACGCGGTCGGCCTCGGCATGGCGCTGCTCGCGATCCACTTCGCGAACCGCCCGCCGAGCGCCAACCGCACGTTCGGCTACGCGCGCGCCGAGATCCTCGCGGCCCTGGCCAACTGTCTGCTGCTGCTCGGGGTCGGCGGATACGTCCTGTACGAGGCGGTGCAGCGGTTCGTCGAGCCCGCGCCGACCCGGGGCGGGATGGTGATCGTGTTCGGTCTGGTGGGCCTGGTGGCGAACTCCGTCTCGCTGATGCTGCTGATGCGCGGGCAGAAGGAGAGCCTGAACGTGCGCGGCGCCTTCCTGGAGGTGGCCGCGGACGCGCTGGGCTCGGTGGCGGTGCTGGTGTCGGCGGCGGTGATCCTCGCCACCGGATGGCAGCCGGCGGACCCGGTCGCCTCCCTGCTCATCGGGCTGATGATCGTGCCGCGCACGCTGAAGCTACTGCGCGAGACGCTGGACGTGCTGCTGGAGGCGGCCCCCAAGGGCGTCGACATGGCCGAGGTGCGGGCGCACATCCTGGCGCTGGACGGCGTGGAGGACGTGCACGACCTGCACGCCTGGACCATCACCTCGGGCATGCCGGTGCTGTCGGCGCACGTGGTGGTCAGCTCCGAGGTGCTGAACGCCATCGGGAACGAGAAGATGCTGCACGAACTCCAGGGCTGCCTCGGCGACCACTTCGACGTGGAGCACTGCACGTTCCAGCTGGAGCCGGGCGGGCACGCCGAGCACGAGGCGCGGCTCTGCCACTGACGGCGCGGGCGCCGCGCGGTCTGGCCGCACCTCGCCGCCCGGCGTGCCCCGGCCGGTTTCCGGGGGCGGAGGCCGGGCACGATGGGCTACCGGGTCCGGCGCCCGGTGCCGCGCCGCGCGGAGCCGCGGGGCGTGCCGGGGGTGCCGGATCCGTACGGCAGACTGAGGAAGCTGGGACCGAAGCGAAGGATGCGTATGCCGATCACACCCGCCACCGCGCCGCACGGCTCGTCGGAGGACACCGCAGAGGCGATCTTGCTGGAACTGGTCGACGAGAACGGTGTGACGATCGGCACCGAGGAGAAGCTCGCCGCCCATCAGCCGCCGGGACGGCTGCACCGGGCGTTCTCGGTGTTCCTCTTCGACGAGCGGGGGCGGCTGCTGCTCCAGCAGCGCGCGCTCGGCAAGTACCACTCCCCCGGTGTGTGGTCCAACACCTGCTGTGGTCACCCGTACCCGGGCGAGGCGCCGTTCACGGCCGCGGCCCGGCGCACCCACGAGGAGCTCGGCGTGTCGCCGTCGCTGCTCGCGGCGGCCGGCACGGTCCGCTACAACCACCCGGACCCCGCCTCGGGCCTGGTGGAGCAGGAGTACAACCACCTGTTCGTCGGCCTGGTGCAGGCGGCGCCCGCGCCGGATCCGGAGGAGGTCGCCGGGACCGACTTCGTGACCGCGGACGAGCTGGCCGAGCGGCACGCCCGGGATCCGTTCTCGGCCTGGTTCATGACCGTGCTGGACGCGGCCCGGCCGGCGATCAGGGAGCTGACGGGCCCGACCGCCGGCTGGTGATCCCGCCCGCTACGGCAGCGCCGGGGGCTTGAGCGGCAGGGCGGCCCAGATCACCTTGCCGCCGCTCGCGGTGTGCTCCACGTCGACCACCCCGCCCGCCTCCCGGGCCACCTCGCGGACCAGGAGCAGTCCCCGGCCGCCGGTCCGGCCGTGGTCGGCCTCCAGGGCGGTGGGGCGGTAGGGGTGGTTGTCCTCCACCGACACCCGCACCCATTCGGCTCCCACGGCCACCTCCACGGCGAGCACCGGCGACAGCAGCGCCGCGTGCCGCACCGCGTTGGTGACCAGCTCGGTGACGATCAGCAGCAGTCCGTGCACCAGGTCGTCGGAGGCCGGCACGCCCTGGCGCACCAGCAGGTCCCGTACCGCGTGCCGGGCCTGCGGCACCGAGGCGTCCACCGCGGCCGCGGTGAACCGCCAGACACCCTCGTACGGCAGGGGGTCCGGCGGCCGTTCGCCGTCCCCCGCCGGGCACGGGCCGTCCCCGCGCCCGTGGTCGTCCCTCGTCCGGTCGCCGTCCTCGCGCTCGATTGTCACCACACGTCGAGTGTTGGTAACGATGCGCTGCCGCCCGGACACCTGAACACAAGTCGGCGGGTATCGAACGTTTTCTGACCGACCGCGCCTGACCTCGACGCCGACGGCGACTGTTCCTGTTCTCCGGGCGCCGGTTCGCGAACTAGTCGGGTTGTACGGGTTTGCCCGGCCAGGCCGCCCGCTCCCCCGGCGGCGCCCCGCGGCGCCTCCGCTACGATCCGCCGCATGGACCCCCAGCTGTCCCATCACCTCGCCGGCTCCGTCGCCACCGTGGTGATCCGTCATCCCGCCAAGCGCAACGCCATGACGGCGGCGATGTGGCGGGCCCTGCCCCCGCTGCTGGACACCCTGGCGGCCGATCCGGACGTCCGGGCGCTGGTGCTGACCGGCGAGGGCGGCACCTTCTGCGCGGGCGCCGACATCAGCACGCTCCAGGGCTCGCCGGAGGAGGCCCAGGGTCTCGCCGTGGCGGCCGAGGAGGCCCTGGCCGCGTTCCCCAAGCCGACCGTCGCCGCGGTGCGCGGGCACTGTGTGGGCGGCGGGGCGCAGCTGGCGGCGGCCTGCGATCTGCGGCTGGCGGAGGAAGGGGCGCTGTTCGGGGTGACGCCGGCGCGGCTCGGCATCGTCTACCCGGCCTCCGCCACCCGCCGGCTGGTGTCCCTGGTGGGCCCGGCCACCGCCAAGTACCTGCTGTTCACGGCCGAGTTGATCGACGCCGGCCGGGCGCTGCGCACCGGTCTGGTGGACGAGGTGCTGCCCGAGGGAGAGCTGGAGAAGCGGATCGCGGAGCTGACCGGGGTCCTGGTGTCCCGCTCGCAGCTCACCCAGGCCGCAGCCAAGGAGTTCGCGGCCGGCCGCACCGACCGGGACGCCCACTGGGCGGCGCGGGCGCGCGAGAGCGGCGAGACCGCGGAGGGGGTCGCCGCGTTCCTGGAGCGCCGGCAGCCGCGCTTCACCTGGACGACGTCCACGACGGGCTGAGGCGCGGTCCGCGAGCGGCCGGGCGGTGCGGCGGCCGGGCGGTGCGTCGATCGGGCCGTACGGCGGCCGGCCGGTGACGCTGCCGACGGCGTTCCCGGGCCGTGGTTCGCCGTCCGGTGGTTTCCCGGACCGTCATGCGGTACCCGGTGCGCGACAGTTCCCCGACGAGAGGAGAGTGTGCCGTGTTCCGTGCCCTCGCAGACGTACTGCGGCAGATCGGCGGAGCCATCGCGACGGTGGTCACGCTGCCGTTCCGGGCGCTCGCCCGGCTGTTCGGCGGAGCCTCGTCCACCGCGCGCGGCAGCCGGGCCTGACCTCCCCGGGCCCGGCGCCCCGCCGGGCGCCGCCCTGATCCCCGCTCGCCCGCGTCACCTGCCACAATTGCCGCGCAACCCCAGTGGAGAAGGCGGTACGGGACGTGACCACACCCGGGTCCCTCGGAGCAGGGTCCATCGAAGGCAGGATCGCCGAGGAACTCGGCGTACGGGAGCGGCAGGTCAAGGCCGCGGTGGAGCTGCTGGACAGCGGCTCGACGGTGCCCTTCATCGCGCGCTACCGCAAGGAAGCGACCGAGATGCTCGACGACGCGCAGCTGCGCACGATCGAGGAGCGGCTGCGCTATCTGCGGGAGCTGGAGGACCGGCGGACGGCGATCCTGGAGTCGGTGCGGGAGCAGGGCAAGCTCACCGAGGAGCTGGAGGCGCGGATCCGCGGCGCCGAGACCAAGGCGCGGCTGGAGGACGTCTACCTGCCGTACAAGCCCAAGCGGCGCACCAAGGCGCAGATCGCGCGCGAGGCGGGCCTGGAGCCGCTCGCGGACGGGCTGCTGGCCGACCCGACGGTGGAACCGCAGGCCGCGGCCGCCGCGTTCGTGGACGCCGGCAAGGGCGTGGCCGATCCGCAGGCCGCGCTGGAGGGTGCCCGGGCGATCCTGACCGAGCGGTTCGCCGAGGACGCCGACCTGATCGGCGAGTTGCGCGAGCGCATGTGGGTGCGCGGGCGGCTCGCCGCGAAGGTGCGCGAGGGCAAGGAGGAGGCGGGCGCCAAGTTCGCCGACTACTTCGACTTCGCCGAGCCGTTCACCGAGCTGCCCTCGCACCGGATCCTGGCGATGCTGCGCGGGGAGAAGGAGGAGGTCCTGGACCTCGTCCTGGAGCCGGAGGAGCCCACCGAGGGCCCGTCGTCGTACGAGGGCATCATCGCCTCGCGGTTCGGGATCGCCGACCGGGGCCGGCCGGCCGACAAGTGGCTGACGGACACGGTCCGCTGGGCCTGGCGCACCCGTGTCCTGGTCCACCTGGGCATCGATCTGCGCCTGAGGCTGCGCACGGCCGCCGAGGACGAGGCGGTGAACGTGTTCGCGGCGAACCTGCGGGACCTGCTGCTGGCCGCCCCGGCCGGCACCCGCGCCACGCTCGGCCTCGACCCCGGTTTCCGTACGGGGGTGAAGGTCGCCGTGGTCGACGCCACCGGCAAGGTCGTCGCCACGGACGTGATCCACCCGCACGTTCCGGCCAACAAGTGGGACCAGGCGATCGCCACGCTGGCCCGGCTGGCGAAGGAGCACGCGGTCGAGCTGATCGCGATCGGCAACGGCACGGCCTCCCGCGAGACCGACAAGCTCGCCGGTGAACTCATCGCGAAACACCCGGAGCTGAACCTCACCAAGGTGATGGTGTCCGAGGCGGGCGCGTCGGTGTACTCGGCGTCGCAGTACGCCTCGCGGGAGCTGCCGGACATGGACGTGTCGCTGCGGGGCGCGGTGTCCATCGCGCGGCGGCTGCAGGACCCGCTGGCCGAGCTGGTGAAGATCGACCCGAAGTCCATCGGTGTCGGCCAGTACCAGCACGACCTGTCCGAGGTGAAGCTGTCCCGCTCGCTGGACGCGGTCGTCGAGGACTGTGTGAACGGCGTCGGCGTGGACGTCAACACCGCGTCCGTGCCGCTGCTGTCGCGCGTGTCGGGCATCTCCGCCGGGCTGGCCGAGAACATCGTGGCGCACCGGGACGCCAACGGTCCCTTCACCTCCCGCGCGGAGCTGAAGAAGGTGGCGCGGCTCGGCCCCAAGGCGTACGAGCAGTGCGCGGGCTTCCTGCGCATCCGGGACGGCAAGGACCCGCTGGACGCCTCCAGCGTGCACCCGGAGGCCTACCCGGTGGTGCGCCGCATGGTGAAGACCACGGGCCAGGAGGTGGCGTCCCTCATCGGCAACACGGGGGTGCTGCGTTCGCTCAGGCCGGCCGACTTCGTGGACGACACCTTCGGTCTGCCGACCGTCACCGACATCCTCAGGGAGCTGGAGAAGCCGGGCCGCGACCCGCGTCCCGCCTTCAGGACGGCCACCTTCAAGGAGGGCGTGGAGAAGATCTCCGACCTGTCCGCCGGAATGGTCCTGGAGGGCGTGGTGACGAACGTGGCGGCGTTCGGCGCGTTCGTGGACATCGGTGTCCACCAGGACGGCCTGGTGCATGTGTCGGCGATGTCCAAGTCGTTCGTGAAGGACCCGCGCGATGTCGCCAAGCCCGGTGACATCGTCAAGGTGAAGGTCCTGGACGTGGACATCCCGCGCAAGCGGATCGCGCTGACCCTGCGGCTGGACGACGAGGCGGCCCCGCAGGGGCAGGGCGGCGGCCGGCCGCAGCGCGGCGGTGCCCGCCCGCCCCAGCAGCGGCAGGGCGGCGGCCGGCGGCAGGGCGGCGGCCAGGAACAGCGCCAGGGCCAGGGCGGTGGCCAGGGGCAGCGGCAGGGCCGGGGCGGTGGCGACCGCGGTGGGCGGCAGGCCCCGGCGCCCGCCAACAGCGCGATGGCGGACGCCCTGCGCCGTGCGGGGCTGCTGGACCAGAAGAAGCGCTGACGCGACGGGTCCGGGGCCGGGCGGCGCTTCCGTCCGTCCCCGGATATCCCGTGGACAAAGATCACCTGATCGTCAGACTCGTCCCATGACAGGATCAGACCCCAAAGCCGATCTCCAGGTGTATCTCCAGGACGCGCGCGACGTGCTGCTCTGGAAGCTCGACGGCCTCGCGGAGTACGACATCCGGCGCCCGCTGACGCCCACCGGCACCAATCTGCTGGGCCTGGTCAAGCATCTGGCGGGTGCCGAGGCCCTGTACTTCGGCGCGGCCTTCGGCCGGCCCTTCGCCGGTACGCCCCTGTGGGTGACGGGGGACGCCGAGCCGGACTCGGACCTGTGGGCGCGGGCCGACGAGACCCGCGAGGAGATCACCGACCGGTACCGGCGGGCCTGCGCGCACGCGGACGAGACCATCGCGGCGCTCCCCCTGGACGCGGTCGGCCGGCTGCCGGGCGGGGCCGGGGAGCTCACGCTGCACCGGACGCTGACCCACATGGTCGCCGAGACCCAGCGGCACGCCGGGCACGCGGACATCGTGCGCGAGCTGATCGACGGTGCCGTGGGCCAGCGGCCGGACGGCCTCAACGTCGCGCCCCACGACCCGGACCACCACGGCCGGGTCGAACGGGCGGCGAAGGAGGCCGCCTCGGGCGTGGGTTAACGCTCCGTCACCTTGCCGTCCGCCACCTCCAGGCGCCGGGTCACCCGGACCGCGTCCAGCATGCGCCGGTCGTGGGTGACCAGCAGCAGAGTGCCCTCGTAGGCGTCGAGGGCCGACTCCAGCTGCTCGATGGCGGGCAGGTCCAGATGGTTCGTCGGCTCGTCCAGGACCAGCAGGTTCACCCCCCGGCCCTGGAGCAGGGCGAGGGCGGCGCGGGTGCGTTCGCCCGGGGAGAGGGTCTCGGCGGGCCGCAGGACGTGGTCGGACTTCAGGCCGAACTTCGCCAGCAGGGTGCGGACCTCCACGGGCTCGGTGTCGGGTACGGCGGCGCGGAAGGCGTCCAGCAGGGTCTCGGGGCCGTGGAACAGCCGCCGGGCCTGGTCGACCTCGCCGACCAGCACCCCGGAGCCGAGGGCGGCGTGCCCCGAGTCGAGCGGGATCCGCCCCAGCAGGGCGCCGAGCAGGGTGGACTTGCCGGCGCCGTTGGCGCCCGTCACCGCGATCCGGTCGGCCCAGTCGACCTGGAGCGACACCGGCCCCAGGGTGAAGCCGGCGCGCCGCACCTCGGCGTCCCGCAGGGTCGCCACGACCGCGCCCGACCGCGGGGCGGAGGCGATCTCCATGTGCAGCTCCCACTCCTTGCGGGGCTCCTCGACCACCTCCAGGCGCTCGATCATGCGCTGGGTCTGCCGGGCCTTGGCGGCCTGCTTCTCGCTGGCCTCGCTGCGGAACTTGCGGCCGATCTTGTCGTTGTCGCCCGCCTTGCGGCGCGCGTTCTTCACGCCCTTGTCCATCCAGGCCCGCTGCGTCAGGGCGCGTTCCTGGAGGGCGGTCTTCTTGTCGGCGTACTCCTCGTACTCGTCACGGGCGTGCCGGCGGGCCACCTCGCGCTCCTCCAGGTAGGCCGCGTAGCCGCCGCCGTAGAGGTTGATCTGCCGCTGGGCGAGGTCGAGTTCGAGGACCTTGGTGACCGTGCGGGTGAGGAACTCGCGGTCGTGGCTGACGACGACCGTGCCCGCGCGCAGTCCGGTGACGAACCGTTCCAGGCGCTCCAGGCCGTCCAGGTCGAGGTCGTTGGTGGGCTCGTCCAGAAGGAAGACGTCGTAGCGGGACAGCAGCAGGGAGGCGAGGCCGGCGCGGGCCGCCTGGCCGCCGGACAGGGCGGTCATCGGCTGGTCCAGGTCCACCGCCAGGCCGAGCGAGCCGGCGACCTCCTCCGCGCGTTCGTCCAGGTCCGCGCCGCCGAGGCCGAGCCAGCGCTCCAAGGCGGTGGCGTAGGCGTCGTCGGCGCCGGGCGCGCCGTCGACCAGCGCCTGGGTGGTCTCGTCCATGGCCCGCTGGGCGGCGGCGACACCGGTGCGGCGGGCCAGGAACTCCCGGACGGTCTCGCCGGGCCGGCGCTCCGGCTCCTGCGGCAGATGGCCGACGGTCGCGGCCGGCGGGGACAGCCTGAGTTCGCCCTGCTCGGGCGGGGTGAGTCCGGCGAGCATCCGCAGCAGGGTGGACTTGCCCGCGCCGTTGGCGCCGACCAGCCCGATCACGTCGCCGGGCGCGACGACCAGGTCGAGCCCGGAGAACAGGGGCCGGTCGCCGTGTCCGGCGGCGAGGTGCTTGGCAACGAGGGTGGCAGTCATCAGGACGCCGATCCTAGGCCCTGTCGCCCCGCGCCCGCCCCGGCCGCGTTCACGCCGGTCACCGGGGCCCGGGGCCCCTCCTCCCCCGGTCTGCCGGGGCGGGCCGTGCGGGGCCTATCGTCCTGGCGTGGACATCGAGCCGAGTGACGAAGTGATCGTGGTCGGAGGCGGGGTCGCCGGGCTGACGACGGCCGTGCTGCTGGCCGAGTCGGGACGACGGGTACGGGTGTGGGCGCGGGAGCCGGCCGAGCGGACCACCTCGGCGGTCGCCGGCGGCCTGTGGTGGCCGTACCGCATCGAACCCGAGCCGCTGGTCGGGGCGTGGGCCCTGGAGTCCCTCCGGGTGTACCAGGAGCTGGCGGCACGGCCGCGGGAGACCGGGGTGCGCCTGGTCGACGGCGTCCACCACGGGGCGCACCTCGCGGAGCTGGGCGCCTGGGCGGGCCGGGTGGCGGGGCTGCGGGCGGTGTCCGGGGGGCTGGCGGCGCGGCTGCCGGTGGCCGACATGCCGGTGCACCTGGCGTGGCTGCGGCGGCGGCTGGAGCGGGCGGCGGGCACGGTGGAACTGCGTGAGGTGGCCGACCTGGCGGCCGTGCCCGCCGCCGTGGTGGTCAACTGCGCGGGACTCGGGGCGCGTTCGCTGGTGCCGGACCCTTCGGTGCGTCCGGTGCGCGGGCAGCTGGTCGTGGTGGAGAACCCGGGCGTCACGGAGTGGTTCACCGCCGTCGACGACTCCTCGGCCGCGTCCACGTATGTCATCCCGCAGCCGGACCGGCTCCTGCTGGGCGGCACGGCCGAGGAGGACGACTGGAACCTGGAGCCGGACCCCCGGGCCGCCACGTCGATCGTCGCCCGCTGCGCGTCGGTCCGGCCGGAAGTCGCCGGCGCCCGGATCCTCGCCCACCGGGTGGGCCTGCGCCCGGCCCGGTCGGCGGTACGCCTGGAACGGCAGCTCCTGCCGGACGGGCGCGTCCTGGTCCACAACTACGGCCACGGCGGCGCCGGCGTCACGGTGGCGTGGGGCTGCGCCCGGGAGGCGGCGCGGCTGGCGTCCCCGGCGTACGGCTGAGCAGAAGCGGCGCCCGGCGTTCCGGCCGAGCCGGGCGGCAGCTCCCCAGGGGCGCGGGGAACTGCCGCCCGGCCCACGACAACCGCGGCCGAACACGACGACCAGCCGCCCCCACCCCACAACCATCCGCAGCCGCACACCACGACCAGCCACCCCGGCCCCCCTCCGGGCCCCGGAGCCGTCAGCCGGTCGGCATGGGGCGGTCGGGGCGCGGTGCCCGCACGCCCTTCAGTACCGTCGGTGCGGGAGCCGTCGTCCCGCCGGACGTGGCCCGGGCGAACGCTCCCGCCCCGCCCACCAGCGGCACCTTCGCCGTCGTACGGGACAGGTCCACGGTGAGGGCCGGCCGGGTGGACGGCGGTTCCAGGAGGTCCCGGTCCGTGCCCGCGATGATCAGCGCCAGCCGGTGCCCGGCGGGAACGACGTGGTCGGTGGCGCCCAGCCGGAGGGTCATCGTGTAGGCCTGGCCCGGGGTGAGCGGGACGCCCTGCGTCGCCGAGCCGTGGTGCCCAAGGTCGGCCCAGCCCCGGCTGACCACGGTGTAGCCGACGGCCGTGGTCCTGGCCCGGGTCTCCTTGTAGCAGGCGCTGTCCCCGGCCGTGCTCTCCCCCCAGCAGGTGCGCTCGGCGAGGGTGGTGATGCCCTCGGCGGGGTCGGCGTAGTCGCGGATGGTGTCCGGGCCGATGTCGGCGAGGACGGCGGACAGATGGGCGGAGGACGTGGTCGGGGTGGCGGTGACCGTCACCTCGGCCGAACCGGACAGCCGGAGCGCACGGGAGAGCGGCGCGGTGAGGAAGCCCGCCTTCTCGGGCGTGGCCGCCGTGACGTGGGCGGCCCAGTCGGTCTCGCCCAACCCCGGGTCGTCCGTGAAGACCGCGGTGCCGTGGGCCCGGCGGAGTCCGAGCGTGCCGACGCCCGCCTGGCGGCCCGGGGCCGGGTGCAGCACGGTGGCGCGGGTGCCGGCCGGGGGCCAGACGGGGGTGGTGACCCACTGGTCGGGGTGGCGCTCGACGTCGGCCATCGGCTCGCGGTCGATGCCGTTGTCGTAGCCGAGGAGTTCGTGGTCGAACCAGCGGTGCAGGGTGTCCACCCAGGCGCCGCGCCGGAAGTCGAACGGGTCGACGTGCCCGGTCTGGGACAGCCAGATCTTGCGCCGGACGCCGTGCCGGGCGAGGGCGTCCCACCACGGGCCGAGGTGCTGGGTGCGGACGTTGAGGTCCTGCATGCCGTGCACCGCGAAGACGCTGGCCCGGACCTTGGCCGCGTCCTTGACGTAGTCCCGCTCGGCCCACAGCGGGGTCCGGTCGCCGCTGCGCGGACTGCCCTCGGCCAGCCTGCGCTGTACGGCCGCGCAGTGGGCGCGCGCGCCGGCGCTCTCCACGCGGTCGGCGAGCCGGTCGGGGCCGCCGTCGTACAGGGGGGCGCCCTGGGCGAAGTAGTAGTCGTACCAGGAGGAGATGGCGCTGATCGGGACGATGGTCTTCAGACCCTTGACGCCGGTGGCGGCCACACCATTGGCGATGGTGCCGTCCCAGCTCTTGCCGATCATGCCGGTGCGGCCGTTCGTCCAGCCGGCCCGCACCAGAGTGCCGCTGGTGCGGCTGGTGTAGGCCCTGGCACGGCCGTTGAGCCAGTCGATCACGGCCTTCGCGGACCGGATGTCGGAGGGGCCGCCGGTGTCGACGCAGCCGTCGGAGCGGTTGGTGCCGGCGAGGTCGACGCCGACGAAAGCGTAGCCGCGCGGTACGAAGAAATTGTCGTAGAACAGCGGCATCTGCACGGGGTGGCCCTGCGCGTCGTACGTCTTGCGCTGACTCTCGTTGCCGCGCCCGCAGCACGAGTAGTAGGGGCTGGCCTCCATGACGACCGGCACCTTGCGGCCCTGCCGGGCGGGTTCGGCGGGCCGGACGATGTCGGCGGCGACGCGGTCGTTGCTTCCGTCGCCGTCCTCGTCGAGCCCGATGTCGACCCATACGGACTCGCGGATCGCCTGGGCGTAGGAGTAGACGGGGGTGCTCTCCCGGGGCGCGGACCGGGCGCCGGCCGGGGTGGGGAGGAGGGCCGTCAGAGTGACGGCGGCGGCGATGACGAGCGTTCTGCGGATCGCGGAGCGCGTGCGTGTCGGCATGCGCGGACGGTACTCCGGTCAACTCCCCTGAAAAAGAGGACTCTCCGGGCCACATGACGGCTGAATGGCGATCATGTGACAGCAGGTGCCATGGACAGGTCAGGGGACACAGGGAATGAATAGGCTGCGGAACAGAGCCTTTCCGAACGGACCCGTGGTCCCGACGACTTGGAGCTGACGTGCACCGCAGAATCATCGCGCCGGGCGCATTGGCGGCGGCCTCCGTCCTGCTGGCGATCCCGGCATCGGCCGCGAGCTACACCCCCGGCGCCTCGGGCATCGGCGACCCCTACTACCCGTACTACGGCAATGGCGGCTACGACGTCTCCCACTACGACCTGAGGCTGCAATATCAGCCGAAGACGGACGAGTTGCAGGGCACGGCGACCCTCCTGGCGAAGACCACCCAGGACCTGTCCCGCTTCGACCTGGACTTCCTGCTGGACGTGAGCGAGGTGCGGGTCAACGGCACCAAGGCCGCCTTCACCACCTCCGGTGAACACGAGCTGGTCGTCACCCCGAAGACCCCGCTGCCCAAGGGCACCCCGGTCACGATCGTGGTCCGCTACAGCGGGGTGCCGTCGGCCAAGAGCGCCTACGGCTTCACCTCCTGGCACCGCACCCCGGACGGCGGAGTGGCCGCCAACGAGCCCGAGGCCGCCTGGTGGTGGTTCCCGAGCAACGACCACCCGACCGACAAGGCCACCTACGACGTGTCGGTGTCCGTCCCGGACGGCACCCAGGCCATCTCCAACGGCACGCTGCAGTCGACCGGTTCGAAGCTGGGCTGGACCCGCTACAACTGGCGGCAGAACAAGCCGCAGGCGACCTATCTGGCCACGCTCGCGCTGGGCAGGTTCGACATCACCACCGGCACCTCCGACGGCGGGGTGCCCGTCATCAACGCCTACAGCAAGGACCTCGGCGACAACGAGGGCGCCGCGCGGGCCAGCGTGGAGCGCACCGGGGAGATCGTGGACTGGCTGAGCGGCTACTTCGGGCCGTATCCGTTCTCCTCGGCCGGCGGGTACGTCCCGAACACCACCACCGGGTACGCGCTGGAGACGCAGACCCGTGTCTACTACAGCCCGCGGCAGTTCGCCAACGGCGCCAACACCTCCGTGGTCGTGCACGAGCTGGCCCACCAGTGGTACGGCGACGACGTGTCGGTCAAGGGCTGGAAGGACATCTGGGTCAACGAGGGCTTCGCCCGCTACGCGCAGTGGCTGTGGTCCGAGCACGAGGGCGAGGGCACCGCGCAGGAACTGGCCGACTACGTGTACGCCTCGCACCCGGCCGACGACGCGTTCTGGACGATCGCGCCGGGCGACCCCGGCCCGGACAACCAGTTCGACGGCGCCGTCTACGACCGGGGCGCCCTCGCCATCCAGGCGCTGCGCAACGAGATCGGCGACGACGCGTTCTTCGCGATCCTGAAGGGCTGGCCGAAGGAGCACGCCTACGGCAACGCCTCGGTGGCCGACTTCCAGCGGTACGCCGAGCGGGTGTCCGGCAAGCCGCTGGCCGCGCTGTTCGACACCTGGCTGTTCCAGCCGGTGAAGCCGGCCGCGCCGTCGGCCCGCGCCCTGGTGAAGGCCGGTACGGCGGTGGCGCAGCCGAAGTCGTGGAAGAAGATCGAGGCGACGAACTCGGTGCACGAGCACTGAGCCGGCCGGGCCCGGGACACCGGTGCCCGGGCCGCGTCTAGCCACTGCGAGCCCCTGCGGCCCGGCGCACCGGCGCACCGGCGCACCGGCCAGAGGCTCCGGCGCCCGCGCCGGGGTGCCTCAGTGGCCCGGTGCGGCCGCCCGCCGCAGCAGCTCCTCACGGCCTATCGCCTCCGCGCGGTCGGCCGGGACGGTGCAGGCGTGGGCGCCCGCGATCGCGCCGTACCGGGCGCAGCGCTCGGGCGGCTCGCCGGCGAGCCGGCCGTAGAGGAACGCGGCGGCGAAGGCGTCGCCCGCGCCGTTGGAGTCCACCACCGGCGCGGGTGGCCGCTCCGGTGGTATCCGGGTCAGCACGCCGTCGGCGAGCAGATGGGCGCCCTCGGCCCCGGCGGTGGCGACGACGGCCTGGGCGCGGCCGCGCTCGGCGATGCGCCGCATGGTCCGCTCGGGGTCGGCGAGGGCGGCGGCCGACAGGAAGACGACATCGGCCGCGTGGGCGAACGCCTCGTGGTAGGGGTTCTCGCCGTCCCAGTCGTGCAGGTCCGTGGAGAGCGGCACGCCGGTCTCCCGGAGCACGGGCAGGGCGTGGGCGCCGGGCTGGGTGATGGTCACGTGCACATGCCGGCTCGCGGCGGCCGACGCCCGCAGGGCGGCCTCGGGGAAGCGGTCGCCGGGGTGGGCGCGGGTGGTGTCGTACAGCGACAGGCGGCGGCCGTCCGGGCCGACGAGGTTGACCGCCCGCTTGGTCCCGGCCGGCTGTGGCAGCGCGGTGAGGGTGATCCCGTGCTCGGAGTGCAGGGCGCGGACGAGGTCGCCCTCGGGGTCGTCGCCGAGGAAGTCGACATGGTGGGTGCGCAGGCCCAGCGCGGCCAGCCCGAGGGCCACGAAGTCTCCGGTCTGCCCGGCGCGGGTGCGGATCCCCGAGTCGATCATGTAACTGTCGGCGTACGGCAGGGGCAGCTCGGGCACCCGGACGATGGTGTCCACCCCGGCCCCGCCCAGCACCAGCACGTCGTGCGCGCGTTCCGCCGCCGTCATGCCCCGCCCTCCCCGTGGTCGTACACCGTCACGGCGATCCCCCGCGCCGCCAGCCGGCCGGCGACGAGGGGCTCCACGCGGGACCACTTCCCGCCCGCCAGGCCGCAGCCTATCCGGGGCATGTGCACGGACGCCCCGAGCCGGATCGCCTCGTCGGCGAGGCGGGTGAGGGCGGTGTCGATGGCCTCGTAACGGACGGGGACGCCCTTGCTGCCCCTCTTGACCCCGCGCTGGCCGACCATGTTGGCCACCCACACCGAGGGCTCGACGCGGACCAGCTGGACCGCGCCCAGGCCGAAGTCGTTGTGCGCGCGGTCGCGGTGCCAGGCGCGGTAGGCGGCCTCCGGCTCCGGCCAGCGCCGCGACAGCGCCAGGACGAAGCCCTTTCCCCAGCCGCCGATGTCGTTGCAGACATGGGCGATCACCTTGACACCCTTGACCGACGGAACGGTGGCGTCACCCCGGACATACGTGATCTCCGACATGACGCCACCGTAGGCGCTGCCACTGACAGTGGCGGCCGAGCCGTTACTCCGGCAGCTCCGCCGAGGCCTTGGCGGCGTCCTTGGCCACCTGGCGGCGGATGCCGAACCAGCCGGCGACGAGCATCACGGCGATCACCGGGATCAGCAGCAGGGTCTTGCGGCCGACCTCCTCGTCGTTCCACATCATGCCGAGGCAGACCAGCAGGAACACGATGGTGGCGATCTCGGTGACCGGGCTGAACTTCAGCTGGAAGTGCGGCCGGGTGACCTGGCCCGCGCGGGCGCGGCGGACGAAGATCACGTGGCAGATCATGATGATCACCCAGGTGCTGATGATGCCGAGCGAGGCGACGTTCAGCACGATCTCGAAGGCCTTGCTGGGCACCAGGTAGTTCAGGCCGACGCCGAGCACACAGACCGCGCAGGTCAGCAGGATGCCGCCGTAGGGCACCTGGCTGCGGCTCATCACGCGGGTGAACTTCGGCGCCGAGCCGGCCATGGCCATCGAGCGCAGGATGCGGCCGGTGGAGTACAGGCCGGAGTTCAGCGAGGACATGGCCGCGGTCAGCACGACCAGGTTCATCACGTCGCCGGCCGCCGGAACGCCGATCTTGGACAGCACGGTGACGAAGGGGCTCTGGTCGGCGGTGTACACCGAACCGGGCAGCAGCAGGGCGAGCAGCACGACCGAGCCGACGTAGAACAGGCCCACGCGCCACATGATCGAGTTCACCGCGCGCGGGACGACCTTCTCGGGCTCGGCGGTCTCGCCGGCGGCCACGCCGACCAGCTCCAGCGCGGCGTAGGCGAAGATCACGCCCTGCATGACCAGGACGACCGGCATCAGCCCGTGCGGGAAGACACCGCCGTGGTCGGTGATGACGCTCAGGCCCGGCTTGCTGCCGCCGACGTCGTGCTGGGTGGCCAGCAGGAAGATGCCGATCAGCATGAAGCCCACGAGGGTGGCGACCTTGATGATCGCGAACCAGAACTCCATCTCACCGAAGATCTTCACCGAGATCAGGTTCACGGTGAGGACGACGGCGAGGGCGATCAGCGCCAGCACCCACTGGGGGATGGAGGTGAACATGCTCCAGTAGTGCGTGTAGAGCGCGATCGCGGTGATGTCCGCGATGCCGGTGGTCGACCAGTTCAGGAAGTACATCCAGCCGGCGACATAGGCGCCCTTCTCGCCGAGGAACTCGCGCGCGTAGGACACGAAGGACCCCGAGGAGGGGCGGTAGAGGACCAGCTCGCCCAGGGCCCGCACGACGAAGAAGGCGAAGACACCGCAGACCAGGTAGGCCAGGGCGAGCGCCGGTCCGGCGTTGTGCAGGCGGCCGCCGGCGCCCAGGAAGAGGCCGGTGCCGATGGCGCCGCCGATGGCGATCATGTTGACGTGGCGGGCCTTGAGGTCCTTGCTGTATCCGGCGTCGCCCGCGTCCGCGGGCGCTGCGGCCACCTGGGGGTGGGGGGTGGCCTGTGCCGATTCCACGGCTTCCTTGCTCACGGGTGGTTTCACTTCCTGGTGCGCCCGGACCTCGTGGACCCGGGGTTCGTGCAGGTCTTGGCCCGCACCACCCTTTGTCGCGGCACAGACCAAGGCAGCAGCTTCCCAGACGCGACGACCGATAAGCGGTGGTCCACGTCACAGAGCGGTACTTCTCACACCACGCGCACGGGCTCCCCGCGGGTTTCACACCATTGGTGAGACAGCGATACTGCTGTACATGACGACCGACACCGGGGAGCCCACCCTGACGATCGACGAGCTGGCCGCGCGGGCGGGCGTCACGGTCCGCACGGTCCGCTTCT
The DNA here is from genome assembly GCF_000720835.1 of Streptomyces achromogenes subsp. achromogenes. Taxonomy (GTDB): domain Bacteria; phylum Actinomycetota; class Actinomycetes; order Streptomycetales; family Streptomycetaceae; genus Streptomyces; species Streptomyces achromogenes. The sequence continues at coordinate 4,233 of NZ_JODT01000059.1, read as the reverse complement.
ACGGCACCAAGGGGCTGCTGCCGCCGCCGGTGATCGGTCCGCGCCGGGTGGGGCATTACGGCCGTGAGCATCTGGCGCGGCTGGCGCTGATCGAGGAGATGCAGCACCAGGGCATGACCCTGGCCGCGATCGAGCGGCATCTGCGGCAGCTGCCGGCCGGTCTCGGCCCGCACGATCTGGCGATCCACCGGGCGGTGGTCGCCTCCTGGGCTCCGGACACCGTCGAGACCGTGTCCCGCCCCGAGCTGGAGCGGCGGGCGGGGCGGCGGCTGACCGGCGAGGATCTGGACCGGCTGGCCGCGATGAACGTGGTGACACCGGACGGGGAGCGGGACGGGGAGTCGTTCCGCGTGGACTGCGGTCTGCTGCGGCTCGCCGTACAGCTGCTGGACGTCCCGCTGGCGCAGGAGACGATCCTTGCCGCGCGGACCGTGCTGACCGGCCACGCGCGGGCGGCGGCGCACGAGCTGTCGGACCTGCTGCGCGAGGCGGTGGCCGAGCGCGACACGCGGGATGTGAAGTCCCTGTCGGCCCATATGCACCCCCTGGTGGTCCAGGCGCTCCTCACCACCTTCCAGCGGTCGCTGCGGGAGGAGCTGCGCCAGTGGCTGGACGGAACGGACGGCCCCGGACGAGACGTGGACCCGGACGGTACCGAATGAGCGGCGTACCCCGGACGGCCCTGACGCAGCGGACGGCGCGGCGGCCCCGGGCGCAAGTCCCGGGGTGCGCCGTCCGGGCGTGCCGGCTCGGCGGGCACCGGCTCAGCGGGCGTGCCGGCTCAGCGGACGTCGGTGAAGGTCTCCCCCTTCTCCGCCTTCGCCACGAGCAGCGCGGGCGGGGTGAACCGGTCGCCGTAGCGCTCGGCCAGTTCGCGCGCGCGGGCCACGAACCCGGGCAGGCCCCCTTCGTAGCCGTTGATGTACTGGAGCACACCGCCGGTCCAGCCGGGGAAGCCGATGCCGAGGACGGAGCCGATGTTGGCGTCGGCGACCGAGGTCAGGACGCCCTCCTCCAGCAGGCGTACGGTGTCGAGCGCCTCCGCGAAGAGCATGCGTTCCTGCATGTCCCGGAACGGGATGTCGTGGCCGGGCTTGGTGAAGTGCTCGCGCAGCCCCGGCCAGAGTCCGGCCCGCTTGCCGTCCTCGGTGTAGTCGTAGAAGCCGGCGCCGCCGCTGCGGCCGGTGCGGCCGAACTCGTCCACCATGCGGTCGACGACCGTCTCGGCCGGGTGCGCGGTCCAGGTGCCGCCGGCCTCCTCCACGGCCCTCCTGGTCTCGGCCCGGATCTTGCGGGGCAGGGTGAGGGTCAGCTCGTCCATGAGGGAGAGCACCTTGGCGGGGTAGCCGGCCTGGGCGGCGGCCTGTTCCACGGAGGCGGGCTCGACGCCCTCGCCGACCATGGCGACGCCCTCGTTGATGAAGTGGCCGATCACCCGTGAGGTGAAGAAGCCGCGCGAGTCGTTGACGACGATCGGCGTCTTGTTGATCTGCCGGACCAGGTCGAAGGCGCGCGCGAGCGCCTCCTCGCCGGTGCGCTCGCCCTTGATGATCTCCACCAGCGGCATCTTGTCGACCGGGGAGAAGAAGTGCAGCCCGATGAAGTCGGCCTGGCGCTCGACGCCCTCGGCGAGCGTGGTGATCGGCAGGGTGGAGGTGTTGGAGCACAGCAGCGCGTCGGGGGCGACGAGAGACTCGATCTCCTGGAAGACCTTGTGCTTGAGGGCGGTGTCCTCGAACACGGCCTCGATGACCGCGTCACAGCCCGCGAGGTCGGCCGCCTGGGCCGTGGGGGTGATCCGGGCGAGCAGCGCGTCGGCCTTCTCCTGGCTGGTGCGGCCCTTGGCGACGGCCTTGGCGCACAGCTTCTCCGAGTACTCCTTGCCCTTGGCCGCGGCTTCGGGGGAGACGTCCTTGAGGACGACGTCGATGCCGGCGCGGGCGCACGCGTAGGCGATGCCGGCGCCCATCATGCCGGCGCCGAGGACGGCCACCTTGCGCACCTGGCGGGGCGCGACGCCCTTGGGCCGGTTGGCGCCGGAGTTGACCGCCTGGAGGTCGAAGAAGAACGCCTGGATCATGTTCTTCGAGATCTGCCCGGCGGCCAGTTCCACGAAGTAGCGGGCCTCGATGACCTGGGCGGTGTCGAAGTCGACCTGGGAGCCCTCGACGGCCGCGGCGAGGATGCTGCGCGGGGCCGGATAGGGGGCGCCGTTCGTCTGCTTGCGCAGGTTGGCCGGGAAGGCGGGCAGGTTGGCGGCGAACTTGGGGTGGGCCGGGGTGCCGCCGGGGATCTTGTAGCCGGGCGTGTCCCAGGGCTGCCGGGACTCGGGGTGGGCGTCGATGAACGCGCGGGCCTTGGCGATCAGTTCCTCGGGGGACTCGGCCACGTCGTGGACCAGGCCGTTGTCCCGGGCGCGCCGGGCGTTGTACTGGGTGCCCTGGAGGAGCACCTTCAGCAGGGCGTCCGCGATGCCCAGCAGGCGTACGGTGCGCACCACTCCGCCGCCGCCGGGGAGCAGGCCGAGGGTGACCTCGGGGCAGCCGATCCGGGTGCCGGGGGTGTCCAGGGCGATCCGGTGGTGGCAGGCGAGGGCCAGTTCGAAGCCGCCGCCGAGGGCCGCGCCGTTGATCGCCGCGACGACCGGTTTGCCGAGGGTCTCGATGCGGCGCAGGTCGCGCTTGATGGCGAGGCCGCCGTCGAACAGCTCCTGCGCGGTCCCGGGGGTGACCCGGATGAGGTCGCGCAGGTCGCCGCCGGCGAAGAAGGTCTTCTTGGCCGAGGTGAGGATGATGCCGCGGATGGAGTCCCGCTCGGCCTCCAGCCGGTCGGTGATCACGGCGAGGGAGTCGCGGAACGCCTGGTTCATGGTGTTCGCGGACTGGTTCGGGTCGTCCAGGACGAGGGTGACGACACCGGTGTCGTCCTGCTCCCAGCGGATGGTGGTGCTCTCGGTCATGACAGTCGTCTCCGTTGAAGTCGCTTTGTTCCGCGGGGAGTTCAGATGCGCTCGATGATGGTGGCGATGCCCATGCCGCCGCCGACGCACAGCGTGGCGAGGCCGTAGCGCTTGTCCTGGCGCTCCAGTTCGTCGACGAGGGTGCCGAGGATCATCGCGCCGGTGGCGCCGAGCGGGTGGCCGAAGGCGATGGCGCCGCCGTTGACGTTGATCTTGTCCAGGCTCAGGCCCATGTCCTTCGCGTAGCGCAGGACGACCGCGGCGAACGCCTCGTTGATCTCGACCAGGTCGATGTCGTCGATGGTGAGACCGGCCTTGGCCAGGGCCTTGCGGCTGGCGGGGGCGGGGCCGGTGAGCATGATGGTCGGCTCGGAGCCGGAGACGGCGGCGGAGACGATCCGCGCGCGGGGGGTGAGGCCGTGGCGTTCGCCGGCCTCCCGGGAGCCGATCGCGACGAGCGCGGCGCCGTCCACGATGCCGGAGGAGTTGCCCGCGTGGTGCACGTGGTCGATCTTCTCCACCCAGTGGTACCGCTGGAGCGCGACCGCGTCGAAGCCGCCCAGGTCGCCGATGTCCGCGAAGGACGGCTTGAGCTTCGCGAGGGAGTCGGCGGTGGTGCCGGGGCGCGGGTGCTCGTCGTGGTCGAGGACGACCAGGCCGTTGCGGTCCTTGACGGGGACCACGGAGCGCTCGAAGCGGTTCTCCTTCCAGGCGGTGGCGGCGCGCTCCTGGGACAGTGCCGCGTACTCGTCCACGTCGCGCCGGGAGAAGCCCTCGATGGTGGCGATCAGGTCGGCGCTGATGCCCTGCGGGACGAAGTTGACGGCCAGGTTGGTCATCGGGTCGTTGAACCAGGCGCCGCCGTCCGAGGCCATCGGGACGCGGGACATGGACTCGACGCCGCCGGCCAGGACCAGATCCTCCCAGCCGGCCCGGATCTTGGCGGCGGCCAGGTTGACGGCCTCCAGGCCGGAGGCACAGAAGCGGTTCTCCTGGACGCCCGCGACGGTGTCCGGCAGCCCGGCGGCGAGGGCGGCGATCCGGGCGATGTCGGAGCCCTGGTCGCCGACGGGGCTGACGACGCCGAGCACGATGTCGTCGATCCCGGCCGGGTCCAGGCCGGGGAAGCGGTCGCGGATCTCGTGGATGAGGCCGACGACCAGGTCGATGGGCTTCGTGCCGTGCAGGGCGCCGTTCGCCTTGCCGCGCCCGCGCGGGGTGCGGATCGCGTCGTACACGTACGCTTCGGTGCTCACTGGGGTGCCTTTCGGGAG
>NZ_JODT01000058.1 GCF_000720835.1 Streptomyces achromogenes subsp. achromogenes | reverse complement strand
CACAGCGCCGATGGTACTGCAGGGGGGACCCTGTGGGAGAGTAGGACGCCGCCGAACAAATTTTAGGGAAACCCCCGCACCTTACGGTGCGGGGGTTTTCTGCGTTACGGGTTCATTCGTTGTCGGTCCATTAGGGTCGACGGCATGCGCTATGACCTCGTCATCTTCGACAACGACGGTGTCCTCGTGGACAGCGAGCCCATTTCCAACCGGCTCCTGGCCGGCTATCTCACCGAGCTCGGGCACCCGACGTCGTACGAGGACTCCATCCGCGACTACATGGGCTCGGCGATGCACCGCGTCCACGATCTGGTGCTGGAGCGCACGGGCCGGCGACTGCCCAAGGACTTCGGCGAGGTCTTCCACGCGCGGGTGTTCGCCGCGTTCGAGCGGGATTTGCGGCCCGTGCCCGGGGTGACGGACGTACTGGAGAAGCTGGCCGCGGACGGGGTGCCGTACTGCGTGGCCTCCTCCGGGAGCCACGAGCGGATACGCGTGGGACACCGCACGACCGGACTCGACCGGTGGTTCACCGACGAGCGGATCTTCAGCTCGGAGGACGTCGGGCGGGGCAAGCCGGCGCCGGACCTGTTCCTGTACGCGGCCCAGCGGATGGGAGTGGCCCCCGGGCGGTGCGTGGTCGTGGAGGACTCCCCGCTGGGCGTCCAGGCGGCCGTGGCGGCCGGGATGGACGTGTACGGGTTCACCGCCATGACACCGCCGGAGCGGCTCGCGGGCGCCGGGCGGCTCTTCTCGGACATGGGGGAGCTGGCCGGCCTGCTGGGGTGACCCGGCTCCGGGTCCCGGGCTGACATTTGTCATGCGGAGGTGCGGACGATCGTTTCTACTGCCGGACCTCTCCCGAACGCGATGCTGAGGGCATGACGAAGACCACGGGGAACCACGGCGGCACGCCGAGCGCGCTGGACAACTTCAAGCCACTGCTGATCGATGTGGCGGTGCCGCTCGGCTCGTACTACCTCTTCAAGGAAGCCTTCGGGATGAGCACCTTCGCGGCGCTCGCCTGGAGCAGCGTCGTACCCGCGGTGCGGACCGTGTGGAGTGTGGTCAAGGAGCGCCGTGCCAACGCGCTGGCCGTCCTGATCCTCGTCGTCAACGTCGTCTCGCTGCTGCTGAGTTTCGTCTCCGGCGACCCGCGGCTGATGCTCGCCAAGGACAGCGGGGTCAGCAGCACGGTGGCCATCGGGATCCTGGTCTCCGTCGGGCTGGGGAAGCCGATGATGACCGAGGCCATGAAGCCCTTCCTGGTGAAGGGCGACCCGGCCAGGGAAGCCGCCTTCCAGCGGCTGGTGTCCGGGGCCGCGGCCGGATCCGCCGTCTTCCGGCGCAAGGAGCGGGTGTTCTCCGTGGTGTGGGGGCTGGTCCTGCTGGCCGAGTGCGTGGTGCGGGTCGTGGGCGCCTACACCGTTCCGGTGGACACCATGGTGTGGCTGGGCTCCGTCGTCCTGGTCGCGGCGATGGTGATCGGGTTCCTGCTCAGCGGTGGCCTCGCCGCCGGACCCATGGAGGACATGCTCACGGCCGAGGCGGAGGCCGGCCGGGCCGAGCGCCCGGCGGTGGCCGTCGCGGCCTGACGTCCGCCGAGGAGCCGCTGGAATGGGTCTCCGCCGAGGAGCCGGGGGAGCCGGTCGCCGCCGGACGGCCGGTAGAGCTGAGCGAAATTCACCTTTGGCTGGATCTACCCACGGTTACCCCGGGGCCCTACCCTCGCCGCCATGACTGATGTGCTGCGGCGCGGCAGGGCCTCGCTGGCGTTCGCCTTCTTCGCCCAGGGTGCCGCCTTCGCCCTGCTGGTGACGCGCATCCCGGCCGTCCAGGACCGGTACGGCGTCTCCGACGCGCTGCTCCCCGTCTTCCTGGCCGCCGTGCCCATCCTCGCCGGGGTGGGCAGCGTGGCCACCGAGCGGCTGGTGAAGCGGGTTCGGCCGAGCCGGGTGCTGCGCTGGTCCCAGCCCGTGGTGCTGCTGGCCCTGCTCGGGGCCGGGGCGGGCGGAGCCGGGCAGGTGGCCGCGCTGGCGGTGGCGCTGGGCGTCTTCGGCCTGGCGGTGGGCGCGCTGGACGCGTCCATGAACATGCTCGGGGTCAGCCTCCAGCGGTCGTACGGGCGCAGCATCATGCTGGGTTTCCACGCCGTGTACAGCCTGGGCGGGATCGTGGGCGCCTCGCTGGCCTGGGCCGGGGCGCACTGGCACCTCGCGCTGTGGGTGTCGTACCTGCCGGTGGTGGCCGTGCTGTTGCCGGCGGCGCTGGTGGCGAGCCGGTGGTACGTCGACGGCGAGCCGGCGCCGGAGCGGGAGGCCGGGGCAGACGGCGGCGGGGCCGGCGGTGGGGTCGGCGGCGGGGACGGGTTCAAGCTGCTGCTGCCGCTGTGCCTGGTGATGACCTTCGCCTACATCGGGGACTCCACCGTCTCCAACTGGAGCGCGAAGTACCTGAAGGACGTGCTGGGCGGCTCGGAGCAGCTGGCGACGGTGCCGTACAACGTGTACATGGTGACCACGCTGGCCGGGCGGGCGGTCGGGGACCTCGGGGTGCGGCGGTTCGGGGCGGTGGCGGTGATCCGGCTCGGGGCGCTGGTCGCGGCCGGCGGGTTCGCGGTGGTGGCGCTGGCGTCCGGCCCGTGGGTGGGGATGCTCGGGTTCACGCTGCTGGGCCTGGGGCTGTGCGTGCTGGTGCCGCAGACCTTCGCGGCGGCCGGGCGGCACGCCTTCGAGCAGCACGGTCCGGGGGCGTCGGACGCGGCGATCGCGCGGCTGAACATCTTCAACTACGTGGGCTTCCTGATCGGTTCGCCGCTGGTGGGTGCCCTGGGGGACGCCTGGAGCTACCGGGGCGCGATGCTCGTGCCGATGGTGTTGGTGCTGGTGACGCTGGGATACGCCAGGTCGTTCGCGGCTCAACCGGACCGATACGGTGGCGGGCATGAGCGGCCGCGCACAGCTGATGTGGGACGAGGCAGTAACGGGCTATGACTTCGGTCCGAGCCATCCGATGGATCCGGTCCGGCTGGAGTTGACCCGCCGGCTGGTCGGCGCCTTCGGGCTCGACCGGGAACTGGCGGTCGTCGCGGCCAGACCGGCCGGCGAGTCGACGCTGAAGCTGGTCCACCGGGAGGACTACATCGACGCGGTGAAGGCCGCGTCGGAGGACCCGGCGGGGGCCGACGGGTCGTACGGGCTCGGCACGCTGGACGATCCGGCGTTCGCCGGGATGCACGAGGTGTCCGCGCTGATCGCGGGCCAGTCGGTGGGCGCCGCCGAGGCGGTGTGGCGGGGGGACGCCGAGCACGCGGTGAACTTCGCGGGCGGGCTGCACCACGCGATGCCGGGCGGCGCGTCGGGGTTCTGCGTGTACAACGACGCGGCGCTCGCGATCGCGCGGCTGCTGGAGCTGGGTGCCGAGCGGGTCGCCTACGTGGACGTCGACGTGCACCACGGGGACGGGGTGCAGGCCGCGTTCTGGGAGGACCCGCGGGTGCTGACGATCTCGCTGCACGAGCACCCCGGCACGCTGTTCCCAGGGACCGGGTGGCCGCAGGAGACGGGCGCGGGCGCGGGGGAGGGCACCGCGGTGAACGTGGCGCTGCCCGCCGGCACGGGGGACGCCGGGTGGCTGCGGGCGTTCCACGCCGTGGTGCCGGAGCTGCTCGCCGACTTCCGGCCGCAGGTCCTGGTCTCCCAGCACGGCGCCGACACCCACTTCGAGGACCCGCTCGCGCACCTGGCCGTCTCGCTGGACGCGCAGCGGGCGGTGCAGCTGGCGTGCCACGAGCTGGCGCACGCCTGCGCGGACGGCAAGTGGGTCGCGCTCGGCGGGGGCGGCTACGCGGTCGTCGACGTCGTACCGCGCTCGTGGACGCACCTGGTGGGGATCGCGGCGGGCCGGCCGGTCGCGCCGGAGACGGAGATCCCCGAGGGCTGGCGGCGGGAGGTGTTCGCCCGGACCCGGCAGCTCGGCCCGCGGCGGATGACGGACGGGCGGTGGCCGGTGGAGTACGCCGACTGGGAGGGGGGTTACGACCCCGCCGACCGGATCGACCAGGCCGTACTGGCCACCCGTCGGGCGGTGTTCCCGCTGCGGGGCCTGCTGCCGTAGCGCTGCCCGCCCCGGGTGGCCCACAGTGCTCCTCCGCGGACGGGTGTTAGGCCATCCGCGCGAATCCCGCCGTTTCCGCCCCGCCGTCGGTCCCGATGGGCGACCATCGCATCCGTGTCGTCCCCCGCCCCGCTCCGTGCCCACCTGGTGGCCGCCGGGCTGGCCGGGGTGGTGGCGACCTCGCGGGAGGAAAGCCTGCGCAGTTACCGGCTGTTCGCGGCCCGGGATCCGCGCGTGCTGATCGGAATCGATCCCGAGGGCACCTGGGAGTTCCCCGATCTGCTCGCCCTGATGGCGCGGACGTGCGGGGTCTCGGCGGACCCGGGCCACACGAGCGGGCCGGACGTGATCGATCCGGAGCGGACGCTCGCCGCGCTGGACGCGTTCGCCGGGCGGCTCCGTGCGGCGGCCCGGCGCGGCGCTCCCGTGCTGCTGGGCACCGGGCACCCGCGGCGGCTGCTCGGTTTCTACGCCGCTCTGGCGGACGCGCTGTCAACGGCGGGATGTGAGGTCCTCACCCCCGCGCAGGGTCATTGTGTCGACATATTGACCCGGTTCGGACTACGTCCGCATCGCCTCGACTACGTACGAGGGGTTGCCCTGATGCGGGAACCGGCGAGCGGGCGCCCCGGTTGTGAGCCGGGTGCCCACAGCCACTCGCCACTGCCGGTTCGGGTCGCGCTGGAGGCCGCGGCGCGGGCCGGCGGGCCGCTGCCGGAGCTGGTGGTCGGTGATCACGGATGGGTCTGCGGCGCAGGTCAGCTGGGGTTCGAGGCCATCGGGCTGGCCGACACCGACGACCCGGCGCCGTTCGTCGGCGAGGCCGAGGGAAGGGTGGCCGTCGTCGTTCCGGTTGATGACGCAGTCCGGTCTGGTCACTACCGGCCGCTGGCCCGCTACGTGCTCAATCGGGCCTGTCTGTCACAGTAGGCCGCCGATGGGTGCACCTCTTCCCCACTCGCATCACCCGCCCCTAGTCTGGGGAGTGAGCACGCAACGACGAAGAGTCACCGGAAGGGGAAGCCGGTGGCCGTCGAGTGCGGAAGGTTCAGGTGTGTCATGGCTGCAGCTGGCGAGAGGCCTCTGAACGAGGTTCAGTTCCTTACCGTGGCGGAAGTCGCCGCGGTGATGCGAGTGTCCAAGATGACCGTGTACCGCCTGGTGCACAGCGGTCATCTGCCCGCGATCCGGGTGGGGCGGTCCTTCCGTGTCCCGGAGCAAGCGGTGCACGAATACCTCCGCGACAGCTATGTGGGGGTGGAGACGGCCTGACGGTGACCCCCGGGTGACCGGGGAAGACCCCCTCGATTACGACCTCGGCGCTCGGTTGGGTAGGCTAGCCCCTCGTAGGTCGTGTGGGCCCATGGCGCCCAAACAACCGAGTGATGAGAAGTGAGCGAGGGTAGTCGTGGGCTCTGTTATCAAGAAGCGGCGCAAGCGGATGGCCAAGAAGAAGCACCGCAAGCTGCTCAAGCGCACGCGCGTTCAGCGTCGCAACAAGAAGTAAGCGGTCCCCCGCGCAAGCGGGTGTCCGCGTGCGACGCCGCGAGAGCGTGCCGCCTGTGGCCCTTCACCAGCAGTGGTGGAGGGCCACAGGCATGTTCCGGGCATGTGCCGACGGGGGAAAATCCGTCCCCCCGCACCCCTGGGGTCCTGCCAGCGCACCGCCGACCGGCTAGGTTGGCCGCACACGGGGAAGGCGGGACACCGGATACGCGGGAGGGAGGCGCCGATCGTGGGAAGGGTCGTGCTCGTCACCGGAGTGGCCCGGCAGCTGGGCGGCCGGTTCGTGCGGCGGATCCTGCGGGACCCGGAGGTGGACCGGGTGATCGCCGTGGACGCCGTGCCGCCCGAGCACCATCTGGGCGGCGCCGACTTCGTCCAGACCGACATCCGGCAGCCGACGATCGCCCGCGTGCTCGCCGAGTCGGGCGCCGACACCGTCGTCCACCTGGACGTGACCGGCACCGCGCTGGGCGGCGGCAGCCGGGCCACGGTCAAGGAGACCAACGTCATCGGCACCATGCAGCTGCTCGGCGCCTGCCAGAAGTCGCCGGCCGTGCGCCGGCTGGTGGTGAAGTCCAGTACGAACGTCTACGGCTCGGCGCCGCGCGACCCGGCCGTGTTCACCGAGACGACCCCGCCGAAGTCGCTGCCCAGCGGCGGCTTCGCCAAGGACGCCGTCGAGGTGGAGGGGTATGTGCGCGGGTTCGCGCGGCGGCGGCCGGACGTCGCCGTGTGCGTGCTGCGGTTCGCCAACATCCTCGGTCCCACCGTGGACACCCCGCTCGCCTCCTACTTCTCGCTGCCCGTCCTGCCGACCGTGTTCGGCTACGACCCGCGGTTGCAGTTCGTGCACGAGGACGACGTCATCGAGGTGCTGCGGATCGCCTCGCACGAGCCGCGCCGGGCCACCCTCAACAGCGGCACCTTCAACATCGCCGGGGACGGAGTGCTGCTGCTGTCGCAGTGCTCCCGGCGGCTGGGGCGGCCCACCGTGCCGCTGCTGCTGCCCGCGGTCACCTGGGCCGGGTCCCTGGTGCGTACGCTCGGTATGACGGACTTCTCGCCGGAGCAGATCCGGCTGCTCACCCACGGGCGGGTGGTGGACACCGGCCAGATGCGCGAGACGCTGGGCTTCACCCCCCGCTACACGACGGCCGAGACGTTCGCGGACTTCGCGCACGCGCTGGGCCCGGGGCTGCTGCCGCCTCAGACCCTCGCCGGGGCCGTCGACCGGGTCGCCGCGCTGTCCGCGAGGGCGGCCGGCCACCCGCAGACGCACAGCGCCAACTGAGGAGCGGCAACGATGGCGGACGCCAAGGTCATTCCGTTCGATGACGACCGGTCCCGGGGGAACGCCGCACAGCGCCAGGCGCGCCGCCGCGGCGGGAGCGGCCGGCGCGGCCCGCTCGGGGAGCCGGGCGAGAGGGGCGCGGTCCAGCCGCTGCCGGGCCGCGAGTGGGCAGGGGAGGACGAGCCGGTGGAGCCGTCGCGGACCGACGGACAGGACGACGGGCAGGACGACGGCCGGGACGGTGGCCTGGAGCGGCGGGTGGCGGCCGGGCTGGCCTTCCTGCGGCGCCGGCTCACCGGGGACTACGAGGTCGACGACTTCGGCTACGACGAGGAGCTGACCGACCAGGTCCTGATGTCGCTGCTGCGGCCGGTGTACGAGAAGTACTTCCGGGTCGAGGTGAAGGGCATCGAGAACATCCCGGCCGAGGGCGGGGCGCTGATCGTCGCCAACCACTCCGGGACGCTGCCGCTGGACGGCCTGATGATGCAGGTGGCGGTGCACGACCGGCATCCCGCCGGCCGGCACCTGCGGCTGCTGGCGGCCGACCTGGTCTTCGTGCTGCCGGTGGTCAACGAGCTGGCCCGCAAGCTGGGCCACACCCTGGCCTGCGCGGAGGACGCGGAACGGCTGCTGGGCCAGGGCGAGCTGGTCGGGGTGATGCCGGAGGGCTTCAAGGGCATCGGGAAGCCTTTCGGCGAGCGCTACAAGCTCCAGCGGTTCGGCCGGGGCGGCTTCGTCTCCACGGCGCTGCGCCAGGGCGTGCCGATCGTCCCGTGCTCGATCGTGGGGGCGGAGGAGATCTACCCGATGATCGGCAACGCCAAGACGCTGGCCCGGGTGCTGGGCATCCCGTACTTCCCGCTGACGCCGACGTTTCCCTGGCTGGGCCCGCTCGGGGCGATCCCGCTGCCGACGAAGTGGACGATCCAGTTCGGCGAGCCGATCCCGACGGACGGCTATCCGCCGGAGGCCGCCGAGGACCCGATGCTGATGTTCAACCTGACCGACCAGGTGCGCGAGCAGATCCAGCACACGCTGTACAAGCTGCTGGTGCAGCGGCGGTCGGTGTTCTTCTGAGCGTGCTCCCGGACAGGCGGGTACGGCCGTGGGGGCGCCCCTGCTCGGATAGGGGCGCCCTCACGGCCGTGGTCGTACCGGTCGTCAGTCCGCGTCCTGGCCGTCGATGCCGAGGCCGGGGAGCAGGTCCGGGATGAGCGGCGGGATGGTGACGTCCGGCTGGGCCGACGGCGACTTGCCGGCGGACGGGGAGCTGCCGGTGGTGCCGCTCTTCGGCGGGTCGAGCAGACCGCCGGTGTCGCCGCCGAGGAGGCCCTCGCCGCCGCTGCCGGTGGCCTGTTCGCTCGGCGTGCCGGTGCCGGAGTGCCGGCCGGGGGACGACGGGGTGTGGCCGGTGGCGCCCGGCGGGGCCGGCCGTTCGGTGCCGGAGGAGCCGGGGGACGCCGGGCCGGAGCCGCCCCGGTGCCTGCCCTCGCCGGGCCGGGCCGGCTGCTGCGGGAGCAGCGACTGGAGCGGGGCGACCTCTTCGTCTATGGCGTCGAAGACCGAGGACACCTCCTGTTTGACGTCGCCGAGCTGGACGGGGAGCTTGTCGCTGAGCGAGCTCCACGCCTCGCGGTGGGACCGGGAGAAGGCGTCCAGCGCCTGGATGGGGCCCAGGGAGTCCGGGTCGGCCTGGTAGGCGGCGTGCAGCAGCCGGTGGCCCTCGGTGACGTCGTGCCGCATCCCGGACAGGGTGCGGCGGATCTCGCCGATGGACTCGTGGTCCAGGTGGCCGCCCCGGCCGCGCTCCAGCAGCCGGCGGACCTCGCCGAGCCGGGTGGAGGCCTGGTCGAGGTAGGTCTGGCCGCGCTGGTCGTCGCCGTCGGTCAGGTAGTTGAGCTTGAAGTCCTCGATGCCGCGCTTCAGGCCGTACAGCGAGTCGCCGGGCAGGGCGTCGGAGCTGGCGGCGGCGACCCCGCCGAAGGCCCCGGCGGCCACCCCGACGCTGAGCCCGCCGGCCGCGAGGCCTTTGGTCAGCCGGGTACGCGGGCGGAGCTTGCCGAGCGGGCCCGCCCGGTGCTCGCCCCTCGCCCGGTGGGAACGCTGTTCCGGTACGGACGTGTCCGCCGCCCCGGTCCCCTCCTGGAGCATGGCCTCCATCGCGGCCACCAGCTGGGCCCGCTGGACGGCCTTGACCTCCGGGTCGAGCTGCGGCCTGGGCAGCGCGCCGAGTCCCGCGGCCAGGGCCAGCAGCTCGCCCTGGCCGGTCGCTTCCTCGGCGGTCGGCGGGGAACCCGCCGGGTCTTCTGACTGCTCGGCCGCCGTGTCCCGGTCGGACTGCTCCTCCAGGGCCTGGGCGAAGGCGTTCGCCCGCCGGTGCGCCGATACGTTCGCGATCACTGGCGGCACCTCCTCTCGTCATGACGGTCGACTCCCCAGGGGGTCCTGAGGGTTGCACGCCCACGGCCGGGTCCCCGGATCGGGTGATCAGGGAGGGCCGGGACGTGACCACAGGGAGCCTGTATCCCGCACAACGACTGGCGCGGCACTTCGGTTACGGACGGCGGGCGGGCGGTTCGGAAAGGCAACACACCTTGACGGAGCGTGAGTTGAGCGTCGCTCGCCGTCGCCCCGCTCAGCGGGCGTCGTCGGGCAGCAGCCGGGCGAGGGTGCGCACGGCGCGGTACTGGAGGGTCTTGATGGCGCCCTCGTTCTTGCCCATGACACGGGCGGTCTCGGCGACCGAGAGGCCCTGGAGGAAGCGGAGCGTGACGCACTCCTGCTGCTGCGGGTTGAGCCGCCGTACGGCGTCCAGCAGGGCGGCGTTGGACAGGGACTCCAGGACGGAGTCCTCGGGGGAGCGCTCGACCTCGTTGGCGTCGAGCATCTCGCCGGTGGTGACCTCCAGGCGGAAGCGGCTGGACTTGAAGTGGTCGGCGACCAGGTTCCGGGCGATGGTCACCAGCCAGGCGCCGAAGTCGCGGCCCTGCCAGGTGAACGTGCCGATCCTGCGCAGGGCCCGCAGAAAGGTCTCGCTGGTGAGGTCCTCGGCGGTGGCCCGGCCGCCGACGCGGTAGTAGATGTACCGGTAGACGGTGTCGCTGTACTGGTCGTAGAGGCGGCCGAAGGCCTCGGCCTCGCCGGACTGGGCGCGTTCGACGAGCTCCATCATGCGGGCGCTGTCGCTGTCGGCGGCCGGCCGGCGGGCGGTGGCCGCGCCGGAGGCACGCCCCCGTCTGCCGACGGCGGCGCCGCCGTCGGCCAGTGCGTAGCACGGGCCCGCGGGCGCGGCGGCTGCGAAGGCGGGGACGGCGTACGCGGTGGGGACGAAGCCGCGCAGTGTTTCCTTGACCGTCGCGACCGTTGCGCGCAGCGTAGCCAGGCCCGAGGCGTCAACCCCGACGTGTGGGTACACGGGACTCCCAGAGGCAGAGCTTCCATCACGTGCAGTGCGGGACCATTCACCCGTCGTAGCGACGGAAGGGTTCCGGTTTGCGTCTGAGGAGAATAACGCTTCGTACAGGCGTAGCTACACCGAGTTGCTCAAATCATCGATTGCGTCGCTTCTGTGACTGTTTGATGCCGGGTCAAGTTCATGAACTTGATCGGTTGTTGAGCGAAAAGAGACGTGTTTCGGTGAAGTACGAGGCGGATTGAAATGACCGCGGCATCATCGTGCGCGCGGACGAGGGGCGTGTCCGGCCCCGGCTACCGGCGCCGCCGGCTCAGGGCGATCGCGGCCGCGGTGCCGCCGGCGACCGCGCCGACCCCCGCGGCGGCCGGGATGCCGACCTTGGCCGCCTTGCGTCCCGTGCGGTAGTCCCGCAGCCGCCAGTCCTGCTCGCGGGCGTGCCGGCGCAGCTTGGCGTCCGGGTTGACGGCGTAGGGGTGGCCGACCAGGGACAGCATCGGGATGTCGTTGTGGCTGTCGCTGTAGGCCGCGCAGCGGGAGAGGTCCAGCCCCTCGGCGGCGGCCAGCGCGCGCACCGCCTCCGCCTTGGCGGGCCCGTGCAGCGGCTCGCCGACCAGCCGGCCGGTGTAGACGCCGCCGACCGACTCGGCCACCGTGCCGAGGGCGCCGGTCAGGCCGAGGCGGCGCGCGATCACCTGGGCGATCTCCACCGGGGCCGCGGTCACCAGCCACACCTTCTGGCCCGCGTCCAGGTGGGCCTGGGCCAGCGCGCGGGTGCCGGGCCAGATGCGGTCGGCCATGTACTCGTCGTAGATCTCCTCGCCGATCGACTCCAGCTCGGCGACCCGGTGGCCCTTGACGATCGACAGCGCCGAGTCGCGGGCGTCCTGCATGTGCTCGGGGTCCTCGACGCCGGCCAGCCGGAACCAGGCCTGCTGCCAGGCGAACCGGGCGAGGTCGCGGGTCTCGAAGAACTTCCGCTTGTACAGTCCCCGGCCGAAGTGGAAGAGGGCGGCGCCCTGCATCACCGTGTTGTCCAGGTCGAAGAAGGCGGCGGCCTTGTCGTCGCCGAGCACCGGGAACTGCGGTTCCTCGGGCGTGGCGGTCTCCTGCGAGGACTTGCGGGCGGCCTCCGCCGAAGCCTCGCCTGCCAACACGCTCCGCGCCGTGGCGGAGCGCCTACGGGGAGTGAGCCATCCGAGAGCGGCCATGACGCGAGCATAGCCACTGTGTCCGAAGGTTCCGGAGTCGAGAGGTTGGCGTGGTGTGAACGCCGGGCGAAGGGCGCGCCGGGGCGCGCGAGAATGGCCGGTATGAGTCCGCTCTTCCGACGCAAGGCAGAGCCGCGAGCGCGGCTGGTGACCCTGATCCGCAAGCCCGGCTGCCACCTGTGCGACGACGCGCAGGCGGTGGTGGAGAAGGTGTGCGGCGACCTCGGAGTGCCGTGGGAGCCCAAGGACATCACGCAGGACCGGGAGCTCCACGACCGCTACTGGGAGCAGATCCCCGTCGTCCTGGTCGACGGCGAGCAGCACACCTTCTGGCGCGTGAACGAGGAGCGGCTGCGCCGGGCACTGACCGACTAGTCCAAACCGGCCGGAAAGTCGCTTAGGATCGACGGCGGTTTGGTCTCGGGGGCGGGATTCGTGAGGAGAGTGTGCGGTTTTGCCCCCAGTAACGAAGGAACGGCGGTGCGTGTGCGCCGGTTCCCGCTCCGGGTGTGAAACCGGCGTGACCCCGGTCACTTCTGCCGGGCAAATCGGACACCATCTTTGTGCACGCGTTCACAAAGACATAGCCTGCTGTCGACGGGGCGGTCTGGGGACGTGTGACCGCCTACAGCCCCGCTCTACCCGCAGGAGCACCGTGGCAACTGGCCGAACTCACCGACCGGCGACCCGTAGCCGAGGGATTCCCGAGGCCACCGTCGCCCGGCTTCCGCTGTACCTCCGCGCGCTGACCGCACTGTCGGAGCGCTCGGTCCCCACGGTCTCCTCCGAGGAGCTGGCCGCGGCGGCGGGGGTCAACTCCGCCAAGCTGCGCAAGGACTTCTCGTACCTGGGCTCCTACGGAACGCGTGGCGTCGGCTACGACGTGGAGTATCTCGTCTACCAGATCTCCCGCGAACTCGGCCTGACCCAGGACTGGCCGGTTGTCATCGTCGGCATCGGCAACCTCGGCGCCGCCCTGGCCAACTACGGCGGTTTCGCCTCCCGTGGCTTCCGGGTCGCCGCGCTGATCGACGCCGACCCGGCGATGGCCGGCAAGCCGGTCGCGGGCATCCCGGTGCGGCACACCGACGACCTTGAGAAGATCATCAAGGACAACGGGGTCTCCATCGGTGTGATCGCCACCCCGGCGGGCGCCGCCCAGCAGGTCTGCGACCGGCTCGTGGCCGCCGGCGTGACCTCCATCCTGAACTTCGCGCCGACCGTGCTGTCCGTCCCGGACGGCGTGGACGTGCGCAAGGTGGACCTCTCCATCGAGCTGCAGATCCTCGCCTTCCACGAGCAGCGCAAGGCCGGCGAGGAGACCGCCGCGGGCGACGGCGCCCTGCCCGCCGCCACCCCCCGCGCGACCTCCGCCGACCAAGGACCCGACGGGGACGTCCCCGCCGTGATGCCGGCATGAGCCTCCTCGTCGTAGGCCTCAGCCACCGCAGTGCCCCGGTCAGCGTGCTGGAGCGGGCCGCGCTGAGCGCGGACGCCCAGACCAAGCTGCTCCAGGACACGGTCGCCGCCGAGCCCGCCACCGAGGCCGCGGTGCTCGCCACCTGCAACCGCATAGAGCTGTACGCCGACGTGGACAAGTTCCACGCCGGTGTCGCCGAGCTGTCCACGCTGCTCGCCCAGCACAGCGGGGTCGGCCTGGAGGAACTGACGCCGTACCTCTACGTGCACTACGAGGACCGGGCCGTCCACCACCTGTTCTCGGTGGCCTGCGGGCTGGACTCGATGGTCGTCGGCGAGGGCCAGATCCTCGGTCAGATCAAGGACTCCCTGGCCCGCGCCCAAGAGCTGCACACCGCCGGCAAGCTGCTGAACGAGCTGTTCCAGCAGGCCCTGCGGGTCGGCAAGCGCGCCCACTCCGAGACCGGAATCGACCGCGCCGGCCAGTCCCTGGTCACCTTCGGCCTGGAGCAGCTGGCCGTGGGCGCGGCCGTGCCCGACTGGGCCCGCGGCAAGAAGGCGCTGGTCATCGGCGCCGGATCGATGTCGTCCCTGGCCGCCGCGACGCTGGCGCGCGCCGGGGTCGCCGAGGTCGTCGTCGCCAACCGCACCTTCGAGCGCGCCGAGCGGCTCGCCCGGATCCTGCTGGAGGCCGACGACAACGCGGTCACCGCCCGCGCGGTGCCGATGGACGCCGTCGCCGACGAGCTGACCCGGGCCGACGTCGTCGTCTCCTGTACCGGCGCGACGGGCCTGGTGCTCACGGCGGAGGCGGTCGCGCACGCGGTCGAGGGCCGCACCGGACAGCCCGTCGCCGCCACCGGTTTCACGGCCGTGAAGCCGGCGGCCCCGCAGCGCCCCACCGGCCTCGGCGCCGACGACAACTGCCCGCTGGACCTGGCCGCCGTGCAGCCCGGCTTCTCCGTCATGGGCGAGGCCGCCGTGGCCGGCATGGACGCGGCCACCCTGGAGCAGCACGCGGCCTGGGTCGCCGGCGGCAGCACGGCCGACCGCCGCGAGCGGCGCAGCCCCGAGGCGGACGCCGAGCTGATCACCGCGCTCGCCGCGACCGCCGCCACCGTCGGGCGGATCCCCGAGCGGCGCAAGCCGGAGCCGGTGGCCGAGCGTCCCGCGCCCTTCTTCTTCCTGCTCGACCTGGCCATGCCCCGCGACATCGACGCGGCCGTGCACCGGCTGGCCGGGGTCCGGCTGGTGGACATCGAGTCGCTGGCGGAGGCCTCCGCCGACGCGCCGATGGCCGCCGACGTGGACCAGGTCCGGGGCATCGTCGCCGACGAGGTCGCGGCCTTCGGCGCGGCCCTGCGGGCGGCGCACATCACCCCGACCGTGGTCGCGCTGCGCACCATGGCCGCCGATGTGGTCGCCGGCGAGCTGGCACGCCTGCACGGCCGCCTGCCCGACCTGGACGAGCGCCAGCGCGGCGAGATCCGGCAGACCGTGCACCGGGTCGTCGACAAGCTGCTGCACGCGCCGACCGTACGGGTCAAGCAGCTCGCGGCCGAGCCCGGCGGCGCCGGGTACGCGGACGCGCTGCGCACCCTGTTCGACCTCGATTCCGAGCCGGCCGCGGCCGTGTCCGGGGCCGGGGACAGCACGCGGAACAAGAACCGAGGGCCAGCATGAGTGAGAAGGCACTGCGGCTGGGGACCAGGCGGAGCAAACTCGCCATGGCCCAGTCCGGGCAGGTGGCCGAGATTGTCCGCGAGGTGACCGGCCGGCCCGTCGAGCTGGTCGAGATCACCACGTACGGCGATGTGTCCCGGGAGGCGCTGGCGCAGATCGGCGGCACCGGTGTGTTCGTCACCGCGCTGCGGGACGCGCTGCTCAAGGGCGAGGTCGACTTCGCGGTTCATTCGCTGAAGGACCTCCCGACCACGCAGCCCGGGGAACTGGTCCTGGCGGCCATACCGGAGCGCGAGGACCCGCGGGACGTCATCGTCGCGCGCGACGCGCTGAAGTTCACCGACCTGCCGCGCGGCGCCCGCATCGGCACCGGCGCACCGCGCCGCATGGCGCAGCTGAACGCGTACGCCCGCGCGCACGGACTGGACATCGAGACGGTCCCGATCCGCGGCAACGTCGACACCCGCATCCAGTACGTCCGCGACGGCGAGCTGGACGCGGTCGTGCTGGCCGCCGCCGGACTCAACCGGATCGGCCGCATCGACGAGGTGACCGACTTCCTGTCGGTCGACACGGTTCTGCCCGCCCCCGGCCAGGGGGCCCTGGCGATCGAGTGCGCCGCGGACAACGCGGACCTGATCGCCGCGCTCGGTGAGCTGGACGACCCGTTCACGCGGGCCGCCGTCACCGCCGAGCGGTCACTGCTCGCCGCCCTGGAGGCCGGTTGCAGCGCACCCGTGGGGGCGCTGGCCGACCTTCTGGCCGACGGGCAGATCGTCAAGGAAATGCGCCTGCGCGGCGTCGTCGGCACGACCGACGGCACCCGCATGGTGCAGCTGTCCACCACCGGTCCCGTGCCCCAGACGCACGACCAGGCGTGGGCACTCGGTCGCGAACTCGCCACCGAGATGCTCGCCCAGGGCGCGGCCGGTCTGATGGGGGAGCGAGCACATTGAGCCCCACCGCCCTTCCTGCCGCCGGTCCGGAACACGGGCACGTCACCTTCCTAGGTGCCGGACCCGGGGATCCGGGACTGCTGACTCTGCGCGCCGTGGAGGCGCTGTCGAACGCGGACGTCCTGGTCGCCGAGCACGAGGTGCTCGACGTCATCCGGACGCACGCCCGACAGGGCGTCTCCGTCGTGCAGACGGACGCCGACCCCTCTTCGGTCTCGCCGCCGGGCACGGGCACGCCCCAGCTGACGGTAGTTGACGGCACGTCAACACCCGCCGCTGTCCCGGGTGGTGCCCGGGATGCCGCTCATCTTGTCATGGAGGCCGCGCGGGGCGGCAGGCGGGTCGTCCGTGCGGTCTCCGGTGACCCGGGACTGGATACGTACGCGGCCGAGGAGATGCTCGCGTGCGCCGCGGCCGGGGTGCCCTTCGAGGTCGTCCCCGGTGTCGCGGCGGCGGTCGGCGTGCCCGCGTACGCCGGTGTGCCGCTGCGCGACGCCGATGGCGCGGACGTCCGCTTCGTGGACGCCCGGACCGCCTCCGACCGCTGCTGGTCCGAGGTCGGCGCCTCCGACAGCACGGTGGTCGTCTCCACGACGCTGGACTCCGTGGCCGGCGCGGCGGCCGAGCTGGTCTCGGCGGGCCGCAAGCCGGACACCCCGCTGTCGGTGACGATCGCCGGTACGACGACCCGTCAGCGCACCTGGACGGCGACGCTCGGCACGATCGCGCAGACGCTGAAGCAGGCCAAGGTGCTGCCGTCGCCGGACGGCGGCCGGCCGGTGATAGCCGTGGTCGGCGAGCGCTCGGCCGCGGACCGGCGCGACCAGCTGTCGTGGTTCGAGTCCAAGCCGCTGTTCGGCTGGAAGGTGCTCGTGCCGCGGACCAAGGAGCAGGCGGCCTCGCTCTCCGAGCAGCTGCGCTCCTACGGCGCGGTGCCGCACGAGGTCCCGACGATCGCCGTGGAGCCGCCGCGCACCCCGCAGCAGATGGAGCGGGCGGTCAAGGGCCTGGTCACCGGCCGCTACGAGTGGATCGCGTTCACGTCGGTCAACGCGGTCAAGGCGGTCCGGGAGAAGTTCGAGGAGTACGGCCTCGACGCCCGTGCCTTCGCGGGCATCAAGGTGGCCGCGGTGGGCGAGCAGACCGCCAAGGCGCTGGTCGCCTTCGGCGTGAAGCCGGACCTGGTGCCGAGCGGCGAGCAGTCGGCGGCCGGCCTCCTGGAGGACTGGCCCCCCTACGACCCGGTGTTCGACCCGATCGACCGCGTCTTCCTGCCGCGCGCCGACATCGCCACCGAGACCCTGGTGGCCGGGCTGATCGACCTGGGCTGGGAGGTGGACGACGTCACGGCCTACCGCACCGTGCGCGCCTCGCCGCCGCCGGCGGAGACCCGTGAGGCGATCAAGGGCGGCGGCTTCGACGCGGTCCTGTTCACCTCCTCCTCCACGGTCCGCAACCTGGTCGGCATCGCGGGCAAGCCGCACAACGTGACGGTGATCGCCTGCATCGGCCCGGCCACGGCCAAGACCGCCGAGGAACACGGCCTGCGCGTGGACGTCATGGCCCCCGAGCCGTCCGTCCACAAGCTCGCCGAGGCCCTGGCCGACTTCGGCATGAAGCGCAGGGCGGCGGCCCTGGAGGCGGGCGACCCGGTCACCCGCCCGAGCGAACGCCGCCCGGGGGCGCGCAGGCGCCGCTCGACGACCTGAGACAGGGCGGAGCGCGCCTCTTCGGAGGGTGCTCCGCCCCGTTCGGCGTAACGCTCTCCCTCCCCGTGTGGTTCTGCGATGCTGGCCGCCATGGGTGAGGGAGAGCGCCGTCCTGGTTCCGGGAACGCCGGCCCCTGGTTACGCCGCCGGGCCGTGGCGCTGCTGGTGACCTGTGCCGCGGTGGGGGCGGCCGTCCTGCACGTCCTGGCGCCGGACCTGCGGATCGACGGCATCGTGGTGACGCTGCTCGCGATCGCCGCGCTGCCGTGGCTCGGGGAGCTGCTCCGCAGCATCGAGGTGCCGGGCTTCGCCCGGATCGAGTTCCGGGACATCGAGCGCCGGATCGACGACGTCCAGCGGACGGCCAACGCCGCGCTCGTCGGGGACGGACCCGCCGACGACGGCGCCGCCTGGGACACGGTCAGGGGACTGGCCGCCGAGTATGTGAACGTACGCCTCCAGCAGGCGGGCAGCGCGGCCAGGACCCAGCGGATGGACCGCATCTTCGCCCGGCTGGTGCGCGCGGCCCAGCGTGTGCCCGGCTTCGACGTCGAGGGGCTGCTCGCCTCCCAGGACGCCGGGCTGCGGCTGGCGGCCTACGCGCGGCTGTACGCGCTGCCCGAGCCGGAGGCTTTGGGCCCCCTGGTGGACGCGGCGATCGCGGATCCGCTCGCGTTCAACCAGTACTGGGCCCTGCGGGCGGTGGAGAGCTGTGTGACGGACGGCGGAGCGGCCCAGGTGCCGCTCGGAGCGGTCCGCCGGCTACGGGAGTTCCGCGCCCGGACACCGCCCGGCAACGACCGGGGCGAGGTGGCCGACCGGATCCTCGCCGAGATCGGCGAGCGCTGAGCGGGCCTCCCCGAAGGGCCCCGAACCGCCTCGCCGGCCCGACTCGGCGTCGGCAAACGCACGGGTGGGGCGGGCGTAGCGTAGAGGGCATGACGAAGTACGGATCCTTTCCCGGTACGCGTCCCCGGCGGCTGCGGACCACGCCCGTCATGCGGCGGATGGTCGCCGAGACACGGCTGCACCCCGCCGACTTCATCCTCCCGGCGTTCGTCCGGGAGGGCGTGAGCGAGCCGGTGCCGATCGGCTCCATGCCCGGGGTCGTGCAGCACACCCGGGACAGCCTGAAGAAGGCCGCTGCGGAGGCGGTGGAGGCCGGGATCTCCGGGATCATGCTGTTCGGTGTGCCGGAGGAGTCGAAGAAGGACGCCCGGGGCACGGTGGGCACCGACCCGGACGGGATCCTCCAGGTCGCCCTCCGGGACGTGCGCGCCGAGGTCGGTGACGACCTGCTCGTGATGTCCGACCTGTGCCTGGACGAGGTCACCGACCACGGCCACTGCGGGGTGCTGGACGCCGAGGGCCGGGTCGACAACGACGCCACCCTGGAGCGGTACGCCGAGATGGCGCAGGTCCAGGCCGACGCCGGCGCCCATGTCGTGGGCCCCAGCGGGATGATGGACGGCCAGATCGGCGTCATCCGCGACGCGCTCGACCAGATCGGCCGCGAGGACGTGGCGATCCTCGCCTACACCGCCAAGTACTCCTCGGCGTTCTACGGGCCCTTCCGCGAGGCCGTCGCCTCGTCGTTGCAGGGCGACCGCAAGACCTACCAGCAGGACCCGGCCAACTGGCGGGAGTCCCTGCGCGAGCTGGAGCTGGACCTCGCCGAGGGCGCCGACATGGTGATGGTCAAGCCGGCCGGCCCCTACCTCGACATCCTCGCCCGGGTCGCGGACGCCGTGGACGTGCCGGTGGCCGCGTACCAGATCTCCGGCGAGTACGCGATGGTCGAGGCCGCCGCCGAGAAGGGCTGGGTGGACCGGGACCGGGCCATCTTCGAGACCCTGACCGGCATCAAGCGGGCCGGTGCGCGGAACATCCTCACCTACTGGGCCACCGAGGTGGCCCAGAAGCTCCGCTAGTTCCTTCGACCCCGTGGGTTCGCCGAGCCGGCGGGCCGGCGAACCCACGGGGAGCTCACTGGCGGCCTCAGGCGTCGGTCAGGGTGATGTGGTCGCCCAGCACGGCCCAGCGCTGTCCGGGTTCGTTGGCGCAGAGCCTGGTGCGGACCTCGGGCGTCCCCCACGTGTTGGACAGGCAGTAGTGCGCGTCGGCGGCCAGGACGAAGTGGTCGCCGGTCTGCCTCCACCGCTGTCCGGGTTCGTTGGCGCAGAGCCTGGTGCGGACCTCGGGCGTCCCCCACGTGTTGGACAGACAGTAGTGGGGGTCGGCGGCCAGGACGACGTGGTCGCCTACGACCTTCCAGCGCTGTCCGGGTTCGTTGGCGCACACCCTGGTGCGGACCTCGGGTGTCCCCCACGTGTTCGACAGGCAGTAGTTGCCGATCGCGGAGGCGCCGGAGCCCGGCCCGGCGGCCGTGGCGGCGGCCGTGGCGGCGGCCGAAGGGAGGACGGCCGCCGTCAGCGCGAGAGCGAGGACGCCGAGGGACTTGCGGAACGCGAAAGCCATGAAGGGAACGCCTTTCATCCGGCGGGTCGCGGAGACCGGGCCGTGCCGCCGTGCGACGACATCGGCCGAGGGCTCCTTCGGGCATGCGCCGGGAGCCTTTCCCCGGACTTGCCCTCGAATGCGGCAAACCGCCCTTAGGGGTGATATGCGGATGAAGGCGTTGCCGTGCGCCGGTTGTCACCAGCCGGAGATGGCGCCCAGGTCCTTCTGCCAGTACGTCACCTTCAGCGTGCTGTCGTAGTAGACGCCCTTGGCGGGCAGGGCCGGCGTCGCGGACGGGCCGCCGTCGCTGTTCGGGGTCATCCCCTGGAAGCCCACCGTCAGCTTGTGCGCGGTCATCCCGCCGCTGCCGCTGCCGTCGGCGGCCGACAGCAGCACACCCGCGTACCCCGACTCGCCGGGCGCCAGCGAGACCACGGCCTGGGGCTGGGTGCCCTCGTCGGCCTGCGGCACCCACTGCATCTCGTCGAAGCGCAGCACCGGGTAGTACGGCAGTTCGCAGGTCTTGCCGCCGGTGTTCTTCACCGTCAGCAGCATGTGGTTCAGGGGCCGGCTGAGCAGCTGGGCGGTGACGGACGTGTTCGTGCCGTTGCACAGCACCACGGAGCGTCCGGTGCTCTGCCCCTTGCGGCCGGCGGAGGCGGCGGGCTTGGTGCTGGGCGCCTCGGTACGGGCCACGGGGGAGGCCTCGGTGGCGCCGCCGGCGGTGTCCTTCACCGGGGTGCTGCTCTCGGGCGACTTCGAGACGTTCGTCTCCGCCGCCGCCACCGTCGCCTTCGGGCGGGCGGCGCCCTCGTCCTCGGTGCCCGTGCCGTTGTCGCACGCGGTGAGGGCGAGGGCGGCCACGGCGGTTCCGGTAGCGGCGATCAAACGAATGTGGCGCATACGCATGGCAAGTCCTCTTTCGGGCTGGGCCGGTTGTCGTGCTTGGATGACCAACAGCCTGTGGGCGGACTCGTCCCGGCGGCCAGCGTTGGCCGCCAATCCGGGACGCTGGAACGCCGGAACCGGCTTTGACCTGCGGAAACAACACCCCCCTGGAACGCCGGGGTGGGACGAGGGGGACTGGAGGAACGGTGTCTGAGGGCATCCCCGAAAGCGGTTTCGCCGAGCTGCTGCGGGAGTTGAAGAACCGCTCCGGGCACAGCTACGGCACGCTCGCCAAGCGGCTCCACATGAGTACGTCGACACTCCACCGCTACTGCAACGGGGACGCCGTACCGACGGACTACGCCCCCGTGGAGCGGCTCGCCCGGCTCTGCAAGGCCACGCCCGGGGAACTGGTGGAACTGCACCGCCGGTGGATCCTGGCGGACGCGGGCCGGGGACGGAAGGGCGCGGAGCCGGTCGTAGCACCGGAGGCGGTTCCGGAGCCTGAGGCGGCGGCTCAGGCGGCCCCGGAGACAGAGCCGGAGGCGGCGGCCGTACCCGAACCGGAGCCAGTGGGGGCAGCCGAACCCGAACCGGAGCCGGCGAGTGCACCTGAACCCGAGCCCACACCCGCACCCGTACCGGCGACCCGATGGCGGCGGGGCCGGTCCCTGATCGCGGGCCGCCGTACCGCTCTCCTGGCGGCCGTCACGGTCACCGCGTTGATCGTCGGCGGCACGGTCTTCGCCCTGAACTCGCCGTCGGACGAGGGCAAGCGGCGGGACGACGCGAAGGCCACGACGGCCACCGCCGGCTCCGCCCTTGCCCAGGGCAGCACCGCCCCCCGGCCGTCGAAGTCAGGGAGCCCGAGCCCGAGCGCTTCGGCCACGCGTTCGGCCTCCCCCTCCGCCGAGGCTCCGGACCTGGCGCCCGACATCACCGACGGGAAGCCCACGGGGAAGCCGTCGGCGGCCGCACGTCAGGAAGCATCGGAAGCGGTGCCGTTGACGGTCAACACCAACCCCTACAGCTGGCTGAGTCCCTGCTCGCAGCACTACCTGATCGACCGGCCGCCGACCGCCGTGGGCCCGCCGCCGACGGAGCAGCAGGCCCCCGCGTGGGTGGCCGTCAACAAGGCGGTGTCGGCGGGGGAGCAGTTCATCACCTTCACCGTGCAGGGCACCGGGAACGAGACGGTCGTCCTGGAGCGGCTGTCGGTCCACATGGCGGGCAAGCGTTCGCCGCTCGCCTGGAACGACTACGCCATGGGCTACCCGGGTGTCGGCTGCGGCGGTGGCGTGCCGACGCATTCCTTCACGGTCTCCCTGGACGCGATGCGCCCGTCACCCGTACCGGAGGCCGGGAGCGAAAACTTCCCCTTCAAGGTGAGCCAGTCGGACCCGGAGGTCTTCTACGTCATGGCGGACGCGTCGGCGTACGACGTCAGCTGGTACCTGGAGCTGACGTGGTCCAGCGGCGGCCGGCACGGCACGCTGGTGATCGACGACGCCGGCCACCCGTTCCGCACCAGCGGGAACAACAGCCGGCCGGCGTACGCGTTCCCGCTGGGCGGTCAGAAGTGGAAGCCGGCGTCGGAGTTCGAGTGACTCAGTCCCACCAGAAGGCCCAGCTGGTGGCACCGAGCAGCGTCTCGGCGTACGCCCGCACGCTCCCCGGACCACTCTGTACGACGGCGTGCGGGCACAGGGCGTAGTGCTCGGCGGCGAGGACCTCGGCGTCGGCGAGGGTGCCGGGCGGGGCGGCGACGGACACCACGAGGGCGTCCGCACCGAGCGCCACGACCCGGATGCCGAACCGGTCCTCCCAGGACCGCAGGACGGCGCAGACGCGGGCCACGTCGTGGTCGTAGTTCAGGGCACCGGTCCAGCCGATGGCGGCGGGTATGTCGGCGGACCGGCGGGCCGGGACGAGGGCCAGGTGCGGTTCCTCTATCCACTCCGCCCAGCGCGCGGGATCCCGGTGCAGGGCGTCGGCCACCGTGGCGGCGCGGGTGTCGGGATCGGCGTTCGGCACGCCGGAAGAGGCGAGGCCCGGCCACTCGGTGCCGAACGGCTCGATCTCCTCGCTGAGATGCCCGTCGGTCTCCTCCTCCCAGTACTCCGAGAGCACGTCCTCGACCGGGTGATCTCCGGGGTACGAGGCGTCGCCCGGCAGCAGCCCCCAGTCGTCGACGCCGACCCGGCAGCCGGCCAGGTCCACGAGCACCGGCAACAGCCCCGTACGGGCCGCCGGTGCGCCCAGGGCCTTCCAGGTGCCGGGCGAGGAGGGCTTTTCCGCGTGCCACAGCAGGGGTTGGTGCCAGGGCCCGTCGTCCGTCGCGTCGACCAACCTGCCGGGCGGCAGTTGGAGCCCCGCCGATGGGCCTGCGGCCCACCCTTGACACACCTCACTCCAGCACGGGGGAGAAGCGAGCGGGCGGCCAGGGGAAAGTGGCCGGCTGGACTTGGTTGGGCCCTGCGGTGGGCTGCGTTCGCATCGTGGGTCGGGGATGCGCGCTGGCGTCTCGCCTGCACGCCGGGTGGGCTTAGCGGCTTGCGGCCCGGTGGGAGGCGGGGGGCCGGAACGTGGGGAGGGTTGTTTTGGAATGAATGGTGCAGAAGGAGGGGTGGCAGGGGGAGCCAGGATCACCCGCAGGCCGCCGAACCGGCCCGGCGTGCTGGCGAGACGCGGGTGCGCCCCTCACCGCCGGGGCATGGTCGGCTCGCCGGGGGGCCGGTGCCGGGCTGGGCCACTGTCCTTTCGGGCCGCTCGCTCGCTTCTACCTCGTGCTGGAGCGGGCCGGGTCAAGGGTGGGCCGCAGGCCCATCGGCGAAGCCGACGCGCAGCGCCCTTGACGCGGCCCGTGGAAGCACGACACTGACCAAGAAGCGAGCGGCCCAACGGTCACTTGAGGGAAGAGGTGAAGAGGTCCCAGGTGACAGGGCTGATGCGGAGGGTGCGGTCCTGGGAGGGGGTTTCCTTGGAGTCCCGGATGTGCACGGTGCCTGGAGAGACGGCCACTTCAAGGCACTCGCCGCCCTCGCTGCCGCTGTAGCTCGACTTGTGCCATGACAGGGCGACTTCGAGGCACTGGCCGCCCTCGTCGCCGCTGTAGGTCGACTTGAACCACTGAAGGGCTTCGGTGCTCATTGCTCTCCTAGCGGACGGTGGTCACTTGAGGGAAGCGGTGAAGCTGTCCCATGTGCCCGGGCTGATGCGTAGGGTGCGGTCCTGGGAGGGGGCTTGCTTCGAGTCCCGGACGTGCACCGCACCAGGGGAAACGGCCACTTCGAGGCACTGGCCGCCCTCGCTACTGCTGTAGCTCGACTTGTGCCATGAGAGGGCGGCTTCAAGGCAAGCGCCGCCTTCGCTGCTGCTGTAGCTCGACTTGAACCACTCAAGTGCGGTGCTCATTGATCTCCTAGCAGACGGTCGAGCAGGCATCGCGAGTACTCGACGGTGTGTGCCTGTGTCCGCAGCATCGCATACCTGCGCGCGAGGATGGACACCTCATCTGGGTTGGAGACCCACTGGCTGCCTTGTTGCGACTCGGCGTAGGCCAAGTGCTGATGGTCGGGCGTTTCCAGAAGAGTGAATGGGCCGGCGTCTCCAGCGTGGTGCGTGCGGCTCAGTGGCAGGACCTGCAATGAGACGCAGGGGAGTTGCGAGCACTCCCGCAGAAAGCGCAGCTGTTCCCGGTGGACCTCGGGGCCTCCGGTGGGCCAGAGCAACACGGGTTCCCAGATGACGAAGCTCAGTGTCGGCGGCTCCTTGCGGTGCAGGATCTCGCGACGTTCGACTCGCGCCTGGACTTTCGTCGTAAGCTCGTCGGCGTCGTAAGCGGGGACACGTCCGCTGAGGAGGGCGCGGGCGTACCCCTCGGTCTGAAGCAGGCCAGGCACGACCAGCGCGTCGTACCAGGACAGCGCGATGGCCTCCCTCTCCTGCTCGATGTACTCCTCCGCCCACAACGGAAACTGATCCACCTCCGGCAGGTTGGCCACCCCCGCCGCCAGCATCCCCTTGGTCTCCAGGAACTCGTCGAACAGCTCGGCCATGTCCAGCTTCAGCACCCGTCGGCCCTGCTCGATGCTGGCCACCGTCTCCTCGTGGATGTTCAGCGCGGCAGCCAGACCGGGCTGACTCAACCCCTTCGCGCGTCGCGCCGCGGCCAGTTGACGGCCCAGCATCTTCATGGCCGACTGGTTCTTCCTCCGTGTAGGCGTCATGCCTGCTGAACTCCCCACGCCGACCGGTGCACCACCCCGCAGCAACCCGTACAAAAACCTTGTACGGGACTACGCGCTGAACCAGAGTAGTTACGCTGCGCCACATTCGTCCCGTGAACGAGCACATTGAACTCCCCTGCCACCGCGACCAGTTCTACGTCCGCAGTCGCCGCTCGGTCCCGGCGGCCAGACAGCTCACCGAGCGGTCGCTGAAGTGCTGGGGGCTGGATACCTGGAACCGGTCTCACGACCTGTCGCTCTGCGTGAGCGAGCTGGCCACGAACGCCCTGCTGCACGGCGTACCGAGGGGCCGGGGCTTCCTGCTCCGCCTGCGGTACGACGGCGAGCTGGTCCGGGTGGAGGTACACGACAGCGGCCCCGGCATCCCTCGCGTCCCGGACGAGCGGGGCGGGCCGGAGAGCGAGGGAGGCAGGGGCCTGCTGCTGGTGGCGGCGCTCAGCGACAAGTGGGGCGTCGGGGAGCGCACGCCGGGAAAGATCGTGTGGTGCGAGTTCGCCGTGCCGTGAGACGGGTGCGGCGTCAGGTCAGGGTCGTGATGCAGAACGGGTGTCCGGCGGGGTCGAGAAGGACCCGCCACCGTTCCGGCTGAGGCTGGTCGTCCGGCTTGACCGCGCCCCGGGCGAGGAGGTGGGCCTCGGCGGTGTCCAGGTCGCCGACGCCCACCTCGAGGTGGGCCTGCTTCCCCTGGGCGGGGTCGGGCCAGGTGGGGCGCCGGTAGTCGGGGATGCGGGTGAAGCCGAGGCCGGCCGTGCCGTTGTCGCCGCCGAGGAAGACGAAGTCGTCGGTGGAGTAGGTGACGGGGAGGCCGAACATGTCGCCGTAGAAGCGGGCGAGTTCGGCGGGGTCGGCGCAGTCGAAGGTGACGGCGACGTAGCGGAAGGCGGGTGCGGAGGGGGTTTCCGTGCTCATGGGGAGGACGGTAGGACAGGACCCGGACAACTTCGGTCCTGGTTGGGTCGGACGGTATGAAAAACTTCCGCCCGTGCTGAGCGCCTCCGCCCGTCTGCTGCGTCTGCTGTCGTTGCTCGCCGCCCGGCCCTCGTGGACGTGCGGTGAGCTGGCCGAGCGGATGGGGGTCACGGACCGCACGGTGCGGCGGGATGTCGCGAAGCTGCGGGAGCTGGGGTACAGCGTCGATTCCGAGGCGGGGCCGTGGGGTGGTTACCGGTTGCGGGCCGGCTCGCGGGTGCCGCCGCTGATCCTGGACGACGAGGAGGCGCTGGCCGTGGCGGTCGGGCTGCGGGAGGCGGCGTTCGGCGGGGTCCTCGGCGGGGACCAGGCCGCGCTGTCGGCGCTGCTGAAGCTGCGGCAGGTGCTGCCGGCGGGGGTGGCCGAGCGGCTGGGGGAGTGGGATGAAGCGCTCGTACGGCTGCCGTGGCCCGAGGAGGCGCGGTTGCGGCCGGGGATGCTGCTGGAGCTGGCGGCGGCGTGCCGGCGCGGGGAGCGGGTGCGGCTGTCGTACTGCGACGGGGAGGGCCGGGGCACGGTCCGGGACGTGGACCCGTACCGGCTGGTGCACACCGGCAGGCGCTGGTACTTCGTGGCGCGGGACGTGGTCCGGGGGTGGCGGACGTTCCGGGCGGACCGGGTGGAGCACGTGCACCCAACCGGGCGGCTCGTTGAGATCACGGACCCGCCGGACCCGGCGCGGCTGGTGTTCCACAACACGGCGAACGGCCCGTACCCCCTGTCGGCGAGGATCCGCCTCCTGCTCCCCCTGCGGGAGGCGCAACGCCTCATCCCCCCGACCATCGGCACCCACCACCCCGACGGCCCGGAAGCGACCGTGGTCGAGATAGGAGGCCCGACCCCGGAGGGCCTGGCCCACTACCTCCTGGGCCTGGCCACACCCCTCCAGGTCCTGTCCCCCGACACGGTCCGCGAGGCCCTACTCGACCGCACCCGCGAACTTCTCGCGGCGCACAGTCCCTGAGGGGTCAGAGCTTCTCGGGGGTGCGGATGCCCATCAGGGTCATGCCCTGGTGGAGGGTGCGGGCCGTGAGGTCGGAGAGGAAGAGGCGGTTCTCCACCTGCGCCGGCGTCTCGGCGCGCAGCACCGGGCACTTGTCGTAGAACGTCGTGAACAGCGACGCCAGCTGGTACAGGTACGCCGCCAGCTTGTGCGGGGCGTGTTCCGCGGCCGCCTCCCGGACCGTCTCCGCGAAGGAGTCCAGGTGCAGGCCGAGGGCGCGCTCCGCGTCCGCCAGGGGCAGCTCGGGGTGGGCCGCGGGGCGGACCTCGCCGGCCTTGCGGAGGATGGACTGGATACGGGCGTAGGCGTACTGGAGGTAGACGGACGTGTCGCCGTTCAGCGAGACCATCTGGTCCAGGTCGAACTTGTAGTCCCGGTTCGCCGACGTCGACAGGTCCGCGTACTTCACCGCGCCGATGCCCACCTGGGCGCCCCGCTCGGCGATCTCCTCCTCGGACAGGTCCTGCGCCTTCTCCCGGACCACGGCCGACGCCCGCTCGATCGCCTCGTCCAGCAGGTCGACGAGGCGGACCGTCTCGCCCTCACGGGTCTTGAAGGGCTTGCCGTCCTTGCCGAGGACCGTGCCGAAGGCGAGCTGGCTCGCCGTGACGTCGTCGCCCAGCCAGCCGGCCCGGCGGGCGGTCTCGAAGACCATCCGGAAGTGCAGGGCCTGCCGGGCGTCCACCACGTACAGCAGGGTGTTCGCCTTGAGGTTGAAGACGCGGTCGCGGATCGCGGACAGGTCGGTCGCCGCGTAGCCGTAGCCGCCGTCCGACTTCTGCACGATCAGCGGGACCGGCTTGCCGTCCGGGCCCTTGATGTCGTCGAAGAACACGCAGAGCGCGCCCTCGGAGCGGACCGCGACGCCCGACTCCTCCAGCAGGCGGCAGGTCTCCGCGAGCATGTCGTTGTACCCGGACTCGCCGACGATGTCCGCGTCCCGGATCTCCATGTCCAGCTTCTCGAAGACGGAGAAGAAGTAGATCTTCGACTCGTCCACGAACTTCTGCCACATGGCGAGCGTGTGCGGGTCGCCGGCCTGGAGGTCGACCACCCGGCGGCGGGCCCGGGTCTTGAACTCCTCGTCGGAGTCGAACTTCTTGCGCGCGGCCTTGTAGAGGCGGTCGAGGTTGGACATCGCCTCCTCGCCCGTCACCTGGCCGGCCTTGTGGTCGAGCTCGTGCGGGTGCTCGTCCAGGTACTGGATGAGCATGCCGAACTGGGTGCCCCAGTCGCCGATGTGGTGGCGGCGGATCACGTTCTCGCCGGTGAACTCCAGCAGCTGCACGACCGAGTCGCCGATCACCGCCGAGCGCAGGTGGCCGACGTGCATCTCCTTCGCCACGTTCGGCTGGGCGTAGTCGATCACCGTCGTGCCGGGGTCGGCGGCGGTGGGCACGCCGAGGCGGCCCGTGTCGTCCGCGTACCGCGCGGCCAGGTTCTCGGTGATCGCCTTGTCCGCGAGCGTGATGTTGAGGAAGCCGGGGCCGGAGACCTCGACGTCCTGGATCACGTCACCCGTCACCACCCGGCCGACGACCTGGGCCGCCAGCTCCCGGGGGTTCGCCTTCGCCTTCTTGGCCAGGGCCAGGATGCCGTTGGCCTGGAAGTCGGCCCGGTCGCTTCGTCGCAGCAGCGGGTCCGCGCCGGCGGCCTCCGGCAGGGTGGCCGAGAGGGCGGACGCGAGGTGCTGCTGGACGGTGTCGCTGAGGGACGTGACCGAGGCCATGGGTATGGGTGCCGTTCTCCTCGTGGATGGATAGACCCACCCAGTATCCCATGGGGGGTAAAGCCGTTTTCCCGGTCGACGGGCGGTCTGTGAGAATGGAGTCTCACCCCGTTCAGAAAGAAGGACGTGCCGATCGTGGCTCAGAGCACCGAGACCACCGACTGGGTCTCCCGTTTCGCGGATGAGGTCATCGAGGAGTCGGAGCGTCGGGCCCCGGGCAAACCGGTCGTCGTCGCGTCCGGACTCTCCCCCTCGGGTCCGATCCACCTCGGCAACCTCCGCGAGGTCATGACCCCGCACCTGGTCGCCGACGAGATCCGCCGCCGTGGCCGCGAGGTCCGGCACCTGATCTCCTGGGACGACTACGACCGCTACCGCAAGGTCCCGGCCGGCGTCCCCGGTGTGGACGAGACCTGGGCCGAGCACATCGGCAAGCCGCTGACCTCGGTCCCGGCGCCGAAGGGCTCGTCGTACCCGAACTGGGCCGAGCACTTCAAGGCCGCCATGGTCGAGGCGCTGGGCCAGCTCGGCGTGGAGTTCGACGGGATCAGCCAGACCGAGCAGTACACCTCCGGCGCCTACCGCGAGCAGATCCTGCACGCCATGCGGCACCGGCACGACATCGACGCGATCCTCGCCCAGTACCGGACGAAGAAGGCGCCGAAGAAGCAGCAGCAGAAGGCGGTGGACGAGGCCGAGCTGGAGGCCGAGGAGGGCTCCGGCGCCGCGTCCGAGGACGACGGCAGCTCCGGCTCCGCCGGGTACTTCCCGTACAAGCCGTACTGCGGCGGCTGCGGCAAGGACCTGACGACGGTCACCTCCTACGACGACGACACCACCGAGCTGGCGTACACCTGCACCGCCTGCGGCTTCGCCGAGACCGTCCGGCTCAGCGAGTTCGACCGCGGCAAGCTGGTGTGGAAGGTCGACTGGCCGATGCGCTGGGCGTACGAGGGCGTGATCTTCGAGCCCAGCGGTGTGGACCACTCCTCGCCCGGCTCCAGCTTCCAGGTCGGCGGGCAGATCGTGCCGATCTTCGGCGGCGAGCAGCCCATCGGGCCCATGTACGCGTTCGTGGGCATCTCCGGCATGGCGAAGATGTCGTCCTCGCGCGGTGGCGTGCCCACCCCGTCGGACGCGCTGAAGATCATGGAGCCGCAGCTGCTGCGCTGGCTGTACGCCCGCCGCAGGCCCAACCAGTCCTTCAAGATCGCCTTCGACCAGGAGATCCAGCGGCTCTACGACGAGTGGGACAAGCTGGCCGCGAAGGTCGCCGACGGCTCCGCGCTGCCGGCCGACGTCGCCGCCTACACCCGCGCCGTCGGCACCGCCGCCGGTGAGCTGCCGAAGACGCCCCGCCCGCTGCCGTACCGCACGCTGGCGTCCGTCGCGGACATCACCGCCGGTCACGAGGACCAGGCGCTGCGCATCCTGTCCGAGCTGGACCCGGAGCAGCCGCTGGCCTCGCTGGACGAGGCGCGCCCGCGCTACGACCGGGCCGAGGCGTGGATCAACACGTACGTGCCCGCCGACCAGCGGACCATCGTGCGCGAGGAGCCCGACGCCGAGCTGCTGAAGTCCCTGGACGAGGCGTCCCGGCAGTCCGTGCGGCTGCTGCTGGACGGGCTGGCCGACCACTGGTCGCTCGACGGGCTGACCCACCTCGTGTACGGCGTGCCGAAGGTGCAGGCCGGGTTCTCCGCCGACGCCACGCCGAAGGAGCTGCCGCCGGAGATCAAGACGGCCCAGCGGACGTTCTTCGCCCTGCTGTACCACCTGCTCGTCGGCCGCGACACCGGCCCCCGCCTGCCCACCCTGCTGCTGGCCGTGGGTCAGGAGCGGGTGCGGACGCTGCTCGGGGAGTAAGCCGTACGGCGAAAGGGGCCCTCTTCCAGGAGAAGAGGGCCCCTTTTTCCGTTACGCGATGTGCTCTTCTTTCCGTTCCGCGTTGAGGCGGCCGGTGAAGCGGTTGACCATGCGTTCCGCGTCGCGCGGGGCGAGCGCGACGCCGTACGTCGCCTGGACCGCCTCGGCGTACTGGGGCAGGGCGGCGGGGGCGTCGCCGCTCAACTTGCGGAAGAGCTCGTAGAGGTCCTCGTCCGTCGGGTTCGGCTCCGGGCTGCCGCCGCGCTCGCCGGGTGCGCGGGTGTGGGCCGGCGGGATCGGGAAGCTGCCCGTCTCCTCCGGGGAGGGCTGCTGGAAGTCCTCCGGGGCCTGCTCCTCGTACCAGTCCTCGTACTGCTCCTCGGGGGCGTACTGGGGTTCCTGGAGCATCGGGTCGTAGGTGGGGTCGTAGTTGCCGTGGTACTCGACCTCGCGCGGGGCCTGGAACCAGGGGCTCTGCTCGTCCACCGGGGGCACCTCGGCGGGCGGCTGCCCGGCGGCGGGGGCCGGCTGCCGCGGGGCCGGGACGGTGGCGGGGGTGCGGTCGGCCGCGGCGGGGGCGAGGGCCTGGGGGTGCGGGGCCGCGGGGAGCAGGACCGGGTCGATGCCCGCCGCGGCCAGGCCCGCCGGGGCCGTCTCCGCGAGCGGGACGCCGTAGCGCGCCAGGCGCAGCGGCATCAGGGACTCCACCGGGGCCTTGCGGCGCCAGGCGCGGCCGAAGCGGGAGCGCAGCCGGGCCTGGTAGACGAGACGTTCCTGCTCCAGCTTGATGACCTGCTCGTAGGAGCGCAGCTCCCACAGCTTCATGCGGCGCCACAGCAGGAACGTCGGCAGCGGGGAGAGCAGCCAGCGGGTGAGGCGGACGCCCTCCATGTGCTTGTCCGCCGTGATGTCGGCCATCCGGCCGACCGCGTGCCGGGCCGCCTCGACCGACACCACGAACAGCACCGGGATCACCGCGTGCATGCCCACGCCGAGCGGGTCCGGCCAGGCGGCGGCGCCGTTGAACGCGATCGTCGCCGCCGTCAGCAGCCACGCCGTCTGGCGCAGCAGCGGGAAGGGGATCCGGATCCACGTCAGCAGCAGATCGAGGGCGAGGAGGACGCAGATGCCCGCGTCGATGCCCACCGGGAACACGTAGGAGAAGTTCCCGAAGCCCTTCTTGACGGCCAGCTCACGGACGGCCGCGTACGAACCGGCGAAGCCGATACCGGCGATGATCAGCGCACCGGCCACGACCACGCCGATGAGAACGCGGTGCATCCGAGTCAGCTGCGGTGACGCGGCCACTCGTACTCCCCTCCCGTTGCCTGTTGTTGCGCGGAACAGGGTGGCACACGTGTACGGCGAACGCGGTACCGGTCACCCGCCGCGCCCGTGCGGTCAGGCTTCCTTGCCGGCCGGCTGGGACGCGGACGCACTCGGCGAGGACGGCTTCGAGGGGGCCTGGGACGCGGAGTCCGACGGCTGCGAACTCGGGTCGCCCGCCGCGCCGTTGGCCTTCGACACCGACGCCACGGCCTCCTTCAGCGCCTTCTGGGCGTCCTTCGTCAGATCGTCGGCGTCCGGCGTCTTCTCGCCCGCGAGACCGGCGCCGTTGTAATCCAGGGTGACCACGACGTTCTCCACCCGGGCGACGACCGTCTGCTGCTTGAAGAGGCCCTCCTTCTTCTTCAGGTCGTAGCGCACCGCCGCCGCCTCCGCGCCGGTCCCGGACAGCGGCACCATCTTGGTGTCCTTCGCGCCGTCCACCGCCTGGGCGTCCTTCACCTGCCGGCTGAAGTAGGCGTGCGCCTGCTCGTCGGCGGCGCCCCGGGTGAGGTCCGAGTCGAAGCGCAGCAGGGAGATGTTCAGCCAGCGGAACTGCGAGCCCTTCACACCGTTGTTGGCCAGGCTGTCCCAGGCGCAGGAGGCACGCGACGACGGCTCGTCGGAGCCGCCCTTCTTGCCCGACTTCGACGCCTTGGGGACCAGGTCGCCCAGGGTCTTCTCCGACAGCACGGTGCACGGGTCGGGCAGCTTCCCGTACGCGGCGGGCCGCACGGTCGGCGACGCGCTCGCGGACGGCTTGGTGCTGCCGCTCGCCGCCGGACCGGTGCTCTCGCCGGCCTTGGGCTTGGCGTCACCGGAGTCCGAGGAGCAGCCGGCGGTGATCAGGACCGCGGGAACGGCTGCCGCGCAGACAAGCGCGCGGCGCAGGCGCTTGGCTCGCTGGTGTCGCTGGGCACGGTCGTCTCGCTGGGCTGCTCGCTGCATGGTTCCTTCACTCATGACGCTCGGTGTTCGTGCGGGTTCCTGCGGGGCCACGGTACGCGGTGCGGGGGGCGTGCGGTTTCCGTCCGCGCGCCGGGCGGCGGGTCCGGCCGGGCGGTCAGCCGCCGAGCGCGTCGTCCAGCCGGGCGGCCAGATCACGGGCCCTGTCCTGCATTTCCTTGCTGTCCGGGACCGTTCCGGTGGCCGTCGGCTGCTCCTCGTACTGGAGGGTGACGACGACGTTGGACGTGCGGAACACCACAGTCACCGTGCGCTGTTCGACGGTCGGGCCGGAGGTGCTCAGCTGGTCGTCCAGGTACGCCTCGTCGCCGAGGTCGGACAGGGTGCGCGGCTGGAGCTCGGCGGAGGCGTCGGCGGAGCCGGACGGCGAGGAGGAGGCGGAGCCCGAGGCGGCGGAGCCCGAAGTGGCCGAGGAGGACGAGGGATTGGCCGACGGGGCCTTCGCGGACGGGGTCGCGCCGCCGCTCGGGGAGCCCTTCGCGGACGCCGTCGGCGTGGGGGCCGTGGGCGGCGGCGCGGTGACACCGCTCGGCGCGGGCAGGTCGGCGGCGGCCTGCTTCTCCTGGAACAGCCGCTGCGCCTGGTCGTCGTCGCTGACCGCGTTGTCGTACGACACCACGCGCTCGAAGTCCACGGAGAGCCGGTCGGTGACGTCGGCCGAGTCGACCTTCCAGCGGCAGCCCACCTTGCGGTCGGTGTCGTAGGTCAGCTCGGCCGCGCCCTGGTAGGCCCGGTCCCGCTGTACGGGGTCGGTGATCCGCTGGATGCCGGGCAGCATCGTGTCCAGGGCGTCGTGGCCCACCGCGCCGCAGGGCTCGGGGAGCGTGCGGTACTTGCCGGGCGGCGCGGCGGCGGCCGGCCGGCCGGTGTCGCCCGGGTTGGCGTTGTCCGTCGGGCCGGTGTCCCCGGAACCGCTCGTACAGCCGGCCAGCAGCGCCGCGAGGAGGGCGGCGGTGCCGGTTGCGTAGGCCTTCCGCTGCACGGTCGGGCTCCTCTCGACGGTGTGTGCGCACTCGGTGCTCCAGTGTCCCCGCCGGTTATTCGCTTGCCGCGGCGGGGCGCTCCCTGGAGACAATGTGTATCGCACGCACTGCCGTGGCCGCCGGTCCCTTGCCCCTTTCGCCGACCTTGGCGCCTCTTTTGCGTTTTGCTGCTTTCAAGCCTTTTGTTGCCATTTCCCGGGGGAAAGAGGAAGACATGTCGTACGTGGAGATACCGGGCGCGAGGGTGCCGATCCGGATGTGGACGGACCCGGCGACGGTGGAGGACGTGGCCCTGCGCCAGCTCCAGAACGTGGCGACCCTGCCGTGGATCGAGGGTCTGGCCGTGATGCCGGACGTGCACTACGGCAAGGGCGCGACGGTCGGCTCGGTCATCGCGATGCGGGACGCGGTGTGCCCGGCGGCGGTCGGCGTGGACATCGGCTGCGGGATGTCGGCGGTCAAGACCTCCCTGACCGCCAACGACCTGCCCGGGGATCTGTCCCGGCTGCGGACGCGGATCGAGCAGGCGATCCCGGTGGGCCGGGGCATGCACGACGACCCGGTCGAGCCCCGGGGCTTCCACGGACTGGCCACGGCCGGGTGGGAGGACTTCTGGAAGCGGTTCGACGGGGTCGCCGACGCCGTGAGGTTCCGGCGCGAACGGGCCGTCGCGCAGATGGGGACCCTGGGCGGCGGGAACCACTTCGTCGAGGTGTGTGTGGACGAATCCGGTTCCGTGTGGCTGATGCTCCACTCCGGCTCCCGCAACATCGGCAAGGAACTCGCCGAGCACCACATCGGCGTCGCCCAGAAGCTCCCGCACAACCAGGGCCTGGTCGACCGCGATCTCGCCGTCTTCGTCGCGGACACCCCGCAGATGGCGGCCTACCGCAACGACCTGTTCTGGGCCCAGGAGTACGCCAAGTACAACCGCATGCTCATGATGGCGCTCCTGAAGGACGTGGTCCGCAAGGAGTTCAAGAAGGCCAAGCCGGTCTTCGAGCAGGAGATCTCCTGCCACCACAACTACGTGGCTCAGGAGCGGTACGACGGCATGGACCTGCTCGTCACCCGCAAGGGCGCGATCCGGGCCGGCTCCGGGGACTACGGCATCATCCCCGGCTCCATGGGCACCGGCTCGTACATCGTGCGCGGCCTCGGCAACGAGCTGGCGTTCAACTCGGCCTCGCACGGCGCCGGCCGCCGGATGAGCCGGAACGCGGCCAAGCGGCGCTTCTCCACCAAGGACCTGGAGGAGCAGACCCGGGGCGTGGAGTGCCGCAAGGACTCCGGGGTCGTGGACGAGATCCCGGGCGCCTACAAGTCGATCGACCAGGTCATCGACCAGCAGCAGGACTTGGTGCGGGTGGTGGCCAAGCTGAAGCAGGTCGTCTGCGTCAAGGGCTGACGCCGGGACCGGCCGGGAGCGAGTCCAGCCAGCGCAGCAGGCGGGCGGCCTCGCGGGTCGTGACGGACGGGTCGCGCAGGGCGTGGGTCAGGGCGGACATGCCCTGGTGGGCGGAGACCAGGGTGAGGGCGTGGCCCTCGGGGTCGGGGACGCCCCAGGCACGGAACTGGGCGGCGGTCCAGTCCAGCAGGCGGCGCAGCACCGCGCCCGCCTCCGCGGCCGGCGTGCCGTCCGCGCGCTTGCCGAGCTCGGCGGCCAGGGTGCCGGTGGGGCAGCCGTACCGGGCGGTGGTCTCGCGCTCGGACACCCAGGTCTCGATCAGGGCCTTGAGGCGGTCGCGCGGGGCCGGCAGCCGGTCCAGCCCGGCGGTGAGCTCGTCCAGCCGGTCGCGGTGCTCGCCCAGCGCGGCCCGGACCAGCTCGTCCTTGGTCTTGAAGTAGTAGTAGACGTTCCCGGCCGGGACGCCGGCCTCGCGCGCGATGTCGGCGAGGGTGGTGCGCTCGGCGCCCTGCTCGTGCAGGACGCGGGCCGCCGCCGCCGCGAGCCGCCGGCGCTTCTGTGCCGCCTGTGTCCGACGGTCAACCGAGTTCGTCATCCGACCGACTATAGGCAGCGGTGTCCCGGTTCCTACTTCGCGTGCCGCACCGCGTAGATCATCACGAACGCCACGAAGTGGATGCCGAAGAGGAAGTACGCGAGGAAGTACCAGACCTGGCGTTCGTCCTTCGTCTCCTGGGCCAGCCGGCGCTGCTCCAGGGACCGCGCCGAGCCGTCCTCCGGGGACAGCGCCGGGCCGTCCTCCGGAGGCGCGCCGTCGGTCACCCCTGCTCCCGGTGCACCTTGGTGTTGGACGCCTGGGCGCGCGGGCGCACCACCAGCAGGTCGATGTTGACGTGGCTGGGGCGGGTCACCGCCCAGGTGATCGTCTCGGCGACGTCGTCGGCGGTGAGGGGCTCGGCGACGCCCTCGTACACCTTGGCCGCCTTGTCCGTGTCGCCGCCGAAGCGGGTCAGCGCGAACTCCTCCGTGCGGACCATGCCGGGCGCGATCTCGACGACCCGGACCGGCCGGCCGACGATCTCCAGGCGGAGGGTCTCGGCGAGCACGTGCTCGCCGTGCTTGGCGGCGACATAGCCGGCGCCGCCCTCGTAGGTGCCGTGGCCGGCGGTGGAGGAGACGACCACGACCACGCCGTCACCGCTCGCCTCCAGCTTGGGCAGCAGCGCCTGCGTCACGTTCAGCGTGCCGATGACGTTCGTCTCGTACATCGAGCGCCAGTGGTCCGGGTCGCCGGTGGCCACCGGGTCCGCGCCGAGGGCGCCGCCCGCGTTGTTGACCAGGACGCCGATCGTCTTGAAGGCGGAGGCGAACTCGTCCACGGCCGCGCGGTCGGTCACGTCGAGCTGGTAGGCCACCGCCGAGTGCCCGGCCGTCGTCAGCTCCTCGGCGAGGGCCTCGATGCGGTCCTTGCGGCGGGCGGTGAGGACGACGCGGTAGCCGGCCGCGGCGAGCTGCCGGGCCGTGGCGGCACCGATGCCACTGCTCGCGCCGGTGACGACGGCGATGCGGGAGGCGGCGGACGGGGCGGCGGCCATGGCGGCTCCTGGGCTTGCGTCGGGACGGTTGCGTCCAGCGTAAGTGAGGGCTCAGCCGCCGTTCCGGGGTGCCCACATGATGATCGCCATCCCGGCGAGGCAGACCAGCGCGCCGGCGAGGTCCCAGCGGTCGGGCCGGTAGCCGTCGGCGACCACGCCCCACAGGATCGAGCCGGCCACGAAGATCCCGCCGTAGGCGGCGAGGATGCGGCCGAAGTGGGCGTCGGGCTGGAAGGTGGCGACGAAGCCGTACGCGCCCAGCGCCAGGACGCCCCCGGTGATCCACAGCGGGCCCCGGTGCTCCCGGACGCCCTGCCAGACCAGCCAGGCGCCGCCGATCTCGAACAGCGCGGCGACGGCGAACAGGGCGGCGGAGCGGAGGATCGGCATGGGGGCAGCTTCGCATGCGGCGCCCGTGCGGGGTGCCGGCCGCGGGGGCGCGTAGGTCTTCGTGGGGCGGGGAGGAATACCCCGGCCCGGTGGGCCGTTGCAGGGGTGTAGTTGAACGGTCAACCAAATGGAGGCGGTCATGCAGTTCGGGATCTTCAGCGTCGGGGACGTGACCACCGACCCGACCACCGGACGCACCCCGTCCGAGGGCGAGCGGATCAAGGCGATGGTCGCCATCGC
>NZ_JODT01000057.1 GCF_000720835.1 Streptomyces achromogenes subsp. achromogenes | reverse complement strand
GCCACCGTTCCTGCCCGCCGCACCGTGCTTGTCATAGCCGAGGTGGTCGGTGATCTCGCCCTTCGTCCACAGCCTTCGCCGACACAGCCACTGCCGCCTCGCCGACCTCGTCCTCGGCCACGTTCTCACTGGTCATCGATGCATCCTCCGTGATCGGGAGTTACACCGAACGATTTACAGTCCCCACCGTCCAGGACGGCTGCTGATGTCAGTGCTGGAAGGCCAAGAGCTTGGCGATGCCGTTGCGCTGGATCTCTGAGGTGCCGGTGAGGATCCGGAACATGCGGATCTTGCGGAAGAGGTACTCGATCTCGTTGCCCTGGGTCAGGCCCTCCTTGCCGTGGATCTGTACGGCCTCGTCGAGGATGCGGAAGGCGGACTCGGCGACGAACAGCTTGCACATGAACGCCTCTGCGGGCACCTCGCGCCCCTCGTCCAGCGCTGCCAGCGCGGCGTACGTCATGGAGCGGGCGGCGTAGAAGTCGGTGGCCATGTCGGCGACCTTGTGCTGGATGGCCTGGAGCATGAGCAGGGGCTTGCCGGAGACCTGCCGGGTGCGGGTGCGGTCCAGGGTCAGCTGGAGGGCGCGGCGGGTGGCGCCGAGCACGGTCGGGCAGTGCAGCAGGCGGTTGGTGGTGACCCTGCCGAGCGCGATGCGCATGCCGTTGCCCTCCTCGCCCAGGAGGTTGGCGGCGGGAACGTGGCAGTCCTCCAGGACGATGTCGCTCTCGATGTGCTCGCCGGACATCGGTGTCGCCCCGTCCTCGACCCGGCAGCCGGGGCTGTCCAGGTCCACGAGGAAGGCGGAGAACTCCGGTTTCTCTCCCTCGTGTTCGCCGGTGCCGGCCATACGGGCCACCACGATCGCGAAGTCGGCGAAGGGGCCGGCGGAGGAGAAGACCTTGTGTCCGGTCAGCCGGTAACCGTCACCGTCGCGTACGGCGACGGTGCGCATGGAGCGGACGTCGGAGCCGGCGTCGGTCTCCGTGAGGGAGAAGCAGCAGGCCCGCTCGCCCCGGATGAGCGGGAGCAGATACGTCTCCAGCTGGTGTGCGGTGGCGTGCCGGAGGATGTCGCCGGCCCGCAGTGGACCGCCCATGTCGCCGAGCACACTGTGCGCGAGGACGCGCCCGCTCGCGCCGATCTCCTCTTTCAGCGCGGCGAGTTGGGAGTAGCCGAGGTTCTGGCCGCCGTATTCCTCGGGCAGATGGATGCCGTAGAAGCCGAGTTCGCGGCTGCGGCGCCAGACCGGTTCGAGGTCGGCGCGGGTGAGGCGGGTGGCCGGGGTGATGCCGTGCTCGCGTTCGTGTTCGGCGAGTTCGCCGTCGAGGTAGTCGCGCAGACGGTCCACCAGTTCGGCGGTTCGTGTGTCGGCGTAGGTGGGGCGCAGGGAAAAGGTCACCGGTAAGTCCTTGGTGGAGAGTGGTCAGTTGACGCGGCGGGCGGTGTCCGCCCAGAACGGCTCGCGTACCGCCTTGCGGTCGAGCTTGCCGTTGCGGTTGTGGGGGAGCTCGGTGACGAAGTCGACGGAGCGGGGCTTCTTGAGGCGGTCGAGGCGGTCGGCGCAGAAGGCGATCAGATCCTCGGCGGTGACGGTCGTGTCCGGGCGGCGTACGACGACCGCCTTCACGGCCTCGCCCCACCGCTCGTCGGGAACGCCGACGACACACACCTCCTGGACGGCGGGGTGTTCGTAGAGGGCGGTCTCCACCTCGGTGCAGTAGATGTTGAAGCCGCCCGAGATGATCATGTCCTTCTTGCGGTCGACCAGGAACAGATAGCCGTCCTCCCGCATCCACGCGAGGTCTCCCGTGTGCACCCAGCCGTCACGGAAGGTCTCCGCGGACAAGGCGGGCTCCTTCCAGTACTCGCGCACGCAGTCGGGCCCGCGCACGATGACCTCCCCGACCTCGCGGGGCCCCAGCTCCCGGCCCGCCTCGTCCACGACGCGTATCTCGGTGTCGTACGCGGCACGTCCGCAGGACTGGAGCAGTTCCGGGTCCTCCTTCACCGCGCGGGCGATCTCCTCGCTGCTCAGGGCCGCGACCACGCTGGTGGTCTCGCCGAGCCCGTAGCCCTGGGCGACGACCGGGCCGAAGAACTCCACCGCGTCGCGTAGTCGTTGGGGTGAGATGGGTGCGCCGCCGACGCGCACGCTCGTCAGGGAGGACAGGTCGTAGCGGTCGGCACCGGGGTGGGCGAGAAGCGTGTTGACCATGGCGGGCACCAGGAATGTGGCGGTGATGCGCTCCCTCTCCACCGTCTCCAGGAAGCCCACGGGGCTCCAGGTGGGCAGGACGTACGTCGTGGAGCCGCCGAACGCTCCCGCCAGCAGGCCCATCCCGGTGGCGTGGGTGATGGGGCCGCAGGCCAGGTAGCGGGTGCCGGGGCGGGGGCGGGACTCGTCGGCCATCAACAGCTTGCGCATGTTGGCCAGGCGGTTGCCGACCGTCTGCACCGCGGCCTTCAGCGCCCCGGTGGAACCGGAGGTGAAGTTCAGTACGCAGGGTTGCGACTCGTCGACCTCGACGCGGAACGGAGCCTCCGCGCCCTCGGCCAGCAGGGCGTCGTACGGGACACCGTCCTCGACTCCCGTGTCCAGCGGGACGGGCAGGCAGCCGGTACCGGCTGATGCGATCGCGGCGAGGGCGTCCTCGCGGTGGGCCGCGTCGAAGACCAGGGCGCGGACGGGGGCGTAGCGCAGGATGTGCTCGATCTCGCCGCGCCCGAGGCGGGCGTTGATCGGTGCCCGCGTCAATCCCGCCTTGTACAGCGCGAATTCGACCTCCACCAGCTCACCGCGGTTCCACGCGAGCGAGGCCACGGCGTCACCGGGGCGCAGGCCGCGGGCGGCCAGGGCGGAAGCCAGGCGGTCGGTCGCGCGGTCGAGTTCGGTGAAGGTCCAGGAACGGTCCCCGCAGACGAGTGCCGGGGCGTCGGGCCAGTAGCGGGCGCTACGGGACAAGTAGGTGCCGAGGTTCATGAAGACCTCTCCGAGGCGTGTGTCGGAAGACGACGGCAGTCAGTGGCCTTCCATCTCCGTACTGACTGATCAATGCCATACAGACTGTTCAG
Source organism: Streptomyces achromogenes subsp. achromogenes (assembly GCF_000720835.1). Classification (GTDB taxonomy): domain Bacteria; phylum Actinomycetota; class Actinomycetes; order Streptomycetales; family Streptomycetaceae; genus Streptomyces; species Streptomyces achromogenes. The sequence continues at coordinate 23,359 of NZ_JODT01000057.1, read as the reverse complement.
TAACTGTTCGCGTGTCAAGGCTCTCCTACACTGGGCGCGCACCGAGGCGCGAGGATCGAGGAGGGCTCCATGGCCGAGGACAGACGGACCAGACGGTCGAGGCGCGCGCTGGGGGCGGCCCTGGTGGAACTCGTCCTGGAACGTGGCTTCACCGCGCTGACCGTGGAGGACATCACCGAGCGCGCGGACGTGGCCCGGGCGACCTTCTACGCCCACTTCCGGGACAAGGAGGACCTGTTCGCCCGGGTGACGGCCGACTTGCTGACGGAACTCGGCGAGCGGCTGGCCCCGGCCGTCGCCGACAGCGCGGTCGGCTTCACCGGCAAGCCCGTCCTGGAGATGCTGCGGCACGCGCGTGAGGAACGCGACCTGTACCGGATCGTGCTGCGCGGCGAGGGAGACGGCAAACCGCTGCAGATGTTCGTCGACGCCTGCGCGCGCGCCACCGCGGAGGAATTCCGGGCGCGCGCGGAGCGCAACGCCGTCAAGCCGCGCATCGACCCGGAGCTGCTCGCCCGGGTGTGGGTGGGGGAGCAGCTCGCGGTGCTGCGCTGGTGGGTCGAACAGGACGCGCCGTCCCTGCCCGCCGAAGAGGTCGTACGGATGCTGCTCGACCTGGCGATGCGCGGGCGCTACTGGGCCAGCGGCTTCGAACCGCCGGCCTGAGCGGCGGGGCGGGGCGTCCCGGGGCCGGGACCGGGACCGGATGTCCGGGGCGGACGGCCGCCCCGTGCCCCGATCGGCCGCTTACGCGTCGTGCACGTCGTCCTCCGGCCGTTGCGCGCTCCGGACCGGCCGCCTCCCGCTCGGGCCCGGCCGTCGTGCGTCCCCTTCCGGCCGCCCCCCGTCCGGCCCCAGCCGTCGTGCGTCACGGTCCGGCCGGACCGTGACGAGTGAGACCAGCCCGCACACCAGCATCACCCCGCCGGAGAGCAGGAAAGCGTGGGTGTACCCGGCGGTCTGCGAGGGCGCGGAGTCCAGCAGGTGCCCGGTCAGATACGGGGCCAACAGTCCCGGCAGGGTCCCGGACGCCGCGACGATGCCGAACACCGCGCCCCGCTGGAGCGGCGGGACGACGGCCGAGGTGGTCATGTAGTGCAGCGGGAAGACGATGGCGTGGCCCCCGAACGCCACGGCCAGCAGCGCGAAATGGGCACCCCGGGCGTCGACGAACGGCAGCGCGGTCATGGCCAGCGCCGCCACCGCCACCGCGATCCCCTGCGGGATGCCGCGCGACCGCCGGTCCGACAGGCCCCGGCGGCGCAGCGTGTCCAGCAGCGGCGGCACCGAGAGCAGCAGCACGAGGCTGAACGCCGAGACCGCGCTGATCAGCGTGGCCGCCGTGCCCGGCGTCATGTCCAGCTGCGTGCGCAGGTACGCGGGCAGCCAGGCGTGGCTCAGCGCCAGGGCCCAGGACCCGCCGAACGCCCCGGCGATGCTGCCCAGGACCGTTCCGTTCAGCAGCAGGCGCCGGTACGGCAGTCGCCGGCCGTCCGCCGGTGCGGTCGGCGTGCGGGTCTCGCCGTACGGGCCGTCGTGCCCCATCCGCCACCACGCGAGCGCCCACACCAGGCTCAGTACGGCCAGGGCCAGGAATGCGGACCGCCAGCCGAAGGCGCCGATCAGCCCCGTCACGGCCGGCGCGGCCACCATCGTGCCGAGCGCCGCGCCGCCGATCTGCAGTGCCGAGGGCAGCCCCCGCCGGTCCGCCGGGAACCACTTGTACAGCGCGTGCATCGACATCGAAGCCGCCGGTCCCTCGGCCGCGCCGAGCAGCACCCGCCCGGCGACCAGTGCCGGCACCGACGCCACGAACAGCACCGGCAGCTGGGCCACCGCCCACACGACGGCCATGCCGAACAGCAGCACACGGCTGGAGACCCGGGCGGAGACGAAGCCGACGGCCAGCCCGGAGAGGCTGAACAGCAGCGAGAAGGAGCTGGAGACCATGCCGTAGGTGCTGTTGCTGATGTCGAGCTCGTCCATGATCGGCACGGCCGCCAGCCCCAGGACGGACTTGTCGGCGTAGTTGACCAGCATGAACGTCACGATCATCGCGGCGATCAGCCATGCGTGCCGCCGTCCCGGCACCCCGACGCGTGGCGGGACCGCGGTGTCCTGGCGGGATGGTGCGGACGAGGACGGTTCGGCCATGGGGCACTCCTGCGGCTCGGGAGGGAGTGGAGGTGGCACCCCCGGTGCGAGGGCGGGGATCTCCGGGCTCGGACGGCACCCGAAGACGGGGAAGGCGGGCACCGTGCGCTGTCGTAGTTATCGAACAGGTTGTACGTTAACGGCGCCATCGTTCAAGACCTCTGCGTCAACGGAGTTGAGATGACCGACACTGACGCCCGGCTGGGCGACCTGCTGTGGACTCGCGGCTACACCGACCCCGGCTGGATCCGCCGCTTCACCTCGGCCGGCCGCGAACTCTCCCCGAGCCGCCGCGTGTGGCGCGGCCCCGGCCCCGCCCGGACCCTCCCCGCCGAGCCCGCCGGCCTCGACACGCTCGACCTCGGCCTCGGCGGTACGACGGCCACCCTGCCGGACCTGTTCGCGACGGCGCAGACCGACGCCTTCCTCGTCCTGCACCGAGGCGTGGTCGTCCACGAGGCGTACCCGCACGGCGGAGCGCCCCACGTCCCTCACTTCAACGCGTCGGCGGCCAAGTCCTACCTCGGCCTCCTCGCGGCGATGCTGGCGCACGAGGGGCTCCTGGACCGCTCGGCCCGGACGGACGCCTACGTCCCCGAACTCGCGGGCACCGCCTTCGGCGAGGCCCGCGTCGAGGACCTGCTGCACATGGGCACCCAGGTCAGCTACGCCGGGCGGCCCTACGACAAGGCCATCGAGGCCCAGCGTTACCACGCCGTCATAGCGCCCCAGCTGCGCCCGTTCGGCTACAGCGGCCCCGGCACCATCCGCGAGCACCTCCTGACCGCCCGCGCCACCGGAGCACCGGGAACGGAGTTCCGCTACGAGAACGGCAACGTCGAGGCGCTCGCCGAAGTACTGCGCCGCGTCACCGGCGTGAGCACCTCCGCGTTGCTCGGCGAACTGATCTGGTCCCGGATCGGCGCGGAGGAGGACGCCTACTACGTCCTCGACAGTGAGGGTGTCGAGGCGGCGTGCGGCGGCTTCAGCGCCACAGCCCGCGACGTCGCCCGCCTGGGGGAGATGCTGCGATGCGGCGGAGCGGTCGGCAGCCGTCAGGTCGTGCCGGAGGAGGTGGTCACGTCCATCACCGCCGCCGTCCCCGACGGTTACCCCCGCCGCGTGCGCTTCCCCGCCGCTCCGCCGACGGCGCCGGCCACGCTGTCGTACCACGACCTGTGGTGGATCCCGAACGATCCGTACGGCTCCTATATGGCCAGCGGCATCCACGGCCAGCGGCTTTTCGTCTCGCCCGGACTGGACCTCGTCGTCGTCCACTTCGGCTCCCAGGTCATTTCGCCGTCCGTGCCGGTCGCCCCGTTCGTCCGGGTGTTCCTGAGGATCGGCGCGTACCTCGCCGGCCTGGGCTGACCCCGTCCGGGAGCTTCCTGTGAACCGGGCCGCACGATGGTGGCCATGTCCGTTATGTCCCAACGGTGGCGGCCGGGACTCCCAGGAAACTCCCAGGATCTCTCCGGGACCGGTCAGAGAGGGCTGACAGCGTCGGCGGCGGAACTTCTGCAAGCCCGATCCGACTGGGAGCCCTTTCCGTGGCGACATTCCTCTGCAGGCTGGGCCGGTTCTCCTTCCGGAGGCGGTGGCCGGTCGCATTGCTGTGGGTGGTACTGCTCGTGGGGGCGGGGGTGCTGGCCGGACGGGCCCCCGCCGCCCCGCCGAACGACTTCTCCATGCCCGGCACCGAGGCGCAGCGGGCGTACGACCTGTTGGAGCGGGACTTCCCCGAGCTGAAGGCGGACGGAGCGACCGCCCGCGTCGTGTTCCGGGCCGAGGGCGGCAAGGTCACCGACCCGCAGACGCGCCGGGCCATCGGGGAGACGGTCCGGGCCCTCGGGGACGATCCGCAGGTCGTGCGCGTCACCGACCCCTTCACCACCCGGTCCGTGAGCAAGGACGGCTCCACCGCCTACGCCCAGGTCTCCTACGAGGTGTCCGCCTCGAAGCTCGAAGACGGCTCCCGCACCGCGCTGCGGGACACCGTAGAGCGGGCCGCCTCGCCGGACCTGTCCGTGGAGGCGGGCGGCAACGCCGTCGAGGCCAAGGGCGCGGGTCACTCCTCGGAGGCCTTGGGGCTCGCGGTGGCCGCCGTGGTGCTCGTCCTCACCTTCGGCTCACTGCTCGCGGCCGGACTGCCGCTGCTGACGGCCGTGCTCGGCGTCGGGTTCGGCGCGCTGGTCATCCGGGTGCTGGCCGAACCGCTGGGCCTCGGCTCCACGACGACCAGCCTCGCCGTGATGATCGGACTGGCCGTGGGCATCGACTACGCCCTGTTCGTGGTCTCCCGCTACCGGGCCGAACTCGCGCGCGGACGCGGCCGTGAGGAGGCGGCCGGGCACGCGGTGGGCACCGCGGGCTCGGCGGTGGTGTTCGCCGGGCTCACCGTGGTCATCGCCCTCGCCGGCCTGTCCGTGGTCGGCATCCCGCTGCTGACCCAGATGGGCCTCGCCGCGGCCGGCACGGTCGTCATCGCGGTGCTCATCGCCATCACCCTGATACCCGCCCTGCTCGGGCTCTGCGGACGCCGGATCGGGCCGGCCCGTCCACGACGGAAGGCCCGGCAGCGCCCGGGCGCGGGCGTGCGCTGGGCCCGGTTCGTCACCCGGCGCCCGGTCGCCGTGCTGCTCGGCGGCGTCGTGCTGCTCGGCGTGGTCGCGCTCCCGGCGGCGTCCCTGGAGATGGGCCTGCCCGGCGACGACAGCAAGCCCGTCTCGACGACCCAGCGCCGGGCCTACGACATGATCGCCGAGGGCTTCGGACCGGGCTTCAACGGCCCGCTCACCGTGGTCGTCCAGGCCGACGGCGACGGCAGCGCCGAACAGGCCGCGAAGAGCGTCGCCAGGCGGACAGGCGGCCGCGAGGACGTCACCGCCGTGGGACAGCCCCGGCTGAGCGCCTCCGGTGACACCGCCGTACTGAGCGTCGTACCGGCGGCGTCCCCGAGCAGCACGCGGACCGCCGACCTCGTGCACGCGCTGCGCGAACCGGCGCTCGCCCGGGACACCGGCGCCAGGGTGCTCGTCACCGGCACGACCGCGATGAACGTCGACGTCTCGCAGAAGCTGTCGGACGCGCTGATCCCGTACCTGGCCCTCGTGGTCGGTCTGGCGTTCGTACTGCTCATCGCCGTCTTCCGCTCCCTGCTCGTCCCGCTCAAGGCCGCGCTCGGCTTCCTGCTGTCGGTGCTGGCCGGACTGGGCGCGGTGGTCGCGGTCTTCCAGTGGGGATGGCTGGGGTCCGTCTTCGGCGTCACGGAGCCGGGGCCGGTGGTGTCGATCATGCCGATCTTCATGGTGGGTGTCGTCTTCGGCCTCGCCATGGACTACGAGGTGTTCCTGGTGACCCGGATGCGCGAGGCGTACGTGCACGGGCAGTCACCGAAGGAGTGCGTGGTCAGCGGGTTCGAGCACAGCGCACGGGTGGTGACCGCCGCCGCGGTGATCATGGTCTCGGTGTTCGCCGCGTTCCTGGGTTCCGAGGAGCAGATCCTCAAGACCATCGGGTTCGGGCTCGCCGCCGCCGTCCTCTTCGACGCGTTCATCGTCCGTATGACGCTCGTCCCGGCGGTGCTGGCCCTCCTCGGCCGGCGGGCCTGGAGCCTTCCTCGCTGGCTGGACCGGCTCGTACCCGACCTCGACGTGGAGGGGGAGCGGCTGGAGGGCTCGCGCCAAGGCACGGCCGGGGCGGGCGACGCCGGCCCCGTCGGTGCGACCGCGGGCCATGTCCCCGGTACCTGAACCCCTCGTCCCGCTAGGAGGAGTCCGCTCATGTCCGCACCGCCGTCCCGCCCCTCCCTTCCCGTGTGGCGTCACACCCTCGGAGGCGCCCTCGCCGCCGTGACCGCCCTCCTCACCATGGCCGCCACCGCCTGGGCGGCCCTCGTCCTCCTCGGTGCCGGCGCCGTCGCACCGGTCGCCCGGCTGGTGCCGGTGCTGGTGAGTCTCGCCGTCGGCGGCGGCGTCACCCTGGAGTCGGCCGCCGGGCCCGCCGAGTCCGCCGAGGGAAGCCTCGGCGGACTGCTCGGCGGGGGCGGCGGCCTGAGCCTCGGGCTGGCCGGCGAGGTGACGCTGACCCCCCTGACGCTGTCCTTCCTGGGCACGGCCGTCCTGGCGACCGGGTTCTTCCGGCCGCTGCGCCGCCGGGCACGGCCCACCCCCGCGATGCTGTGGGCGCGGTGCGGCGGCGCACTGGCGATCACGGCGGTGGCCCTCCCGGTGTGCGCCGTCCTGGCGCGGGGCACGGCCCGGCTGCCGGAGAACGTCAAGGACAGGATCGGCGAACGGGCCGGATCCGGCCGGTTCGGCGGCGGGGCGGGCGGTGGGCTCGCCTCGGGCCTGTCCTCGGTGGACTTCCGGACCGATGTCGTCACCACCGCGTTCCTCGGCTGCCTGGGAGCGGTCGCCGTCCTCGCGGTCGGCTGCCTCGCCGCCCGCCGTACGACGCTGCCCCGCCCCGTCGCCCTCGGCGGGCCGCGGATGAAGTGGAACGCCGTCCTGTCCGCCCTGACGGGGACCGCGGCCGTGCTGTGCTGTGCCGCCCTGGCCGTCGCCGTACTCGCCGCGGCCGCGGCGCTGACCGGCCGGGAGCGAGCGGCCGAGGCCGCGGGCGCACTGCTGCTCGCCGGTCCCAACCTGATCGCCGCACTGCTCACCACGGGGGCGGGCACCTCCTGGGAGGCGGGGGTGCGGCGGCTGCGGCCCGAGGGCGGAGGGATGGCCGGCATGCTCGGCACGGGGGAGCAGGACGGCGCGGCCGACCGGGACCGTGTGGTGGACCTCGGACACTGGGCGGGTGCCGGCGTACCACTGTGGGTGATCGGACTGCTGCTCACCCTGCTCCTGCTGCTGCTCGCCGGATACGTCGCCGCCGCCCGCACCCCGGCCCGCACCGCGCGGCAGGACGCCGACGCCCTCCTGGACCGCCACGCCGACACCGCCCTGCGCATGGGCATCGCGGTCGGTGCCGCGACGTTCGTGCTCCCTTACCTCGCGCGCGGCTCACTGCGCATCGGCGTCAGCCTCATGGGCAGCGAGATGGGCGGCCTGCGCGCCGGCCTCGACACGAGCCCCCGGCTGTCCGCGCTCACCGCGTTCGTCGCGGCCGCCCTCGCCGCTTACGGCGGGAGCCGCTTCCAGGGCCGACGGGCACGGCGCCGCGAACGCCCCGCGGGAGCGTCCGGCACCGCGCCCAGGCGCCGCGCCCTCACCTCGGACCCGGTCCCCTGAGCCATGTGATCTCCTGAGAACAGCGTTGAGCGACACCCGCGCGAAGCGGCACCGTGGCATCGGGGAAAGGCGGCGAACCACGATCATGGCGGCACTGACACCTCCCCCGCGCACCGCGGGCCGCCCGGACCACCTGCTCGTCGTCGACGACGAACCCACCGTCAGGGAGCTGCTGCGCACCGCCCTGCGCTACGCCGGGTTCGACGTCGACGCCGCCGCCACCGGCCGGGAAGCCCTCGACCTGGCCGCACGGCACGCCCCCGACCTCGTCCTCCTGGATGTCATGCTCCCGGACATGGACGGCTTCGAGGTGATCCGCCGGCTGCGCGCCCAGCCCCGCTCGCCCCTGCCCGGCCGGGGCGGCGACGTGCCGGTCCTCTTCGTCACCGCACGCGAGGACCGGCGGGACCGGCTGCACGGACTGCGCCTCGGCGGCGACGACTACGTCACCAAACCCTTCGACCTGGAAGAACTCATCGCCCGTATCCACGCCGTACTGCGCCGCACCCGGGGCGAGTCACCGGCCCGCCTCACCGTCGGCGATCTGCAACTCGAACCCGACAGCCACCACGTCACCCGGGCGGGGCGGACCGTACGGCTGTCCCCTACCGAGTTCCGCCTCCTGCACTTCCTGGTCGCCAACGCCGGACGCACCATGTCGAAGAGCCAGATCCTGGACAGCGTGTGGGAGTACGACTTCGGCGGCGATCCCAGCATCGTCGACACCTACATCAGCTACCTGCGCCGCAAGGTCGACACCGACGGGCCCAAACTCATCCACACCGTCCGCGGCGTCGGCTACGTCGTCCGCGAGCCCCGGCCGTGAGCCGCTTCCCTTCACCCAGAGCGTGGCTCGGCCGGATGTCGCTGCGCACCCGTCTGCTGTGCCTGTCCGTCGCGCTGGTCGCCGTCGGTCTCCTCGGTACGGGACTGCTCGTCACCACGGCCCTGCGCGGCTACCTCCAGGACCGGGTGGACGACCGGCTCGTCCTGACCGGACAGGTCGCCGCCCGGCTGGCACCGCCGTCCGGCTCCGGCACCCCGCCGAGCGTGCGCGCCCTCAGCGTGCTCGGCGACACGACCGTCACGTACGTGGACGACGCCGGCGCCACCCGCAGGACCTTCGACGCCAGCACCGCACCCCCGGGCGGCGGCCCCGAGCTGCCCCGCCTCGACCGTGCCACCGTCCTCGCCCACCGGGGCCGCCCCTTCACCGTCCCCGCGCGCGACGGCGAGCACGACTGGCGGGTCATCGCCCTGACCCAGCCCGCCCAGGTCTTCCCCCCGGACAGCTCCGCGCCCCACGGCAGCGTCGTCGTGGCCACCTCCCTCGAAGAGGTGCACCGCACCGTCACCAAGACCCGCAACCTCTCCCTGACGGCAGGCGTGGCACTGCTCGCGGTCCTGGGCGTCGCCGGCTGGTTCGCCGTACGCTCCGGACTGCGCCCCCTGACCCGGATCGAGGAGACCGCGACGGCGATCACCGCCGGCGACTACTCCCACCGCGTCCCCGAACTGGCCGCCCCGCACACCGAGGTGGGACGCCTGACCGCCTGCCTCAACCAGATGCTCGGCCGCATCGACACGGCCTTCCGGGCCCGCGCGGAGGCGGAGGCGAGAACCCGGCGCTTCTTCGCCGACGCCAGCCACGAACTGCGGACGCCGCTCGTCGGCATCAAGGGCTACACCGACCTGTACCGCATGGGCGCCATGCCCACCCGCGAGGACGTCGACCAGACGATGACCCGGATCGCCGAGGAGTCCGCACGTCTCACCCGGCTCGTCGAGGAGATGTTCCTCCTCGCCCGCCTGGACGAGGACACCGAGGGCATGGGTACCACCCGAGAGCCGGCTTTCGCCCTCGACCTCGCCCCCATGGACCTGCGCACCCTCGCCGCCGACGCCCTCCACGACGTCCGGGCCCTGGACGCCACGCGCCCGGTGACCCTGACCGGACCCGGCGGCGGAAAGCCCGCCACCGCCCCGGCACACGCCGACGAGGCCCGACTGCGCCAGGTCGTCACCAACCTCATCGGCAACGCCGTCACCCACACCCCTCCCGGGACCCCCATCCGTATCGGCGTCGGCACCGTCGGCCGGCACGCGGTCCTGGAAGTAGCCGACCAAGGACCCGGCCTCACCACCGCCGAACGTGCCCACGTCTTCGACCGCTTCTACCGCACCGACGACTCCCGCACCCGTGCCACCGGCGGTTCCGGCCTCGGCCTCGCCATCGCCCACGCCCTCGTCACCGCCCACGCCGGCCGCCTCACCCTCGACACCGCCCCCGGCCAGGGCTGCACCTTCCGCGTCCTGCTGCCCCTGCCCGACCCGCTGGACGACCGGGCCGTGGATACGGCGACATGAGCGAAGGGCCGACAGCCCGGAGGCGGGGGTTCGGCTCGCATGCCCTCGTTCCGGTGGGCGGAGAAGGCACCCGCGGCCGGCCGCTGCCGGCACGGCCGCGAGGACGAGACGAGCGCCTGCCGGGAATTCGGGTGACTGTTACCCGTACCGTCGATCGCCCATGGCGTAGGGCAGTTCGAGTGGGTCGGCCCCGGAGAGGTGGACAGGGGGATGTGTCGTGTCCACGTGTCAGGCCGACTGGATGCGGTGTGTCGCGGGTGGTGTGCGGCGTCCGAGTCGCGTGACACAGCCATACGGTCGACCTGGGCGGACACCGGCCGTTCACCGCCGAGGACCAGCTTTCGTCGCGTCTGGGCGGGCACCTCGCGCCGGGTGCACCAGATCGATCGGCAGCGGGAGACCGCCATCGCGCTCGCGAGCCATCCTGGACCCTGCGCGCCGCCCCAACGGCTTTGCCGTGTTGGTGGGAATCCGCCCGGCCGCGATGCTGATCCGACCCGCCGTCCCAGAGCCGTCCGGCAGGAGTAATGTCTCACGTGGCCGACATCCGCGAATCCGCCCCGTCTTTCGTCAGCGGCACGTCGACAGTTCCGAGCCGCCGGGTTCAATGGAGACGGTTTTTGAGAGCGGACTGCAACCCGCGCCGCGAGCCACAGCGCCACCACAAGGCGTCTTCCCTGGATCATGCGCGCACGCCGTCACGGCAGCGAAGTTGCGCAAGCATCTCGCTCCCGCCGCGGCACCAGGGGAAGGGATCAGCTCAGTTCGGCAGAGGGGTTGTGAGCGCTGTCGTAGGCCGTGCGCTGTACCCCGGTCGGCTCACCGCTCCCGTCGCCGGCGGAGTGGGTGATTGAGCCGTGTTCGCCTGTGCTGGTGGACTGGCCGGCGGTCATGGTGGTGACTGCTTCGGCGGCGGTGGCATGGACCGGCAGGACTGCGTCGACGCCGGTGAGGACGAGCATGCGCATCAGGCGGTCGGGGACGTTGACGAGTCCGAGTGCACCGCCCACCGCCTGGGAGGTGTGCCAGAGGCCGATGAGCGCGCTCAGACCGGCGGAGTCGCAGAAGCTGACCTGTGACAGGTCCAGAACCAGGCGCGGGCACCCTCGCTCGAGGATTCCGGAGGCTTCGCGGCGCAGGGTGTCCGCGGTGCGCGCGTCCACGTCCCCGGCGACTGTGGCGATCGCGAGGCCGTGGTGGGGGTGCTGGACGGTCAGCTGCAGTGTGTCGGGCACGTCGGTCATCACTCCTGGCCGAAGTGGTCGGGCGCGGCGGCGGTGTGGGCGGTGGCGGCGACACCGCCGTCGGGTGTGGTGTGGGGGTGGGGGACGGACAGGGCCAGCAGAGCCACGTCGTCGCCGGCTCCGTCGGGCAGGGAGGCCAGCAGGGTGATGCTGTCCTCGACCAGGGAGGTGGCGGTGACGGGTCCGGTGCGCTGGTGGAGGAAGCCGGTCAGGCCGTCGTCACCGAGCATGGCGCCTTCGGTGTTACGGGCTTCGGTCAGCCCGTCGGTGTAGAGGAACAGGCTCTCCCCGGGCGTCAGCGAGAACGTGGTCTGGGCGAAGGGCGCTTGAGGGAAGGCGCCGACGAGCATTCCGCCCTGGGGGCGTACGGTCCGCACCCAGACGGCGCCGCTGTCGTCGGGGCGCAGGTGGTAGGCCGGCGGATGGCCGCCGGTGGCGACGGTGACGGTGAAGCCGCCGGCCTCCCGGGGCTCCAGGAGGCCGAAGAGGACGGTGCAGAAGCGGCGGCCGGCGGTGACGTCGGTGAGCAGCACGGTGTTGAGCGCGTTCAGCACCGTGACGGGATCGGCGTTGATCTGGGCCGCGGCGCGCAGGGTGTGGCGGGCCAGGGCGGTGACGGTCGCCGCCTCGGGTCCTTTGCCGCACACGTCACCGAGGAAGAACGCCCACCGCTCACCGTCGAGGGGGAAGACGTCGTAGAAGTCGCCGCCCACGTCGTGGACCGAGGCGGTGCGGTAGTGGCAGGCCAGTTCCAGGCCCGGCACCACGGGAAGGGCCGGGGGCAGCAGGGTGCGCTGGAGGGTGGAGGCGAACGCGGCGATGGCGGCCCTGTCCTGCTCCGCCTTCTCCCGCGCCGCCCGTTCGGCCTCGGCGCGTGCCCGTTCCGCCTCGGCATGCCGCTTCTCCGCCTCCCGGCGGGCCTGCTCGTCGCGCAGGGCGCGCAGCGCCGACAGTCGCAGCTCCATCTCGTCCAGCACGATCGCGGCGAGATCGGCAAGGGTGGCGGTGTCCTCCTCGGTGATCGAGCGCGGCCGGGTGTCGAGGACGTTGACCGTGCCCAGCCGGTGCCCATCCGGGGTGATGATCGGTGCGGCGGCGTAGAAGCGCACCCCCATTTCCCCAGCGACCAACGGATTGTCCGCCGCTAGGGGGTCCTTGAGGGTGTCGGGGATGACCATCGTGTCATCGCGCAGGATCGCCGAGCCGCACAGGCCCGGATCGCGGCCTATCTCCGCGACACCTTCCAGGCCGTGGGCGGCCTTGAACCAGATGCGATCGGTGTCCACGATCGTGACCGTTGCCACCGGCACGTCGAAGAGCCGGGCGGCCATCGCCGCCACCCGGTCGAACGCCCCGTCGGGGGGAGTGTCGAGGATGTCGTAGCGGCGCACCGCCGCGATACGGGCCGCCTCCACATCCGGGTCGGGGACCAGCTCGGGGCGGCGCCCGGGAGCCGGGTCGGTGGCCGATGCCTGCTGCGTCATCGGCTTTCCTCTCCGTCGATGGGCTGCCGCCGTGACGGCACGAACCGACGCAGCCTAAATCGACCACAAGCCCGAACACCAATTCCGCCGCCAGCCGGGCACCCGACCGCGGCCTCCGGTGAGCTGTGCAGGCCCTCCGCTGAAGCCGCTCGGCGTGGACGCGAGCCCTATGGTCAGGCTGGTCGCCGAAGCCTCCTGGGCAGGGGCTTGGCCGTCGACGTGACGCTCGCCTGACGCTTCGGGCGTTCACTCAAGGCAGCTGAGGATCAAAAAAGGCCTCTCAGCTGGTCTTTTTGCTTGACTGGCGGATATTGACATTTTACCGATGAAGCATCATGTGGAGTGCGTTGCCATTCTTGGATCGGTCGCAAAGGGCGTCTGACCTGCGGTTCTGGTGTGCGCCAGGTGCATCCCGTATGAGTTCGTCCAGTGTGGTGCCGGCCGGGCAGTAGGCGATGTAGTAGGAGATCTCCTCGGGTCGGCTGACGCTGCGGCGTGGGAGGACCCAGTGCCGGCGGTCTTCGCGGTGCCAGGGCCTGACCTCGACGCGGGCCCAGTCGTAGATCCGCCGGCCGTGTGCCCCTTCGCCGCAGGACCGACGCTTCCGCTTCTGCCGCGGCAGGCCGGGGAACAGGTCGTGGACGGGGTGGTCGAGTGCCCAGCGGGTGACGCCGGTGTCGTGCCGGGTGGTGGCCATGACGTGGAAGATATCGGCCTGCTCGAACTCGGAGCGCCAGCCCTTGCTGAAGCCGTAGGCGGCGTCCGCCGTCACCCAGGTGAACGGGATCCGGTCCGCGATGGCCTTGCGGACCATCGCCTTGGCCATGGTCACCTTCATCTCGAAGACGACCTCGTTGCCGATGCCGGCCCGGCGGCAGCGTTCCCGGTCGCTCGTCCACGACGTGGGCTCGACCAGCGTGCGGCCGCAGCCGGTGGCGTAGGCGGGGAACACGCCGATCTGGCAGTTCTCGGTGCGTCCGGCGGTTCCGGAGTACTGCCTTTGCACCCCGGCCGACCGCAGACCCTTCTTCGGGAAGCCGGTGTCGTCGACGATCAGCACGGCTCTCGGTCGCCGAGGTGTTCCACGACGTAGCCCGGTACGTCGTCCAGGACGTCGTCGGCATCCCACTCGAGAGCACCGACTGGCGCGGCTCTTCCCGGTTGAACCGGTGCACGAACCGGTCATGCAGAGCGTCGAGATCACCGGTCCACAGCCTGACATCAGCAAGGCCCCCACCCATGACCACATCAACGACTGAGCTGGCCATCAGTCACGGCAAGCACCGTTGCAGTACTAGCTGCTGAGCCGTTCGATGTGCTGCCGCAGCAACTGAATGGACTCGGTCCTGGGCAGCGCCCAGGGCCAGAGATCGTCCAACGACGCCTGGTACATCTCCACCTCCTCGTCTTTGACGAGCAGGTCACCGGCGCGGTTTCGGAGGCCCCAGGCTGCAGTCGGCCCAGCTCTCGCTGCGCACACGGCCCGGCGCCTGGCCTTCGGTGAGCCGACCTGACCGCATACACGGCGCTGAAGAAGAGGAGCGGCACCAGTGCCTGTGATGCCTGTATGGCCATTTGGTGTCGTAAATGTTCAGAGAATGGCTTGACCGGGGTTATGGCGCTCCTGACACTGAGCCCAAGCGAGTCGTGCGTCGGTGCCCGGTGAAGGAGCGTGGCATGCCCCGTCGCCGCATGCAGAACATACAGCTCAGGGCCTTGCTCACCGAGGCGCACATGACAGCCGCTGAACTGGCCCGCGCTGTCAACCTTCTGGGGCGTACTGAGAACCTGGTGCTGCGGTACGACCGTACTGCTGTCGCCCACTGGCTGGCCGGGTCCCGGCCGAGGTCTCCTGTGCCGTATCTGGTGGCCGAGGTCCTGACGCGCCGGACGGGGCGCTTGGTGCATGCGGTCGAGACCGGTCTGCTGCCGGACGCCGAGGACGGGGGCCGACGGGACGGGGCGCCGGTTCCGGCCGTGGAGGACGGGGCTCGGGCGTTGGTCCAGTTGTGCAGAACCGACACCGACCCGGGTCGGCGTTCTGGTCTTGTGGCCCTGGTCTACCGGCAACGCCGTCCGCGTATCGAGGGCCTCATCGTGCCTTCGCCCGCTCCGGCCGTGCGCGTTGGCCGCGGTGGCGGCCGGCTCGCTGACGCCGACCTGGCGCGGCTGGAGTTCATGGTGTCCCGGTTCGCTGATCAGTGGACCCGCTTCGGCGGCGGATACGCCCGCGCTCTGCCCGCAGCCCTGCTGGGCAACGATGTCGGTGTCCTGCTGGCCCAGGCCATGCCGCCTCAGCCACGGACACGGCTGATGTCGATAGCGGCGCAACTCGCCTATGTTCTGGGGGGAATGAGCGCCGACGCCGGATACCAAGGTCTGGCTCAGCGCTATTACGAGCTCGCCCTCGCCGTGGCCGACGAGGGCGGCGACCGCAGAGTACGAGCCATGACGCTCAGGTCGATGAGTGTCCAGGCCGCACGGCTCGGCGCCGCTCGCTACGCGGCTGACCTCGCGGGGCTGGCGGTCGCGACCGCCGCACACGTCCCGGACGCCGATCTGCGGTGTTTCGTGCACGTTCAGCATGCCTACGGCCTCGCGCTGCTGGACGAGCGCCGTGCCGCGTACGAGGCCCTGGACCGGGCGGAGGGCTTCCTGGAGCAGGCATCGGGGGCCCCCGGTCCGTTCACGTCCTATCCCAAGGCGGGTTTCGCCTATCGTAAAGGCCGTACGCTGCACTTGCTCGGCGACTTCACAGCCGCGCTGTCAGCTCTGCGTTACGCCGCCGAGGGGCGTGCCCCGCACCAGCGACGGCTAACCGCCCTGAGCGAGGCGCGCGTTGCTCTGCTGCTGTTGGAGCTGGGCCGCGTGGAGGAGGCGTGCGCGTACGTCGGTACGTTCATCGACCGCTACCCATTGCTCATCTCCCACTGGTCCGCCGTGGTATCGGCTGAGCTGCAGGCCGCTCTCGCCGCCTTTCCTCGGGTACGGCAGGCCGCGGCCCTGGCCGAACGACTCCGTCTGCTCGGCATCACGGTCGCCTGACACCCGGCTGGTCAGGTCCTGCGGCCGAGGCCGGCTCTGGCGGGTGTGCGCAACCCAGTACGAGGGCCGTCACCCGGTCGAAGTAGGGGGCGTTCGCGGGACCAGTCCGCGGTCACCGTCGCCCTGCGGCACACCAAGGCGCGCGGCCGTCCCGGTGGGGACTCGCTCCGACGGGCCATGGGGGAGCCGTTGTCAATGCTCCCGGGCATTGGGTCGGCCCGCGCCATTGGGGCTGCCGACGAGACCGACCGGGGTCTGCGCTCGGTGGAAACACATCCCGTACAGACGCCCCCTGCTCGGTCAGAAGCCCGTTCCTCGGCAACGGTGTCTGCAATGCCCCGGCGAGGCGCCGGTGACCGGGGCCCGCAGACCGGTGAGACGGAAGAGCGGCTCCATGGTCCTACGTTCCTTCCGGCGTGGCCCGGCGTGGTGTACGCCCCGGCGGCGCGGTCGGTTCCGGATCAGGCCGGAGCGGAGACGGGGACGGCCAGCGGGCTGGTGGCCTCGGGCAGGAAGTAGGTGACGTACAGGGTCAGGGGAAGGTGGCCGAGGTTGCTGCCGCAGTGCGCGCGATGAGGACCGGGCTCCTCGACGAAGCAGGTTCCCGTGCGCAGGGTGGTGCTGGTGCCGTCGGTCTCATGGTGGGTGAGTACGCCGGATTCCACCAGCACCAGCAGACGGCCGAGGTGGTAGTGCCAGCCGGTGCTGCCGCCCGGCGGGATGGTCAGGCGGCGTAGCACCACGCGGGAGGCGTGGGTGCCGAGTTCCGGAAGCCGGCGCGGGACGGTCCCGGCAGCCAGGACGACGCCGTGCGGGCCGGGCACATCGGCGGCGGTCTGGCTGCGGACGGAGTGCTGTGCGCGACTGTGCATGGTTTCTGCCTCACCTTTCGGGTTCAGAGGTCCTGACAGAGGTTGTTGATCAAGTGGCCATCGGCTTGTCTGGTCGTTGGTCGGGTCGTGGGGAAGCGTCGGTCGCGGCCGTGGATCGTGTCGGACGAACTGTGGTCGCTCATCGAGCCGTTGCTGCCCGAGCCGGGGCCGAAGCTGGTGGCGGGCCGGCCTCGGGTGCCGGACCGGCAGGCGTTGTGCGGGATCCTGTTCGTGCTGCACACCGGGATCCAGTGGGAGTACCTGCCGCAGGAGCTGGGAGTCGGCTGCGGGATGACCTGCTGGAGGCGCCTGGCCGCCTGGAACGAGGCCGGCGTGTGGGAGAAGCTGCACCTGGTGCTGCTGGGGAAGCTGCGGTCGGCGAAGAAGCTGGACTGGTCGAGGGCGGTGATCGACTCCTCCCGCGTCAGGGCGGCCCGCCGGGGCCCAAAAGCGGTCCCGGCCCGGTCGACCGAGCACGGCCGGGCAGCAAGCACCACATCCTTGTCGACGGCCAGGGCATCCCGGTCGCGGTGTCGCTGGCCGGAGGCAACCGCAACGACGTCATCCAGCTCCTGCCCCTGCTCGACCAGGTTCCACCGGTCGCCGGCGTCGTCGGCAGGCCACGGCGACGGCCGGACATGCTCGTCGCGGACCGCGGATTCGACCACGGCAAGTACCGGTGGCTGCTGTGGCGGCGAGGCATGCGTGCCGCGATCGCCGCACGCGGCCGGCCGCCCGGCACCGGCCTGGGCATCTCCCGCTGGGTCGTCGAACGCACCAGTCTCCTGGGTGCATGGCTTCCGCCGCCTGCGCATCCGCTGGGAACGACGCGACGGCATCCACGAAGCCTTCCTCGGCCTCGCCACCTGCCTCATCACCCACCGCCACGTCCAACGCCTTTGTGAGGACCTCTTAGCCCCCGAACAGGAAGTCGGGGCGTGTGTCGCGGGCTATGAGCAGGTCGTCATTGCTCGCTCCGGGGGGCACCATGGGCCAGACGAGGGCATCCTTGTCCACGCGGAAGTCGATCACCACGGGGCGATCCCGGAGTGCGGCCGCTTCTTGGATCACGGTGTCGACGTCGTCGGGCCGGGTACACCGGAAGGCGTGACAGCCGTATGCCTCGGCCAGACTGGTGATGTCCGGGCTGGGCCGTCCGTTGTCGAGATCGGTCTGGACGAAGGTGCGGTCGTAGAAAAGGTCCTGCCACTGCCGCACCATGCCGAGAGTGCCGTTGTTGATGACCGCCACCTTCACGGGGAGCCGGTGCTGGACGCAGGTGCCCAGTTCCGCCGCCGTCATCTGGAACGACCCGTCCCCGTCGATCGCCCAGACGTCGTGGTCGGCGAGTGCGGCCTGGACGCCGCACGCGGCGGGGAGGGCGTATCCCATGGTCCCGGCCCCGCCGGAGGTGATGAAGCGGCGTGGATGGTCGAGCCGGAGGAGCTGGGCTGCCCACATCTGGTGCTGGCCCACGCCGGTGGTGTAGACGGTCCGGGGCCCGGCGGTCAGCCGACCGAGGCGTTCGATGACATGGTGAGGCTCCAGCGCGGTCAGGGTGGCGCCGCCGTGAACGGGATAGCGGTCACGCCATCGCCGGGTGCGGGCCGCCCAGGCGGAGTGAACTGGCCGGTGGCCGAGGGGCCCTGCCTGCCGGGACAGCTCGGTGGCCAACGCGCGCAGGGTCTGGCGGCAGTCGCCAAGGAGGGGGACGTCCGCGTGTTTCTTCCGGGACAGTTCACCGGGATCGATGTCGATGTGGATGACCTTCGCCTCAGGGGCGAAGGACTCCAGCCGTCCGGTGACCCGGTCATCGAACCGGGCCCCGGCGGCCAGGATTACGTCCGCCTCCTGCAGCGCGAAGACGGCCGGAACGGTGCCGTGCATACCGGGCATGCCCAGGCTCAGCGGATGACTGTCAGGGAAGGACCCGCGCGCCATCAGCGTCGTGACCACGGGCAGGCCGGTCGTCTCAGCCACCTCCCGCAGCTCTGCGGCGGCTGAAGAGGAGACCACGCCGCCTCCCGCGTAGACCACGGGCCGCCGCGCCGACAACAGCAGCCGGGCCGCCCGTGTCACGAGCCGGGGCGGGGCCTGAACCCGTCGCGCGGGAGAGCGCAGGCCAGGCACGGGGGCCGTACGCAATCCCTGGAGCGCGTCCTTGGTGATGTCGACGAGCACCGGGCCCTGTCTGCCGTCGAGTGCACGGCTGATGGCTTCCACCAGCGCCGGAGCGATGTCGTCGACGGTGGTGGCCTGGAGCGCGCACTTGGTGACGGGTCGTACGACCGAGCAGATGTCCACCTCCTGGAAGGCGTCGGTCCCCATGAGGTCCGAACTGACTTGACCGGTGATGGCCAGTACGGGGACGGAGTCGGCGTGCGCGTCGTACAAGGCCGTCACCAGGTTCGTGGCTCCGGGGCCGGACGTGGCCACGCAGACCCCGAGCCGGCCGGTCGCGCGGGCGTAGCCCGAGGCGGCGTGCCCCGCCGCCTGCTCGTGCCGGGTCAGAACGTGGCGCAGCCCGCTGCCGGGCAGCGCCTGGTACAGAGGCAGTACGGCTCCGCCCGGTATGCCGAAGACGGTGGTGACACCGGCTTGTTCGAGTACGCGCAGCACCGTCTCGGCGCCCGAACCGACGGTAGGTTCCTCACGTGCGCCGGGTGCGGACTCGGCCGCAGACCGTCGCGCGGAGGAAGTGGGCGGATGTCGTGGGTCGTTCACGCGGTGACTCCTTACGGGGCAAGGCCGACCGGGACGCGTTGGCGCCGGTGAGCCGGGAGATGATGGACGTGGAGCAGGTGTCACAGGGAGGCGGTGGCGGCCGGGACACGGTCCGTGGCGTCACCACAGGCCCGGGTGCGGCCCGTCTTCTCGTCCGCGCGCGCCGGGCGAGGTCGTTTTCCTCGGCCAGAGCGGCGAGCGCCGGCTGCTGCACGATGTGGTCGACCTTCTCCCGGGAAGATGCGCTGGGGAACGCCTCGCCGACTGACGCGGCGTTGGCTATCAGGTAGTCCAGGCTGACACCGGCGCGGTCGGCGGGAGCAAGTGTCATGGTTCCGGCTCCATTCGAGGTCACTCGGTGGAAAAGGCGCGGCCGCGCGCCGACAGCGGAGATGAATGAAAATCCGCCACAGACCGAGTCTCCTGCGAAGGCGCCTCGTAAGGCCTCGTTCCGCCCCTCACATCGTGAACACGTTGAACGTTGCATGGAACAGGTTTCCCACGTCACCCGCGATCCTGTTCTTCCGAAGCCGCCGAGCCAGAGTGAAGCTCGGTCAGGGGGCGAGGTGGGGTCCGGGGACCTCGCTGTTCTGGAGGGCGGTGAAATCGGCGTACGCGACCTCGATGGCTTCCGAGTGACCGAGTACGTGCAGGAGGTCGACCAGGTCCGCACCCTCCACGCCGAGCAGGGCGTGCTGGACAGCCTGGTCCTCACGTTCGCCGCTCACGACACCCCCTCCGCAGCCGCGACGTCGCCCTTCACCGCAAACCCGGAGACGACGGCTACGCCGTCATCCACGACTGGAGCGAGCGCGACGAGCGTCCGTGGCAGGGCGCCGCGACGACCAAGCTCCGTCAGGCGATAGAGCAGTGCACCACCCTCTGGTCTCCCGGACGCAGCAACAGCAGCCGAAGCAATCACACGACGCACCCCCTGACCGTCGCTCGCCGGCGGAGACACCGTCACGTGGCTCATCACGGGCGCCGGGTCCCTGGTCGTAAGCGGCGCCGGCACGGTCATCACGGCGCGCCGACGCACCGGGAGCGACCGCAGCGCACAGGACACCGCCGACCACTGAACCAAGCACAGCCACGCTCCCGGGATGCCGACACCGTTTACGTGCTTGATGCCGGCGACGCCGGCGCAATCCCCGCTCCCGTGGTGGGTCTCCGCTCGGGGCTTTCGCCTTCCTGCCCGACGCTTGCATCACATGTTTCTTCGGCATCAGCTACGACGTCAAGCAAGAACTTGATCTCAAACGCGGCCAATATTGAACATGTTCACGGACCCGGAACGAAGTTCGGGTGTCCCTCTCGTTCCTGGGGATGCCATAGTGATTGGCGTACCTACGGTCGCGAAGCGGAGGGAAGCAGTGACCGTCGAACAACCTTTCCTGCCAGCTGAGTTCAGCCATAACAGCGCCGAATACATTCCGGATCCTTTTTCCTTCTACGCGGAGATGCGAGCCGGTAACCCCGCGTACTGGTCGGAGAGGATATTCGGTGGGGCGTGGCTCTTTTTCCGGTACGAGGATTGCCTGCGTCTGATGACGGACGAGCGGCTTTCAAATTCCCGAGCTGCGGTGCCGCTGCGGTTCCTGTCCGAGCCTCAGCAGCGGGAGTTCGCCGACATGATCGGCGTGTACGAGCGGTGGCTGGCCTTCCATGACGGCCGGGAACACACCATGAACCGCCGCCAGGTCAACCGCAGCTACGCGCCGTTCAGTGAGGCGATACTAGAACCACGGATCCAGAATCTGGTGGACTTGCTTCTCGACCGTGTCGACCCGGACGGCTTCGACCTCATGTCCGAGTTCGCGTTCCCTCTGCCCGCCATGGTGATCGCCGACGTACTGGGCGTGCCTACCGAGGCCCACACCGAGCTCACGCGGTGGACGGACGACATCGCTCACCTATTCGGCTCGACCCAGGTTTCCGTCGAACACCTGCGGCGAACACAGGCCAGCACGCGGGAGTTGGTCGCCTTTCTCGCCTCGCCCGAGTGCGCTGCCGCCGCGGCCCGCCAAAAGGGTCTGCTGCACCGATTGCACACCACCGAAGTGCACGGCCATCACTTCGTCGAGGATGACGTCATCGCTCAGGCCGCACTGCTGCTGTTCGCGGGTATCGCGTCGATCCGCTATCTGATCGGCAACAGTGTGCACGCCCTCGACGCGCGCCCGGCCCGTGACCGTGAATTGCTGTTGAGTGCCGACACGGTGGAGTGCGCTGTCGAGGAGCTGTTGCGGTGGTGTACCCCGGTACAGTTCGTAGGCCGCGTGGTTAAGGAGGATTTCACCTTCACCAGTTCCGGTGGACTGCGGATTCCCTTCTCGTCGCAGAGCCCGGTCATGCTCTATGTGGCCTCGGCCAATCGCGATCCCGACAAGTTCTCCCGCGCCGACGAGCTCGTTCTTGACCGGCCTTTGCCCAACGAGCACCTGACGTTCGGGGCGGGACGACACCTGTGTTTCGGCGACCCGCTCGTACGGCAAACCACCCGGATCGCCTTGGCAAGCCTCTACCGGCGTATGCCCAATCTCCGGGTGCTGCCTCAAATACTCAATTGGAACAACAACCTCGGCTTTCATGGCTTCACCTCGCTCCGCGTCGCTGCGGAAACTGTCACCGACGAGGCATCAGGCCGGACGGAATGAACCCTCGGCCCATTCCGCGAGGTAGTCACGGCATCTACCCGGACCCCTTCCGGTCGGTCAAAGCCCCCGCCGGTCGTGCGACGGCCGTTGCTCAGCCATAGGAGCACACCATGCCCATGATCGACGTATTCGTCCCCGAAGGCGCACTCACTCAACAAGCCGAACAAGACCTCATAAACAAGATCACCCGGGCGATGATCCGTTTTGAGGGATTGGACCCGGACGACCCCGAAGCCCAAGCGGTCACATGGGCCTTCCTTCACCACGCGGCCGTCTTCGTGGGCGGAACACCGGCTACAGCGCCCCATTACCGGGTCCTCGTCTGCTTACCGGAGGGACTGGTCACCAACGCTCGTGTCCAAGAGGTGGTCACCGCGATCACCGACATGGTGCTGGCCGCAGAGCAGGGTGCCTGGGACCGTGACCCGTCGCGCGTATGGGTACTTCCGCTGGACGTGCCCGAAGGTCGCTGGGGAGCCGGAGGCCGGATCGTCGACCTGCGCGAGGTAGTGCTTTTCGCGCGAGGTGGCGATGAACGAACGGCCAATCGAGTCGCCCGTGAGTGGCTCTCCGCCAGCCGCAGCGAGCGATACGCCGCACCCCCCGCTTGAGACGTCTCGCTCAGACGAGAGCGGAAGGAGCCCGCCACGCATGACGAAGTACATACTCGACAACGCCGACCCCAACGCCGAGGACCGGATGGCTGGCCTGGAGCGGTGCTACGACCCCTTCACCTTTCAGCGACTTGGCCAGCTCGGAATCGAGCCAGGGTGGACGTGCCTGGAACTCGGCGGCGGCGGAGGCTCTGTCGGTCGCTGGCTCGCCGACCGGGTGACTGCGGCAGGCACAGTCGTCGTCACCGACATCGATCCCCGCTGGACGGCATACGAGAACGTCGGACACCTGCGCGTCCAGCAGCATGACATCACCGGAGGCGAACCCATCGCAGAGGCACCGTTCGACCTCATCCACGCCCGGCTGGTCCTCATCCACCTCCCCACTCGGCGCAGGGTCCTGTCCAAGCTCGTGTCCCTGCTCAGACCTGGCGGCTGGCTCGTCCTCGAGGAATTCGACTGCACCCGCGCGCACGTCTACCGCGCCCGCGAAACCGGCCAGGTCGACCTCTTCCTGAAATGGATCCATGCCTTCCTCGCCCACATCGCCGAGGCTGGCGTGAGCTTGACCTGGGCTCGAGAGGTCTACCAGACGATGAGCGAAGCCGGTCTGGTGCGACTGGACGCCGCTGGTTACGAAACCGCGTCTCCCGCGGGCTCACCCGGTTCCACGGTGCACCGTTCCAACGCCAGCCAACTGCGTCCGTCCCTCGTAGCCTCGGGGCGACTCACCGACGCGGAGTACGACACCTTGATGGCCCTGTTCGACGACCCCACCTTCACACCTTCCTCCTATCTGCTGATCTCCACGCAAGGGCAGAGGCCCGTAATGTGAAGAATGACGGCACGCGAGCATGTCCGGGTCTGTCAAATGAGCGGTGTAACTGGGGTGGTTGGGGCTACTGGCGAGCTGCCGGCAGGCGGCCGTCGAAGGTGATGTCGAAGGCGTTCAGCGCGG
>NZ_JODT01000056.1 GCF_000720835.1 Streptomyces achromogenes subsp. achromogenes | reverse complement strand
GCACGGGTACCAGGAGCTGGTCGACCGCGGCTTCCGCATCGACGTGGCGCCGATCGGCGAGGTCGACTGGGTCGAGATCGACAACCACGACGACCTCGCCCGGGGACGGGACATCGCGTGCCGGTACTGACGAGGCTGATCCCCTCGCCGGTCGTCGTCGACATCCGCCCGGGTGCCCTGGACGACCTGGCCTGTGTGCTCGCCGACGAACGCATCTCGCAGTCCGGCCGGCTCGCCATCGCCGTCAGCGGCGGCTCCGGCGCCCGGCTGCGCGAGCGCGTCGCCCCCACCCTGCCCGGCGCCACCTGGTACGAGGTCGGCGGCGGCACCCTGGACGACGCCATCCGGCTGGCCGGCGACATCAAGGCCGGGCACTACGACGCGGTCGTCGGCCTCGGCGGCGGCAAGATCATCGACTGCGCCAAGTTCGCGGCGTCCCGCGTCGGCCTGCCGCTGGTCGCGGTCGCCACCAACCTCGCCCACGACGGCCTGTGCTCCCCGGTCGCGACCCTCGACAACGACGCCGGCCGAGGCTCCTACGGCGTGCCCAACCCGATCGCGGTCATCATCGACCTCGACGTGATCCGCGAGGCACCCGTCCGGTTCGTCCGCTCCGGCATCGGCGACGCCATCTCCAACATCTCCGCCGTCGCCGACTGGGAGCTGTCCCACCAGGTCAACGGCGAGAAGGTCGACGGCCTGGCCGCCGCCATGGCCCGCCAGGCCGGCGAGGCGGTGCTGCGCCACCCCGGCGGAGTCGGCGACGACGGCTTCCTCCAGGTGCTGGCCGAAGCGCTGGTCCTCACCGGTATCGCCATGTCCGTGTCGGGCGACTCCCGCCCGTCCTCCGGCGCCTGCCACGAGATCAACCACGCCTTCGACCTGCTCTACCCCAAGCGCGCCGCCGCCCACGGCGAGCAGTGCGGCCTCGGCGCCGCCTTCGCGATGTATCTGCGCGGCGCCCACGAGGAGTCGGCGTACATGGCCGAGGTGCTGCGCCGGCACGGGCTCCCGGTCCTGCCGGAGGAGATCGGCTTCACGGTGGACGAGTTCGTCCGCGCGGTCGAGTTCGCCCCGGAGACCCGGCCCGGCCGCTACACCATCCTCGAACACCTCGACCTCAAGACGAACCAGATCAAGGACATCTACGCCGACTATGTCAAGGCCATCGGTAGCTGAACTCCGTCCGGTCGTCCACCCCGCGGGGGTGAAGGACCGGCGCAGCGGTGAGCACTGGGCGGGACGCCTCTACATGCGCGAGGTGTCCCTGCGCGTCGACCGCTACCTGGTCAACACCAGGGTCACGCCCAACCAGCTCACGTACCTGATGACCGTCTGCGGCGTGCTCGCGACCCCGGCCCTGCTGGTGCCGGGCGTCACGGGCGCGGTGCTCGGCGTGGTCGCCACCCAGCTGTACCTGCTGCTGGACTGCGTCGACGGCGAGGTCGCCCGCTGGAAGCAGCAGTACTCGCTGGGCGGGGTCTACCTGGACCGGGTCGGCGCCTACCTCACCGACGCGGCCGTGCTGGTCGGCCTCGGCCTGCGCGCCGCCGACCTGTGGGGCACCGGCCGGATCGACTGGCTGTGGGCCTTCCTCGGCACCCTCGCCGCGCTCGGCGCCATCCTGATCAAGGCCGAGACCGACCTGGTCGGCGTCGCCCGGCACCAGACCGGCAAGCCCCCGGTGCAGGAGGCCGCCTCCGAGCTCCGTTCCTCCGGCATGGCGCTGGCCCGGCGGGCCGCCTCGGCGCTGAAGTTCCACCGGCTGATCCTCGGCATCGAGGCCTCGCTGTTCATCCTCGTCCTCGCGATCGTGGACCAGGCCCGCGGCGACCTGTTCTTCACCCGTCTCGGCACCGCCGTGCTGGCCGGCATCGCCCTGCTGCAGACCCTGCTGCACCTGGTGTCCATCCTCGCCTCCAGCAGGCTGAAGTGAGCGCGCCCATGAAGGTCGGTGCCGTCATCATCACCATGGGCAACCGGCCCGAGGAGCTGCGGGCCCTGCTCGACTCCGTCGCCAAGCAGGACGGCGACCCGGTCGAGGTCGTCGTCGTCGGCAACGGCTCGCCCGTCCCGGAGGTACCCGAGGGCGTACGGACCGTGGAGGTGCCCGAGAACCTGGGCATCCCCGGCGGGCGCAACGTCGGCATAGAGGCGTTCGGCCCGTCGGGCCGCGACGTCGACATATTGCTCTTCCTCGACGACGACGGCCTGCTCGCCCGCCACGACACCGCCGAGCTGTGCCGCGAGGCCTTCGCCGCGGACCCCGAGCTGGGCATCATCAGCTTCCGCATCGCCGACCCCGACACCGGCGAGACCCAGCGCCGGCACGTACCCCGGCTGCGCGCCTCCGACCCGATGCGCTCCTCCCGGGTCACCACCTTCCTCGGCGGCGCCAACGCCGTGCGCACCCGCGTCTTCGCGGAGGTCGGCGTCCTGCCCGGCGAGTTCTTCTACGCGCACGAGGAGACCGACCTGGCCTGGCGGGCGCTGGACGCGGGCTGGATGATCGACTACCGGTCCGACATGGTGCTGTACCACCCGACGACCGCGCCGTCGCGGCACGCCGTCTACCACCGCATGGTCGCCCGCAACCGGGTCTGGCTCGCCCGCCGCAACCTGCCCGCCCCCCTGGTCCCGGTCTACCTCGGGGTCTGGCTGCTGCTCACCCTGGCGCGCCGCCCCTCGCGACCCGCCCTGAAGGCATGGTTCGGCGGCTTCCGGGAAGGCTGGACCACGCCGTGCGGTCCCCGCCGCCCGATGCGCTGGCGTACGGTATGGCGACTCACCCGACTGGGCCGCCCCCCGGTCATCTGACAAGCTCGTCCCCGACGGGCCGGCGCCGCCGTGCGCGGCCGCCCGCAGGACGAACCAGACACGCGTACCCGAGGACGAAAGTTTCCACCTGTGAGTGAGACCATGCACGACGGCACGGTCGCGGTGACCGCGGCCGCGTCGCCCGACGCGGGACTGACGGCGGCCGAGCTCGCCGCCAAGTACGGGCTCTCCGTGAGCGGCGCCCGGCCCTCGCTCGTGGAGTACGTCCGGCAGCTGTGGGGACGGCGCCACTTCATCCTGGCCTTCTCCCAGGCCAAGCTGACCGCCCAGTACAGCCAGGCCAAACTCGGCCAGCTCTGGCAGGTGGCCACGCCCCTGCTGAACGCGGCCGTGTACTTCTTCATCTTCGGGCTGATCCTGCACGCCAGCCGCGGCATGTCCCGGGACGTGTACATCCCGTTCCTGGTCACCGGCGTGTTCGTGTTCACCTTCACGCAGAGCTCGGTGATGTCGGGCGTCCGCGCGATCTCCGGCAACCTCGGCCTGGTGCGCGCCCTGCACTTCCCGCGCGCCTCGCTGCCCATCTCCTTCTCGCTCCAGCAGCTCCAGCAGCTGCTGTTCTCGATGCTGGTGCTGTTCGCCGTGGCGATCGGCTTCGGCAGCTACCCCGGGCTGTCCTGGCTGTTGATCGTGCCGGTGCTGGTGCTCCAGTTCCTGTTCAACACCGGGCTGGCGCTGATCGTGGCCCGCATGGGCGCCAAGACGCCGGACCTCGCGCAGCTGATGCCGTTCCTGCTGCGCACCTGGATGTACGCCTCCGGTGTCATGTTCTCGATCAACAACATGCTGGCGGGCCGCCCCGAGTGGATCGTGAGGGCGCTCCAGGTCAACCCGGTCGCGATCTACATGGACCTGATGCGCTTCGCCCTGATCGACGGCTACGGTTCGTCCCACCTGCCGCCGCACGTGTGGGCCATCGCCCTGTTCTGGGCCGTGGTCTTCTTCGCCGGCGGCTTCGTGTACTTCTGGAAGGCGGAGGAGCGGTACGGCCGTGGCTGAGCAGCACAACGAGGACCGGCGCCCGACGGTCATCGCGGACGACCTGCACATCGTCTACCGGGTCAACGGGGCCAAGACCGGCAAGGGCAGCGCGACGGCGGCCCTCAGCCGCATCCTCAGGCGCGGCGAGGAGCGGGGCGTGCGCAAGGTGCACGCCGTGCGCGGCGTGTCCTTCGTCGCCTACCGCGGCGAGGCCATCGGCCTGATCGGTTCCAACGGCTCCGGCAAGTCCACCCTGCTGCGCGCCGTGGCCGGTCTGCTGCCCGCGGAGAAGGGCAAGGTCTACACCGACGGCCAGCCGTCCCTGCTGGGTGTGAACGCGGCCCTGATGAACGACCTCACCGGCGAGCGGAACGTCATCCTGGGCGGCCTGGCCATGGGCATGTCCCGGGAGCAGATCAAGGAGCGTTACCAGGAGATCGTCGACTTCTCCGGCATCAACGAGAAGGGCGACTTCATCACCCTGCCGATGCGCACCTACTCCTCCGGTATGGCGGCCCGGCTGCGTTTCTCCATCGCCGCCGCCAAGGACCACGACGTCCTGATGATCGACGAGGCGCTGGCCACCGGTGACCGCAAGTTCCAGCAGCGCTCCGAGGAACGCATCCGGGAACTGCGCAAAGAGGCCGGAACGGTCTTTCTGGTCAGTCACAACAACAAGTCGATCCGCGACACCTGCAACCGCGTGTTGTGGCTGGAGCGCGGTGAACTGCGGATGGACGGACCCACCGACGAGGTCCTGAAGGAGTACGAGAAGTTCACGGGCAAGTAACCCGTTTCGGCCAGGGCCCCGTCGGAATTTCGTCCGGCGGGGCCCTTCTACTGCAAAGGAAACGTCAACTACGCCCGGGCCCAGGAATCTTGGAGCCAATCGGTGTGTTGTTGTGATGTGTGGGACACCCCGACGATGGGCGCCACGTTGTACAACGTAAGCTGTACCGGTGCCGGAAACCGGCAAGTGTGGCGATAATGCGCGCCTTCCTTCGTGGGGGCGTCTTCGTGCATTGCGGGGCGGCGTGTCCGAAATAGTGTGTATTGGGTCGGCAGTGTAGAACGGGAGATGTGACGGCAATGGCTACGGAAACGCCCCAGCTCAACGCAGCGTGTGCCGTCCCCGCCCCGGGCAGTGCCCGATGACGGCCGCCGATACGGCGTCCGGCCTGGAACGCGCCACCCTGGACAAGGCCGCGAGCGAGAACTTCCCGGTGGCCCCCTTCTTCCTGCCCCGGGACTGGCGCGCCGACCTGATGGCCGTCTACGGCTTCGCCCGCCTCGTGGACGACATCGGCGACGGCGACCTCGCCCCCGGCGGCGCCGACGCCCGTCTGCTCGGCGTGTCGCCCGCCGAGGCCGCCGACCGGCTGGTCCTCCTCGACGCCTTCGAAGCGGACCTGCGCCGCGTCTTCGACGGCACGCCGCACCACCCGCTGCTGCGCCGGCTGCAGCCCACCGTCCGGCGCCGCGCCCTCACCCCCGAGCCCTTCCTCGGGCTGATCGCCGCCAACCGCCAGGACCAGCTCGTCGCCCGGTACGAGACCTACGACGACCTCCTCGCCTACTGCGAACTGTCGGCCAACCCCGTCGGCCGCCTCGTCCTCGGCGTCACCGGCACCTCCACCCCCGAGCGGATCCGGCTGTCCGACGCGATCTGCACCGCGCTGCAGATCGTGGAGCACCTCCAGGACGTCGCCGAGGACCTCGGCCGCGACCGGATCTACCTGCCGGCCGAGGACATGAAGCGCTTCCACGTCCAAGAAGCTGATCTTGGCCAAAAAAGCGCGGGCGCATCAATGCGCGCCCTGGTTGCATACGAAGCACAACGCGCCCGCGATCTGCTGGATGAAGGCGCTCCCCTGGTGGGTAGCGTCCACGGCAGGCTGAAGCTGCTGCTCGCGGGGTTCGTGGCGGGGGGAAGGGCGGCGATCGAAGCGATCACCGCCGCCGAATACGACGTACTTCCCGGCCCGCCCAGACCCGGCAAGATCCAGTTGCTGCGTGAGGTGGGCGTGATCCTGCGAGGAGAGGGGTGATCCGGACCGTGGAGTCTGCGCCGCACGTGTCCGCACCGGTACTCGCCGCCTACAGCTACTGCGAGGCCGTCACCGGGCAGCAGGCCCGTAACTTCGCTTACGGCATCCGGCTGCTGCCGGCGGCCAAGCGCCGCGCCATGTCGGCGCTGTACGCGTTCTCCCGGCGCGTGGACGACATCGGCGACGGCGGCCTGGCCGACGAGGTCAAGCTGACGCGGCTGGAGGACACCCGGGCACTGCTCGCCCGGATCCGCGCCGGAGAGGTCGAGGAGGACGACACCGACCCGGTGGCCGTCGCCCTCAGCCACGCCGCGCGGGCCTTCCCGATCCCGCTCGGCGGCCTGGACGAGCTGATCGACGGCGTCCAGATGGACGTGCGCGGGGAGACCTACGAGACCTGGGACGACCTCAAGGTGTACTGCCGGTGTGTCGCCGGTGCCATCGGCCGCCTCTCGCTCGGCGTGTTCGGCACCGAACCCGGCGCGCGCGGCGCCGAGCGCGCGGCCGAGTACGCCGACACCCTCGGCCTCGCCCTTCAGCTCACCAACATCCTCCGCGACGTCCGCGAGGACGCGCTGGGCGGTCGTACGTATCTGCCCGCCGACGACCTCGCCAAGTTCGGCTGCTCGGCCGGCTTCCGCACGCCCGCCCCGCCGGAGGGCTCCGACTTCGCCGGCCTCGTCCACTACGAAGTACGGCGCGCCCGGGCCCTGTTCGCCGAGGGCTACCGGCTGCTGCCCATGCTCGACCGGCGCAGCGGTGCCTGCGTCGCCGCGATGGCCGGCATCTACCGCCGGCTGCTCGACCGCATCGAGCGCGACCCGGAGGCCGTGCTGCGCGGCCGGGTCTCGCTGCCCGGACACGAGAAGGCCTACGTCGCCGTGCGCGGCCTGTCCGGCCTCGACACCCGCCATGTCGCCCGGGGCTCCGTGCGGAGGCGCGCCTGATGCAGCGCACCGAACCGGAGCCGGCCGGAGAGGACGGCCCGCGCCAGGCAACCCTCCACCCCGGCGCGGCGTCCCTGACTGCGGTGGCCGACCGTGCGCCCCGTGCCCGGCATGCCCGCGCCCCCCGGGAGCGCGCGGCCGTGTCCGGCGCGCGGCCGGCGTGGCGTGGACCCGACCGGCCCCACGGCCGGCCACGACGAAGCCGCGGACGAAGGACGGCCCGCACCGGCCCGGCCGGCTCAGCGCTCGCACGGAAGGACGCACGATGAGCGACGGCTCACCCCCCACCGCACCGGCACCGGCCGCCACCTCGCCCACGGCAGCCCGCAGCGCGGTCGTGGTCGGTGGCGGACTCGCCGGGATCACCGCGGCGCTCGCCCTCGCCGACGCGGGCATCCGGGTCACCCTGCTCGAAGGCAGGCCCAGGCTGGGCGGCCTCGCCTTCTCCTTCCAGCGCGGCGAACTGACCGTCGACAACGGCCAGCACGTGTACCTGCGCTGCTGCACCGCCTACCGCTGGTTCCTCGACCGGATCCAGGGCGCGGCGCTGGCACCGCTGCAGGACCGCCTGGACGTGCCCGTCGTCGACGTCGCCAAGCCCGTGGGCCGGCGGCTCGGCAGACTGCGGCGCGACCCGCTGCCCGTCCCCCTCCACCTGGGACGCAGCCTGGCCGCCTATCCGCACCTCTCGCTCGCCGAGCGCGCCGCCGTCGGGCGGGCCGCGCTCGCGCTGAAGGGGCTCGACCTCGCCGATCCGACCCTGGACGCCCAGGACTTCGGCAGCTGGCTGGCCGCGCACGGCCAGTCCGCGCGCGCCATCGAGGCCCTGTGGGACCTGGTCGGGGTCGCCACCCTCAACGCGGTCGCGGGCGACGCCTCGCTGGGGCTCGCCGCGATGGTGTTCAAGACCGGTCTGCTGTCCGACCCGGGCGCGGCCGACATCGGCTGGGCCCGCGTCCCGCTGGGCGAACTGCACGACCGGCTGGCCCGCAAGGCGCTCGACTCCGCGGGCGTCCGTACCGAGGTCCGTACACGCGTCACCTCCGTCTCCACCAATGACAACGGCGGTTGGAGCGTTCGAGTTCCCGGCGAGACGCTTTCCGCGGACGCCGTCGTTCTGGCCGTACCCCAGCGCGAGGCCCACGACCTGCTCCCGCCCGGTGCCCTGGACGCGCCCGAGCGGCTGCTGGAGATCGGCACCGCGCCCATCCTGAACGTCCATGTCGTCTACGACCGCAAGGTGCTCGCGCGCCCCTTCCTCGCGGCGCTGGGCACCCCGGTGCAGTGGGTGTTCGACCGCACCGACGCCTCCGGACTGCGCACGGGGCAGTACCTCGCGCTGTCCCAGTCGGCCGCGCGGGACGAGATCGACACGCCGGTGGCCGAACTCCGCGAGCGCTACCTGCCCGAGCTGGAGCGGCTCATCCCGGGCACCCGCGCCGCCGAGGTGAAGGACTTCTTCGTGACCCGGGAGCGCACGGCCACGTTCGCCCCCGCCCCCGGCGTCGGACGCCTCAGGCCCGGCGCCCGGACCAAGGCCCCCGGCCTGTACCTGGCCGGAGCGTGGACCGCCACCGGGTGGCCCGCGACCATGGAGAGTGCGGTCCGCAGCGGAGTGAGCGCGGCCGACGCCGTGCTCGGCACCCTCGGCCGGCCCCGCCCCCGCCACCTCTTCGAGTTCGAGGAGGCGGCGTGATGCCCGGCCGGCGGGCGAACGCCCCCGCACCCCCGGTACCGCAACCAGAGGAGAGATTGTGCCCACTGTGCCCCCGGCCGCGACGCCCGCTCGGAGGCCCGCGGTGGACGTGACCGCGCTCCTGGAGCGCGGCAGGAACCTGGCCACACCGGTGCTGCGGGCGGCCGTCGACCGTCTGGCCCCGCCCATGGACACCGTGGCCGCCTACCACTTCGGCTGGATCGACGCCGCCGGCAACCCCGCGCACGGCGACGGCGGCAAGGCCGTCCGTCCCGCGCTGGCCGTGCTGTCCGCCGAGGTCACCGGCGCCGCGCCCGAGGCGGGCGTGCCCGGCGCGGTCGCCGTCGAACTCGTGCACAACTTCTCACTGCTGCACGACGACCTGATGGACGGCGACGAGCAGCGCCGGCACCGCGACACCGTCTGGAAGGTGCACGGCCCCGCCCAGGCCATCCTGGTCGGCGACGCCCTGTTCGCCCTCGCCGGCGAGATCCTGCTGGAGCTCGGCACGGTCGAGGCCGGCCGCGCCGCCCGCCGGCTGACCGCGGCCACCCGCGCCCTGATCGACGGCCAGGCCCAGGACATCTCCTACGAGCACCGCGACCGCGTCAGCGTCGAGGAGTGCCTGGAGATGGAGGGCAACAAGACCGGTTCCCTACTCGCCTGCGCCTCCTCCATCGGCGCGGTCCTCGGCGGCGCCGACGACACCACGGCCGACGCCCTGGAGCGCTACGGCTACCACCTCGGCCTCGCCTTCCAGGCCGTGGACGACCTGCTCGGCATCTGGGGCGACCCGGAGGCCACCGGCAAGCAGACCTGGAGCGACCTGCGCCAGCGCAAGAAGTCGCTGCCGGTCGTCGCCGCCCTCGCGGCCGGCGGCCCCGCCTCCGAACAGCTCGGCGAGATCCTCGCCGAGGACGCCAAGAGCAGCGACTTCGAGAACTTCTCCGAGGAGGAGTTCGCGGCCCGCGCCGCCCTCATCGAGGAGGCCGGCGGCCGCGAGTGGACGGCCGCCGAAGCGCGCCGTCAGCACACCATCGCCATCGAAGCCCTCGACGCCGTGAGCATGCCCGACCGGGTACGGGACTCCTTCACGGCGCTCGCCGACTTCGTCGTCGTACGAAAGAGATGATCACCATTGGCTGGATAAGCCTCGCGTAGTCGCCGGCCGGTGTCGCCTGGAAAGGACACCGGCCGACGGCGGACCCACAGCAGCACGACTCGCACGACTGCACGAAGGGGAAGCCATGACAGCGACGACCGACGGAAGCACCGGGGCCATCTTGCCGTCCCGGGCTGCCGCGGCCAGCGACTCCACCCTCACCATCCCCGAGACGGCCGGGGTACAAGAAGCCGCCACGCGCGCCGTACAGCGCGCCACCGATTTCCTGCTCGCCCGGCAGGACGCCGAGGGCTGGTGGAAAGGCGACCTGGAGACCAACGTCACCATGGACGCCGAGGATCTGCTGCTCCGTCAGTTCCTGGGCATCCTGGACGAGAACACCACGCGGGCCGCCGCGAAGTTCATCCGCGGCGAGCAGCGCGAGGACGGCACCTGGGCCACCTTCTACGGCGGCCCCGGCGAACTGTCCACCACCGTGGAGGCGTACGTCGCCCTGCGCCTGGCCGGCGACGCGCCCGACGCGCCGCACATGGCGAAGGCGTCGGCCTGGATCCGCGAGCAGGGCGGCATCGCCGCCTCCCGGGTCTTCACCCGGATCTGGCTCGCCCTGTTCGGCTGGTGGAAGTGGGAGGACCTGCCCGAACTCCCGCCGGAGCTGATCTTCTTCCCCACCTGGTTCCCGCTCAACATCTACGACTTCGGCTGCTGGGCGCGGCAGACCATCGTGCCGCTCACCATCGTCTCCGCCAAGCGCCCGGTGCGCCCGGCCCCGTTCGCGCTGGACGAGCTGCACACCGACCCGGCCGACCCCAATCCGCCGCAGCCGCTCGCCCCGGTCGCGAGCTGGGACGGGGTCTTCCAACGGCTGGACAAGGTGGTCCGCGGCTACCGCAAGGTCGCCCCGCGCAGGCTGCGCAAGGCCGCGATGAACGCGGCGGCCCGCTGGATCATCGAACGGCAGGAGAACGACGGCTGCTGGGGCGGCATCCAGCCCCCGGCCGTGTACTCCGTCATCGCCCTGCATCTGCTCGGCTACGACCTGAAGCACCCGGTGCTGCGCGAGGGCCTCGCCTCCCTGGACCGCTTCGCCGTCTGGCGCGAGGACGGCGCCCGGATGATCGAGGCCTGTCAGTCCCCCGTGTGGGACACCTGCCTGGCCACCATCGCCCTCGTGGACGCCGGACTGCCCGCGGACCATCCGCAACTGGTCAAGGCGGCCGACTGGATGCTCGGCGAGGAGATCGCCCGGCCCGGCGACTGGGCCGTGCGCCGACCCGAACTTCCCCCGGGCGGCTGGGCCTTCGAGTTCCACAACGACAACTACCCCGACATCGACGACACCGCCGAGGTCGCGCTCGCGCTGCGCCGGGTCCGCCATCACGACCCCGAGCACGTGGACCGGGCCGTCGGCCGCGCCGTCCGCTGGAACCTGGGCATGCAGTCGAAGAACGGCGCCTGGGGCGCCTTCGACGTGGACAACACCAGCCCGTTCCCGAACCGGCTGCCGTTCTGCGACTTCGGCGAGGTCATCGACCCGCCGTCCGCGGACGTCACCGCGCACGTGGTGGAGATGCTCGCCGCCGAGGGCCTGGCCGACGACCCGCGCACCCGGCGCGGCATCGACTGGCTGCTCGCCGAACAGGAGCCCGACGGCTCGTGGTTCGGCCGCTGGGGCGTCAACTACATCTACGGCACCGGCGCGGTCGTCCCCGCGCTCACCGCGGTCGGACTGCCCACCTCGCACCCGGCGATCCGGCGGGCCGTGGCCTGGCTGGAGAGCGTCCAGAACGACGACGGCGGCTGGGGCGAGGACCTGCGCTCCTACAAGCACACCAAGGAGTGGAGCGGCCGGGGCGCATCCACCGCCTCGCAGACCGCGTGGGCGCTGATGGCGCTGCTCGCGGCGGGGGAGAAGGGCTCCGCGGCCGTCGAGCGCGGCGTGCGGTGGCTGGCCGGCACCCAGCGGGAGGACGGCGGCTGGGACGAGCCGTACTTCACCGGCACCGGCTTCCCCTGGGACTTCTCCATCAACTACCACCTGTACCGGCAGGTGTTCCCGCTCACCGCACTCGGCCGGTACCTGCACGGGGACCCCTTCGAGCGCAAGCTGCTCGCCCCGCTCGCGAAGGTCTCCGCGCGGGCCCAGGGAGACTGATGTGAGCCACCAGCCCGCTCCGGCTCCGCTGCTGATCGCCTGCGCGCTCGGCATCGAGCACCTCGCCCTGCGCACCGGCGACCGCCGGGCGCGCCGGGCGGGCGCGCCGGTGCCGCGCGGCGCGGGGCGGGGGGCCGGCGGGCCGGTGACCTTCGTCCGCACGGGCATGGGACCCCGTGCGGCGGAACGCTCCGTCACCCGGCTCCTGACCGGCCCGGCACCCGCCGGCACGGCCGTCCTGGCCACCGGCTTCTGCGCCGGGCTGGCCCCCGGGATGCACCCCGGCGACCTGGTGGTCGCCGAGGAGACCCGGGACCCGCGCGGTACCGTGCCGTGCGTGGGCACCGAGCTCCTGGTCAAGGAACTCGCGCGCCTGCTGCCCGGACGCACCGTCCACACCGGCCCGCTCACCGGCTCCGACCACGTGGTCCGGGGCCCCGAGCGTTCCGATCTGCTCGCCACCGGCGCGATCGCCGTGGACATGGAGTCGGCGGCCACGCTGCTGGCCGCCGTCCGCACCGGCGAACGGCCGGTGGCCGCCGTCCGGGTCGTCGTGGACGCTCCCGAACACGAACTCGTCCGGATCGGCACCCTGCGCGGCGGGATATCGGCCTTCCGCGTTCTCCGTTCCGTCCTTCCCGCATTTTTCGATTGGCACCGTTCTTTGCCGCTCCCCCGGAGGTGAGCCAGATGGCCATGCCGCTGCGCCAGTCCATCAAGGTCGCTACATACCTGGCTGAACAGAAGCTCCGCAGGCGGGACAAGTTTCCGCTCATCGTCGAGCTGGAACCGCTCTTCGCCTGCAATCTGAAGTGTGAGGGCTGCGGCAAGATCCAGCACCCCGCAGGCGTGCTCAAGCAGCGCATGCCGGTCGCCCAGGCCGTGGGCGCCGTGCTGGAGTCCGGCGCGCCGATGGTCTCCATCGCCGGCGGCGAACCGCTGATGCACCCTCAGATCGACGAGATCGTGCGGCAGTTGGTGGCCAAGAGGAAGTACGTCTTCCTGTGCACCAACGCGATGCTGCTGCGCAAGAAGATGGACAAGTTCACCCCCTCGCCCTACTTCGCGTTCGCGGTGCACATCGACGGGCTGCGCGAGCGGCACGACGAATCCGTGGCGAAGGAAGGCGTGTTCGACGAGGCCGTGGCCGCCATCAAGGAGGCCAAGCGGCGCGGCTTCCGGGTGACCACCAACTCCACCTTCTTCAACACCGACACCCCGCAGACCATCATCGAGGTGCTCAACTTCCTCAACGACGACCTCAAGGTCGACGAGATGATGATCTCGCCCGCCTACGCCTACGAGAAGGCCCCGGACCAGGAGCACTTCCTCGGCGTCGAGCAGACCCGCGAGCTGTTCAGGAAGGCCTTCGCGGGCGGCAACCGCCGCAAGTGGCGGCTCAACCACTCCCCGCTCTTCCTGGACTTCCTGGAGGGCAAGGTCGACTTCCCGTGCACCGCGTGGGCGATCCCGAACTACTCGCTCTTCGGCTGGCAGCGGCCCTGCTACCTGATGAGCGACGGGTACGTGCCCACGTACCGCGAACTGGTGGAGAAGACCGACTGGGACAAGTACGGCCGCGGCAAGGACCCGCGCTGCGACAACTGCATGGCGCACTG
The DNA here is from genome assembly GCF_000720835.1 of Streptomyces achromogenes subsp. achromogenes. Lineage (GTDB taxonomy): Bacteria > Actinomycetota > Actinomycetes > Streptomycetales > Streptomycetaceae > Streptomyces > Streptomyces achromogenes. Next base: position 43,425 of record NZ_JODT01000056.1, on the reverse strand, counting down.
CGGCTACGAGCCGACCGCCGTCCTCGCCACGATGGGATCCCTGAAGGAGTCCCTGCGGGCCATGCGCGAGACCGTAGCCGGGAACCGGGAGTGACCGCCGTCCCCCTGGGCGTCCCCGAGGTGCCGGCCCGTCCCGTCGCGCCGCGGCGGCGGTCGCGGCGGATCCAGGTCGGGCCGGTACCGGTCGGGGGCGGGGCCCCGGTGTCGGTGCAGTCGATGACGACGACCCGTACGTCCGACATCGGCGCCACCCTCCAGCAGATCGCCGAACTCACCGCGTCCGGCTGCCAGATCGTCCGCGTCGCCTGCCCCACGCAGGACGACGCGGACGCCTTGGCGACCATCGCGAAGAAGTCGCAGATCCCGGTGATCGCGGACATCCACTTCCAGCCGAAGTACGTGTTCGCGGCCATCGAGGCCGGCTGCGCGGCGGTGCGGGTCAACCCGGGCAACATCAAGCAGTTCGACGACCAGGTCAAGGAGATCGCGCGCGCCGCCAAGGACCACGGCACGCCGATCCGGATCGGCGTCAACGCCGGTTCCCTGGACCGCCGTCTGCTCCAGAAGTACGGCAAGGCGACCCCTGAGGCACTGGTGGAGTCGGCGTTGTGGGAGGCGTCCCTCTTCGAGGAGCACGGCTTCCGGGACATCAAGATCTCCGTCAAGCACAACGACCCGGTCGTCATGATCGAGGCCTACCGCCAGCTCGCCGAGCGGTGCGACTACCCGCTGCACCTCGGCGTGACCGAGGCCGGCCCCGCCTTCCAGGGCACGATCAAGTCGGCGGTCGCCTTCGGCGCGCTGCTCAGCCAGGGCATCGGCGACACCATCCGGGTGTCGCTGAGCGCGCCGCCCGTGGAGGAGATCAAGGTCGGCATCCAGATCCTGGAGTCCCTGGGACTGCGGCAGCGCCGGCTGGAGATCGTCTCCTGTCCGTCCTGCGGCCGGGCCCAGGTGGACGTCTACAAGCTCGCCGAGGAGGTGACGGCCGGCCTGGACGGCATGGAGGTGCCGCTGCGGGTCGCGGTGATGGGGTGTGTGGTCAACGGTCCGGGCGAGGCCCGCGAGGCCGACCTCGGCGTGGCCTCCGGCAACGGCAAGGGCCAGATCTTCGTCAAGGGCGAGGTCGTCAAGACCGTGCCCGAGTCGAAGATCGTGGAGACCCTGATCGAGGAGGCCATGAAGCTCGCCGAGAGCAAGAGCCCGTCGGACCAGGTGAGTTGAGGCAAGGCACGAACGAGAGGGGGCCCGAGAGTGACCATTCTGGAGAGCATCCGGGGACCACGCGACCTGAAGGCGCTGTCCGAGGCGGAACTCGGGGAACTGTCAGGAGAGATACGTGAGTTCCTGGTGCACGCGGTGTCGAGAACCGGCGGTCACCTCGGGCCCAACCTGGGCGTGGTGGAACTCACCATCGCCCTCCACCGGGTCTTCGAGTCACCGGTCGACCGCATCCTGTGGGACACCGGCCACCAGTCCTACGTCCACAAGCTGCTGACCGGCCGTCAGGACTTCTCGAAGCTGCGCGGCAAGGGCGGACTGTCCGGCTACCCCTCGCGCGAGGAGTCCGAGCACGACGTCATCGAGAACAGCCACGCGTCCACGGCGCTCGGCTGGGCCGACGGCCTCGCCAAGGCCAACCAGGTGCAGGGGGAGAAGGGCCATGTGGTCGCCGTCATCGGCGACGGCGCGCTGACCGGCGGCATGGCCTGGGAGGCACTGAACAACATCGCCGCCGCCCGGGACCGGCCGCTGATCATCGTCGTCAACGACAACGAACGCTCCTACGCCCCCACCATCGGCGGCCTGGCCAATCACCTGGCCACGCTGCGCACCACCGACGGCTACGAAAAGGTCCTCGCCTGGGGCAAGGAGGTGCTCCAGCGCACCCCGGTCGTCGGCAACACGCTCTACGAGTCCCTGCACGGAGCGAAGAAGGGCTTCAAGGACGCCTTCGCCCCCCAGGGCATGTTCGAGGACCTGGGACTGAAGTACCTCGGTCCGATCGACGGCCACGACATCAAGGCCGTCGAGTCGGCGCTGCGCCGCGCCAAGCGCTTCCACGGCCCCGTCCTGGTCCACTGCCTCACCGAGAAGGGCCGCGGCTACGAACCCGCCCTCGCGCACGAGGAGGACCACTTCCACTCCGTCGGCGTGATGGACCCGCTCACCTGCGAGCCCCTCACCCCGTCCAAGGGCCCCTCGTGGACCTCGGTGTTCGGCGAGGAGATCGTCCGGATCGGGGAGGAACGCGAGGACGTCGTGGCGATCACGGCGGCCATGCTGCACCCGGTCGGCCTCGCCCGGTTCGCCGAACGCTTCCCCGACCGCGTCTGGGACGTCGGCATCGCCGAACAGCACGCGGCGGTCTCCGCGGCCGGGCTCGCCACCGGCGGACTGCACCCGGTCGTCGCCGTCTACGCCACCTTCCTCAACCGGGCCTTCGACCAGCTGCTGATGGACGTCGCCCTGCACCGCTGCGGGGTCACCTTCGTGCTGGACCGGGCCGGTGTCACCGGCACCGACGGGGCCTCCCACAACGGCATGTGGGACATGTCCGTCCTCCAGGTCGTCCCCGGCCTGAGGATCGCCGCGCCGCGCGACGCCGACCAGCTGCGCGCCCAGCTGCGCGAGGCGGTCGCCGTGGACGACGCGCCCACGCTGGTCCGCTTCCCCAAGGAGACCGCCGGCCCGCGCGTCCCCGCCGTCGACCGGGTCGGCGGCATGGACGTCCTGCACCGCGCCGAACGCCCCGAGGTGCTGCTGGTGGCCGTCGGCGTGATGGCCACGGTGTGCCTGCAGACCGCCGAACTGCTCGAAGCCCGCGGCATCGGCTGCACGGTGGTCGACCCGCGCTGGGTCAAACCCGTCGACCCCGCCCTGCCCCCGCTCGCCGCCGGACACCGGCTGGTGGCCGTGGTGGAGGACAACAGCCGGGCCGCCGGCGTCGGTTCGGCCGTCGCCCTGGCCCTCGGCGACGCCGACGTGGACGTGCCGGTACGGCGGTTCGGCATCCCCGAGCAGTTCCTCGCGCACGCCAAGCGCAGCGAGGTGCTGGCCGACATCGGCCTCACCCCCGTCGAGATCGCCGGGCGGATCAGCGCGAGCCTGGCCGTCAAGAACGCCGACGGCACAGTCAAGGAGAGTGAATGACCACCGAGTTCGACCTCGGCGCCCTGCTCGCCGAGCGCGGAGCCGAACGCTACGAGCTGCACGCGAAGCACCTCAACCCGCAGCTCCCGCGGATGCTGCACACCATCGGCTTCGACAAGGTCTACGAGCGTGCCGAGGGAGCGCACTTCTTCGACGCGGACGGCAACGACTACCTGGACATGCTCGCCGGGTTCGGGGTGATGGGCCTGGGCCGCCACCACCCGGTCGTCCGCAAGGCGCTGCACGACGTGCTGGACCTCGACCTCGCCGACCTCACCCGCTTCGACTGCCAGCCGCTGCCCGGCCTGCTCGCCGAACGGCTCCTTGCCCACAGCCCGCACCTGGACCGGGTGTTCTTCGGCAACAGCGGCACCGAAGCGGTCGAGACGGCCCTGAAGTTCGCCCGGTACGCCACCGGCAAGCCCCGCGTCCTGTACTGCGACCACGCCTTCCACGGCCTGACCACCGGCTCGCTGTCGGTCAACGGCGAGGACGGCTTCCGCGACGGGTTCGCCCCGCTGCTGCCCGACACCGCCGTCCCCCTCGGCGATCTGGACGCCCTCGCCCGGGAGTTGAAGAAGGGCGACGTCGCCGCGCTGATCGTGGAGCCGATCCAGGGCAAGGGCGTCCACGAGGCACCCCCCGGCTATCTGCGGGCCGCGCAGGAGCTGCTGCACCAGCACAAGGCGCTGCTCATCGCCGACGAGGTGCAGACCGGCCTCGGCCGCACCGGCGACTTCTACGCCTACCAGCACGAGGACGGCGTCGAACCGGACCTGGTGTGCGTGGCCAAGGCCCTGTCCGGCGGCTATGTGCCGGTGGGCGCCACCCTCGGCAAGGAGTGGATCTTCAAGAAGGTCTACTCGTCCATGGACCGCGTGCTGGTGCACTCGGCGAGCTTCGGCTCCAACGCCCAGGCGATGGCGTGCGGCCTCGCCGTGCTGTCGGTCATGGAGAACGAGCAGATCGTCGCCGGTGTGCGCCGCACGGGCGAACTGCTGAAGTCCCGGCTGACCGCGCTGATCGACAGGTACGAGCTGCTGGCCGACGTACGCGGCCGGGGCCTGATGATCGGCATCGAGTTCGGCAAGCCGTCCTCGCTGAAGCTGCGCGGTCGCTGGACCATGCTCCAGGCGGCCCGCAAGGGTCTGTTCGCCCAGATGGTCGTCGTGCCGCTGCTGCAGAAGCACCGGATCCTCACCCAGGTCTCCGGCGACCACCTGGAGGTCATCAAGCTCATTCCGCCGCTGGTCGTCGACGAGGCCGACGTGGAGCGGTTCGTGGACGCCTTCACCGCGGTGATGGACGACGCGCACAGCGGCGGCGGTCTGATGTGGGACTTCGGCAAGACCCTGATCAAGCAGGCCGTGGCCAACCGCTGACGGCCACCCGGCAGGCGGGGCGCCGACGGCGGTGAACGCCGAGGCGCCCCGCCTTGCCTCAGGGGCAAGAAAATTGCCCCAGGGGCAACAGTGGGGCTCAATGGAGGCATGAACGCCTCAGACGCCGCGTCGCCGGCGGCTGCGGACGACGGCCTGCCCGCCGTCGCACCCCAGCTGCGCGCCCTGCGCCGGCGCGCCGGCCTCACCCTGGAGGCCGCGGCCCGCTCCGCCGGTCTCTCCCCGGCCCATCTCTCCCGCCTGGAGACCGGACACCGGCAGCCGTCGCTGCCGATGCTCCTCGCGCTCGCCCGTATCTACGGTACGACCGTCTCCGAACTGCTCGGCGAGACGGTCGCCGACCGGGACGCGATCGTGCGCGCCGCCGACATGGAACCGACCCGGGCGGGCGGCTGGACGTACGTCCAGGCCGGGGCGCCCGGCCGCGGCATGCAGGCCCTGCGGGTGCGGGTGCCCTACGGCTCCCAGGGCGACATCGTGCGCGTCCACCCCGGCGAGGAGTGGCTCTACGTCCTCCAGGGACGCCTGCGGCTGCGGCTCGGGGACACCGCGCATCTGCTCGGCCCCGGCGACAGCGCGCACTTCGACTCGCTCACCCCGCACCGCCTCGCCGCCGTCGACCACGACGGCGTGGAGCTGCTGTTCGTCCACACCCTGCTGCAGAGCCCCACGGCCACGCTGTGCCTGGGCTCGCCGACCGGAGAGCTGCCATGAGCGACTTCGAGACGAAGTTCCCCCGTTCCCTGTGGATCCGGCTGATCATCTACATCGCCCTCGGGCACGTCCTGGCCGCCTTCCTCTACCTGCTGTTCGCGGTGGGCGGCAAGGGCTGACCGCCGCGCGCCCGCCTCAGTCCAGCAGACGCTCGCGCAGCCGCTCACGGGTCTCGGGAGCGAGCCCCAGGCCCCGCGTCAGATAGGTGTCGACATCGCCCCAGGTCTCCTCGATGCTCGCGAACGCGGCCTGGAGGTACTCCGCGCGGGCGTCGAAGAGCGGGTCCAGCAGCTCCATCACCTCCGGCGTGTACGCCGTGTCCGCGCTGCCGCTGCGACGGACCTTGTAGCGGCGGTGCTTGGCGCCGGACTCCAGATAGTCGGCCACGATCGCCTCGCGCTCCACGCCCAGCGCGAGCAGCGTGACGGCGATGGACACGCCCGCGCGGTCCTTGCCGGCCGCGCAGTGCATCAGCGCGGGGACGCTGTCGTCGGCGAGCGCGTGCAGCACCTTGGAGTGCTCGGCGGTGCGGTGCTTGACCATCGCCCGGTAGGAGGCGGTCATCCGGGCCGCCCCCTTGCCGTCGGCGAGGATCGCGCGCAGCTGGTCGAGGTCGCCGTCGCGGACCATCTTCCAGAACTCGGCGCCGTCCGCCGGGTCGCTCAGCGGCAGGTTCACATTCCGCACGCCGGGCAGCTCGACATCGGCGCCCTCCAGCTTCTGGTCGGCCGCGTTGCGGAAGTCGAAGATCGTGTGCAGCCCCAGAGAGGCGAGGAAGGCCGCGTCCTCCTCGGTCGCGTGCGCGAGGTGCCCGCTGCGGAACAGCACTCCGTGGCGCACCCGCCGCCCGTCCACGGTCGGCAGCCCGCCCACGTCACGGAAATTGCGCACACCTGCCAGCTCCGGCTCGGTCGACGGGACCTGCTGCGTCACGGGGGCTCCTCCCGGTCGTTCCCCGCCGTCGCGGCTCGCCGGCGGGCACTGAGGTCGACCATACGGCATCGATTTCCTCGGGCAATGAGTTATCCACAGGCATTGTCACGGGGCCCGAATCCCTTGATGATGTTGAGGCTTGCGCGGAACTGTTGGCACCTGTGAGGTCTCGATGGTGGACATCGCCGAAGACGGTCGTACCTGGCTGCTGTCGGGCCCCGGCAGCAGCTACGCCCTGCGTCTCACCGACGCGGACGAACTGCTCCACCTGCACTGGGGGCCACCGATCGCGCTCGCCGACGCCGAGGCGCTGGCGGCGCGCCCGCTGCCCGGCCCCTGGCCCTTCGAGTCGGCGCTCGACGGCCGGGAGGAGTACCCCGTCGAGGGCGGCCCCCGCTTCGTCCGCCCCGCCCTGTCCGTACGCACCGACCGGCGGCGCGGCACCGAGTGGCGCTTCGTGTCGTACGACGTGGAGGACGGCACACTGCGGCTGCGGTTCGACGACGACGGCGTGGCCGTCACGCTGCACTACCGGATGCGCGGCGACGTGGTCGAGCGCTGGGTGACCGTCGCCAACGGCGGCCCCGCGCCCGTGGAGCTGCTGCGCGCCGACGCGGCCACCTGGACGCTGCCCCACCGCGAGGGCTGGCGGTTGTCCCAGCTGCACGGCCGGTGGGCCGCCGAGTCCCGGCTGACCACCGCCCCCCTCACCTACGGCGAGAAGGTCATCGGCAGCCGCCGCGGCCACACCGGCCACCAGCACCTGCCCTGGGTCGCCCTCGACACCGACGCCACCGAGGAGCGCGGCGAGGTCTACGGCTGCGCGCTCGGCTGGTCCGGCTCCTGGCGCATCGCCGTCGCCCAACTCCCGGACGGGCGCGTGCAGATCACCGGCGGCGCCGGCCACGACGACTCGGGCCTGCTGCTCCTGGCGCCCGGGGAGTCGTACACCACCCCGGTCTTCGCGGGCCTGTGGAGCGACGGCGGCTTCGGCGGTGCGAGCCGCGCCTGGCACGCCTACCAGCGCGCGCACGTCATCCCGGACGCCGAACGGGACCGGCCCGTGCTGTTCAACTCCTGGGAGGCGACGTACTTCGACATCTCCGAGGAGCAGCAGGCCGCCCTCGCCCGCCGGGCCGCCGAGATCGGCGTCGAGCTGTTCGTCGTGGACGACGGCTGGTTCGGCGCCCGCACCAGCGACCGCGCCGGCCTCGGCGACTGGACGCCCAGCCCGGACCGCTTCCCGCACGGCCTGAAGCCCCTCGCCGACCAGGTGCACGCGCTCGGCATGCGGTTCGGGATCTGGGTCGAGCCCGAGATGGTCAACCCGGACAGCGAGCTGTACCGCGCCCACCCCGACTGGGTGCAGCACCACCCCGGCCGCAAGCGCACGGAACTGCGCAACCAGCTCGTGCTCAACCTCGCCCGCGAGGATGTCCAGGACCACCTCTGGGAGCGGCTGCACGCCCTGCTCTCCAGCGCCCCGATCGACTACGTGAAGTGGGACTTCAACCGCTGCTTCACCGACGCCGGCTGGCCCGGGGAGCCCTACCCGCAGCGCCTGTGGGTGGACCATGTGCGCGCCCTGTACGCCCTGCTGGACCGGCTGCGGGCCGCCCACCCGGAAGTCGCCTTCGAGTCCTGCTCGGGCGGCGGCGGCCGGATCGACCTCGGGGTGCTCGGCCGCACCGACCAGGTGTGGACCTCCGACAACACCGACCCGCTGGACCGGCTCGCCATCCAGCACGGCTTCACCCAGCTCCACCCCGCGCGCGTGATGGCCGCCTGGGTCACCGACAGCCCCAACACCCAGCTCAACGGGCGGGCCAGCTCGCTGCGCTTCCGGTTCGTCAGTGCCATGGCGGGCGTGCTCGGCGTCGGCGGCGACCTGACGCGGTGGAGCCCCGAGGAACGGGCCGAGGCCCGGCGGTGGGTGGATCTCTACAAGGAGATCCGGCCGCTCGTGCAGCACGGCGAGCTGTACCGGCTGCGGCCCCCGACGGGCGGCCTGAGCGCCGTCCAGTACCTCCGGGGCGAGGAGACCGTCGTCCTCGCCTGGCTCCAGGCTCAGCACTACGGCGAGCCGGTGCCGGCGGTGCGGCTGCGCGGACTCGACCCGACGGCTTCGTACGCATGCCGGGAGACGGGCGAAGTGCACCGGGGTGCGGTCCTGCTGCACCATGGGCTGCACACCGGACTCAAGGGCGACCTGGACGCGACGGTGCTCCGGTTGCGCCGCACATGAAGCGCCCGGGGAACGCCGTACATGAAACGCCCGGAGTGCATCGAAGCCACCGGTCCGAGCCGTCTTTATTCCTGGATTGCGAAGTCTTTAAGAGTGGCTCATCTCACCGCTCGTCAACCCCTGCCTACGGTCGCGTAGGTCACATCCGAAGGTGAATCATGATCCGACGTGGCAGACGATTCGAAGAGTGACAGCAGATCAGTGATCGGGTCGTACGTGGCGGTGGGGGACAGCTTCACCGAGGGCGTCGGCGACCCCGGGCCCGACGGGGCGTTCGTGGGCTGGGCCGACCGGTTCGCGGTGCTGCTCGCCGACCGGCGTCCCGAGGGCGACTTCCAGTACGCCAACCTCGCCGTGCGCGGGAAGCTGCTGGACCAGATCGTGGCCGACCAGGTCCCGCAGGCCGTCGACCTGGCACCCGACCTGGTCTCCTTCTGCGCCGGGGGCAACGACATCATCCGTCCGGGCACCGACCCCGACGAGGTGGCCGAGCGCTTCGAGAGGGCCGTGGCCCGGCTGGCCGCGGCCGCCGGCACGGTGATGGTGACGACCGGCTTCGACACCCGTGGCGTGCCCCTGCTCAAGCACCTGCGCGGCAAGATCGCCACGTACAACGGGCACGTCCGCGCCATCGCCGACCGCTACGGCTGCCCCGTGCTCGACCTGTGGTCCCTCAAGTCCGTGCAGGACCGCCGGGCCTGGGACAGCGACCGCCTGCACCTGTCGCCCGAGGGGCACACGCGCGTGGCGCTGCGGGCCGGACAGGTCCTCGGCCTGGAGGTACCGGCCGACCCCGAGCAGCCGTGGCCTCCGCTGCCGCCCCGGGGCACCCTGGAGGTCCGCCGCGACGACGTCCACTGGGCGCGCGAGTTCCTCGTGCCCTGGATCGGGCGCCGACTGCGCGGCGAGTCCTCCGGCGACCACGTGACCGCCAAGGGCACGCTCTCGCCGGACGACATCAAGATGCGCATCGCCTCCGTCGCCTGACACCGCCCGCCTGCGCGGTTTGGCTCCGCTCGCCTCCGAGGCTTGGTGCCGCTCGCCTCCGCGGTCTGGCTCCGCCGGCCGCGCCCCGGACCGCCCGCACGGGCGGCCCGGGACGCGGCCCGCGGCCCTCGCCGTCCGGCCAACGTCCGGCGCGACAAGCCCGGTTCACGGGCGAGGGCGTCGTCTGCGCGCACCGCACGCCGTACCGGATCACCGTTCGGGTGCGCCGCCGGCCCGGCTGCCTCCCCGAAACCGCAGGAGCCGTGCGGGCCCTCGCCAACGGGCCTGCGGTGACGGCAGGGTGCGAGAGGGGGCACCCCGCTCCGTCCGGGCTGTCGGAGGCGCCGACCATAATGGAGGCCTCACCCCACTCCACCGGGAGGTACCGTGATCGGTTCGCGTTCTGAGGGCTCCGGGCCGCGTGCCCTGCGGCCCGCCGCGTTCGGAGCGGAACCGGGCGGCGCCCGCCTGGCACGCATCCGCCGCTCGCCGCACTTCAGGGACGGCGTCTTCCAGAACCCCGGCGGCCCCGCCCGCACCCGGCCGAGCGCCTCGGCGGTGGACCTCGCCAAGGTGTTCCTGGACAAGGACACCCGGCCGCTGCGCTCGCCGAGGGGCACCGTCCCGGTACACCCCACCACCTTCGCCGACCTGGCCGAGCCGCCCGCCACCGGACTGCGGCTGACCTGGACGGGCCACTCCAGCGTGCTCGCCGAGATCGACGGCCACCGCGTGCTGTTCGACCCCGTCTGGGGCGAGCGCTGCTCCCCGTTCCCCTTCGCCGGCCCCAAACGGCTGCATCCGGTCCCGCTGCCGCTGGCCGCACTCGGCCCGGTCGACGTCGTCGTCATCTCGCACGACCACTACGACCACCTCGACCTGCCCACCATCAAGGCGCTGGCCGGCACCGACACCCTGTTCGCCGTGCCGCTCGGCGTCGGCGCCCACCTGGAGCGCTGGGGCGTCTCGCCGGACCGGCTGCGCGAACTGGACTGGCACGAGTCCACCCGGATCGGCGGACTCACCCTCACCGCCACCCCGGCCCGCCACTTCTGCGGCCGGGGCCTGCGCAACACCCAGCACACCCTCTGGGCGTCCTGGGCAGTCGCCGGCGAGGAGCACCGGATCTACCACAGCGGTGACACCGGCTACTTCGACGGCTTCCGGGAGATCGGCGCCGCGCACGGCCCGTTCGACGCCACGATGATCCAGATCGGGGCGTACAGCGAGTTCTGGCCCGACATCCACATGACCCCGCAGGAGGGCCTGCGCGCCCACCTCGACCTCCAGGGCGGGGCGCCGCACGGCGTGCTGCTGCCGATCCACTGGGGCACCTTCAACCTCGCCCCGCACCCCTGGGCCGAACCGGGGGAGTGGACCAAGGAGGTCGCCGAGGAGGCCGGCCAGGCGGTGGCCCTGCCCCGGCCCGGCGAGCCCTTCGAACCCGCCGGCAAACTCCCGGCGGAGGCCTGGTGGCGGCACGTCTCGGGCGAGGTCCGGCGCACCTGGCGCGCGGCCGGCGCGCTCGTGGCGGAACCGCCCGTACGAGGCTGAGCGGGGAGGCCGGCACCGCCCGTACGGGCCTGAGCGGCGCCGGGGTTCCGGCACCGACGATTCCAGGCCAAGGCGACGACTCTCGGTGACATTCGCCAGCGCGGCCCCCAGGGAGGGAGGCGGTCCGGCGGGCGGCCGAGACGCACGTGTGTTCGCGTGTTCACACCCGACCGGGGGCGGCGGGCCGATCCGGCCCGCCGCCCCCGGTCGTGCTTTCTGATCGCTTCCGACCAGGTCGCACCGGTCTCTTTCGCTCCATCCGGGGGAAACTCGGCCGGGTTATCGGTCTGTCGTACGGCTCCTCATACCAGAGCGGGACGCTCCGCGGGGGACTTTGTCCACTGCCCAGCACACAGGATGCGCGGGCAACTACTGTGAGTGTCCGTCGGGCGGCATGCGGCCGGATTCCCCGGTCCCGTCGGCCGACACCGCGATGACGCGCGCCCGCATCCGCATGCCCGCAGCGCGTACCGCACGAGGACCCCAAGCCCGACGGACCAGGACGAGGACGCAGATGTCTCACCTCCGAGCGCCGGCCGCCCGCGCCGACCGTCGCGAGGGCGGCCGGCACGGGCGGCCGGTCGCCCGACCCGCTCCGGCACTGCCCGAGACGCGCATACGGCCCCAGTTGATGCGGATCGCCGTCCTGCCGCCCCTCGCGGTCGCGCTCGGCGCCGGCGCCGCGGTGCTGTGCAGCGTCCGCTCCGCCGGGGCGCACACCGGGCCCCTGCTGTGGGCCATGGTCGCCGGAGCGGCGGGCGTGACCGTCGCCGGGATTTTGATCGCCGCCGTGGCCGCCGACCGCGCCGCCCGCTCGATCGCCGACCGCGTCGACGCGCTCCGGCGCACCGCCGCGCGTGTCGAGGCCGACCTGCACGCCCTGGTCGACGCGCTCCGGCAGGGCGAGGCCCCGCCCCAGCGCGGCAGGCGCGGCGGGCCCCCGCCGGGCGCCGACGACTTCGAGCTGCTGGCCGCCGACCTGGCCCGCGCGTACGACGGCGCCGTCACCGCCGTCGTCCGGGCCGCCCAGCTCTCCAGCCAGACGGGCAGCGAACAGAAGCTGGAGGTGTTCGTCAACCTCGCGCGCCGGCTTCAGTCCCTCGTGCACCGGGAGATCTCGATCCTCGACGACCTGGAGAACGACATCGAGGACCCCGGCCTGCTCAAGGGCCTCTTCCACGTCGATCACCTGGCCACCCGGATCCGGCGGCACGCCGAGAACCTCGCCGTGCTCGGCGGCGCCGTCTCCCGCCGCCAGTGGAGCAACCCGGTCAGCATGACCGAGGTGCTGCGCTCCGCCATCGCCGAGGTCGAGCAGTACTCCCGGGTCAAGCTGGTGCCGCCCATCGACGGCGAGCTGCGCGGCCACGCCGTCGCCGACGTCATCCACCTGCTCGCCGAACTCATCGAGAACGCCACGGTGTTCTCCGCCCCGCACACCCAGGTGCTGCTCCGCGCCGGCCTCGTCACCTCCGGGCTCGCCGTGGAGGTCGAGGACCGCGGGCTGGGCATGCCCGTCACCGAGCAGAACCGGATGAACGCCCTGCTCGCCGACCCCGACCAGGTCAACGTCGCCAGCCTGCTGGCCGACGGCCGCATCGGCCTCTACGTCGTCTCCCAGCTCGCCCGCCGGCACGGCATCCAGGTGCGGTTGCAGACCAACATCTACGGCGGTGTGCAGGCCGTCCTAGTCGTCCCCCAGGCGCTGCTGGGCCAGGCCCGGGGTGTACCGGGCGCGGACACGGACGCCGGTGCGGGACCGGACGAGGGGGCGGTATCGGTGTCGGCGCCGGGGCCGGGTGAGCACATGGGCGTGGGTACGGGCGCAGGCGCGGGCGCGGGCACCGAGGCCGTGGCCGTGCCGCCGCCGCGGATGCCGACGGCCGCGTCCTCGCCCGGGGGCGCGAGCCGGGGAACGGACGGACAGGGTGCCGGGGGCGGCACGGGAAACGGTTCCGCGCCGGCCACCGGTGCGGAGACCGGGCCGGGAGGAACCGAGCCCGTAGGAACCGCTCCCGGAGGAGCCGAGGCCGGAGAGACCGGGACCGGCGGCACCGGAACCGGTGGTGTCGCGGCCGAGGGTGGGACCGGTGCCGGCGCCGGTGCCGGTGCCGGACAGGCGCCGGGAAGCGGGCGGCGGCGGCACGCGCAGCGTGGATCCGGGCGGCGCGACGCCGAGAACGGCACGCGCGGACGCCGGGGAGCAAACACCCTGCCCCCGCTGCCGGTCCGTGGCACCCATAAGGCTCGGCCCAACCCCGCCGACGCCATGCCCGGCATCAGCGCCCAGGACCGGCCGGTGGTGGAGGCACACATGGGTCTGCTGCCCACCCCGCGCGTCGACATGGTGCGCGACACCACGGACACCACGGACAAGCCCGAACTGCCCCGCAGGCGCGCCCAGGAGCACATCGCGCCCCAACTCCGCGGCGGCCCGGCACCCCGCCAGGACGCCGGCACCGCCGCCGGCCACGACCCCGGCCTGATGGCAGCCTTCCAGCGCGGGTTCGGCCTCGCCGAGGCGCAGCAGCACCCGGAGTCCGGGCACGCGGAGTCTCGGCACGGGGAGCCGGGGCCCGGGCGGGAAGAGCCGGCGAACGAGGGACCGGCGGGGGAGGGGAGGACGTACAGGGCCTACGGCGAAGCGGCGTACGCGAACACCGCCTACCGACACATGGATCCGCCCCACATGGACGCCGCGCCCATGGTCGCCGGGCACATGGAGGCTCCCCACCACACAGCCTCCGCCCACACGGGCGCACCTGACATGGGCTCGGGCAGAAGACGGCATACGAGATGTAGAGAGGTCTCGTGGGCTCGGAGATGTGTATAAGAGACAGTCGTACCCCCACCCCCAGCGCTCCCGCAGATCTTCGTACCCCAAGGAGTCGATCCACCATGGCGAGCGATGCGCCGACCATCCCCGCATCCGACCTCGACTGGCTGCTGAGCGGCCTCGTGCAGCGCGTACCGCACACCTCCAGCGCGGTGCTGCTCTCCTCTGACGGGCTGGTGAAGTCCGTACACGGCCTGGACGCCGACAGCGCCGACCACATGGCGGCCCTGGCCTGCGGCCTGTACTCCCTCGGCCGCAGCGCGGGCGTCCGGTTCGGCGACGGCGGGGACGTGCGCCAGGTCGTGGTCGAACTCGACGCGACCCTGCTCTTCGTCACCACCGCCGGCTCCGGCACCTGTCTCGCCGTGCTGGCCGGCCGCGAGGCCGACGCCGCCGTGCTCGGCTACGAGATGGCGATGCTGGTCAAGAGCGTGCGCCCCTACCTCGTGACCGCCCCCCGGCAGCAGACCGCGGACCCGGCGGCGGCGAGGCCTTGAGCGTGGCCGCGGCCGGCGACGGGCCCTGGCTGGACGAGGCGGCCGGGCGGCTGGTGCGACCGTTCACGGTCAGCGACGGCCGCACCGAGCCCAGCATCGCCCTCGACCTGATGTCGCAGGTGATGGCCACCGGCGTCACCCCGCTCGGCTACCTCGGCCCCGAGCACGCGCAGGCCCTCGACCTGTGCCGCGCGCCCGTCCCGGTCGCCGAGGTCGCCGCTCAGCTGAAGCTGCCCGCGGTGGTCACCAAGGTGCTGCTGTCGGACCTGGTCGACTGCGGCGCGCTGACCACCAAGCCGCCCGCCTACCACCACACCCCCACTGACCGGTCTCTGCTGGAGGCAGTGCTCGATGGACTACGACGACAGCTCTGACCCGTTCCCCACCGCGCTCAAGATCCTCGTCGCGGGCGGGTTCGGGGTCGGCAAGACGACCTTCGTGGGCGCGGTCAGCGAGATCGCGCCGCTCAGCACGGAGGAGCTGCTCACCACGGTCGGCGTCGGCACGGACAGCCTCGACGGCGTCGAGAACAAGATGGAGACCACCGTCGCCATGGACTTCGGCCGGATCACCCTCGATCCGGAACACGTGCTGTACCTGTTCGGCACGCCGGGGCAGGAGCGGTTCTGGTTCATGTGGGACGAACTGTCCGAGGGCGCGCTCGGCGCGGTGATCCTCGCCGACACCCGGCGCCTCCAGGACTGCTTCGCCGCCGTCGACTTCTTCGAGGAGCGCGGCCTCGCCTTCATCGTCGCCGTCAACGAGTTCGACGGCGCCCACCGCTACACACCCGACGAGGTGCGGGCCGCCATCGACCTCGGCCCGGAGATCCCGGTGGTGCGCTGCGACGCGCGGATCTCCAGCTCCGGCGTCCAGACCCTGCTCACCCTCGTACGCCATCTGCTGGCCCTCGCCCCGGCGGCCACGCCCAGCCAGGGCGCCCACAGGTGATCGAAGACCCACCGTCCACGGAGTTCCTGTATGAGGTACACCCACAGCGCCGGAGTCCGGCGATGAGCTACGAGCCGCCCCGGCCGGTCCGGGGTCTGCTGCTCACCCCCGAGGACAAGGAGGCCCCCGCCCGGGTCGACCGGCTGCGCCGGCTGGGTCTGGCGGACCGGCCCGACCCCGCGCTCGACGCCTTCGCCGGCGACCTCGCCCGGCTCACCGGCGCGAGCTACGCCATGGTCAACTTCATCGGCGAGGACCACCAGTTCTTCGCGGGCCTGAGCACCCCCGCCGTGCCGGTCGTCCGGGAGGACGGCAGCAGGGCCGAGATGGGCCGGGTGCTGCCGCGCGACCATGGGTTCTGCCCCCATGTGGTGGTACGACACAAGGCGCTGGTCCTGGACGACGTCCGCGACTTCCCGCGGTTCGCGGGCAACCCGGTCGTCGACGAGTTCGGCATCCGCTCCTACCTCGGCGCCCCGCTCATCGACGGCTCCGGCATGGCGCTCGGCACCGTGTGTGCCGCCGACACATCCCCGCGCGCCTGGGGCAGGACCGGCCTGGACACCATCAAGGCGCTCGCCGCCGATCTCGTCCGCCGCCTCGAACGGAGCGCGCTGGACGGCCTGCCCCTCTGAGACACCCGCCCCGCCGGAGCCGGGCTCGAGGACGGCGCGGCGCGAGGGAGACGAGGGACACCCGTGGGGCCTGAAGGAAAGCTGAGGCGCCGGTTAAGAAAAGCTCGATGGACCCCGGCGCGCGCATAGGGCAGATTGCGGGGTGATTTCACCCCTCTGACCCGGTGCGGGCTCCTTCGGCATGCCCGCGGGCCGGGCCTCACCCACAGGAGCCGTAGCGTTGAAGGCGCTGGTCAAGGAGAAGGCGGAGCCGGGACTCCGGCTGACGGACGTCCCGGAGCCCGCCATCGGCCCCGGTGATGTCCTCATCAAGGTCATGCGGACCGGTATCTGCGGCACCGACCTGCACATCCGGGCCTGGGACGGCTGGGCCCAGCAGACCATCCGCACCCCGCTCGTGGTCGGCCACGAGTTCGTCGGGCAGGTCGTGGAGACCGGCCGGGACGTGACCGACGTCCGCGTCGGCGACCGGGTCAGCGGCGAGGGCCACCTGGTGTGCGGCAAGTGCCGCAACTGCCTGGCCGGCCGCCGCCACCTGTGCCGGGCCACCGTCGGCCTCGGCGTCGGCCGTGACGGCGCGTTCGCCGAGTACGTGGCCCTGCCCGCGTCCAACGTCTGGGTGCACCGGGTCCCCGTCGACCTCGACGTGGCCGCGATCTTCGACCCGTTCGGCAACGCGGTGCACACCGCGCTCTCCTTCCCGCTGGTCGGTGAGGACGTCCTGATCACCGGCGCCGGACCCATCGGCCTGATGGCCGCCGCCGTGGCCCGGCACGCGGGCGCCCGCAACGTCGTCGTCACCGACGTCAGCGAGGAGCGCCTGGAGCTGGCCCGGAAGATCGGCGTGAGCCTCGCCCTGAACGTCGCCGGGTCCACCATCGCCGACGGCCAGCGCGCACTGGGCCTGCGCGAGGGCTTCGACATCGGCCTGGAGATGTCCGGCCGCCCCGAGGCCATGCGCGACATGATCGCCAACATGACCCACGGCGGCCGGATCGCCATGCTCGGCCTGCCCGCCGAGGAGTTCCCCGTCGACTGGGCCCGGATCGTCACCTCGATGATCACCATCAAGGGCATCTACGGGCGCGAGATGTTCGAGACCTGGTACGCGATGTCGGTGCTGCTGGAGGGCGGTCTCGACCTCGCCCCCGTGATCACCGGCCGGTACGGCTACCGCGACTTCGAGGCCGCCTTCGCCGACGCCGCGAGCGGCAAGGGCGGCAAGGTCATCCTCGACTGGACCGCCTGACCCCCTGCAACCGCGAGCACCTTCAGGAGCCCCCCCATGTTCGACACCGTCCGCGACGACCTGCGCGCCACCCTCGACGAGATCCGCGCCGCCGGCCTGCACAAGCCCGAGCGGGTCATCGGCACCCCGCAGTCCGCGACCGTGAACGTCACCGCCGGCGGCCGCCCCGGCGAGGTCCTCAACTTCTGCGCCAACAACTACCTCGGCCTCGCCGACCACCCCGAGGTGATCGCCGCCGCCCACGAGGCCCTGGACCGCTGGGGCTACGGCATGGCCTCCGTCCGCTTCATCTGCGGCACCCAGGAGGTGCACAAGGAGCTGGAGGCCAGGCTGTCGGCGTTCCTCGGCCAGGAGGACACCATCCTGTACTCCTCCTGCTTCGACGCCAACGGCGGTGTCTTCGAGACCCTGCTCGGCGAACAGGACGCGGTGATCTCCGACGCCCTCAACCACGCCTCCATCATCGACGGCATCCGGCTGTCCAAGGCCCGCCGGTTCCGCTACGCCAACCGCGACCTCGCGGACCTGGAGGCCAAGCTGAAGGAGGCGTCCGACGCCCGCCGCCGGCTGATCGTCACCGACGGCGTCTTCTCCATGGACGGCTACGTGGCGCCCCTGCGCGAGATCTGCGACCTCGCCGACCGCTACGACGCGATGGTCATGGTCGACGACTCGCACGCCGTCGGCTTCGTCGGCCCGACCGGCCGGGGCACCCCCGAACTGCACGGCGTCATGGACCGCGTCGACATCATCACCGGCACCCTCGGCAAGGCCCTCGGCGGCGCGTCCGGCGGCTACGTCGCCGCCCGCGCCGAGATCGTCGCCCTGCTGCGCCAGCGCTCCCGCCCCTACCTGTTCTCCAACACCCTCGCCCCGGTGATCGCCGCCGCCTCCCTGAAGGTCCTCGACCTGCTGGAGTCCGCCGACGACCTGCGCGTCCGGCTGGCCGACAACACGGCGCTGTTCCGCCGCCGGATGACCGAGGAGGGCTTCGACATCCTCCCCGGGGACCACGCCATCGCCCCCGTCATGATCGGCGACGCGGCGAAGGCGGCCCGCATGGCCGAACTGCTGCTGGGACGCGGGGTGTACGTGATCGGCTTCTCCTACCCGGTCGTCCCCCAGGGCCAGGCCCGCATCCGGGTCCAGCTGTCCGCCGCGCACTCCACGGACGACGTCCACCGCGCGGTCGACGCCTTCGTCGCGGCGCGCGCCGAACTGGCGGCCTGACCAGGCCGGACGAGCTGGGATAATCAGGGGCATGATCGAGGCACGGCGGCTCCACATCCTCCGCGCGGTGGCCGACCACCGCACGGTCACCGCGGCGGCCGCCGCGCTCTACCTCACCCCCTCCGCCGTCTCCCAGCAGCTGACGGCCCTGGAGCAGGAGACCGGCCACCGCCTGGTGGAGCGCGGCGCCAAGGGCGTACGGCTCACCCCGGCCGGCGAGATCCTGCTCAGTCACACCAACGCGGTCCTCGCCCAGCTGGAGCGGGCCGAGGCCGAGCTGGCCGCCTACGGCTCGGGCGAGGCGGGCACGGTCACCGTGGCCGCCTTCGCGACCGGCATCGCCCAGGTCGTGGCCCCGGCGGTGGCCCGCCTAGCCGCCAAGGCACCCGGCATACGGATCCGGGTGCGGGACGCGGAGGGAGACGCCAGTCTGCCCATGGTCCTGGACCGGCAGGTGGACGTGGCGGTCGCCGTCGAGTACCGGGGCGCCCCGTCGGCCGACGATCCCCGACTGACCCATGTCCCGCTCTACGCCGAGCCGTTCGACGCGGTCGTCCCCCTCGGACACCGGCTGGCGGACGCCCCCGAGGTGCCCCTGGCCGAGCTGGCCAAGGATCCCTGGATCGGGCCCTACCCCGGCAATCCCTGCCACGACGTGGTCGTCCTCGCCTGCGAGAGCGCCGGCTTCCAGCCCCGCCTGGAGCACTCCTCCGACGACTTCCGCGCCGTCGTCGCGCTCGCCGCCGCCGACGCGGGCGTCGCCCTCGTACCGCGCTCCGCACTGTGCGGCATGGACCTCGCCGGTGTGGTCGTACGCCCCGTCGACGGCGTCGCCCCGACCCGCCGCGTCTTCGCCGCCGTACGCCGCGGGGCCGAGGGACATCCGCTGATCCGCCCGGTGCTGGAGGCGCTAGGCGAGGCGGCCCGGGCGTGAGGCGCCCGTAACACGGCCGTCTCATATCAGGGATAGCGTCCCGGATATGAGAAGCGAGGATCCTGTCGATCTGCTCCTGGGCGCCCGCCTGGCCGAGCTGCGCGCCGAGCACGGCTGGTCCCTGGGCGAGCTGGCGGAGCGCAGCGGAGTCAGCCGGTCCACCCTGTCCCGCGCCGAACGCGCGGAGACGAGCCCCACCGCCGCCGTCCTGAACCGGCTCTGCCACGTCTACGGCCGCACCATGTCCCAGCTGCTCGGCGAGGTCGAGGCGGCCCCGGCCCCGCTGGTCCGCGCCGCCGAGCAGCAGGTGTGGGAGGACCGTACCGCCGGCTTCGTACGCCGGTCCGTGTCCCCGCCGCACACCGGACTGCGCGGTGAACTGGTCGAGGGCCGGCTGGCCCCGGGCGCGGACCTCGCCTACGACCGCCCGCCCGTGCCCGGCCTGGAACAGCACCTGTGGCTGCTCGCGGGGGCCCTGGAGGTCACCGTCGGCGAACAGGCCCACCGGCTCGACGCGGGGGACTGCCTGCGGATGCGGGTGACCGGCGCGACCCGGTTTTGCTGCACCGGCCCCGACCCGGCGCGCTACGTCCTGGCGGTGGTACGGCCGTGAGGATCGAGCGCTGGGACGGCGACCGGATACGCGCGCGGGCCGACGGCCTGGCGGCGCTGCTGACCGACACCGTGGCCTCGGGTGCCTCCGTCGGCTTTCTCGCACCGCTCGGCCACGCCGAGGCGGTCGCCTGGTGGCGGGAGCGGGCGGACGCCGTGGCGGCCGGCGGGCTCGCCGTCTGGGCGGCCCTGGACGCCACGGACCGGGTGACCGGCACCGTCGGCCTGGACTTCCCGGGCAGGCCGAACAGCCGGCACCGGGCCGAGCTGGTCAAGCTGATGGTGCACCGGTCGGCGCGCGGGCAGGGGCTCGGCCGCCGGCTGCTGACCACCGCCGAGCGGGCGGCCGCGGCCGACGGGCGCACCCTGCTCCACCTCGACACCGAGACCGGCAGCCCCGCCGAGCGGCTGTACCGCTCGGCCGGCTGGACCGTCGCCGGCACCCTCCCCGACTACGCGGCGAACCCGGCGGGCGAGCTGCGGCCGACGACGCTGTACTACAAGCGGCTCGACGGCAGCCCCGGAGGCTGATTGTCAGTGGCAGGGGCTACCTTGCGTGGCATGCCGGACGCAGAAGACGTACGCCGAATCGCCCTGTCCCTGCCGGACACCACGGAGAAGGTGGCCTGGAGCATGCCCACGTTCCGGGTGGCCGGGAAGATGTTCGCGACCCTGCCCGAGGACGAGACGTCCATCGCCGTGCGCTGCCCCAAGGTGGAGCGCGACGAACTGGTGCTGGCCGAGCCGGACAAGTTCTGGATCGCCGGCCACGAGGCCCAGTTCGCCTGGGTGCGGGCGAGACTGGCCGCCCTGGAGGACGAGGAGGAGCTACGGGACATCCTGGCCGACTCCTGGCGCCAGGCCGCCCCACCCCGACTCCTCGACGCCCACCCGGAGGTGGGGCTCCCGGCCGGGGGCTGAGACACCCGGTGGGCGGGCGGTGGGCGGCGGTGGGCGCCGGGCGCGTCCTGCCGGCCTCCGCCGCCGTGAGCCTGTCGGTGGCGGCGATCCCGCCGGCGGTACGGGCGCGGTGGTACGGACGCTACGCGACCTGGTCCGAGCCGAGCCGGCCGCGTCCGTCACGGAGGACGGACCGCGCAGGCCGGATCGCGCAGGCGCGCTGAGGCCCGCCTCCCCGCCCGCCGGGTGAGGCCGGTGTCTCACCCGCCCACGGAGAGCGGGCCGCGTCCGCCCACCGGCACCCGTCCGGCTCCCACGAAGCCGCCGATCCGCTCCCGCAGGCTCGCCGCGTCCAGGCCGTGCGCGGCCACATGCTCCTCGACGGTGCCGTAGCGCCGCAGCTCGCGCCGGCCGACGCCGAGGCCGAGCACCCGGTGCGGCACATCGGACAACGCCTCGCCGACCGCGGTCGTGGAGGTCCCCGCCAGGTACGGCTCGACCAGCACGACGTCCGTACCGGCGGCCTCCGTGGCCCGGCGCAGCCCGGCCGCGTCGAACGGCCGTACCGTCGTCGCGTACAGCACGGTCACGTCCAGGCCCTCCGTCGCGGCGAGCACGGCGTCCAGCAGCGGGCCGACGGCGACCACGACACCCGAGCGGCCCTCGCGGACGGTGACGAAGCGCTGCCCGTCGACCGGCCGCCCCTGCCGGTTGGACTGCACGGACAACCGTACGTACACCTTGTCGTCACCCGCGGCGACCGCGTGCCGCAGCAGGGTCTCGGCCTCGTCCGGATGCCCGGGTACGTGCACGGTCCAGCCGTCCAGCGTGTCCAGGAGGGCCACATCGCCCGGAGCCATGTGGGTGAAGCCGCCGGCCGGCCAGTCGAAGGAGGCGGCGGCGCTCACCAGCACCGCGCCCGTGTCCTGGTGCCCCAGGTCCAGCTTGACCTGCTCGAACGGCCGCTCCACGAGAAAGCTGGCGAAGGTGTGCACGACGGGCCGCAGCCCGGTGAGCGCCAGCCCCGCCGCCGCCCCGACCAGCAGTTGTTCGCGGATGCCGACGTTGATCACCCGGTCGGGATGGCGGCGCATGGCGTCCCGGAAGCCGTCGAGGCCGATCTCGGCGAGGACGACGGCGAGGCGCGGGTCCTCGTCCAGCAGCCGGGAGACGACGGGGGCGAAGCGGTCACGCATGGTGTCCATGGAAGTGTGCCCTTTCGGGGAGCGGGGGAGGGTCAGGCGTTCTTCGGCTCGACACGGGCCACGACGACATGCGGCCGGCCCGGATGCGGCGCGGTGAACGCCGCGTGCAGCGCCGCGTGATCGCGGCCGTCCACCGTGACGGCGGACCAGCCGGCGGCCTCGAACCGGGCCGCGATCCCGCCGGGCAGCGCGTGACTGGCGGAGGAGTTGTCGATCACGACGGTGTGCAGCCGGTCGAGTCCGGCGGGGCCGGCGAAGGCGATCGCCTCGTGGTTGCTGCCCTCGTCCAGTTCGGCGTCCCCGATCAGCACCCAGACCGCCGGATCGGTCCGGCCCTGGGCGCGCAGGCCCAGCGCGGTGCCCACGGCGATCGGCAGCCCGTGCCCGAGCGACCCACTGCCGATCTCGGCGCCCGGCACCAGCACCCGGTCCGGGTGGTGCCCGAGCGGGGAGTCGTACGTGCCGAACCCCGGCAGCCACTCCGTGGGAAGGAAGCCCTTCGCGGCGAGCACGGCGTAGTAGGCCATGGGCCCGTGCCCCTTGCTGAGCAGGAAGCGGTCCCGGTCGGGGTCGGCGAGCCCTTCGGGGGTCACCCGGAGCACCCGGTCGTAGAGCACCCACAGCACGTCGAGCGTGGAGGTGGCGGCGGGGCCGTGCTTCTCGTCACCCGTCATCAGCCCCATCAGCCGGGGCAGGTCGTCATAGCCGTACGCACGGCCCTGATCGGTTGCGGTCGTCATACGGTTGATCGTGCAACCTCAACCAAACTTGAGGTCAACGGCGAAAGGGGCGCGCGATCACCGACCCGAGTGCGGTATTGTTTCCCTGCGCGTTCGCCCGGGGAAAACCCCAGGTCAGACCGCGCACCGGGACGTGGCGCAGCTTGGTAGCGCACTTGACTGGGGGTCAAGGGGTCGCAGGTTCAAATCCTGTCGTCCCGACTTGTGAGAGTCGCAGATCAGGGTCGGCTTCGGAGGAATCCGAAGCCGGCCTTTGATCGTTCTTGGGGACTGGTTGGAAACCAGCGCTCCCTCCCCGGTGTCGGCCGGGGAGGCCGATCGGACTCGGGGGCGAGTGGGGACGCGGACCGGGCCGAGGTGTGCGGAGCGTGCTGCGCCGGCGGCCGTAGCGCTGGGTGGTCGTGAGCGAGCCGTGGCCGGCGATGCGTCGCGGGACGTGGACCGGGATTCCCGCGTCGGCGATCACCGGCTTGGGGCCTACCGCCTTACCGGAAACGTGCACAGGGCGATGGCGCATGCCAGTCGATGAACGATGTCGGAAAGCCGTGTGCGGGAGAACCGTACGCACGGTTTGAAGCGGCGGGGGCCGGAAACGAAGCGGAAGCCACCGTGCCGGCCCCCCGACCCTGCTCAGGTCAGTAGTACACGACGTTGTCGATGTGGATCTCCGGGTCGTCCGGCAGGTCTCCTTCGAAGGACCCGCCCATAACGGTGCTTTCTGAGGCCGTCTGGCCTGCGGGTATTTGTTTGAAGTTGAAATTGTTGGTTGTCACCCAGTCGTCTCCGTTGCCGATGCTGACGGTAACCCTTATGTTGCGGGTCCTGTCGGCGGTGTTGGTGGCGTTGCAGGCGACATTGATGCCCAACTCGTTGCGGGTAGCTCGGATCTCCGTATCGCCGAGTGTGACGATCTTCGTCTTCCCTAGGTAGCTGATGACCGGTGAGGGTTCCGGGCTGGCCTCGGGCGATACCGGGGCACTTGGGGCGCTGCTCGGTGTGGCAGAAGGAGAAGGAATGGTCGAGTTTTCAGATGCATGGTTATCGCCGTTGGAACATCCGGCGATCAGTACGGTAAGCAGCAGTGCTGCGCCCCATGCACCGGGGCGCAGCGCGTGACGCGGTGACATCAGTTGCAGGCCCCTACGGACAAGTAGTTGTCGACGACGACCTTCGTTCCGATCTTCATGTAGGAGTACGCCTGGCCACAGTAGCCCTTGTTCTGGTAGACGGGCCCGGCGTAGGTGCTGTACGTGCCGAAGTCCTCGACGTCGGGAGTGTCGGTGTAGTTGTCCTTCAGGCGGATGCCCATGGAGTGCGCGGAACCGGTGTCGTTAAAGAACACGGCACAGATCGGCATGTCGTAGAGACGGTCGCCTGTGGTCTTGCCGTTGGTCCATGTGTAAGCGGTGCCGTAGGTGCTGTACCTGGCAGCGCCAGTGGAGATGGTGTAGCCGGATCCGCATACGTTGGCGGCGGCTGCGGCAGCGGCCGCGTCGGACTCGATGATTTGCTTCGTCTCGACCGATGCCTGCTTGTCGACCTTGACGCCCTCGACGTCCATGACCTCGATCTGCGTGTTGCCCTGCGGGCTGGGCTGTTCGGCTGCCGATGCGATGGGCGCGACCATCGTGGCAGCCAGTAAAGCGGCGCAGACTCCCCCGAGGCGTATAACAATCTTCACTTTCTCCCCTTGAAGTGACTGACAGGTGGGTGTGACGGAGAGAGAGTACGGCACCGAACATGCAAGCGAGAGGTGCTGTTGATCGATCTGTCGGTTTTAGCTTCAATCTTCCATGTTTCCGGTGATCGAATCTCGGTCACCTTCGCTCTTGCGTTGGCGAAAACGGCAGAGATTCGGGTGCGGTCCCCGCGGACGGACTGGGCAGCGATTTTGCGTTGATCTCTAGTTGCTGGCTTGCATAGGCGGTGTGACGGCGGTCAGACGCAATCTGGCCATGCCGTGGGGTCAGACTGCTTCGCCGCAAGGACACATCACTTCGTCCTGCAACGGCGGCCGAGTGCTCGGGCAGCATGGCGTCGGCCGAGCTGCTGCCCACCGGCCCCCTCGCTGTCGGCTGGATCCGTGAAGGCGGCCGTCACGTCCGTGCCCTGTCGGGAAACACAGGGGCCCGTGGCATCCATTTTTCCTGTGCGGGGGGGGGCTTCGAGGGCATGGGTGGGCGAGGTGCCGGGCCACGGCTCACGGCGGGACGTGACCGTCGCCCTCGCCCCCGGCCGGTCTGGTGGGTGTGGTTCTACACCGATGCTGTGGGTGGAGGAGCTTGGTCGGGTGAGTCCAGCACGTTCCCCAGCCGCGGCGGCATCGGCCGCATGTGGTGCGTTCATCGGGCTGACGATGCCCTTTCGAACCGCAAAGCGGGGCGGTCAGTCGAGCCGCCGGTTCGAGCGTCAGCCTCGGACCGGGGTGATACGAGAGAATGACGGGTTGGCGTTTAGTGATCAGTTGAGGAACTCCCAGCCTGCGCTGCAGTGCCTGTCGCGCTCAGGCAGGGTCGACAGCCTCTGTGGCTTTCTGCCTCACGATGGGCGCAGGCGAGGCATGGCCCCGTCCGGTCAAGCTGATGTGCCGGGCGATGATTCGTACGGCTTCCGTTTCACCATGTCTGTTGCGCTGTTGTCGGTGTGTCTACAGCGACCGGACGCTTGCGGGCTTCAACACGGCCGCCGACCACATCACTACCGCCCGGCTCGCTCTGGCCCAACTGCCCAAGCGCTATCGGCGCGGGCGACAGACACTGATCCGCACGGACTCCGCGGGCGGCACCCACGACTTCGTGGCCTGGCTCGTCCGGCGAGGACGATGGCTGTCCTACTCGGTCGGCATGACGGTCACCGAAGCGATCCACGAACACGTCCTGAAGGTTCCCGCTTCGGTATGGACCCCGGCCGTCGAGACCGACGGTGAGGTGCGTGACGGGGCCTGGGGCGCCGAGCTCACCGGCAAGCTGCTGGACGGCTGGCCGAAGGGCATGCGGCTGATCGTCCGCAAGGAGCGTCCCTGCACCGGCGCCCAGTTGAGGATCACGGACACGGACGGCATGCGGATCACCTGCTTCGCCACCAACACCGCCGGCCGGCCGATCGCCGAACTCGAGCTCCGTCACCGGCTGAGGGCCCGGGCCGAGGACCGCAGCCGGGCCGCCCGCGCGACCCGGCTGCGCAACCTGCCCCCGAACACCACCGCCCAGAACAGGATCTGGCTCGAGATCGTCCAGATCGCCCTCGACCTGCTGGCCTGGATGCCCATGCTCGCGCTCAACGGCAAGGCCAGGCTCTGGGAGCCCCGCCGCCTGCGATTCCGTCTGTTCTCTGCGGCCGCTCAGCTCGTCACCACCGGCCGCCGGCGGATCCTCCGCCTGGCCCGGCACTGGCCCTGGACCGGCCCATCACCGCCGCACGCGACCCGCTCGCACTCCTGCCGAACCCCGGCTGACCAGCGGATTCACCCGTCCCTACGAGAGCCCTTCTCCACCCGGAGCAGTGGAACCCGGCGCCACCCCGAGATGACCTCGGGCCCTCGGCCTGCACAGACTCAACTCACGACACGGAAACGGGCCACCGACTCCGTCGGCGGCCCGTCACGAAACTTCGAGGTTAACGACTTTCGGTCAAGTAATCACCGGTTCGCCGTTTACCTCTGCCGAGGGGGCAGGGCCTTGACTATGTTTGCGCCTAAGTTCCGAACGTGTGAGCGAAAGTCGTTAGGCTGAGGGGGCCCCTGCCCTCGCATCCCGTAGCGGTTCGGAACGACCTGTCAGTGGTGGGAGTGGTGCTGAACCGGTCCCGCTGCCCACCTTCAAGCGATGTATGGGGAGTCGGCTAGAGATGTCGAAGCTCAGGGCAAGCCCGCGAGCTGTCACGGCTGCTGCGATTACGACCTTAGGTGCGATGGCTGCGCCACAGGCGGTGGCCGTCGACCAGCCTGCTGTCCCGATCTCCGAGAGAGGCGACGCAGCCACCCGGGCCCCCGTTCAAAGCGATCCACAGGCTGTAGCGGCAGCGGCTACCGTGTGCGGGACTGGTTACCCACTGTTCCGAGCTGTTCCGCTGCCTGCGCGAGCAGGCCCGGACCAGCGGCTGGCCACGCCGTTCTCGCACGAGAACGGCAGCAAGGGGTGCACCATCCTCGACAACAACGTCGGGGTGTCGCAGTACATGTATCTGCACGTGTGCGAGATCGAGGGCACGGGTTGCGATACCGGCTCCGAAAACTTCACCCAGTACGCCGGCCCTGTCTACGTCGCAATTCGATCTGTTCCCCCGTAACAGCGAAGATGGGTGCGAATTCCAGCAGCTTGTACATCGACTTAAAAACCGACTACATGTTCACCTGTGGCTGACAGCTTGCCCGGCAAGGACCGGGCCTCCGCCCGCTTTCTGTTAGTGACCATGGCAGCCGGGGTGTCGGATTTGGCCGACGGTCTCAGCAAGGCAGCACCAGAGGTAGCCGCTCGGCGCGCCGCCGCTGCTAGTGGAAATGCCGTCAGCCCGACGAACACCGCTGTGGGCAGCACGCAAAAGTTCGCTTTCTCGGTCACCGCGAAGGCGGACGGTGTGTGGCCGGGCACGACCTGGCCAACCAGGACAGACATCACGGCCTCAGGCTTCGAAGAGGCGGTGAGCGGCTCGCGGATCACCCTGAAGGTCGTCAAGGGCGATCCGTTCGGCGGCTTACCTTGACTACATGCACGCCTCGCACCTTGTGCGGACTGCTATCGGGGCTCCACTGCGGTTCGCAGTGAACGGTTTGAGCAGCGCCGGCGATCTCGCAGCCGGCCTCAGCTCGCCGACCCGCCAGGGCAAGGGTAGTTGAGCCGTCACCGTAGCGCGCAATCCGCACGGTCGATATCGCGCTTTCCCCGGCTCCTTGCGAAAGACCGGGGAGGCGTCCGCCCCGTCTGGAAGAACACTCTGCTTTTAACGAGCGAAAGGATGCTTGAGATAATGGCTGACGAAATGGTGCTCCAGGCCCAGAAGTGGGTCAACTCCACCTATGAGAATGTTTCCGGCTACAACCCTGTCGCGGAAGACGGTAAAACCGGCTGGAACACCATGTATTCCCTGACCCGTGCACTGCAGTACGAACTCGGTATCACGGCTCTGTCCAACGCGTTTGGCCCGACGACCTTGTCGAGGCTGCAGGCCAAGGGTGCCATCAAGATCGGCGAATCCAACAAGAACATCGTCAAGATCATCCAATGCGGGATGTACTGCAAGGGCTACAGTGCGGGCGCCATCGACGGGGAGATGTCAGAGGCGACCCGGGCCGGCATCAACACGATGATGCGTGACGTGGGTCTTTCCGCGACCTACCTCGACGGTACGGTGCGCCCGAAGGTGTTCAAGGCGCTGCTGACCATGGACGCCTACGTGTTTCTGTCCGGCGGGCTGGAGCAGATTCGCCTCATGCAGCAGTGGCTCAACGGCCGCTACTTAGACAAGTCGACCTTCTACATAGGTCCGTGCGACGGCTTCTTTTCCCGGGGCGTCCAGCAGGCGCTGATGAAGGCCATCCAGTATGAATCGGGTATCCCCGAGGACCAGGCCAACGGTGTCTTTGGCGCCGGAACCGTGGCCGGCTTGAAGGCCCACACCCTCTCGGAAGGTGATAGCGGCACGTGGGTGCAGCTCTTCACCGGTGCATGCGTGGCGAACGGTCCGTCCAACGCGAGTGGTGACATCGCCACCTTCGGCAACCAGTTCGACGCGGACCTTACCGACTGGGTCGAGAAGTTCCAGAAGTTCTCCGCGATCGGCGTGACCGGAAAGGCCGACTTCGACACCTGGGCGCAGTTGCTTGTCTCCTACGGGAACCCCGACCGGAAGGTCATCGCATGTGACACCCGGTTCACCATCACCCCCCAACGGGCGGAAGCCCTCTTCAGGGAGGGGTACCGTGCCGTCGGCCGCTACTTGGACGAGCCGCCCGGGAGCACGTTGAACAAGGAGATCCAGCCCGGCGAGCTGGACGCCATCTTTTCCGCCGGCCTGAATGTCATCCCTATCTGGCAGTATGACGCAAGCAGTCTCGCGGACTTCAAATACAGCAATGGCTACCTGCACGGCAGCCTGGCGCACGGCCGTGCCACCGGGTACGGGTTCAACAGGGGTACGGTCATCTACTTCGCGGTCGACTACGATGCCACCTCGGCGGACATGGACCTGGTCATCGACTACTTCGCCGGGGTGAACGACGCGTTCAAGAGCAACGGCAGCAAGTACGTCGCCGGTGTCTACGGCTCACGAAACGTGTGCGCCAGCGTCTCCGGGGCCACCTATGTCCCTTACGCGTACGTCTCCGGCATGTCCTACGGCTTCTCCGGGAACCTCGGCTTTCCCTTGCCGCAGAACTGGGCTTTCAACCAGATCAAGGAGTTCAGCTTCCCCAACGGTTCGGACAGTTTTGGGCTGGACGCCGTGGCGTACCGCCCCGGCGCCGACTTCGGGCAGGAATCGGTCAACGAGCCGAACAGTTCGTCGGTCGATGATTTCATCGCCTATGTGCAAAGGGTGTACGACGCTGCGGTCTCCTACGGCAAGGGTGATCCGAACGAGCTCTCGTTGCAGTTCATGCGCTGGGAGAAGTACACCGACACTCGGTGGAGGGCGCTGTTCGGCGAGGTCGACGATGCCTTCATCAGCTACGCCTCAGACCGAGGGCTTGACCAGGCGAGGAAGCACGCGTACACCGACCCGTCCATGGGCGCCCTCATCAATCCGGACCACCTCGCGGCGAGCGCCAGTGGTTACTTCCTCAAAGGCAACGCCGGGGTAGGAAAGGCGAACCGCGCGGAACTGGCAAGCTGGGGTGGAGACTTGCTCACATTCTACGGTGAATGGAGCCGTTCGGATAACGCGTCGCCCCTGGACTTCTGCCGCAAGACGCTGTGCAGGCCCGATGTCGCGTCGACTTTCGCGCTGGGCGACCTTATCGAGGACATCGACGGATTCCTGGTCGCCCAGCGTCTGAAGAACGGCAACACGAACATCGTCCAAGAACTGAGGAGAATTTTGGTTGGAACAGGGCACTTGACGCGTTTCAGCGAGTTCAAGATCTACCGGTTCGGTGGCGTCACGAGCAACATCCAGGAAACGGCGAAGGCGTTCCTGGAGGGGCAGATAGACGACACGCTGCTGTCTTCCACTCGTGCGCTCCTCATTCACATGAACTGCCCCGTGGGTAAAGAACCGTGGAACGAGTCCGACTCCGTGATGACTGAATTCTATACAGGTTTCGCCGAGACGCTGCAGAAGCTTATCGACCAGCAGGTGGCGCGCCGGGCGAGGTTCCTTGCCGAGCAGAAGGCAGAGAGGTAGTAGGTGTTTGCATGTTTCTGATGGGCGCGTTGCTGGTTGCCAGTTTGGTTACTGCAGCGGTGGGCGTGGTGGTGGTCCTCATCCTGTTGAGCCACCCACCGCTGCCCGTGCCAAGAATTCACGCGCTTGTTGCTCTCATCCTGGCTTCCTCGGCGGTGGCGGTGTACTGCTACGGCTGGTTCTCCGTCACCATGGGAGGGCCTTTCCCTGAACTTTGCACGAGCCGGAACGAGGTCGGCGCCAACTTGGCGGCCATCAAGCAACAGTACTGGCCTCTTCGGAACGCCTGCGTGTACTCCGACGGGTCGACCGTGGAGTACGTCTCGAATTCGGTCACCGTATTCGTATGCCTGCTGATGGGGGCCGCCTCCGTCTTGGCCGGCACCTCCGTATACCTGCGCAAGCGAGTCAGAAAAACTTCTGGAGTGATCTCATGAGCACCGATTTCTCGCGCCGCACCCTGCTCAGAGGGTTTGCCGGTGTTGCCGCCGGAACCACACTGCTCGCCACGGGGGAGGGTTTACTTGCTCCCTGCATCGCCCAAGCCGCTGACGCCTCGTGGAACGAGTCCAGGTCGGCGAACGGCTGGGATGTCCTCACCGCACGTTCGTCGGGCACCGCCACCTACGACATACCGGGCGCGGGCCTCCGGGTCGTCCTGCGAGAAGGGGATGTGGGGACCGTCCTGGCCTATGTGGCGCAACGCTTTCACTACGACGTCACCCCGCTCGAAGTGAGCCGCGGGCAGGTCATCGGCTACAGCGCCGACTGGCGGGTGAAGGCGGACTCCGAATCAAACCACCTGTCGGGCACCGCGCTGGCGCTGTACCCGGATCATTACCCGCTCGGGGTCAAGGGCAACTTTTTCCCCCACCAGGTCACGGCGATCCGGGACATCCTCGCCGAACTCCAGGGTGTTGTCAGGTGGGGTGGAGACACCGAGTTGCCTAAGGAATCGGCCTTCTTCATCGACGTTCCACCGAGTTCGGCAAAACTCGCTCTGGTCGCAGAGACTCTCAGGCAATGGAGAATCACTCCCGGCAAAGGGGCCGGAACCCAGGACATCGAGGATCCCCAGCGCATCAAGGCCGCGAAGAAGCTCGCGAGCATGCAGGCGGCCTATACTCCAGTTGCAGTTCGCTAGCGGCCGTCCGCAGTGACCACCACGAGCTGCCGCTACCGCGCCATGCTCTCTTGATCAGGCCACGATTCTCCAGGGCCCAGGCCGTATGGATGGCGGGTTGGAAGCCGACCCTGCGACGAGTACCGGTGACGCATCATGTGGAGTGATGTGCGGTGTGCGCGTTACGGGCGATATCTTGACGCTGAAATGACGCTCACTTGGCGCTCGTTCTGATGGGTCGTCAGGCGACTTGTCGGGCAGGTCAGGACCTGTCGAGGTGGCGAGCGTCGATGGGGCGCCGAAGGCAGGCGACGCTGAGCGCAGACCTACTGAGTCGTGCTGATCAGATGTCCCGGAAGAGATCAGGGAATGCGGTGACCTGCCTTGATGCATGGCTGCTCGTCGCTGACCAGTGCGAATGGCCTTTCGGCTGTTTTACGCTCGTGCCGCTCGATGGGACCGAAAGTCCCAGAAAAGATCCCTCACGACGGGATCGCGGGACGGCTCCGTGCGGTTGCGGGGCCAGGTGCCCCGGTCGCGGGCGTCGGTGAGGGTCTTACGGGAGCCGGAGAGGAAGGGGTCGGGGCCGCCTCCCGGTCCGCCGCCGGCACATACGGTGGGCGCGGTCGACGGGTGTCACCCCACGCTGATGGACCTCGGTGGTGGGCTGCTCCTCACCACCGCCTTCGAGCACGGCGCCTCCGTCGTCTTCGGCGCGACGGCGAGCGTTGCCCACTACCTGTGGGCGCGCCGGCGCCTGTCGGGCGGAGGCATGGACGCAGGCCCGGACATCGGGCAGTCACGGATGAGGAGCGCCGGGGGTGCGGGCCTTCGTGATGGCTCCATCGCGCTGGCCGGCCACATTGCGATGCACGGGGCGTCAGGCACAGGAGCCATTGCGAAGAGGCGGGAAAGACGTGCCCTTGGAGGCCAGACGGTGTCCGCGCACCTGAACGGCACGCTCCGCACCACACACTATGCACCCTAATGTTTCGCTGTATATACGGACAAAATGGATACCCCCTGCTCCTGGGGGTCAAGGGGTCGCAGGTTCAAATCCTGTCGTCCCGACTTGTGAGAGTCGCAGATCAGGGCCGGCTTCGGAGGAATCCGAAGCCGGCCTTTGATCGTTCTTGGGGACTGGCTGGGGACCAGCGCTCCCTCCCCGGTGTCGGCCGGGGAGGCCGATCGGACTCGGGGGCGAGTGGGGACGCGGACCGGGCCGAGGTATGCGGAGCGTGCTGCGCCGGCGGCCGTAGCGCCGGGTGGTCGTGAGCGGGCCGTGGCCGGCGATGCGCCGCAGGACGTGGACCGGGACTCCCGCGTCGGCGAACCGGGTCAGGCCGGTGTGCCGGAGGTCGTGGCGGTTGGGTGGGCGGTGATGTCCGTCGCGACGCATGTGAATGGCAGCGCGGCGGCCCCCGGCCACCTCGATGCCGTCGGCTTCCGCCACCGGGGCTGCTTGCCGGGCACGCCGTGGAAAAGAGTTGCGGACCGCTGTCGATCCGGCCCCGTCCCGTTCGACGTCATGATGTGCGGCGCCTCGCCACACGATGACGCGACACGACCTGACGAGGAAACACGTGGATCAACTGCTGAGAGTCATGAACTTCAACGTCTCGAGTGACGGAATCGGTGCCGGTGAGCATCAGAGTCTTGAGCGGCCGTTCGGACAGGAGCACCCTGAGAGGCTGTTCGCCTGGGCCGGAGCCACGGCGAGCTGGCCCATGCGCACGGATCCCGGCGGGAGCCGGGGCCTCGACGACTACTTCACGCGGGACTTCGCACGCAACATCGGCGCCGAGATCATGGGCCGCAACAAGTTCGGGCCCCAGCGCGGGCCCTGGCACGACCACGAGTGGCGCGGCTGGTGGGGAGAGGAGCCCCCGTTCCACACGCCGGTGTTCGTCATGACCCACCACAAGCGTCCGTCGTTCACGCTCTCCGACACCACGTTCCACTTCGTCGGCGGCGACCCGGCAACGGTCCTCGAACGGGCGCGGGAAGCGGCACAGGGCAAGGACGTCCGACTCGGCGGCGGGGTCACCACTATCCGGCAGTTCCTTGCTGCCGACCTCGTCGACACCATGCATGTGGCGGTCTCGCCGGTGAAGCTCGGGTCCGGACTACGGCTCTGGGATTCCCCCGACGAGCTGCTGGACCGGTTCCACCTGGAGGTCGTGCCCAGCCCGAGCGGCGTGACGCACCACCTGTTCTGGCGAAGGTGACGTGAGCACCCACCGCGGTTCAGACCGCGGTGGTGGGAGTCGGCCAGGGTGCATTTCCGGGGTCCAGTTCTCCTTGACCGGTGTCGGCGGGTGAGGAGGGTCGGGCCCCGGAGCGGACGACAGCGTGCGGGGTGATCGACTCGTGCTTCACGGAGGACGCCGAAGAGTTGCAAAGGGCAGGTAAAGGCCGAATCGGGTCCTGCCGCCCCCATCTCTGCGCGGCAAGATCGTTCGTCATGTGCGAGGACGCAGACCGCGAGTGCCCCCGGTGTCAAGTGGCCCTGCCGGATCCGGATTCCCGGTTCAGTGCCTGGTGCCCGGCCTGCGACTGGAACCTCGACCCCCAGTGCGGTGACGCGACGTGGAAGGGCGCGCCGCGTGTTCTGGCCCGTCATGAGCGGCTGTTCGAGCGTGCGTTGACGGCCGGGACGGGGTCAGCGCTGTGGAACGCTGCGTATGTGAGCGCGTTGGTGCTCGCGACCGCAGTCAATGTGGGCACTGTCGCGCTCGCGGGTACAGGCGTGTGGTTGCTCGCGACCGGCACCTGGCCGCAGCGGATCCTCGGCGGGGTGGAAGTCGTCATCGCGCTGGTGCTCCGTCCACGGCTCGGACGAATGCCCGAACGCACTCTCGACCCTGCCGCCGCGCCGACACTTCACGCGGTGACAGAGCGGGTTGCCGCCGAAGTCGGGGTCAGGGCGGTGGATGCGATCGCCGTCGATGCGAGGTACGGCTCGGGCTGCATGGTGGTGGGACCGCGTCGTCGGCGCGTACTCGTGTTGGGCCTGCCCTTGTGGGAGACGCTCACCCCGGACCAGCGGCTTGCCCTGCTCGGCCATGATCTCGGGCGTGCCTCGGCCGGAAGGGGGATGAGTGACACCTGGATTCAAACAGCCCTTGACGCGCTCACTACCTGGGCGGACGTGATCAGACCCAGCCCCGAGCTGGAGCGCGAACGGCAGGCGGTGCTGGATGGGAAAGCGTTCCGTACCGGAGCGGTGGGCCAAAACGCCTACGTCAACCTGGGTCAAGAGCTCGCCCGGCCGCTTCAGGACCTGGCGGTGCGCGGCGTGCTGGGGCTCCAACGACTGCTGAGCCGGCTCAACGGCCACTCCGGTGGCCAAGTCCAGTACCGGGCCGACGAGATGGCCGTGCGCGTGTCCTCCGCCGACTCGGCTGACGGGCTGCTCCGGGCTCTGCTGCTGCACGAGACGGCCCGCTTCGCTCTCGAACGCGCCGCCTGGGGCGGGGACGATGTCTGGGAGCGGTTACGGGCCTCCCTGGCATCGGTTCCGGACACGGAACGTGAGCGGCGCCTGCGCCTTTCCCGACTGCGCGGGGATGCCTTCGGCAAGGGCTCCCCACCCACCTACTTCCGCATCCAATTCGTCAACAAGACCTCCTGTCCCCGCGGTGCGGTGACACTGAGCAACGAAGAGTCTCAGGCCATCGATGCCGAACTGCTTTCCCTTCGGGCCGTGATCGCCGACGAGCTGCGCGACAGGGCCGGTTAGAGGTCCGTTCCTCCCGTTGTTTCAGAACCCCTGAGCGTTACGTCCGATGCCCGACCGGGTCGTTCGCCCCGTGTCGTGGTGTCACGCCCCGGCCGTCCCGCCTCTCCCGGCCCGTGGTCCGCCCCCGCACAGAACGGCCGCCGACACCCAGCGCGGGCTCCGTGTGCCCCCGCCCCCGGTGACCCCGCGCGTTCTCCCGAGGCGGGGTCGAGTGGTGCTCTAGACCGTCGCCACAGCCTTTCACCACGTAACTGCCGCTGTTTCAGAGGCGAAAGGACTTACAGCGATGTTGTCTACGAACGCGGGCCGGACATGACCCGGCGTGTCGTGATCACCGGTGTCGGTGTGCGCGCTCCCGGCGGCAACGGAACGAAGGCGTTCTGGGACCTGTTGTCGGCCGGCCGCACCGCCACCCGGAGCATCTCCTTCTTCGACGCGTCGCCGTTCCGTTCGCGGATCGCCGGCGAGGTCGACTTCGACGCGGCGGCCGAGGGCTTCGGCCCGCGCGAGATCCGCCGGATGGACCGGGCCACGCAGTTCGCGGTCGCCTGCACCCGCGAGGCGGTCGCGGACAGCGGGCTGGACCTGTCCGCGCTGGATCCGCACCGCATCGGGGTGAGTCTGGGCAGCGCGGTCGCCTCGGCGACCAGCCTGGAGAACGAGTACCTCGTGATGTCGGACGCGGGCAAGCAGTGGGAGGTCGATCCGGGCTACCTGTCCCCGCACATGTTCGACTACCTCTCTCCCGGTGTCATGCCGGCCGAGGTGGCCTGGGAAGTGGGTGCGGAAGGCCCGGTGACCATGGTGTCCGACGGCTGCACCTCGGGGCTCGACTCGGTCGGCTACGCCGTCCAGCTGATCCGCGAGGGCACGGTCGACACCGTCGTCGCCGGCGCCGCGGACACCCCGATCTCACCGATCGTCGTCGCCTGCTTCGACGCCATCAAGGCGACGACGACCCGCAACGACGACCCGGCCCACGCCTCGCGGCCCTTCGACGGCACCCGCAACGGCTTCGTACTCGCCGAGGGCGCCGCCATGTTCGTCCTGGAGGAGTACGAGGCGGCCAAGAAGCGCGGTGCGCACATCTACGCGGAGGTCGGCGGGTACGCCACCCGCTGCAACGCCCACCACATGACGGGCCTGCGCAAGGACGGCCGCGAGATGGCCGAGGCCATCCGTGTCTCGCTGGACGAGGCACGCCTGGACGGCACGAAGATCGACTACATCAACGCGCACGGTTCGGGCACCAAGCAGAACGACCGCCACGAAACCGCCGCGTTCAAGCGCTCCCTGGGCCAGCACGCCTACGACGTGCCGGTCTCCTCCATCAAGTCGATGGTGGGCCACTCCCTGGGCGCCATCGGCTCCGTCGAGATCGCCGCGTCGCTGCTGGCGATCGAGCACAACGTCGTGCCGCCGACGGCGAACCTGCACACCCCCGACCCCGAGTGCGACCTCGACTACGTACCGCTGACCGCCCGCGAACAGCGCGTCGACACGGTGCTCACGGTCGGCTCCGGCTTCGGCGGATTCCAGAGCGCGATGATCCTGCACCGTCCGGAGGTGGCCGCGGCATGACCACCGTGATCACGGGCATCGGGGCGGCCACGCCCAACGGCCTGGGCACCGAGGCGTTCTGGAAGGCGACGCTCACGGGCACCAACGGCGTCCGGGAACTGACCGGCTTCGACACCTCCGCGTACCCCTCGCGCCTGGCCGGGCAGATCGTCGACTACGACGCCAAGACCCATCTGCCCAGCAGGCTGCTGCCGCAGACCGACGTGTCGACCCGCTACGCGCTCACCGCCGCCGCCTGGGCCCTCGCGGACGCGGGGGTCGACGAGAACACCCTGCCCGACTACGACATGGGCACGGTCACCTCCAACGCCCTCGGCGGCTTCGCGTTCACCCACCAGGAGTTCAACAAACTCTGGTCCAAGGGCTCGGAGTTCGTCTCCGTCTACGAGTCGTTCGCCTGGTTCTACGCGGTCAACACCGGCCAGATCTCCATCCGGCACAAGCTGCGCGGGCCGAGCGCCGCCCTGGTCGGCGAGCAGGCCGGCGGCCTGGACGCCGTCGGGCACGCCCGGCGCACCGTCGAGCGCGGCACCAAGCTCGTGGTGTCCGGCGGCGTGGACTCCGCGTTCGACCCCTGGGGCTGGGCCTCCCAGCTGGCGGGCGGCCGGGTCACCACCGCCACCGACCCGGAGGCGGCGTACCTGCCGTTCGACGAGCGGGCGGCCGGCTATGTGCCCGGCGAGGGCGGCGCGATCCTCGTCGCCGAGGACGCCGCGAGCGCCCGGGAGCGCGGCGCGCCCCGGATCTACGGCGAGATCGCCGGCTACGCCTCGACGTTCGACCCCAAACCGGGGACGGGCCGCGAGCCCGGGCTGCGCCGGGCGGCCGAACTGGCCCTGGCCGACGCCGGTCTGGCACCCGCCGACATCGACGTGGTGTTCGCCGACGCGGCCGGCCTGCCCGAGCTCGACCGGATCGAGGCGGACGCGCTGCGCGCCGTCTTCGGCCCGCGGGGTGTGCCGGTGACCGCGCCCAAGGCGCTCACCGGCCGGATGTACGCGGGCGGCGGCCCCGCGGACCTGGCGAGCGCGCTGCTGTCCATCCGGGACGGCGTCATCCCGGCCAGTGGCTTCACCGAGCGTGTCCCCGACGCCTACGGCATCGACCTGGTGACCGGCGAACCCCGCACCCGGCCCGTGTCGGCGGCACTCGTCCTCGCGCGCGGGCGCTGGGGCTTCAACTCGGCCGTCGTCGTCACGCGCCACACCGACCACTGAGCTGCCGCAGCCCGGCAGTTCCCCACCTGACAGGAGAAGGCCCCCATGGCTCAGCTCGCCATCGAAGATCTGCGACGCATCCTCATCGCCTGCGCCGGCGAGGACGACAGCCTCGACCTGAGCGGCGACATCCTCGACAGCACGTTCGAGGACCTCGGTTACGACTCGCTGGCCCTGATGGAGTCCGCCGCGCGCATCAAGCAGGAGTACGGCATCGACCTGTCGGACGACGACATCGCGGACGTGGAGACACCCCGCGCGCTCCTCGCCCTGGTCAACGCCGACACGGCATCGGCCGCCGCCTGACGCCCGGGCCCGACCGTACGCCTCCGGGGCCCGTATCCGCTGCCGCTGGGATACGGGCCCCGTCCCCTTCCGCGCCACCGCACCGAGCCGAGGAGAACCCGCCATGGAACGAACCGTGATCCACCGCACCGAGCACACCCGCGTCGTGTCCGCCCCCGCCCAGGTCGTCTACGACCTGGTGGCCGATGTCACCCTGTGGCCCGCGGTGTTCGGGCCCAGCGTCTACGTGCGCCATCTGGAGCGTGACGAGCGCAGCGAGGTCTTCGAGATCTGGGCCCAGGTCAACGGCAAGGTCACCAGCTGGACTTCGCGGCGGGTCCTCGACCCCGCGCGCCGCTATGTGAGCTTCCGGCAGCAGCGCAGCTTCGCACCGGTCACCTCCATGGCCGGCAGCTGGCTGCTGCGGGAACTGCCCGACGGCCGCACCGAGGTGGTGCTGCGCCACCGGTTCAGCGTCGAGGACGACGCCCCCGCCGCCGTCGAGGCGCTGCTCACCGCGCTGGACCGCAACAGCGGCGAGGAACTGGCGGCGCTCGCCCGGGTCGCCGAGCTGGGCCACCCGGTGGCCGACGTGGTGTTCTCCTTCACCGACGTCGTCCCGATCACCGGCGGGGCCGCGGCGGCGTACGACTTCGTCAACCGGGCCGACCTGTGGGCCGAGCGGCTGCCGCACGTCAGCCGGGTGCGGCTGACCGAGGACGAGCCGGGCGTGCAGGACCTGGAGATGGACACCGTCACGGCGGACGGCTCGGCGCACACCACCCGCTCGGTGCGCATCTGCCACGAGCCGTCGTGGATCGCCTACAAGCAGCACGTACTGCCGAAGCTGCTGACCGGGCACAGCGGTCTGTGGACGTTCACCGACGGCCCCGAGGGCCCCGTGGCCACCGCCCGGCACACCGTCGCCCTGAACCCCGCGACGGTCCGCGAGGTGCTCGGCGAGCAGGCCACCCTCGCCGACGCCCGCGCCTTCGTACGCGAGGCACTGGGCCGCAACAGCCTGACCACGATGACCCACGCCGCCGCGCACACGGGCGAGGACAGCCAGGTCTCCGCGGCCTGAACGCGGGCGCGCACACCGGACGGCCGCCCCTCCCCGCAGCCGGGGAGGGGCGGCCGTGTCGTGACCGTACCGGCGGCGGGTCAGTAGTTGCCCAGACCGCCGCACACGTTGAGGGCCTGCGCGGTCACCGCGGCCGCGTCGTCGCTCACCAGGTACTCGACCATGGCGGCCACCTCACGGGTCTCCACGTAACGGCCCAGCGGCACCCGCGTGGTGATGCGGTCGTGGGTCTCCTGCTCGCTCACGCCCCAGATGCCGGCGTAGTGCTCGCGCACCCGCTCCGCCATCGGCGTCTCGACGAAGCCGGGGCACACCGCGTTGACCGTGATGCCGGTACGGGCCAGCTCCAGACCGAGGGCCTTGGAGAAGCCGACCACGCCGTGCTTGGACGCCGAGTAGGGCGCGGCGTGCACGACGCCCTGCTTGCCGCCGGTGGAGGCGATCGAGATGATCCGGCCGGACTTCTTCGCCAGCATGCCACCGGTGTTGAGGACTTCCTTGGTCATCAGGAAGACACTGTTGAGGTTCGTGTTGATGACATCGAACCAGAGGTCGTCCGGGATCTCGTTGGTGGCTCCGCCGCCGCTGCGCCCGGCGTTGTTGACGAGGATGTCGACCGGCCCGAAGCGGTCGACGGCCGCGCGGACGAAGTCCTTGATCTGCTCGGGGTCGGACACATCGCACGTGGTGCCGTCCACCTCGTGCCCCGCGTCCGTCAACTCCTTTATGGTGTCGGCCAGTTGGTCCTCATGGCGCGCACACAGGTAGACCCGGGCCCCGAGCCCGGCGAGGCGCCGGGCGATCTCGAGACCGATCCCGCTGGTGGCTCCCGTGACCAGGGCGACCGGCTTGACTGCCTGTGACATGTGTTCTCCCGAATCGCTGTGACGGCAGGTGCCCACCGAGCGTGCTGGGCGCGCCTCGTGCCCTGCTGGAAGGTCCCTGGAAGCGCACCGGCCGCGCTCATGCGCCGCCCCGACCGTGCTCCAGAGCGATTCGAGCGCCGGTGGCGATCCTGGCCCGGCCACTCCCGCCCGACGACCCACGTGAGGAACGCTCATGCCCACGCTCGTCAGCAGTGATCTCTACACCCAGGTCCAGCAGTTCTACGCCCACCAGATGCAGGCCCTCGACGAAGGCCGGCTGGAGGAGTACACCCAGACGTTCACCAAGGACGGCAGCTTCCAGCACTCGCCCGACATCGCCCCGGCCGTCGGCCGCGACGCGATCCTCGAAGAGCTCCGTTCGTTCTTGAAGAAGTACCAGGACAACCCCACGCAGCGCCGCCACTTCTTCAACCAGATGGTCCTGGAGCCGCAGCAGGACGGCAGCATCCGTTCCACCGTGTACGCGCTGATCGTCCGGGTGCGGCCGAACGAGAGGCCGGAGGTGTGGCCCAGCACGGTCGTGCACGACGTCATCGAGGTGACCGACGGCGAGATCCTGCTGCGCTCCCGCTCGGTGAGCTACGACCAACTGGTCTGACGCCGTGCGGACCCTCGCCGCCCCGTCCCCGGCCCAGCTGATGGTCCACGCCGACCTGGCGCTGCGCAGCGCCCTGGCGGCCGTGGCCGGCACCGAGCCCTCGCGGCTCGGGCGGGCCGCGGCCGGAGCCGCCTACCTGGACCTGTGGGCGGGCGACCGGCTGCTGCGTGCCGACGGCGGCAACCACTCGGCCGTGGCCCGGTTCCTGCTGCCACGGCTGCTCATGGAAAGCGTCGACACCCTGTCCGTACTGCTGGGCGAGCGGGCCCAGCGGAACACGGGGCCGGGTGCCGCCTACCGGGAGCACGCCCGGTGGCTGCACCAGGCCATGTGGCACCCCGACCACCGCGCCCGGCTGGACGCCGTGACGGCACGGCTGGGCGGGCCGCCCACCGGGGAGGACCGGCTGGCCCGGCCCCTCACCTCGGTACGCCCCGCCGCGCTGCCGCTGGACCTGCACGCCCTGCTCGACGCACTGGAGCGGGAACGCCGCGCCGTGGTCGGCGCCTGCGCCCT
Organism: Streptomyces achromogenes subsp. achromogenes; assembly: GCF_000720835.1. Lineage (GTDB taxonomy): Bacteria > Actinomycetota > Actinomycetes > Streptomycetales > Streptomycetaceae > Streptomyces > Streptomyces achromogenes. The sequence continues at coordinate 2,279 of NZ_JODT01000056.1, read as the reverse complement.
CGCGCCGGAGCGGGACTCGGCCGGCAACTGGGCCCTGGCCGACCGCTACGCGCTGCTGACCGCGGCGGCCGCCTGTCTGGACGGCTGGCGGGGTGCCGGCCGGGGACGGCGGATCACCTCCGACCGGGACCGCCTGGTGGCCGCGCTCTCCCGGATCGCGATCCGGCTCGGCCTCGAACCGGTCGGACCCGACACCGAGTTGAGCGGCGCCCTCTTCGGCGAGGCGGTCGCGCACTGCCGCCGGCCGACGGCGCCCGCCCGCACGGCACCTGCCCGCACGGCACCCGTCGGCGCGCGCCGGCTGGTGGGCGCGTGACCGCGCCCGCGGTGACGTACCTGCGCGCGGACGGACCCGGCGGAGCCTGGACCGAGGCCGCCGGGCCGGCGCTGCGCGCCGGAACCTCCGTGGTGCTGTACGCGTCGGCCGGCTCCTGGAGCGTCCCCGACGGGCCCGGACTGCGCGCCCTGCTCGGCCGGGAGTACGAGCGCTACCGGGCCGCCGGTCACCGGCCGGCGGCCCGCGCCCGCTTCGCCGCCTCGCGCCGCCTCGTCAAGCACGCCGCGGCGGCCGTCCTGGACGTGCCGGCGGACGACCTGGAACTCGCCCGGGGGCCGGCCGGACGGCCGTATCTGCGGGGCTGCGACCGGCTCGGGCTGAGCCTGAGCCACACCGGCGACCTGCTGGTGCTCGCCCTGAGCCTGCACGGGGCCATCGGTGCGGACGTGGAAGCGCTCGGCCGGTCCGGCTGCCGCGCACTGCTCGCACAACGCGCGTGTACTGCCTCCGAGTTGGCCAACCTTCGCGTCCTCCCGCCACCTGAGCGGGGCGATGCCATGCTGCGCCTGTGGACGCTGAAGGAGGCCTACACCAAGGCCCTCGGCGTGGGCACGGCGCTGCCGTTTCACACGTTCGGCTTCCGGGTGGAGGGCACGGCCGCGGTGCTGCACGACGACAACGGCGAGCCGGTGCGACCCGGGGAGTGGACGTTCACCACTCACCGGCTCGGCACCGGCCACGTCGTCAGCACCGCGAGCGCACGCCCGCCGGGCCCGTGAACCCTCCGCTCAGGCGCTGAGCAACCGCTGGGCCGGGGTGAACCGGTCCAGCCGGTCGTCGTTGGCGAGTATCGCGCGGTGCAGCCGTTGCAGCCGGGGCGAGGGCTCCACACCGAGCTCGTCGACCAGGGACTGACGCAGGGACTGGAAGACCTCCAGGGCCCGCCAGGGGTGACCCGCGCGGTAGAGGGCGGTCATCAGCTGGGCACACAGGTTCTCGTGCAGCGGTTGCTGGGCGACCAGCATGCGGAGCTCGCCGATGAGTTCCGCGTGCCGGCCCAGTTGCAGATCCGCCTCGATGCGCAGTTCGAGGGCGCGGGTGCGCGCCTCCTGCATCCCGATGACCTCCATGCGCAGCACCTCGCCCAGCGGCACGTCGACCAGGGCGTTGCCGCGCCACAGGCTAAGGCCCTCGCGCAGTTTCTCGCTCGCGATGTGCGGAGCGTGCTCGGCCATGGCACGGGTGCCGTGGGCCGTCAGCCGCTGGAACTCCACGAGGTCACAGCGGATCGGCTCCACCGGGGCGAGTTGGTATCCCCCGTAGGACGTGGCGAGGATGTCCTTCGCTGTCAGTCCGCTGTCCACGGGCAGGGCATCGGTGATCTTTTTGCGCAGTTGCAGGATGTACGTCTGCAATGTGGGGGCGGCACTGCGCGGGACCGCGTCTCCCCACACCTCTTCGATCAGTGTCTCCACCGAGACGACGCGGCCCGCGCGAATCGCGAGCAGCGCCAGGATCTGCCGGGGTTTTCCGGCAGACGGTACGATCGACATGCCGTTTACTCGTGCTCCAAGTGGTCCCAGAACATCGATTTCCATGGCCATGAGCATTGCAGGATCGTTGTATGTTGAACCAGTGTGCCCGGCATGAGCGGGCATGAATTCTTCACACCCGCTCATCTGACGCGGTCAGCCGACGGCCGTCAATCGATCCCCCGGACGATGTGCGGTTCCAGGTCGTCCTCCTCCCCGGCGAGCCGCAGCGCGGGCACGCGCAGCGGACCGTCGGCTTCCCCGGTGTCGCGGGCGTCGGGTTCACCGTGCTCGTGGTTCATCGGTTCCTCCAGCTGGGGCAGAGGTCAGTCCTTGATCTCGCAGATGACGGCGCCGGAGGTCAGCGAGCTGCCGACTTCGGCGGTCAGTCCCTTGATGGTGCCGGTCTTGTGGGCGTTGAGGGGCTGTTCCATCTTCATGGCTTCCAGGACGACGATCAGGTCGCCTTC
>NZ_JODT01000055.1 GCF_000720835.1 Streptomyces achromogenes subsp. achromogenes | reverse complement strand
GCCACGCCCCCGGCCCAGCCCCGGCCCCCGAAGCCCCCGGCGGCGGCACAGCCCCCCGTCGGGCCCCGTGTCCCGTCGGCTCCGGACGCGCCGGGCCCGCGCTCCCCGGGCGCGCCCTCCCCGCAGGGGCCGGGACCGGATGCCGTGCTGCCCGTACAGCCGGCGAAGCCGGTGGCCCCGCGTCCCGTCGTACGGCCCGTGGAGGCGCCGGAGGAGGTGACGGGCACGCCGTGCCCGTCCTGCGGCACGCCCAACCCGCCGGGCCGCCGCTTCTGCCGCCGCTGCGCGGCCGAGCTGCGGCCGGCGGCGAAGCCGGATCCGCTGCCGTGGTGGCGGACGGTGTGGCCGCTGCGCCGCAAGGTGCGGGCCGGCTCGGGCCGGGGGGTGCGGCTGCTGGTGATCCTGGGATTGCTGGTGGCGCTGTGCGCGGCCGGTCTCTTCCTGTTGCCGGCCGGACGTGCGCTGTTCGAGGACACCCGGGACAAGCTGGGCAAGCCCAAGGCCGTGACCCCGGTGGGGATCAAGGCGAGCGCCGAGCTGTCCGGGCACCCGGCGCGGAACACCACGGACGGGGTGAGCAACCACTACTGGGGCGCGCCGGCACCGGGCGCGTCGGTGACCTACACCTTCCGCGAGCCGTTCCGGCTGGTCGACGTGATCATCACCAACGGCGCGTCGAAGTCCCCGGAGGCCTACGCCGACGAGGCGCGCGCACTGCGGATGGACATGGAGATCACCACGCGGGACGGCGAGCGGCACCGCAAGGAGATCACCCTCGCCGACAAGCCGGGCCCCCAGACGGTCCCCACCGGATTCAGCGATGTCACCGAGGTGCGCCTGGTCCTGAACTCCCCGGCCGGTCTGACCCGGGGCCGCCACCTGGCCCTCGCGGAGGTGGAGTTCTTCGCGCGGAGCTGACCCGCGCCGCCGACCGGAACCCCGGCAAGGAAGTTGCAAGGACCCTGCAAGGAAAGCGTCTTCCGGGCCGGGAAGTTCCCTGTCGACCGCCGAACACGGCGACGAGCGATGGGGGATCGCATGTCCGTCAGCACCACGAAACCAGCACTGATCGAGCAGGGACACTGGCTGACCGTACGAGACTGCAAAAGGGTATTGGTCGTCGTCCACACCGTGACGTTCGCCCAGCGCCTGGAGGAAGTCTTCGGCCTGCTGGAGTCCGACCTGCGCGTCCAGCTGGTGTTCACCGCCGCCCCGCACGCCTTCGGCAGCGGGGTCACGCGCTATCTGCACGATCTGGGCATCACCACGGTGCCCTGGGAGGAGGCCCTCCGCACGGAGTTCGACCTCGTGCTGGCCGCGGGGTCCCGCGGCGTGCACGAACTGCGCGCTCCGGTCCTGCGCGTCTCGCACGGGGCGGGGCACATCAAACTGCTCACCGACGTCGGCTCGCTCGCCCCGGGGGAGCCCCGGTCGCCGGGGATGCTGAGCAGGCAGCACCTGCTGCACGAAGGCCGCCTGGTTCCGGCGGCGATCGCCTACGCCCATGAACGGGACGTGGCGGAACTGGCGCGGTCGTGCCCGGAGGCGCTTCCGGTCGCGCACGTGGTGGGTGATCCGTGCGTCGACCGGATCACGGCGGGCCTGCCGCGGCGGGAGGAGTACCGCCGGGCCCTGGGGATCGAGAGCGGAGAGCGACTCGTGGTCGTCACCTCCACCTGGGGTCCGGCCTCGACGTTCGGGCGGCTGGACGCCCTGCTGCCGCAGTTGCTCGGCCGGCTTCCCGACGACGGTTACCGCATCGCGCTGCTGGTCCACCCCAACGTGTTCGCGGGCCACGGAACGCGGCAGGTGCGCGGCTGGCTGGCCGGCTGCCGGGACCGGGGCGTCGCGCTCGTGCCGCCGGAGGCCGACTGGCAGGCCCTGCTGATCGCGGCCGACTGGATCATCGGCGACCACGGATCGCTGACCGTGTACGGCGCGCTCACCCGGGCCACGCTGCTGCTGACGCCCGGCCCCCGGCGGGAGGTGTCCGAGTACTCCCCGACCGCGCTGCTGACCGCCGTCGCGCCCGTGATCGCCCCCGGGTATCCGCTGGCCGAACAGCTGGAGTACGCGGCCCAGTCGCGCCGCCCGGGACAGTACGACGAGGTGACCGCCTCGCTGTCGTCGGCGCCGGGCGAGTTCCACCGGCGGATGCGCGCGGTCGTCTACCGCCTGCTGCGGCTGGGCGAGCCCGCCGTCGCGCCGCTCGTCGCCCCGCCCCCGCCGCCTCCGTCGCTGCGGCAGTGGCAGATTCCCGCGGGCCGGGGAGCGGCGCGGTGAGCCGCCGGTCGCCGACCGCCCGGGTGAACGCGCCGCCCGCCCGCCGCGTGACCGCCCGGGGCGCGGCGCCGCAGGCCGCGTGGGCCACCGTTTGTTTCCGTCCGCCGCACACCGGTGCCCTGCCCCGCCGGGCCGGCCTCCGGGGCGGGCCGGCCTGGGTCGTCTGGCACACCCGGGCGGCACACGGCCCGGCCCTCGTCCGCTTCGACGCGCTGCCGGTCACGGGGCGGGGATCCGCGTACCGGGACCCCTCCCCGTGTCTCCACCCGCCCGGACGGCTCCCGTGCGACACGCACCTGTGGGCGGACGCGGACGGGCCGGCGGAGCTGAGGGAGCACGCCGACGTGCTGGTCGGCCGGGTGCCCGAGGCGGTCACGGAAGCCCGGCGGCGGGTGCGGGACCTGCTCGCGCGGCACCCGGGGTGTCTCGCCGCGGTCGTGCCCGGCTTCGGCACGGGGTGCGTGGTCGGGGTGCGGCGGGCGGCGGGTGACCCGTGGTGCGCCCGGCTGGAGCGGGGCGGGCCCCGGGCTCCGGCCACGCCCCAGGCGGTCGCCTCGGTGGTGCACGCCTGGGTGGCGGGCGGGGGTGCGCCGGGCGCGCTGCGCGCTGTCGTGCCGGTGTTCCCCGGCTGAGGCGGGGGCGGCCGGACGGGCCGGCAGCGGCGGCGATCACAGCTGCCGCAGCCGGTCGTCCAGGCGGTCGGCGTCGGCCGGGCTCAGCCGGCCGAGGAGGTCCCGGGCCGCCGCGTAATGTCCGACGGCTTCCTCCCGGTCGCCCCGCGACTCGGCGGCCCGCCCCAGCCACTCCAGGCAGCGTGCCTCCCAGTGCTCCGAGCGGGCGCTGCCCGCGCGGAAGCGGGGCAGCGCCTCCCGTAACAGCCGGGTGCCTTCCGCGAAGTCCCCGGCACGGACCAGGACGTGTCCGAGAAGGGCCAGCGCCCGGGTGGCTTCGTACGCCTCTCCCAGCGCGTCCAGGTCCGCTCGTGCCCGCCGCAGGTGGGCGGCGGCCGTGGCCGGGTCGCCGGCGGCCAGCTCGGTCTCGCCGAGGCGCCGCCGGGTGAGCGCCGCTCCGCGCAGGTAGCCGATCGACTCCCTGAGCCGCAGTGCCTCCTCGAAGTGGCTGCGTGCCTCGTCCGGCCCGTCGGTCAGCAGGGCGATGTGCCCGAGTCCGCTGAGCGCCTGGGCCTGTTGCCGTACGTCCGCGTCGGCGGTGGCCAGCTCCAGCGCCTGCCGGTACCAGTCGGCCGCCTCCGCGTACTCTCCGGCGTTGCGCAGGCCGATCGCGCCGGAGGTGAGCATGCGGCCCAATCCCGGGCGGGAGCCGCTCCGCCGGGCCGCTTCGAGACCGAGGCGGTGGGCCTCGATCCACATCTCCGTGGGGCGCAGCCGTACGAAGAGGGGCCAGATGAGGTCCGTCAGCCGCCAGCAGTCGCTGTGCCAGCCGGCCCGCGCGCAGTGCCGGACGGCGCCCATCAGCCCGTTGCGGTGGGTGTCCAGCCAGGCCAGCGCCTCGTCGGGACCGTCGAGCGGGGTGGGCTGAACCGTTCCGGCGGGCAGGTCGTGGCCGGGCAGCCGGTGGCTCGGGGTGAGGAGGTGCTCCGCCGACGCCGCGGTGGACAGGCACCAGCCGACGAACCGGCGCAGTACCTCCTCGCGCCGGGCGGGGTCCTCGCGCTCCTCGCCCAGCCGGCGGGCGTGCGGCTGGACGAGGTCGTGGAACCGGTAGGTGCCCGGCCCGGTCTCCTCCACCAGGTTCGCCTCCACGAGGGCGTGGACGGCGATGTCGGTCAGGTGCTCGGCGTCCCGCGGTGGCTCGTCGTCGGCCGCGACGGCGGTCAGCATCCACACGTCGTGGCGGTCCGTGGGCAGCACTCCCATCCGGCGGTAGAGCCGGGCGCTCGCCTCCGGCAGTACGTCGTACGCCATGTCCAGCGCGGTCCGCATCACGGCCTCCCCGTCGACCCGCAGCAGATCGACCGCCCCCTGCCCGCGGGAGAGGCGGTCGGCCAGGGCGGACACGGAATGGTGCGGGCGGATGGCGAGCTGCGCGGAGGCCAGGCCGACGGTCAGCGGCAGGCCGCCGCACAGCCGGACCACCTCGTGCGCGGCGGCCGGTTCCCGGGCCACCCGCGCCCCGCCGCCGACGGCCAGCAGCCGTACGGCCGACTCGGCGGGCAGCCCCTCCAGCCGGTGCAGGGACGCCCCGTCGACCCGCAGCCCGGTCAGATTGTTCCTGCTGGTCACCAAGGTGATCCCGGCCGGCGAACCGGACAGCAGCGGACGTACCTGGGCGGCGGTGAAGGCGTTGTCCAGCAGCACGGCCAGCCGCAGCCCCGAGGTCATCGAACGCCACAGCGCGCTGCGTTGGGCGGTGCCGGCCGGGAGCGACGACACACCGAGCGCGATCAGGAAGGCCTCCAGGACGGTGGTGGGCGAGGCCGGCCCGCTCTCCCCGTCGACGGCCTGTCCGGCCAGGTCGGCGTAGAGCTGGCCGTCGGGAAAGCTGTCGGCGTGCTCGTGCAGCCAGTGGCAGGCGAACGTGGTCTTCCCGACGCCCGCGAGCCCGCTGACCACCACCACCTGGGCCGCGTGCGGGGGGTGCTGGGCGCGCAGCGCGTCCAGGGCCCTGCGGTCCGCCTCCCGGTCCATGAACCGGGCCGTCACCGGCGGGAGCTGGCGGGGAACCGGGGGCCGGGGGCGGGGCGCTTCGGCGGGCGGGTGGAAGTGGATGCCCCCGTGGATGTCCCGGGCCTGCACGCTGGGGCCGTGGAGCACCGCGTTCCCGCCGACGGCGTTGGCGGTCGTGCCCGGCACCGGACCGGGTGCCGCGGGCGGGGGAGGAGACGGGGCGTGGCGCCGTAACCAGTCGGTGAGCGCGCCGCGCGTCGCCGGGTCCCGCAGGGCGGCGGCGGTCAGCTCCCGCGCGAGTTCGTGCCAGGGCGGTGTCCCCGGCCGGTGCGGCCCTCGGGCGTCCGGGGGCCAGAGCCGGGCCAGCGCCGGGTCCGCGCGCGCCGCGGTGTCCACGACCCGGGCCAGCTCGCGCCGGGCGGGGGTGTCCGGGTCGGCACCGCCGGCGGCCAGGGCCGCCAGCAGGGCCTGTTGCGTGTCCGAAGGAGATGCTCCCACGTGAGTGACTCCTTTCGACTCCTGACGGAATCACTCCCCGCTCCGGGAGGGATGGGAACGAAACTCCGGGAAGGGTGGGGGAGGAACTCGGGGAAGGGCGGGGGCCGAAGAGATTATTTATCGGTCAATTTTGTGCTGGTCGGTCCCGGTTATGGCCTGTGGGAGCGGGGCCATGACACTCTCGAAGACCCGGAGCAGGCCCTACCGGCGGGAGGACGCTGGTGGACTTCGAGATTCGGCTCTCAGGAGCGGTCGAGGTACGAGCGGCCGGCCGGCGCGGTGATCTCCGCTCGACGAAGACCCGGCTCACCCTGGCCGCCCTGGCATGGGACGCGGGCCGCACCGTGAGCGTGGACACCCTGATCCACCGTGTCTGGGACGACCATCCGCCCGGCAAGGCCCGGGAAGCGCTGCACGCGCACGTCTCCCGGATCCGCGCCTCCCTGCGGATCGCCGGGAGCGACGCGCCCCCGATCACCAGCCGCACCAACTCCTACGTGCTCCAGGTCGACCCGGACCGGGTGGACCTGCGCTGCTACCAGAGCTGTGTCCACCAGGCGCGTGCCCTCAGGGACAGCGACGACCAGGAGGCCGCGCTGCGCCTGCTGGACCGGGCGGACGGGCTGTGGCGCGGCGAACCGCTGGCCGGGATCGCCGGTTCCTGGGCGGAGCACCTGCGCACCGCCGTCGGCGAGACCAGCCTCGCGGCCGCGATGACCCGCACCGAAATCCTGCTGGGCGAGGGCAGGTTCGCCGACGCCGTGCCCGTGCTGCTGCCCCTGGCGGAGGAGCATCCGGTGGACGAGGCCCTGGCCGAGCGGCTGGCCATCGCCCTGTACGGCTGCGACCGCACGGCCGAGGCGACCCGGCTGCTCCAGCGGACGCGGCAGCGCGTCGTGCGCGACATCGGCCTCGACGCCGGACGCGGCCTGCACCGCGTCCACCAGGGCATCCTGTCCGGCACCCCGGCGGCGGCCCTGCTGCGGCGCACCGGTGGGGACGAGAAGAAGCCCGCCCGGCCCTCCCACCGGGTCCCGGACAACCTCCCGAGGGACGTGCCGTGGGTCGGACGGCGCGAGGAGCTGCGCCGGCTCACCTCGGCGCTCTGCGAGGGCCAGGGCAGCACGGCCGTGGTGGTCACGGTGGAGGCGATCGACGGCATGGGCGGCGTCGGCAAGACGGCGCTGGCCGTGCACCTGGGGCACCGATTACGGGACCGCTTCCCCGACGGGCGGGTCTTCCTGCACCTGGGCGGAGCCCATCCCGACCGCACGGTCACCACTCCGGCCCGCGCCCTCACCGAACTGCTGCGGCTGACCGGCCTGGACGCCAAGGAACTGCCCCACGACACAGACGAGTTGGTCGCCCTGTGGCGAGCCACGGCCCGGGACCGCCGCATGCTGGTGATCCTGGACGACGCCGCCGGATCCGAGCAGGTCCGTCCGCTGCTCCCGGGGGCCTCCCCGACGGCGGTCGTCGTGACCAGCCGGCGCCGGCTCCCCGGGCTTCCCGGCGTACGGCCCGTCTCCCTCGACGTGCTGCCGCACGAGGACGCGATCGCGCTGTTCACGAGGCGGCTGGGGGCGCGGCCCGGCGCCGACGAGGGGGACATCGCCGAGATCGTCCGGATGTGCGGCCACCTGCCCCTGGCCATCGAGATCGCCGCCAGCCGACTGCTCGCCCGGCCCTCGTGGGGCACCTCCGACCTGCTGCGCCAACTGCGTACCGGCGGCCCGCACCTGGCCCAACTGCACGACGGGGAACGGGCGATGGTCCGTGTCTTCGACCTGTCCTACCGTGCGCTGAACGCGGAGCAGCAACTGGTCTTCCGGCGCATCGGGCTGCATGTCGGCACGGAATTCTCCCCCGAGGGGGTGGCGGCGCTCACCGGCTTGCCCGTCGCTGCGGCCGGGCGGGTGCTGGAGGAACTGCTGGCCCATCACCTGGTTTCGGAGATATCCCCGTACCGGTTCTCCATGCACGATCTGTTACGCGACTACGCACGCTCGCTGACCGAAGTCGGTGACGTGGAGACCGAAGACGACTGCCGGCGGGCCGTGCGCGCCCTGGTCGATCACTATGTCGCCACCGCGGACCGGGCGGACAGGCTGGCCTATCCGTTTCGCTCGCGGATCGCGGACTGTACAGAACCACCTGTTGTGTCATGTCCGGAACTCGCCGACGCGCAGGCGGCCGAGCAATGGCTGATCACCGAGGGCGCGAATCTTCTGGACATCCTGGACTGGCTCGCGCATCACGGCACCGAGCGCCAACTGGCCATCGCGGTCCATGTGCTGGCCGGTTTCCTGGATATGGAGGGGCACGTCCTCGCGGCCGAGCCGCTGCTGCGCCGCGCCGTCGCCCACTGGGAAGCCGCAGGTGACAGCGCGTCCCGGGCGCGTGCCCTGCTCGACCTCGGCGCGGTGTGCACCCACAGCTCCCGCTACGCGGAGGCCATGTCGGCCGCGAACGAGGCGCTGGAGGTCGCACGTTCCCTCGGGGAATGGGAGTTGCAGAGCGAGTGCGTTCACCAATTGTCGATCCCGCTGTGGCAGACGGGTCAGTACGCCGAGGCACAGGCGCTGCAAAAAAAGTCCCTGCATTTCCTGCTGCGAACGGACAACAAGCGGAAGATCGCGCGCAGCAGGAACTTGCTGGGAATTACCCACCTCCATCTGGCGGAAAACCGCGAGGCATTGCAATGCTTCACTTCGGCGCTGGCCGATTTCACGGAAATCGGGGATGAGCGAGGCCGTTACAGCACGCTGAACAACATCGCGAAGCTGTGCCAGCGGACGGGGGACCTGAAGGCCGCCGAGAACGCATATCGCGAGGCGATCGGCGTGGCGGAGGGAATGGGAAACAAAAGGGACCGGGCAGCTCTGCAGATGAATTTGGCGAGCGTCCTGGACGCGCTGGGGGAGACCGAGGAGGCCCTCGCCCTGTACGACAGGGTCCTGCGGATGATGCGAGCCGTGGGGGACCGGCGCGGCGAGGCCCTCACCCTCAACGGGACCGGACGGGCCCACCGCGCGGCCGGCCGCGCAGAGCAGGCTCTTCCCCTGCACATCGCCGCTCTCGCGGTGATCCGCCGGATCCAGGCGGCAGGCGAGGAGGCCGACGTGCTCTACGACCTCGCGCTGGCGGAGCGGGACACGGGGCGCACGGCTCAGGCCGTGGCCCACCTGACGGAGAGCCTCGAAGCCAGTCGCCGGCTCGGGGCCCGGGTCGAGGAGGAGCGCGCCGCCCGCGCCCTGGCGGAGTTGCGCAGCGCGCTGAATGAGTCCGCGCGGTAAGAGCGACCGCGTCGGCTCTCGATATCGATGCGTTATCGCCCGATCGCTTTGACGTGCTGAGGCCGTCGTACGACCGGCTAAGATCTGACATGCCTGGAGCGCTGACGCCCACATTCCGTGGCGGAGCCGTGCTCGGCCTGCGTTCCTCCCATGTCTGCATCTGTCACGAAGCGCGAGGTACATTCGATAGTGAAAGTTATATTCGCCGTCGTCGCCCTGACTTGCATTGCCTATGTGACGGCGAACGGTGCCTGCCCTCCCGAACGTGGGCATATGACAAAGGCAATTCCCGCGACCGTGTCATAGCCGCGCGAACCGGCCTCTCCCGCCCCGGGGAGAGGCCGGTCGCCTTCTGCCCACGGGGCCCGCGTTCTGAGATCATGGCGCTCCGACCGGTTCGGCTGCGGCGAGGGACAAGGGGCGCGGGCATGGACTCGATCTCGGCGGATCTCCTGGTGACGATGGCGACCGGCGCGGCCGGCGAGGCCGGACGGCAGCTGTGGGCGGCGCTCAGCGGCCTGGTGCGGAGAAGGCCCGCGGAGGGAGAGGCGCCGGAGCCGGCGACCGGAGAGGCCGAACTGGTCTCCCTGGCCGAGGCTCCCCACGATGTCGCGCGGGCGCGGGCGCTGAGCGAGGTCCTCGGAGTCCGGGCGGAGCAAGACCCGTGGTTTCTGGCCGAGCTGACGCGTTGGCACCAGCGGGCGCGGGGGCTGGAAACCGGCCAGGGCGACACCAGCAACACCATCAGCGGCGGGACGCAGCACGGGCCGGTCCTCCAAGGGCGTGACTTCTCCGGGATCACGTTCAACGACCCCGGGCCGCGATGCCGATGAGGGACACCTCGTCCGGCGCGGTCGGCGGGGTGGGTGTCACACGGTCACCGGCACCCCGATCCGGTTCAGGAAGTCGGTCGTCTCGTGCAGCACCTGGGCGTGCGCGGCCCGCCGTGCCGGGTGGTCCAGGAGTCGTTTGCGCAGGTCGGACCCGGCGGCGAGGCCCGCGTCGCGGTAGGCGGCCGGGTGGTAGAAGGACGCCATGGCCGCGCGCAGGTACTCCGACAGACAGCGGCCGGCGGCCCGCCGCCCGTCCTCGCCCAGGCCGGCCTCCGCAAGCCGCTCCCACAGCAGCCGGACCAGCCGCGCCCCGAACGCGAGGTGCCGGCTCCCGTTCCGGTGGTGGATCCGGCTGACCTGCCGGATGGCCGGGTGCAGCCGGGTGTCGGCGGCCAGCCGTGCGGTGTAGTGGTCGACGATCTGCTGGGACACCAGGATCCGGGCGAAGACGAGGAAGTCCTCCAGCGCCGGGTCCAGGCCGGCGGAGGGCGGCCGGAGCCTGTCGTCCGGGTAGATCCGGCCGCCGTACTTCTGGCAGAAGGTGGCGAAGAGCCACATGTGCTCGTTCTCCTCACCGACCCAGTGGTGGCTGCTTGTCGCTCAGCTCGTCGGCGTACTCCGTACCGTGCACGGACAGCAGCTCCGGAGTGAACCAGTACTCGTCCCCGGGCAGCGCGGGCGGCCAGTCGAAGGTGGGGTACGGGGTGTAGTAGCGGCTGCTCGCCTTGGCGGACAGCCGGTCATACACCAGAGCTCGCACAGCACCTCCTGAGTGCCCCTGCGGGGCGGCCCCGCCGAGTGCTTGTCGGACCGGTCCGGTTCCCCCGCGTTCACGCTAACTCGCGTTCCGGAGCACTTGGAACAGCGCCTTTTCGCCGTTCAGGGCGTGCGCCGGGCGTGACGGGGAGGGGCTCGCGGGACGTGTGCGGGCGGAGGGAGGGGGAGGCGGAGCCTAGCGCCTCGCGTCCGGGGTCCAGTCGCGGGCGAGGAGTCCGAGCAGCACCTCGTCCAGGAACTCGCCCATCACCCACGCCGAGGAGCGCAGCACGCCCTCGCGGACGAAGCCGTTGCGCTCGGCGGCGCGCAGCATCGCGGTGTTGTCCGCCAGCGTCTCGATCTGCAGCCGGTGCAGGCCGCGCACCACGAAGCCGTAGTGGCACAGCACCGCGACCACGTCGGTGCCGTAGCCCTTGCCGCGGGCGGACGGCAGCAGGCCCAGCCCGACGTGCGCGGAGCGGTTGTGGGTGTCGATGTCCCACAGCACCGCGGAGCCGACCAGCGCGCCGCCGGCCAGTTCCACCACGGAGAACGGGACGTTCCGCTGGTCCGTGTCGTCCACCGTGAACGGCCCGTCCTCCGCCCCGGGCGTGACCGGCCGCCACGGCCGGCCCTCGGCCCGCACGTGGGTGACCACGTCACCGTGGAGCTCCGCCCGCAGCACCGGTATGTCGTCCTCGTGCCGGGCCCTGAGCCCGACCTTGCCGCCCTTCAGCATGCGAGCTTCCTATCCGGCCGCACCGGCGGCGGCAACCGAATAAGCGCCGCTCGCGCGGGGGCATGACGAGGACCCCAGCGAGCCGGAGCGCACGCCTTCCCGGGCTACGGTGCCTTGCCGCAGGCCGCGCCGGGTTCCAGGCTGGCTATGGCCGTCCAGGGCAGCGAGACCTCGCCGTTCGTCCCGGAGCGGATCTCCACGTGGTGCCGGTCGGCGCGGATCAGGTCGCCGCACACCACGCCGGTGCCGGTCTTCACGATCACCGGTCGCCCGCCGGAACCGGGGGTCGTCACCCAGGCGACGAGGAGCGCTCCGACGACCAGGACCACCCCCAGGACGCAGCACAGGCGGGCCCGCACCAGTGCCCGGGTCACGCGGGTCACCTCCCGCTCGGTCCAGCGGCGCAGTGCCTGCCCGCCCAGGAGGATCTCGCGCTCCACGGTCCCGTGCGCCGCCCGTACGGCCAGCAGCGACCCCGCCACCAGCAGCACGAAGGCGGTGAACAGCAGCCCGGTGGCGGTCGCGCGGGCCGCCTCGGACAGGTCGGAGAGGTCGTCCCGCCCCTTCAGCAGCACGAGGACCGCGAACAGGGCCGTCAGGCCCGTCAGGCCGGTGCGCCACCCTTCCGCCTGCCGGCGCAGCTCCGGAAGCCTGGTGAACTCCAGTTCCCGGGCGAGTTCGGCCCAGCGACGGTCGGAACGGGTACTCATCGCCGTATCCGCCAGCTCGCGCCGCAGCCGACGTACAGCGTGTCCGGGGGACACTGGGGGTGGGCGTGACCGCACTCGCACAGGTGCACTTCCGCGAGCAGCGGCTCCGGCCCGTCCTCCGCCCCGCTCGCCGTCCCCCTGCCGAGGAGCCGCCCCAGCGCGCCCTTCGACCCGGTGCCCGGCCGGGCCCACGGGAACAGCGTCCGGGTGGTGCCGTGACAGCGCGGGCACCTCCCCGAGACGATCACCCCGCGTCCGTCCGGGGCGGGCTCCTGGGTGAAGAGGGAGGCGTCGACGTCACCGGCGTCCACCTCGGCGTACGGCACGCCGTGTTCGTGCTGACCGGGCCGCGTCACCCTGTCTCCTCCCGTTCCCCTGCCTGCTCTTCCGTGGCGTCGGCGGACTCGAACCGGAGCCCGAACATCTCCGCGTACACCTCCAGGCGCCCGCGCACCCACTCGGGCGTCGCGTCCACGGCCCGGGCGCACCGCTCGATCCGGTCCCGCCCGACCGGACCGGCCACCTGGGGGAGCCGCCCGTCGAGGTGTGCGGAGAGGATCGCCAGGTCCTGCCAGCCGGGTACGACATCGGGGACGCCCGCGATCGACGGCGGCGTCTCCTCCAGGGAGAGGTAGGGGGCGACGCGCCGCTCCCAGGTGTGCCGTACGGACTCCCCGAGCCGGCCGGCGACACCGACCAGGTCGAGCGGCAGCAGCGGGGTCCCGGGCGGGGAGACGCGGTACGCCGGGTCGACGGCGACCGCGTCGTGGGGTGAGGGCACGTCGTCCGGCAGGGCGGCCTGCGCCTCGTCCGACAGTTCCGGTACCAGTGCGCCGATGGCCCGGAACGGGGCCAGGGCCCGGTACGCCGCCCGGGCGCCGAGGTTGCGCCTGCGGGCATGGTCGACGAGCCGCTGCGCGGTGAGCGGGACCCAGCGAGGTGTTTCGAACCACTCGTAGTCCGGGTCCTCTTCCGGGCCCGCGTCGATGAGCACCGCCGTCTCGTCCCAGGTCGGGGCGAAGTCCCGCAGCTCCTCGGGCGGGTGCGGGGCGACGAACCCGTCGTCCAGCCCGAGGTTCCGGGCCTCTCGGTGCGCGGTGTCCCACAGCACCGACAGCTTCTGCCGCAGCCGCTGGCTGCCGGTGAACAGCACGGCCGAGGTCGCCGGTACGGGGTAGTCGGCGCCCGTCCAACTGGGGTCCTCCCCGGAGAACGCGTACCTGCTGGGCGTCGGCAGGTCGTCCCAGGCGCGCAACAGGTTCCCCGCGTCGGGCAGCCACACCCCGGCCTCCCGCAACTCGTCCGCGTACTCCGACAGTTCCTCCCACGACGTCGCGTGAGAGCGGACGAAGGCGAGGTCCCGCAGCGAGACGCCGTCCTCCAGCCGGATGCCCGCGCCGTGCAGCCACCGTACGAGGTGGCCCGTGTCGGGAGAGGGGACCACGTCCCGGCCGGGCGAGCGCTTGGTGTAGCGCCGGCGGTGGACCACCCCGAGGCCCTCCGTCTCGAGGGCCAGGAGGCGTTCGGCCTCCCACACGGTGAACTCCAACTCCGCGGCCAGTTCCACCGTGGCGGCCCAGGGCAGCACGGGGCGGCCCGCGCCGTCGTGGCCGATGTAGTGGCGCAGGAACGGGAACACTTCCGGTGACACGGCATCCCACCGTGCGGCCAGGACCGGATCGGGTGCGGGGCGGCCCAGCCAGGCGAACTCGGCCATGCGGCGCGTCACCTCGGCCGTGCCGAGGCCGGTCGCGGCGGCCACCACCGGTACGTCCCACGGATGGACCGCGGGCCGCACCTGACGCTCGTCCTCCTTCACGTAGAGGAGCCTCAGCTCGGCCTCCGAGCAGACGTGGTCGCGGTGAGGGGCCGGGACCGCCCCCAGCGGCCTGCGCAGGAAGGGCGCGTACCGGGCGCATGCCTCGGCCAGCTCGGCGAGGGGTGTGCCGAAGCGGGAGGAGGCGTGGACGAGACCGGAGAGATCGTCCGGGGCGTGCCGGTAGGTCATCTCGTCGGTGACCCGTCGTTTGCGAGGCACGGAGTGCCCCCAGTCGTTGGCCCGGAGCACGTCCAGCGGATCGGGCTTGCTGCCCAGGAGCCCGCGCATGACACAGAAGTCGGTGAAGCCCGGTTTCCAGTCCAGGTCGCCGTCGCCGAGCACGGCCGGCCCGGCCAGTCGCGGATGCGCGATGCGCAGGCCGCGCGTCACGCGCAGCACCTCCGCCACGGTCATGTCCTCTTCATCGGCGGTCAGGACCGCCTCACGCCAGTCGCCATCGACCCTCTCCGCGATGTGGGACCAGCCCGGCCGCGGCACGGGGTGGCCCTCCAGGGACAGCGGAACCGCCCTGTTCCGGGCCTGGGACTCGCGACCGAGAGCGGCCAGCCGCCAGGGCCGGTACGTCTGGCGGAGCCGCTCCTCTCCGGGCTCGCCGTGCTCCTTGAGGGACTCGTCCAGCCTGAACCAGCCGACCTCGTCGAGGTTCACCCGTCGGCCGGGGCCGTCCGACACCGGGACGCCGTGCCCGCGCAGGGCCTTCCACAGGATCCGGGCGACCGGGGGTTCACGGGACTCCATCGTCCACAGCCACTTCAGGCTCAGGACGGCTCCCGTGACGAGTGCGCCGGCGCCGCGCTCGATCTGCTTCCCGGCCCACGGGACGTCGTACTTCTCCAGCTTCCTGCGGTTGACGCTGAGTTCGCCCGCGTGCGGGCCGGACAGATTGAGCACGTAGCCGAAGGGCCGCTGGTCCGTGGCGATGCCGTCGTTCACGATCGCTCCCTTGGCCGACACCCACCACAACGTGCCGGGTACGGCCTCGATGACGAACCGGGTGGCGAACTCGCCCGGCCTGTCACCCGTCTTGAGACGGCCCGGCTGCCAGGTCTCCCCGGTGCCGTCCTGGTCGCGCACCTCCAGGTGGAACTCGCTGAGCAGGACCAGGGAGCGCAGCACCGCCACGGCGGAGCCCTCGGGCAGCGCACTCGCGCGCCGCAGGTACAGCCGCACGCGGGTGCCGCCCTCGGGCAGCACTGTCCCGCCCCGCTCGTCGTCCTCCCGTACCCGGAAGAGACTGCCGCTGACCGGGATCTCGACCCGCCATGCCTTCCCGGCGGGGCGGTCGTCCGTGCCGACCGGGCGGGTCACGATGGACATCTCGTCGGCGAGCATGAAGTAGCTGAACACCCCGATGCCGAAACGGCTGTTGGGGTAGAGCCGCAACGCACCGTCGCGCCGCAGCCAGGCGGCCTGCTCGCGGCGGAAGGCATGGGACTGGTCGAAGCGGCGGCCGGCCCGGGTGAAGGTGTTCTTGAGCTGGTCGACGGTCATGCCGACGCCGTTGTCCACGCACTCGACGTAACGGCCGTGGTCGTCCTCGCCGGCCTCGATGCGGATCCGGCCCGCCCAGGCGGCCGGCTCCCTGCCGAGGGCCCGCAGGTACCTGACCCGCATCTCCCGGTACCGGCAGGCGTCCATGGCGTTCTGGTACAGCTCCCGCAGCGCGAGCGCGGGCTCGCCGTCGTACAGCTTCTCGCCCATCAGCAGGCGGCGGATCTCGGTCTGCGCCAGGGAGAACCGCGCGAGCGGCACGTCGTAGGCGTCCCTGCCGTGGACGTGGTCCGGGCGGAGCCGGTGGTCGGACAGCCGCGCGGGCAGCGCCCGGAGCAGCAGGGACTCCTCCCGCGGGAGGCGGCGGGCCGACTCCCGCAGCTGATGGCCGAGGTCGTCGGCGTCCTCCACGACCGAGGCGAGCGCGGCGTGGATCGCCGGGTGCGGGCAGACCGCGTCCAGATGCAGCGAGGACGGGGTGTTGCCGTCCTGGTCGAGGTCCCAGAAGGCATCCCGGAGCACGGTGACCACCTCGCCCGGCAGCACCGCGTCGGAGACGGCGAGGTGCTCGGCGACGACCTCCGGCAGGCACCGGGTGTCGAAGGAGATCAGACCCGCGAGGCGGAGCAGCGCGGCGAGCGGACGCACCCGCAGGGGCCACGGTGTCCTGCGCACCAGGTGGCGGTCCGGCGGCAGCCGCTCGTCGTCCGCGGGAGCCCCCACGGCGAGTCCGGCGGCGACCGCGCGCAGCGCCGTGGACAGCGCTCCGGCCCGGCCGCCGAGCCGCTCGCCCGCCGCCGGTGGTGCGACGTCCAGCAGCCGGGCCACGAACTCGTCGGCCAGTACGGCGGGTACGGCCTCCTCGTCGGTCACGAACCGCTCCCCGATCCAGCGGTGGACCAGCCACAGCGTGACGGCGTGCCGGTCGTCGTCGGGGTCCGCGAGCCACGCGTACGCGCCCGAGAGCTTCTCGCTGATCTGCGGGTACTGCTCGGTGATCTGCTCGTAGTGCCGGCGCTGACCGTCGGCGTCGGGACGGCGCCGTACCAGCCACGGACGTAACTCGGCGGCCTGGCTCAGCCGGTCCGCCCAGGCCGTCTCGTGCAGCAGGACGCCGGCGATCAGCGCGGTGACCTCCAGCGCGGACAGCTCGGCGCCCTTGGGCAGGAGCTGGGGGAGGCGTTCGGTCAGCAGCCGCACCGGATACTCGTCGTCGGCCCAGGGGTCCGGCAGCCGCTGCTGGGCGCGGTGCACATGGCGGGCGGCCTGGGCGGCGAGGCGGGACAGGCAGTCCTGGAGCGGGGCCACGGTCTCCGCGTCGCCCGCCGGCACCCGCTCCCAGAGGGCGGACGTGCGGACGACGTCCTGCCAGGGTTCGAGCAGCCGCCTGCCCTCGGCGACCTCCAGGGCCCTGGTCCGTTCCTCCAGGTCGTTGCCGTAGGAGATGCTGACCTTCTGCAAAGGGCGCTGCGCCCGCAAGGAGAGCGTGTGGGTGGCGCTCGCGGCCGCCCGGTACACCTGCTCCACCGTCGTGGCCTCGGTCAGCGGGTCGAAGGCACGGGCGAGGGAGGCGGTGAAGAAGCTGCCCGTCTCCGCGAAGCCGCTGGGCTCTCCGGGGCCGCAGCTCGTCATCATGGCGAAGCCGCTGCGCGGGGGGCCCTGGACCACGCTGCTGCCGAAGGCGGCGCCCTGTTCGCCCACGCCCCAGCGGCAGGCGTCGATCACCCACAGCACGGTGCCGGCCGAGCAGTCGGTCAGATAGCGGCTGATGTCGGCCTCCAGGAGCGACTCCCGTACGTGGGGCTGCTCCCATCCGGCCGCGTCGTCGGTCGCGGGGGCGCGGGCGTCGGCCGGGACCAGGTAGTCGGTCGTGCCGATCCGGACGCCGTGCCCGGTGAAATAGACCAGCGCCGTGCTGCCCGGGGGCACGCCGCCGGAGAAGCCGGAGACCGCCGCCGTGATCTCGTTACGGGTGGGATTCGGCAGCACCCGCACCTCGTACCCGCTGCCGCGCAGGGAGGCGCCCAGGACCTCCAGATCCGCGGTGACCGTCGCCGCCAGGGACGGAAGGAGGTGTTCCGCCCCCGGGTTCTCGCCCACGCCGATGAGCAGGGCCACGCGTCCCTTGTCCGTCACTCGCCCCCCTGGTCTGCCCGGCCCCGCCCATAGTGACACCCGCCCCGCCCGGGGCGGGGGCGGACCGGGGAACCCGGAACGGTTGACGCAAACGAGTGCAGCGACGCACACACTTTCGTTTAACTTTCCTTTCCGTTTCTTCTCATTGGCTGGATCCGGTCAGTGGGTCACAATGAGCCGTATCTCGGCTCGAGAGCGCGGGTGTTCGGGGGGTCCCGTGCTCTGTCGTCCACGCACGTCCGGGAACGTGCTTCCACCCGTCCGGCCTCGGCCGTCGGTGTGACGGCCCCCTTGGTCGGTCTCAACGGAAACGGGTGGGGCAACCTTGCAGCGTGACATCGAAGTGAAGCTTCTGCGTACCCTGCTGGCCGTCGTCGACGAAGGCGGGTTCGCCCGTGCCGCCCAGTCCCTGCACGTCACCCAGCCGACCGTCAGCCAGCAGGTGCAGCGGCTGGAATCGATCGTGCGGACACCGGTGTTCCACCGCACCAAGCGCCCGCTGCGGCTGACCCCGGCCGGGCGTGAACTGGTGGCTCACGCCCGGCACGTGATCAGGCTCAACAACGACGTGCTCAACCGGGTGTCGGCCCTGTGCAGCAAGGCGACGCTGAGCATGGGCTGCTCGATCCACTTCGCGGACGGGCTGGGCCTGATGCTCTCCCGGCTGGACGCCGAGATGCCGCACGTGCGGTGCGCGGTGGCCACCGACCTCAGCGCCCCGCTGGCCGACCGGGTCACCGCGGGCGACATCGACGCGGCGCTGCTGCTCGGCATCAAGACGCCCCGCGCGGAGATGCTGGGGCGGCTGCGGCTCGACTGGTTCGGGGGACCGCCGCCCACGACCGGGCGCGGGGTGCCCGTCGCCCTGCTCGGCGGCAGCTCGGCGCTCAGCCAGCACATCGCCGAGACGCTCGACCGCAACGGCGTCGCCTGGTACTCCGTGCCCTGGTGCACCGATCCGCACACCGTACGGGCGTCCGTCCAGGCCGGTCTCGCCTGCACGGCGCTGTGCGAGAACGCCTACCAGAAACATCCCGGCATTCGCCCCGCCCCGCCCGGACTCCTCGGCCCGGCCCCGTCGCCCCTCCCCGTCTACCTGGCCTTCTCGCCCACCCTGCGCGAAGCCGCCGTGGACGTCGTACGGGCCGTGGCCCGGATGATCCTGCCGAGCACGCCGATCGCTCCGCCCTGATCCGACGCAAAGACGTTTCTTCACCGGGGGAGGCCACCGGCGCGGCAGGCCGGCGCCGGGCCCGCGGGGATCACGGTTTGCGGGTTACCCAGAGCAGTTCCGCCGGCCAGCGGTGGCCCCAGTCGGGCGGGTCGGTCTCGTTGTAGCCGTTGGGTGTTCCGGGTTCGGGCCGCGGCTCGATGAGATCGTCGATGACGAGCCCCGCGCCCCGCAGGACCTTGACCCAGCCGCCGTAGGTGAGCTGATAGCTGGTCGCGCCGTCGCCCTCGGCGACGGTGCCCAGTCCGAAGTAGTCCCTCTGCAGCGTCGTGGTCACACGGCCGGCCGCTTCGTCGTAGCAGACTTCGAACCATGGACTGGCGACGTTGAACACCAGGCGCCCGCCTCGGGCCAGGACGCGCACGGCCTCCGGGACGGCCAGGTGCGGGGGCGCCCAGCTGAGCCCACCGAAGTCGCAGAAAACCAGGTCGAAGCTGTCGGCGGCGAAGGGGAGCCGTTCGGCGGCGCCTTGCACCAGCGGGTGGCGGGCCTGTCCCATGGCGCGTGCCGCGGCGGCGAGTTGGGCTTCGGACAGGTCGAGCCCGACCACGGCGGCGCCCTCGGCGGCGAGCGCCCTGGACCACTGGCCGGCGCCGCAGCCGAGTTCGAGGACGCGCTTGCCGGTGACGTCGCCCAGGGCGCGCAGGCGCGCGTCGGGGATCGAGTACATGCCCCACAGCCGGGGTGTGGCGCCGATGCGCGGGTCGTGCTTGTCCTGGTAGGCGTTGCTGATCCGGTTCCAGAGCCGCCGGTTGGCGGGGACGCTGTCCATGTGCCGACCCCAGCACTGCCTGCCGGGAGCGGTCAACACGATCAGGGCACCGGCCCGCCCTCGCCCCGCCGGTTCCGGCGCGGCCCGCGGTCCACCGGACGAACCCCGGGGGCCGGCGGGTCCGGGCCCACCGGGAGATGGCTGTCGGCCGGTGGTGTCCCGCGGGGCGGGGAGAACCTCCGACGGCGGTCCGTGCCGTGTCGCCGGCCCGGGGGAGTAGCCGGCTTGGGCACGGCCGCCGTCGGAGGTGCCGGGGTGGCCGCTCAGTACGAGCCGCGGCCGGCTCCCCGCGCCGTCAGCTTCGGGCCGTACGGCGCGGAGTCCAGCCACTCGCCCGCCCTGCGGCCGGCCGTGGCCACCGCCGCGGCGGCGCGCTGGCGCAGCCAGAGGGAGGGGCGGTGGGCCAGCATGTGTTCGAGCGCGGTGCTGGCACAGGCGCGGTTGTAGGTGGCCGCCTCCTTGCGGTCCTGGGCGAACCGCGCGATCGCCGCGCCGGCCGCGGCCAGGTCGCGCCCGCTGTCCAGGGCCTGGCTGATCGCCTCCACCGCCCGGATCGCGTCCGGGACACTGGAGTTCATGCCGCGCGCGCCGAACGGCGCGAACAGATGGGCGGCCTCGCCGGTCAGCAGGATGCGCCGGTGGTGGTCGGTGAACCGCTGCGCCACCTGCTGCGCGAAGCGGTACGTCGACACCCAGCGGACCCGGTCGCCGTACGCCTCGGGCAGGATCCGCGGGATCCAGCGGCGCAGGCCCTCCGGGGAGACGAACCGCTCGGGGTCGTCGTTCACCAGCAGGTTCAGGTCGACCCGCCAGCCGCCCGCGAACGGCACCGTCAGCACATTGCGGCCGCCGACGTTCGGGTGGCGGTAGTGGAAGACGCGCTCCATCGGCAGCGGATTGTGCTCCGGGTCGTCGTCGAGGTCGACGACCACGAAGGTGTTCCGGGACCGCGGGCCCTCCAGGGGGCTGTCGATCGCCGAGCGCAGCGCGGAGCGCGAGCCGTCGGCCGCGACCACGTAGTCGGCCTGCCACTCGCGCCCCGTGGAGTCCTTGAGCAGGACGCCCTCGGGGGTGCTCAGCGCCGAGGTGATCTCCACCCCCCAGTGGAACTCCACGCCCCCCTTGCGGCAGGCCGCCGCCATCAGGTCCTCGGTGATCACCTGCGGCAGGCTGGTGAAGTGCGGCAGGCCCTCGCGGGTGCTCGGCGGATAGGTGCGGGTGTAGACCTCCTGCCCGGCCCAGTACGAGCGCTTCGTCGCCCACATCACGCCCCGGCCCGCTATCTCGTGGCCGAGTCCGGGGCTCAGCCGCTCCAGTTCGCGCAGCGAGGCCCCGTGCAGATAGGCGGCCCGGCTGCCGGGCCGTACGGTGCTCTCCGTACGGCGCTCCAGGACCACCGCGGGCAGGCCGGCCGCGCGCAGGGCCAGGGCCGCGCTGAGGCCGGCCGGCCCGGCGCCCACGACGAGGACCGGGTGACGGGGGGTGGGTCCGGTGCTCGTGGTCACGCCTGCTCCTTGGCGAGGTGGAGGGTGTCGGAGGTGAAGCGGACGATACGGCCGTCCAGGCCGCCGGTGAGGGCGGCGTGCCACACCGCGGTGCGGATCGCGGACTCGTCGCGGCGCAGCACGGCCTCGTCGGCGTCGGTGCTCAGTTCGAGGTAGTCGCCGGCCCGCCGGGCGGTCAGCCCGGCCGCCTCGGCGGCGCGGGCCACGGGCTGGAACTCGGGCACGTCGAGCACGTACAGGGCGAGGCTCACAGGCCGGCTCCTTCCGTGTCCTTGCGGATCAGTTCCGCCTTGCGCCGCCACAGCGCCTCCACCGTCGGCCGCGGCGACTCGGCGACGTCGGCGAGCGCCCGGACCGTCAGCTCGGCGTCCCGGGCGTCGACCGGCGACATGGGCCGCAGCGGCCGGGTGATCTCCAGCTGGATGCCGTTGGGGTCGTCGAAGTAGATGGACTCGATCAGTTCGTGGGCGAGCGGCCGGGTGACCCGGATGCCGTGGCCCTTCAGCCGCTCGCGCCAGGCGAGGAGCTCCTCCTCGGTGTCGACGTGGAAGGCCAGGTGCCGCGAGCGGTGCATGAGGTCGCTCGGGGCGTCCTCCTCGGGCAGGCCGAAGTAGTAGAAGAAGGCGATGCGGTTGCCCGCGCCCATGTCGAAGAAGAAGTGCACGAAGTCCGGGTAGTCCTCGGTGACCCAGCCGGTGGCGGTGATGGCGTGCACCAGCGGCATGCCGAGGGCCTGGGTGTAGAACTCGACGGTGGCGCGGGGCTTCCAGGTGACGAAGGCGAGGTGGTCGACCCCGTCCACGCGCAGGACCGGCGGACCGGCCGGGGGACGGGCGGACGGTGATGCGGTTGCCAATGCTCCTCCAGTGGTTGGGGCAGGGGCGCTGCACGTGGGGCCGGGGTCGGTTCAGCTCGCGGTACGCCCCCGCAGACCCGTCACGGTGATCAGCGCCCCGGCCAGCAGGGTCACACCGCCGACGACGAGCGCCCACCGGGTGCCGCCGGCGTTGGTCGAGGACAGGTTGAGCACCACACCGAGGACGGCGACACCGAGCAGGGCGCCGGCCTGGCGGGCGGAGTTGAGCGCGCCGGCCCCGATGCCGGCCAGCTCGGGCGGTACGGAGCTCGCCATGCCCGCCACCAGCGCGGGCAGGGCGAAGGAGACGCCGAAGCCGAAGGCGAGCAGACCGACCACGGTGGCGGTCAGCGCCAGGGCGGAGTCACCGGTGAACGGCGCCTGGAGCAGCGCGCCGACGCCCATCAGGACGAACCCGGTGGTGGCGGGGCGGCGCGGGCCGATGCGGCCGACGAGACGCCCGGTGTAGATCGGGTTGAAGGCGGTGGGCAGGGTCAGCGGCAGGAAGGCCAGGCCGGCGCTGAAGGAGGAGTAGCCGCGGCTCTCCTGGAAGTACAGCGACAGCACGAACAGCAGCCCGGACAGGCCGAAGTTGGCGAGCAGACCGGAGGCGAGCGCGGCGGAGAAGCCACGGCTGCGGAACATGCGCAGCGGCAGCATCGCCGCGTCCCCGGCCCGCGACTCGGCGGTGACGAACACCGCGGCGGCCACGGCGGCCAGCACGAAGGCGCCGACGACCAGCCCCGCTCCCCAGCCCTTGTCCGGGCCCTCGATCAGCGCGTACGACAGGGCACCCAGCGCGACGACCGCGCTGACCTGGCCGGTGACGTCGAGGCCGCTCCGCTGCTTGAGGGCGGTCTCCGGGGCCAGGCGCAGGGTGATCACAAAGCTGACCAGCGCCAGCGGCACGTTGATGACGAAGATCGCGCGCCAGCCGACGGTGTCGGTGAGCGCGCCGCCGACCAGGGGACCGGCGGCCAGGGCGAGCCCGGTGATCGCGGCCCAGTTGCCGACGGCACGGGCGCGGTCGGCGGGGTTGCTGTAGGCGTTGGTGATCACCGCGAGGGAGGCGGGCAGCAGCAGCGCGCCCGCCACACCGAGCGCCAGGCGCAGGGCGACCAGGGCGCCGAGGGTGTTCGCGGCGGCGGAGACGCCGGAGAGGATGCCGAAGGCCGCCAGACCCCACAGGAAGACCCGGCGTCCGCCGAGCCGGTCGGACAGCCAGCCGGCCGTCAGCAGCAGGGCGGCGAAGGTGATGGTGTAGCCGTTGGTGACCCACTGCAGACCGCTCAGCCCGACGTGGAGGCTGGTGGAGATGGCGGGCAGTGCCACCGAGACGATCGTCATGTCCAGCAGGACCATGAAGTAGCCGAGCGAGAGCCCGACCAGCAGGGTCCGCGAGGGCTTGTCGGTTCGTGCCGGTGCGACGGAAGCCCGCTGCGGTTCCGCCTGCGTCGACATGTAATTCTCCTTCGTTCGATTGCGTGAATTACCGCCATAGAAGAGGAAGTTGCGGGGGGCGGCACAAACCATTCAAGCGGACCGGAAAGGCGAATTGCCGCTGGTGACGACGGGAATGCCCTATGGGTAACATCGGCTGAGCCGATGGGTCGAGCAAGGGGGAGCCAGGACGTGGAGCTACGGCATCTTCGGACCTTCGAGACGGTCGCCCGGACGCTCAGCGTCACCCAGGCGGCCAGGGAACTGCACTACGCGCAGTCCAGCGTCAGCGATCAGATCCAGGCCCTGGAGCGCGAGCTGGGCGTGGACCTGCTCGACCGGTCCCAGCGGCGGGTGCGGCTGACCCCGCAGGGCGTGGCCCTGTCGCAGTACACCGGGCGGATCCTCAAGCTGCTGGAGGAGGCACGCTGGGCGGTGTCCCGGCCCGACGCGGAGGTGGCGGTGGGCGCGCTGGAGACGGTGGGCCTGCATCTGCTGCCCGCGGTGCTCGCCCGCTACCGCTCGCTGTACCCGGAGGCACGGGTCCGCGTCACCCAGGGCAACCGGGGGGAGCTGTACAAGGCGGTGCGCCGCGGCGACGTGGACGTCTGTCTGACCTTCGGCGCTCCGCCGGCGGAGGCGGGGCTGCTGGCCGAGACCCTCGCCGAGGAACCCCTCGTGGTGATCGCCCCGCCGGACCATCCCTTGGCCGAGCGCGGCCGGGCACCGCTCGCCGACCTTGTCAAGGAGCCGTTTCTGGCCACCGAACGGGGCTGCGGCTTCCGGGAGATGTACGACGGCGCGTTCTCCGGCGCCGTCGCCAAGGAACCGGTCGCGGAGGTGTCGAGCATCGGCACCCTCGGCGCGTGTGTCGCCGCGGGAATGGGCTGTGCCCTGCTGCCGCACGTCGCGGTGCGGGCCCAGGCGGACCGGCGCGAGGTCGCGGTGATCGAGGTGGAGGACGCCCGGCTGCGCACGGCGGTCACCATGACATGGCTGGACCGCAACTCGGCCAACCCCAACCTGGTGGGCCTGCAGACGGTGCTGCGCAGACAACTGGCGGCCTGACGAAAGCTGTTGGCCGCCGGTCGGGCGCCCTGGAGACGGGCCGCCGTCGGTGTTCCCCGGGGCCGGTGCGGCCCGTCGGCCGGCGGTCGTGTTCCCCGGGGCTGCCCCGGGGAAAATCTCACCGCTCACGCTCCCGCCTCCGCGTGGCTCGCGGCGGGGGCCACGGGGGTGCGCCGGGGCGGCTGTGCGGGCAGCGGGGGCAGCGGGATCGCGCGCAGTCGGGCGCGGGCGATCTTGCCGGTCACGGTGGTGGGCAGCCGGTCCACGACGACCAGTTGTTCGGGAAGTTTGTAGGTGGCCAGGCCCTTGCCGGACAGGTGCCCGGTGACGTCCTCCAGGGTGAGCCGCGTCCCCTCGCGCAGCGCGACGAGCAGACAGGTGCGCTGGCCGAGGCGGGGATCGGGGCGGGCGACGACGGCGTGCTGGGCCAGCTGCGGCAGGTCGTTCAGAAGCTCCTCGACCTCCAGCGCGCTGAACTTCAGCCCGCCCCGGTTGATCAGCTCGTCGGCCCGGCCGCGGTAGACGACCGAGCCGTCCGGAAGCAGGGCGGCCAGGTCGCCGGTGCGCAGCCAGCCGTCCGGGGTGAACGCGGCCCGGGTCGGCTCGGGGGCGCGGTGGTAGCCGGAGAACATCCACGGGCTGCGGTACTGGAGTTCACCGGTCTCGCCGGGCGCGGCCGGCCTGCCGTCCCGGTGGACGCGCACGGCCGCGCCGAGGGCGGGCCGGCCGATGGTGCCGGTCGCCTCGGGCGGATCGCCGGGGCGGGTGTACGTACCGGCGCCGATCTCCGTCATCCCCCACTGCACGATGAGCCGGGCGCCCAGCACGCGCCGTACGCCGTCGGCCAGTTCGCGGGGCACGGGGGCGCCGCCGGTGCGCACCTCCCGCAGCGCGAGCGGAGCGCCACCGGTCTCGGCGGCCGGGAGGGCGAGCAGGTCGCGCAGCTGGGCGGGGACGGCGAAGGCGGCGGTGGCGCCGCAGGCGCGCAGGGCGGCGGCGAAGGCGCGGGGTTCCCAGGCGCCGAACAGGCCGACCGCTCCGCCGGTCACCAGGGCGAGATGGACGGAGAGCAGTCCGAAGGCGTGGCTGAGCGGGCTCGCGGAGACGATGGTGTCCCGCGCGCCGAGTCCGCCGTCCGTCGCCACGGCCGCGGCGTTGCCGAGGAGCCCGGCGTGGCTGTGCACGCACAGCTTCGGCCGGCGGGAGGTCGTACCGGAGGACGCCAGCAGCACCAGGGGGGCCGCGGGATCGGCGGGCGGGGGCGGCAGCCGGACGCCCGGGTCCGGCGCCGCGTCCAGCAGGCTCGCCAGGTCCGGCAGCCCACCGGTGGAGACGGGACCGGCGGCGGGGCCGGTGTCCCGGGAGCCCGTATCGGCGGGACCGGTGTCCTGGGAGCCCGTACCGGCGGCCACGGATCCGGCGCCGGTGGACACCCAGATGTGCCGCAGCCCGGGGCAGGTCTCGCGCAGGGCGCGGATCTCGCCGAGGTCGTCGCGTCCGCGCCGGCCGGCGGCGGCCACCAGCGCGACGGCGCCGGACTGCTCGATCAGTGACCGCGTCTCCCGGCTGCCGTAGGCGGAGTGCAGGGGCAGCAGCAGCACACCGAGCCGGGCGGTGGCCGCGTGCAGCACCACCAGTTCCCAGGAGTTGGGCAGCCGGGCCGCCAGCACATCGCCGGCCGCGAGCCCGTGTCGGTGCAGGGCGGCGGCGGTGCGTTCGGCCTGGCGGAGGCAGTCCCGCCAGGTCCGCCAGCGCCCGCCGTCCCATACGGCGGGCGCTTGGCGGCGGCCGGCGGCGCGGACCAGCGCGTCGGTGAACGTGCCGGACGCGGTCAGGAAATCCGTGGGTGGAGCGTTCACGAGGAAACCTCCGTTGCGGCAGAACGAAATAGGTGCTGCCTTGCGAGAGGGGATTCTGCGGGGCGTTCGATCGCCTGGTCCAGCTTTCACCCGATAAGAAATCCCGATGCCGTGCACCCGGCCGGATCGGATAAGAAAACTCAATGAAGGGCGAGGATCGACGGAGCACGCCGGCTTGTCATTCGGTGCCGCCGATGGCTCTCATCGGCAGGGGCGAACCATGGATTCCCCGACGGTAAGAAACATCAATAGAGAACGCGCGCCTTCCGCTTTTCCCGAGCGCCGAAAAAGGCTGCGAGCGAACCGATCGGTGCGCCCGATACAGGCCATCTACAAGGCCGAATCAAACCGTTCTCGCAGGTCAGAGCGGCATTACTGGCGAGTCACTATCGGCTTGGGGTACCCCGTTCACAGATCGCTCTTGCCCGGAAAACGAAGACCTGCACAGAATTCCGGCGGCCCTGAGGCAGGAGGTATCAATGGCCTTCGTTCAATCCTCCGGCACCACCCACCCCTCATTCCGGCAGGCCGCCGATCCGGCCGCCGACGGCGCGTTCGGCACGGCCGACCTGCGCCGCCTCGACGCGGTGATCCGCGACGCCCGCCACGCCAGTACCGCACCGGCGTCCGAACTTCTCGCACCGCTGCGACCGGACGGCACCGCGGCCGCGCTGACCGAGCGGGAGTGCACGTTCGACCACTGCGCCGTTCTGCTGTTTCCCGCCACCCTCGACGCGGGCCTGCACCACTTGGAGGAACGGGGACTGGCGCCCCTTCCCGCCGTGCCCAGCACCGTGGTGCGCGCCCGGCTCAGCGCCCGCCACCGCCTGGACCCGGCGCGCTGCGACGTCCACATCACCCGCCTGCGGCTCCCGCTGCCGGACGGGCGGCGGCACCCCGCCGTGGAGGTCTTCCTCTTCCCGCGCGACAGCGCGGCGTACGACGAGCGGGTCGAGGCCGCGGAGTCCGCGTACGGCTTCGAGAACCACACCGCGTTCGTCGTACGCCGCCCCTCCGGTCCCCTGCTGCGCCGGCTCGTCACCGCCTGGCACGCCGAGGCGGGGCTGCTGTGGGAGGGCGGCGGCCACAACCCGCACGAGGGCGGCCCGGGGGGATCGACCGTGACGTACTTCGTGCGCGACCACCGGCGTCCCGCCCGCCGGCGCCGCTTCGAACTGCACTGCGCCGGCGACCTGCGCGGCGCCATCGACGGTCTGCCCCGCCCGGCCGAGGCGGTCCGCCAGGCCTACCAGGCGTGGCCGGCCGCCCCGGAGCACCCGGACGCCTGAGCCGGGACCCACGGGATTCCCCCGTGCCCCGTCGCCCCACCCTGCGTACCCACCCCTAGACCACCGGGAGTACCCGTGCTGCGGAACGAAACGCTCAGGAACATCGCGCTGACGCCCGAACTCCACGACTACCTGCTCGTCCAGGGCCGGATGCTCCCCGACCCGCTGCTGGCGGAGCTGGCCGAGCGGACCCGGGAGGCGATCCCGGACCAGGCGCACATGGTGGTCGCCCCCGAGGAGGCCGCCCTGCTGACCTTTCTGGTGCGGCTGCTCGGCGCCCGCACCATCGTGGAGGTCGGCACCTTCACCGGCTCCTCCTCGCTCTGCCTGGCCCGCGGGCTGGCCCCCGGCGGCTCCCTGATCACCTGTGACGTCTCCGCCGAGTGGACCGCGCTGGCCCGGGAGTTCTGGACCCGCGCCGGGGTCGCCGACCGCATCGAGCTGCGCCTCGGCCCGGCCGTGGACACCCTGCGCGCCCTGCCCGCCGAGCCGCACCTCGACCTCGCCTTCATCGACGCGGACAAGCCCGGCTACATCGACTACTGGGAGGAGCTGGTCCCCCGGATGCGTCCGGGCGGGCTGATCCTCGTGGACAACACCCTGTTCAGCGGCCAGGTGATCGACGAGTTCCCCGGCGTCAAGGCCGCCGCCGTGCACGCGTTCAACGAGCACGCCCGCAAGGACGAGCGCGTCGAGCTGGTCCTGCTGCCGGTCGCCGACGGCCTGACGCTGGCGCGCCGGCTGCCCGCCGAGTCGTCGTCGTTCTGATGGCGCCCGCCGGCGCCCCGTACGCGTCCGCACCGTACGCGCTCGCCCCGTACGCGTCCGCACCGTACGCGTCCGCCCCGACCCCTGGAGGACGACCGTGACCGGGCTGACCCGCCCCGGATATCCGCTGCATCCGCTCGCCGTCGAGGTCCCCCTCGACGATCTCGACGAGGACTTCCCGCGCGACCTCGGCGCGGCACCGCAGCAGCCGGCCTGGCACGACCCCGTCCAGGCCGCGGCGGCCCGCGCCGAACTCGCCCAGCTGCCGGGGCTGGTGACCTGGGAGGAGGTCCGGCTGCTGCGCACCCTGCTGGCCGAGGCGGCCACCGGCCACTACCTGGTGATCCAGGCGGGCGACTGCGCGGAGGACCCCGCCGAGTGCGCCCCGGAGGCGGTCATGCGCAAGGCGGGCCTGCTGGACGCGCTGGCCGGGGTGATGGTGGCGGCCACCGGCCGTCCGGTGGTGCGCGTCGGCCGGATCGCCGGACAGTTCGCCAAGCCGCGCAGCGCGCCCACCGAGCTGATCGACGGCACCGAACTCCCCGTCTACCGCGGCCACTTGGTCAACGCCCCGGAACCCACCGCGGCGGCCCGCCGCGCCGACCCGCGCCGCATGCTGGAGTGCTACTACGCCGCCCACCGCGCCGTGACGTATCTGCGGCAGCGCACCAGCGACTGGGCGCTGCCCACCGGCGCCCCGGTGTGGACCAGCCACGAGGCACTGGTCCTCGACTACGAGCTGCCGCTGCTGCGCCGCACCACGGCCGGCCACGTCCTGCTGTCCTCCACCCACCTGCCCTGGATCGGCGAGCGCACCCGGCACCCGGACGGCCCGCACGCCCGGATGCTGGCGCAGGTGACCAACCCGGTCGCGTGCAAGGTCGGCCCGGCGACCGGCCCGGCGGAGCTGCTCGCCCTGTGCGCCCGGCTGGATCCGGACCGCGAGCCGGGCCGGCTGACCCTGATCTCCCGGATGGGCGCGTCGGCGGTACGCACCGCGCTGCCGCCGCTGGTCCGCGCCGTCCGCGAGGCCGGGCACCGGGTGGCGTGGCTGTGCGACCCGATGCACGGCAACACCGTCAAGGCGCCGTCCGGGGCGAAGGTCCGGGTGGTGCGGACGGTGGTGGAGGAGGTCCGGGGCTTCCTGGAGGCGGTCACCGAGGCCGGCGGCACGCCCGCGGGCCTGCACCTGGAGACCACCCCGCACGACGTCGCCGAGTGCGTCCGGTCGGATCCGGCCGAGCTCGGCGCCACCCCGGCCGGGAGCACGCCCGCCACGTTGTGCGACCCCCGGCTCAACCCCGAGCAGGCGCTGGAGGTGGCCCGCGCCTGGGCGGCCCCGCCCGCCTGATCCACGCCACCGGCACAGCACCGATGTCATGCCAACGATGAGAGGAAACGTCATGCCAGAGACGGTCATCCGGGAGAACGACGGCACCTACGCCATGATCAACGTCTTCGAGGTGGAGCCGGAGAAGCAGCAGGAGCTGGCCGAGGTGCTCAGCGAGGGCGCCGAGAAGTTTATCCGGCACCGGCCCGGCTGCATCTCCGTGAACATCCTGACCAGCCTCGACGGCAAGCGCCTGGTCTACTACGCCCAGTGGGTCAGCAAGGCCGACATCAAGGCCACCATGGGCGACCCGGACGTGCAGGTGTACCGGGACCGGGCCGCCGCGCTGGCCAAGCCCGACCCGCACGCCTACACCGTGTTCGCCGTCCACCACCCGGAGAACTGACCTCCCTCCAGCAGGACCGGCCGGTCCGGCCCGTCCGGCCGGTCGTGCCCGTCCAGCCCGTCCGGCTCCGCACCGCCCCGGCCCCCGCGGCGGTGCGGGGCCGGTGCCCTGCCGCCCACCTCCCCGGCCAAGGAGACGTCCGCACATGTCCCGTCGCCTGTTCACCTCGGAGTCCGTGACCGAGGGCCACCCCGACAAGATCGCCGACCAGATCAGCGACGCCGTCCTCGACGCGCTGCTCGCCCAGGACCCCACCGCCCGGGTCGCCGTGGAGACCCTGATCACCACCGGTCAGGTGCACGTGGCCGGCGAGGTCACCACCACCGCCTACGCGGACATCGCGACCCTCGTCCGCGAAACGGTCCTGCGGATCGGCTACGACTCCTCCAAGAAGGGCTTCGACGGCGCCTCCTGCGGTGTGTCGGTGTCGATCGGCGCGCAGTCCCCGGACATCGCCGGCAAGACCCAGGTCACCATCGAGTACGACGGCGACAAGGCCGTCCGCCTGGACACGGTGGTGGTCTCCTCCCAGCACGCCTCCGACATCGACCTGGAGACGCTGCTCGCCCCCGACATCCGCGAGTTCGTCGTGGAGCCGGAGCTGAAGGCCCTGACGTCGTGGCGGCCGGCCTGGCCTCCCGCTGCGAGGTCCAGGTCGCCTACGCCATCGGCAAGGCCGAGCCCGTCGGGCTGTTCGTGGAGACCTTCGGCACCGCGCGCGTCCCGCAGGCCGTCCTGGAGAAGGCCATCGGGGACGTCTTCGACCTCTCTCCGAAGGGCATCATCCGCGACCTGGACCTGCTGCGCCCGATCTACGGCCAGACCGCCGCGTACGGACACTTCGGCCGCGAGCTGCCCGACTTCACCTGGGAGCGCACCGACCGGGTGGACGCGCTGCGCGCCGCGGCGGGAGTCTGAGATGCGCGTCGCCGTCACCGGTTCCATCGCCACCGACCACCTGATGACGTTCCCGGCCCGCATCACCGACCAACTGCTGGCCGACCGCCTGGACCGGGTGTCGCTGTCGTTCCTCGTGGACAGCCTGGAGATCCGCCAGGGCGGGGTGGCCGCCAACATCAGCTACGGGCTGGCCCTGCTGGGGCACCGCCCGCTGCTGGTGGGGGCGGTCGGCGCCGACTTCGCGGAGTACGGCGCCCGGCTGTCGGCGCTGGGCGTGGACACCGGGGGCATCCTCGTCTCCGCCACCCGGCACACGGCCCGCTTCCTGTGCACCACGGACCCGGACGGCAACCAGATCGCGTCCTTCTACCCGGGCGCGATGACGGAGGCGGCGCGCATCGATCTCGCCGAGGTCGCCTCCGGCGCGGACGTCGTCCTGATCGGCGCGGACGACCCGGCGGCCATGCTGCGCCACACCCGCGCCTGCCGGCGGCTGGGCATCCGCTTCATGGCCGACCCGTCCCAGCAACTGGCCCGCCTCGACGGCGGCGACATCCGCGAACTGGTCGAGGGCGCCGACCACCTGTTCACCAACGAGTACGAACACGAACTGCTCCTGCGCAAGACCGGCTGGACCGCGGGCGAGGTCCTCGACCGGGTCGGCACCTGGGTGACCACGCTCGGCGAGAAGGGCAGCCGGATCGACCGCGCCGGAGAACCACCGGTGGAGGTCGCGGCGGCCCCGGCGACCGCGGTCACCGACCCGACGGGCGTCGGCGACGCGTTCCGCGCGGGCTACCTCGCCGCCCTGGCCACCGGCCGCACCCCGCCCGACGCCGCCCGCACCGGCTCGGTCCTGGCCTCCCTGGCCCTGGCGACGGTGGGCACCCAGACCTACCACGCCACCCCCGCCACCCTCCCACCCCTCCTCAAGACGGCCTACGGCCCTCCCGTCACACCTTCCGGCTGACCCCCGCCGCCTTCCCGGCCGGAGAAGAGGGTCTCGGCCACGTGGTGGGTGCCGGCGTACGCGACCACCGAGGCGACCCTGCCGTCGCGCACCGTGCGGACGCCGATGCGGCGGTTGTCGCAGGCGGCGCCGGTGACGGTCGTGGCCCCGGCGGTCCCTTCGGCCACCACGCGGTCGCCCTCGGCGATCGTGCCGACCGGGTCGGTCCTCATGACCGGCCCTCGGCCGCCCAGTGCCTGCTGCACGGTGACACGGATCCGGGGTCCGGCCGGGTGCGTCCGCTGTCCGACGGCCGGGACGCGGGGCTCACCCAGCGTCCGGTGCGGCTGGAGCCCGTCGACGCGGTGAGAGGCCCGTCCCACCCGCCGGCCGGCGTCGGCGCACTGCGGCCCGGGCCTGGACCATCTGCTGCGCAGCCGCGCACCGACCCCGAAAGCTTCACCGTCTTCCCCGCCGACGCGCCGCTGCCGGACCACGTCGGCCTGCGCCGCGTACCACTGGTGGAGCCGGCACCGCTGTACGCGTACGCGTGGTCGCCGGCTCGGCGGGAGTCCTCCCGGCGCCCGCTGCTCGGCACCCTGCCGCGCGGCTTCGCGAAGGCCGGCCGCGCCCGCCGCCGGCCGGAGTACACCCCGGGGCGCGACTGGCTCCCGGACACCGACCACCCGAAGCTCGCCGCCCGGCGGGACACCGGGTCCATGAGCCGGGGTTTCCGCCGACCGCGCCCTCAGCCGGCGCCGGAGCCGCCCGCCGATTCGCTGGCGACACGGCGGTACTCGGCGTTGATGCGCTGCGCTTCCTCGAGCTGGTCCTCGAGGATGACGATGCGGCACGCGGCCTCGATCGGGGTCCCTCTGTCGACGAGCTCGCGCGCGCGAGCGGCGATCCGCAGCTGGTAGCGGGAGTACCGGCGGTGTCCTCCTTCCGAGCGGAGGGGGGTGATCAGCCGGGCCTCACCGATGGCCCGGAGGAACGCCGGGGTGGTGCCGAGCATCTCCGCCGCCCGGCCCATCGTGTACGCGGGGTAGTCGTCGTCGTCCAGACGATCATTCAGAGGGTTGTCCGATGTCATGTCACCTCGCTGTGCAACGCGTCGAGGGGCCCTGATGCCGTACGGCACCAGGGCCCCGAAGGAAATTCAACACCATCTGTCGGCCCTACTGCTGTGCCGACCTTCTGTTCCCGCTATCCGGCCCGGCAGGGCGGAGCGGGGGATCGCAGTTGCGTGACCGGGGACCACCATCCATTCCGGGGCCTTGCGGTACCCGGGCCGAGTGCCTCTCGGGCCGGGCGATCCTGATGGCGTCAGCTCCTCCGTTCCTCTCGGACAATCCACTGAACGAACCGGTACTGCTGTTGGCGGCTTCTCCGGCAGCGTCGGGGACGCTACGGCCGCCGCCCGCCAGTTCGTGTCTGGCGGGTCTCGCTCGATCCCTGTCTACGAAAGAGACCGTACCCCTGTCGGAGACAAAAATCTACTGCGACAAGACTAGATTTCCATCGTTCGGCGGAGGGTGAATCTTGCCGTGAGCGACTCCTCGCAGGTGGGGCCGGGAGCCGCCTCCCGTCGACCGTGCGACCGCTTCCCGCCCCGCGGTGGGTGCGGGGGCCGCCGGGCCGCATAAGCTCTGCTGTCATGTCGAACCCTGATGAGCTGCTCGTCGCCATCTCCGCCGCTGTGGAGTCCGAGCGGAGCAATCAGATGTCGCTGACCGTGGTCGTCGGCGGCGCCGTGATCACCGGCCGGCTGGCTCCCGAGGCCGTGTGGCGGGAGCGGGTGGCGGAGGTCCTGAAGGACTCGGACCGGCTCGGCCCGTTCGCGGGCGTCTTCGGCCCGGATCCGCGAGGGCCCCGGTCCGGTCGCGGCGAGGCGCCCACACATCTGCACTTCCACCTTGCCCGGATCCTGCAGGGCAGCCTCGGCATCCCGGAGACGGGAGGGATGTACCGGGTCGCGATCAAGGACGTCAGCGCCTGGTCCGTGGGCGACCTCAGCTACTCCGACCGGTGAGACCGTGAGAACCGTGAGACAGGTGAGACGCCGTCCCGGCCCCTTCGCCCGGCCGGCGTTTCCCGGACGGACGGCGACATAGCGGTGGGGGCCCTGCCGACATGTGTCGGCAGGGCCCCCACCGGGATCCCGAGGGCGGTCTCCCGCCCGTCGTCATACGGCCACGGGGCCGGGGCCGCCGAGCAGCGCCGACGCGGTCCGCAGCGCACCGGGCACGCCCAGGCCCGCGCCCAGGTCCACGGACGCGGCCGCGGGCTGGTCGTGGCAGGTGAAACCGAGCCGTGTCATGGCCCGGGTGACCTCGCCGGCGGTGAAGTCCCGCGGGTCCTGCCGGGTGAGGATCCGGCCGACCTGCTTGGCGGGGTAGCGCCGGCGGCCGATGGTCACGGACGCCCCCGTGACGGGCTCGGGCTTGACGCCCTTCATCGAGTCCAGCACCCCCGTTCTGGTCAGTTCGAACGGGTACCGGGCGATGACACAGCGCATGGATGCCTCACAGGGGAGAAGTCGGGGGGAAGGGGAGGGGCCGGCGAGGCGGATCAGCGCGAGAGGGCGAGTACGCCCGGAGTCCGGCCGTACGCGCCGGCGTCACCGGGGCGGGCACCGGCCGGGGACAGCGATCCGTCGAGGACGTCCCGCAGCCGGATCCGGTCCGTGTACGCGGCACTGTCGCGGAGCCCGGCGAGGCGGACCAGGGTGACCAGGCCCGTGCTCCGGTCGTCCTCGTCGCACACGGTCAGGTACTCGACCCGGGCACCCGCCATGACGGCCAGGGCCACCTCGACGGTCATGTCGTCCCACACCCGGGGCTCGTGCCCCTCGACATCCCCGTCCGCGGTCACGGGGGCGGGGTCCGGCATGCGGTGCTGCGTCCGTGCTGGCGTCAAGAGGTGTCTCCTTCGGTAGAGGCGGGACGGCCCGGAGCCGGGGCGCCCGGAAGACCGGGGGTCTTCCGGGCGGCGCCGGTCTAGGCGGCCGCGTCGTTGCCGGGCCGCCGCTGTGCCCTGCGGCGCGTGCCCGCGCCGGCGGGACGGCCCTGGCCGCCGGCGCCCCTGCGGTTGCGGGACGGCGACGAGGCGCGGCGGGGGCGTTCCGCGACCGGCGTGGTGATGACCACCGGGACGCCGGAGGGCGCCTGGGCGCCGGTGATGCGGCTCAGCTCCGCCTCGCCCGAGCGGACCGGGGTGATGTGCGGGGTGATGCCGGCCGAGGCCATCAGCCGGGTCATCCCGCGACGCTGGCCGGGGGTCACCAGGGTGACGACGCTGCCGGACTCCCCGGCGCGGGCCGTACGGCCGCCACGGTGCAGGTAGTCCTTGTGGTCGCTCGGCGGGTCCACGTTGACGACCAGGTCGAGGCTGTCGACGTGGATGCCGCGGGCCGCGACGTTGGTGGCCACCAGGACGGTGACGTGACCGTCCTTGAACTGGGCCAGGGTCCGGGTGCGCTGCGGCTGGGACCGGCCGCCGTGCAGGGCCGCGGCGCGGACACCGCTGCTCAGCAGGTGCTTGGTCAGCCGGTCCACCGCGTGCTTGGTGTCCAGGAACATGATCACCCGGCCGTCCCGGGCCGCGATCTCGGTGGTGGTGCGGTGCTTGTCCGCCTCGTGCACATGGAGCACGTGGTGCTCCATCGTGGTGACGGCGCCTGCCGAGGGGTCGACGGAGTGCACCACCGGGTCGGTCAGGTAGCGGCGGACCAGCAGATCGACGTTGCGGTCCAGGGTGGCCGAGAACAGCAGCCGCTGGCCGTCGGGACGCACCTGGTCGAGCAGGGCGGTGACCTGGGGCATGAAGCCCATGTCGGTCATCTGGTCGGCCTCGTCGAGGACGGTCACGGTGACGTCGTCCAGCCGGCAGTCGCCCCGGTCGATGAGGTCCTTGAGCCGGCCGGGCGTCGCGACGACCACCTCCGCGCCGGTCCGCAGCGCACCGGCCTGCCGGCCGATGGACATGCCGCCGACGACGGTGGCGAGCCGCAGGCGCACGGAGCGGGCGTAGGGCGCGAGCGCGTCGGTGACCTGCTGGGCCAGTTCCCGGGTGGGGACGAGGATCAGGGCCAGCGGACGGCGCGGCTCGGCGCGCCGGCCCGCCGTACGGGCCAGTGCCGCGAGGCCGAAGGCGAGGGTCTTGCCCGACCCGGTACGGCCGCGGCCGAGCACGTCACGGCCGGCCAGGGAGTTCGGCAGGGTCGCCGCCTGGATGGGGAACGGTACGGTCACGCCTTCCTTGGCGAGCGTGGCCAGCAACGGCTCCGGCATGCCGAGATCGGCGAACGCCTCGACGGCGGGCAGCGCGGGCGTGATGGTCTTCGGCAGCGCGAACTCGCCCTGCGCGGGCTGTCGCTTTCCGTAACCGCCGGAGCGGCGCGGACCACCGCCGGAGCGGCCGGCGGCGCCACTTCCGCCGAAGCGGTCGTAGGTACGGGTGGTACGGGTGCTGGTGGTACGGGTGCGGTTCATGCGGAACCTTCCTCGATGCGGGCGCGTATCAAGGAATTTCCGCGGCAGTACGAGCGGCGCAGAGAATCGCGAGAACGGGCCGAAAATGACAGGGTCGGATCACCCTGGTAAAAAAGCGAGCCGGGGCCCGCACCCCAAGGTGCGGGCCCCAGCTGCGATGTATGCGTCAGACCTGCGGGTCAGGCAGGAATGATGTTCTCGGCCGTCGGGCCCTTCTGGCCCTGCGCGATGTCGAAGGACACCTTCTGGCCTTCCAGCAGCTCGCGGAAGCCCTGGGTGGCGATGTTCGAGTAGTGGGCGAAGACGTCGGGGCCGCCGCCGTCCTGCTCGATGAAGCCGAAGCCCTTTTCCGCGTTGAACCACTTCACGGTGCCATTAGCCATTTTATTTCTCCTTCGGAGACGGTGTCGGGAATACGCCCTGTGCGTATTCCGTGTCGCCGTGATGATCAACCGTCGGAAAAACCTTCTGGCAACCACACCTGCAACTGATGACGACACTAGCACGTCGGCACCGGCCGTGTGCTGGGCGCAATTCCGCCCCGCCTGTGGCCGTGGGAATAGTTATCGCGCGCCGCGTCGATTTCTTACGTTGCCACCACAGATATTGGTTCACGGAGGCGCGGTATTACCGTCGACCGCCGCCGCCCGCGGCGCTGTGACCTCCTACGACGGCCCGTGACCGGCCGCTCCCGGCGCCGGCGGAACGGACCGCCGGCGGACCCGCCGCGACCGGGAAGGGAGACGAAGGCCACATGCGGCCGTATGGGTCACCCGGGACGGTCTGGCGGCAAGCACACAGCATGTTCACACGAGCGTCCGGTAGCCGCTCCCCGTGCGGGCACCCGTCCGGGGCTGTCCGCCGGGAAGGAGCCCGAGCATGGCCATCGTCGCGAGCCTGTTGCTGCCGGTCCTGGGACTGCTGCTCTTCGGCATGGACCGCGTCGAGGACTGGCTGACGCGCTCGCCGCGGCCACCACGCCGTACCGGCGCCCGTCATGGCGCCGCACGTCACCTCCGCCTGATCCGGGGAGGCGGACGCACGGCCGCTACAGCCGCACGTACGGGCCGACGGTCGTCCGAAGCCGCCTGACCGTCTGGCTGCGTGGCCCTGACTGCCCGACCGTCCGCCCCTATGAGCGCCGGGCGGTGTCGCGCGTCGCGGTTTCCCGCGATGGCTCCGGACGTGCGCCGCGACCCCCTTTCGGAGACATGGCGCACAACCACCGGCAGAACGGGCCGTCACGGGGTATGCGAGTCGGTGAAAGGGCTGTCGGACGTACTGTTGCCGTTTGACAACAATAGCCGTGAGGCAACAAAGTAACCGTGTCGGACGTGCGCGGGGAAGGACCTGGAATGCTCCGGTGGAGGGAGGTCGCTCCGTGTGCCGACCGCCGTCGCCGCGAGGCAACGGTGGCACCGGTACCGCGAACGGTGGTTCAGGCGGTCCGGCTGCCGGACTCCGGGGCGTCGTCGGGTATCTGCGCCGCCGCGGTGGCGCAGAACGCCTCCAGCCCCTCCAGCAGCGCGATCCGCTTGGCGGCGGGCATATCCGCGAGCACCTTCCGCAACTCCGCCTCCCGGCGGGAGCGCAGGTCGGCGAGGAAGGCGCGGCCCCGGCCGCTGAGGTGCAGGCGCACCTCGCGCCTGTCCTCCGGGCTCGCCGCCCGCTCGATGAAACCGGCGGCCTGGAGCCGGTCGCACAGCCTGCTGGTGGACGGCGGGGTGGACGCCAGGGACTCGGCGAGCGTGCGCAGGTTGATGCCGTCGTGGTGCTCCAGGACGTGCAGCACGCGCAGTTGCGACGCGGACGTGGGCGCGGTCGAGGCGCGCCCCCACACGACTTCCAGCAGCTCGACGGCCGTCGTGGTCACACGGGCGACCTCGTCGGGCTCTGGACGGCGGCGGAAGGCAGTCACGGTCACACTCTCGCAGGCACTCGGGCGCCTCTCAGCGTACTAGGCACGCGCGCGGGCCCCAGGCGCCCCGAGGGGCCCGACGCGACGCGCGCGGGAGACCGGCCTCGTGACGAGGCACGAACGTTGTCCGGCGAAAGATTGGTGATTACTCCCCTATGAACAGATTCGTGGCCGCTGAACGCGCCCTGCGCACGGCGGCTCCCGACGCGTTGCTCGGCGCCACCCGTGCCGTACTGACGGAACAGTACGGCGCGGAGGACGTCGAGCTCTTCCTGGCCGACTACGGACTGACCGTGCTCCAGCCGGTGTCGGACCCGCCGCACACCCTGGAGCCGGTTCCGGTGCACAACAGCCCGGCCGGCCGCGCCTTCGGCTCGCAGCGGCCGTACTGCGAGGGTCGGCGCGACGGGCGGGCGCGGCTGCACCTCCCGGTCAGTGTGCGCGGCGACCGGCTCGGGGTGCTGTCCGTGACCCTGCCCGGCGGCGAGGCCGTCCGCCGCTTCGAGGCGGAACTGGCCGACCTCGCCGATGTGCTGGGGCGTGAGGTGCTCGTGGCCGAGCGCGACACCGACCTGTATCTGCGGGCGCGCCGCAAGGACCGGCTCACGCTGGCCGCCGAGATGCAGTGGCAGCTGCTGCCCGGCCGCTCCTGCTCCCGCTCCGAGTACGAGCTGGGGGCGCAACTGGAGCCCGCGTACGCCATCTTCGGTGACAACTTCGACTGGTCCGCCACCGCCGACCGCCTGATGCTCTACGTCACCAACGGCATGGGCGAGGGCATAGAGGCGTCGCTGCTGACGAACCTCGCCATCAACGCGCTGCGCAACGCCCGGCGCGCCGGTATCTCCATCGCCGACCAGGCGGCACTCGCGGACCAGGCCGTCTACGCCCACTACCGGGGCCGCTGCTATCTGTCGGTGCTGATGTTCGACTTCGACCTGGCCACCGGCCGCGCCGGTGTCGTGGACGCGGGCTCGCCCCGGCTGCTGCGGCTGCGGGACGGCACCGTGGAGCACGTCACCTTCGACGCCCAGTTGCCGCTGGGCATGTTCGAGGAGACCGACTACGTGGCCCAGGAATTCCAGGTCCGGCCCGGTGACCGGCTCGTCTTCGTCAGCGACGGGGTGCACGCCGTGGCCTCCCCGAAGGGGGAGGCGTACGGGGACGCGGCCCTGTCCCGCGCGATCCACTCCACCCGGCTGCTGCCCGCCGCCGAGGTGCCGCGTGCGATCCTGCGGGAGCTGACCGGCCACCGCGGCGAATCCGTCCCCGACGACGACGCCCTGGTGGTGTGCCTGGACTGGCACGGAAGGCCGGCCGGTACGTGAGCGGCGGGCCGCGACCGGTTGTGACGATCGCGTGTTGGCCTCCGTACACCTTTCCCTCGATGCTTGCCGCGTGGCAATAATTGTCGGATGGCTTGCCGTCGGCCGGCCGGGGACGCCCACAGCAGGGAGACGATGAAGGTGGCGGAGTACGGCACGGCACCGGACGTCGACAGGGCCCTGTCCCCGCCGGGCTGCGGCCCCCCGGCCATCCCATCCGCCCACCCGGAAGAGGGTGCGTGATGCATGCCCCACCCGCTTCGGCCGCCTGCCTGCCCATCGGCTCGGACGCGGACCTGGCCCAGGTACGCCGGCACGTGCGCCGGATCACCACCGACCTCGGATTCGGACTCGTACAACAGACGAAGCTGGTGACCGCCGTCAGCGAACTCGCCCGCAACACCCTCGTCCACGGCGGCGGCGGGCACATGGAGATCACCCGGCTGGGAGAGGGCGGCCCCCGGTGCGGCCTGCGGTTGTCCTTCGTCGACACCGGCCCCGGCATCAGCGACATCGACCTGGCGATGACCGACGGCTACACCTCCGGCGGCGGCCTCGGTCTGGGCCTGAGCGGCGCCAGACGGCTCGTCCAGGAATTCGCCCTTGACAGCCGTCCCGGCCGGGGTACCACCGTCACCATCACCGAATGGGTCTCCGCCGTGCCCTCGCCCCGCACGGGCTCGCCATGAGCGGCCCGGGACCTCCGCGTCACAGGGAACCGGCCGCCCGCCGACGGCGGTCACCGGCCCGGGAACCGACGTGGTCCGGCGCATCCGGGAAGAACGCGCGGCCTTCGCGCGGGACACCGACGGTGCCGCACGTGTCCTTTGGGGCGGGGGCGGGGGCGGGTGCCGGTACGGCGTCACCGGTGTCGTCGGGGCGGGCCCCGGTGAGGCCGCCCGGCCGGTCACGGCCGCCGCGGTCAGGGCGGCGCCCCGTCGGTCCGCGCGCCCGTACCGTCCCGAGCGGTCAGGAAGGCCCGCATCCCCCGGCTCAGCGCCTCCCGGGCGGCGGGGTCCATGCCGGCGAGGACCACGGCGAGCGCCCGTGATCTGCGCTCGGCCACCTCGCTCAGCACCTGCCGGCCGCGCCCCGTGAGAACGAGCTGCACCTCACGCCGCTTGTGCGGATGCAGCAGCCGCTCCAGCAGTCCCGCCGCCTCCAGCCGGTCGCACAGCCGGCTCGCGGTCGGCGGGCCTATCTCCATGCCCTCCGCCAGCGCGGTGAGATTGAGCCCCGGCTCGGCCTCCAGGATCCGCAGGGCCCGCAATTGGTGCGGCGACAGCCGCAGACTCGCGCCCTGGGCGGCCACCGCCCACAGGTGCGCCAGACCGTCCACGGCATCGGCGATCGCCCGCGCGACGGCCAGGAGATCGTCCCCCGGTCCGTTCGGCCGGTCGTCCCCGATGCCGCCGAGACGAGTCACGAACACATCGCTTTCAGTAAGGGCCTGCGCATGCCGATACCACCTTCATCCACACGCGGTACCCGACGAGCCGCCGGACAACCACCTCCGGTGGGTCATCGTAGGAAGCCGGGC
The DNA here is from genome assembly GCF_000720835.1 of Streptomyces achromogenes subsp. achromogenes. GTDB lineage: Bacteria > Actinomycetota > Actinomycetes > Streptomycetales > Streptomycetaceae > Streptomyces > Streptomyces achromogenes. Next base: position 50,610 of record NZ_JODT01000055.1, on the reverse strand, counting down.
GGAACCGACCGGAGGAGATCCGTCCGACGGGAGGGACGGCAGGGTCGGCGGGGACGGTCGGCGGCCGGAGCGCGAGCCGCCCGCGCGGCCGGCGGCACCGGGCCCTCGGCGGTCGCGGCGGGAGCACGGGACTGCCCGGTCGGCAGCCGCGTCGACGCGGCTCCCGACCGGGCAGTCCGGTAAGCGAGCGTGCTTCGTGACGGGCGTACGCCTGCCCGCGCGGAGGCGGGGCCGGCTCACCCGGTGGCGAGCATCCCCGAGCGCAGCCGGGCCACGATGCGGGAGATGAGCCGGGAGACGTGCATCTGCGAGACGCCCAGCTCCTTGCCGATCTCCGCCTGGGTCCGCTCCTCCACGAACCTCAGGTGCAGGATCCGCCGCTCCCGCTCGTCCAGTTCGGCGACGAGCGGGGCGAGGGCGTGGAAGTCCTCGACGAGTTCCAGCGCGGTGTCCTCCTCGCCGATGAACTCGGACAGGGCCGCCTCGCCCTCCTCGGAGTCGCCGGTGATCGCGGCGTCGAGAGAGGCGGAGTTGTAGCCGTTCGCCGCGATCTGGACCTCCACGACCTGCTCTTCCGTGAGGTTCATCAGGGCGGCCAGCTCCGAGACCTTGGGGGCCCGCCCCAGCCGGCTGCGCAGCTCCTCGCTCGCCTTGGCGAGTTCGGTACGGGCCTCCTGAAGTCGCCGCGGCACATGGACGGACCAGGAGGTGTCCCGGAAGAACCGCTTGATCTCACCGACGATGTACGGCACGGCGAAGCTGGTGAACTGCACGTCACGGGCGATCTCGAACCGGTCGATCGCCTTGATCAGGCCGATCGTGCCGACCTGGACGACGTCCTCCATGTCCTGACCGCTGTTGCGGAACCGGCGGGCGGCGAAGCGCACCAGCGACATGTTCATCTCGATGAGCGTGTTGCGCGCGTACTGGTATTCGGGCGTGCCCTCCTCCAGCACGGCGAGCCGGTCCAGGAACGTCTTGGTCAGCTCGCGGGCGTCCTGGGGTGCGATCTTCTGCGGGTCCGCGATCTCCGGCAGCTCCGTAACGGAGCCGGTCGCCGTCCCGACGAGTGCCGTCGTCATCCCAGGCCTCCCCTGCCATCCACGCCCGCCCCCGGTGGGCAGGCCCTCACGGGCGCGCCTACCCGGCAACAACCACCTCATGCCCACCCATCGTGCCGAATTTTCTCCGGACGCCCGGGCGGGACCGGCCGGGCGACGATCACGACGGTGGGCGGCGGGCCGTTCAGGAGAAGGCGACGGAGCGCAGCAGCAGGCGGTCGGACGCTCCCGCGCCAGGCCGCAGGGTGTAGTAGGTGTCGCCTCCGCAGTCGGCGTCGAGGAAGACGGTCGCGGTGGAGTCCGTGAGGTTCTTCGGCGCCCTCGACACCGTGCCGGGCCCGGCGGCGGGCGTCGGGAGGTTGACGCACCGGCCGCTCGCGGGGTTGTTCAGGAAGCCGACGGCGTCGTACCCCTCGTCGGTGGTGTAGGTGTAGCGGAACTGGCCGGTCGCCGCGGAGGCCGAGCCGGGCGCGGTCAGCAGCAGGACCAGGGCACTGCAGGCGGCGCCGGCGGCCGCCGTGACGGTACGAAGAGACACGGGGTTTCCTTCTGTCGGGTAACCGGTACGGTCAGTCCCAGCGATGCCCAGGCACCGGCGGGTTAGACGCGGTGTCCCCCGAACGGGGCCCTCGGATCAGACGTACGAGGTCCGGCCCAGGGCCATCCACGTGCGTGCTCCTCGCGCCGTCGGAAATCGAGGGCCGTGGCGGCGAGCGCGGTTCCCTTCACCCGGGCGACGGCCAGGACCCGGTCGCATACCTGCCCGGGGGTCTCGACTGTCGGGTCGAGGGGGCCGGTGGCACCGACGAACACGCACGCGCCCGTGAGCAGATGATCTCTTCCCCCGATCACGGCAACCTTTGTACGCGGGGCGGCGACTGGCGAGTAACCGAGGCCGGATCTCGGCCCGTTGTGCCAGAAGGACATGCCCTTGTCAGATCAGAACCGCTCTCATCGCCGCCGTCCGGCTACCCGCCGCGTGCTGGCCGCCGCCGTGGTCCTCGCCGCCGCGGGTGCCGCCGTGCCCCTGGTCGCCCAGGCCGCACGCACGCCGGATGCCCGCACGCCGTCCCTGGCCGGTGCGGCGGCCGGCAGCGGCCGGTACTTCGGTACGGCCGTGGCTGCCGGGAGACTCGGCGACTCGACGTACTCCACCGTTCTCGACCGGGAGTTCGACATGGTCACCCCCGAGAACGAGATGAAGTGGGACACCGTCGAACCCTCCCGCGGGAACTTCCGCTTCGGCCCGGCCGACACGATCGCCGGCCACGCCGCCGCACACGGCCAGCGGCTGCGCGGGCACACGCTGCTGTGGTACCGGCAGCTGCCCGGCTGGGTGAAGTCCATCACCGACGCCAACACCCTGCGCAGCGTGATGAACAACCACATCACGACCGAGATGAGCCACTTCAAGGGCAAGGTCTACGCCTGGGACGTCGTCAACGAGGCCTTCGCCGACGGCGGCAGCGGCCAGCACCGCAGCTGGGAACTCCAGGACGTGCTCGGCAACGGCTTCATCGAGGAGGCCTTCCGCACCGCCCGGAAGGCCGACCCCGCGGCCAAGCTCTGCTACAACGACTACAACATCGAGAACTGGTCCGACGCCAAGACGCAGGGCGTCTACAAGATGGTCAAGGACTTCACGTCCCGCGGCGTGCCCATCGACTGCGTCGGCTTCCAGAGCCACTTCGGCGCCGGCGGCCCTCCGGCGAGCTTCCGGACCACCCTGTCCAAATTCGCCGCCCTCGGCGTGGACGTCCAGGTCACCGAGCTCGACATCGCCCAGGCGTCCGCCACCGCGTACACCGACGCGGTCAAGGCCTGCCTGGACGTCGCTCGCTGCACGGGCATCACGGTGTGGGGCATCCGCGACAGCGACTCCTGGCGCTCGGACGAGAACCCGCTGCTGTTCGACGCGGGCGGCAACAAGAAGCCCGCCTACAGCGCGGTGCTCACGGCCCTGGGCGGCAGCGGCGGCGGCACGGCGGAGGGGGGCATCACCTCCGGCACGGTCTACACGCTCTCCGACGTGGCCGCCGGACGCGTTCTCGACGAGCCCGCGGGATACAACGGCAACGGCACCCCGCTCCAGGTGTGGGACGCCAGCGGTGCCGCCAACCAGCAGTGGCGGGCCGGCCGCAACAGCGACGGCTCCTACACGCTGACCAACGTCGCCAGCGGCCGGGTACTGGAGGAGCCTGCCAACCAGACGGGCAACGGGACGAGGACGCGGGTCTGGGACGCGGGCGGCGGCGCCCACCAGCACTGGCGGGCCCACCGGAACAGCGACGGCTCCTACACGCTGACCAACGTCGCCAGCGGCCGGGCGCTGGAGACCCCCGGCGGCCGGACCGCCAACGGCACTCCCGTCCAGATCTGGGACGCGGGCGGCGGCGCCAACCAGCGCTGGAACTTCAGGTCGACCGCGCTGACGGGGGGCAGCACGTGCGCTCTTCCGTCGACGTACCGGTGGTCGTCCACGGGCGCCCTGGCGCAGCCGGCGAACGGCTGGGCCGCGCTGAAGGACTTCACCAACGTGACGTACAACGGCAAGCACCTGGTCTACGCGTCGTACGCGTCGGGGTCGTCCTACGGCTCGATGGCGTTCAGCCCCTTCACGAACTGGCCGGACATGGCGTCGGCCCGCCAGACCGGCATGAACCAGAAAGCGGTGGCGCCCACACTGTTCTACTTCGCGCCCAAGAACATCTGGGTGCTGGCGTACCAGTGGGGTCCGTGGCCCTTCAGCTACCGCAGACCCTGATCGCCGACGAGAAGAACATGTACCTGTTCTTCGCCGGTGACAACGGCAAGATCTACCGGGCGAGCATGCCGATCGGGAACTTCCCGGGCACCTTCGGCTCGTCGTACACCACGGTCATGAGCGGCGGGCAAGGCCAACAGCGGCGCCGGCTGGACCAACGACATCAGCCACGGCGACCTGGTCCGCGACAACCCCGACCAGACCATGACCATCGACCCCTGCAACCTGCAACTCCTCTACCAGGGCAAGTCCCCCGACACACCGAAGGACACCCCCTACGACAACCTGCCGTACCGGCCGGGCGTCCTCACCCTGAAGCGCTGACCGCGCGCTGAGGAATCCTCAGCCCGCGAAGATGATGAAATGCGCCCCCGTCTCTTCGACGGGGGCGCATTTCATCGGCTTCGACTACTTGAGGGCCGTACCGCCCGAGTCGCCATAGGCGATCGTCTTGCGGATCAGGTTTCCGCCGTCGGACTCGACCGACGTCTGTTCCTGCTGCCCCGCACCGAAGAACAAGCCGGCGACATGGGCGTTCGCCACCTGGTCCAGGTGCGCGAACAACCAGTCCACCTTGTCGTCCTTGTAATGGTTGAGCGTGTTGTTCTGTGCCATGTTGCCCACGGGGATCTGCCACAGGACGACCGGCTTGCCCACGGACTCGGCCATCGTCTTGTAGAACTTCAGCGCGGCGGCGGCCTTCTGATCGGTCCAGAAGGTGTCACGGCCGCCGTGGGTCGGTTGTGCGTACCAGCCCGCGTCGCGGTCCGTCACATCGCTGACCAGGAAGTCGGCGTTCTGTGCCCCGAGCCTTGCGTAGTCCTTGACGCATGCCTGCGTGCTGGTCTGCCAGTCGAAGCAGGAAAGGTGCAGTCCCACGGCGGCGTTCGGCGCGTACTTGCGCGCCATCGACATCAGGCAGCGGGAGAGTCCGGCGGCGCTGTTCTCCTGTGATCCGCAATCGGTCGGATTCGCGGCCGAGACCTGCGCGGCCACCTGGTGCGGATCACCGAGCGACCGGACGTAGCCCCAGAAGTCGGGCTCGAGGTCGATCGCGTCGCGCGACGTGCCGATCTTCTGGAGGAAGAAACGGTAGTCGTTCAGGTACCGGGTGAGCAGGTCGACCCTGTTGATGGCCTTGACCTCGCCCGGGCCGTCGCCCTCGCCTGCCAGATCCCCGAGGTCACGCAACGAGTACCACGTCCAGAGCATCTTCTGCGGACGCGGACGGCCCTTGTACGTCGCGTGGGCCACCTCGGTGTCCCGCCAGGTCACATACGTGCCAGGCGCCGTGGTGCTGCCGTTCCAGCAGCCCCACCAGTTCGACCACCCGTCCTGGCAGCGCGCTGCCGAATAGTAGGCCGACGAGGGCGCGGGCTGGCTGTGCACGTAGGCGTAGCGCATGTCGAACGGCGCGGCGGCCGCCGAGGCGTCGGTCATCGAGCCGCCGATGAGCACCCTGCTGCTGCCCATGAAGCGCGTCGTCGCGCCGGTGTGACCGGGTGGGGGAGACGACGGCTGCGTGCCGGCACTCCCGGCCGGGACGAGTTGCCATTGCTGAGCGGCGCCGCCCCGGTCGCGGTCCTGGACGACGACGCCCCCGTCGGCCTTGGCGGACTTGCGGACCCCGACGGCCATGCCACTGAAGCGATTGACCAGACGCACGTGGCCGTCCGACGACTTGGCCAGCTTGAACTGCTGGTTGATGCCGTTCAGGTCCTTCCACTGCACGATGGCGGAGCCGGCGGTCTTCGACCAGCCGAGGTCGTCCAGCACCTTGCCGGAGTTCCGGTTCTGCAGCCGGTAGTAGCCGTCACCCGCGTCGATGAACCGCCACTGCTGGTTGGCCCCGCCGTGGCGCGCCCACTGCACCACCGCCGCGCCGTCGTTCGTGGCGAAGCCGCGGTCGTCCAGCACCTTGCCGCTGCCGCGGTTGACCAGGACGTACCACTTCTTCAGATCCAGGGTCTGCTCCGCCGAAGCCTGGCTGACCACGACGGCGGACCCGGCCACGACCACCATGGCCAGGCCCGCCCAGAAACCCCGACGCGCGAGCAACCGACGGCCACGATGCCTCGGGCGACCACCGCGGGGGCCGTCGGCACGGCGGCCACCGGCGCCTGACACCACCGCTGACCTGGGCGGCCTGGTGACATCTCTGTGCTCTCGTTCAAGGGGCATGCGTGTGCTCTCTTTCAGCCGTGCGTCTGACCGGGCCACCTGGCCGGACACCACCGAGTGGTCCGAGAGGCCGAAAAGGTTGCCGCGAAGAGCCACGGAATTTTCCCGCCCCGCCCACGCCCTGCACCTGGTGCGGAAGACGCGCCGCGTGGTGTGAGCTTCTCTACGTGGTGAGGGGCTCAGATCCGCCCACGGGGTACTGCCACGGACCGTGGAGTACGTGCGGTCGTGCGGACGTACGGGCCGGGTGAGGGTGTCACGGCCGCGACCGTCCGGGCCGCCGGCCCTCCCACGGCGCCCGCGAGGGGTTCGACAGGACGCAGACCACCGACACCAAGCCCGCGGAGCGCCAGGTCGCGGAGGCCAACGCGGGACACGCGGGACTCGAGGACGCGCGGCGCGGTTTCCTGGGCACGGCTGCGGAGAGCGTGATCCAGGACCGGGACGGGCGCGCGGTGTGGGCCCTGGGCGCGTACGGGTTCCTCGACCACGACTGCCCGGAGACGGCTCGCCACGCGCGCATCACCCGATCGGCTCAGCCCTCGTGGCCGCGAGCCGCCGGGGAGCGGAAGGTCGAAGCACGTGAGGCGGGCCGCCTGGATGCCGCCCGCCACGGGAGAACGGAGTGCGACCATGTCCGCACAGTCTCACCCGGGAGCACCGTCCGGCGGTTACGGCCCGCCCCCCACCGGACACAGCGCCTTGGCCACCGGCGGCGCCACCTTCGCCGGCGTCCTGCTGCTCGTCAACGGCATTCTGGCGATCTTCCAGGGCATCTCCGCGATCGCCAAGGACGACGTCTACGCCCGCATCGGCGACTACGTCTACAAGATCAACCTCACCGGCTGGGGCTGGATCCTGCTGATCCTCGGCGTCATCGCCGCCATCACGGGCGGGGGCATCCTCTCCCGCGCCTCCTGGGCCCGCGCCGTCGGCATCGCCCTGGCATCGCTGAGCCTGATCGCGCAGTTCCTGTTCCTGCCGTACCAGCCACTGTGGTCGATCATCGTCATGGCCATCAACGTGTTCGTGATCTGGGCCCTCGCCTCTCACCATCCGGAGCCCACCCGGCGGTGACACACCGTCGGCGCTGTAGCGGACGCATCCGGGTGTGGCGTGTGCCGCGGTGCTGACGGATCTACAGGGTCTGGTCCAGCACCACCTGGGCTTCGGAACGACCTGATGAAGGCGATTTTTTGTGGTGAGGCGAAAGTATGAACTTCCAGCAGTGGACGGCATTTACTTCGCCGATGGCAGGGCATACGCGGTGTCGGTCTCCCGGACAGATCCGATACTGCGTATCAATGAGGCGCTCGACGTCGAACAACTGCTGACAGAAGATCCGGATCTCGTGGCTCGTGTCGATGGACTGAGCAGTCATGAGTTGGCCGACGGTGACGTCCTGTGGGCGGGGGAGGGGTCGTACGGCTCGGACGGCTTCTTCGGCCGGGTCCATTCCGATCGCGGCCTTGTATGGGCGGTCTTCCTGGAGGAGGTGGATCCGTTCCGCACCATCGAAGTAGCAGGCCGGGAAGCCACCTTTACGTCGACATCCGGTGTGGTCGTCACCGTCGACATCGACGATCCGTCGGCGACCAGGACCCCAGAGAAGGAGAAGCCCACCGGCAGCTAGCCGCCGCTTGTGGTGCGGATGTGGTGCGCGGCCCGCCCAGTGGTCGAGACAACAAACAACCCCCGGGTCTCTGACCTGGGGGTTTCTCATGGAGCGGGTGACGAGAATCGAACTCGCGCTCTCAGCTTGGGAAGCGACGGCGCTTGGACAACCGCGTCCCTGTTGACCTGCGGTTATGCGATTCTGTGGCGGTCCTGGGAGGGTGCGTTCGCACTGCTGCTGACCGTTGTTGTCCGCTCTCAAGGGCACGCTGTGGGCACGGCGCCGTAGTGCCATGTCGGCGGCAGCCGGCAGACCCTCCCGGTCCGGGGGACCTCGGCTCGCATGTCAAGCACCTCAGCAGAGCCCCGCCTCTCATGACATCTGCTTCAGGCCGCGCAGAGCGTCGACGACTCGTACGTGGAGGCTGCCGGTTTGCGCACCCGCTCCGACGCGGAGGCTGGCCTCGACGTCGTTGGTCTGCATGGCCACATGTCCGAACCGGGCCGAGAACCTGACCAGACCGGGCGAGGTTTCCGCATGCACGCCGGGCACCTCTACGGTCAGCTTCACCTCACAGCCCACGCCGTCGGCGTGGGCCGCAAGGATCTCCTCCACGTCACGAACGATCGGCGACAGCGCCTCATCCAGGAGACCATTCGGTATGCCGATCGACCGCCGGGCAATCTCGATGCCACTGCCACGCAGAGTGGTCAGAGTCAGGCAGACGCTCCTGGCGCTGTAAATACCGTGATGGTGCAACACATACACGGCCGTCAGCGCTGCCTGCACGGCTCCGACAACGGGACCGACGGCCGCCGCCGACTTCAAGTCCCAGGCATGCGCGATTTCGCGAAGCCTGCGCGGAGCCAACCCGGTGATCATGTTCTCGATGCCTTCGAGCGCACAGTCCCCCATGTGCCAGGAGCCACCGAGACCGAAAGAGAGAAGTTGTCCCTCTTCGCCCACAGCAAGCACGGAGTCGTTTTCGGTCACACCGACCGGGAACAAAGCCACGCGGAGCCCGGCGGACAGGTGGTCCAACTTGATGAGCTGGAACCTGGCCTTCTCCGGATCGATGGAAAACCCGATAGAGGCCACCTCCCGGCCCGGTTCCACCGGCCGGTGATCGAGGCCGTAGAACTCACTCAGAAAGGCTTTCGCGGCAGGAAACAGCGACAGAGACATTCCGTAGCTCTCCGCCATCGCTGCAAGCCGCAGCGCTGCCTGCATCGCCTCTTGCTCGACGTTCCTCCCTGCGGTCCAACCGATCCTCTCCGCAGCCCGGTGGTGCTGAGTCACTCGTCCACCACTTCGATGCCGAGACGCTCCAGCAGAGCTGTGCAAGATCGGCACGGTTTCGCATGACGTCCGTGCTCCGGATCTCCTTCGGGGCGAATCTTTCTCGTCACTATGGCCGACCCCGAAAAATGCCCCGTCGCATCGTCGAGGGTCGTTCTCCCCCCGCTCGGAAGCTGCTCGTCCAAGCCCCACAACTGATCGGAGATAAGTGCGGTCTCCGCGCAGTAACCCATGAACGGTTCCCGCTGCGCGGCAGGAAGCTGCTGAAAAAACTCGGAAACCGCAGGATGTAGATCCGGGTCCGAATCCGCGTCGAGGTCGGTCTGGCTGAAGATCTTGCCGTTCACCAGCAGGGACGCGGCGGTCATCGGAATATGCTCAGGCATAGTAGTCCTCCGCGTGTTCGAGCGGATAGCCACGCGAGTAATTCATGAACGCCGAGTACTTGTCATTTCCGAGGAAGTATTCACCGCTGTGATGCAGGTAGAAGAACCGCCCCGCTTCGTCCGTGAGGATCGTGCCGCCGTCGTACGTGTCGTGCGCGACGGGGAAGACCTTTTTCCCCAGTCCGTCGGCGAGTTCTTGAACGTCTTCCGCTGCGCCCCGGTACATGAGGGCCGGAAGGAACATCACAGTGTCTTCGGGAGAGTCGTGCAGGGGTGCCACAAGGCCGACATGCTCGCGCAGAAAATCGAGAGCGGGCTGGATGACGTCAAGACTGCCGCCGTCCCTGCGGAATGATGCCTGACAGTCCTCGATCTCGGTGGCGGCGAGGTCGTCACACCTACGGCCCGGGTGCCATCCGGCCTTCGCCAGCCAGGCGTCAACTGCCTCGGGCGACTTCAATGCGGACACAGTTTTATCCTTTTCCAGGTCAAACAGCGGTGACGCCGATCAGCGGAAGCATGCGCGCGCAGGAGGCGCAGGGCGGCTTGTACTCCCCGTGGCTCAAGAATCCAGGCTTGTCCGGTTTCATGTCGCCGATCTGCCGCGTATGCACCTGTGCTCCCTCCATCACCCTTCTGATGTCATCGGTGGTCCGTACGTCGACACCGTCACGCTCTGATATAGCGTGCAGTCGGTCGGAGATCAGCGCCACTTCAGCGCACTTTCCGTGCCCGACACCCGTATTTCCACCCTCGGCCTGTGTCTGTCGGTCGATGTCGTCCAGGACGGACTGCAGGGCGGGATGTGTATCCAGATTCTCTTGCGGATCCGGGTTCTGGGGATTCTTTTTCAGCCTCGACACACTGGTGTGTCCCGTCAGGATCCCTTCGTGCAGCAAGGCTCCCGAACACCCCTGCTTGATTCTGCCCTTGCCCAGCACAGGCTGCCCGTCCGCCCCGTTGGGAGCCTTCTGTGCTTCGTCCGCCAGATCCTTCGCCTCCTGGATCAGCGCCCGACGCTGCTCTTCCGGGCCGAGGTGATCGACCTGCATGGCGTCACGACGGTAGTGTCGCATCCGACCGGCGCTTCTGCCGTGCCAGCCGGGCTGCGGGTTCATGCGCCGAGGACCGTTCCCGCCGCCCCCTCCGCCGCCACCGCCGTTCCCGCCCCCTCCGCCGCCACCGCCTGCTGAACCGCGCGGATCGACCTTGTTCACGTTGATGCCGTCAGCCTGTTTGCCGATCTTGTGGTCGATTTCCTTTTGGTGCCGGGAGGCTGCCTTCACGCGCTGTGGGATCTCGTCGCTGATGTGCCTGGCCGTACGGGTGACCGACTTGGTGGCGGCGTCGAGCGCCTTCTCCAGGGCGTGGTCGAAGGTCTTGGTGAACCCGTCCCGGCCCTTCGTCCGACCGAACGCGCCCTTCGCCTTGCGCAGATGGATATGGGCCTTGCTGCCGAGGTCCCCGCCGTGGAGGAAGAGCTTGCCGGCACCGTCCTCGAACTCGGCGTGGTCGATACGGGTCCGCTTGCCCGCACCGCCGCCCCCGCCCCCGCCGCCCGCGGAGGCAAGGGTCATGCCACCCGGAGTGCCGCTCCCCCCGCCGCTGGGGTGGAACGCACTCTCGGCCAGATCGAGCGCCGCATCGGCGGCGAGCTGTTCCAGTTTCGCCGTGACCGGCTCCGCCAGCTTGGCGGCGATCTCCGCGACGATCTCCTCAATCGCCTCCTTCACCAGCCTCTTCACGAGCTGCCGCATCAGGACGACCTCGCCCGCGGCAGCAGCGGCCGAGATACCCAAGGTGACACCGGACGCGGCGAGTTCGGCGACGATCGTCCCGGCGAGAACGGTCAGCTCGACCGCTGCCTTCGTCTTCATCGCGATGATGATCTCGGCGATCCGGTCACACACGAACGCGAACGTCCGTGCCACATCCGGGATCTTCTCCAGATGACTGGTCTTCACGTACGACCAGTGCTGCTCCATGGCGTCGACCGCCCAGCCCTCCGAGGAGCTGAGGATCCGCGTGATCACCTTGCGTGCATCGCCGCCGTGGCCCTCGAACTTGTCCGCGAACTCACGGAGCGAGTCCGCCATATCCGTGTAGTCGTCCTCGTCCACGTTCGGCCAGTCGATGCCCGCAAGGTCGAGTGCCTGGTCGACGATGTCCGGCAGCATGATGCCCATGTTCCGTGCTCCCCCGTGGCGTTCGGCGCTTCAGCAACTGCAGCAGAGAACAGTTAAGTCTTCGTACGCACGTACCACCAACAGGAACAGGGGACTCAGTGCGAGGTTGAGACAACTCACGCATGACAAAGGAGTTGAACGAAATATATCGGGCAATCCGAACGCATGGCAGGCACGTGCTTGTGCCCGCCCTGCCTGACCGGCAAGCCCATGCCCCCTCAGGCCACGTGATTCGACCGCCTCCCTACCGGGTCACCGAGCTCACCAGGTACGGGCCCACCTGTCACGATCCGTCGGGGAGGAGCAATCCCCGGAAATGCGACCATGCGCCACCGAGGCATCTACGGGCCGCCGACCGGACCCATCGCATGCCACCATCCGTATCGCCACTGGCGAGGGGCATCGTCGGCATGCCGGAGGGCTCCCGGTTCTACGACCTTCACCACACCGGGCACGCGCTCTCGACCCGACCCGGCGCCACGCTCAAGGACACGATGGTCCGTGCCGGGCATTCCTCTGAGAATGCCGCGCTGATCCAGCGGCACTCTGACGACGAGCGGCAAGAAGAGGTCGCCGGCGGCCGCGATCGCCGCACACAACAACAAGGCCCAGGTCTCTGACCTGGGCCTTCAGCATGGAGCGGGTGACGAGAATCGAACTCGCGCTCTGAGCTTGGGAAGCGACGGCGCTTGGGAAACCGGGCGGCTTTGACCTGGGCAAACGTCCTCTGGTGCCGAGCCCGGAGGGAGGGACCGCACCGTTCGTGACCTTGGTTGGCCCGTCTTACGGGCACGCTATGGGCACGCCGACGCCCTGGAGGCGCGGGGTCCCGTCCCGACGACTGACGGCCGCTCCGGGCGGGAAATCGGGTGCTGGTCTGAAGGGTGCCCTTGCAGGAGCACATGGAGAAGAGGTGCCCGAGGGGCCGTTTCCCACCGGCTCAGGCCCGTTCCTCTCCGGCACGGACGAGGCCGGTCTCATAGGCGATGACGACGAGTTGGGCGCGGTCCCGGGCGCCGAGTTTCGCCATGGCGCGGTTCGCGTGGGTCTTGACGGTGACCGGGGTGACGAAGAGGCGTTCGGCGATCTCGTCGTTGGACAGACCGGTGGCGACCAGTGTCATGACTTCCCGCTCCCGCGGGGTGAGAGTGGAGAGCCGTTCGCCGCCGGCCAGGTTGCCGGGAGAGGGCTGGGCGAGGAAGCGCGCGATCAATCCCTTGGTGGCCGCGGGGGAGAGCAGGGCCTCGTCGGCTGCGACGAGGCGGATGGCGTCGAGGAGCTGGGCCGGTTCGACGCCTTTGCCGAGGAAGCCGCTCGCTCCCGCGCGCAGGGCCTGGACGACGAACTCGTCCATCTCGAAGGTGGTGAGGACGAGCACCTTCACCCCGGCCAGATCCTCGTCCTGGCCGATGAGCCTGATGGCCTCGATGCCGTCGACCTCCGGCATGCGGATGTCCATCACCACGACATCGGCCCGCTGCGACCGGGCCAGTTCCAGGGCCTCACGGCCGTTGGACGCCTCGGCGACGACTTCCATGTCCGGCTGGGTGTCGATGAGCAGCCGGAAGGTGCCGCGCAGCAGGGCCTGGTCGTCGGCGAGCAGGACGCGAATGGTCATCGGGAGCCTTTCAAGGGCGGTTCATGGGCGCGGAGTGAGTACGAGGGGCAGCTCCGCGTGAACCCGGAAGCCGCCCTCCGGCCGGGGGCCGGCGATGACCGTCCCGCCGATGGCGGCGGCGCGTTCGCGCATGCCGATCAGGCCGTGACCCGTGCCGGGACCACGGGCGGTGCCGGAGTCCTGGGCGGTCCCGGGGAGTCCGTCGTCGGTGACGGTGATCCGCAAGGTGTCGGTTCCGTAGTCCAGAGTGACCTTCACATGGTTGGCCGAGGCGTGTTTGTGGGTGTTGGTGAGGGCCTCCTGGACGATGCGGTAGGCCGTCAGCTCGGTGGTGGGTGCCGCGGGCCGGGGCAGGCCCGTGCGTTCCAGTTCCACGGGCAGGCCGCCCGCTCGGAGATTGGTGATCAGGGAGTCGAGGTCGGCCAGTCCCGGAATGGGCACCCGGGAGTCCGGCGCGTCGTCGGGCTGACGCAGCAGACCTACAGTGGCGCGGAGTTCGTCGAGCGCGGTGCGGCTGTTGTCCTTGATGTGGGCGAGTGCCTGGTAGGCGATCTCCGGGTCGGTGCGCAGCAGGTGGTGGGCCACCCCGGCCTGCGCGTTGACCAGGGTCATGTGATGGGCGACGACGTCGTGGAGTTCACGGGCGATGCGGACACGCTCCTCGGTGACCCGGCGGCGGGCCTCCGCCTCGCGGGTCCGTTCGGCGCGTTCCGCGCGTGCCTCGGCCCGGTCCAGGCGGAGACGACGACTGCGGCTGGCGATGCCCAGCGCCGTGGCAGCGATCGCGAGGTCGAAGCGGAGGAGGGTGTCACCCGAGACCGGTGACTGGGAGTGGGTGACGGCGAACACCGCTGTGATCACGAGCGTGGCGGCTACGCCGACGGCCCATGCGGTTCGTCGGCTGCTGCGGGTGGCGAGCGTGTAGAGAGCGACCAGGCTCGCCGCCGGAGAAAGCGAGAAGTCCGGCGTACGGGCCATGTGTACGAGGTCCACGGCCAACGTGACGAGTACGACGGGCAGTGGCCACCGGTTACGGACGACGAGGGGCGCGCAGGCCAGCGCCGTCCAGGTGACGCCGCCCAACCGCGGCGCATGCCATCCGGAGCCTCCCGTTCCGACGGCACCCGCCGCCACCGCCACGAGGACGACCAGCACGCCGGGCAGCGCGTCGCGCAGCCGCGCGTGACGGGCCAACCACTGCTGGACCACGGCTGTCACCTGCATTCCTTCACTATGCGGCAGCACACGGACCGCGCGGCACGGGCCGGTCGGGATGGTGTGCCTCCCGCGGCCCGGCCCGTGCGCTCGGCGGATGACGTCAGCGGCCGGTTCCGGCCGTCTCCGGCTCACGGCCGGGACCGGCCCGCCGCACCGGCTCCTCCACCGGTCCTTCCACCGACACCCGGGGGAGCGCCCGGTCGAGTGAGCGGGGCAGCCACCAGTTGGCGCGTCCGCACAGGTACATGAGCGCTGGTACGAGGACCATGCGGACCAGCAGGGCGTCGAGCGCGACGGCCACCGCCAGGCTCACGCCGAACTCCGATATCACCCGCATGCCGCCGAAGACGAACGAGCCGAAGACGCAGACCATGATGGTGGCCGCCACGGCGATCACCTTGCCGGTCTCGGTCTGGCCGACCCGGACGGCGCGCTGGTTGTCCCCGGTGTGTGCCCACTCCTCGCGCATCCGGCTGACCAGGAACACCTGGTAGTCCATGGAAAGACCGAACATGATGCCGACGACGAGGATGGGCACGAACGACTCGATGGGCCCGGCGGCGCCGAGGCCGAGGAGCGAGGCGCCGAATCCGTACTGGAAGACGACGACGATCGCGCCGAACGCAACACCGATGCTGAGGACGTTCAGCAGGGCGCCGACGGCCGGGATGAGAAGGCTGCGGAAGGCGACGGTCAGCAGCAGGAAGCCGAGCGCGGCAATCACCAGCACGAACAGCGGCAGCTTGCCCATCAGCACGGAGGCGAAGTCGTCATTGCCGGCGGTGGGGCCGCCGACGTAGACCTTCATCGAGGTGCCCTGCTCGGCCGCCGGGATGACGTCGGAGCGCAGGTGGTCGATCAGGTCGGATGTTTCCGCCGACTGCGGGGAGGTCGTCGGGACGACGGAGATCACACCGACGTCCTGCCCTTTCTGCATGGGGACGGCGCTGACGTCGGCGACGCCGTCGACCTGCTCGATCGCCCTCGCCAGCCTGGCCTCGGCCGCCTTGTCGGCGGCGGTGGGCGCCTCGGCGGCGAGGACGAGCGGACCGTTGAAACCGGGCCCGAAACCCTTCGCGATCATGTCGTACGCCTGCCGGTTGGTCGAGGTCGTGGGCAGGTTGCCGTCGTCGGACGCGCCCAGGCGCAGGGTGAGTGTCGGCAGAGCGAGGACCGCCAGAACGACGAGGGCGACCACACCGAACGTCTTCGGCCGGGTTTGGACGCGCTCGGCCCACCGGCCCCACGGACTCGGCCCCGCCTCGGGTGCGACCTGTGTGCGCCGGCCGGCCAGAGCCCGCCGCTGACGGCGGTTGAGGACCCGCGGGCCGATCAGGCCGAGCAGCGCCGGCAGCAGGGTGATGGCGGCCAGTACGGTCAGGATCACGGTGACGGCGGCGCCGATGGCCATGCCGTTGATGATGCCGACGTTCAGGGTGAGCATGCCGAGCAGGGCGACGACGACGGTGAGCCCGGCGAAGACCACCGCACGGCCGGAGGTGTTGAGGGACTTGGCGATCGACTCGCCGACACCCATGCCCGCCATCAGGTGGGAGCGGTGCCGGTTGACGATGAACAGGGCGTAGTCGATGCCCACGCCCAGACCGATCAGCGAACCGAGGGTCAGCGTGGTGTCGGACAGGGTGATCACGTGGCTGAGCAGCATCACCGTGACCGCGGAGGTGCCCACGCCCGCGATGGCCGTGATGATGGGCAGCGCGGCCACCCACACCGCCCGGAAAACGAAGAGCAGCACGACGAAGGCGAGGGCGATGCCCATGGTGTCGGCGACCGCGTTCGGCTCGGGATTGACGGTGAACGCCTGCCCGTTCAGCGCGATGTGCAGCGTTGCCGACTCCGGGGCGGTGGCGAGCTGTTTCACCCGCGCGATCCGGGCGTCGCTGACGCCTTGCTCGAATGACACGGTCGCGTAGGCCGTCGTACCGTCCCTGCTGATCTGCCGGGCCCCGGCCGCCGTGAACGGGCTGCTCACGGAGGCGACACCGGGAGCGGCCCCGATCTTCCTCACGGCGTCGGCCATCGGCTGTTCGGCGGCGGAGTCGGTCACCTTCCCGCCCTTGACCTGCCAGACGACCCGGCCGCTCTTGCCCGCCGCGCTGCTGGCGCCCCTCTGCAGCAGGGCCGTGGCCCTGGCGGAGTCGGTGTTCTGCGAGGTCGGGCTGTTGCCGAAGTCGCTGCCGACCATGCCGACCGCGGCGCCGAGACCGATCAGCAGGCCCACCCAGGCCAGGACGACGGTGAGCCGATGCCTATGGCACCAACGGGCGAGAGGGGACATCGACGGGCCTTTCCAGAGGTACGCCACACGAGCCGGACCAGCAGACCCGGCCCACCCTCACGCTCGCATTCCACCGGTCTCTCGTCGTTGCCCGGACGCAGACACTCGCGTCTACCGCGATCGCAGTAGACGGTTCAGGATGAGGACGGAGACCGGGGTGTGGAGGTGACCGCCCAGTACGTCCGGCCCCGTACGACTCCGACTCCTCCGCCCAGGCATCGCGCCATCCGGTGCCCCACCGGCGCGGAGACATACCACCTCGTCATCCGTGTCCCTCGCGCCGATCCTGAGCGGACCAACGTCCAGCGCGCTCCGGGCCGGACCAGGTCCGACGCGGGCGCCCGAGTCGTCGTATCCCCGGCCTTCCTGCGCGAGGAGTTGAGACAGCACCTCGCCTGGTTCACCGAGATGAGCCTGACGGCTTGGTCTTCTTCGGCGAGAAGGGGGCACCGTTCCCCGTTCCAGGCCACTTTCAAGGACACGATGGTCCGTGCCGGGCAGTCGTCCGAGAAGGCCGCGCTGATCTACCAGCACTCCGACGAGGAGCGGCAGCGCGACGTTGCCGCCGGCCTGGACGACATGGCCCGCGCCGAGCGTGCGAAGCACCACACCGACAAGAGCGCGCACCACAAGGAGAAGCCCACCGGCAGCTAGCCGCCGCTTGTGGTGCGGATGTGGTGCGCGGCCTGCCCAGTGGTCCAGACAACAAACAACCCCCGGGCCTCTGACCTGGGGGTTTGTCATGGAGCGGGTGACGAGAATCGAACTCGCGCTCTCAGCTTGGGAAGCTGATGTTCTACCATTAAACTACACCCGCTTATGTACGGACATGGGGTTCGCGGAGTCCCTTGTCCGGACGCTCGCTCACTCTACATCATCGCGGGAGTGCGGTGGGCCGGAGCCGGGGTTCGGGGTGGGATCCGGCTGTGAGGGGCGTGAGTTGGGGCGTACCGTGGGGGCCGGAGTGCCGCCTGGAGCGTCGTCTCTTTGATCCCGTAATGTGGCTTTTGGCGTCCGGGTAGAACGCCGGACGCGGCTCTTGGGGAAGGGACTTGAGGGACTTGATGCAACGCACCGTCGTCCGCTGCGCGGACGGGCACGTCTTCAGCACCGCTTCGTTCCCGATGCAGCAGGCCGAGCGGCTCGGCCCCGGCCGGCTCGTGCGGTGTCCGCGATGCGCCCGGCTGCGGAGCGCGGTGCCTGTCGTTCTGGAGAAGCGGTAGGCGGGAGGGCAACGCGGTACCGGCCGTAGCCGGGGCGTGACAGGGAGCGCGCGGCGCCGTCGTGATTGCGATGGTTCCGCGCGCCTTGCGTATCCTCGCTACGTGCTTCTCTCAGACAAGGACATCCGGGCCGAGATCGACGCCGGGCGGGTACGGATCGATCCCTATGACGAATCCATGGTGCAGCCGTCGAGCATCGACGTGCGGCTGGACCGTTACTTCCGGGTGTTCGAGAACCACCGCTACCCGCACATCGACCCCTCCATCGAGCAGGCGGACCTGACGCGGCTGGTGGAGCCCGACGGGGACGAGCCGTTCATCCTGCACCCCGGGGAGTTCGTGCTCGCCTCCACCTACGAGGTCATCACGCTGCCCGACGACCTCGCCTCGCGACTCGAGGGGAAGAGCTCGCTCGGACGGCTCGGGCTGGTCACGCACTCCACCGCCGGATTCATCGACCCCGGCTTCAGCGGACACGTCACCCTTGAGCTGTCCAACCTCGCCACGCTCCCCATCAAGCTGTGGCCGGGCATGAAGATCGGGCAGCTGTGCATGTTCCGGCTGACCTCGCCCGCCGAGTCCCCGTACGGCAGTGAGCGCTACGGCTCGCGGTACCAGGGGCAGCGCGGGCCGACCGCCTCGCGGTCCTTCCTCAATTTCCATCGGACCCAGGTGTGAGGGCGACTACAGCATGAGCAGCGCAGACGTGCGGGAGAACCTGACCTACGAGCGGTTCGGCACCGCCATCCGGGAACTGGCGCAGACCATCGCCGACGACGGGTACGAGCCCGACATCGTGCTGAGCATCGCCCGCGGCGGTGTCTTCGTCGCCGGCGGCCTCGCCTACGCCCTGGACTGCAAGAACATCCATCTGGTGAACGTCGAGTTCTACACCGGTGTGGGCACCACGCTCGAAATGCCGGTCATGCTCGCCCCGGTCCCCAACGTGATCGACTTCTCCGACAAGAAGGTCCTGATCACCGACGACGTCGCCGACACCGGCAAGACGCTCAAGCTCGTCCGCGACTTCTGCCTGGACACCGTCGCCGAGGTGCGCTCCGCGGTGGTCTACGAGAAGTCCCACTCGCTGGTGAAGTGCGAGTACGTGTGGAAGCGGACCGACGACTGGATCAACTTCCCCTGGAGCGTCGAGCCGCCCGTCGTGAAGCGGACCGGGCAGGTGCTCGACGCCTAGCCTCCGGCGCGCGGACACAGGAGCGGACAGAGGAAAGGGGCCCCCGCAGGGGCCCCTTTCCTGTGCGCCGGTACCTAGAACGTGCCGAGCTTCACGATCGACAGCAGCGCGATCAGCTGGATCGCCGACGCCCCCAGTGCCCTCGGCCAGGGCAGGTCGTGGGAGCGGGAGACCATCAGGGTCAGCAGGGCGCCGGCGCCGATCCAGGTGGCCCAGCCGAGGATCTGGACGAAGCCGGCGTCGCCGCCGAAGAACATGGCGACGATCAGCCGGGGCGCGTCGGTGAGGGCCGTGATCAGCATGGACAGGCCCACCGTGGGCTGCCAGGCGCCGTCGCCGCCGAGCTGGCGGGCCAGGGTGTGGGTGACCGCGCCCAGGACGAACAGGCCCAGCACCATCACGATCGCCGTCACCAGCACGATCGGCACCGCGTTGGACAGTGTCGCGCTGATCGCGTCCTGACGGGCGCCGTCGAAGCCGAAGACGGCGAGCAGGCCGTAGAGGAAGGTCACGATGAGGGCGGGGATCCACATCGTGTAGTCCCGCATGCGCAGGAACGTCTCGTTCGGGGCGAGCACGATCCCCTTCAGCAGGTCCTTCCAGTGCAGCGGCGGGCCGATCGGGGCGGTCGGCGCGGGAGCGGAACCGGCGTGGTAGGTCGCCCCCTGCGTGTAGCTCGCGGCCTCGTCGATGGAGAACGCCTGGGTGTGGCCCGGCTGGTTCGCCGCGTAGGGGTCGTGCCCGCCGTGCCCGCCGCCCGGGTGGCCGCCGTCGCCGAAGTACTCGGGGCCGTCGTCGGCACCGGCGCCCGGGTAGCCGTAGGGCTGTCCCGGCTGTCCCTGGTGCGGGTACGGCGGCTGAGGCGCCGACGGGTAGCCGTACGAGGGGCCCGCGGGACCCGAGGGGCCCGGGCGGCCGTACGGCGGCTGACCGTACGCCGGTCCGCCGGGCTGTGCGGGGCCGTGCCCGTGTCCGTACGACGGTCCCTGGGGCGCCTGCTGTCCTTGGGGGGTACGGTCGTCCCGGCCCCCGCGTCCGATCCTGAATCCAGCCACGTCATCGAACGTACCTGGTCCGGACGGCCGGCGTGACCGGGCCTTGGGACCTGACCCGGCTTTGCGGCCGACCTGTGACATCCCCTAAGGGACCGTCAGGCGCCTCACCCCCAATTTCCTCGGGGTTCCGCGCCGTTCGGCGGGGTCCCATGGTCCAGGATGGCTTCATGAGCGTAGTGAAGATCAACGTGCTGACCGTTCCCGCCGAGCAGCGGGAGGTGCTGGAGAAGCGGTTCGCCTCGCGGGCCCACGCGGTGGAGAACTCCGACGGGTTCGAGTGGTTCGAGCTGCTGCGGCCCGTGGAGGGCACCGACCAGTACCTCGTCTACACCCGCTGGCGGGACGAGGAGTCCTTCCAGGCCTGGATGGAGGGGCCGATGAAGGCCGCGCACCAAGGGGGCGGCGAGGGCGGCGGTGAGGGCGGTGAGCGTCCGAAGCCGGCCGCCTCCGGTTCGACCCTGTGGTCCTTCGACGTGGTCCAGCAGGCCGGCCCCAAGGGCGCCTGAGCCCCGGCCGCCGCGGATACCGGCTCCGAGGGTGTCCGAGCCGGACCCGTAGCTGATACCGGCGCCCCGGTCACGGATCCCGCCGGGAAACACGACGGCGCCCCCTGCCTGTGCGAAGCAGGGGGCGCCGTACGCCGGGGGGAGCGGGGCTACTTCACGGGCTCCGGCTCCGGTGCGCTCTCGGTCTCCGCCTCGCCCGCCGGGTCGGCCGGCGTCTTGACGGAGTCGAGCAGCAGCTGGGCGACGTCCACGACCTGGATGGACTCCTTGGCCTTGCCGTCGTTCTTCTTGCCGTTCACCGAGTCGGTGAGCATGACCAGGCAGAACGGGCAGGCCGTGGAGACGATGTCCGGGTTGAGGGACAGGGCCTCGTCGACGCGCTCGTTGTTGATGCGCTTGCCGATCCGCTCCTCCATCCACATCCGCGCGCCGCCGGCGCCGCAGCAGAAGCCGCGCTCCTTGTGGCGGTGCATCTCCTCGTTCCTGAGGCCCGGGACCTTGCCGATGATCTCGCGCGGGGGCGTGTAGATCTTGTTGTGGCGGCCCAGGTAGCAGGGGTCGTGGTACGTGATGATGCCCTCGACCGGGGTGACGGGGATCAGCTTGCCCTCGTCCACCAGGTGCTGGAGCAGCTGGGTGTGGTGGATGACCTCGTAGTCGCCGCCGAGCTGCGGGTACTCGTTGCCGAGCGTGTTCAGGCAGTGCGGGCAGGTGGCGACGATCTTCTTCGCCGATTTCGGCTTCTTCGACTCCGGCGTGACCTTGCCCTCGTCGTCCAGCTCCTCGCCGAACGCCGTGTTCAGGGCCATGACGTTCTCCATGCCGAGCTCCTGGAACAACGGCTCGTTGCCCAGGCGGCGGGCGGAGTCACCGGTGCACTTCTCGTCGCCGCCCATGATCGCGAACTTCACGCCCGCGATGTGCAGCAGCTCGGCGAAGGCCTTGGTGGTCTTCTTGGCGCGGTCCTCCAGGGCGCCAGCGCAGCCGACCCAGTACAGGTACTCGACCTCGGTGAGGTCCTCGATGTCCTTGCCGACGACCGGGACCTCGAAGTCGACCTCCTTGGTCCACTCCAGGCGCTGCTTCTTCGCCAGGCCCCAGGGGTTGCCCTTCTTCTCCAGGTTCTTGAGCATCGTGCCCGCCTCGGAGGGGAAGGCGCTCTCGATCATCACCTGGTAGCGGCGCATGTCCACGATGTGGTCGACGTGCTCGATGTCCACCGGGCACTGCTCGACGCAGGCGCCGCAGGTGGTGCAGGACCACAGCACGTCCGGGTCGATGACGCCGTTCTCCTCGGCGGTGCCGATCAGCGGGCGCTCGGCCTCGGCCAGCGCGGCGGCGGGCACCGAGGCGAGCTGCTCCTCGGTCGCCTTCTCCTCGCCCTCCGTGGTCTTGCCGCCGCCCGCGAGCAGATACGGCGCCTTGGCGTGCGCGTGGTCCCGCAGGGACATGATCAGCAGCTTGGGGGAGAGCGGCTTGCCGGTGTTCCAGGCGGGGCACTGCGACTGGCAGCGGCCGCACTCGGTGCAGGTGGAGAAGTCCAGCAGGCCCTTCCAGGAGAACTGCTCGACCTGGGAGACGCCGAAGACGTCGTCCTCGCCCGGGTCCTCGAAGTCGATCGGCTTGCCGCCCGAGGTCATCGGCTGGAGCGCGCCGAGCGCGGTGGAGCCGTCGGCGTTGCGCTTGAACCAGATGTTCGGGAACGCCAGGAAGCGGTGCCAGGCCACGCCCATGTCGGTCTTCAGCGAGACCGTGATCATCCAGATGAAGCTGGTCGCGATCTTCAGGCCGGCGAAGAAGTAGGTGAGGTTCTGGAGCGTGGAGAGGTCCATCTCCCGCAGCCAGGCGACGACCGGGTACGAGATGAAGAACGAGGCCTCGTAGCCGTCCACGTGGTGCTGGGCGCCTTCGAGGGCGTGCAGCATGAAGATGCAGACGCCGACGATGAGGATGACGGTCTCGACGAAGTACGCCTGGCCGAAGTTGGAGCCGGCGAAGCGGGACTTGCGGCCCGGGTCGCGCGGGTGGCTCAGCTGGCGGATCGCGATCAGCACGAGGATGCCGATCACGGTCATCGTGCCGATGAACTCGACGTAGACGTTGTACGGTGCCCAGTCGCCCAGGACGGGCAGGATCCAGTCCGCCTTGAACAGCTGCCCGAACGCGTTGACGATCGTCAGCAGCAGCGTGAAGAAGCCGACGGCGACGAACCAGTGCGCCACGCCGACGATGCCCCAGCGGTTCATCCGGGTGTGGCCGAGGAACTCCCGGACCACGGTCAGGGTGCGCTGTGTGGGATCGTTGGTCCGCGTGCCGGCCGGTACCGGCTGGCCCAGCCGCATGTGGTTGTAGATCTGGAGGAGGGCGCGGCCGAACAGTGCCACGCCGACCACGATCAGGACCAGCGACACGATGATCGCGGCGAGTTGCATTGGGGCTCCTGAAGCGGCCTCGGTCGGAACGAGCTGTCTGGGCTGACGAACATTACTAAGCGGTAACTTATGTAGTCCGTCTGAGACTACCCCCATCTTCCGTCGGGATGCAGCAGAGCGCGGGGTGATCTGGATCGCCGCCAGGCAATCAGATCGTGTTATTCGTACCGAATTGATACTTTCGCCCCTACCTTAGAGCCGTGCTCTACGGGATCGCCGCCGCTACCGCCGCCCTCCTCCTGACCGCCGTGCTCGCCGCGGCGCTCCGGGCGCCCGCCCTGCGGGCCGGGATCCTCGACCGGCGTCGGCAGCGTCCCCTCCCCCTGCTCGGCGGGCTCGCCGTCGTGGCCGTCACCTGCTTGGTCGCGGGGGTGGGGCAGTGGAGCAGGGTGGCCCCGCTCGGGGAGGGGGTCGGGGAACTGCTGACGGCCGCCGCCGCGATCGCCGCCCTGGGTCTGGTGGCCGACGTGTGGCGGCTGCGCGCCCGCGTGCTCGCCGCCGGCACGGCCGTGGCCGCGGTCTGGGTGGTGCCCTACGACGACACCGGCCTGCCCGGCGGGCTGCTGGCCGTCGGCTGGATCGTGCTCACCACCCTCGTCTTCCGGGGGCTCGACCACGCCGACGGGCTGGCCGGGACGGTCGGGGTGGTCACCGCCTTCGGGGTGGGCGCCTGCGCCGCGGCGGAGGTGATGGACGGCCTGGCCGTGCTGCTGAGCGTGGTCGCCGCCGCCCTCACCGGCTTCCTCATGCACAACTGGCATCCCGCGCGCATCGGCCTCGGCGCGTGCGGCTCGCTGTTCACCGGGTTCGTGCTGTCCTCCGCCGTCGTCTTCACGCGCGCGGGGTACGCGCTCGGGCCGAGCGCGGCGGTGGTGTTCTGCCTGGGGGCCGTCGCCGTCGCCGACGCCCTGCTCGTGGTGCTCGCCCGGACCACCGCCCGGCGCCCGCTGCTGCGGCGCGGCCCGGACCACCTCGCGCACCGGCTGCGCCGGCTGGGGCTCACCCCGCCGGGGGCGGTCGTCCTGGTGGGGGCGGCCTCGTTCTCCTCGGTGCTGGTGGGGGTACTGGTGCACGCGGGGTGGACCGGGGAGGGTGCCGCGCTCTGGGTGGCCGGCGCGGTCGCCGTCGCCGTGGTGGTCCTCGTACTCCTTCGGGCGCCTGTCCAGCAGCCCCCTCGTACGGCATCTACGCAGGTCAGCGGGCACTTGCGTGTAAGAAGCGGATAAGAGTTGAGTCCGATTGACTCAGGTCTGTTGACCCCGCGGGTCTCCTCGGGCACACTTGAGCCTGTTCCACTCAAGTCAGCTGGAGGAATCAACCATGGCACGTGCGGTCGGCATCGACCTGGGCACGACTAACTCCGTCGTCAGCGTTCTGGAGGGCGGCGAGCCCACCGTCATCACCAACGCCGAGGGCGCCAGGACCACGCCGTCCGTCGTCGCCTTCGCCAAGAACGGCGAGGTGCTCGTCGGCGAGGTGGCCAAGCGCCAGGCGGTCACCAACGTCGACCGGACCATCCGGTCCGTCAAGCGCCACATGGGCACCGACTGGAAGATCGCGCTGGACGGGAAGGACTTCAACCCGCAGCAGATCTCCGCGTTCATCCTGCAGAAGCTGAAGCGGGACGCCGAGGCCTACCTGGGCGAGAAGGTCACGGACGCGGTCATCACCGTCCCGGCCTACTTCAACGACTCCGAGCGCCAGGCGACGAAGGAGGCCGGCGAGATCGCCGGTCTGAACGTCCTGCGCATCGTCAACGAGCCGACCGCGGCGGCGCTCGCCTACGGCCTCGACAAGGACGACCAGACGATCCTCGTCTTCGACCTCGGCGGCGGCACCTTCGACGTGTCGCTGCTGGAGATCGGTGACGGCGTCGTCGAGGTGAAGGCCACCAACGGCGACAACCACCTCGGTGGTGACGACTGGGACCAGCGCGTCGTCGACTACCTGGTCAAGCAGTTCCAGTCCGGTCACGGCGTGGACCTGTCCAAGGACAAGATGGCCCTCCAGCGCCTGCGCGAGGCCGCCGAGAAGGCCAAGATCGAGCTGTCCTCCTCCACCGAGACCTCGATCAACCTGCCGTACATCACGGCGTCCGCCGAGGGCCCGCTGCACCTGGACGAGAAGCTCACCCGCGCCCAGTTCCAGCAGCTGACGGCCGACCTGCTGGAGCGCTGCAAGACGCCGTTCCACAACGTCATCAAGGACGCCGGCATCTCCATCAACGACATCGACCACGTCGTGCTCGTCGGTGCTCGGCATGTTCGAGCTGACCGGTCTGCCGCCGGCGCCGCGCGGCGTCCCGCAGATCGAGGTCTCCTTCGACATCGACGCCAACGGCATCATGCACGTCACGGCGAAGGACCTCGGCACCGGCAAGGAGCAGAAGATGACCGTCACCGGCGGCTCCTCGCTCCCGAAGGATGAGGTCGACCGCATGCGCGAGGAGGCCGAGCGCTACGCGGAGGAGGACCACAAGCGCCGCGAGGCCGCCGAGACCCGCAACCAGGGCGAGCAGCTCGTCTACCAGACCGAGAAGTTCCTCAAGGACAACGAGGACAAGGTCCCCGGCGAGGTCAAGACCGAGGTGGAGTCCGCCGTCGCCGAGCTGAAGGAGAAGCTCAAGGGCGAGGACACCGCCGAGATCCGCACCGCCACCGAGAAGGTCGCGGCCGTCTCGCAGAAGCTGGGCCAGGCCCTGTACGCCGACGCCCAGGGCGCCCAGGCCGCCGGCGGCGCCGCCGCCGGTGACGCCAAGGACGACGACGTCGTGGACGCCGAGATCGTGGACGACGAGCGCAAGGACGGTGCCGCGTGACGGAGGAGACCCCGGGCTTCGAGGAGAAGCCCGACGTCCCCTCCGGCGCCACCTCCGACGACGCCGAGCCGAAGGCCGCCCCCGAGGAGGGGGCGGCCCCGGCCGGGGACGGGACCGCAGAGAACGCCGGCCTGGTCGCCCAGCTGGACCAGGTGCGCACGGCGCTCGGCGAGCGCACGGCGGACCTCCAGCGCCTGCAGGCCGAGTACCAGAACTACCGCCGCCGCGTCGAGCGCGACCGGGCCGCGGTCAAGGAGATCGCCGTGGCGAACCTCCTGACCGAGCTGCTCCCGGTGCTCGACGACATCGGCCGGGCACGGGAACACGGCGAACTGGTCGGCGGCTTCAAGTCGGTGGCCGAGTCGCTGGAGACCGTCGCGGCCAAGATGGGCCTGCAGCAGTTCGGCAAGGAGGGCGAGCCCTTCGACCCGACGATCCACGAGGCCCTGATGCACAGCTACGCGCCGGACGTCACGGAGACGACCTGCGTGGCGATCCTCCAGCCGGGGTATCGCATCGGCGAGCGCACCATCCGCCCCGCGCGGGTGGCCGTGGCCGAGCCGCAGCCCGGTGCGCAGACCGTCAAGGGCGACCAGGCGGAGGACGCCGCCGAGGAGAACACCGCGGCGGACGGCGACAAGGAGAACGGTGGCCCGGACGAGGGCTGACGTGACAACACAGGGGAAGGAGGGACGTCGGGGATGAGCACCAAGGACTTCATCGAGAAGGACTACTACAAGGTCCTCGGCGTCCCCAAGGACGCCACCGAGGCCGAGATCAAGAAGGCGTACCGCAAGCTCGCCCGCGAGTTCCACCCGGACGCCAACAAGGGCAACGCCAAGGCCGAGGAGCGCTTCAAGGAGATCTCCGAGGCGAACGACATCCTCGGCGACCCCAAGAAGCGCAAGGAGTACGACGACGCGCGCGCGCTGTTCGGCAACGGCGGCTTCCGCCCCGGACCGGGCGCGGCCGGCGGCTCCTTCAACTTCGACCTGGGCGACCTGTTCGGCGGCGCCGCCCAGGGCGGAGGCTTCGGCGGCGGAATCGGTGACGTCTTCGGGGGCCTGTTCAACCGGGGCGGCGCCACGGGTCCGCGGACCCAGCCCCGGCGCGGCCAGGACGTCGAGTCCGAGGTGACGCTGAGCTTCACGGAGGCCATCGAGGGCGCCACGGTGCCGCTGCGGATGTCCTCCCAGGCGCCCTGCAAGGCCTGTTCGGGCACCGGCGACAAGAACGGCACGCCGCGCGTGTGCCCGACCTGCGTCGGCACCGGACAGGTCGCGCGGGGCTCCGGCGGCGGCTTCTCGCTCACCGACCCCTGCCCCGACTGCAAGGGCCGCGGCCTGATCGCCGAGCACCCCTGCGAGGAGTGCAAGGGCAGCGGGCGCGCCAAGTCGTCGCGGACGATGCAGGTCCGCATCCCCGCGGGGGTGACCGACGGCCAGCGCATCCGGCTGCGCGGCAAGGGCGCGCCCGGCGAGCGGGGCGGCCCGGCCGGCGATCTGTACGTGGTCGTGCACGTCGGGGAGCACCCGGTGTTCGGGCGCAAGGGCGACAACCTCACCGTCACCGTGCCGGTGACGTATCCCGAGGCGGCCCTCGGCGGCGAGGTGCGGGTGCCGACGCTGGGCGGCCCGCCCGTCACCCTGAAACTGCCCCCGGGCACCCCGAACGGCCGTACGATGCGGGCCCGGGGCAAGGGAGCGGTCCGCAAGGACGGCACCCGCGGCGATCTGCTGGTCACCGTGGAGGTGCGTGTTCCCAAGGACCTGTCGGGGAAGGCTCGTGACGCGCTGGAGGCGTATCGCGAGGCGACCGCGGGCGAGGACCCGCGGGCGGAGCTGTTCGAGGCCGCGAAGGGAGCTTGAGAGAGATGGATGGCCGTCGTTCCCGCCAGCGCGGGGGTTTCTCACCGTACGAACTGACCGATGAGACACCGGTCTACGTCATCTCGGTGGCGGCCCAGCTCTCCGGACTCCACCCGCAGACGCTGCGCCAGTACGACCGCCTGGGCCTGGTCTCCCCCGACCGCACCGCCGGCCGGGGGCGGCGCTACTCGGCCCGTGACATCGAACTGCTCCGTCAGGTGCAGCAGTTGTCGCAGGACGAGGGCATCAACCTGGCCGGCATCAAGCGGATCATCGAGCTGGAGAACCAGGTCGCCGCGCTCCAGTCCCGGGTCGCGGAGCTGGAGGCGGCCCTGGACGGCGCGGCGGCGGCGATGCGGCAGCGCGAGGCCGCGGTGCACGCCTCCTACCGGCGCGACCTGGTGCCGTACCAGGAGGTCCAGCAGACCAGCGCGCTGGTGGTGTGGCGGCCCAAGCGGCAGCAGCAGGACTGAACGGCGCCTACGGGCGCGTGGGAAGAGGGGCCCGGTTGCCGGGCCCCTCTTCTTCTATGCTCCGGTGCCGCCGGGGGCGGGCTCGGTGCCCGGCTCCTCCGTCGGCGTGCCCAGCTCGGTGGCGACCACCACGTTCGCCTCGCCGGTCAGCTTGTAGTGGGAGTTCCCGGATACGTCGACGGCGTCGACGTAGAAGCAGCGCTGCTCGCCGTCGGGGACCGTGGTGTGCCGGTAGGTGGTGGTGTCGGGGTTCAGCCAGGCGGTCTCGGAGGCGTAGCAGACGCTCTCCTCGCCGTCGCTGAGGAGTTCGCCCGCGTAGACGGTGTACCGCAGCAGGTCGGGCGCCGGGTTCCTGTCCCAGGTCAGCTCGAAGCCGTCCTCGGTCGGGGTGGCCTTCAGCCCGGTGACGGGCGGCGGCGGGGTGTCGTCCCGGCGCGTGCCGGTGAGGGCGGCGGACCGGGCCGACTCGTTGCCCGCCGCGTCCACCGCGGTCACCCGGTAGGCGTAGGCGGTGCCCACCGCCGCCGTGGCGTCCCGGTAGGACGCCTCGGCCGCGCTGCCGAGGAGGGTGTAGGTGCCGGTCGTGTCCGGCGCCCGGTAGACCCGGTAGGAGGCCGCGCCGGGCACGGGACTCCAGTCGAGGCGCAGTCCGTTCTGCTCGGAGGCGTCGGTGACCTTCAGGCCGGAGGGTGCGCCCGGCGCGGTGCGGTCGGCGGTGGTGACGGACTTGTCGGCCGTGCCCGCGGACTCGTTGCCGGCCTTGTCGTAGGCGCGGACCTCGTAGGAGAAGGTCTCGCCGGTCACCGGGAGGCTGGTGTCGGTGTAGCTCGTGGCGGTGGTCGTCGCCAGCGGCACGGCCTTGAACGGGGAGTCGCCCGTCCGCCGGTAGACGCGGTAACCGGCGAGGTCCATCTCCTTGTTCTTCGCCCAGCTCACCCTGGCCCGGCCGGTCGCGGGGTCGTACGACACCGAGGCCCCGGCCGGCACCAGCGGCTTGACCTTGTCCACGTCGGGCGTGGTGCGGGGGGTGTAGGCGAAGGAGACGTCCGCGGCGCCGGTCCAGTTGACGAAGTCCACGCGGAGCGTGTGCCGGCCGGCCGGAACGGTGATGTTGACGGTCTTCTTCTGGGTCGCGGAGACGTTCTTCCACAGGTCGACCTTGCGGCTGCCGTCCAGGTACACCCGGATGCCGTCCTGGGCGGTGACGGGCAGGGCGAAGGGGCCGCCGGAGCCGAAGTCGCGGGTCACGGTCCAGCGGACGCCGAAGTTGTCCTTGGGCAGGCCGGTGGCCGGGGCGCCGGTGCCCCACTTCTCGGCCACGGCCGCGTCGCAGTCGGTCTTCTTCGGAGTGCCCGAGAAGGCGGTGTTCGCGAAGAACTGCCGCTGGTAGGTGGGGGAGGCGCAGGTCACGGCGGCGGACGCGGCCGGGGCGACGGCGCTCAGCAGGGCACCGGCGGCGGCGAGCACGACCGCCGTGGCGGTAGCGCGTCTGGCTGGATTCATTCGTTCCTCTGGTCGAGTCGGAGCGCGGCCTGAAGCCGTCGGCGATCACGACTCGTGGTGAAGCGGGTTGGTTGTACGGGTCTGGCCCGCCGCGTGAACTCCCTTGAGGTGGAGGGTGGGTAAAGACCCGTTGCAGGTGGTTTCGCGTGACCTTCACAGCGGAGCTGAGCGTGGTGTTGCGCACTCGTTAAGTGATTTTTCTTGACGCCGGGTGTGCGCGCCGCGTTGTCTTTTCAGACATCCGGTCGTAGCGCAGCACCCCTCCGTACCACACCTGAAGTGAGCCCCCGAATGCGTCGTATCGCCCTCTCCGTGGCCGCCTCCACGATGACCCTCTCGCTCGCCGGCTGCGGCGTGCTGAACGCGACGGGGGACGGGGCGAGCGCGAGCCCGACCAAGGGCGACGACATCACCGTGGGCCTGCTGCTGCCGGAGAAGGCGAACACCCGCTACGACAAGTTCGACTACCCCATCATCAAGCGCAAGGTCGCCGAACTCACCCAGAACAAGGGCAAGGTCGAGTACGCCAACGCCGAGGCGAGCGCCGCCCGCCAGGCCGAGCAGCTGCGGAACATGATCGACGCCAAGGCGGACGTCATCCTGCTGGACGCGGTGGACGCGCACGCCATCGCCGGCGAGGTGCAGAAGGCCAAGGACGCGGGCATCCCGGTCATCGCCTACGACCGCCTGGCCGAGGGCCCGATCGACGCCTACGTCTCCTTCGACAACGAGCTGGTCGGCGAGGTGCAGGGCCGGACCCTGCTGGAGGCGCTGGGCGGGACCGCCAACGTCTCCGACAAGATCGTGATGATGAACGGCTCGCCCACCGACCCCAACGCCAAGCAGTTCAAGCAGGGCGCGCTCTCCGAGCTGAACGGCAAGGTGACGATCGCCGACAGCTACGACACCACGGACTGGAAGCCGGAGAACGCCGAGGCGAACATGGCCAAGGCGATCGCCAAGCTGGGCAAGGCCGGCATCGACGGTGTCTACTCCGCCAACGACGGCATGGCGGGCGGGGTCATCAAGGCCCTGAAGGCGGCCGGCGTCACCAGTCTGCCCCCGGTCACCGGCCAGGACGCCGACCTGGACGCGGTGCAGCGGGTCGTGGCCGGCGAGCAGTACATGAGCGTCTACAAGTCCTACCCGGACGAGGCCGAGGCCGCCGCGCAGATGGCCGTGATGCGCGTCCAGGGCAAGGACATCCAGTTCGACGCCCTCACCCGGGACCGGGTGGACAGCCCCACCGCCAAGGACATCCCGGCGCGGCTGCTCCAGGTGAGCGCGCTGACCAAGCGCACCATCAAGGACACGGTCATCGCGGACGGCATCTACTCGGCCGGCGACATCTGCACCGCCAAGTACAGGACGGCCTGCGCGGCGATCGGGCTGAAGTAACCGGTCCGGCGGGTGACCGGCGGTGCGGAAGCCGCCGGTGCGCCCCCGCCGTCCTGGTGTGATGTGCAGGGCCGAGCGCCACCCCGAACCCGGGCGGAACGGGACCACTCGGACGCCGACGTCGGGGTACCCGTGTTGCGGACCCGGTCGGCGCCGCGCATAGTTGCGCTGCGGAAGTGGCAGCACACCGGGGGTGAAATGGGCGATGGCCGGGCACGGGGCGGAGGAGCATCCTCACGGTGCCGACCGGCTGTGTGAGGCCGGGGATCGGGTGTACTCCCGTGCCGTGCGCCGGGGGCGGGTGCCGCGTTCGGACGCCGAGCCCGTGCCCTGCCTGCTGGACCTGGCGCTGCTGCATCCCGATCCCGACGACATGGACTGGCTGGTGCCGACCTCCCCGCAGGAGGTGATGACCCGGCTGCTGCGCGGGGTCTACGACGAGGTCAGCGCGAGCCAGCGGCGGGTGGGCTCGGCGGTGGCCGCGTTCGAGTGGTACGCGGGCCTGGGCCGGCAGCGCGACACCCTGGCGGCACCGGCCGAGGGCAGCGCCATCCGGGTCCTGGACGGGCTGGCCCGCATCCAGGCCGCGATGGACGAGGCGACCGAGGCGTGCACCACCGAGGTGCTCACCGTGCAGCCCGGCGGCATCCGGCGGGAGGCGGAACTCACCGAGGGGCTGCACCGGGCGCTGGCGCTGCGCGGCCGGGGCGTGCGCATGCGCGACCTGTACACGCATGTGGCGCGGCACGGGCAGGGGCTGCTGAACTACCTGGAGCTGATGGGCGACACGGTGGAGGCCCGGACCCTGGACGAGGTCATCGACCGGCTGATCCTCTTCGACCGCACGGTGGCCTTCATCCCCGCCAACACCGACCGCACGATGGCCCTGGAGCTGCGCCACCCGGCGCTGGTGGAGTATCTGGTGACGGTCTTCGAGCGGCTGTGGCGGCTGGCCATCCCGCTGACGGCACCGCTGCCGGACACCGGTATCGAGGGGATCTCGCACCGGGAGCAGTCCATCGCCGCGCTGCTGGCGGAGGGGCATCAGGACGCGGTGATCGCCGAGCGGCTGGGCATCAGCGTGCGTACCTGCCGGGCGCATATCGCCCGGCTGTCGGAGACCCTGGGCGCGGCCAGCCGGACCCAGCTCGGCGTGCGCATCGCCCAGGTGGGCCTGGACGGCCACCGCCCGCCCCGGCCGGCCGGGGCGCTGGCCGGCGCGGACCCGGAACCCCCGGCGGGCTGATCCGGGCGGGCCGGTTCAGTGGTCGCGGTCCAGGATGCCGGACTGGGCGATGAGATAGCCGAGCTGGGCGCGGCTGCCGCTGCCGAGGGCGTGGGCCAGCTTGGCGATGTGGGCCCGGCAGGTGCGCACGTTCATGCCGAGGCGGCGGGCGATGGCCTCGTCCACGTGCCCCTCGACCAGGAGCTTGGCTATGGAGTGCTGGACCTCGGTGATGCCGTCGGAGGCGGTCTCGTAGGGGGCGCCGGCGCTCAGCGGGACCGCACGGGCCCACATGAACTCGAAGACCTTGATCAGATAGCGGACGAGCCCGGGGTGGCGCAGTTCGAGCGCGACCTCACCGTCGTCCCGGGTGGGGATGAAGGCCACCGTCTCGTCGCAGATGATCAGCCGCTCGGCCAGTTCGTCGATCGTCCGGTACTCCACCTTGCCGTCGGCGAACTGGGCCACGTAGGCCAGCGTCTCGGGGCTGTAGCGGGCCGGGTGCTGGTAGAGGGTGCGGATGCGGCAGCCCCGCTCGATCAGCGGGCGGTCGCGCTCCAGGGCCTTGGCGAGGGTGTGTTCCAGCCGTCGGCGGCTCGGCTGGACCGTGAGCATCTCGCTCTGGCACTGGGAGGTGGCCAGATCCAGCGCGGCGTTGATCCGGTCGAGGCCCTCCAGCACGGTGATCGAGTGGGTGGTCGCCGTCGGCTGGGCACTGATGTGCATGAACGGCTCGAAAGCGTCGGCGAGTTCGATGGACTCCCGGCGCCGCTGGGTGATCTCCTGCTCGATCGGGTTCAGCCGCTGGGCCAGCGCGATCGTCGGAGGCACCGGGCGCAGCCAGTTGGGGTCGTCGGGATCGGGGTGGAGGAGGGCGAACTCCATGAGGCAGGGTGCGGTTTCCACGTCGGCACGGGCTATGCGCCCCGTCCGGAGAGCATTCCCGTAGAGACGGCTCCCTTCCTCGCACAGGTCGGTCAGCCCGTGGGGATGTGTCCGTTTAATCTCGTTTATCGCCAAATCTCCACCCCCCAGGGTCATGAACGTGCAGGAACATGATGCATCGTTTGTGTGGCCATGACGTGCCGGAATGGGCCATCGTCGTATCCGGACGGGGGAGAGGTGACCTTCACATGAGGACGAAGCCGACTATGCATAAGACAATGCTTCGCTCGGCGCTTGTCGCCGCCTTCTCCGCCGCCTTGGCCTTCGGCGCACTGACCGGTCATGCGGGGACGAAGGATGCTGTCGCGCAGGACAGCAGTTGGCGCGTACAGGCCGCTGCTGGCGCCGGCGCCGGTGACAGCAGCTGGGTGATCGTGGCGTCCGATGTCCCGGGCGACAGCTCGTGGGTCCCCCCGGCGGACAGCAGTTGGGCCGTGGAGTCATGACCACTCCACCCGACGACCGCTCCTTCCGTCGCGAAATGGCCACCGCCTACCGGTCCGGCTGGCATTTCATCGACCTGGTCACCGCCATCCCCCACAGCGGTGATTCGCTGATGGTGACCGTGTTCGGTGAACCGGTCGTCGTCACCCGGGACGAGGACGGCGACGTGCGGGCGTACCGGTGCCTGCGCAGGCCGCGTGGTGCCCCGCAGCCGGTGCGGTGCGCCATCCGGTACGGAATGATCTTTGTGAACCTGGACCAGCGGGACCACCGGCTGTCCGAGCCGGTGGAGTCCGACCTGAGGACCATCTCGGCCACCCCCCGCAGTGCCTGACGCGATTCCCCCGTCGTAAAAGATCGCTCAGGTGCTTCCCCCCGCAGCGGCGTCACCGTGACCTGAACACGGTGACGCCGCTGCCGTTTGCGGGGAAATATCGAGGTATGCAGACATTTCCATGCTGGCTGAAAATCGCCGCTCATCAGGCGTTGCCGAGCAGCCGGGAGACCTCGATCTCGATCACCACGCGCGCCGGATTCGGCCGGGGTGCGCGCTGATAGCGCTCGGCGTAGCGCCGCTCCGCCTCGGCCACCCGCTCCGGCTCGGTCCGCACCCGCGCCCGTCCCTCCAGCGTCGCCCAGCGCCGGCCGTCCACCTGGCACACCGCGACCCGGGCGCCCGCCTCGCCGGCCGCCGCCACGTACCGGGCCTTCGCGCTGGTCCCGCTGGTGATCACCCGGGCCAGCCCGGCCCCGGCGTCGTACGTCACCCCCACCGGCACCACGTGCGGACTGCCGTCCGGGCGCAGGGTCGTCAGGGTGCACAGATGCCGTTCGCGCCAGAAGGCGGCGTACGACTCGGCGGGCGCGGTCGGGTCCATGGAGTTCCTGGTCATGCGCGCAACCTAGCCCCTCGGTACTCCCGTTCGAAGCTTGAGTGGAATAGACTCAACTTTGTGTACGCTGGTTAAGTCAGCACTGGGAAGCGGTCGAGGAGGAGAACGCAGACGTGGACGCCGAGCTGACCAACAGGAGCCGGGACGCGATCAACGCCGCGAGCCATCGCGCCGTGACCGGGGGGCACCCGGACCTCACCCCCGCCCACCTGCTGCTGGCTCTGCTCCAGGGGCAGGACAACGAGAACATCACCGACCTGCTGGCCGCGGCCGACGCCGACCAGGCCGCCGTACGCTCCGGCGCGGAGCGGATCCTGGCCGGGCTGCCCAGCGTGACCGGGTCCACCGTGGCGCCGCCGCAGCCCAACCGCGAGCTGCTCGCCGTGATCGCCGACGCCGGCGAGCGCGCCAGGGAGCTGGGTGACGAGTACCTGTCCACCGAGCACCTGCTGATCGGCATCGCCGCGCAGGGCGGTGCCGCGGGCGAACTGCTCACCCGGCAGGGCGCCGACGCCAAGAAGCTGCTGGAGGCCTTCAAGAAGGCCAGGGGAGGACGCCGCGTGACCACCGCCGACCCCGAGGGCCAGTACAAGGCCCTGGAGAAGTTCGGCACCGACTTCACCGCCGCCGCCCGCGAGGGCCGGCTGGACCCGGTCATCGGACGGGACCAGGAGATCCGGCGGGTCGTCCAGGTGCTCAGCCGCCGTACGAAGAACAACCCGGTCCTCATCGGCGAGCCCGGCGTCGGCAAGACCGCCGTCGTGGAGGGGCTCGCCCAGCGGATCGTCAAGGGCGACGTGCCCGAGTCGCTGAAGGACAAGCGGCTGGTCGCGCTCGACCTCGGCGCGATGGTGGCCGGCGCCAAATACCGCGGCGAGTTCGAGGAGCGGCTGAAGGCCGTCCTCGCCGAGATCAAGGGCTCCGACGGCCAGATCATCACCTTCATCGACGAGCTGCACACCGTCGTGGGCGCCGGCGCCGGCGGCGACTCGGCCATGGACGCGGGCAACATGCTCAAGCCCATGCTGGCCCGCGGCGAGCTGCGCATGGTCGGCGCCACCACCCTGGACGAGTACCGGGAGCGGATCGAGAAGGACCCCGCGCTGGAGCGCCGCTTCCAGCAGGTCCTGGTCGCCGAGCCGTCCGTCGAGGACACCATCGCCATCCTGCGCGGGCTGAAGGGCCGCTACGAGGCCCACCACAAGGTGCAGATCGCCGACAGCGCGCTGGTGGCCGCCGCCACCCTGTCCGACCGGTACATCACCTCCCGCTTCCTGCCGGACAAGGCCATCGACCTGGTGGACGAGGCCGCCTCCCGGCTGCGCATGGAGATCGACTCCTCCCCGGTGGAGATCGACGAGCTCCAGCGCTCCGTCGACCGGCTGCGGATGGAGGAGCTGGCGATCGGCAAGGAGACCGACCCGGCCTCCCGCGAGCGGCTGGAGAAGCTGCGCCGCGACCTCGCCGACAGGGAGGAGGAGCTGCGCGGCCTCACCGCCCGCTGGGAGAAGGAGAAGCAGTCCCTCAACCGGGTCGGCGAGCTGAAGGAGCGGCTGGACGACCTGCGCGGACAGGCCGAGCGGGCCCAGCGCGACGGCGACTTCGACACCGCGGCCAAGCTGCTCTACGGCGAGATCCCGCAGCTGGAGAAGGAGCTGGAGGCCGCCTCCGCCGCCGAGGAGGAGGCCGCCCGGGACACCATGGTCAAGGAGGAGGTCGGCGCCGACGACATCGCCGACGTGGTCGCCGCCTGGACCGGCATCCCGGCCGGCCGGCTGATGGAGGGCGAGACGCAGAAGCTGCTGCGCATGGAGGAGGAGATCGGCAAGCGGCTGATCGGCCAGGGCGAGGCCGTGCGCGCCGTCTCGGACGCCGTGCGCCGCTCCCGGGCCGGCATCGCCGACCCCGACCGCCCCACCGGCTCCTTCCTCTTCCTCGGCCCGACCGGTGTCGGCAAGACCGAGCTGGCCAAGGCGCTCGCGGACTTCCTCTTCGACGACGAGCGGGCCATGGTCCGCATCGACATGTCGGAGTACGGCGAGAAGCACAGCGTGGCCCGGCTGCTCGGCGCGCCCCCCGGCTACGTCGGCTACGAGGAGGGCGGCCAGCTCACCGAGGCCGTGCGGCGGCGCCCGTACAGCGTGGTGCTGCTGGACGAGGTGGAGAAGGCCCACCCGGAGGTCTTCGACGTCCTGCTCCAGGTGCTGGACGACGGCCGGCTCACCGACGGCCAGGGCCGCACCGTCGACTTCCGCAACACGATCCTGGTGCTCACCTCCAACCTGGGCAGCCAGTTCCTGATGGACCCGCTGACCGGCGAGGAGCAGAAGCGGGAGCAGGTGCTGGAGGTGGTGCGGGCCTCGTTCAAGCCCGAGTTCCTCAACCGGCTGGACGACCTGGTGGTCTTCTCGGCGCTGACCAAGCCCGAGCTGGAGCGGATCGCCCGGCTCCAGATCGACCGGCTCGCCCGGCGGCTGGCCGAGCGACGGCTCACCCTGGAGGTCAGCCCCGAGGCGCTGGCCTGGCTCGCGGAGGAGGGCCTGGACCCGGCCTACGGCGCCCGCCCGCTGCGCCGTCTGGTGCAGAGCGCCATCGGCGACCGGCTGGCCAAGGAGATCCTGTCCGGCGAGGTCAAGGACGGCGACACGGTCCGCGTGGACCGCTTCGGCGAGGGACTGCTGGTGGGCCCGGCCACCGGCAAGACGCTCTGACGCGCCCTCCGGCCCGGGGCCGAGGGATGCGGCCCGGCCCCTCGGTCCGGGGCCGGGCGGTCCCACCCGATCCATCGGCCCCGGACCGGGCGTGTCGGACACGGCCCTTCAGCTCAGGGCTGAGCGGTGGGTCGGGGCTTGCCACGCCCCTCCCCGCATGGGGGAGGATGGCGGCATCCGCATGAAGGGAAAAACACGGTGAGCATCGACCCGTCCTCGATTCCGAACTTCGGGGGCCAGCCCGAACCGCAGCCCCAAGGACCGGCGGGCCCCGTCCTCCCGGATCAGGACCTGGTGAAGCAGCTTCTCGACCAGATGGAGCTGAAGTACGTCGTCGACGAGGAGGGTGACCTCGTCGCGCCGTGGGAGCAGTTCCGCACCTACTTCATGTTCCGCGGGGACGAGCCCGAACAGGCGATCTTCTCGGTGCGGACCTTCTTCGACCGCCCGCACGCCATCGAGGACAAGCCGCGGCTGCTGGAGACCGTGGACGAGTGGAACCGCCGCACCCTGTGGCCCAAGGTGTACACCCACACCCACGAGGACGGCACCGTCCGGCTGATCGGCGAGGCCCAGATGCTGATCGGCACGGGCGTCGACATCAACCACTTCGTCTCCTCCACGGTCAGCTGGGTGCGGGCCGCGATCGAGTTCGACAAGTGGCTGGTGGAGCAGCTCGGCCTGGACCCGGAGGGCGCCGAGGGCGAGCAGTCCGAGGGCGACGCCGAGTAAGGCGGTCCCCGCACCGGCCGGGGGCCACGCTCCCGGCCGGACGCGGCGCCGCGTCCGCATGGCCGCTCACATGGCCCGCAGCCGCTCCGCCGCCTCGCGCAGCACCTCCTCGCGCTTGCAGAAGGCGAACCGCACGAACGGCGCCCCCGCCTCCCGGTCGTCGTAGAACACCGCGTTCGGGATGGCCACCACGCCCGCCCGCTCCGGCAGGGCCCGGCAGAAGGCGAAGCCGTCCTTCTCGCCGAGCGGCCGGATGTCGGTGGTGATGAAGTACGTGCCGGCCGGCCGGAACACCTCGAACCCGGCCGCCGTGAGCCCCTCCGCGAGGATCTCCCGGCGGGCCAGCATGCCCCGGCGGAACTCCTCGTAGTAGGAGTCGGGCAGCGCGAGCGCCTCGGCGACGGCGTACTGGAAGGGGCCGGAGGCGACGTAGGTCAGGAACTGCTTGGCCGAGCGGACCGCGCCGACCAGCTCCGGCGCGGCCGTCACCCAGCCGACCTTCCAGCCCGTGAACGAATAGGTCTTGCCCGCCGACCCGATGCTCACCGTGCGCTCCCGCATCCCCGGGAACGTGGCGAGCGGCAGGTGCTCGGCGTCGTCGAAGACCAGGTGCTCGTAGACCTCGTCGGTCACCACCA
Organism: Streptomyces achromogenes subsp. achromogenes; assembly: GCF_000720835.1. Lineage (GTDB taxonomy): Bacteria > Actinomycetota > Actinomycetes > Streptomycetales > Streptomycetaceae > Streptomyces > Streptomyces achromogenes. Next base: position 11,924 of record NZ_JODT01000055.1, on the reverse strand, counting down.
GCAGATCCCGCTCCACCGCCAGCTCTGCGACGGCGGCCAGCTCGGCGCGGGTGAGGACGGTGCCGGTCGGGTTGTGCGGGGTGTTGACCAGCAGCAGCCGGGTGCGGTCGGTGACGGCCGCGCGCAGCTCGTCCAGGTCCAGCCGGAAGCGGCCCTCGTGCGGCCGCAGGGTCACCGGCACCCGCCGGCCGCCCGCCATCGCGATGCTCGCCGCGTACGAGTCGTAGTACGGCTCCAGCGCCACCACCTCGTCCCCGGGCTCGACAAGCGCCAGCAGCGCGGCGGCGATCGCCTCCGTCGCGCCCGCCGTGACCAGCACCTCGGTGTCGGGGTCGTAGGACAGTCCGTAGCGGCGCAGCTGGTGCGCGGCGATCGCGGTGCGCAGCTCGGGGACGCCGGGGCCCGGCGGGTACTGGTTGCCGCGCCCGTCGCGCAGCGCCCGCACGGCGGCCTCCCGGATCTCCTCGGGACCGTCGGTGTCCGGGAAGCCCTGGCCCAGGTTGATCGACCCGGTCGCCACGGCGAGCGCCGACATCTCGGCGAAGATCGTGGTCCCGAACTCGGCGAGCCGGCGGTTGAGGTGAGGGCGTGCGCTGGAGGTCATGCCCGTCATCCTGCGCTCAAGCTCTGGAGTTCCTCAACTCCGCTTTGGCCGCCGGCACGGCCGGGCATCTCCCCGGCACCGCGCGAGAGGCGGTGACACGGCGAGGCGCCCACGGGGGGCCGCTTCGGGGGAACGGAAGGAGGGTGACGCCATGATCGTGGGCATCATCCTGGTGGTGATCCTGGTGGCGTTCATCGCGCTGGGCCGGGCCGGCGGGAACCGGCGGACGAGGCCGGCGCCCGGCAGGGGCCGCGGACGCAACCGGGCGTACCGCGGGTCGGCGTCGTCGTCCTCGTCGGCCTCCTCGTCGTCGGCCGCGGCCTACGGCGGCTCGGCGTCGGGCAGTTGGTGGGCCGGCGGCGACTCCGGCTCGTCGGGGCACCACGGCGGGCACCACGGGGGACACGGGCACGGCGGGCACTCCTGTGGCGGGAGCTCGTCCTGCGGCGGCGGCTCGTCCTGCGGCGGCGGCTCGTCGTGCGGCGGTGGCGGGGGCGGATGCGGGGGAGGCGGCTGACACGGGGCAGCCGGCCTTCCGGAGCGAGGGGGAAGCGCATCCGGGCCGCACCGCGCCGGGCGTCCGCCGGACAGAGATCCGGTAGGCGCCCGGCGTGTCTTATTCACGACCGGCGCACGCCGTAGTGGAACACGTGAGCTGTGAGCCCCCCGAGGGATGGAAACCCAACGAAGTTGGGTAAAAACCCTGTGGCGGCAGCCATGTTCATGGTTCCCTCTAAACGCCAACGCAGCCCCTCGAAAGCCCCCTGACTCCCCAATCCGGCCGGGTCGGCTGGGCTGAAATTGGCCGATTTCCCCCCATTGCGTGTTAGCGGAGCCGATTCATGCTCACGACCCTGAACACCTCCTATACCGATACGCGCGCTGCCGACCTCGCCTGGGCGCTGGGCCGTGAACCGCTGCCCGCCCTGGCCACCCTCGACCTCGAACTCACCGGCTCCAAGCTCCAGTTGCGGCTGCTCGGCGCCTCCCACCAGGTGCTCCTGGAGGAGGAGCGCGGCATCTGCTCGGAGACGGTCGCGTGCATCCCGGGCTCCAGCACCCCGCTGCCGCTGGGCGTCGCCAAGCGGGTCGGCGACTGGGAGTACGAGTTCGCCGCCCGGGTCGAGGTGCTCACCCCCGGTTCGTTCGCAGGCCGCGCCCAGGAACTGCTGGCCCTCGTCTCCGACCATCCGCACGGCCTCGCCGGCGTCTTCCCGGGCAGCCCGCACGCCTTCACCGCGATGCTGGCCCAGCGGCACGAGGGCCAGGTGCACTGGCGCACCTGGCACGCCTATCCCCAGGACGGGCAACTGGTGGCCACCCGGACCCGGGTCGGCGAGCGGGCGCGGGCCGGCGGGCGGGCGCGGGTGGCGCGGCAGAACTGAACGCCGGGCTTACGCCTTCTCCGGCGACATAAACCCGCAATGCGTCAACCGCCCCCGGATCCACACGTGTGGGTGACGAAGCGTGCCCGGGATGTGACGTAACGTCGCAGCGTGATCGAACCGCACGCCCCCGCGCCCCCGGGCGCCCCGCCCCCCTGGACGAGCCCAGCACGGCTGCCCGTCCGGCCCGGCACCGGGCGGTTCCTGGTCCTCGCGTGCGTCTTCGTCTGCGCGGCCTGTGGACTGGTGTACGAACTCGAACTCGTCGCGTTCGCCTCGTACTTGATCGGCGACTCGGTCACCCAGGCGTCCGTGGTGCTGTCCGTGATGGTGTTCGCCATGGGCATCGGCTCCCTCGGCGCCAAACGGCTGCGCTGCCACGCGGCGGCCGGCTTCGTCGCGGTCGAGGCGGTCCTCGCCCTGGTCGGCGGATGCAGCGCCATGGCGCTGTACGCCGTGTTCGCCTGGACCGCCGGCTGGGGCGGGGTCTGGGCCGCCGGACCGCGCTGCCTGCTGGTCGCCTTCTCCCTGGCCATCGGCCTGCTCATCGGCGCCGAGGTGCCGCTGCTGATGGAACTGATCCAGCGTGTCCGGCGGCAGGACGCGGGCGGCGCGGTGGCCGACCTGTTCGCCGCGGACTACGTCGGCGCCCTGGTCGGCGGCCTCGCCTTTCCCTTCCTGCTCCTGCCGTTCCTCGGCCAGCTGACCGGCGCGCTGCTGACCGGCACGGTCAACGTGGTCGCGGGCGGCGCCCTGGTCCTCGGCCTGTTCCGGCGCGACCTCGGCCGCCGCGCCCGCCGCCTGCTGCTGTGCACCGGCCTGGTCGTCCTCGGCGTCCTCGCCGGTGCCGCCGCCCTCGCCGGCGACTTCGAACGGGCCGCCCGGCACGCCGTGTACGGCGGGGACGTCCGGGTGGCCGTGCGGACCGGCGTGCAGGAGATCGTCCTGGCCGGCGGCACCCGCGGCCGGCCGCTCGACCTCTTCCTGGACGGCCGGCTCCGGGTCGGCGGCCGGGACGAGCGCCGCTACCACGAGGCCCTGGTCCACCCGGCCCTGACCGGCCCGCACGCGCGCGTGCTGATCCTCGGCGGCGGCGACGGACTGGCCGCCCGCGAGGTGCTGCGCCACCGCGACGTACACCGCCTCGACCTCGTCGAGCCGGACCCGGGCCTGGTGGAGCTGGCCCGCCACGACCCCGGCCTCGCCGCCGCCAACGCGCACGCCTTCGCCGACCCGCGCCTCCACGTCACCACCGCCGACGCGCTCACCTGGCTGCGGGGGGCGCGCGGGCGGGCGTACGACGTCGTGGTCGCCGACCTGCCCGACCCCGGCATCACCGCCAGCGCCAAGCTGTACTCCCAGGAGTTCTACGGCCTGGCGCGCCGGGTGCTGGCCCCGCGGGGCCGCCTGGTGGTGCACGCCGGTCCCGTCACCACCCGGCCGCGCGCCTACTGGACCGTCGCCGCGACCCTCCGCGCGGCCGGCTTCGGCGTGTCCCCGTACCGGGTGCCGGGCCACGACAGCGGCTTCGCGCCCGGCCCCGACCGCCCGGCGGGCGCGTCCCGGGCCCCGCACGACTGGGGCTTCCTGCTGGCGGCCCCGGGCCGCACCCCGCCGCCCCTGAGTCTGGGCACCTGGCGGCCGGGCACGCTGACCCAGGCCCGGCTGACGGAGGCCGCGCGGGCCGCCGACCGCACCCGGATCGACGGGCTGCGGGCATCCACGCTGGTGCATCCGCGGTACTGAGCCGCCGCACGCAGACGCGCTACCGGGCCGCCGTACCGAGCCGTACTGAGACGCCGTCCAGGGAGGCCGGCGGCGGCCTTCCCGCCGGGTGGACCGGTGGCGCGTGGGCAAACGGGGGGCCGGGCGCGGAGCCGTCCGCCTGCCCGGGTGAGTTCCGGCCGCGAGTGGGTAGGCTCCCGGACCATGGAGCACCAGGTCTTCGTCCAGGCTTCCACCGACCGGCTCGGCGCCGCCCTGACCGACCCCGCTCGCGTCGCCCGCGCCGTCCCCGGGCTGCAACAGGACGCCGGTGCCGAACCCGTCACCGGCCGCCTGAAGCTCCGCGTCGGCGGACACTCCGTGACCTACCGGGGCACGGCCCGGGTGACCCCGCGCGGCGACGGTACGTACGGTGTCGAGGCCGACGCCACCGAGGCCCGGGGCTCCGGCGCGGTCAAGCTGTCCCTGACCCTGCGCCTCGTGGCCGCCGAGGACGGCTGCACGGTCACGGCCGAGGGCACGGCGACCGCGTCCGGCCGGATCACGGAACTCCCCGCGGAGACGGTCACGTCGGCGACGACGAGGCTGCTGAGCCGCTTCCTGGAGGCGCTCGCGGCGGACGAGCCGTCGGCGGGTGACGAGTCCGAGGGGGCGGGTGACGGGTCCGTGCCGGCGGGCGAACCCCGCCGCTCCGTCTTCGACACCGAGGTCCCGCCGCCCTCCCTGGACCGGGACGCGGACGACGACACCACCGGGACCGGTGACGCCGAAGGCACCGAGGACACCGAAGGCACCGAGGACACGGTGGACCCCGAGGGCACCGGCCCCGCGCACCCCGACGTGCTCGCCGAGGGCTTCGCCGATACCGGGGAACCGCCCGCCGAGGCGGCGCACGCGCGGCGGACGATGATCGGGCGCAGCGCCGAGGAGGTCGACCACGCCCCGCCGCGCGGCCGGTACGCCCCCGTGCCCGCCCCCCAGACGGTCGTGGGGAACCCGGCGCTGCGCTGGGCGGCCCCCGCCGCGGCCCTCGCCGTGGCCTCGGCGATCGTGGTCACCCGCGCCCTGCGCCGACGACGCTGACCGGCACCCCCACACCCGCCGCGCCCCAGTAGTGTCGTCCCGTGAGCAACGAAGACATCACGCTGACCGCAGGTGAGGCGGAAGTGCGCGTCAGCCCCGCGAACGGCGGCCGGATCAGCGGGCTCAGGATCGGCTCCTTGGAACTGCTGCGGCAGGGCCCCCGCTACGGCTGCTTCCCGATGGTGCCCTGGTGCGGGCGGATCCGCGACGGCCGCTTCCTGGACGGCGGCACCGTCCGCCAGATGCCGCTCAACTCCCCGCCGCACGCCATCCACGGCACCGCGCGCGACGCCGCCTGGCGCACCGCGCGCGTCTCGGCGGACGAGGCGGTGATCACGTACGAGCTGACCGACCCGTGGCCGCACCCCGGGCGCGTCACCCAGGTCGTCGCGCTCACCGGGGACGGCCTGACCCTGACCATGTCCGTGGAGGCGTACGGCGACTCCTTCCCGGCGCAGCTCGGCTGGCACCCGTGGTTCAACCGGAACCTCGACGGCGCGGACGTACGGCTGGACTTCGCGCCCGCCTGGCAGGAGGAGCGCGGCGCCGACCACCTGCCCACCGGCAACCGGACCGACCCCCGGCCCGGCCCCTGGGACGACTGCTTCGGCATGCCCGGCGGCGTGGACGTCACCCTCACCTGGCCGGACCGGCTGGAGCTGAAGGTGGCGAGCCGCGAGGAGTGGGTGGTGGTCTACGACGAGCAGGCCGAGGCCGTCTGCGTGGAACCGCAGACCGGTCCGCCCAACGGCCTGAACACCCTCCCGCGCCTGGTCACCCCGCTGGAGCCGCTGGAGGCGAGTACGACCTGGAGCTGGCGTCGGCTCTAAGCTGGTCGGCATGACGGACGACGTGCGCGGCGCGCTGCTGCAGCAGATCAAGGACAAGGCCGTGGTGCACGGCAAGGTGACCCTCTCCTCCGGTCTGGAGGCCGACTACTACGTCGACCTGCGCCGCATCACCCTCGACGGCGAGGCCGCCCCGCTGGTCGGCCAGGTGCTGCTGGACCTGACCGCGGACCTGGAGTTCGACGCGGTCGGCGGGCTCACCATGGGCGCCGACCCGGTGGCCGCCGCCATGCTGCACGCCGCCGCCGCGCGCGGCCGTCGCCTGGACGCGTTCGTGGTCCGCAAGGCGGCCAAGGCGCACGGGCTCCAGCGGCGCGTCGAGGGCCCGGACATCGCGGGCCGCCGGGTCCTGGTGGTCGAGGACACCTCCACCACCGGCGGTTCTCCGCTGACCGCCGTCGAGGCCGTGCGGGAGGCCGGCGCGGAGGTCGTCGCCGTCGCCACGATCGTGGACCGGGCCACGGGAGCCGCAGAGAAGATCGAAGCGGGCGCTGGTGTTCCCTACCGCTTCGCCTTCTCGAAGGACGAACTGGGGCTGGACTGACGATCCGGACGTTCCGGTCTTGACCGGCGCGTGGACCATGAGGTCATGTCTGGGAAGATGGGGCCGACGATGATGTCGCCCCCCAGGTCTAGGTCAGGGCCGTAACGCAGAACCCCTACCCGCAACACAAGGAGCGGACAGATGCCCATCGCAACCCCCGAGGTCTACAACGAGATGCTCGACCGGGCGAAGGCAGGCAAGTTCGCCTACCCGGCCATCAACGTGACCTCCACGCAGACCCTGAACGCGGCGCTGCGCGGCTTCGCGGAGGCCGAGAGCGACGGCATCGTCCAGATCTCCACCGGCGGTGCGGAGTTCCTCGGCGGCCAGTACAGCAAGGACATGGTGACCGGCGCGGTCGCGCTCGCCGAGTTCGCGCACGTCATCGCCGAGAAGTACCCGGTCAACATCGCCCTGCACACCGACCACTGCCCGAAGGACAAGCTCGACGGGTACGTGCGTCCGCTGATCGCGCTGTCCAAGAAGCGCGTCGACGCCGGTCTCACCCCGCTGTTCCAGTCGCACATGTGGGACGGCTCCGCCGAGACCCTCGCCGACAACCTGGAGATCGCGCAGGAGCTGCTGGAGCAGGCCCGCGCCGCCAAGATCATCCTCGAGGTGGAGATCACCCCCACCGGCGGCGAGGAGGACGGCGTCACCCACGAGATCAACGACGAGCTGTACACCACCGTCGACGACGCCATCCGCACCGCCGAGGCCCTGGGCCTGGGCGAGAAGGGCCGCTACCTGCTGGCCGCGTCCTTCGGCAACGTGCACGGCGTGTACAAGCCGGGCAACGTCGTGCTCCGTCCCGAGCTGCTGAAGGAGCTGAACGAGGGCGTCGCCGCCCGGTTCGGCAAGGAGTCCCCGTTCGACTTCGTCTTCCACGGCGGCTCCGGCTCCACCGAGCAGGAGATCCAGACCGCGCTGGAGAACGGCGTGGTAAAGATGAACATCGACACGGACACCCAGTACGCCTTCACGCGTCCGGTCGCCGCCCACATGTTCCAGAACTACGACGGCGTCCTGAAGGTCGACGGCGAGGTCGGCAACAAGAAGGCCTACGACCCGCGCACCTGGGGCAAGCTGGCCGAGGCGAGCATGGCCGCGCGCGTCGTGCAGGCCACGCAGCACCTGCGCTCGGCGGGCAACAAGATCAAGTAAGCGGTACCCCATGGCGGGCCCGGCGGCTGTCCTTGCCGCCGGGCCCGTCGTGTGCCTACGGCAGGGTGACGGCTCCGCCGCCGGAGGGGGCGCCGGGAGGTCCGGGTGCGGCAGCTCTCCGTACCCCCTGCGGCGCGCCCCCGTACGCCCCCGTGGGCCACACTGAACCCATGACGATTCACCAGAACCTTCTCGGCGGACCGCCCCCGACCCACCTTCCCGACGACCCGGAGCCCCGTGAGGCCCTCGCGGCCGGTACCGCGCCGGCGGAGGTCGCCGCCCAGCACCCCACCTCGTCCCTCGCCTGGGCCCAGCTGGCCGACGACGCGTTCGAGCGGGGCTCGGTCGTGGAGTCGTACGCCTACGCCCGTACCGGCTACCACCGGGGCCTGGACGCCCTGCGCCGCAACGGCTGGAAGGGCCACGGCCCGGTCCCGTGGGAGCACGAGCCGAACCGCGGCTTCCTGCGCGCGCTGCACGCCCTCGCCCGCGCCGCCCAGGCGATCGGCGAGCAGGAGGAGTACGAGCGCTGCTCCCAGTTCCTGAAGGACTCCTCGCCGACGGCGGCCCAGACCCTGGGCTGACCGGCGGCGCGCACGTCACCGGTGTGGCCCGTCTGGCAGCAGGCGGGCCTTGCCGTCCTCCGGGGCATTGCGGAGGATGGCGGGGTGGGGACCGGGGCCCCCGTGCCGGCATCGGCAGGGGCGGACCGCTACCCGGAGTGACACAGGAGACAGCGATGTCCCAACAGGCTCACCACCCTCACCAGGCCGCTGAGCCCGAGACCCCGAACCTGGATTTCGCGGGGACGACGCCGTACGAGGACTACGTCAAGGCCGACGTCCTCACCCACCTCCAGCACACCCTCTCCGACGACCCCGGCGAAATGGTCTTCCTGGTGACCACCCAGGTCATGGAGCTGTGGTTCACCGTGATCGTGCACGAGTGGGAGACGGCCGCCCATGCGCTCCGTTCGGACGATGTACCGGTCGCGCTCGCCGCGCTGAAACGTTCCGTGCGGGAGCTGGAGGCTCTGAACGCCTCCTGGAAGCCGCTCGGCCAGCTCACCCCGGCGCAGTTCAACGCCTACCGCGGCGCGCTCGGCGAGGGCTCCGGCTTCCAGTCGGCGATGTACCGGCGCCTGGAGTTCCTGCTCGGCGAGAAGTCCGCCTCCATGCTCGTACCGCACCAGGGCGCCCCGCGCGTCCACGCGGAACTGGAGAAGGCGCTGCACGAGCCGAGCCTGTACGACGAGGTGCTACGGCTCCTCGCGCGCCGCGGCCACCCGATCCCGGACTCCGTGCTGCACCGGGACGTCTCCGCCCGGTACGAGCCCTCCGAGGCCGTCGAGGCCGCCTGGACCGCGGTCTACGCGGGCGACCAGAACGGCGAACTCGCCCGGCTCGGCGAGGCGTTGACGGACGTGGCGGAGCTGGTGTGGCGCTGGCGCAACGACCACCTGGTGGCCACCCGGCGCGCGATGGGCGCCAAGCCCGGCACGGGCGGCTCGGCCGGCGTGGCCTGGCTGGAGAAGCGCGCCCGCAAGAACGTGTTCCCCGAGCTGTGGACGGCGAGGTCCCATGTCTGAGCTGCCCCTGCACGCGGAGAAGCTGGACGCGGAGGACGAACTCGCCTCCCTGCGGGACCGGTTCGTCCTCGACGACGTCGTGTATCTGGACGGCAACTCCCTCGGCGCCCTGCCCGCGCACGTGCCCGGCCGGCTGGCGGACGTCGTCCGCCGTGAGTGGGGCGAGCTGCGCATCCGCTCCTGGGAGGAGAGCGGCTGGTGGACGGCGCCCGAGCGGGTCGGCGACCGGATCGCCCCGCTGGTGGGCGCGGCGCCCGGCCAGATCGTCGTGGGCGACTCGACCAGCGTCAACGTCTTCAAGGCGCTGGTCGCGGCGGTCCGCATGGCGGGCGACGGCCGTGACGAGCTCCTGGTCGACGCGACGACGTTCCCGACGGACGGCTACATCGCCGCCTCGGCGGCCCGGCTGACCGGCCGCACCCTGCGCCCGGTCACCCCGGCCGAGGTGCCGGGCGCGCTGTCCGGCCGTACGGCCGCGGTACTGCTCAACCATGTCGACTACCGCACCGGCCGGCTGCACGACCTCCCGGCGCTCACCGCCGCGGTCCACGCCTCCGGTGCCCTCGCGGTGTGGGACCTGTGCCACAGCGCGGGCGCCCTGCCGGTGGGCCTGGACGAGCACGGCGTGGACCTCGCGGTCGGCTGCACCTACAAGTACCTGAACGGCGGCCCGGGTTCACCGGCGTACCTGTACGTCCGCGAGGAGTTGCAGGACCGCTTCGACTCCCCGCTGCCCGGCTGGAACTCCCACGCCGAGCCGTTCGGGATGAGCCCCGAGTACGCCCCGGCACCGGGCGCCGTGCGGGGGCGGGTCGGCACGCCGGACATCCTCTCCCTGCTGGCGCTGGAGGCCGCGCTCGACGTGTGGGACGGGGTGTCCGTCACCGCCGTCCGCGCCAAGTCCCTGGCGCTGACGGACTTCTTCCTGCGGTGCGTGGGCGCGTACACCGAGCCGGGCCGGGTGGAGTGCGTGACCCCCGAACGGCACGCGGAGCGGGGCAGCCAGATCGCCCTGCGCTGCCCGGACGCGGGCGAGGTGATGAAACGGCTGATCGCCCGGGGTGTCGTGGGCGACTTCCGGCACCCGGACATCCTCCGCTTCGGCTTCACACCGCTGTATGTGGGATTCCGTGATGTGGAGCGGGCGGCGCGGGTGCTGGGGGAGGAGCTGGCTTAGGGACGCGGGCGGGGTGACGGGTTCGGGGACCCGGGTGCGGGGCGCGAACCGGTTCCTCCGCCTCCCGCCGACGTGGGGGAAATGCCCGTGTCCCCGCACGTCACCGGCCTGATACCGTCCCGGCCAACGGCCGTTTCCCACCTGGTCCGCCACCCCCGTTCCGTAGCTGAGAGGTTGGAGCATGCCGGACGACGCCGCAGCAGCCCGCGCCGCCGCCGAAGAGGAGTCGGCCTTCTCGCACCCGCCGGTCGACCCCGACGTCACCGCCGCGTACGGTGACCACCCCGACCAGGTGATCGACTTCTACGCTCCCCGTCCCGGCCGGGAGGCCACCGCCCCCGCGACCCCCGCCCCGCTGGTCGTCGTCCTGCACGGCGGTGCGTGGCGAGCGCGCTACGACCGGCGCCATGTCACTCCGTTCGCGGCCTACTTGGCCCGCAGGGGGTTCGTGGTGGCCAACGTCGAGTACCGGAGGGGCGGCGAGGAAGGCGGGGGCGGTGCCGGTGGTGAGGGGAGTGTGCCCCCCGCCGGGCGCTGGCCGGACACGTTCGACGATGTCGCGGCGGCCCTGGACGCCCTGCCCTCGCTGGCCCGTGAGGCGGTTCCGCAGGTGGACACCGGTCGTACGGTGCTGACCGGGCACTCGGCGGGCGGCCACCTGGCGTTGTGGGCGGCGGCCCGGCATGTGCTCCCGGCGGACGCGCCATGGCGTACCGAGGGTCCGGCGCCGTTGCGCGGTGTCGTCGCGCTGGCGCCGATCGCGGACTTCGAGGTGGCGGAGAAGCTGGAGGTGTGCGACCACGCGGCGCGGCAACTGCTGGGCGGGCAAAGCGCGTTCGCGGAACGCGTCCGGTACGCGGATCCGGCGCTGCTGCTGCCGACGGGTATCGCCACGACGCTGGTGCAGGGGCGGTCCGACGTTGTGGTGCCGCATCAGGTGGCCGAGTCGTACGCGGAGGCGGCGGCCAAGGCGGGGGAGGTGGTCGGGCTGACGCTGCTGGAGGACGTGGGCCACTTCCCGCTGATCGACCCGGCGGCGGACGCCTGCGCGGTGGTGGCGGAGGAGATCGCCCAACTCGCCTGGTGATACCCGTAGTACCTGAGAGCTACGCGCCACAACAGCTCCCTGGCGGGACGCCGGCGACACCCCCCGCTCCGTAATTTCCTTCCCAGTCGAGCCCGATGGCCGGGCGACCGGAAAGGAAGCCACCATGGGGACCCGCCCGCGACCCACCACGCTCGCGCAGCCGCTGACGGTTATGGGGCTGTGCGGGGGCGTCCCGCGTCTGACGCCGTTTGCCGCAGGGCCGGTGCGGGCGGAGGGCGAGCCGACAGCCTTGCGGCAGCCGCCGATGGTGGTGGGGTTCCGTGGGGGTGTACCGCGCCCGGCACCGATTCCCGCACGGCCGGCCCGCCCGGAGGGCAAGCACACGACGCTCCCGCAGCCGCCGACGGCGAGCGCTCACCAGGGCGGCCACCTGCACGCGACGACGATTGCCGCACGGGTGATGCGGGCGGGAACTCCTCCCACGACGGACCCGCAGCCGCCGGAGGCGAACGCCCCTCACGGGGGCCACCCGCATCCGGCGACGAAACCCGCACGGGTCGTGCGGGCGGGGAACACCCCCACAACGCACCCGCACGGGGAAACGCACCGCAACCCCCACCCCCTCCGCCGCACCCTCCTCCGCGTCCTGCTTCCCGCCCTCCTCACCGCCGCCATAGTCCTCCCCCTCACCGGCGCGGCCCCCCCCCCCCCCCCCCCCCCCCCCCCCCCCCCCCCCCCCCCCCCCCCCCCCCCCCCCC
>NZ_JODT01000054.1 GCF_000720835.1 Streptomyces achromogenes subsp. achromogenes | reverse complement strand
GTACAGGCGCGGCAGGAGCTGGGCGATGGTGGACTTGCCGGGGCCGGGGCCGACTGCGACGCCGGAGCCGTCGTCACCTGCGGCGCCGGGGCCGGGGTGACCTGCGACGCCGGGGCCTGGGCGGCCTGCGACGCCGGGGCCGGAGTGGCCTGCGACACCGGGGCCTGGACGGCCTGCGACACCGGAGCCGGGGCCGGGGTGGCCTGCGGTGCCGGAACCGATGGCGATTCCGGGGCCGGGGCCGGCCGCGAGGCCGGCTCCGTGGCCGGTGGCACAGCCGTGTGCGATGTGGTGGGCATGGGGGTCACCCCGTTCCGTAGCGGGCGCGGAGTTCGGCCTTGCGGACCTTGCCGGTCAGGGTCTTGGGCAGGGCGGGGAGCAGTTCGACGCGGTCCGGCAGGAACCGTTCGTCGTGCCCGGACGCGCGGACCCGGTCGCGGATCTCGGTCAGGGTCGGGGTCTGGCCGGCGCGCGGGACCACGACCGCGCAGATCACCGGCGCGCCGTCGGCGGTGGCGGGCGGAAGCCCGACCAGCGCGGCCTCCACGGCCTTGGGGTGGCTGCCGATGACCGCCTCCAGCTCGGTCATGGGGGCCACCTGCCCGTCGCGGACGATGGCGTCCCGGGCCCGGCCGACGATGCGGATGCCCCCGCGCCCGTCGTCCCGCGCCAGGTCGCCCGTGTCGAACCAGCCGTCCGCGTCGAACTCTGCGGCGAAGACCTCCTCGCGCCGGTAGTAGCCGAGGGCGAGGGAGGCGCCGCGCACCTTCAGCCGTCCCGTGCCGTCGGCGCCGGGCGACTCGATGCGGAAGCGCATGGCGTCGATGGGGCTGCCGTTGCTGTACGCGGCCCAGTCCTCGGGGTCGGCGGGCCGGGTCATCGTGACGGGGCCGTTCTCGGACATGCCCCACAGCGAGTACGTCCGGGCGCCCAGCGTCGCGTGCACCTCGTCGGCCAGTTCCTTCAGCACCGGCGCGGAGCCGATGACGACGTGCCGCAGGCTGCCGGTGTCCCGCTTCTCCACCCGCTGGGAGGCGGCCACGTCGGCGAGCGTGGCCGGCGGACCGTACAGCAGCGTGGCGCCGTAGCGCTCCACCAGGTCCAGCAGCGCCTCGTTCTTGCGGACGTCCTGGAAGGCGACGGTGCCGCCGAGCATGACGCCCCCGAGGACGCCCTGCGCGAAGCCGGAGTAGTGCACCAGCGGGGTGGACACCGCCGCCACCCAGTCCTCGCCGTCGGACCGGAACGCGTCGACGTAGCCGCGCACGGCCGAGTGGACGGTGTTCTGGCTGTGCAGCACGCCCTTGGACTCGCCGGTGGTGCCGGAGGTGAACAGCACCACGAACGGCTCGTCGGGCCCGAGAGCCAGCCCCTCAAGGCGCTCCCCGGCACCGGGCTCCTCCTCCCGGGGCATGGCCACGAAGTGCTCGTGGAAGGACATCGCGCCCTCCGGCACCGGGCCGTCCACCACCGCCACGTGGGCGAGCGCGGGCAGCTCGGCCCGCAGCCCGGTGACGATCTTCGCCAGCGGGGTGCCCGACCACTCGGGCAGCGTGACCGCCACCCGGGCCTCGGTCAGCCCCAGCCGGTGGCGCAGTTCGCCCTCGGGGCAGATGGGGGAGATCGGGCAGATGACGGCGCCGACGCGCATGCACGCGAACATCAGCGGCACCATCTCCCACCGGTTGGGCAGCTGGACGGCGACGACGTCACCGCGGCGCACCCCGAGCCGGAGCAGGGCGAGCGCGAACCGGTCGGTGAGCCGGGCCAGTTCGGCGTAGTCCAGGGTGTCGGTGCGGGACTCGGCCACGCGCCGTCCGGCGATGGCCAGCCGGTGCGGGCGCTCGCGGGCCTGGCGGCGCAGGTCGTCCAGGAAGGTCTCCGTGCGCCACCAGCCGCGGCGCAGGTACTCGGCGGCGTCCTCGGCCGGGACGGCCGGGCGCCGGGTCTCGGCCGGGGCGGTCATCGCAGCAGCTCCTCGCGGCGGGTGGCGAGCAGCTCGGGCAGCGGGTCGCCCGCCCGGCCGGCCGCGATCTCCAGCAGGGCCCGGGTGTTCTCCCGTACCCGGTCGCCGATCCAGTCGAAGACCCACGCCTTGCGGGCGTCGGCGGCCAGCTCGAAGGGGACGACCCGGGTGACGGCCAGGGCGGCGGCGCCGGCCCCGCCGATGTTGGCGATGACCCCCGGCACGAGCGTGGCTCCGGCCGCGCGGGCCTTCTCCCGGGCCTCGGGCTCGGAGGCGAGGTTGGCGCCCTCGACGACCAGGGCGGCGCGCAGCCGGTGGACGTTGCCGGCGTTCAGCGCGTGCTTCTGGGCGGCGAGGACCAGCACGTCGGCGTCGACGTCGAGCCAGGCGTCCGGCTCGGCGGAGGTGGTGACGCCCTGCGGCAGCCGGGAGCGGTCGATCCGGCCGAACTCGTCGGTGATCGCGACCAGGTCGGCCACCGGCAGCCGGTCGGCGCTGATGGTGCCCTGGACGTCGGCGACGGCCACGACGACATGACCGCGCTCCTCCAGGAACCGGGCGACCGCGCGGCCCACGGCGCCGAAGCCCTGCACCACCACGCGGGCGGCCTCGCCGTGGCCGCCGGCCTCCAGTGCGGTCAGCGCGGCGACACCGACGCCGTGCCCGGTGACGTCGATGAGCGGCTCGTAGTAGGTGCGCCAGTCGATGGGCATGTCCGGGGCGCCCAGCCGGTAGCGCGGGTCGTAGCCGGCCTCGGCGAAGAACACGGCCCGGTCGGCGGGGGTGACGCCCATGTCGATGCCGAGGTGGATGCCGCCGTGCAGCAAGGGCTTGACGGTGCGGCCGAAGGTGCGGAAGGTCTCCTCGCGGTCGCCGCCGTCGGAGACGATGCCGCCCTTGGCGCCGCCGATGCGCAGGCCGGCCAGGGTGAACTTGTCGGTCATGTCGCGGGCCAGGCCGCGCACTTCCTCCTCGGTGACGTTCGGGGTCATCCGCACGCCGCCCATGGCCAGGCCGTCGACGAGGGTGTCGACGACCACCCAGCCCTTGACCTCGCCACCGCTGCCGTTCAGGTGGGTGACGAACGCGGGCTCCCGGCTGTCTTCCGTGAAACTCATGGCAACTGCCAACTCCTCGATCGTTGAGCGGGACTACTGGTAGAGCTGGGTGAAGCCGCGCAGGATCTCCCGGCCGTCGCTGCGGAACTCCAGGTGGGCCTGGGAGCCGTGGACGCGGCCGTCGTCGGAGCGCAGGAACTCCACGGGCGCGTGCTCGGAGCGGCCGATGGAGCGGTAACCGGCCGGGGCCTGCTGGAGGTACAGGGTGTGCCGGTGGAACACCGTCACCGTCGGCTTGACGTAGGTGAACAGGGGTTCTTCCTTGTCGACCTGGACCTCGTAGCCGCCGACCCGCTGCGGGCCCTCGGCGAGCGTGCCGCCGGCCGCGACGGCGAGGATCTGCATCCCGCCGCAGATGCCGAAGACGGGCACGTCGGAGGTCATGACCAGGTCGATGAGCGGCTTGTAGTGCTCCTGGTCGTAGGCCCGCACCTTCGTGCCGCTCAGCACGATCGCCTGGTAGCGGCCGTCGAGCCGGGCGGGGACGGACACCGCGTCGACCGCCTCGGTGGCCGAGCCCAGCTCCTCGAAGCGGCGGCGCAGCTGGGGCAGGGACAGTGTTCCGTTGTTGACGACCAGGACACGGGGCTGCGCCACGTGCGTCCTCCTCACGTTCGCGTGATGACGGTGCCGGTGCGGGCGGCGAGCAGGTCGGAGACCGGCGCGCTGCCGATGACGACCCGGTCCACCCCGCGTTCCAGGGCCTCGCCAGCCGCCCGCAGCTTCTTGCGCATGCCGCCGGTGGCGCCCTTGTCGCGGAACGCGGCGGCGGCCTCGGCGCCGATCTCGCGCACCGGCTCGCCGTCGATCAGCAGATGGCTGACGTCGGTGACGAGCACCAGGTCGGGTGCGCCGACGGCCCCGGCGAGGGCGGCGGCGGCCCGGTCGGCGTCGGTGTTCACCTCGCGGCCCTCGGGGTTGCGGGCCAGCGGGGTGACGAGCCGGGCCCGGCCGGGCTGAAGGTCCTTCAGCTGGGCCGGGTCGGCGTCGGTGACCGGGCCGACCAGGTTCTCCAGCTCGACCAGCTGCTTGTCCCGCCACCACCAGCGCTCGGCCTGTCCCGCGGCGAGCAGTCCGTCGCTGCCGAGGAGCCGGCCGGCGTCCAGGCCGCGCTCGCGCAGCCGCTGGAGCACCTCCTCGCCGAGCCGGGCGCTGACGGTCTTGATGTCCTCGATGACCTCGGGCGTGGTCCAGCGGCTCTGGTTGCCGTAGCGGTCGCGCAGGATCGCGGACGGCTCGCGGTAGCGGGCGCTGAGCTTCTTCAGCGGCTTGGACCAGCCGTGTACGAGGACCAGCGGGCGCTGGTGGCCCAGCCGGGCCAGGTCGTCCCACCAGGTCCCGTCGAGGTCGTCGACGGCGCTGCCGCCGAGCTTGACGACGGCCGGGGCGGCCAGGGCGGACACGGGCTGCTGTGCGGTGCTCATGCGGGCATCACCGGGTGCATCGTCAGGCCCGTCTCCTCGGGCAGTCCGAACCGGAGGTTGACCGCTTGGACGGCCTGGCCCGCCGCGCCCTTGACCAGGTTGTCCAGCGCGGCGAGGACGACGATCCGGCCGGCCTCCTCGTCGTACATGGCCGTCACGTCGCAGTAGTTGGAGCCGAGGACGGCCTGCGGGTCGGGCACCGGGATGAGGGTCTCGGTGTGCCGCCGCACCCGCACGAACCGGTGCTCCTTGTAGAAGCGCAGGTACGCCCGTTGCAGCGTGCGCTGGTCGATCTCGCCGTCGGTGAAGACGTAGCTGCTGGTGAGCAGCCCGCGCACATGCGAGACGCCGTACGCCGACATGCTCAGCGAGCCGACCGAGCCGGGCTTGCTGCGCTCCAGGAAGTCGCTGACCTCGGCGGCGTGCCGGTGCCCGGTGGGCGCGTACGGGGCGATGGCGCCGTTGCGGAAGGGGTGCAGGTCGGCGGTGCGCAGGTGCAGGCCGCCGCCGCTGGAGCCGCTCTTGCCGTCCACCACCACGGTCTTCAGGTCCAGGCCGAGGCCGAGGGTGAGCGGGGCCAGGCCCAGGGTGATGGCGGTGGCGTAGCAGCCCGGCAGCGAGATCAGCGCCGCGTCGGCCAGCTGGTCGCCGATCAGCTCGGGTACGCCGTAGACGAACCGGTCGGCCAGTTCGGTGCTGCGCTCGACCTTCGGGTACCAGCGGGCGTGCCGCTCGGGGGTGCGGATGCGGAAGGCGCCGCTGAGGTCGACGATGGCCGGGACCCGGTCGGCGAACCGCGCGGCCAGCTCGGCGGAGACCGGGGCGGGGGTGGCCAGCAGCAGTACGTCGACCTGGCCGGCGACGTCGTCGGTGACCGGCCGCACGGTCAGGCCGGTGTCGATGCGCAGACCGGGGTGCAGTTCGGCGGGGCGCTTGCCGATGTTGGAGGAGCCGCCGAGGAAGGTCAGCTCCAGGTCGGGGTGCTGGGTGATCAGTCGGATGAGATCGCCGCCGGCCAGCCCGGAGGCGCCGACGACTCCTGCGCGGATCATGCGAGCAGCTCCTGCACGTAGCGGGCGATGGCCGAGGGGACGTCCGCGCCGGTGGCCGAGGCCACCGCCCGGAAGCCGGGGGCGTGGTTGACCTCGTTGACGACGTAGCCGTCGTCGGTGCGGAACAGGTCGATGCCGTAGATGCCGGGTCCCAGCTCCGCCGACACCGCGTCGGTGATCTTCACGATGTCGGGGTCGTGGGCGAGGGCGCGGCTGTCGTTGCCGAGGGCGGCGTTGTTGCGCCAGTCGGTGCCGCCGCTGGCGAACTCGGCGGCGCCGACCAGCTCGCCCCCGACGACCAGGCAGCGCACCGAGGTGCCGCCGCCGATGTACGGCTCCACCAGGCAGGCCTGCTCGAAGGCGTGGCCGAGGTCCTCGACGTAGTCGTAGACGGACTGGGCGGTGTCGGTGTGCCGGATCAGGGTGACCCGCTTGCCCATGCCGCCGAAGACCGGCTTGAGGACGACGGGGGTCTGCAGCTCTTCCAGCGCCTGGGTGAAGTCCTTGCGGGACAGCACCAGCCGGAAGTCCGGCACCGGGACGCCCGCGGCGCGCAGCACGGTGCGCAGCGCCGCCTTGTTCTCGCAGGCGTGGATCGCCCGGGCGGTGTTGACGGTGCGGGCCCCGGCGGCCTCGGCGAGGCTCGCGACGAGGCCGCCGCGGGTGTAGCTGCGGCTGCGGACGAGCAGGACGTCGTAGTCCCGCACGGAGGGAGCGGCCGGATCGCCGAGGCACAGGGACTCGTCGTTGACCCAGTCGACCGTGAGCCCGAAGGCGTCGGCCCGCTGGATCAGCTCGCGTTCCTCCCAGGCGATCCGGTCGGCGACGACGGCGACTTTGCTGCCCATCACTGGCCCCAGTCGCGCAGCTGGACCTCGACCGTCTCCAGGGTCAGCCGCCCGTCGGAGACGTCCTCGACCCGCAGCGTGAGCATGCACTCGGGGCAGGACAGGGTCTCGCCCTGGACGACCGGCGGCACGGTCAGGTCGGTCTCGCACTCGGGGCAGGCGCCGGAGAGGGTGGCGGTGGTCATGGTGGACTCCGTTTCCGAAGGAAGGGAAAGGAAGGGAAAGGGGGAAGGGGTGGTTCAGGCGGCGGCCTGGAAGTCGACCGCGGCCTTGCGGACCGCGTCCCGGTCCAGCACCGGGCCGCCGGCCGCGATCTGACGCTCGGTCAGCCAGGACGTGAAGGCGTCGACGTCGACCTCGACCCCGGAGTCGGTCAGCGCCCACGTCACGAGGGCCGGGGTCAGCCGGGTGCGCACCCGCAGTTCACGGGTGCCGCCGACGAGTTCGGCCGGCAGGGTCTCGTACGCCTCGGGGTTGCTCAGCTGGCCGGGCAGCTCGTAGGCGAAGGCGTGCGGGGTGGTCGGGCCGGACTGGAAGGCGCTGCCGAGTCCGGCGCCCTTCAGGGCGAGCCGGGACAGCTCGGTGAGGTGGGTGAGGTCGAAGCGGGTGTCGCCGTACACGACCCGGAGCGAGGTGAGCAGTTCGGCCAGCGGGGCATTGCCGCCGCGCTCGCCGATGCCGCCGACGGTCGCCGAGATCCAGCGGGCGCCGGCCCGGACGGCGGCGAGCGAGTTGGCGACCGCCATGCCCAGCATGTTGTGCGAGTGGATCTCGATCTCGGAGCCGTCGATCGCGGTGAGGTCCGCGATCTTCGCCTCCATCTGCCAGGGCGAGAGGTAGGCGACGGTCTCGGCGAGCCGGAACCGGTCGGCCCCGGCCTCGAAGCCGTTGGTGACGTACGGGACGAGCCGCTCCCGGGGGGTGCGGGCGCCGTCCTCGCCGCTGAAGGTGACGTGGAAGCCGCGCTCCTTGGCCTGCGAGATCGCCGAACGGGCCACCGCGTGCAGGAACTTGACGCTGGGCGTGCCCAGCTTGAGGGTGGCGTGCTGCTCCGAGGTGGGGATGGAGTACATGATGTGGCGCACGCCCAGCCGCTCGGCCTCGTCGAGGGCCCGGGCCACCTGCTGGCGGTCGCGCACCACGAGCAGCGTCATGCTGCGCTCGGGGCCCACGGCCTCGTGCACGGCCTCGATCAGCGGCGCGTCCTTGGAGCCCGGACCGGAGACCATGCCCACCTCGACCAGCTCGACGCCGGTGCGCACCAGCAGGCCGGCGATGGCCGCCGCGTCCTTCGGGCCGAACTCGACGCCCGCCATGTGCGCGGAGTCGCGCAGGGTGGCGTCGGATATCAGGGGCGGGTCGGTGAGTTTCTCTGGGTTTTCCGCTGCCATTTCAGGTCACTCCTTGTTCGGGAAGGGGTGTACCGCCTGCATTCCGGACGAGTCAGGTGAACCGCAATCCGGGAACGATTGCGGCCGGCGCTGCCCAACAGCTTCCTCGGCGCACGGCCGGTGAGGCAACGAATTCCGCGTCAGAAGGCCGTGGAAAAGTGTCAGGGAATGTCAAGAAGTACAGGGTCTGCAAGAAGGGTGTCGGCGTACGCAAGAGACGGCGGAATACGGCGCCCGGGCACGCGTGAGGCGCCTACCGTGCGAGGCATGGACCTTCTCTCACTGCCCCGGCTGGGGCTTGTCGTCCCGCCGGAGAACCCGACCGCTGAACCGGAGTTCGCCACGCTGCTCGGCAGCCGGGTGAACGTGTACACGGCCCGTTTCCCGACCACGCCCGGGGCCGGCCTGAAGGACATGCTGGAGACCTACAACCGGGTCCTGCCCGAGACCCTCGGCCACTTCGGCGGCATGCGGCTGGACGGGGCCGTGGTGGCGTGCAGCGCCTCCCACTACCTGCTCGGCCCGGACGGCGACCGCGCCTTCTGCGCCGAGCTGTCCGAGCGCACGGGCTACCCCGTGTGGTCCTCCACCCAGGCGATCCTCGCCACCTGCGCGGCCCTGGGCGTGCGCCGGCTGACCCTCGTCTCGCCGTACCAGCCCTGGCTCACCGACACCTCGCGCGCCTTCTGGGAGGCGGCCGGCCTCACCGTCGACGGGATCGTGTCCGTCCCGGCGCGCGAGATCCCGGGCGAGGAGCCGTACCACGACCCGTACCAGGTCACGACCGCGCGCATACGGGAGCGCCTGGCCGCCTCCGCCCTGCCCGCGGACACCGCCCTGCTGTTCACCGGCACGGGCATGGGCACCCTCGCGGCGCTCGACGAGCTGGCCCGGCGCGAGCCCGGCCGCACCCTGCTGACGTCCAACCTGGCCTCGGCGTGGTGGGCCGGGCGCACCCTGGCCGGCGGGGACACCGGCGAGGCGCACCCGCTGCTGCGCCGGCTGGCGCCGGTGGCGGTCTGAGCAGCACGGCGGGGCCCCGCGCGCACGCCCGTCGGCGTGCGCCCGGGGCCCCGTCCTCGCACGGGCCCGGTGACCGTCCGGCGCCTCGTGGCCTACGACGCCTCGGACAGCTCGGAGGCCTCCGGGCGCTCGGCGGTGCGGCAGTCGCCGTACCCCATCCGGTAGCCCACGCCCCGCACCGTGGTGATCCACCGGCTGGAGCCCAGTTTCGACCGCAGACTGCTCACATGGGTGTCGATGGTGCGGCTGGTGCAGGCCCAGTTGCTGCCCCACACCTTCGCCATGAGTTCCTTTCGTGACACCACCGTCTCGGAATTCTGCGCCAGCACGTACAGCAACTCGAATTCCTTGGAGGTGACGGGCACCAGCCGGTCGTGCAGTCGCACCTCCCGGGTACGCGGATCGATATGCAGCGGACGCAGGGAAATCGTCTTCTCGGGGGCGCGTTCACGGTACGCCCGGCGCAGCACGGCCTCTATGCGCGCGCCTATCTCCCGGAAACTCCAGGTCTTGACCACACAGTCGTCCGCCCCGGCGCGCAGCGCGAGGACCCGCTCCAGTTCGTCGTCGTCGTCGGTCACCGCGATCAGCGGGATGTCGCCGTTGCTGCGCACCGACCGGCACACCTCCAGCCCGTCCATGTCCGACAGGTCCAGCGAGAGCAGCACCAGGTCCGCGTCGTGGTACGTACGCAGCGCCCGCGCCCCGGTGTGCACGCTCCGCGTGGTGTAGCCCTGTCTGCGCAGATCGCGCTCGGTCGCCTCGGCCGCGGCGGCGTCCCGTTCCACCACGAGTACGTTCGTCACCCCTGCCGTCCCCTCTTCATCGCTTGCCTCCGCTCCCTCGCGCACGTCAGCTCGCACCGGCCCTGCTCGGCTCGGCCGCGCGGGCGGCCGGCGGCGGGTCCAGGGGGTGCCCGGGGTCGTCGTCGAGGTACTGGTAGGCGTACGCGGCCGAGGCCATCGTCATGTGGTGGTGCCAGCCCGGGAAGGAGCGGCCCTCGAAGTCCAGGACGCCGAGACGGTTCTGCAGGACCGAGACGGCGGACAGCGCGGCGGTGCGGCCCCGCACCAGGGACAGCACCTCGTCCACCGGCCGGTCGGTGAGGCTGGTGAGCCAGTACCGGGCGGGCAGCCGGCCGTCCAGGGCGGGCCGCTCCAGGATCCGGTAGGCGCGCGAGCCGCCGTCGGCGCCCGCGAGCTGCGGCAGCCGGACGGTACCGGTGTAGGTGTGGATCGTCACGGCCTTGGTGCGGCCGTCCGGGGCCTGCCGCATCATCACGTGCGGCTGCCGGGCGTGCCGGATCCCCATCAGTCCGCCGACCGTGCGCACGGTCGGCGTGTGCTGGCCGGCGAGCACGATCTGGCCGGGGTCGACCTCGGCCAGCACGTCCAGCCGCTCCCGGGCCAGGCCGGTGAGCACACCGGCCGCGTCGTCGCACCGGGTCAGGTCCAGCACCCAGGGCAGCCCGGCCCCGTGCGGCAGCGTGACCGCGTCCGCGGCGTAGTCGAGGACGTAGGCACCGACCGGGCGCTCCTTCTCCCCTTCCGGTATCCGGGCCCGCCGCCGGCGCTCTGGGTCGCCGTCCCAGGGGCCGCTGAGCACCAGGCTCCAGTCGACCGGGAAGGCGCCTTGGGCGCCGGCCAGGAACAGGCCGAGCGCGCGCTGGCAGTTGACGGTCTGCCGGGTCGCCGGGTCCACCCGGCGGTGCACGCCCACCGAGTGCTCGCCGTTCTTCGGGATGACCAGCTCGGCGACCGTCCAGGCGTAGGGCGACGCCGTCGCGGCCACCCGCCGGGCCAGTCCGCGGCGCACCGGACGCCAGTCCCAGGAGCTGGCGTTGATGAACTGGTGCAGCCCGCGCATCGCCGCCGTGGGTAAGAAGTCCTCCTGGGCCATGCGCCGCGGTGTCTTCTTACCGGAGCCCTGCAGCAGGGCCCGCAGATAGGCCCGGGCCCAGCGATGCTGCTCCACTCTGTGAAGTGATCTGAATATGTCCTCCACAAACCTCTGGATACGCGGACCGTCGCTCGTTGCCATGCGCGTCTCACTCGACGACATAAACGCTACGTCCCCTCGTATTTCGTAACGCTCAGACTGAGGCCGGTGCATCGTGCATGTGCCCGGGCCACAAAATACCCTCGGATGCACAATCCTGTCCGGCGCTCGTATGGCACTTCGCTACTTCCCGCGCCGACCTGGGCAAACGCGGTGCGGTGACGGGTGTGGAGGACCGTGGGCAGGGGTCGGTAAATACCGGTTGACCCAATACTGATACGCCCGCCTGTCCAAGATCGAGAACGTGTCAAAATCTTATGAACAAAACTTTGAACGCGGGCACGCCGATGACCGCCGAAGGCCGGGGGATACCTTCGGCGGTCGACTCGGGAGGCCGGCCCGGCGTCTGATCAGTCGCGTTGTGCCGCCAGGGTGTCGAGCCAGTTGCCCAGCAGCCCGTGCACGGTGTCCGGCTGGTCGAGGTGGACGTTGTGCCCGGCGCCGTCGACGACCGCGTAGGTGGCGCGCGGATAGTGGTCGAGCAGCTCCAGCTGGTCCCGCCAGCCGACCATGTGGTCCTGACGACCGGTCACCACCAGATGCGTGCCGTCGTGCGTGCCGAACCGGGACTCCGGGGCCTGCCGGAGCAGGTACGCCTTGAGCAGTTCGGCGGCGTCCTCACGGTGATGGGCGCGCAGGCCGGGCAGCACATGGTCGCGGAAGGCGTTCCAGCCGGCGTCGTCCTGGTACAGCGCGATGCTCGTGAACACCTCGCGGTCGGCCGGGTCGAGCGCGGCCAGCAGCGCCTCGTCCTTCGCCAGCACCCGCCGCTCGGGCAGCGTCCGCTCCCCGCCCGGCTTGACCAGCGGCGCGATCAGCGCGGCGCCCAGCACCTGCGGGCCGCGCTCGGCGATCAGATGGCGGGCGAGCTGGCCGCCGTAGGAGATGCCCACGACCGCGAACGGCTCGTCGCCGACGACCTTGTCCACGAACCGCAGCACCGCCTCGCCCATGGCCTCCGCCGTGACCGGCCCGGACAGCCGGGGCGAGCGCCCGGAGCCGGGCAGGTCGACGTAGAGCCGCCGCCAGCCGCGGCGCGCGGCGAACACGGGCTCCAGCGGCAGCAGGAGCCGGTGGTCGATGGTGTAGCCGTGCAGCAGCACCACGGGCGTACCGGAGCCGAACTCGACGTGGTGCAGCAGCTGCTGCGCCTGCTTCGGCGTCCCGGCGGTCTCGGTCGGTCCAGTCTCTTCGGTCATGGCTCCACAGTCCGGTGATGACAAGGGTGGTGAGGAAAGGGTGGTGGACAAGGGGGGGCCGGCGGGGCGAAAGGGCCCGGTACGGCGATACGGCGGGGAGAGCCGGCCGTCCCCGCCGCCGTACGCCGCGCCTACGCCACCGGGCGCTTGGCGGGGAAGCCGTGGCCGCGGGCGAGGACGACGACGGCGATCACCGGCAGCATCAGCAGCAGCACGCTCCACGGCAGCGAGTCGCTGCCGGTCAGGTCGAGCAGCACACCGCCGATGACACCGCCGCCCGCCATGGCGACGTTCCACAGCGTCACCAGCATGGCCTGGGCCGCGTCGGCCGCCTTCTCGCCGCCCGCGTCACCGGCCGCGGTCTGCAGCAGGGTCGGCACCCCGCCCCAGCCCAGGCCCCACAGCACGGCCGCGAGGTAGACGAACGCCGTCTGGTCGGCGAGCACCGCCAGCACCGCGGCGGACACCGCGACCAGCAGCGAGCTGGCGACCGTCAGCACGCGCAGCCGGTGGTGGATCTGCGCGCCGACGATCCAGATGCTGGCCAGCGAGGCGATGCCGAACACCAGCAGCACCAGGTCGGTGTTGCCGCCCATGCCGAGGTCGTCGAGGAAGGTGGCGATGTAGGCGTAGATGATGGTGTGCGCCAGGACGAAGACCAGCGTCACG
This sequence comes from Streptomyces achromogenes subsp. achromogenes, assembly GCF_000720835.1. GTDB lineage: Bacteria > Actinomycetota > Actinomycetes > Streptomycetales > Streptomycetaceae > Streptomyces > Streptomyces achromogenes. The sequence continues at coordinate 19,495 of NZ_JODT01000054.1, read as the reverse complement.
AACAGCACGGGCACCACGCCGGGGACCTTCAGGGCGTGCAGCATCTTCGGCCGCTCGCCGCGCTCCTGGCCCGGGTAGTCCGGTACGGCGGCGGCGATCCACGCCAGCAGGAGGACGGTGAGCGCGGTCATCGCGAGGAACGCCACGCGCCAGTCGGTCACCTTGCCGAGGAACGTGCCGGCGGGCACGCCGAGGGAGAGGGCGACGGGGATGCCCGCCATCGCCACCGCGATGGCCCGGCCCTGCAACGGCACCGGGGCCAGCCGGCGCGCGTACCCGGCGAGCAGCGCCCAGGCCAGGCCCGCCGCGACACCGGCGACGAAGCGCGCCACCATCGTCAGCCCGTACAGGGACGACAGCGCGGTGACGGTGTTGGCGACGGCGAAGCCGGCCATGGAGGTCAGCAGCAGCCGCTTGCGCCGCCAGCCGGCGGTCGCCGCGGTCAGCGGGATCGCGGTCAGCGCGGTGCCCAGCGCGTAGATCGTGACCGTCTGCCCGGTCGCGGACTCGCTCACATTCAGGTCGTCGCTCATGGACGGGAGCAGACCGGCGGGCAGGGTCTCGGTGAGGCTCGTGATGAACACGGCGGTCGCGAGGGCCAGCAGGGCGAACATGGGCAGCTTCTGCTGCTCGCCGGCGCCCGCCGGACTCGCCTCGGCGCCGGTCCGCACGGGCGAACCGGTCGCGGTATCGGGTGTGGTGCTCATGGAATGTGCTCCAGGGGTTCGGGGACGGAGTGGGTGAGGACTCGGGGCGGGGCCGGGGAGCCGGGTGCGCCGGGGGGACCGGGTGCGCCAGGGGGATCGGGTGGGCCGGGAGGCCTGGGGCTCGCCGGCCGGGTCCGCCGGTACGCCGTCATGGCCGGCTCAGGCCGCCGTCGACCGGCAGGCGGGCCCCGGTGGTGAACGTGGCGTCGGTGGCCAGGAACAGCGCGGCCCGGGCCACCTCCTCGGCGGCGCCGAGGCGGCCCAGGGGCGGCAGGGGCACCCCGTTGCCGCCCGGCGCCTCGATACAGCCCGGCGCCACGGCGTTGACGCGGATGCCCCGGGAGACCAGCTCGCCGGCCAGCGCGTGCACGGCGGCGGGTGAGGGCGCCGGGGTCATCAGCACGACCGCGCCACCGTCCCTGAGCCGCGGCAGCAGCGGCCGGGCGGTGGCCACGACATCCGCGAACAGCAGGTCGACGACACCGCCGGGCCCGAGGCAGGCGGTCACGTCGGAGGGCGCGACGACCCGGGCGGCGGAGCCCAGTTCCCCGCCCAGGCGGTCCCGCTCCTCCGTGGTGCGGGCGGTCAGCACGACCTGGGCGCCGCCCTCCACCAGACGCTTGGCCACGGCCAGTCCGATGGCGGTGGCCTCTGAGACGACTACGGCCGTCCGGCCCGCGTACTTGGTCATGCTGCTTCCTCTTCCTGCGCCGCACCTGCCACAACGGCTCGGTGGTATCGACCTTGCGCCCGGGCGCTTCGGGAAACCTTCGGGACGGCTTACGGCCGGCTCACGGGCACCCGGGGGGGCTGACGTACGGTGCCTGGCCACGGGCACCGGTGACCGGCGAAACCGCTGGTGGACGGCGTGCGGCCGGACGGACACCCCACCGGATCGGCGCCGTGACGTACAGTGACGCACATGCGGTTTGGGGTGCTCGGCCCACTGACGGTGTGGGACGACGAGGGGGTGGCCGTCAGGGTTCCCGAGGCGAAGGTCCGGGCGCTGCTCGCCGACCTGCTCGCACACGACGGCGGACCGGTCTCCGCGGACCGTCTGATCGACGACCTGTGGGGCGACCGCCCGCCGGGCCGGCCCGCCGGCGCCCTCCAGGCCAAGGTCTCGCAGCTGCGCCGGGTACTGGGCCGGGACCGGATCCAGCTCCAGCCGGCCGGCTACCGGCTGCGCCTGGACGGCACCGACGAGGTGGACGCCGTCCGGTTCCGCGACCTGGTGGACCGGGCCCGCGCCGTCGAGGCCCCGGACGAGAGGGCCGCGCTGCTCACCGAGGCCCTCGGGCTGTGGCGCGGACCGGCCTACGCCGACTTCGCCGACCAGGAGTTCGCGCGCGCGGCGGCCCAGCGCCTGACCGACCAGCGGCTGTCGGTGCTGGAGGAGCAGGCCGAGGCCCGCCTGGCGGCCGGCGAACACGTGCTGCTCGCCGGGGAGCTGGCCGACTTGGTGGCCCGGCATCCGCTGCGGGAACGGCTGCGCGCGCTCCAGATACGGGCGCTGTACGCGGCGGGCCGGCAGAGCGAGGCCCTCGCCGCCTACGAGGACCTGCGCGCCCGGCTCGTGGCCGACCTGGGCGTCGAACCGAGCCCCGAACTCGCCGCGCTGCACCAGGCGGTGCTCCGCCAGGATCCCGCGCTGACGGTCGCGCCGCGCCCCGCCGAAGCCGCTCCCCGGGAGCCCCGGGCGCCCGCCGCGCCCGCGAAGACCGCCGCGCCCCCCGCCCCCGCCCCCTCCAACCTGCCCGCGTCCCTCACCCCCCTCATCGGCCGCCGCGACGCCCTCGACCGGGTGACCGGACTCCTCGGCGCCGCCCGCCTGGTGACCCTCACCGGCCCCGGCGGCGTGGGCAAGACGCGGCTGGCGGTGGCGGCGGCCGACGCGCTCCTCACCGACGCCCCCGAACTCCCCGACGGCGCCTGGTTCGTGGAGTTCTCCGGCGTCCGCGGCGGGGCCGCCGCCGACCTCGCCCAGGTGGTCGCCGCCTCCCTCGGCATCAGCGACCACGCGCCCTCCGCCGTACCGGTCTCCGGCACCGGCACCCGGTCCCCCGCGCACCACCTCGCCGCCGTCCTGCGCGACCGGCGCACCCTGCTCGTCCTCGACAACTGCGAGCACGTCGTGGACGCCGCCGCCGAACTCACCACCCTGCTCCTGCGCACCGCGCCCGGTCTGCGCGTGCTGGCCACCAGCCAGGAGCCGCTGGGCCTGCCGGGCGAGGAGGTGTTCCTGGTCGAGCCGCTGCCCACCGACGACGCGGTACGGCTGTTCGCCCAGCGCGCCGCCGCCGCGGCCCCCGGCTTCTCGCTCGCCCCCGACGCCTGCGACGACTCCGAGCGCGCCGCCGTCACCGAGATCTGCCGCCGCCTGGACGGCATCCCGCTCGCCCTGGAACTGGCGGCGACCCGGGTCCGCGCGCTGGGCGTGCGCGAGCTGGCGGCCCGGCTCGGCGACCGGTTCCAGCTGCTGACCTCGGGGCGGCGCGGTGCGCCCGAGCGCCAGCAGACCCTGCGCGCGGTGATCGACTGGAGCTGGGAGCTGCTCAGCGCGCCGGAGCGCATCGTGCTGCGCCGGCTGGCCGCGTTCAGCGACGGCTGTGACCTTCAGGCGGCCGAGGCGGTGTGCGCGGGCGACGGGGTCGCCTGTGCCGAGGTGCCCGACCTGGTGACACGGCTGGTCGACCGGTCCCTGGTGGTCGTCGTGGCCGGGCCCACCGGACCGCGCTACCGGCTCCTGGAGTCCGTCGCCGCCTACGCCACCGAGCGGCTGCACGAGATGGAGGACCTCGCCGCCGTACGCGACCGGCATCTGCGCCACTACCTCGCGCTCGCCGAACGCGCCGAGCCCGAGCTGCGCGGCCCCGGGCAGCGGTCCTGGCTGGCCCGGCTCGACGCCGAGTCCGGCAATCTGCGCTCGGCCCTGGACGAGGCCGTGCGCCGGGCCGCCGCCGGCCACCCCGAGCAGGCGGCACGGCTGGCGACCGCGCTGGCCTGGTGGTGGCTGCTGCGCGGCCGGCTCGCCCAGGCCCGCCGCAGCCTGCGCGCGGTGCTGGACACCGCGACGGCCGCCGACCGCCGCGAACTCACCTTGCTGCACACCGCGTTCGCCCTGCTCACCGGGGACCGCGACCCGGCCGGCGCCCTCCCCGGCGACACCGCCGACACCGACGGCAACGCCCTCCCCGACGGCAGCGGCGGGCCCGACCCGGTACGCCGGGCCCGGTCGCTGTGGCTGTGCGCGTACGGCCTGTTCAGCGCGGGCGCGGTGGCCGACAGCGGGGAGCTGAACGACCGGGCGCTCGCGCTGTTCACCACCGCGGACGACCAGTGGGGCACCGCCGCCGCGCTCGGCCTGCGGGCCACGCTCGCGCTGATCCGCGGCGACCTCGCCGGGCTGGGCCGCGACGGCCGGCGCAGCGCCGAGCTCTTCCGCGAACTGGGCGACCGCTGGGGCGAACTCCAGACGGTGTCACCGCTGGCGGCGCTCGCGGAGATCAAGGGCGAGTACGAGGAGGCCGTCAGCCGCCAGTACGAAGGGCTGCGGATCGCCCGTGAACTGGGCCTCGCGGCCGAGGTGTCGGCCCGGCTGTCCGGCCTGGGCCGCCTGGCGCTGCTGGACCACGACTGGGACCGCGCCCGCGACCTGCACGAACAGGCCCGGCGCAGCGCCGCCGAACAGGGCTACAAATACGGCGAGATCCACGCCGGGATGGGCCTCGCGCTCGGCGCCCGCCGCTCCGGCGACCTGGACGCCGCCGAGGCGCACCTGCGGCACCTGCGCGAGGGGTACGCCGATGTGTCCTCGCAGGCGGGCGACCATCTGCTGCTGGCCGAACTGGGCTTCGTCGCCGAACTGCGCGGCGACGCCGGCACGGCCGCGGCGCACCACTTGCGCGGCCTGGACGTGGCCCGCGCGATAGACGAGCCGAGGGCGCTCGCGCTGTCCCTGGAGGGCCTGGCCGGCGCGGCGGCCCTGCGGGGCACCGAGTCCGCGGCCACCTGCGCGGCCCTGCTGCTCGGGGCGGCCGACGCGGCCCGGCGCAGCGTGGGCGCGCCACTGCCCCCGGCCGAACGCACCGACGTGGACCGCATCGAGCGGGCGGCCCGCGCCACCCTCGGCGACACGGCCTTCACCCGCTCCTTCACCGACGGCACCCGCCTGACCCCCGAGGAGGCCCTGCGCGAGGCGGCCCCGGCACTGGAGGACGCCCGCCGGTAGCCCCGGTCCGCTCAGAAGGCGGCGGCCGGGTCGCGCGGTGATCCCTCCGGCTCGGGGAAGGCCGCGTCGAAAGCGGGGCCCGGCGTCAGACCCAGGTCCCGCCACAGCCGAGTGCCGTCGAACCAGTGGTCGCTGGTCAGCATCTCCAGTCCGTGGGCGGAGCGGCTGTCGTCCGCCAGCAGGGACCGTGCTCGCCGCACCGACAGTTCCCGGTGCGGCCAGGGAATCGCGGCGTGCGCGGCCACCGCCCGCAGGAGCGTGTCCGCGGTGACGGGGTCCGGATGGGTCGCGTGGTAGACGGGAGCCGTCAGCTCCGCCGCCGGCGCGAGGCCGGCGCCCACGGTCAGGCGCGCCAGGTCGCTCGCCGAGATGACCGACAGCCTCGCCGTCCAGCCCTCCACCGTGGCCGGCAAGATGCGGAGCAGCCGGACCAGCCCCGGTACGAGCCAGCTGTCGCCCGCGCCGTGGACGAGGTGGGGACGCAACACCGTCCCGCCGGCGTCGAGGACCAGGTCCTCGGCTCGGGCACGCGTCACCGACGTGGGTGATCCCGGGTTCCTCGCGAGCTGCTCCGGGGTCGCGTTCCTGAACGCGCCCCGCCCGTAGACGGACGCCGTGCTCACGTACACGATGCGGCGGACACCGGCCCGGCGGGCCTCGTCGAGCAGGTTCCCCGTCCCCCGCGTGTTGACGGCCTCGTTGGTTTCGAGGGTGCCGCCGACGTGTGACGCGCAGTGCAGCAGGACGTCGACACCGTCACAGACTCCGCGCAGTGCGCCCGGATCGGTGAGGTCTGCCGGGACGACCTGCCGGCGGGCATCGGTGCCGGGCACCCGGCGGCTGTGTGCCATGAGCCTGAGCCGTACGTCCCGGCGTGCGGCCTCCCGGACCACATGGCGGCCGATGAAGCCCGCGGCCCCGGTGATCAGGACGCGCCGCACAGGACGTTCCGCGAGATCCATGGCAGGTTCAGCCGTTGTCACGGCGGAGCGTCACGAGAGCGGTGAAGACCTGCTCTCCCTGCTGCTCGGCGCGCACGCGCACACGGGTGTCGCCCGCCGCGTCCGAGGGCTCGACCCGTGCTTCCACCCAGCACGGCTCGTCGAGCTCCGCGTACCGCGCGAACTCGCTCTCCATGCCGGTCACAAGGGCCTCGGGCCGACCGGTCGCCACGCGCGCCGCCTGCCGGGCGGCCTCGATCAGCACCATGCCGGGAACGTGATCGACCGGGTGGTCGAAGAGGACCGGATGGCCGGTGTCCACACGAAGCTCCCAGCGTGTTTCCCGGGCGTCCGCCGGCACCGCCAGCAGCACGTCCTCGCGGTGCGTGCGCCCCACGGTGGCAGGGTCGACCGGGGCGGGCGGGACACTTGCCGTCGAGGTGGGCCGCTCGGCGCGCAACCGGCGGTGCACCGAAGGGCTGACGCAGCTGAAGCTCGCGGTACCACCGGCCACCGACCGCCCACCGCGCCGGACGGCCACGGTGTAGCGCATGCGTACGACGGTCCCGCCGCGGCGGACGATGTCATGGCACACCACGTGCAGCTCGACCTCGGTCGGGGCCGCGTCGATGGCGAACGCGGAAGCCTCGGCGGTGAAGGACATGTCCCACATCAGGAACTGATGGCCGAACGGCACCCGGTATTCGGCGTGGGCCAGCAGGCTTCCGGCCTGCCGGATCGACTCGACCAGGAGCATCGGGTCCTGGTGCCCGCCGAGGGGGGCGAACAGCGCGTGCGCCCTGGGCCACTGGGCCCGGACCACGAAGGAGTCGGCCGGGCCGTCCGCGGCGGCCTCCCACCCGGTGAGGAAGACCTCCGCCACGGCGGCGCGGTGGACGTACCCCCGCGGAACCGTGCCCATGAACAACGAACCTGCCGCCAAGGCGCTGTCGGTCCTGGGCGCTGAGATAGCAGCCAGCATCCTCGGCACTCCTGTCTTTCTGCGGCCTGAGCAGGTCGAACGTGGGTCCGGTCACCCCGCCCAGGCCTGATGGAACACATGCAGCCCAAAAGATAGAGGCAGAGTTGTCTGTTCTTCGCTCCGTGAGGCGGTGGAACCAGTCACATCTGCCTGGTTTCCCTTCACGAACCCGCCCTCCCGGGCACCGGCTTCGACGTCAGATGCCTCCCGAATGTCCCTTAAGTTTCGCTTGGCCACTGCCAGTTACGCCACCTTGGCCGTCTTTGCCGCGCTTCACGCCCTGACCTCTCGCCTGGATCCCGGTCCGGGCAGCTCGCCGAAGCAGCGGTAGCAAACAGACAGGCCTGCCTGTTACTGTCTCGAATCGTGAGCGACGCAACAGCTCTCCGTGAAGCGCCCAGGGAGAGACGGATGAACAGGCCGGCCGCCGATCCGGCAGGGACGCGCAGGGACTGGCGCATCCCCCGACCCCTCACCGAACCGCCGCGCACCACGGCGGGGAGCGCGCAGCCCGAGGCGGCACCGGCGCTCCGGGTCCTCGTCATCGACGGCGAGAGCCACGCCGCCGACGGATTGGTGCAGGAGCTGCGCCGGCACGGATACCGGGCGGACAGCGTCGGCAGCGGGGCCGAGGCACTCGCGGAACACCACCGGGCCGACTTCGTGCTGCTCGACCTGGATCTGCCCGATCTGGACGGGCTGGAGGTCTGCCGGCGCATCCGGCTGGCCGGCGACGTGCCGATCATCACCGTGACCGCCCGCGCCTCGGAACTCGACCGCGTACTCGGCTTGCAGGCGGGCTCGGACGACTACGTCGTCAAGCCGTTCGGGCTGCGGGAACTGCTGGCCCGCATGGACGCGGTGCTGCGCCGGGCCCGCCCCCGGCCGGCCGCCCCCCGGGCCGCCGCCGCGCCACAGGTCGTCACGCACGGCCCGTTGCGCGTGGACGCGGCGAGGCGCGAGATCCTGCTCGACGGCAGGCCGCTGGACCTGACGCCCAAGGAGTTCGACCTGCTGCATCTCCTCGTGTCCCAGCCGGAGACGGTCCACTCGCGGCGCCGCGTGATGAGCCAGGTCTGGAACGAGGACTCCCCGCACCGCGGGCGCACCATCGACACCCACGTCAGCAGCCTCCGCGGCAAGCTCGGGTCGAGCGACTGGATCGTGACCGTCCGAGGGGTCGGATTCCGGCTCGGAGAGCCTTGGCGGATGCCGCGGCCGGCGTCCGCCGACAGCCTCTGAAGCGAGCTATAGTGCAGACAAGTCTGTTTGATTTTCGATACGCGGCACAGGAGTACAGACATGGCTCGGCAGGAACGAGGCATCCGGTCGAGGCGCCTGATCCTGGAGGCAGCCGCGCACGTATTCGACGAGCGTGGCTACGACGCGGCGAGCACGAATGAGATCCTCGCCAGGGCGGACCTGACCCGAGGCGCCCTGTATCACCACTTCCCGTCCAAAGAGGCCATCGCCACCGCGTTGATCGAGGCGCACGGCCAGGCCCTCGTAGTGCCGCACCAAGAGGTGGTACTCCAGGCCGTCATCGATCTCACCCTGGGATTCGCGCGCCAATTGCAGCACGACCCCATCCTGCGGGCCAGTGTGCGGCTCGCGGTCGAGCAGTCGTCTTTCGCGCCTCCCACCAACACCCCGTACCAGCAGTCCATCACGGCGATCGAAGACCTCTTGCGCCGGGCGAGCCAGCAGGGCGAGCTGCTTCCCGGAACGAATCTGCCGGAAGTCGCGCAGACCATCGTGGGGTCCTTCACCGGCCTGCAGGTGATGTCACAGATCTACAGTGACCGCCAAGACCTTCCCGAGCGCGTCTCCGCCCTGTGGCGTCTCATCCTCCCGGGCCTGGCCTCCCCGGGAATCCTGCCCCGGCTGCGGACGACGGCCCCGCCCCCGGCCGACGACTCCCGGCAGGACGGCTGACCGCTGCGCGGCGAGCGAGCGTTCAGGACCGAGGAAAGGAACTCCTCGGCCCTGAACGCTTTTCTGTTCCCCCGCCCGCAAGCGCTTCCTGACATTTCTCTGTACTTCCCCGGGGAATCCTGAAGTTTTCCGCTCCGAAGCCTGCGGAGTGATGACACACCCTGTACCTGCGCCCATTGAAAATCGGTGGGCGCACGGCAAGACTTCTTCTTGTTGCACGGAGCCCTCAGTTCAGCGTTTCGCGGAAGGCGGTTCATTCGTGACCACGCCGGCCATATCCTTTTCAGCCGAATCGCTCTCCGGTGAACTGCGGCAGTTCACTCAGGAGATGTTCGCCGGTCTGCCCCGCGTGGATCAGCGACGCTGGGGACGTACCTATATCGAGGGACTGCTGACCGTCTCGGGACGCAAGTCGATCCGCCGGCTGGCGGAGGCGATGGACATGCCGGAAGCCGCGCACGGGCTCCACCAGTTCATCAACGCCAGTCCGTGGGACTGGCTCCCCGTCCGGCGCGCGCTCCTGCACTGGGCGGAAGAGCGGATCAGAGCCCGCGCGTGGGTGATCGCCCCGGCCGCGCTGCCCAGACGCGGAGAGCACTGTGCCGGCGTGCACCACCGCTTCGTGCCCGCCCTCGGACGTACCGTCAACTGTCAGGTGGGCATCGGTGTCTTCCTGGCCGGCGGACGGGCGACCGTGCCCGTCGACTGGAGACTGCTGCTGCCCGGCCGGTGGGCCCAGGACGCACAGCTGCGCGAGCGCGCGCGGATCCCCGCCGATCTCCCCGCCGGCACCGTGGTCGGCCATGCCCTGGAGCTCGTCGACTCCCTCACGGCCGAGAGCGGTTCCGCCCGTCTTCCCCTCGTCGCCGATCTCACCGGCGAGCAAGGCACGGGCTGGCTGCTGCGAGCACTGAAGGCACGCCGTCACGACTTCCTCGTGGCCGTCCCGGACAGCCTGCCCACGCGGACCCGGCCGGGGCCCGTGCTGGGCGCCCGCGACGTCCTGAGGCTGGAAGGGACGCGAACGATCCCGCTGGGTGGGGGCCCCGCCCGCATCCTCACCCGTCCGGTGGGCCTTCCCGGGGCGGACGCCGACCTTCCCGCCTGCCGGCTGTTCACCGTCTCGGATCCGACGGCGCCGGGACCCGGCCGGCTGTGGATCACCAACATGGTCCGCGAAAGCCCGGAACGACTGTGCCGCCTGGCGGCCAAGGCGGATGTCACCCCCACCGTCGACGCTCTCACGGGCGAGTTCGGGATGACCGCGTTCGAGGGCCGCTCCTATCCCGGCTGGCACCACCACATGACGCTGGTGTCGGCGGCCTTCGCCTTCGACTGCCTGAGGAAGGCGGCGGACGAGCCGCTCACGCCCGTGCTGCGGACGGCGGCATGAACGGCATCCCCGCGGCGGCGGCGCGGACGACGCAGTGGTCGCGTCCCCGCAGCCGGCGGTAAGCGGCGAGGGCATCGCGCGTCGACGACCACCAGCGCTCCCTCACCTCGTCCTCCGGGACGGAGAAACCCGCGGACCCGAGGAGGGCGACGGCCCGTTCGCAGGCGGCGGCCCACTGGCCGGTCAGCACACGGGCCTGACGCCTCACAGCCACGGGAATCATCGGGACGACGGCACCCCGCTCCGGCACCACCAGCGCGCGCACCACGTCGTCCAGTGCGGCGGCGAGCACCGCGCCGCTGTGAACGCCACGCCCGGCACCCCCTCCCGTCAGCGCTTCCCACACCCGGGACCGCCGGGCGTCCGCCGCGTCGGCCAGGCCGCCCAGCACCTCGTCCAGGCCGTCCGGAGCGGCGGCCACCCGCAGGTCGGTACGCAACGCCGCCACCAGGGAGCTGATCAGCACGCCCTCCAGCAGGAGGTAGCGGGCACCGAGCCGCGCACACCCCCGCGTGTCCGCGTCCCGGCCCCCGGTCGGCTCCGGGTCCGCCGGCCGCTCAAGGGGGCGGTCCGAGGGGCCGAGGCCCAGGGCCAGCGAGCGGAGCAGCGCGGCGTCGCGCTCATGCCGCGCGGAACGGTCGAGCAGCACGGACCGCGCGGACCCGGCGGGGGCCGGCGCGGCCAGCGAGCGGAGCGAAGCGGCCAGCTCCTCCTCGTGCCGGACGAGTTCGGCGAACCGGCCCGTCAGCCTCTGTCGCGCGTACGGGTGAAGCGCCCGACCCGGGGTCGGCAAACCGGCAGTGCTCACAGTCCCTGTGGTTCCTCTTCGTGCCTCGGCCACCTGCGGCGCGGCGCGGGTACGGCCGGTGGGCCGGGCCCGCGCCGCCGCGTCGTCCGTCAGCTCCAGTAGGTGAGCGGCTGCTCGGTGCCGCGTACCCCGATGAAGAAGCTCACGGCCGCGCGGTCGCGCCCGCTCGAAGGCCGCACGGCGTGAATGCGCGAGGCGTGGGAGAGGATCAGCATGCCCGCCGTCGGCTTCAGCGCCACCGTGGGCTCCGGGATCAGGTCCCGGTTGAGGCCGTAGCTGTCGGCCGACACCCGCAGGGCGTCGTACTCGGCGTGTTCGTAACCACGGGACCAGAGCTCGAGCTCGCCGCCCTCGTCGGCCGTCTGCAGGTACAGGTTGGCGGTCATCTGGGTGAGCAGCTCGGCCTTGCCGTCGGACCGGTCCTCGCGCCGCAGGTCCTCCAGCTCCCAGGACAGGAAGTCCTGGTGCGGGATCGCGCCGTTGCCCGCGGTGAAGACGCGCGCCTGGCCGACGAACAGCGGGTTGCCCTCCAGGTGCTCCATGTTCGCGCCGCCCGGCCATGCCTCCTGGAGTTCCAGACGCAGCCGGTCGATGGGCGAGAGGTAGGGGCTCCAGGCGTCGCGCAGCGACTGCACGGCGGCCACGGCCTCCGAGAAGTAGCGCTGCTCACGCTCCTTGGTGGACAGCCCTTCGTACGTGTTCAGACCCCACTTGTGCACACCGGGGACATTCGCGTACTCGCCGTACAGGCTGTCGTGCAGCAGCTGCTTCGTGGCGCGCGCGCACAGGTCCAGCGGGCAGTACTCACGGACGACGATCGCGATGGCCTCACCATGCGCCAGGGCGAGGAGGTCCTCCCTGGTGATGCGATCCGCCTCGATCACCCGCGGGTTGTCCAGTTCTCCGAACGGAGAAATCTTCCTGGAGTCCAGTTCCGTAATCATGGGTATTTCCTTCCGGGCTACTCAGCCACCAATGCGGGCCATGCCGCGAGCAGGCCCTGAAGACGTGTCGACCATAGGCCGTGAAATCCCGGACCGCACCCTCCGACAAGGCCGGAGAAGGCGTGGGTTCACCCTGGCTTTGGAGGGGATTTGGCCGACTTCCCAGAACTTCCCGTCCCGCTTCTTCCGGGGCATTGGACGCGGCGCCGGGTTGGTGTGTGGAGTTGCCAAAGTAGCGGCCGGCCTCCGACCCGCCCGACGGGCCGCTCGCCTGTCCGCGCAAGGGTCGTTCGCCGACGGAGGCGAGATGACGCGGGAACCCGGCACGCACGGTGACGTAAGTTCTTGCCCGCTGAAACGGCGTCCCGATCGAGTTGCCGCCTTCAGCCCTACCTGGAGACTGCTGCGCGCCACCCATGCGCACCGGCTCGCTACTCAGGGGACTGATCTATGGAATTCAAGGTTCTCGGCCATTTCGAGGTAGATTCCGGAGACCTTGGGGTGTGCACCCCCAGCGCTTTCAAACAGCGTGCGCTTCTGGCGCTGCTCGTCACCCACCACGACCAGTGCCTTGCGGCGTCCAGCCTGGCGGAGAACCTCTGGGGCAAGGACGGCCAGCCGTCGACGGCCCGCGCAGCGCTACAGGTGTACATTTCCAAGATCCGGCGCCACCTGGCCGGCTTCGGTTTCAATCCCGACGGGATTTCCACCAGCCTGCCCGGTTACATTCTCCGACTGGCCGACCACTCACTCGACCTCGTCGAATTCCGGCGGCTCACGCATCGCCAGGACATCCCCCGGACCGAGGACCGGGAGACCCTGGAAGCCGAGAGCCGGCGCCTGCGGCAGGCGCTCGCGCTGTGGCGCGGCCCCGCTCTGGCCGACCTGCGCGAGGTCGCCGCGCTGCGGGAGCTGGGTACGGTCCTCGACGAGGCGTGGACGTCGGCCATGGAACGCAAGCTGGAGATCGACCTGCGCCTGGGCAGAGAGCTCATGGTCCTCAGCGATCTGCGTCAGCTGGCCCTGAGGTACCCGGAACGGGAGAAGATCCAGGGACTGTTGATGGCGGCCCTGTACCGCAACGGCCGTACCACCGAAGCCCTCGCCACGTACGGACACCTGCGCTCGACGCTCGTCACGCGGTTCGGCATGGAACCCGGCCGCAGGGTCAGCATGCTGCACCACGCCATTCTCGGCCGTGAGCCTTGGCTCGAGGAGCGCACCGACGGGATCTTCGCCCCGGTCGCCTGAGCCCCCACCCGGTCGCCTGACACCCCGGTCGCCCGACGCCCCGCCCTCGGCCCGCGCTTTCCACCCCGAACGTTCCGAGCGGTCTTCCGCCCGCCCGCCGCGCGAACTCGCCTTCGCGTCACTGATCACAACGAGGAAACAGAAGGATCCCATGGCAGCCCTTTTCAAGGCACGAGGTTGACGTTCCATGCGTGTCAAGTCAGTTGAGCAAGTCCTGTCGTCCGCCGAGGGAGGTGACGGGCACGGAAGGCTGCGCCGCGACCAGGGATGGTTCGACCTGGTGGTCACCGGTGTCGGCATGGTGCTGGGCACCGGGATCTTCGTCTTCACCGGACAGGTGGCACGGCAGATGGCGGGCCCCGCCGTCGCCGTGTCCTTCGTCCTGGCCGCGGTCGTCTGCGGCTGCGCCGCCCTGTGCTACGCGGAACTGGCCTCGGCCCTCCCGGTCGCCGGCTCGGCCTACACCTTCACCTACGCCACGCTCGGCGAACTGGCGGCGTGGGTCATCGGCTGGGCGCTGATGCTCGAACTCACCCTGTCGGCCTGCGTGGTGGCCGTGGGCTGGTCGGGCTACCTCCAGTCGCTCCTCGACTCCGCGGGCATCCACCTCCCCACTGCCGTGAGCGGCGGCGACGGATCCTTCGTGAACCTCCCCGCCATGCTGCTCATCGTGCTCCTCGTCGGCGTGCTGATCCGGGGCGGAACCCTCTCCAAGGGCGCCACGCAGGTCCTGGTCGCCGTCAAGGTGGCGGTGGTCCTGTTCGTCATCGTGGTCGGGTCCTTCTTCGTCAAGGCGTCCCACTACAGCCCCTTCGTCCCGCCCTCCGCCCCCGCCGAGACGGCCTCGGGGGTGCACACCCCGCTGCTCCAGGGCTTCCTTCCGGGCACCCCGTCGGCCTTCGGCGTGACCGGCGTCATCACGGCGGCGGCCATGGTGTTCGTCGCCTACATCGGATTCGACGTGGTGGCGACGTCGGCGGAGGAGACCCGGCGCCCGCAGCGCGACCTGCCGATCGGCCTGCTGGGCTCCCTGCTGATCGTGACAGTGCTGTACGTCGCGGTGAGCCTGGTCCTCACCGGCATGCAGTCGTACAGCCGGCTGTCGGTGGAAGCCCCCGTCGCCGAGGCGTTCAAGGCCGTGGGGCACCCCATGGTCGGGGCCGTCATCAGCGTGGGCGTGGTGGTCGGCCTGGTCACGGTCTGCCTGGTGAGCATCCGGGGCCAGAGCCGCGTGCTCCTCGCGATGAGCCGCGACCGCCTGCTCCCTGCGGTCTTCGCCGCGGTGCACCCGCGCTACGCCACCCCGCACCGCAGCCTGCTGGCGCTCGGCGTGGTGATGGCCCTCCTGTCCGGCTTCGTCGACATCGGTGTGCTGGCGGACCTGGTCAACATCGGCACGCTCTTCGCGTTCGTCCTCGTGTCCGTGGGCGTGATCGTCCTGCGCCGTACGCGTCCCGACCTGCCGCGCCCCTTCCGCGTGCCGCTCGTGCCGCTGCTGCCGGGGATCTCGTTCGCCGCGTGCCTCTACCTGATGGTCAACCTCTCGCTGCTCACCTGGCTGACCTTCGCGATCTGGCTCGCGGCCGGCCTGGCCCTGTACGCCGCCTACGGCCGGCGGCGCAGCGTCTTCACCGGTCGGAGCGCGTCCCCTGCCCCGAGCGCTCCCGGCGTCCGGACCGAGACGCCGGCCGCCGCGGTGGGCGGACCGGTGGGCGCGGCGGCGGGAAGGGAGTCGTGATGCGCTTCCCCAAGGCGTTCTGGCTCCTGTGGTGCGGGCAGGCCCTGAACCGGGTCGGCAGCCTGGCGCCGGCGTTCCTGGTGCTGTACCTGGAGCAGGAGCATCTGGTCGGCTCCCGGACCACCCCGCTCCTCGTCGGGCTGTTCGGCGTGGGCGTCCTCGCCTCCAGCCTGGTGGGCGGAGCCCTCGCCGACGCGATCGGTCCGCGGCGCACCATCATCGGCGCCCAGCCGGTGGCCGTCGTCACCGCCCTGCTCTACCTCGTCACGACGAACACGGCCGCGCTGTGCGCACTGGCCCTGGTCACGGGTTTCCTGTCCGCGGTGGACCGGCCCGCGAGCGCCGGCCTGATCTACGAGATCGTCCCCCGAGCCGACTTCGAACGCGCCTACAGCCTCTACCTCGTCGGCTTCAACGTCGGGATGTCGCTGAGCCCGGTGCTCTCCGGCTTCCTGCTGGCCTACTCCCCGCCCCTGCTGTTCTTCGTGTGGGCCGTCGGCAGCTCTCTCTACGCGCTGCTGCTGGCGGGGCTGCCCAAGGACGAGCGCGCCACCGGACGGCAGGAGACCCGGGCACCCGTGCTGCGCGAGGCCGCCCGCTCCATGGCCGAGCCCTTCCGCTCACCCGTCCTGGCCGGGTTCCTGGGCCTGACCTTCCTCATGGCCTGCATCTACCTCCAGGTCAACTCGACGCTGCCGCTGGGCATGCGCGGTGCGGGCATGAGTCCCGGTGAGGTCGGGATCGTCCTCGCCGTGAACGCGGTGGCTTCCGTCGTCCTGCTGCCGCTGGCCCCGCGAGTCGCCCGCCGCATGCGCGAAGAGGTCCCGCTCGCGCTGTCCGCCCTGGCCATCGCCGTGGGCTTCGGGCTGAACGCCTTCGCCCACTCGGTGCCCGGTTTCATCGTGGCGACGCTGGTGTGGACCCTGGGGGAGGTCCTGTGGGCCCCCACGTCGGCCGGCTTCGTGGCGAACCGCGCGCCCGAGGGAAAGGTGAGCACCTACCAGGGCTCCATGTTCTTCGCGTGGAACACGGCGGCCGTGGCGGGCGGCCCCCTGGGCCTCGTGGTGGCCGGCGCCTTCGGCTACAGCACCCTGTGGCTGTCCGTCCTGGTGCTCGGACTCGCGGTCACCTGCGGGTTCAAGGCGCTCGTCAAAGTCCCCGGGTTCCGGCCCGCTGCGGCCGTCACCGCACCCGTCTCCCCCGACCGTGTCCACGTCCCCTGACAGGAACCGAACCATGCCAGTAACCGAGAACACCACCGGGCACCGTCCCACCGCTGTCGTCGTCGACGGCTACTCCGCCGGCAACTTCTACCCCCGGGCCTTCGCCGAACTGGGTGCCGACGTCGTCCACGTGCAGAGCACGACCGAGCTCATCCCGACCCTCAGCCCCCCGCGGCTGTCGGAGTACGCGCTCAACGTGGTGTGGGCCGACGGTGACCTGGAGTCGCTGGTGCGGCGGCTCAAGCCGTACGACCCGGTCTGCGTCGTCGCCGGGCAGGACGGCGCGGTCACCCTCGCCGATCACCTCGGCGAGGCACTCGGTGTGCCGTCCAACGGGACCCTCCTGACCCGGGCCCGCCGCGACAAGTACGAGATGATCGAGGCGTTGCGCCGGGCCGGGGTCCGCTGCGCCGACCAGTTCAAGAGCGCCGACCCGGGGGCCATCGCCGCCTGGGCCGCCGAGCGCGACGTGTACCCCGTGGTCGTCAAGCCGCTGAGCTCGGCGGCGTCGGACGGGGTGTCCGTCTGCCGCAGCGCCGAGGACGTCCGCAGGGCCGCCGAGGAAGTCCTGGCGACACCGGACATCTTCGGGAAGGAGAACCGGGAGATCCTCGTCCAGTCCTACCTCTCGGGCACCGAGTACATCGTGGACACGGTCAGTGCCGACGGGGTGCGGTACACGTGCGACGTCTGGCGGTACGAGAAGTCGCTGTTGCCCAACGGGAAGAACATCTACAACCGGGACCTCCTGCTCGACGGGGACGACGCCCTGGTCGCCGAGCTGACCGCGTACGTCGACGAGGTCCTCGCCGCCCTCGACGTCCGGTGGGGCCCGGCCCACGCCGAGGTCATCGTGACTCCGGACGGACCGGCTCTGGTGGAGATCGGCACCCGGCTCAGCGGCCACATCGACGCCGACTTCAACAACGCGTGCCTGGGCCACAACCAGGCGGCTCTGACCGCGCTGGCCTACCTGCGGCCGGAAACCTTCCAGGAGCGGTACGGCGACCGGACCTACAGCAGGCTCCGCCCCGCCGCCATCTACGAGGCCCCCACCACGCTCGACGGCACGGTCACCGCGGTGGACGAGGACGTCGTGGCGGAGATCCGCGCCCTGGACAGCGTCCACGACCTCACCGTCAAGCTGAGGCCCGGCGACCGCATCACCCCCACCGCCGGACTCCTCACCAGCGTGCTCCGCGTCCTCATGAGCGCACCGGACGAGCAGCGGCTCACCGCGGACTACGAGCAGGTGCGCTCCCTCAAGGACAAGGTGTACCAAGTCACCGAATAGGCCCGACGCCCACGTCAAAAAACCCCTCCAGCCAGCGTTTCCGCAGGTCGGAGGGGTTTTTGGAAGTGGAGCCTAGGGGAGTCGAACCCCTGACATCCGCCATGCAAAGACGGCGCTCTACCAACTGAGCTAAGGCCCCGGGAAGGCGGCGACCGACCGGAAGGAACAGGATCCGGCGGGTGCCGCAGACCAGAGTACCGGGTCACCCCCCGTGTTCCGCAAAAAGATTGGGGGTCCCCGCGGATGACCACTCTCCGTAAGATGCTCGGCGTGGTTCGCTACAGCGAACCGCGGTTTTCAGGGGAAGCGATGGGGAGACGCAATGGACGCCGCACAGCAGGAAGCCACCGCCAGAGCGCGGGAGCTCCAGCGGAACTGGTACGGGGAGCCGCTGGGGGCGCTCTTCCGTAAGCTCATCGACGATCTCGGGCTGAACCAGGCACGGCTCGCGGCGGTCCTCGGCCTGTCCGCCCCGATGCTCTCCCAGCTGATGAGCGGCCAGCGCGCCAAGATCGGCAACCCCGCCGTCGTCCAGCGGGTCCAGCTGCTCCAGGAGTTGGCCTCCCAGGTCGCGGACGGCAGCGTCAGCGCCGCCGAGGCGACCGAGCGCATGGAGGAGATCAAGAAGTCACAGGGGGGCTCCGTGCTCAGCAACACCACCCAGACCACCAGCAGCTCGGGCGCGCCCACGGTCAAGCGCGTGGTCCGGGAGATCCAGTCGCTGCTCCGCTCGGTGGCCGCCGCCGGTGACATCATCGACGCCGCCGACGCCCTCGCGCCGAGCCACCCCGAACTCGCCGAATTCCTCCGGGTCTACGGCGCCGGCCGCACCGCGGACGCCGTCGCGCACTACCAGTCCCACCAGAGCTGACCCACGGGCCGGCGCACCGGCGCACCGGGGGACCGGCAGGGGCACGGGACACGGGGTACGGGATCACCAGCGGGGAGCGCACAGGGCCACGAGGAGGAGCGGCGGCTGCATGGGTGAGGTCTTCGCCGGCCGGTACGAGCTGGCCGACCCGATCGGACGCGGTGGCGTGGGCGCCGTATGGCGGGCCTGGGACCACCGCCGGCGGCGTTACGTGGCCGCCAAGGTCCTTCAGCAGCGCGACGCCCACTCCCTGCTCCGCTTCGTCCGGGAGCAGGGGATGCGCATCGACCACCCGCACGTCCTCGCACCGGCCAGCTGGGCCGCGGACGACGACAAGGTGCTGTTCACCATGGACCTGGTCACCGGCGGCTCCCTGGTCCACCTGGTCGGCGACTACGGCCCCCTCCCGCCCGCCTTCGTGTGCACCCTGCTCGACCAGTTGCTGTCCGGGCTCGCCGCCGTCCACGCCGAGGACGTCGTCCACCGGGACATCAAGCCCGCCAACGTCCTCCTCGAAGCCACCGGCACCGGCCGCCCCCGGCTCAGGCTGTCCGACTTCGGCATCGCCATGCGGCTCGGCGAGCCCCGGCTGACGGAGACCAACCTCGTGGTGGGCACGCCCGGTTACCTCGCCCCCGAACAGCTGCTGGGCGCCGAACCCGACTTCCCTGCCGACCTGTTCGCCGTGGGGCTGGTCGCCCTCTATCTCCTCGAAGGGGCCAAGCCGGACACCAAGGCGCTCGTGGACTACTTCCTGGAGCACGGCACGCCCGGCCCGCCCAAGGGCATCCCGGAACCCCTCTGGCAGGTCGTCTCCTCGCTGCTCCAGCCCGATCCCGCGGACCGTTTCCGTACGGCCACGGGGGCGCGCAAGGCGCTCGCCGCCGCCGCGGAACTCCTGCCGGAGCCCGGCATCGACGACGAGCTCATCGAGATCTTCGACCAACTCGGCCCGCTTCCTCCCGGTTTCGGCCCCGACGGCCCCCTCCGTCCGGCCCCCGGCGTGGCCGTGGAGCTGCTCCCCGACAACCCCTCGACCCCGGCCTCCGGCACGCCCCCGCAAGGGGACCGGCACACCGGCACGGGCACAGGTACGGGCACAGGACCAGGCGGGAGTACGAGCGCTCGTACCGGTACGGACCCCAGCGCGGCCACCTCCACCGGCTCCCTGTCGGAC
>NZ_JODT01000053.1 GCF_000720835.1 Streptomyces achromogenes subsp. achromogenes | reverse complement strand
ACCTTCCGCGCCAGCTTCAGCGCGGACTCCACCGCGTTGGTGCCCGTCGGCCCCGGGAACATCACCTTGTACGGCAGATCCCGCGGACGCAGCACCAGGTCCTGGAAGGTGCGCAGGAAGGTCCGCTTGGCCGTGGTCGACATGTCCAGGCCGTGCGTGACGCCGTCCCGTTCCAGATAGTCGAGCAGCGCCCGTTTCAGTACCGGGTTGTTGTGGCCGTAGTTGAGTGATCCGGCACCGGCGAAGAAGTCCAGGTAGGCATGGCCGTCCTCGTCGTACATGCGGCTGCCCTGGGCCCGGTCGAAGACGGTGGGCCAGCCGCGGCAGTAGCTGCGTACCTCGGATTCGAGAGTCTCGAACACGCTCAGGTCGGGCTGGGTGATGGTCACGGTGAATCGCTCCTCAGAGGGCGGTGGACTCGGTCAGCGGGCCGATGCGGTAGAGGACTTCGGGGTCGTGCGAGCCGCCCGGGAACAGGCCGGCGGGGAACAGCACCTCGCGGCTGAGCCGTGCGCCGTGCCGCTCGGCGAACGAGGTGAACAGACGCTCGGAGGCGGTGTTGCCGGGGGTGATGGTGGTCTCCACCTCGGTGATGCCGCGCTCGGCGACGAGACGCCCGGTCAGCCCGTCCAGCAGCCTGGCGGCGATGCCGCAGCCCCGGTGGGCGGCGTCGACGGCCACCTGCCAGACGAGCAGGGTGCGGGGGCGGCCGGGCCGCAGGTAACCGGTGACGAAGCCGACCGGTTCCCCGTCCGCACCACGGGCCACCACCGAGGTGCCGGCGAAGTCCCGGCACCACAGCAGATAGCTGTAGGAGGAGTTCAGATCGAGGGTTTTCGATTCCTTGGCGATGCGCCAGAGCGCGGCTCCGTCGCTGGTCGCCGGACTTTCGATGAGCAGGTCTGCTGGTGCGGCGGTCATGCGGCACGAATTTAGCGAGGTGAATTAGAAAATGCACGGGAGCCGGTGCGGAGTCTCCTCGGAGGCTGTGAAGTATGTCCGTATTGCACCCAGGAAAATCGGTACAAAGCTCCCCGACTGTGGAGTGTGTCACAGCCCGAAATGCCAGGGAGATCCGCCGGAAAACTCGCTCGTTTAGCTTTGCAAAAAGCGGGCAGAAGATGATGGGAAGCTATCGTCCGGCGAATCGGCGGGAATTGTGAAAATGAAATGGAGTGAGTTTCGATAACGTCCGGGCATAAAAAAGTTCCCGGGAGCGCGGCTCCCGGGAACGGCGAACGGGTCTCAGTGCCAGGCGTCCTCCGCGGCCCGGCGGGCGGCGGCCGGATCGACCGTCAGACCCTGCTCCGCGAGTGCCGCGCCCAGTGCCGCGAGGGAGCCCTGCACCGCGCCCGGCGTCGCGTCCCGGCCGTAGTGGTTGACCCGGATCATCTCCTGGGCCAGCGCCCCGCCACCGGCCGCCAGTGGCAGCGCCGGATCGCTCCGCAGGGCCCGCTCCACCACCTGCGACGCCACCACGCCGGACGGCACCCGCAGCGTCGTCGCGACCGGCGCCGCGTCCCGCTCCTCGCGCACATACGGCTGAAGGCCCCCGCCCAGCGCCACCGCGCCGGCCCGCGTGGCCCGCGCCGCGCTCCGGTGCCGGGCCATCACCGTCCCCAGCCCCTCCGACTCGATCCGCTCCAGACACGCCTGGAGCGCCAGCATCTCCAGCTGGGCCGGCGCGTGCGGCAGCGCCTTGCGGCCGGCGTCGGTCCAGCGCTCCTTCCAGTCCAGCAGGGACAGGTAGGAACGGCGCGGGGCGCCGGGGTTGGCGGCCATCCGGGCCCACGCCCGCTCGCTCACCGAGATCGCCGACACCCCCGCCGGGCCGCCCATCGCCTTCTGCGCTCCGATCACGCACAGGTCCACGCCCCAGGCGTCCGGCAGCACCGGCTCCGCGCCCACGGAGGCCACCGCGTCCAGATAGAAGAGGGCACCCTGCTCCCGTACCGCCTCGCCGATCTCCGCGACCGGGTTGGTGTTGCCGGTCGCCGCCTCCGCGTGCACCAGCGACACGAAGTCGATCTCCGGGTGCTCGGCGAACGCCTCCCGGATCCGCTCCGCGGTCACCGTCGTGTGGAAGGGGACGGACAGGTCGTGCACGGTGGCGCCGGCGTCCCGCAGCCAGTCGCCGAAGGTCTGGCCGTACGGACCGGTGATCACGTTCAGGGCCACCGTGCCCGGCCCGGCCGCCGCGCGGATCGCGCCCTCCAGCGGCAGCAGCGCCTCGCCCTGGGTGATCAGGACGTCCTGCCGGGTATCCAGCAGCCGGGCCACGCCGTCCTCGATGGCGGCGAAGCGCTCGGCACTCAGCGGGGGCAGATCGAGGAAGGGGTGGCTCACGGCGTGCTCTCTCTTCAAGTGGAAGTCGATTCCCTCGATCTTAGGTGCAAGGGCCCCGTTACCATGGGTTTGATTTGAGAGGGTCAAACTTTTCCTTATAATCGGAACCCAACGTTCCCTACCGGGAGATTCCCCCCATGACAACGCTCCTCGGACGCCGGACCCGCGCTCTGGCAGCCATCACCGTGACGGCCGGGCTCGCGCTCGTGGCCGGCTGCTCCTCGGACGACGGGGGGAGCGGCAAGACCACCGTCAAGGGCGTCCACCTGGCCAAGGCGGGCCGGCTCACCACCTGCACCCACCTTCCGTACCCGCCGTTCCAGTCGGAGATCGACGGCAAGGTGCAGGGCTTCGACGTCGCCCTGATCGACCTCGTCGCCAAGGACCTCGGCGTCGAGCAGAAGATCCTCGACACCCCCTTCGAGAACTTCAAGACCGGCGCCTTCCTGAACTCCGGGGAGTGCGACCTGGCCGCCGCCGGCATGACCATCACCGACGAGCGCAAGAAGAACGTCGACTTCTCCGACCCGTACTTCGAGGCCACCCAGGCCGTCCTCGTCGCCAAGGACAGCGGGATCACCTCGCTCGCCGACGTCAAGGCCAAGGGCAAGAAGCTCGGCGCCCAGGCGCAGACCACCGGCGAGGACTACGTCAAGGAGAAGGGCTACGACCCGATCTCCTTCGAGTCCTCCGACGCGGTCCTCAACGGCCTGCGCACCGGCCAGGTCAAGGCCGTCGTCATCGACTACCCGGTGGTCCAGGGCTGGCTGAAGGACAAGGCCAACGCGGACAAGTTCAAGGTCGTCGACAACCTCAAGACCGGCGAGCAGTACGGCTTCACCGTCAAGAAGGGCAACACGGCGTTGCGCGACGCCATCAATAAGGCGCTCAAGCAGGCCAAGGCCGACGGCACCTACAAGAAGATCTACGAGAAGTGGATCGGCCCGTACGACGCCTCCGTCGCGTCCCCCGCCGCCTCATGACCGACACGGACACACCCCTCCAGCCGAAGAAGAAGGGACTGACCCGGCGGCAGAAGCGCACCCTGTCGCGGGGCGTCCAGTACGTCGTCTTCGCCGCCGCCGTGATCGCCTTCGCTGTCACGGCCGACTGGGGCCGGCTGCGCAACCAGTTCGCCCAGGCCGACATCGCGCGGCAGATGTTCCCGGACGTCATCACGCTGGCGCTGAAGAACACCGTGCTGTACACGCTGTCCGGCTTCGTGGTCGGGCTGGTCCTCGGCATGGTCATCGCGCTGATGCGGCTGTCCTCCGTGGGCCCCTACCGCTGGCTCGCGGGCATCTACATCGAGATCTTCCGCGGCCTGCCCGCCCTGCTGATCTTCATCTTCGTCGGCGTGGCCGTGCCCCTCGCCTTCCCCGGCACGGAGATCCCCGGCGGCACCTACGGCAAGGTCGCCCTCGCGCTCGGCCTGGTCTCCGCCGCCTACATGGCCGAGACCATCCGCGCCGGCATCCAGGCCGTGCCCAAGGGACAGATGGAGGCGGCCCGTTCGCTCGGCTTCTCGCCGGCGAAGGCCATGATCTCGATCATCGTCCCGCAGGCGTTCCGGATCATCCTGCCGCCGCTGACCAACGAACTCGTCCTGCTGTTCAAGGACTCCTCGCTGGTGCTGTTCCTCGGCGTCACCCTGGAGGAACGCGAACTGTCCAAGTTCGGCCGGGACCTGGCCAGTACGACCGCCAACTCCACGCCGATCCTGGTCGCGGGCCTGTGCTACCTGCTGGTCACCATCCCGCTCAGCTTCGTCGTCCGCCGTATGGAGAACAAGGCCCAGGAGGCGATCCGGTGAGCCGCCCGGAGATCGAAGTCCGAGGGCTGCACAAGTCCTTCGGCGACAACGAGGTGCTGCGCGGCATCGACCTGGAGATCCGCCAGGGCGAGGTCGTCTGTGTCATCGGCCCCTCCGGGTCCGGCAAGTCGACGCTGCTGCGCTGTGTGAACCTGCTGGAGGAGCCCACCAAGGGCCAGGTCTTCGTCGGCGGCACCGAGGTCACCGACCCGGACGTCGACATCGACGCCGTACGCCGCCGTATCGGCATGGTCTTCCAGCAGTTCAACCTCTTCCCGCACCTGAGCGTCACCGAGAACCTCACGCTGCCCCAGCGCCGGGTCCTCGGGCGGGACAAGGCGACCGCCGCGCGGATCGCCGCCGAGAACCTCGCCCGGGTCGGCCTCGCCGAGAAGGCGGACGCCTATCCGTCCTCCCTCTCCGGCGGCCAGCAGCAGCGCGTCGCCATCGCCCGCGCGCTCGCCATGGGCCCCGAGGTGATGCTCTTCGACGAGCCGACCTCCGCGCTCGACCCCGAGCTGGTCGGCGATGTCCTCGCCGTGATGCGCATGCTCGCCCGGGAGGGCATGACGATGATGGTCGTCACCCACGAGATGACCTTCGCCCGCGAGGTCGCCGACCGGGTCGTCTTCATGGACGGCGGAGTGATCGTCGAGGACGGCAGCCCCGAGCAGGTCATCGGCGCCCCGAGCCACGAACGCACCCGGCACTTCCTGTCCCGGCTGCTGGACCCCGCGATGGCGCAGGTGGAGGAGGAGACCTCCGACCAGGTGGGGAAGTGAGAGCCGTAGGCCGTTAGGGTGCGGTGCATGAGCGATGGCGCCGTGCTGCACGTGAAGGGGCGGGTCCTGGCCGGCCCGGACGACGTCCGCGACGAGCTGTGGGTGGTCGGGGGCCGGATCTCCTACGACCGCCCCGCGGGCGCCCGGGACGTCACGACCGTCACCGGCTGGGCCCTGCCCGGCCTGGTCGACGCGCACTGCCATGTGGGCCTGGACGCGCACGGCCCGGTCGACGCCGAGAC
Organism: Streptomyces achromogenes subsp. achromogenes; assembly: GCF_000720835.1. Classification (GTDB taxonomy): domain Bacteria; phylum Actinomycetota; class Actinomycetes; order Streptomycetales; family Streptomycetaceae; genus Streptomyces; species Streptomyces achromogenes. The sequence continues at coordinate 27,739 of NZ_JODT01000053.1, read as the reverse complement.
CGCCGAGAAGCAGGCGCTCACCGACCGGGACGCGGGCACCCTGCTGGTGCGGGACGCCGGCTCGCCCTCCGACACCCGCTGGATCGACGACCGCGCCGATCTGCCGAAGATCATCCGGGCGGGCCGGCACATCGCCCGCACCCGCCGCTACATCCGCAACTACGCCTGGGAGATCGAACCGGACGACCTCGTCGCCTACGTCGCCCAGGAGGCCCGGCGCGGCGACGGCTGGGTCAAGCTGGTCGGCGACTGGATCGACCGCGACCTCGGCGACCTCGCCCCCTGCTGGCCCCGCGAGGCGGTGGAAGCGGCCATCGCCGAGGCCCACCGGCTCGGCGCCCGGGTCACCGCGCACTGCTTCGCGGAGAGCTCGCTGCGCGACCTGGTCGAGGCGGGCATCGACTGCGTCGAGCACGCGACCGGGCTCAGCGAGGACCTGATCCCGCTGTTCGCCGAGCGGGGCGTCGCCATCGTGCCCACCCTCGTCAACATCGCCACCTTCCCGAAGCTCGCCGAGGGCGGCGAGAAGAAGTTCCCCCGCTGGTCCGCCCATATGCGCCGGCTGCACGAGCGGCGCTACGACACCGTGCGCGGCGCCTACGACGCCGGCATCCCGGTCTACGTCGGCACGGACGCCGGCGGCTCGCTGGCCCACGGCCTGGTGGCCGAGGAGGTCGCCGAGCTGGTCGCCGCCGGCATCCCGCCCCTCGCCGCCCTGTCGGCGACGACCTGGGGTGCCCGCGCCTGGCTCGGCCGGCCCGGACTTCAGGAGGGCGCCCCCGCCGACCTGGTGGTGTACGAGGCCGATCCCCGGGCCGACGTACGGGTGCTGGCGGCGCCGCGCCGGGTGGTGCTGAACGGGCGGGTCGTCGGGTAGACGCACCCCCGATTCGAATCACCGTGCGGAATATGCACGTTCGGGTGAAGTAGTGCTGCTTCGCTGACCGTTCACCCACACCGGGGACAAGGTTGACGGGTCCCAAGCACGTTTCCTCTGGGGGTCCCACCGCCTTGAACAGCAACAACTTCCGCATGCCCGCACGCCGTCCGGCCGCCCTCGCGGCGGCCGCCGTCCTCACCGCGGCACCCGTGGTCCTGGGCGCGGGCACCGCACACGCGACCACCGGCCACGGCCGCGCCTCCGCCGCCGTGCTGCGCACCGCGCTCGACGTGTCCCTGCTGAACAGGACCGTGAACGTCCCGCTCGCGGTCTCCTTCAACGAGGTCCAGGCACCGCGGAGCGCCGACCGGACGGCGCTGTCCGTCCGGCTCGACGGCGTCGACGGCGGCAAACCGTTCACCGTGCTCGGCGCGGACGTCGCCGAGTCGAAGGCCACGGCCACCGCCCGGCGCGCCGAGGGCTCGGTCCGGATCGCCCACGCCCGGCTGCACGTCCCCGGGCTGTCCCTGCTGTCCCTGATCGAGGCCGACGCGGTTACCGCGAAGGCCACCTGCGCGGTCGGGAAGGCCCCCACCGCCGCCGCGAACGTCCTCGGCACCGTCACCGTCCTCGGCCAGCGCGTCACCCTGACCGCCGGCGGCCCCGTCGAGGTGAAGGTGCCCGGCGTCGGCGAGGTCCGCCTCGATGTGTCCCGGCACACCACGACGACCCGCACGGCCGCCGCGACCGCCCTCGCCCTCAAGGTCTCCGTCAACCCCTTGAAGCTGGGCGTCGCCGAGGTCGAGGGCACGCTCACCCTGGCCGAGGCCACCTGCGAGTCCCCGACGCCCCCGCCCCCCGGCCACACCCCGGCCACCGACACCCACCCCCAGGGCGCCCCGTCCGAGGCCAACCTCGCCGAGACCGGCGGCAACTCGGCAACCCCGTACATCGCGGGCGGCGCCCTCGCCCTGCTGCTGGCGGGCGGGGGAGCACTGACCCTGGCCCGGCGCAGGAAGCACTGACGGCTCGGGCGGCCCGGCCGTTCCCCGGGACGTCCGACGGCCCCCGCGTCGCGCCCCGCCCGGTGGGCCGCCCCCGGTCAGGGAGCGGCTTCGCGGGGCGGGGCCTCGTAGTCGTTCGGGAGGCCCCGCCCGTCCGGGTGACCGGCGGTCAGCCCAGCACGGCCGACAGCGCCTTCAGGAAACCGTTCGCCGTCGTGCGGTCGCGGACCGCCAGGCGGATCCAGTTCTGGTCCAGGCCCGGGAAGGTGTCGCCCCGGCGGACCGCGTAGCCGAGGTCGCGCAGGCGGTGGCGGACCGTGGCCGCGTCCGGGACGTGTACCAGGACGAAGGGGCCGTCAGCCGGCCGCACCACCCGTACTCCATGGGCGGCGAGCGCGGTCAGGCCGGTCACCAGGTGGGCCCGGTCGCCGGCGATGCGGTGGGCCGCGTGGCCCGCCTCGGCCAGGGCCCGGGGTGTCACGCACGCCCGGGCCGCGGCCAGCGCGGGCGTGGAGACCGGCCACAGGGGCTGGGCCCGTTCCAGTTCGGTGATGGTCTCCGGGGCGGCGAGCACGTAGCCGATGCGCAGGCCGGCCAGGCCCCAGGTCTTGGTCAGGCTGCGCAGCACGACGAGCCCGGGGACGTCCGTGCGGCCGGCCAGGGCCTCCCGCTCACCCGGTACCGCGTCCATGAACGCCTCGTCCACCACCAGCGTGCGGCCGGGGCGGGCGAGGCGGGCGACCGTCTCCGCCGGGTGCAGCACCGACGTCGGGTTGGTGGGGTTGCCGATCACCACCAGGTCGGCGTCCTCCGGGACGGCCGACGGGTCCAGCCGGAACCCGTCCCGCTCCCGCAGCAGCACCCGGTCCACGCTGTGCCCGGCGTCCCGCAGCGCCGCCTCCGGCTCCGTGAACTGCGGGTGCACCACCACCGGCCGGCGCACCTTCAGCGCGCGGGCCAGCAGTACGAACGCCTCCGCGGCCCCCGCCGTCAGCAGCACCCGCTCCACCGGCAGCCCGTGCCGCGCGGCCACCGCCGCCCGCGCGGCCCGCCCGTCCGGGTAGGCCGCGAGGGACGACAGCGAAGCGGCGATCTCCTCCCGCAGCCACCGCGGGGGCGTGTCCGCCCGGACGTTGACGGCGAGGTCGACCAATCCGGCCCCGTCGTCCCGGACTTCGGCGTCCCCGTGGTGCCGCAGGTCGTGCTCCGGGGCGCCGCCCGGCTCAGTGCGCATGGCTGTGCGAGTGGCCCCCGTGGTGGTGCCCGTGCCCGTGCCCGTGGTGGTGGCCGTCGTCGTCCGGGTGGAAGTGCGGCTGCTGCGGCAGCCCCACCTTGTCCTCGAAGCCCGGCAGCGCGATCCGGTACACGCACGAGTCGCAGTTCATCCGCAGATCGCCCTTGACGGCCTCCTCGTACCGCTCCATCACCAGGTCCAGCAGCTCCGGCTCGGGCCCGATGACATCGGCCGACCGCACGTCCAGCTCCGGATGCGCCGCCGCCCAGTCCTGCGTCTGCTGCCGCACCCGGTCCGGCAGGATGCCGGTGAAGAGGAAGTACGGCAGGACCACGATCCGCCGCGCGCCCAGCGCGGCGCACCGCTCCAGCCCGCTCGGCACGTCCGGCGCCGCCAGCGACACGAACGCCGTCTCCACCCCGGCGTACCCGCGGCCCTCCCACAGCAGCCGCGCCGCCTTGAACACCTCGGCGTTGGCGTCGGGGTCGGTGGAACCCCGCCCGACCAGCAGCACGGTCACCTCCGCGCGGTCCGCGCCGCCCAGCACCTCGTCCAGCCGCCGCTCCAGCACGCTCAGCAGCGCCGGGTGCGGGCCCAGCGGGCGGCCGTAGGTGTACGAGATGCCCGGGTGCCGCTCCTTCTCGCGGGCCAGCGCGGCCGGGATGTCGCCCTTGGCGTGCCCGGCGGACACCAGCATCAGCGGCACCGCGGCGAACCGGCGCACCCCCCGCTCGACCAGTTCGGCGACGGCCTCCCCGAGCGGCGGCGGGGACAGTTCGATGAAGCCGCCCGCGACGGGCAGATCGGGGTGGCGGCGCCCCAGTTCCCGGACGAAGTCGCGGAACGCCTCGGCACCGGCGTCGTCACGGGTGCCGTGTCCGGCGATGAGCAGGGCGGGCGGGGTGGTCACGAGGTCTCCTCGGAGTGTGAAACGGGGTGGTACAGCAGGGCGTTGAGCGCGGCGGACGCGACCGCCGACCCGCCCTTCTCGGACACGTTGCTCACCGCGGGCAGTCCGCTCTCCCGCAGCGCGGCCTTGGACTCGACCGCGCCGACGAAACCGACCGGCAGGCCGATGACCAGGGCCGGGCCGGCGTCCAGGGTCAGCAGTTCCTCCAGCGCGGTCGGCGCGTTGCCGATCACCCAGAGGGCACCGGGACCGACCTGCTCGTACGCGAGCCGGATCGCGTGCGCCGAACGGGTCAGCCCCGGCCCGGCCACGGCGTCCCTGAGCCGGCAGACGGTCTCCCGCCGGGTGATCCCGGCGGCCACCATCTCCACGTCCACGACCACCGGCGCCCCGGCGTGCAGCGCGGCGTGCGCCGTCACCAACTCGCCCTCGTCCATGACGAGATCGGTCGCGTACTCGAGATCGGCGGCGGAATGGATGACCCGCTCCACCACCGCCCGGGTCAGCGGCGGGAAGTGCGAGGTGTCCAGGCGGGAGCGCAGCCGCCGGTAGGACTCCTGCTCGATCGGGTGGACGACGCGGTTCACTTCGGCTCCTCCCGCGATGCCTGCCAGCGGTAGCCGCGCGGGGTCACCATGCGCCCCGCGATGATCCGGGTGGCCGTGTTGCCGACGGTGACGACCGTCATCATGTCGACGCTCGCCGGATCCAGCGCGGCCAGCGTGGTGACCCGGCTCGACTCGTCCGGCCGGGACGCGTTGCGCACGACACCGACCGGCGTCCCCGGCTCCCGGTGCCCGGCGAGGATCGCCAGCGCCTTGGGCAGCTGCCAGTCCCGGCCCCGGGAGCGCGGGTTGTAGAAGGTGACGACCAGGTCCGCCTCGGCCGCCGCCCGCACCCGCCGCTCGATGACCTCCCACGGCGTGTGCAGGTCGGACAGGCTGATCGATACATGGTCGTGGCCCAGCGGCGCCCCCAGGATCGCCCCGGCGGCCAGCGCCGCCGTCACCCCGGGCACCCCGACCACGTCGATGTCGTCCGACGCCTCCGCGAGCGCCGGGGACGCCATGGCGTACACCCCCGCGTCCCCGCTGCCGATCAGCGCCACCGCGTGCCCCGCGCGGGCCTGGGCGACCGCCGTGCGCGCCCGCTCCTCCTCCGCGCCGAGACCGGACTGAAGCACCCGGGTCCCCGGCCGCAGCAGATCACGGATCTGGTCCACGTACTGGTCCAGCCCCACCACCACCGAGGCCCGCCGCAGCTCGGCCGCCGCACGCGGGGTGAGCAGGTCCCGGGCGCCCGGCCCGAGCCCGACCACCGCGAGCCGTCCGCGCGCCGGCCGCCGGACCACCGCACACGTCGCCATCACCGACTTCCGCTTCGGCACCAGCAGTTCACCGCCGCCCAGCAGGGCGGCGGCCTCGGCGACCGACGGCGTACCGACCGCGGCCAGCGGGGCGGCGGACGGATTCGGCACCGCCACACCCGCGAGCTCCTCGGCGGAGTACGTCACCAGGGGCACCCCGAGCCGCTCGGCGGCGGCCACGATGCCCGGCTCCCCGGCCTTGGCGTCCACGGTGGCCAGCCGGCCGACCGACCGCGCCGTCAGCCCCGCCTCCCGCAGCGCCCCCTCGATCAGGCCGAGGACCTCCTCGGCCGGGGCACCCTTGGACGCCCCGACCCCGACCACCAGCGACGGCGGACGCAGCAGCACCTCCCGCTCACCCGGTACGGCGTCCCGGTCGGTGACCCGGATCGTGTACGCCCCCTCGTCCGCGACCGGCAGCGGCGGCAGCGGCCAGGGCACCTCCGCCGCCAGCGCGACCGGCTCCCCGTCCAGCAGCGCCCGGGACACCGCCGCCACCGCACCCTCGTACGGCAGCCCCAGCGTGTCCAGACCCGGCAGCCCCACCGCGTCCGTCGCGGTCGTCACCACCGGCTCCGCGCCCAGCAAGGCGCCCACCTCGCGGGCCAGTTCATTGGCGCCGCCGCCGTGCCCGCCGAGCAGCGACACCGCGAACCGGCCGCCCTCGTCCACACACACCACACCCGGATCGGCCGCCTTGTCACCCAACAGCGGCGCCAGCAGCCGTACCACCGCGCCCGTCGCCAGGAAGCACACCAGCTGCTCGCACTCGGCGAACGCGGCCCGCACCGCCTCCTTGACGGGACCCTCGTACACCCGCGTGCGCTCCGGCCAGGCCGCGGCCAGCCGGTCCCGCGCCGCCGCCCCCGCCGCGGTGGCGGAAATCAGGCCGATCACTGGGCAACTCCTTCACTAGACACCGGGGTTCTCACACCCCACAGCAAAAACACCGGATTGGTGGCCGCCAGCCGGGTCACATCCCCCGGCAGCGGCGTAAGCCGCGACGACTGCAACAGCACCCCGTCGCAGGCGAACCCGGCCTCCGTCAGCGCCGCGCGCGCCGCCGGCACCCGGTCCAGCGCCGCCATCGCCACGACGACCGTCCGCCGCGCCCGCCGCGCGCACGCGGCGACCACGGCCGGCAGCTCCCGGCCCCCGCCGCCGACGAACACCGCGTCCGGATCGTCCGACAGCCCCGCCAGGGCGGCCGGCGCCGCACCGTGCACCACCTCCACGGCCACCCCGTGGGCCCGCGCGTTGGCCCGGATCCGCCCGACCCCGTCGGCCGCCTTCTCCACGGCGACGACGGCCGCGCCGAGCCGCGCGCACTCCACCGCGACCGACCCCGACCCGGCCCCCACGTCCCACACCAGGTCGCCCAGGCGCGGCCCCAGCCGGGCCAGGGCCAGCGCCCGCACCTCGAACTTGGTGATCATCGAGTCCCGGTGCGCGAACGCGTCCTCCTCGAGCGCCCACCGCTCCGGCGCCCCGGGCACCCCCGCGACCGTCCGCACCGCACCGAGCGCCCGCTCCTCGTCCAGGCACAGCACCACGCTCACCGCCGCACCCCAGTCCCGGGCCGCCGCCTCGGCCGCCGTCACCCGCTCCACGCGCTCGCGCTCCGGATCGCCGAGGGCGCTCGCCACCACCAGCACCCGGTCCCCGGGCAGCGCCGCCCCCAGCTCGGCCGGACCGGCCCCCGGACCGGTCAGCACCGCCACCTTCGGCCGCGCCCGGCACACGTTCACCGCCGTGCGCAGCTCGCGGCCGTGCGCGCTCACCACGACCGCGTCGTCCCAGGGCAGCCCGATCCGGGCGAACGCCGTCGCCACCGAGGACACCCCCGGCCGCACGTCCAGCAGCCCGGTGCCGAACCGCTCCGCCAGCGCCCGCACGATCCCGAAGAACCCCGGGTCCCCGGAGGCCAGCACCACCACCGGCAGCTCCTTGCCGACGTACTCCGCGATGGTGTCCAGCGCGGGCGCCAGCGGTCCGAGCACGACCCGCTCCGCCCCGTCGGGCAGCCGTACGGCGTCCAGGTGCCGCCGCCCGCCGACCACCAGCGCGGCCCCGGCGAGCAGGTCCGGGCCGGCCGGCGCCCCGGTGCCCGTACCGACGACCGTGATCAACTCTTCGCCCTCTGCTCCCGCAGCGCCCGCCGCGCCTCGGGGTCGGCCTTGCGGTAGCCGTGGAAGTGCCCCGGGTGGTACAGGTGCGAGCGGGTGCCGTGCGCGTCCAGCGCCGGGCCGACCAGGAACAGCGTGTGCTTCCAGAGCTTGTGCTCCTTGACCGTCTCCTCCAGCGTGCCGATCGTGCACTTCACGACCAGCTCCTCCGGCCAGGTCGCCTGATAGGCGACCACCACCGGCGTGGACGTGGGGTAGCCGCCCTCCAGCAGCTCCCGCACCAGCTGCCCGCTGCGCGCCGCCGACAGGAACACGGCCATGGTGGTCCCGTGCCGGGCGAACTCGCGCACCTCCTCGCCGGGCGGCATCGGCGTCTTGCCGCCGCCCAGCCGGGTCAGCACCACGGACTGCGCGACCTCCGGGATGGTCAGCTCCCGCTGCGCCAGCGCGGCCACCGCGGAGAACGACGACACGCCCGGCACGACCTCGGTCGTGATGCCGATCTCCCGGCAGCGGTCCAGCTGCTCCTGCGTGCCGCCCCACAGCGCCGGGTCGCCGGAGTGGATCCGGGCGACGTTCAGCCCCTCCTCGAACGCACGTCGGTACACCGCGACGACGTCCTCCAGCGACATGGCCGCCGAGTCCAGGATCTCGGCCCCCTCGCGCGCGTGGTCGAGGACCTCCGCCTGGACCAGGCTCGCGGCCCAGATCACGACGTCGGCCTCGGCGATGGCCCGTGCGGCCCGGAACGTCAGCAGGTCGGCGGCGCCGGGGCCGGCACCGACGAAGGTCACCTTGCCGGTGGTGGCATCGGCCATGGAAATTCGTCCTCTCCTACGAGTCCTACGAGTACTGCGGTGGCTGCCGTCGGACGTGCGGGAACACGGGTGGATCCGATAGCAAGGGCGTATGGCGGTCTTCGTCGCGCTCGGCGCGTTCCTGATGACGCTGGCCGGCGGCTGGACGGCACAGCGCGTGACCGACCGCCGCCATCTGGTGCTGGGCCTGGCCGGCGGGCTGATGCTCGGCGTGGTCGGCCTGGACCTGCTGCCCGAGGCCCTGCGGGCGGCGGACACCGAGATCCACGGCGTCCCGGCCGCGCTGCTGCTGTTCGTGGCCGGCTTCCTCCTCGCCCATCTGGTGGAACGCCTGCTGGCGGCCCGCCGCGCCGCGCACGGAGCGGTCGAACACGCGGCGGACCAGCACGGGGCAGCCCGGCACGGGGCGGACGATCCCGCGGCGGCCCGGCACGGGGCGGCCGGGCAGGAGACGGCCGAGCACCGTCACCGCAGTCCCGAGGTGGGCCTGACCGCGGCGGCCGCCATGGTGGGGCACAGCCTGATGGACGGCGTGGCGATCGGCGCGTCCTTCCAGGTCGGCGGCGGCATGGGCACCGCGGTCGCGCTCGCCGTCATCGCCCACGACTTCGCGGACGGCTTCAACACCTTCACCCTCACCCGCCTGTACGGCAACGCCCGCCGCAAGGCCCTCGCCATGCTCTTCGCCGACGCCGTCGCACCCGTCGCCGGAGCCGCCGCGTCCGCGTTCCTCACCATCCCCGAGGACGTCCTCGGCGGCTATCTCGCCCTGTTCGGCGGCGCCCTGCTCTACCTCGCCGCTGCCGAGATCCTCCCCGAGGCCCACCACGCCCACCCCGCCCGCTCCACCCTGCTGTGCACGGTCGCGGGCGTCGCGTTCATCTGGCTGGTGGTGGGCGTCACCGGATGACGGGGACGGTCTCACAGCTTCCCGCCCCGGCCGCCGTCCCGCCGCGGCGGCGCGATCAGCGTCGACAGGTACGGCAGCGGCGCCCCGTCCAGCTCGGCGGCCGGCCGCACCGACTCCTCCGGCAGCCCCAGCGCCGACCCCCACACCGCGTCCGCGAGCCGCCCGGTCTCCCGCAGCGCCTCGGCGACCTCGGCGGCCTGCCGCCCGAACTTGTACGCCACCACCGTGCCCGGCCCGGCCAGCGCCTCCTTCAGCACGGCCGCCCCGGCCGTCACCGGCACCAGGGTCAGCGGCTCGGTGCCCTCCGTGAGCACCGCCCCCGACCGCGCCGCGAGATCCTGCATCGCGGTGATCCCCGGCACCGTCTCCACGACCACACCGGGCACCAGCTCCACCAGGGTCTGCGCCAGATAGGTGAACGTCGAGTACACGTTCGGGTCACCGATGGTGGCGAACGCGACGCACGCGTGCGCCTGAAGCAGCCCGGCGACCCGCCGCCCGGCCGCGTCCCAGGCCGCCTCCCGGCGCGCCCGGTCGGTCCGCTCGTTCAGCGCGAACACCACCCGCACGATCTTCTCCGCGGGCACGTAGTGCGCCACCGTCGCCTCGGCCCGCCCCCGCTCGCCGGTGTCCATGACGGGCACCACGACGACATCGGCCGCCCGCAGGGCGTTGACCCCCTTGACGGTCACCAGCTCCGGATCACCGGGACCGACCCCGACTCCGACCAGCCTGCTGCTCATGACGTCCGGCACCTCTCCACGAACCGACGGGCGACACCGGGCTCGGACGCCCAGTGCGTGTGCAGATAACTCGCGTGCACGCCCCGCTGCACGAAACCTTCGACCCGCCGCACCGGGGCCGTGATCCCCCAGGCCGGAGCGGCACCCGCGCCCGGCTCCACGACCGTGCGGTGGAACTCGTGCCCCCGCATCCGCGTCCCGGCCACCGCCAGCGCGCTGTCACCGACGGCCACGGCGTCCCGGTAGCCCAGCGTCAGCCGCTCGCTCATCCGCGCGGTGGCGTCCAGCACCCCGCACATCGGCCTGCCGTCCAACTCGCGGCACAAGTAGAGCAGTCCGGCGCACTCGGCGGCCACGGGGGCGCCGGAGCGGGCCAGTCGGGCGACGGCCTCGCGCAGGGGTGCGTTGGCGGACAGCTCGGCGGCGTACACCTCGGGGAAACCTCCGCCGATGACCAACCCCGTCGTGCCCTCGGGCAGTCGCTCGTCCCGAAGGGGGTCGAAGGTGACGACCTCGGCTCCGGCCGCGGTGAGCAGCTCGGTGTGCTCGGCGTAGGAGAAGGTGAACGCGGGCCCGCCGGCCACGGCGACCACCGCACGCTTTCCCGCCGAGCCGACGGGCGGTTCCCAGACAGCGTCCGGCAGCGATCCCGCACCGCTCGCCAGCCGCGACAGAGCGTCGAGATCGCACCCTCGCTCGACCTGCGCGGCCATCGCCGCGACCGCTTCCAGCGCCTCGGCCCGACGCTCCGCGACCGGCACCAGCCCCAGATGCCGCGACGGCGTGTCCACCTGCGGAACCCGCCGCAGCACCCCCAGCACAGGCACCCCGGACGACTCCAGCGCCTCCCTGAGCAGCTCCTCGTGCCGGTCGGACCCGACCTTGTTCAGGATCACGCCCCCGAGACGCACCCGAGGATCCCAGGAGGCGAACCCGTGCACCAGCGCCGCCACCGACCGCGACTGCGAGGACGCGTCGACCACCAGCACCACCGGCGCCCGCAACAGCTTCGCCACCTGCGCGGTCGACGCCAGCTCGCCCTGCCCGGCCGCCCCGTCGTACAGCCCCATCACGCCCTCGACCACGGCCAGGTCGCACCCCCGCGCCCCGTGCAGGAACAGCGGAGCGATCAGCTCCGGCCCGCACAGGTACGCGTCCAGGTTGCGCCCCGTACGCCCGGTCGCCAGGGCGTGGTAGCCCGGGTCGATGTAGTCCGGCCCGACCTTGTGCGGGGACACGGCGAGCCCCCGCGCGGCGAACGCGGCCATCAGCCCCGTGGCCACGGTGGTCTTGCCGCTGCCCGAGGAGGGCGCGGCGACGACCAGCCGGGGCACCGACGATGTCACCACTCGATGCCCTTCTGGCCCTTCTGCCCCACGTCCATGGGGTGCTTCACCTTGGACATGTCGGTGACCAGATCGGCGAAGTCCACCAGCTCCGGCGGCGCGTTCCGCCCGGTGATCACCACATGCTGGGTACCGGGCCGGTTCCGCAGCACCTCGATCACCTCACCGGTGTCCACCCACCCCCAGTGCATCGGGTACGCGAACTCGTCCAGCACGTACAGCCGGTACGTCTCGGCGGCCAGGTCCCGCTTGACCTGCTCCCAGCCCTCGCGGGCCTTCTCCTCGTTGTCCATCTGAGCGTCCCGCTGGACCCACGACCAGCCCTCGCCCATCTTGTGCCAGGCGACCGTGCCGCCCTCACCGGAGGCACCGAGCACCCGCAGCGCGTTCTCCTCGCCGACCTTCCACTTCGCCGACTTGACGAACTGGAACACCCCGATGGGCCACCCCTGGTTCCAGGCGCGCAGCGCGAGCCCGAACGCGGCGGTGGACTTGCCCTTGCCGACGCCCGTGTGCACGACGACCAGCGGACGGTTCCGCCGCTGACGTGTCGTCAGCCCGTCGTCCGGTACGACACTCGGCTGTCCCTGCGGCACTACGCGGCCCTCCTGCCCTGAATACCCTTCACCAGCCCGGCGATCGAGTCCGCCCGCAGCTCGTCCAGCGTCACCGCCGTACCGCCCAGCTCACCGGCCAGCTGCCCGGCGAGCCCGAGCCGCACCGGCCCCGACTCACAGTCCACGACCACCGAGGCGACCTGCTCGGCGGCGAACAGCCGTGCCGCGCGCCCGGCGAGCGCCACCGGCTCCGGACCACCCGTGGCCCGCCCGTCGGTCACCACGACCACCAGCGGACGCCGCGCCGGATCCCGCAGCCGCTCCACGCGCAGCACCTCGTGCGCCTTCAGCAGCCCGGCGGCCAGCGGCGTACGGCCACCGGTCGGCAGCGTCTCCAGCCGCGCGGCGGCGGCGTCCACGGACGAGGTGGGCGGCAGCGCGACCTCCGCCGAGGTGCCCCGGAAGGTCACCAGCCCCACCTTGTCCCGCCGCTGGTAGGCGTCCAGCAGCAGCGACAGCACGGCACCCTTCACGGCACTCATCCGCTGCCGCGCGGCCATCGAACCGGAGGCGTCCACGACGAACAGGACGAGGTTTCCCTCACGCCCTTCGCGGGTCGCCTGCCGCAGATCGTCCCGGCGCACGACCAGCCCCGGCCCGGACCGCCCCCGCGCCCGCTGATGCGGGGCCGCCGCCTGCACGGTCGCGGCCAGGTGCAGCTTGGTCAGCGTCCCCTGCGGCCGGCGCGCCCCGGTGGTGCGCCCGTGCTCGGTACGCGCCCGCGAGCGCCGCCCGGCGGCACCCTCGCCGATCCCGGGGACGCTCAGCACCTTGGTGCGGAAGGGCTCGGTGGCCCGTGCGGCCGACTGCTCGCCCGCGCCGGACGCCTGCGGCTGGCCGCCCTCACCGGCCTCCGGCCGCGCGGCCTCACCACCGTCGCCCTGCGGACCGCTGTCCGGCGCCGGCTGCCCACCGCCGCCGGGACCATCGGGGTCCGGCTCGTCGTCGCCGCCGTCACCGTCGTCCCCGGAGTACTGCTCCAGCGTCTCGTCCAGCTTGTCCTCGTCCAGGCCCGGCGCGTCGAACGGGTTGCGCCGCCGCCGGTGCGGCAGCGCGAGCAGCGCCGCCTGCCGCACATCCTCGGCGAGTACGTCCGTCCGCCCGGCCCACGCGGCCAGCGCGGTCGCCGTCCGCGCCATCACGATGTCGGCGCGCATGCCGTCCACCTCGAACGCGGCACAGGTCGCCGCGATCTGCCGCAGCGCCGCGTCACCGAGCCGCACCTGCGGCAGCAACTCCCGCGCGGCGACGATCCGCTGCCGCACGGCGGCCTCTTCCTGCGCCCACTTCGCGGCGAACCCGGCGGGATCGTCGTCGTAGGCGAGGCGCCGCCGCACGACCTCCACCCGCTGGTCCGGCTCCCGCGAGGCGGCGACCTCCACGGTGAGCCCGAACCGGTCGAGCAGCTGCGGCCGCAGCTCGCCCTCCTCCGGGTTCATGGTCCCGACGAGCAGGAACTTCGCGGCGTGCCGCACGGAGACGCCTTCGCGCTCGACGTACGAGGCACCCATCGCCGCCGCGTCCAGCAGCAGGTCGACCAGGTGGTCGTGGAGAAGGTTGACCTCGTCGACGTAGAGGATGCCCCGATGGGCGTCGGCCAGCAGACCGGGCTCGAAAGCCTTCACGCCCTCCGCGAGCGCCCGCTCGATGTCCAGCGCCCCGACCAGCCGGTCCTCCGAGGCACCGACGGGCAACTCGACCATCCGTGCGGCCCGCTCGGTCCCGCCACCGGCCTCGTGCGGCCCGTCCGGGCACTGAGGGTCCGGGGAGGCCGGGTCACAGGAGAAACGGCACCCGGGGACGACGGCGACCGCAGGCAACAGCGCTGACAAGGCGCGCACAGCCGTCGACTTGGCGGTGCCTTTCTCGCCGCGCACCAGCACACCGCCGACCGCCGGCGACACGGCGTTCAGCAGCAGCGCGAGCCGCAGGTCGTCCTGGCCGACAACGGCCGTAAACGGGAAGGGGGTTGTCACTGGTCGCCCTCCAAGTCGCCTTCCAGCTCCAGGTACGTGGCGCGCAGCCGCTCGAGCGTGTCCGCGTCCGGCTCCGCCCACAGCCCCCGGTCCGCAGCCTCCAGCAGACGCTCGGTGACGCCCCGCAGCGCCCACGGGTTCGAGCGCTTCATGAACTCCCGGTTCTCCGGGTCGAAGACGTACTCCGCGCTCAGCTTCTCGTACATCCAGTCGTCCACCACGCCCGCCGTGGCGTCGTAGCCGAACAGGTAGTCCACGGTCGCCGCCATCTCGAAGGCGCCCTTGTACCCGTGCCGGCGCATGGCCGCCATCCAGCGCGGGTTGACCACGCGGGCCCGGAACACCCGGTGCGTCTCCTCGCCCAGCGTGCGGGTCTTCACCTGGTCCGGCGTCGCCGAATCGCCCACGTACGCCTCGGGGTTGGCGCCCGTCAGGTGCCGGACCATGGCGACCATGCCGCCGTGGTACTGGAAGTAGTCGTCGGCATCCGCGATGTCGTGTTCTCTCGTGTCGACGTTCTTCGCCGCCACCGCGATCCGCCGGAACGCCGTCTCCATGTCCCCGCGTGCCGCCCGCCCGTCGAGCCCGCGCCCGTAGGCGTAGCCGCCCCAGACGGCGTACACCTCGGCCAGGTCCGCGTCGCTGCGCCAGTTCCGCGCGTCGATCAGCGGCAGCAGGCCCGCGCCGTAGGCACCCGGCTTGGAGCCGAAGATGCGGGCCGTGGCGCGCCGGCGGTCGCCGTGTTCGGCCGCGTCCTCCTCCACGTGCGCCCGCACGTAGTTGGACTCGGCCGGCTCGTCCAGCTCCGCCACCGCCCGGACCGCGTCGTCGATCAGCCCGACCACATGCGGGAACGCGTCCCGGAAAAACCCGGAGATGCGGACCGTGACGTCGATGCGGGGCCGCCCCAGTTCGGCCAGGGGGATCACCTCGAAGCCGGTCACCCGGCGCGAGGCCTCGTCCCACACCGGGCGGCAGCCCAGCAGGGCCAGGATCTCGGCGATGTCGTCACCCTGGGTGCGCATCGCGGAGGTGCCCCACACGGTGAGGCCCACGGACTTCGGGTACTCCCCGGTGTCGGTCAGGTACCGCTGCACCAGCGAGTCCGCCAGCGACTGCCCGACCTCCCAGCTCAGCCGGGACGGGATGGCCTTGGGGTCGACGGAGTAGAAGTTGCGGCCCGTCGGCAGGACGTTCACCAGGCCACGGGTCGGGGAGCCGGACGGACCCGCCGGGACGTAACCGCCGTTCAGGGCCCGCAGGATGTGCCCGATCTCGTCGGTGGTGCGCGCCAGCCGCGGCACGACCTCGTCGCAGGCGAACTCCAGCACCGCGACCGCGTCGGGCAGTTCGGCGCCGAGCACGCCCCGCAGGACGGCCGGGACCACCGTACGGTCCCACGCCCGGGCCTCCATGCCCTCCGCGATCCGCCGGCACAGCTGCTCCAGCAGGTCGATGGCGTCGGCGGCGGACCGGGCCGGCCCCTCCACCAGGTCCGTCAGCTCCACCGGGACCTTCACCGGGGCGCCCGGCTCGGCCAGCAGCTCCTTCTCCACCAGCCCGAAGTGGGCCGCCAGCGTGGCCCGCAGACCGGGCAGGGCGTTGGCCTGGCCGCCCCACACCTGTGAGGCGCGCAGCACCGCGAGGACGAGGTTGACGCGGGGCTCGCCGACCGGGCCGCCGCCCAGGATGTGCAGGCCGTCGCGGATCTGCACGTCCTTGATCTCGCACAGGTAGCCGTCGATGTGCATGACGAACTCGTCGAACTCGTCGTCGTCCGGCTGCTCGTCCACGTGCAGGTCGTGGTGCAGCTCCGCCGCCTTGACCAGCGTCCAGATCTGCGCGCGCACGGCCGGGGCCTTCGCCGGGTCCAGGTCGCTGACCAGCGCGTACTCATCGAGGAGCTGTTCCAGCTTGGCGAGGTCGCCGTAGGTGTCGGCGCGGGCCATCGGCGGCACCAGGTGGTCGACCACGGTGGCGTGCCCGCGCCGCTTGGCCTGGGTGCCCTCGCCGGGATCGTTGACGATGAACGGGTAGATCAGCGGCAGTTCGCCGAGGACCGCGTCCGGGGCGCAGCCGCGCGAGAGCCCGAGGCCCTTGCCCGGCAGCCACTCCATGGTGCCGTGCTTGCCCATGTGCACGATCGCGTCGGCGCCGAAGCTGTTCTCCAGCCAGCGGTAGGCCGCCATGTAGTGGTGGGAGGGCGGCATGTCGGGGTCGTGGTAGATCGCGATCGGGTTCTCGCCGAAGCCGCGCGGCGGCTGGATCATGACGACGACGTTGCCGTACTGGAGGGAGGCCAGCACGATGTCGTCGCCGTCCACGTAGAGGCTGCCCGGCGGTTCGCCCCACGCCTCGGTCATCGCGTCCCGCAGCCGAGGGTCGAGCTTCTCGAACCAGGCCCGGTAGTCGGCCAGCGGCACCCGTGCGGGCGCGGCGGCCAGCTGCTCCTCGGTCAGCCACTCCACGTCGTGGCCGCCGGCCTCGATGAGCCGGTGGATCAACTCGTCGCCGCCGTCCGGGTATTCGGTCAGCGAGTAGCCCGCGTCGCGGAGCGCGTCGAGCACCCGGACGGCCGAGGCGGGCGTGTCCAGGCCGACGGCGTTGCCGACCCGGGAGTGCTTGGTCGGGTAGGCGGTGAAGACGAGGGCGACCTTCTTCTCGGCGTTCGGCTTGTGCTTCAGCCGGGCGTGCCGGACGGCGATCCCGGCGACCCGGGCGGCCCGCTCGGGGTCGGCGACGTACACCGGGACGTCGTCGGGGCCCTGCTCCTTGAAGGAGAAGGGGACGGTGATCAGCCGGCCGTCGAACTCGGGGATCGCGACCTGCATCGCCGCGTCCATGGGGGACAGGGCGGCGTCGGACTCCTCCCACGCGGCGCGCGAGGAGGTGAGGCAGAGCCCTTGCAGCACGGGGACGTCCAGGTCGGCGAGCGCGCCGATGTCCCAGGCTTCCTCGTCGCCGCCGGCGGAGGCCTGGGAGGCGTGGGTGCCGCCGGCCGCGAGGACGGTGGCGACGAGCGCGTCGGCCCGTCCCAGCAGCTCGTACAGCGCGGGGTCCGCGCCGCGCAGCGAACCGCAGTACACGGGAAGGGCGTTGGCGCCGGCCGCCTCGATCGCCTGGCACAGGGTGTCCACGAAGGCGGTGTTGCCGCTCAGTTCGTGCGCCCGGTAGAACAGCACGCCCACGGTCGGGCGGCCCTCCCGGATCTCGTGGGCGCCGTGCACGCCGAACTCGGGCATGCGGTGCGGCTCCTCGAAGCCCTCGCCGGTCAGCAGCACGGTGTCGGACAGGAACCGGGACAGCTCCGCCAGGTTGGCGGGGCCGCCCTCGACCAGGTACTTCAGCGCCTCGGCGACGACACCGGCGGGCACCGAGGACTCGGCCATCAGCTCGGCGTCCGGTACGGCCTCGCCGCCCAGCAGCACGGTCGGGATGCCGGACGCCTTCAGCGCGGCCAGCCCGTCCTCCCAGGCCCGCTTGCCGCCGAGCAGCCGTACGACGGCCAGGTCCGCGCCGTCGATCAGGGCGGGCAGTTCCTCGGTGACGTCGACCCGGGTGGGGTTGCCGATGCGGTAGCCGGCGCCCGAGGCCCGGGCCGCCAGCAGATCCGTGTCGGCGGTCGACAACAACAACACTGTGCTCATGCGGGCGCTCCCGGTGGGATGAAAGGCAGTCCTTGCGGCGCGCCGGACTCGATGAGCCGCCACAGCGCGTCCGTGTCCGCGTGCTGTTCGATCAGGTCGCCGAGCCGGTCGAGCTGCTCCTCGCGCAGCGCGGCGAAAGAGGTGTCCGGCGCGGGTACGAAGCGGCGGCCCGCGGCGGCGGCCACCTCGCGCAGGAAGGCCCGCCGGAAGCCGTCCGACTCCAGGGAGCCGTGCCAGTGGGTGCCCCAGGTCTGGCCGGCGCGGCAGCCGTCCAGGAAGGGTTCGCCGCCCTCGACCGTGGCCACGCCGTGGTGGATCTCGTAGCCGTCGACGTGTTCGCCGAGGGCCTGGCCGCTGGGCCGGGTGAGGGTCTTCTCGCGGGCGAAGCGCACGCGCACGGGCAGGATGCCGAGCCCGTCGACGTGTCCCTGGCGGCTTTCGACCTCGTCCTCGATGTGCTCGCCGAGGATCTGGAAGCCGCCGCAGATGCCGAGGACGGGGCGGTGTTCGGCGGCCCGGCGGACGAGGGCGTCCGCCAGTCCGCGTTCCCGCAGCCACTGCAGCGCCCGTACGGTGCCGCGGGTGCCCGGGATCACCACGAGGTCGGCGTCGGCCAGTTCCTCCGGCCGGTCCACGAACCGTACGACGACGCCCGGTTCGGCGGCCAGCGCGTCCACGTCGGTGAAGTTGGACATCAGCGGGATCGCGCACACGGCGACCCGGAGCACGTCCTCGCCGACCGGGGGAGCGACCGTGGACTCCCGTACGGTGCCCCGCAGGGAGACGCGCAGTCCGTCCTCCTCGTCGATGCCGAGCCCGTGCCGGAAGGGCAGCACGCCGTAGGTCCGCCGCCCGGTGAGGCCGTGCAGCATGTCCAGGCCCGGTTCCAGCAGGCCGACGTCGCCGCGGAACTTGTTCACCAGGAACCCGGCGACCAGCTCCTGGTCCTCGGGCGAGAGCAGGGCGACCGTGCCGAAGAAGGACGCGAAGACGCCCCCGCGGTCGATGTCGCCCACCACCAGCACCGGCAGCCGCGCGCCGCGCGCGATGCCCATGTTGACGATGTCGGTGCGCCGCAGGTTGATCTCGGCCGGGCTGCCCGCCCCTTCGCAGATCACCGCGTCATACGTGCCCCGCAGCTCGGCCAGGCAGTCCAGTACGGTGCCCAGCAGCCGCCGCTGGCGCCCGCCGTGGTAGCCGCGCGCGCTCAGCTCGCCCACCGGCTTGCCGAGCAGCACGACCTGGCTGCTCTGCTCGCCGCCGGGCTTGAGCAGCACCGGGTTCATCAGCGCGGTCGGCTCGATCCGGCAGGCCTGGGCCTGCATGGCCTGGGCGCGGCCGATCTCCGCGCCCTCCCGGGTCACGAAGGAGTTCAGGGACATGTTCTGCGCCTTGAACGGCGCCACCTTCACGCCCTGGCGGACCAGCCACCGGCAGATCCCGGCCGTCACGACGCTCTTGCCGGCGTCCGAGGTGGTGCCGGCCACGAGGAGGCCACCGTTCACTTCCCACGTCCTTTCAGGAGTGCGCGCGCGGCGAGCGTGGTGCCGAGGGCGAGCAGGCCGACGCGGCGGGAGAGCCGTACCGCCCGGTCGATGTCGGTGACCCGGACCGGGCGTCCGGTGCCGCCGTTGAGCACCGGCCGGTGTTCGACCCGGCCGCCGTAGGAGAGCGTCCCGCCCAGCCGGACGCCGAGGGCGCCCGCGAAGGCGGCTTCCACGGGGCCGGCGTTGGGGCTCGGGTGCTTGCGGGCGTCGGCCTTCCAGGCGCGCAGGGCGCCGCGCGGGTCGGGTCCGGCGACGGTGGCGAGTACGGCGGTGAGCCGGGCGCCCGGCCAGCCGGCCACGTCGTCGAGGCGGGCGGAGGCCCAGCCGTAGCGGCGGTGGCGGGGCGACTTGTGACCCACCATCGCGTCCAGGGTGTTGACGGCCCGGAACCCGAGCAGCCCCGGCACCCCGGCCACGGCGCCCCACACCAGGGCGCCCACCACGGCGTCGGAGGTGTTCTCGGCGACCGACTCGACCACGGCCCGGGCCATTCCGTCGGCGTCCAGCGCCTGCGGGTCCCGGCCGCACAGGTGGGGCAGCCGGGCGCGGGCGGTCTCGACGTCGCCCGCCGCCAGGGCGCGCCCGATCGCGTCGGCCTCGCGGGCGAGCGAGGTGCCGCCGACGACCGCCCAGGTGGCGGCGGCCGTCAGCGCGACGGAGGCGGTACGGGAGGGGCGTACGGCGCGTGCGGCCAGCGCCCCGAGCGCGACGGCGCCACCGGCGCATACGGCGGTGTGTACGGCGCCCCAGCCGCGGTGGTCGTGCCACAACGCGCCTTCCACGGCCGTGGCCGCGCGGCCGAACGCGGCGACCGGGTGCCCACGGCGGGGATCGCCGAGGAGCAGATCACCGAGGACGCCGGCGGCGGCGCCGTACGCGTATGTGCGGTCGGCACCCATCGGCTCAGCCGGCCGTGGGCACAGGGGCGTTCCTGGTACGGGTCCTCAGGCAGCCGAGCATGGCGATTCATGTCCTCACTCAGGGTGTCCACGCCCTGGTTCGACGGATTCCGGCGGCGAGAGTTCCTGGCTCCCGGGGGTTCTTCCCCGGTGACAGTGGCGGGACCGCGCCGGATTCGCACCGGCTTCCTCTGCTGCCGCCGTACATGGCCTGGGCAGTCCACCACGCGCCCGGAAGGGCCGTCAACTTGCCTTTGACCTGGGATGCCCGACTGTGCTGAGGCCCACATCGCCGGGCGCCGGGCGGGCCTTGACGGCCGCTGGGGCACGCGTCCGCCCCGCCGGGTCCGGCGGGTGGGCCGGTCGGCGGGGCGGAGGTGCGCAGGCGCGGATCAGGTGCGGATCGGGGGCGGGCGGTCAGCCCTTGCCCACGATCAGGTAGATGCCGTAGGCCACGGCCGCCGCGCAGGCGGCGAAGCAGACGTAGGCGCCGGTGACGGCGAGCCCGGCGGAGCCGCCCTGGGCCGCGGCCCGCTCGCGGCGGGACAGGCCGTTGATGCCGAGGGTGAACAGGGCCACCAGGCCCACCGTGAACACGACGCTGACACCCAGAACGGAGCCGAGGGCCGCCCAGTCGATCTTCATGGGGATTGCTTCCTTCAGTAACCGTGCGGGCGGGTCAGACCGTGGCGGCCGGCGGGGCGGCGGGGGCCGGTTCGGCGGCCGGGGCGGGGATCGTGGCCGTCAGACCGGCGGTCGTCAGGCCGGCGGAGGCCAGCTCCCCGGCGGCCGGGACCGTGAGGCCGTCGGCGATCTGGCCGGCGGGCGGCGGGGTGACCGCGGCGATGGCGGTGGTGACGACACCGGCCGGCTCGCCGGTCTCCTCGACCACGTTGGTGTGGTCCACGACCTCGCGGCGGGAGATCTTCCAGATCGCGGCGCTCGCGGCGACCAGGAAGACGGCGACGGCGGCGGTGCCCCAGTCACCGAGGTCGGTGACGGACTCGGCGCCCGCGCCGACCAGCGCGGCGGCCGGCAGGGTGAGCACCCAGGCGACGGCCATGCGGGTCGCGGTGGACCAGCGGACCACGCCGCCCTTGCGGCCGAGGCCCGCGCCCATCACCGAGCCGGAGACGACGTGGGTGGTGGAGAGGGAGAAGCCGAGGTGGGAGGAGGCCAGGATGGCGGTCGCGGCGCCGGTCTGGGCGGCGAAGCCCTGGCGCGGCTCCAGGTCGGTCAGGCCCTTGCCCATGGTGCGGATGATGCGCCAGCCGCCGATGTAGGTGCCGAGCGCGATGGCCAGGCCGGCGGAGAGGATCACCCAGGTGGGAGGGTTGGAGCCGGGGGCGAGGGAGCCGCCCGCGATCAGCGCGAGGGTGATGATGCCCATCGTCTTCTGGGCGTCGTTGGTGCCGTGCGCGAGCGAGACCAGGCCGGCGGAGGCGATCTGGCCGGCGCGGTAGCCCTTGCGGGTCGCCTCGGTGTCGCCGGTGCCGCCGACGCCGTAGGAGAGCCGGGTCGCCAGGAACGAGGCGAGGCCCGCCACGACCGGCGCGGCGACGGCGGGGAGCAGCACCTTGGTGACCAGGACGCCGCCGTGGACGGCGTCGAAGCCGGCGGAGGCGACGGTGGCGCCGACCAGGCCGCCCATCAGGGCGTGCGAGGAACTGGAGGGCAGGCCCACCAGCCAGGTCAGCAGGTTCCAGAGGATCGCGCCGACCAGGGCGGCGAAGATGACCTCGGGACGGATGCCGGTCTCGTCGACGAGACCCTTGGAGATCGTGTTCGCGACCTCCACGGAGAGGAAGGCGCCCGCAAGGTTGAGGGCGGCGGACATGGTCACCGCGATCTTGGGCTTCAGGGCGCCTGTGGAGATGGTG
This sequence comes from Streptomyces achromogenes subsp. achromogenes, assembly GCF_000720835.1. Classification (GTDB taxonomy): domain Bacteria; phylum Actinomycetota; class Actinomycetes; order Streptomycetales; family Streptomycetaceae; genus Streptomyces; species Streptomyces achromogenes. The sequence goes on along the minus strand of NZ_JODT01000053.1, from coordinate 5,836 downwards.
GTGGCCATCGCGTTCGCGGTGTCGTGGAAACCGTTCGTGAAATCGAACGCGAGAGCGGTTACTACCACAATCGCGAGGATCAGCGAGAAGCTTTCCATTTACCCAGGCAATCGTTCGAGGTCGTTGGCTGGATGAACGTAGGCAACCTGGGTGAACGGAAGATGAACTGAGACGGGCACGGTGGTGTCGGTAATCCCATACCGGGGTTCTGTTCCGCCGTGCCGGGCCGGGCGCCCCTTGGCTACCGGGTGCGCGCGAAGATCCGCAGCCGGTCCAGGGTGCCGTTGAAGAGATCCTGGTCACCCGGCAGCGCGCCCTTCACGCGGTACTGCCAGAACGTCCAGTACCGCCAGCCGCCGGGCAGCGCCCCCGGCCGGGCGGTGCCGTGCCGGGCGATCCACAGGGGGTGGTCCTTCGAGAACGCGCGGCTGTTGCCGGTGCACAGCTTCCACCACTGGGTCGTCGTGTAGATCACCGGGCGGCGGCCCGTCCTGCGCCGGGTCTCGTCGCTGAACGAACGGATCCAGCCGACCATGCGCTTCTTGCTCAGCCCGTAGCACTTGCGCGAGTCGTAGGGGTTGTACTCGATGTCGAGCGCGGGCGGCAGCGTCCAGCCGTCCCCCCGCCAGCCGCCGCCGTGCCGCACGAAGTACGCGGCCTGCTCGGCCCCGGAGGACCGGTCCGGCCGGGCGAAGTGGTACGCGCCCCGGATCAGGCCGGCCTTGCGGGCGCCGGAGTACTGCCCGGCGAAGTAGGGGTTGCGGTAGCCGGTGGACTCGGTGGCCTTGACGTAGACGAACCGCGCCCCCTTCTTCCGTGCGTCCGGCCACTTCACGTTCCGCTGGTGCGACGAGACGTCGTGGCCCTTGGGCGGCTTGGCCGCGGCGGTCGCGGGGCCGGTGAGGGCGAGGACCGACGCCACGGCCGCCGCGAGGACGCTCACGCGGCGGCGGGCAAGGGCGGGTGGACGGGCCATGCGGCTCCCCCGGGGGTGGCGGACGACGGGCGTGCCGGCCCGCGCGGCGGCGCTCGTGGGGTGGGCCGGAGGGAGTCATTCAAGGTCCGCCGTTCACGGAACACACGGAACAATGGGCGATTTCAGGCGTTTCACCCTGAAATCCCCCCGTTCGGCTCCATGGCTTCCGGCCCGGATCCCCGGCCCGCCCGCTCCCCGTCCCTCCGGCTGGCAGGATCACCGCATGGCTGAACCGCGACGGAACGCGAACGACGGGCGCCCGGACGAACAACGGGACGCGCGGCAGGCTCCAGGGGAGCGCGTGCGCCGGGGCGCGGGGGAGGGAGATGCCGGCGCGGACGTGGGGGAGGACGTGGCGCGGCTCTGGGCGGAGGTGGTCGCCACGGCGCGCCGGACCGTCGCCGACGGGCTGGTGGTCGGCACCTCCGGCAACGTCTCCGCCCGCCTCGGCGACCTCGTACTCGTCACCCCCTCGGGCGTGCCCTACGACCGGCTGACCCCCGCCGACCTCACCGGTGTCGACCTCACCGGCCGCCAGGTGCTCGGCACCCTGGTGCCGACCAGCGAGCTGCCCATGCACCTCGCCGTCTACCGCGCCACCGACGCCCGCGCGGTCGTCCACACCCACGCCGTGCACGCCACCGCGGTCTCCACGCTTGTCCCCGAGCTGCCGCTGGTCCACTACATGGCCGCCGCCCTCGGCGGTCCCGTACGGGTCGCCCCCTACGCCCCCTACGGCACCGACGAGCTGGCCGGGAACATGCTCCGCGCCCTCGCCGGCCGCTCCGGCTGCCTGCTGCGCAACCACGGCACGGTCACCTACGGCGCCACCCTGGACCAGGCCTACGACCGCACCGCCCAGCTGGAGTGGATGTGCCGCCTGTGGCTGACGGCGTCGTCGGTGCCGGGCCTCGCGCCGACCCTGCTCACCGAGGCACAAGTGGCGGAGGTCGGGGAACGTTTGAAGGGGTACGGCCAACGGAGGTGACCCCTTTTGCTCTCGCCGAACAGCAGCCCGCCGCGCACCACCCCGCACACCCCGCCCGGCCGGGCCCGCCCGGGCCCGCCGGCCCCGCTCCACGGGCCCCTGACGGCCGCGTACGCCGCGTACGGCCGTGCTCTGCCGGCCGCGCGCGCCGCGTACGACCGGGCCGTGCCGGCCGCACTGGCGCTGCTCCGCCGGGCCCGGCCGGCGCCCCGCGCCCCGCGCGGCCGGGCCCGGCCGATCCCGCTCGCCATGCTCCGCCGCGCCCTCGCGGCCCGGCCCGCCCCGGCCCGCCGCGACGCCCCCTGGCTCGCTCCCGCATCTCCCTCCTCACCCCTCCCCGCGCTTCGGCTGGCCGCCGCCCGCCGCCCCCGTGACACTGGATCCGTGCGTACCGTCTCAGCGACCGCCGGCGCGGTCACCGCCGTCCTGGCCGCCGGCACGGCTTCCGTGGTCGTCGGCCGGCTCGCCAGCGACGCCGCGCTGAAGGCGTCCGCGGCCCGTCCGCTGCCCACCGAACCCCGGCTCACCGTGCACGCCACGGCCGCCGGCCGGATCACGCTCACCCGCGACCTGGCCACCTTGCGCCCCGGCGTCCACGGCCTCGCCGGCGACGGCTCGCACGCGGTGGTCGGCCCCGTCCTGGAGGGCACCCCGCACCCCGCCGACACCGTCGTACGGCGCCTGGAACGCGTCACCCACGGCACCTTCGCCCCCGGCGACGCGGCCTGGCTCACCCCCAACCTGTACGTCGGCAACCCCCGCACCGCCCTCGGCCTGGACCACACCGACGTCGACGTGCCCGGCGAACTCGGCGCCCTGCCCGCCTGGTTCGTACCCGGCGACCGGGACACCTGGGTGATCGCCGTACACGGCCTCGGCACCACCCGGGAGCACGCCCTGAACCTCATGGGCTTCCTGCACGCCCGCCGGCTGCCCGTCCTGGCCCTCGCCTACCGCGGCGACCCCGGCGCCCCCCGCCCGCCGGACCGGCTGAACCACCTCGGCGAGACGGAGTGGCGGGACGTCGACGCGGCCATCCGGTACGCCGTCCGCCACGGCGCGGGCCGCGTCGTCCTCCTCGGCTGGTCCACCGGCGCCACCATGGCCCTGCGCGCCGCCGAGCACTCCCAGGTCCGCGACCGCGTCGCCGGGCTCGTCCTCGACTCCCCGGTCCTCAGCTGGCCGGCCACGCTGCGCGCGCTGGCCCGGGCCCGGCACACCCCCGAGCCGCTGCTGCCGCTCGCGGTGCGGGCCGCGCAGGGCCGGGCCGGGCTGCACGCCGACGGGCTCGCCGGGGCCGGCGGCCCGGACCGGCTCCAGGTGCCCACGCTGCTCGTGCACGGCCCCGACGACCGGGTGGCGCCCTGGGAGTACTCCCGTCGGCTCGCCCGCCGCCGGCCCGGCCTCGTCACCCTGCACACCGTCCCGGACGCCTCGCACGCGGCCATGTGGAACGCGGACCCCGAGGAGTACGAGGAGCGGCTGCGCCGGTTCCTCACCCCGCTGCTGTGACCCCGGGCGCCGGGGCCCGCGCGGGCCGGTGACCGGCATTCCGGTTACCGCCGGGGATCGGATCCGGCCACCGTCGTACGACTGGCTCGATCCTGTCCCTCCCATCGCCCCGCGCCCCGCGCGCCCGCCGGTCCCGTCGCCCGCGGTGGCATTCCGTTTGGGTTTTCGGACCGTCAACCGGAAGACTGCACCCGTGACGTCCCGTATCCCGCGCGACTCCAGGCTCCGACTCGTCCGACCTCGACCCCTGGCCGCCGCCCCCAGAGCTGTGAACCAGCGGCGCCCGCGCCGCCCGGCACCCCGGCCGCCCGAGGGCACGCCCGCCCCCGCCGAACTGGCCGGAATGGCCCGTGCCGGTCTGGCCGGCGCGGTCCGCCTCGCCCGCTGGGCCGACGCCGCCCTCGGCCCCGGCCGGCACGGTGCCACCGCCGACGGCAAGGCAACCCTCTCCGACGCCACCGCCGAACGCGCCGCCGCCGACCTGGGCCTGAGCGTCGCTCAGGTCCGCGCCGACTGGGACACCGCCCGCCTCGCCGGACTCGTCGAGGTGCACGGCGACAGCGCCCGGCCCGGCTGGCGGCTGCGCGCCTGGGACCGCGACGACAGCGCCGTACTGCGCGGCTGGGTCGCCCTCTTCGACGCCTGGTCGCTCGCCTCGCCCGAGCCCGAGGAACACGAGCCGGCCGCCGTCGCCGAGGTCGTCTCGGCCATGCCCCAGGTGCTCTCCTTCCTCCAGCTGTCCGCCGGCCCGGTCCCTGTGGAGCAGCTGCTCGACCTGCTCCAGCAGCGGGTCACCGAGCTGCGCACCGAACGCTGCGAGGTCGCCTACGAACCCGGCACCGGACGGCCCGCCGGATCCCCCGCCCCGGCATCCGCCGCGCCCGCCGCCGACGCCCCGCTCGCCCCGCTGCTCGACTGGGCGCTGCGGGCCCTCGCCTCGGTCGGCGCCCTCACCTACGGCGGCGGCCAGGCCACCCTCACCCCGCTGGGCAACTGGGCGGTGTGGGTCAAGCTGGAGCAGATCTGCGTGGCCGCGCAGAGCCCCGCCGGCAACATCGAGCAGTCCGCCGAGGACATGCTGCGCGGCTGTGCCCAGCTGCGCCCCAACGCGGCCCGCGCCGAGTACCGCGCCTGGCTCGCCGCCCGCCCCGTCGGCAGCGCCGTCACCGAGCTGATCGACGCCGCCCGCGGCGACGACGCGCTGCTGCGCGGGCTGGCCTTCGAGGCGCTGCGCGTCGTCGGCGCGCCCGCCGAGCCCGACGTACGGGCCGTCGTGGCCGAGCCGGCGCTGCGGCCGTACGCCCTGCTGTGGCTCGCCGAGCACGACGGGATCGATCCGGAGGACGCCCACGAGGTGCTCACCCGGGAGGAGGCCACCTGGCTGTGGGTGGACACCGCCGCCGCGGTCGCCGACCACGGTGAGGCGCCGATGCTGGTGCGGCACCTGGAGTCCGCGGTGCAGCCCACCGTGCCCCAGCTGCTCGACGAGGTCCGCGCGGTCGGTCACCCGCGCACCGTGCAGGTGCTGGTCGCGCTCGCCGCCGCGCACCCCGACCCGGCGCTGGCCAAGGCCGTGCGCCGGGCCGCGTTCCAGGTGCACACCGGGGGCTGAGCCTCTGGCCGGGGCGGCTCAGGCCCCGGTCTCCGGGGCGTACGTCCCGAAGCTCCAGATGTTCCCCCCGGCGTCCCGGGCCAGGTACTCCCGGGCGCCGTAGTCCTGGTCCGCCGGGGGCATCAGGATCTCCACCCCGTGCGCCACGGCCCGCTCGTGGTGGGCGTCCACGTCGTCCACCACGACGTACACCCCGGCGGGGCCCGCGTGCTCCAGGGCCGCGTCGAGGGGGCCGCCGCGCCCCTGGGAACCGACCATCACCACGCCGCCGGCCTGGGCCAGCTCGGCGTGCAGGACCGCGCCGTCCGCCGTCTCGTACACCGACAGCTCGGTGAAGCCCAGGCCCTCGGTGAGCTGCCTGATCGCCGCCTTCGCGTCCGTGTACAGCAGCGTGGGGCAGATGCCCGGCCGTCCGCCGCCGCCCGTGCCCACCATGCCGACCACTCCTTCGCGCACCGATTCCGTCGTCCGTCCCGAGGCGGTCGTCGTACCGCACGCGTCTTCGCTTCCCATCGCACACAACACCCGAAACCGCCCCATCCCGTCCGGTACGGGCATCACCCGCCCGGGTGACCTCGGCGGCCCGTCGCGTTCCGCCGGCCCGCCCCGCCCGCCGGCCGTCACTAGGCTTGCGCCCGAGCCATGCCCACGGGACAGCGAAGGGGGAGAGGTGCCCGCCCCGCCACACCCCGGCCCCGCGCCCACCCCGCCCCCCGGCTCCCGGCGGCCCTCCGACGCGCCCCCCGCA
>NZ_JODT01000052.1 GCF_000720835.1 Streptomyces achromogenes subsp. achromogenes | reverse complement strand
GCTGCCCGGCACCGAGGGCTGCGCGGCGCTGGTGACCTCCCGGGTGCGGATGCTGGACCTCGCGGGCGCCCATCTGGTCGACCTGGACGTGATGTCCCCGGAGGAGGCCCTGGTCCTGTTCACGCGGATCGTGGGCGAGGAACGGGTGACGGCGGAACGCGAGGCGGCCATGGACGTGGTGGCCGCCTGCGGCTTCCTGCCGCTGGCGATCCGCATCGCCGCCTCCCGCCTGGCGGCGCGCCGCACCTGGACGGTCTCGGTGCTGGCGGCCAAGCTCGCCGACGAACGGCGCCGCCTGGACGAACTCCAGGCCGGCGACCTCGCGGTCAAGGCCACCTTCGAACTCGGCTACGGCCAGTTGGAACCCGCCCAGGCCCGCGCCTTCCGCCTCCTGGGCCTCGCCGACGGCCCCGACATCTCCCTAACCGCCGCGGCGGCGGTCCTGGACCTCCCCCCGGAGGACACCGAGGAACTCCTCGAATCCCTGGTCGACACCTCCCTGCTGGACTCCGCCGCGCCCGGCCGCTACCGCTTCCAGGACCTGGTCCGCCTCTTCGCGCGCGCCTGCGCGGAGCGGGACGAGCCGCCGGGCGAACGGGAGGCCGCCCTCGCCCGGCTGCTGGACTTCTACCTGGCCACGGCCACCCGGGCGTACGCGGTCGAACGGCCGGAGGACCGGCTGGTGGACCACCTGGAGACCGCCGGGCACCCGGGGCTGTCCTTCACCGACCCGCCGGCGGCCCGGGACTGGCTGTACGCGGAGGCCGTACCCCTGCTCTCCGTGGTCCGCCAGGCGGCCCGGCCGCCGCTGCTCGGCCGCGCGGTGGACACGCTCTGGGCCGCGCTCGACCTGTCCGAGGGCAGCCTCTCGCAGCCGTACGAGGAGGCGGCCCTGATCCTGTGCGAGGCCGCCCGCACGGCCGGCGACCGGCGCGCCGAGGCACGGGCCCTGGTCACGGTGGCCTACGCCCATGTGATCGGCGGCCGGTTCGTGGCCGCCGACGAGGCCGCCGCGCGAGCCGTCGAACTGAGCGCCGGCGCCGATCCCCTGACCACGGCCTGGGCCTACTACCGGCGGGGCGTCATCGCGCACTACCGGGGCCGGCTCACGGACGGCGAGGGGTATCTGGCCCGCGCGGCGGACGGCTTCCGCGCCTGCGGCGACCGGCCGGGCGAGGCGGCGGCGCTGAGCGGCCTGTCCCGTCTCCGGGTGGCGGACGGCCGCCCCGAGGAGGCGGTCCGGCTGGCCCGGCAGGGCGTGGAGATGTACGACGCGATGGGCCATGCCCTGCGCGGCGCCAACGCGCGGTACGCCCTGGCGCTCGCCCTGGCCGCCTCCGGTGAGCGGGACGCCGCGCTGCGCCTGCTCGACGAGGCACTGGAGGTGTTCCGGGGCAGCAGGCAGCTGTTCTGGCAGGGCATGACGCACTACCGGATGGCGGAGATCCAGCTCGCCCAGGACGCTCCGGCGGCTGCCGCGGCCTCCGCCGAGGCGGCGCTGATCCCGCTGGCCGAGGTGGGCGGGGACGTGCGGCGGGCGAACGCCCTGACGCTGCTGGGCCGCGCGCTCGACCGGCTCGGCCAGTCCGGCCGGGCCGAGTCCTGCTGGCGTGAGGCGCTCGCCCTGTACGAGAAGCTGGGCATAGGCCGGGCTCGGGACCTGCGGGACCTGCTGCACGAGGGCGCCGCGTCGGCGGTGGCCTCCTGAACCGGCCCCGCCCCGGCCGGAGGCGGAGCCGTCCGGCCGGGGCGGGTACGCCCGTGGGGGCGGGTCGTTCGCAGGCGCGCCCGTGGGGGCGGGTCACTTGCAGGCGCGCCCGTGGGAGCGGGTCACTTGTAGGCGCCGAATGCCTTCGAGAAGGCGTACGGGTCCTGGGCGACGGAGCTGCACGTGGGGTCGGCGGTGGGCTTGGGGCCGCCCGCGCAGCCCTTGTCCCGGGTCGCGGACCACATGGACAGCCAGCCGAGGCCCTTGGACTTGGCGAAGTTCACCAGCTGGGTGGCGTCCTCGACCTTGAAGACCTCGGAGGAGACGTCGTTGACGCCGATCATCGGGGTGACGGCCACGGCCTTCCAGGCGGCGGCGTCGGACAGCCCCAGCACGCTCTTGACCTGGGCCTGGGTGGCGGTCGCGGCCTGCTCGGCGTAGGTCCCCATGTCCCCGCCGTACGAGGCGCCGTAGTCCATCGCCATGATGTTGACGGTGCCGATCCGCACACCGTTGGCCTTGGCGTCGGCGAGGAGGTCGACACCGGCCTGGGTGAGGCCCTCGGGCATCACCGGCAGGGTGAAGGAGACGTCCAGACCGGGGTGGCGGGCCTGGAGCTTGGCGATGGCCTGGGCGCGGCGGGTGTTGGCGGCCTTGTCGGGCAGCGCGCCGCCCTCGACGTCGAAGTCGACCTTGGTGAGCTGGAAGGCGTCGACCGCCTTGCCGTACGCCGCCGCCAGCGCGTCCGCGGAGGAGCAGGTGGTGGCCAGCTCGGAGCCGGAGGCGCCGCCGAAGGAGACCCGGACGTCACCGCCCTTGGCGCGCAGCGCGCCGATCTGCGCGGCCACGCCGTCGCCGGTGAGGTCCGTGACCCCGCCCCACTTGGGGGTACAGCCGCCGCCGTCGGTGAGGAAGGCGAGGTTGTAGTTCTTCACGCCGGTGGCGTCGGCCGCGCCGAGGAGGTCGAAGGCCGGGTAGAGCGAGGTGTCGACGTAGGGGGCGAAGCCGGCGGAGGCGGTGCCGCCGGTGCCGGTGCCGGTGGTCTGCGACGGGGTGGGGGCCGGGGTGGCGGTCTGGGTCGGCGTGCTGGTCCTGGTGGGGGTGGGGTCCGGGGCCGGGGTGGTCTGGGTCGGGCGGCCGCTCGGCTCGGGGGTGGCGCCGCCGTCCGCGGAGCACTGGGCGCCGTCGATGCGGCAGCCGGTCGGGTCGCCGCCGCCGCTCACCACGAAGCCGACGGTCACCGACTTGCCGGGGGCCAGCCCGGCGGTGTCCCAGGCGGCCGGCTTCACGGTGACGTGCCGCCCGCTGACGCTCGACTCGCCGTTCCAGAGGGAGGAGAGCGTGGCGCCCGCGGGCAGGTCGAACTCCAGCGTCCAGGTCTTCTCGGCCTGGCCGGTGTTGTTGGTGACGACGTACTGGGCGGTGTAGCCCGTGGTCCAGTCGCTGGTCCTGGTGTACGCGGCGTTCACCCCGGCCGCGTTGGCGGTACCGGTGAGCAGGACCGCGCCGCCGCCGATCACGGCCGCGGCCAGCAGGCCGCCTATCGCCTTGTTCCTGCCACTGATCCTGCGCCGGTGCGTGCTCATGCGCGTGCCTGCCTTCGCTGTTCACGGGGGTGGGGTGCGGCAGCACGCTAGCGAGCCGCAATCGGACAAAACGCTTGTCCGGGGCGCCCGTCGCGGTCCTTAGGGTTCGCTTAAGGAAGCGATCGGGGACGGTTAAAGGCGAAGACCGATTTGCCCGGCCGGCGCCTGCGCGCGGTCCCTCCGCGGCCGCGGCCCACCGGCCCCCGGCCGGCCGGCTGGAGCCATATCCGCACCTCCGTGCCGCCCAGCACCGAGGAGCCGATGCGCACGTCCCCGCCGGTGGACTCGGCGAGCCGGCGGACGATGTCCAGGCCCAGCCCGGTGGAGCCGGTGTGTCCGGAGCCCCGGCCGCGTGCCATCGCCGCCTCGGGGTCGGGTATGCCGGGACCCGCGTCGGAGACGAGCACGATCACCGCGTCCTCGCCGTTGTGCACGTCGACCGCGAAGGCGGTGCCCTCGGGGGTGTGCCGGAAGACATTGCCGAGCAGGGCGTCGAGGGCGGCGGCCAGGTCGGCGCGGGCCACGGGGACGCGCACCGGCCGGTCCACTCCGGCCACCCGCCACTTGCGGCCCTCGTCCTCGGCCAGCGCGGACCAGAACTCCATGCGCTCGCGCACCACTTCGGCCACGTCGCAGCCGGCGCCGGGCCCGGCGGGGGCCGTCTGCGGCTTGGCCTCCCGGGCGGTGCGGATGATGGTGTCGACCTCGCGTTCCAGCTGGGCGACGGCGGCCCGGGTCTGCTCGGCGGCCGGTCCGCCACCGAGGGAGGCCGCGTTCAGCCTGAGGACGGTGAGCGGGGTGCGCAGCCGGTGCGAGAGGTCGGCCGCCAGCTCGCGTTCGTTGGCGAGGAGCTGGACGACCTGGTCGGCCATGGCGTTGAACGCGCTGGCGGCCAGCCGCAGTTCGGTCGGGCCGTCCTCGGGCACCCGGGCGCCCAGCTTGCCCTCGCCCAGTTCGCGCGCGCCCGCCACCAGCCGGCGTGCGGGGCGCACCATGCGCACCCCGAGTCGGTCGGCGACCGCCACCGAGCCGACGATCAGCGCCAGACCGACGGCGGCGAGCACCGCCCAGGCCGTGCCGACGCCGTTGGTCACCTCGGACTCGGGGACGTAGACCTCGACCACCGCGATCGCGCCCGAGCCGAGGGCGACCGGCTGGAGCAGGGTGGAGCCGCCGGGCACGGTGGTGGTGGAGGCGCGGCCGAGGCCGCGGACCGCCCGGATGTCCCGGGCGGCGGCGCGCCGCCGGCCGAGGTCCAGTGCGGCCCGGCCGCCGTCGGCGGGCAGGTGCACGGCCATCCGGGAGCCCGCGCCGGCCGAGGCCACCACGCGCTCCAGCTGGTCCCGGTCGGCGGTGATGGACAGCGCGGGCGCGACCGCGGCGGCCTCCCGCTCGGCGTTGGAGAACGCGCGGTCGCGGGCCATTTCCTTGACGACCAGGCCGAGCGGGACCGCGAAGGCGACGACGACCATCGTGGTCACCGCGAGACAGACCTTGACCAGCGCCCACCTCATCGCGGCTCGCCACCGAAGGAGGACGGGGGCACGCGGGGTACGGAGGGTACGTAGGCGACGGGGCCGGAGGCTCCGGGTTCGGGGGCGACGGGCCGGGGGGTGGCGGGCCGGGATGCCGGGGGCTCGGTCACGGGGTATCGGGGCGCCGGAGGCTGGGACACGGCCGGCCGGTACACCGAGGGCTCGGGCTCGGGCGACCAGGACGCCGGAGGCTCGGGGAGGTGGTGTCCGGGCGTCGGCGGCTCGGGTACGGGACGTTCGGGCGCCGGAGGCGCGGGCACAGCCGGCCAGGACGCCGGAGGTTCGGGCACGGCGTGCCCGGGCGCAGGAGGTTCGGGCATGCGGTGCCCGGGCGTCGGAGGTTCGGGTGCGGTGCTCCGGGGGGCCGGGGGTTCGAGTTTGACGCCGACGCCGCGGAGGGTGTGCAGGTAGCGCGGGCGGGCGGCCGTCTCGCCCAGTTTGCGGCGCAGCCAGGACAGATGGACGTCGATGGTCTGGTCGTCGCCGTAGGACTGCCGCCAGACCTCGGCGAGGAGTTCCCGGCGCGGGACGACGACCCCGGGCCGGGCGGCGAGGAAGGCGAGCAGGTCGAACTCGCGGCGGGTGAGGTCGAGCCGGACGCCGTCCAGTTCGGCCTGGCGGCGCAGCGGATCGACGGTCAGGCCGCCGACGCGGAGCACGGACGAGGACGCCGCCTCCCCGCCGCCGGCCCGCGCCCGGCGCAGCACGGCCGCCATCCGGGCGCACAGGTGCTCGACGGAGAACGGCTTGGTCAGATAGTCGTCCGCCCCGGCGTTGAGCAGCCGGACGATCTCGGCCTCGTCGTCCCGGGCGGTGGCGATGATGACCGGCACGTCGGTGACGCCCCGGAGCATCTTCAGGGCCTCGGACCCGTCCAGATCGGGCAGTCCGAGGTCCAGGACGACCACGTCGAAACGGACGTGGGCGACCTCGCGCAGCGCCTCCAGCGCCGTGCCGACGCTGCGCACCGTGTGGGCGGCGTCGGTCAACTGCCGGATGAGCGCGGAGCGTACGAACTGGTCGTCCTCGACCACGAGCACACTTGCCATGCGCCGCACCGTACGCCATGCGGCCGGACCCGGCCGGAGCCTGTGGACAACTCCGCGCTTGTGGACAACTCCCCGCGCCCGGTGTGACCCGTGTGGCCGGTGAGGCAGTATGGCGCCGATGCGCAGAGGACTCGTACACGTACTGGCCTGGCTGCTCGCCACGGGAGCGGCGGTCACCCTGTCCTGGTGGGGCGTGCACACGGTGCTGGCCGGGACCGCGTACGAGCCGCCGCGCGCCCTGCCCGTCCCGGCGGCCGGCTCGTCGGCCCCGGAGACGGCGTCCGCGCCCCCGACGCCGGCCGCCTCCCCGTCCCGGCCGTCGACGGCGGAACCGGCCCGGCCGGCGCCCACACCGACAGCCACCGCCACCCCGGCCCGCCCCCGGACCTCGTCCCCCACGCCCACGCCCACCCCCACGGCCACCGCCTCCGGCCGGGTCAGGTCCTATGACACCGACGGCGGCCGGGCGGTGTTCGACCTCGGTCCGGCCGACGCCACGCTCGTCTCGGCGACCCCGGGGGCCGGCTGGTCGATGCAGGTGTGGAAGACGGCGAGCTGGATCCGGGTGGAGTTCGTCCGGGGCGCGGACCGGGTGTCGGTGTTCTGCACCTGGCACGACGGGCCGCCACGGGTCGAGGTCGGCACCTACTGAGCAGCGGCCCTGGCAGGACGCCGGGGGCAATGGGGCCTAGCGGAACACCGAAGGCGGCGGGGCCGGGGACGCCACCGCGGCCGCGTCCGTCACGGGCACCGCGCCGCCGGTGAAGTCGGTGAGGGCCCGGCCGTGTTCGACCCGGCCGGGGTGCGGGTCGGAGGCGGCGCGGCGGGTGAGTTCGGCGAGCGGCAGCAGGGCGTCGGAGGCGACCAGGACGGCGTTGCCGAAGCGCTTGCCGCGCAGCACGGCCGCGTCGGCGATCAGCGCGAGTTCGCCGAACCGGGCGGCGGCGGTGGCGATCTGGCCGCGCAGGTGGGCGAGCGGCGGGCCGTCGGCGAGGTTGGCCGCGTAGCTCCCGGTGGGTTTCAGAGTCCGGCGGACCTCGTCGAGGAACTCGGTGGAGGTGAGGTGGGCGGGGGTGCGGGCGCCGCTGAACACGTCGGCGATGACCAGGTCGGCCCAGCCGTCCGGCACCTTGGCCAGGCCCTCCCGGGCGTCCACCGCGCGCACCCGGACGCGCGCGCTCGCGTCCAGCGGCAGCTCGCGGCGGACCAGCCGGACCAGGCTCGCGTCGCGCTCCACGACCTGCTGGGTGGAGCGGGGCCGGGTCGCGGCGACGTACCGGGCGAGGGTGAAGGCGCCGCCGCCGAGGTGCACGGCGTGCACGGGCCGGCCGGGCGGGGCGGCGAGGTCGATGACATGGCCGAGGCGCCGCTGGTAGTCGAAGGAGAGGTACGCCGGGTCGTCCAGGTCGACGTGCGACTGGGGCGCCCCGTCGATCAGCAACGTCCAGGCGCGGCCTCGGTCGGGGTCGGGGACGAGCTGTGCGAGACCGCCGTCGACCGGCTCCTCGACGGTGACGGCCGACCTGCGCCGGGTGTTCCTGGACCTGCCCATCCGCCCATTTTCGCAGGTGTCGGGGCAGGGCGCGGCACGGCCGGCGACCGGGCGGGGTGCGGGTCGCGCACCTCGGCAGCCCGTGTCCGCTCGGCTGATCAGACGTCCGCGCGCCTCAGCAGCATGTGTCCACCACCTCGATCAGCAGCACTTGTCCGCCACCTCGATCAGCCGGGCCGCCTCCCCCAGGGCCCGGCGCAGTACCGCCGGGTCCGTGGCGGGGTCGGCCTCGCCGGGGGGCAGCAGCCAGTCCGAGCCCGCCACCGGGGGCCCGGGGTCCAGTCTCAGCCCGCGCCCGTCCGTCTCGGTACAGGTGCTGCCCGGCACGTCCCAGCAGGCCGCCGTACCGGCCGGCACCAGGAAGCCGAGGGTGTCGCGGTCGTCGTCGTGCAGGACGGGCCCCACCGCGTCCGCTCCCGCTCGCCGCAGGATGTCGACCGCCTCCAGCCCCTGCCGGGCCGGTACCGTCACTAGGTCGCATGCCGGGTCGCCCGCGCACGCGGACGACGACGGCGACGTACAAGGTTCGTTGCTCTGGCTGGTCATCATGCCGGCCTCCACACAGCCCTGTTGCGGTCCACGGGTTTAACGCGACAACGCGTCAACAGGCACGGTCCAAGTGCGCCGCAAAGGATGGCACTTCATGGCGGATCGCGCGGGAGATATCCGGTTTGTGGTCAAACACCGCGTGCCGGACCCGGTACAGCGGGTACGTTCATGCCCGCCGGAACCGGAGCGCCAGCCAGGCGTCCCGTCCCGGTACCACTCCGGAACCGCCCCGGTCCCGGCATGGTTCGACGGTTCGCACGAGAGGACCCGGCCATGGCGTCGTCAACGGTGACCTCGTCACAGCCCGACCGGCCGCCCCGGCCGAACCTCGCCTTCCGCCGGCTGCGGGGGCCGCGCTCCCCGGCCGAGTTCGCGGCGCTGGTCCGGCGGGCCGCGCGCGAGATCGGTGAGCGGGTGAGCTGTGACGCGCGCTACATCGGGCGGGTCGAGGCGGGGGAGATCCGCTGCCCCAACTACGCCTACGAGCGGGTCTTCCTGCACATGTTCCCCGGCCGCACCCTCACCGACCTGGGCTTCGCGCCCCGTTCGTCCGTCCGCGGCCGGGCCGCGCGCCCGGCCGTGGCCGCTCCCCGGGGACCCTCGGCCGGAGAGAGACCCGGGGAGGGCCCCGGGGAAAGACCCGGGGAAAGGCCTGGGGAAAGACCCGGTGAGTCGCTCGGGGCCGTCGAACCGTACGACCTGTGGGACCACCGGCAGAACGACCCCCCGAACCACGAGGAGAGCGACGTGCTGCGTCGCGCATTCATGACCGGCGGAGGCGCCACGGTGGCCGCCGCCACACTGGCCCCGCTGGGGCTCGCCCCCTCCGCCGCGGCGGCGGACCGGCCGCCGCGGCGCGCCGGGATTCCCGAGGCCATGGCCCTGGAGGAGGCCGTGCGTCGCATCCGGCTGCTCGACGACCGGCACGGCGCGGACGGCCTGTACCGGCGCGCGGCGGCCCCCCTGCGCGCCGCCTACGCGCTGCTGGACGCCGGAGCCACCCGGCAGACCACCGCCGACCGGCTGCACTCGGGCGCCGGTGAACTGGCCATCTCCGTCGGCTGGCTGGCCCACGACTCCGGCCGCTTCGACGACGCGCGCTCGCACTACGCGGAGGCGCTGGCCACCGCCCGGATGACCGGGGACGCGGGGCTGGAGGCGCACGCGTTCTGCAACACCGCCTTCCTCGCCCGGGACGCGGGCCGCCCCCGGGAGGCGGTCCGGGCCGCGCAGGCCGCGCAGCGCGCCGCGCAGCCGCTCGGCTCGGCCCGGCTGCTGTCCCTGCTGGCGCTGCGCGAGGCGGGCGGCTGGGCGGGGCTCGCCGACCGCACCGGCTGTGAGCGGGCGCTGGTGCGCGCCCAGGCCCTGTTCGAGCGGGGCCGCGCGGACGCGGACCCGGAGTGGATGAGCTTCTACGGCGAGGCCGAGCTGGCGGGCCTGGAGGCGCAGTGCTGGTCCACGCTGGGCGACTGGCGGCGGGCGTCCCGGCAGGCGCGGCGCGCCGCGCAGGCGCAGGATCCGCACTTCACCCGCAACATCGCGCTCTACACCGCCGAGCTGGCCGACGACCTCGCCCGCGAGGGCCGTCCCGACGAGGCGGCGGAGGCGGGGCTGCGGGTGCTCGCGCTGCTGGACCAGGTCCAGTCCTCCCGGATCCAGGGCATGCTGGCCGGGACGGCACGGGTACTGCTGCCGCACCGGCGGGCGTCGGGAGTGGCGGAGTTCCTGGACCGGCACGCGTCGTACAAGGGGCCGCGTCCGGTGGGGGGCGGGGGGCCGGTGTAGTCACCGGCCCGTGGGCCGACACAGCACCGGTCCATGGGCCGACACAGCACCGGTCCGTGGGCCTACGCATCACTGGTGCGGGGGCCTACGCATCACTGGTGCGGGAGCCGACACGCATCACCGGTCCGGAGCGAGCCGACGCCTCACCGGCCCGGGGGCGAGCCCACGCATCTTCGGTCCGGGTGCGAGCCGACGCCTCACCGGCCCGGGAGCGAGCCCACGCATCTACGGTCCGGGGCGCCTCACCGCCTCCGGCCGGAGGGCCGGTGCGTCACCGGTGCCGAGCGAAGGCCGGCGCATCACCGGCCCCGGGCCGAGGGCGCCGCCGCATCACCGGCCCCGGGTCGGAGGCCGACGCGTCAGCCGGCCAGGTGCCCCACGTCGTTCCAGTTCTCGATGGCCGGTTCGCCGTACGCCCAGCCCAGGACGGACAGCGACGTGGGGTTCAGCCGGATGCGGGCCGCGAAGTCCAGCGGCAGCCCCAGCCACCGCGCCCCGATCGACCGCAGGATGTGCCCGTGGGCGAAGACCAGGACGTCGCGGTCGGCCGAGCGGGCCCAGGACACCACCTCGTCGGCGCGGGCGGCGACCTCGGTGACGGTCTCGCCCTCCGGGACCCCGTCCCGCCAGATCAGCCAGCCCGGCCGGACCGCCTGGATCTCGGCGGGGGTCATCCCCTCGTACGCGCCGTAGTCCCACTCCATGAGCGTGTCCCAGCGCTCGGCCCGCTCACCGAACCCGGCGAGTTCGCACGTCTCGCGCGCGCGGGAGAGCGGGCTGGTGCGTATCTCCACGTCCGGCAGCCCGTCCAGCGGAGCGCGGTGCAGCCGCTCGCCGAGCAGCTTGGCCCCGTGCCGGCCCTCCTCCAGCAGCGGCACATCGGTCCTGCCGGTGTGCTTGCCGGACAGCGACCAGGCGGTCTGTCCGTGCCGGGCCAGCAGGATGCGCGGTGCCATGGGAGACCTCTCCGGAAGGGTGACGCCCCGGGACGCCACGGAAGCTACGAGTGTTGTCGGCCCCTCCATCATCGCGCACCCCGCCGACAGGCAACCTCGCGGGCGGCCCCGGCGTCTTCCAGGGCCGGACGCACACCGGGCGTGGCCGACAGGCCCCTGATGGGCGCGGTGGGGACACCGTAAAGTGGCACGGTCGCCCGCCGGGGGCGCGCGTACCGCACACAGCAGAAGGGGGAGGGCGATCGGATTGCCGCAGACCGAGACACCGGGCACCGAGGTGGCCCTCCGTTCCCGGCCGCGCTGGTGGACGGAGCTGCCGCTGATCCTGCTGGTCTACGGCTGCTACTCGGCCGGCCGGCTGCTCGCGCGCGGTGACGTCTCCGGCGCCGTCGACCACGGCCTGGCGATCCTGCGCATCGAGAAGGCCCTGCACCTGAACGCCGAGCACCCGCTGAACCGGCTGTTCACCCGGGAGGCCTGGCTCGGCGTGCCGGCCGACTTCTGGTACGCCTCG
This sequence comes from Streptomyces achromogenes subsp. achromogenes, assembly GCF_000720835.1. Lineage (GTDB taxonomy): Bacteria > Actinomycetota > Actinomycetes > Streptomycetales > Streptomycetaceae > Streptomyces > Streptomyces achromogenes. The sequence continues at coordinate 31,924 of NZ_JODT01000052.1, read as the reverse complement.
CTGCACTACCTGGTCACGCCCGCCGTCCTGGTATGGCTCTTCCGCGCGCGGGCCCCGCACTACCGGGCCGCGCGCACCTGGCTGCTCGCGTCCACCTTCATCGGCCTGATCGGCTTCACCCTGCTGCCGACCTGCCCGCCCCGGCTGCTGGACGCCGGCCACGGCTTCGTGGACACCATGGCGCAGTACAGCTCGTACGGCTGGTGGGGCGGCGAGGCCAGCGCCCCGCGCGGCATGGGCGGCATGACCAACCAGTACGCGGCGATGCCGAGCCTGCACGTGGGCTGGGCGCTGTGGTGCGGGGTGCTGCTGTGGCGCCACGGCGGTACGCGCCTGACGAAGGTCCTCGGCGTGGTCTACCCGCTGGTGACCGCGATCGTCGTCATGGGCACCGCCAACCACTACCTCCTGGACGCGGTCGCGGGGGTCGCCGTGATGGGCGTCGGCTACCTGCTGGCACCGGCCCTGATGCGGGCGGTGGACCGGCTCCGGGCCCGGCTGTCGCGCCCCGTCGCGCCGGTCGTTTCCGGCACGGGTTCCCCGATTGTCAGTGCCGGATGCCAGACTTCGGCGGGTGAGCGAATTCCACGGCAGCGCGAGTCGCGTCCCGGCGCCGCGGCCGGACCGGACGTCCCCGCCACCGACGCGGGCGAAGGGGCTCCGACACCGGCTCGCTGAGCTGCGCGGCCCCGACGTACCGGCCAAGGCCCTGGACGCGCGCGCCCTCGCGGCGCTCGCCGCGAACCCGGGGTGCGCCCGGCGGGCGATCCTGGACGGCGCCGGGGTGGACAAGGCGCGGCTGGCGACCGCGCTGGGCGCCCCGTCCGGCTTCGGGCAGTCGCAGTTCGCGCTGACCCGGGGCAACGCGTTCGAGGCGCGGGTGAAGGCGGACGGCGGCGCGGAGCTGCTGCGGCTGGTGCACGCCCGGCTCGACCCGGGCGCCGAGCCGCCCGCCGGCGCGGCCGTGCCCGATCTGACCGCGCACGGCCCCGAGGGGCGTACGGCCCGTACGGCGCTGGCGCTGCGCGAGGCCACCCGGGCGGGCGGCTGGACGCTGCTGGACCACCCGATGCTGGCTCTGGACGTGGCCGGTTCGCTCGCCTTCCTGGAGCCGGACGCGGTGGTGGTGCACCCGGACGGCGGTTGGTCGGTGGTGGAGATCAAGTCCTTCCCGATGGTGGACGGCGCCGCGGACCCGGCGAAGGTGGGCGCGGCGGCCCGGCAGGCGGCGGTGTACGTGCTGGCGCTGGAGCAGGTCGCCGCCCGTCTCGACCCCGTGCCGGAGGTGCGCCACCGGGTGCTGCTGGTGTGCCCGAAGGACTTCTCGAACCTGCCCGCGGGCTCCGCCGTGGACGTCCGCAAGCAGCGCGCGGTCACCGCCCGCCAGCTCGCCCGGCTGACCCGGATCGAGGAGATCGCCGACACGCTGCCCGAGGGCACGTGTTTCGCGCCCGACCGGCCCGCCGAGGAGCTGACGGCGGCGGTGGAGGCGGTGCCGGCGGCCTACGCCCCGGAGTGCCTGTCCGCCTGCGAGCTGGCCTTCCACTGCCGGGAGCGGGCCCGCGCGGCCGGTGCGGTCACCCGGCTGGGCCGGCCGCTGCGGGCCGAGCTGGGCGGCCTGGCCACCGTGGCGGAGGTGCTGTCCGCCGCCCGGGGCGTGAGCGGCGAGGCGGCCGACCCGGCGGTGGCGGCGCTGCGCCGCGCGGCGGCCCTGCGCGCGGAGGCCCTGCGGACGGCCGCCGAGCGGGCGGCGTCGCTCCCGGCCGGCGATGGCCCGGTGGACGGCGGGGAGGTGAGCGCGTGTCCCTGATCACCGCCCTGGCCCGGCTGGAGGCCGTGGACAGCGGCCGGGCCCAGCCGGCGGCGACGGTCCGGCACCGGCATCTGTCCGACCGCCCGCTGGTGTTCGTGCCGCTGATCACCGCGGGTGAGACCGGCGCCCCGCTCGGCGCGCTGGTCGGCACCGACCGGGACGCGCCCCGGCTGCTGGTCGTGCCGCAGCCCCGGGACCGCGATCTGCGCTTCGCGTTCCTCGCCGACCTGGCCGGCATCGTGCTGCCGTACGTCGAGTCGTACGCGGACGCCGTGGAGGCGGCCGAGCGCACCGAGACCGACCCGGAGACCGGCAAGCGGGTCAAGGTGGCGGCCGAGCTGTGCGCGGACGCGCCCCAGCTGATCGTGCCGAGCCGGCCCGGCCTGGACTTCGTACGGCTGCTGGGCCGCTCGATGCGGTTCCGGCGCACCGCCGAGCAGGACCCGGACGCGCCCTATCCGGCGCCGCCCCGGGTGCCGTTGCTCGGCCGCTGGCTGACCCACTACGGCGAGCGGGCCCGGGTCCCCGGCTCCTCGCTGCTGCTGGCCCTGACCGACGTGCTGTCCCGGCACTGGGCCACCGGCCAGTCCGGCCTGGAGGACGAGCACCTGGGCGCGCTGCTGGCCTGGATCGACCCTCCCGAGGGGATGACGGGCGCCGAGGCCGCCCGCCGGGCCGAGCTCGCCCGGGACGCCGACGGCCAGCTGCTGTGCCCGCCGGCCGGCCCGGCCACCGATCCGGCGTTCGACAACAAGCTGCTGGCCCCGGCGATCGAGCGCTACGACCGCGCGCGGACGGCCCTGGCCGCAGCCGAGGACCCGCTGACGGCCGACGCCCGGCTGGCCGCGCTGACCAGGGCGGAGCGGGAGATCCGCGACCTGGTCGAAAGCCGCGCCCGGCCCACCTGGGACGCGGTGTGGCGGGGCCTGGACCTGCTGCGGGCGCTGCCGGCGGGCGCGCACGTGGAGGGGCGCTGGACGCGGGACCGCTGGTCGTTCACGGCGCACCGGGACCGGGTGCGGGCCGGTGAGCCGCCGCAGCCGCGCCGGGACGACGCGGTGACGGCGGCGAACAAGCTGGCCACGAGGGAGCGGGAGCAGGCCCGGCTGGAGGCGCAGGAGGCGCTGGACGATCCGCTGGTGATGGCCGGGCGGCGGCTGGCCGGGGAGGCGTTCGCGGGCGAGGTGACCGATGTCGTGATGGCGTACAGCGAGGGCAGGCGGCCGAGCCCGCGCCCGCTGGTGACGCTGCGCACGGACGACCGGCCGCACCTCGCGGAGCGGGCGCGGGTGTACCGCTCGCTGGACGGCCGGCCGCAGTCGGCGGAGTTCGTCGGGTACGAGGCGGAGGGGGTGCTGACCCTGCGCGTCCTGGACCGGATGGGCCGGGGCAAGGAGCCCGAGCCCGGTTCGGTGCCTCGCAAGGGCGACCGGGTCTGCTTCACGCTGTTCGAGCACGAGCAGCGCGGCGGCGCGAAGCTCCCCGACCCCGAGGACACCCCGTGGACCCACGGCGGCCCGCCGGGCGAGGCGGCGCCGGAGGTACCCGATCCCGTCACCGAGGAGGACGTGCTGTGACGACCGTCGGCTTCGATCCCGGCACCGCGGCCGGCCGCGCCACCGAGGCGATCCTCCACGACACGCTGCACGGCACCGAGCGGGGTGTGGTGGTGGACTCCCCGCCGGGCGCCGGCAAGTCGACGCTGGTGGTGCGCGCGGCCCTGGAACTCGCCGCGGCGGGCCGCCCGCTGATGGTGGTGGCGCAGACCAACGCGCAGGTCGACGACCTGGTGCTGCGGCTGGCGGAGAAGAACCCGGAGCTGCCCGTGGGCCGGCTGCACAGCAGTGACGCCGACGCCTACGACAAGGCGCTGGACGACCTGCCGCAGGTGCGGACGTCGGCGAAGGCGGCCGACCTCGCCGGGCTGCCCGTCGTGCTGTCCACCGCCGCGAAGTGGGCGCATGTGAAGGTGGACGAGCCGTGGCGGCACGCGATCGTGGACGAGGCGTACCAGATGCGCTCGGACTCCCTGCTCGCCGTGGCCGGACTGTTCGAGCGGGCGCTGTTCGTGGGCGACCCGGGCCAGCTGGACCCCTTCTCCATCGTGGGCGGCGAGCAGTGGGCGGGGCTGTCGTACGACCCCTCGGCCTCGGCGGTCAGCACGCTGCTGGCCCACAACCCGGGCCTGCCCCAGCACCGGCTGCCGGTGTCCTGGCGGCTGCCGGCGTCGGCGGCCCCGCTGGTCTCGGACGCGTTCTACCCGTACACACCCTTCCGCAGCGGTACGGCCCACGGTGACCGCCGGCTGGCCTTCGCCGTGCCCTCGGACGGCTCCGGCCCGGACCGGGTGATCGACGAGGCCGCGGAGTCCGGCTGGGGGCTGCTGGAGCTGCCCGCCCGGCACACTCCGCGCACGGATCCGGAGGCGGTGCGGGCGGTGGCGACGGTGGTGCGCCGTCTGCTGGACCGCGGCGGCGCGGCGACCTCCGAGCGCTCCCCCGACCCCACCCCGCTGACGGCCGACCGTGTCGCCGTGGGCACGGCCCACCGCGACCAGGCGGCGGCGGTCCGGGCGGCCCTGGCCGAGCTGGGCGTCCGGGACGTCACGGTCGACACCGCGAACCGGCTCCAGGGCCGGGAGTACGACGTGACGGTCGTCCTGCACCCGCTCTCCGGCCGCCCCGACGCCACCGCGTTCCACCTGGAGACCGGCCGGCTGTGCGTCCTGGCCTCCCGCCACCGCCACGCCTGCATCATGGTCTGCCGCGCCGGCGTCCCCGACCTCCTGGACGACTATCCCGCCACGGAACCGGTCCAGCTGGGCACCCTGGTGAAGTTTCCCGACGGCTGGGAGGCGAACCACGCGGTGCTGTCCCATCTGGCGGAGCACCGGGTGGTCTGGCGGCCCTGAGCCAGATGCGCTGCGCCGGAATAAACGGAGACTCCCTCCTGTTAGCGCCCGGAGGACAGCGCAGTGCTCGGAACAGGAGGCCATACCGTGGCGGCAGACGAGGTAGACGAGATCAAGGGGGTCACGCGCGGCAGCGCCCCCGTGCCCCTGTCGGTGCTGGACCTGGTGACCGTCGGCGCGGGCAGTACCGCCACCGACGCGCTGCGCACCAGCGTCGCGCTCGCCCGGCTCACGGAGTCCCGCGGCTTCCACCGGTACTGGGTCGCCGAGCACCACTCCATGCCCGGTGTGGCCTCCTCCTCCCCCGCCGTGATCCTCGCCCACCTCGCCGCCCACACCGACCGCATCCGGCTCGGCTCGGGCGGCGTCATGCTGCCCAACCACGCCCCGCTGGTGATCGCGGAGCAGTTCGGCACGCTGGAGGCGCTGGCCCCGGGCCGGGTCGACCTGGGGCTGGGGCGGGCGCCGGGCACGGACGGCGCCACCGCCGCGGCCCTGCGCCGCACCGACACCCTGAACGAGGGCGCCGACGACTTCCCGCAGCAGCTCGCCGAGCTGACCCGGTTCCTGGACGACGACTTCCCCGACGGGCACCCGTACCGGCGCATCCACGCGATCCCGGGACCCGTGCAGGGCACCTCGCCCGGCGGGGTGCAGTCCCCGCACCGCCCGCCGGTCTGGCTGCTCGGCTCCTCCGGGTTCAGCGCGCGGCTGGCCGGCCTGCTCGGTCTGCCGTTCGCCTTCGCGCACCACTTCTCCGCGCAGAACACCATCCCGGCCCTGGACCTGTACCGGGAGACCTTCCGGCCGTCCGCCGTCCTGGCCGAGCCGTACGCCCTCATCGGCGTCTCCGCGCTCGCCACGGACGACGCGCGGGAGGCCCGCCGGCAGACCCGGGCGATGGCGCTGAACATGCTCCGGCTGCGCACCGGCCGACCGGGCCTGTTCCCGGACCCCGAGGAGGCCGAGCGGCACGAGTTCGGCCCGATGGAGGAGGAGTTCATCACCTCCTGGACGGCGAACATCGTGCACGGCACGGCCGACGAGGTCCGCACCGGCCTGGACGATCTGCACAAGCGCACCGGAGCCGACGAGCTGATGCTCGTCTCGCACGCGCACCGCGGCGAGCTGCGCCTGCGCTCCTACGAACTGATCGCGGACGCCTACGGGTTGCCGACCGCGTAGGTCCGGGCGGCCCCGAGCAGTTCGGAGATACGATCCGGCGGCACCGGGCGGGAGTACAGCCAGCCCTGCCCGGTGTCGCAGCCGATCCGGCGCAGCCGGCTGGCCTGGGCCGAGGTCTCCACGCACTCCGCGGTGACCGTGAGGCCCAGCCGGTGGGCGAGCTGGATCATCGCCTCCACCACGACCTCGTCGGCCGGGTTGGGCATGGCGTCCCGGGCGGCCTCCTCGTACTGGAAGCCCCGGACGAAGGAGCCGTCCAGTTTCAGCGCGGAGACCGGCAGCCGGCTCAGGTAGGCCAGGTTGGAGTAGCCGGTGCCGAAGTCGTCGATGGCGATGCGCACGCCCATGTCACTGAGCGCCTGGAGGGCCTGGAGCGGGCGGCCCGCCGAGCCCATCACGGCGGACTCGGTCAGCTCCAGCTGGAGCAGGTGCGGGGCGAGCCCGGTCTCGGCGAGGGTCTCGGCGACGTCGGCCACCAGGTCGGAGTCCCACACCTGCCGTACGGCCACGTTGACGCTGACGAAGATGGGCGGTTCGCCGGGGCGGTCGAGCTGCCAGCGGCGGGCCTGCCGGCAGGCGGTGACCAGTGCCCAGCGGCCCAGCTGCACGATCGAGCCGTCCTCCTCGGCCAGTCCGATGAACCGATTCGGCGTGAGCGTGCCGAACTGCGGGTGCTGCCAGCGGATCAGCGCCTCGACGCCGTTGAGCCGGCCATCCTCCATGGCCACCAGCGGCTGGTACTCCAGGACGAACTCGCCCCGCTCGATGGCGGGGCGGAGGGTGGAGGACAGGGCCTGGCGGGTCATGCGGTGGGCGTTGCGCTCGGGGTCGAACAGGGTCCAGCGGGCCTTGCCGTCGGCCTTCGCCCAGTACAGCGTCGTATCGGCGGCCTGCATCAGCCCGGTGGCGGTGGTGCCCGCGGTGTGCCGTTCGACGACGCCGATGGACGCGGTCAGCGACAGCCGCTGGCCGGCCAGGTCGAAGGGTTCCTGAAGGGCCTTGAGCGCGGAGTCGGCCAGGTCGGCGAGTTGTTCGGTGCCGGTGGAGTCCTCCACCAGCAGGGCGAATTCGTCGCCGCCGAGCCGGGCCACGAGGGGGGTGGCGGCGCGGGCGTAGCCGGCCGCGTCGGCGACCCGGGTGAGCCGTCCGGCCACGGCCGAAAGCAGCCGGTCGCCCACGCGGTGGCCGAGGGTGTCGTTGACGGCCTTGAAGCCGTCGAGGTCCAGATAGCACAGGCCGATCCGCCCGGTGCCGCCCTGTTCGTACGGCTCCGCCTCCAGCGCGGCCGTCAGCCGCTCGAAGAACAGCGTGCGGTTGGGCAGCCGGGTCACCGGGTCGTGCATCTGCAAGTGCCGCAGTTGCGCCTGGAGTTCACGGCTGGCGCTGATGTCGGTGACCGACATCAGGGCGCCGGGCTCGCCGCCGCTCAGCGGGGCGAGGGTGATCTGCGCCCACACCGAGTTCCCGCCGGGCTGTTTGAGCCGGCGGGTGCAGCGCAGCCGGGTCTGCCGGCCGCCGAGCACCTCCTGGAAGGCGTGCCGGCCGCGGGGGTCCGCGACCAGGTCCACCAGGTCGGCGGCCGACCGCCCGACGATCGTGTCCGCGTCGATGCCGAACAGTTCGCCGAGGGCGGTGTTGGCGGTGACGACGAGTCCGTCGGGACCCACGACCGCCATGGCGAGCGGGGCGGTCGCGAAGACACGGTGGTAGGTGGTGTAGTGACTGTCTGTGACGGCTGACCGGTCGAGGTCTGCCGCGGGCGTCGGCCCTTCGGACGTTCCGCTCACCGCTCGCTCCCGCAGTGCACTCGATCTCTGTCCGTGCCGGAAAGTGTGCCGATCATAGAGGCTGGTCCCGGCCCCTTCCAGCCGATGTCCAGTGTCCCGGACCGAGCACAGGTTCTGACAGATCGTTTCTGCCCGCACCTGGGCAGCTTCTTCAGCCCTCCGACAAGTTGTGACGTTCCGTGAATGTTTCCGGATATCGAGCGCCGGGGCGCGCCCGGCGCTCGATGGGCGCGCGCTCACCCTTCTGGTGCAGGCAAACAGGGCATAAACCAATGAATACCAGCAATCTGGGTGCGGGTCCCGCGAACCACACCCGGAGGTCACGTCCGTGCCCAAGCTGCGCAGCACCGCCGCCGTGTGCACCACGATGTCGGCGCTCGCCGCGACCTCGATCCTCACCGGCCCGTCGGCCGCCGAGCCGTTCTCCACGGCCCCCTGCGCGCTGCACCGCACCGAGGCCCACCACTCGGAGGGCGTGGACACCTGGAACACCGCCTATCCCCGCCCGGCCGGCACCCTCGACGCCGTCCTGGTCTTCCTGTCATTCCCCGACTCCGCCCCGCGCACCACCCCCAAGGAGCTGACGGCCGACCACTTCCCGGCCACCACCGGCTTCTACGCGCAGTCCTCCTACGGCAGGTTCACCCTGCGCCCGCACCCGCTGGAGCGCTGGCTGCGCATGCCGCGCCCGTCGACGTCGTACGCCATGAGGCGGGACTGGAGCACCGAGGACCGGGCCGCCTATCTGCGCGACGCGTTCGCCGTGGCCGACAAGGAGGTCGACTTCTCGCGCTACCAGGTCGTCTACCTCGTCGCCGACCCGGACGCGCCCGGGGTCGACTCGGACGCCACGAAGGTGGTGAACCTGGACGCGCCCCTGCGCGCGGACGGCACCGACATCCACCGGGTGGTCACCGTCTTCGAGCACCACCCGCCGGACCGGCTGGTGCTCGCCCACGAGACCGGCCACGTCTTCGACCTGCCCGACCTCTACCACCGCCCGGCCGACGGCAAGGGCGACTGGGACACCCATGTCGGCGACTGGGACCTGATGGGGAGCCAGTTCGGGCTCGCCCCCGATCTGCTGGGCTGGCACAAGTGGCGGCTCGGCTGGCTGGATCCGCGCCAGGTGGTGTGCGTGCGCGGCGCCGCGCCGAGCCGCCTCACCATGGAGCCGCTCGCGGCCGGACCGGGCGCCCCGCTGCCGGTCGCCGGCGGCGGGTCCGCCTTCGGCCTGGGGCACGGCGTCAAGCTGGCCGTGGTGCGCACCGGGCCGGACAGCGCCCTGGCCTTCGAGGCGCGCGGCCCGGCCGGCGCCGACCGCGGGGCCTGCCGGCAGGGGATCCTGGTCTACCGGGTGCGTGGCGGCGCCGCCTCCGGTGACGGCCCGGTCCAGGTGGTGGACGCCCATCCGCGCACCGAGGCCTGCTGGGAGGACTCGGTCTATCCGCCGCTCGCCGACGCGCCGGTCTTCCTCGGCGAGAGCTTCACCGTGCCCGGGGAGCGGGTGCGGGTGGAGGCGGAGGGCAGGACGGCGTCGGGGGCGTGGACGGTGACGATCACTCCGGGGGTGCGCGGCTGAGCCCCGTGCCGGCCCGGTTCGTATACGAAAACAGCGGGCCGGATTCTTTCGAATCCGGCCCGCTGCCGTGTGCATGTGCGCCGCCAGGGACTCGAACCCCGGACCCGCTGATTAAGAGTCAGCTGCTCTAACCAACTGAGCTAGCGGCGCCTGCTGACGTCGTAGACATTAGCACCCTGGTCGCGGTGAGGAGAAATCGACGGCCGTGCGGTGGACCGGGCGGCCCCCACGGCCGCCCACAGCAGCACCTCCGGGCCCGGCAGCCAGGGGTGCCGGCCGTCCGGGGCGACCAGCCAGCGGGCCACACCGGGGGTGTCGTCGCAGCTCAGGGGCGTCAGCGGGGGTACGGTCACGGCGTCGCCCGGACCGTGGCACAGCAGTGGCGGCACCTCCCGCGCCCGGCGGGTGCCCCACTCCTCCCAGGCCAGCAGGGACGGCAGCCGCTGGGCGGTGCCGGGGGCGGCGAAGAACAGCGTGCGGCCCCGGAACACCGCGACCGGGCCCGACCGTGATCCCGCGCCCCACAGCCGGCCCAGCATGCGGCGCCCGAACACCACCGGGGCGCTGACCACGTCGAAGACGGTGCCGCAGGGCAGTACCACGGGGGCGTCCGGGCGCTCCCGCCACAGGGTGAGCGTGCTGCGCGGGTGGGTTCCCGCCGAGGCGAGCCAGGCGACGGCGCCGGGGCTGTCACAGGTCACGTTCGGGGCACTGGTCGTCATGACACCCAGATGTACAGCGCGTCAGCGGGCGGCTTCGCTGAGTTGCGGAAAACCGGGACAGGACGGCCGAGGAGGAGTATCTTGCCCACCCGGCATATGCCCCTGGCGGTCGGGGAGCGACCGCCAGCCGCGCGCTACAGCGGATCGGCCGACGTCCGCCCCTCGCCCTCCCCGCGCATCAGGTCCCGCCCGAACTCGACCATCTTCTTGGCATAGTCCTCGGTCCACTCCGCCCGCTCGGCGATGTCCGCCGGGGTCAGCCGGTCGAACCGGCGCGGGTCGGCGAGCTGGGCCGCCGCGACGGCCTGGAACTCCACGGCCCGGTCGGCCGCCGCGCGGAACGCCTGGGACAGCTCCGTCGCCCGGGACAGCAGCTCCCGCGGATCCTCGATCGACTCCAGGTCGAAGAAGTGCTCGGGGTCCGAGGCCGCCTCCGCGGGCTCGAAGAGCAGGGGCGCGGGGCGTAGCCGCGGTTCGTTGCGACGCGGCGTGGGCTCCGCCATGTCTTGTCTCCTCCTCGTACGGTTCGCCGGCACCGCCTTCGGGTGGGCCACCGTCCATTGTCCCGCGCCCGCGCAAGGGGCCGGGGCGGCGAGGAGGTCCGGGCGCTACACCTGCACCAACGGCTCGCGGGTGAACAGGCTGCCCAGGGTCGGCGCGTTCACCCGGCGGTCGGCCAGGCGCAGGGCCTCCCAGACCGTGACCTGGCTGGCGGTGAGGACCGGCTTGGCCAGGGCCTTCTCCAGTGCGCCGAGGTGGGCGGCGGTGTGCAGGGCCGTGTCCGGCAGCAGGACGGCCTGGGCGTCGGGGGTGTCCGCCGCGCGCGCCAGGGCGAGCACCTCCTCCTGCCCCCAGCCGGCGACCTCGGCCGGGGAGGCGGCGGCCGGGGAGGGCGGACCGGTCACCTCCAGGCCGCCGGCCCGCAGGAAGTCCGTGAACAGGGCGGTGAGGTCCTCCGGGTAGGCCGCGCCGACGGCGACCCGTCGTACGCCCAGCTCGCGGGCCGCGTTGACGAAGCCGAAGGAGGTGGAGGAGGCGGGCAACCCGGCCAGCCGGGCCAGGGTGCGCACCTGCTCCTGGGCGCCCGCGAAGCCGTGCGCGAAGCCGCCGCCGGCACTGGCCCACACCACCGTCTCGGCCCCGGTCAGCCGCAGCGCCTCCACGCCCTCGGCGAACCGCTCGGCGGAGCCCAGCGCGCGCAGCGCCGCCGGCTCGCGGGTGTCCTCGCCGGGGTCGGTGTGGATCAGGTCCACCCGGATGTCGCTGCCCAGGAGCTGCTCGATGCGCGGGTAGTCGTCCTCGGCACGGTGGCCCGGGTAGAGGAATCCGAGTGCGGTCATGTCCAGCCTTCCTGATGGTGATCCGGCGGTACAGGCCGTCGGGCCCACGGTCCGGGTACCCCGTCGGCGCGGCACCGCGCCTTTCGGGCCCCGCAGCCGTGTTGACGGCGCCGGGCCCGGGTGCGAGCGTGGTCGGTCCGTGCACGGTCCACGCAGGTCAGACCTTCGGGAGCCGCCCCGCATGACACCGTTACCCCCCACCGTGCTGGTCCTCGACGCCGATCCGCCGCCCCGGCTCGGCCGCCTCACCGGACGCGCCCGGATCGTGCGCACGGACGCGGCGCACCTGGCCCGGCGGCTGCCCGCCGCGGATGTGCTGCTGGTCTGGGACTTCACCTCGCACGCGGTGCGCGAGGCATGGCCGGGAGACGGTCCCCGGCCGCGCTGGGTGCACACGGCGAGCGCGGGCGTGGACCATCTGATGTGCCAGGAGCTGGCCGCGTCGGACACGGTGGTGACCAACGCGCGCGGGATCTTCGAGCAGCCGGTGGCCGAGTACGTGGCGGCCCTGGTGCTGGCGGTCGCCAAGGACCTGCCGCGCACCCTGGCCCACCAGCGGGAGCGCACCTGGCGCCACCGGGAGACCCGGCGGGTGGCGGGCACGCACGCGTGCGTGGTCGGCTCGGGTCCCGTCGGCCGGGCGATCGTGCGGGCGCTGAAGGCCCTGGAGGTGCGGACGGCGCTGGTCGGGCGGGTGCCGAAGACCGGGATACACGGCCCGGACGACCTGGACCGGCTGATCTCCCGCGCGGACTGGGTGATCGCGGCGGCTCCGCTGACCGAGCGGACGTACCGCATGTTCGACACGCACCGGTTCGGTGTGATGCAGCCCTCGGCGTTCTTCGTGAACGTCGGCCGGGGCGGCCTGGTGGACGAGGACGCCCTCGTCCGGGCACTGGAGCGGCGCTGGATCGCGGGCGCGGCGCTGGATGTGTTCGCCGCCGAACCGCTGCCCGGGGACAGCCCGTTGTGGGAGCTGCCGGGGCTGATCGTGTCCCCGCACATGAGCGGTGACACCGTCGGATGGCGCGATCGACTCGGGGAGCAGTTCGTGGAGTTGTACGAGCGGTGGGCGGCGGGCAGACCGCTGCGCAACGTCGTGGACAAGACGCGCGGCTACGTACCCGGTCGCTGAGGGCCCGCCGCCGGTCCCTACCGGCCGGTAAAACCGGGGTGCATAGCCGGATTGCGTCTGGGTAGCCGCGCCGCCATGGCTGCACCACGTGGGAACGACGCACACACCATACGGACGGAACGCAGACACACCCGGCGCTCCGTGCTGGCGGGCCTCGCGGCGTTCGGCGCGCTGGGCGCGGCGGGCTGCACACGGGTGGCGTCGGCGTCCGGCGAGAACGGCGGCGACCTGCTGGAGCGGCTGCGCGCCCAGGGTGTCGTACGGCTCGGGATCGCCGGCGAGGTGCCCTTCGGGTACATCGACCGGGACGGCAGGCTGACCGGGGAGGCGCCCGAGCTGGCCCGGGCGATCTTCGGACGGCTCGGGGTGGAGCGGGTGCAGCCGGTGCCGACGGAGTTCGGCTCGCTGATCCCGGGGCTGAACGCCCAGCAGTTCGACGTGGTGGCCGCCGGGATGTACGTCACCCCGGACCGCTGCGAGCAGGTCATCTTCGCCGACCCCGACTACCAGATGCCGGACGCGTTCATCGTCCGCAAGGGCAATCCGCTCGGGCTGCGCACCTACGCGGACGCGCTGCGCCGGCACGCGAAGATCGCCACCGGGACCGGGTACGCGCAGATCCAGCACGCCGTGGAGGCGGGCTTCAAGGAGAACGACCTGGTCATCGTCCCGGACCAGGTGGCCGGGCTGAACGCCGTGGAGTCCGGGCGGGTGGACCTGTTCGCGGCCACGGCGGTCACCGCGCGGATGGTCGCGCGGGGCTCCGCCAAGGCCGAGTCGACCAAGCCGTTCGTGGCGCTCGTGGACGGCAAGCCCAAGGCCGACGGCGGCGCGTTCGCGTTCCGGCCGACCGAGACCCGGCTGCGGGACGCCTTCAACGCCGAGCTGCACAAGCTGCGCCGCAGCGGCGAGCTGTACCGGATCATGCGGCCCTTCGGCTTCACCAAGGCCGAGATGACGACCCTGACCGCGAAGGAGCTGTGCCGCCGATGACCGCGGGGCTGTGGAAAATCATCCTCCAAGGAGTTGGCGTCACCCTCCAGTTGCTCGTGTACAGCGCGCTGCTGGCCGCCGTGATGTCCTTCGCCGCCGGTGCCGCGCGCACCCACCGCTCGCGGCTGGTCCGCTTCGTCGCCGGCCTGTACACCGAGGTGTTCCGCGGCATCTCGGCACTGGTGATGATCTTCTGGGTGTTCTTCGTGCTGCCGGTCGCCTTCGGCTGGCAGCTGGTGCCGATGTGGGCGGGCACGCTCGCGCTGGGCCTGACCTACGGCGCGTACGGCGCCGAGATCGTGCGCGGCGCGCTGGTGGCGGTGGATCCGGCGCAGCGCGAGGGCGGGATCGCGCTCGGCTTCACGCCCTGGCAGCGGCTGCGGCTGATCCTGCTGCCGCAGGCGGTGCCGGAGATGATCCCGTCCTTCTCCAACCTGCTGATCGAACTGCTCAAGGGCACCGCGCTGGTGTCCATCACGGGCATGGGCGACCTGGCGTTCAGCGGCAACCTGGTCCGGCTCGCCCTCCAGCAGAGCGCCCAGATCTACGCCTACCTGCTGCTGATCTATTTCGTGATCGCGTTCCTGCTGACCCGCGGGATGCGCGGTCTGGAACGCCGACTGAAGGCGGAGGTGGCCCGATGACCTGGGACTGGGGAGCGGTCGCCGACTTCCTGCCGTACTTCGGCAAGGGGCTGGTCGTCACGCTGGAGGCGCTGGCGCTGGGCTCGCTGATCTCGTTCGCGCTGGGTCTGCTGTGGACGCTGCTGATGCGGGCGCCGACCCGCTGGGTGCGCTGGCCGGTGGGCGTCTTCACGGAGTTCGTGCGGGACACCCCGCTGCTGGTGCAGCTGTTCTTCCTGTTCTACGTGCTGCCCGAGGCGGGGGTGACCCTGTCCCCGCTGACCACCGGGGTCCTCGGGCTCGGGCTGCACTACTCGACGTACACGATGCAGGTCTACCGGGCCGGCATCGAGGCGGTGCCGGCGGGCCAGTGGGAGGCCGCGACGGCGCTGAGCCTGCCGGTGCGGCGCACCTGGACGGCGGTGGTGCTGCCGCAGGCGGTGCGCCGGGTGGTGCCGCCGCTCGGCAACTACGTCATCGCGATGCTGAAGGACACGCCGATGCTGATGACGATCGGCGTGCTGGAGATGCTGGGCCGGGCGCGGCTCGTCTCCCAGCAGCACTTCCAGTTCACCGAGCCGCTGACGGTGATCGGGATCGCCTTCGTCGTCGTGTCGTATCTGGCCTCCCTTCTTCTGCGCACCCTGGAGCGACGTCTTGTCCGTTGAGACCAGCAAGCAGCCGGCCCCGACCGGCACCACGCCGACCGAGCTGATCCGCATCGAGGGGGTGACCAAGCGGTTCGGGGAGAACACCGTCCTGGACGGGCTGGATTTGTCGGTGGACGCGGGCCGGCACGTCACCCTGATCGGGCCCTCCGGTTCGGGCAAGACCACGATCCTCAGACTGCTGATGACCCTCGCCAAGCCGGACGAGGGCACGATCACGGTGGCCGGGCAGCGGCTGTTCCCGGCGCCGGAGAAGCAGGTCCGGGAGGTCCGCAAGAAGATCGGGATGGTGTTCCAGCAGTTCAACCTGTTCCCGAACATGTCGGTGCTGCGCAACATCACCGAGGCGCCGGTCCGGGTGCTCGGCCTGTCGAGGGACGAGGCCGAGGAGCGGGCGCGGGAGCTGCTGGACCTGGTGGGCCTGGCCGACAAGTGCGACGCGAAGCCGACCCGGCTGTCCGGCGGGCAGCAGCAGCGGGTGGCGATCGCCCGGGCGCTGGCGATGCGGCCCCAAGTGCTGCTGCTGGACGAGGTGACCTCCGCGCTCGACCCGGAGCTGGTCGCGGGCGTGCTGGACCTGCTGCGGGACATCGCGCGCAGCACCGACATCACGATGCTGTGCGTGACCCACGAGATGGGGTTCGCCCGGGACATCTCCGACCAGGTGCTGATGTTCGACTCGGGCCGGGTCATCGAGGCCGGTCCGCCGGAGAGGATCTTCGGCGATCCGGAGCGGGAGCGGACCCGGGAGTTCATCAGCGCGGTCCTGTGAGCGGCGGGGCCACCGGCGGAATCCGGCATCGGTACATGCCTTCGGCATATGCCAGCGGATCTCGCCGCCGGTGGGAGCGCGCACACGAAGGGGGCCATCTCGTCGACACCCTCTTCCGCGGGGTCTCCGCGCGGCTATCGTGGACACGATCCGACCCGGATCGCGGCCGAGGGGGACCCATGAGTTTCAAGCCGACCGCCCCGTACCACTGCGCCCAGGAAGCCCTGCGCGTGCTGGAGACCGTCTCCGGCCACCCGGCCGGGATCACCGCCGCCGAGCTGGCCCGCCGCACCGGCCTGGGTCCCGGGCGGCTCACCGGACTGCTGCGGATGCTGCGCCGCGAGGGCTACGTCCAGGAGATCGCCGACGGCGCGTACGTCACCGGCGAGACCCTGCGCCGGCTCAGCTCGGCGCACGACCGGGAGCGGGCCCTGCGCGACAGGCTCCAGCGGAACCTGGACCGGCTGCGCGACTCGGTCGGCGCGGCCGTCTACCTGAGCCGGTACGTGGACGGCGAGGTCCGGGTCACCCAGTACGCCGCCGGGCCGGCCACCCCGGCGGTCAACGAGTGGGTGGACTTCCGCTACTCCGCGCACGCCACGGCCGTCGGCAAGAGCCTGCTGACCCAGCTGGACGCGAACGCCCGCCGGGACCACCTGGCCCGGCACAAGATGGCCCGGCTCACCTCGCGCACGATCACCAGCGACAAGCTGCTGCTGTCCCGGCTGGAGGCCCAGCCGCCGTCGGCGCCAGTGCTCGACCTCCAGGAGTACGCGGTCGGCACGGTCTGCGCCGCCGTACCGGTCACCGCGGGCACCACGGTCGGCTGCCTGGCCCTGTCGCTGCCGGTACGGGACGCGCACCGGCTGAAGCGGGCCGCGGACACCCTGAACCGCAACGCGGCACCGGTCCTGCTCTCGCTGGCGATCTAGACCCGCCGGGAGTGGTCACGAGCACCCCCGGGGACCAGGTAGTATTTTCTTCGTCGCCGGCCGCGGGGAGAAAAACCCGAGGCAGGCGGGAGTCATGCGCCGCTAGCTCAGTTGGTTAGAGCAGCTGACTCTTAATCAGCGGGTCCGGGGTTCGAGTCCCTGGCGGCGCACCTGAGAAGGGCCCTTCGCTTCGGCGAGGGGCCCTTCCGCGTGCGCTCAGAAGGTGACGTCCGAGCAGGCGTAGAACGCGTTGCCGGTGTCGGCGATCGTCCACACCGAGACGATGACGTGGTGCCCGCTCAGGCCGGACGGCAGGGTGCCGCTGTGGCTGAGCGTGGACGGCGGCTGCTGGCCGCCGTAGGGCACCGTCAGGAACGGCGTGAGGTTGAGGTCGGAGCGGGCGAGGTTGTGGCTCTGGTTCCAGCCCGGCTTGGTGATGTAGTACCTGAAGTCCGTCGTGGCGTGCCGGGCGGTGAACTGCCAGCGGAAGGTGTAGGACTGCCCGCCCGTCACCTTGGTGGTCGGCCAGGCCGCGCCGGACGGTGTCTTGGGCGCGCTGAGCTGGGCGAACTGCCCCAGCCCGGCGTTGCAGATCTGGCCGTCGGCGGGTCCGCCGGCCGGGAAGCCCTTGGGGCCCTCGACGCTCTGCGGCTCCCACTGGATCGAGCCGCAGTTGGTCACGGTGCCGTTCTGACAGAGCTTCTGCCTGCTGATGGGGAGGTCGGTGTAGCCGTGGCCGCTGGCACCGCCGGTGGAGAGCGCGAACGCTCCGGCGGTCACCGCGCCCAGTACGACCGCGGACAACTTGGTCTTGGTGCGCATGCTGCCGCTCCTGGAAAACGTGGGGAGTTCTGGGAGTTCGGTGCGCCGTGCAGTGAGGTCTAGACCAAGTCTCAGATTATTGCCGTGCGTTGGACATGTCCATACCAACCGCCCAAGCGTTCGTCCCGTCGCTACACCGGCTCCCCGCGCCCCGAGCAGAACGCCACCGTCAGGTCCCGGACCAGCACCTTGCGGTCGTAGTCGTCCAGTTCGACCAGCCCGCGGGTGGTCAGCCGGGTCACCGTGTCCTCCACCGAGTCCACCACCGAGCCGAGCATGCTGGCCCGCTGCCGGGCGTCCAGTGCGGCGATCCGGCGCCGGTGCACCGCGGCGGCCACCTCGGGGGCGTACTCCACCCGGACCGGCTGCACCGAGAACACCTCCACCCCCACCGGCGCGGTCTCCTCGGCCACCAGCCGGGTCAGCGCGTCCCCGGCCGCCGTCGTCCCGCCCCGCGCGCCGCCCGCCGACTCCACCGGCACCCGGGCCAGCGCCGCCTCCACACACTCGCGCAGATACGTCTCGTGGTCGTCGATGCCGAGCAGGGCCCGCGCGGTGTCCCGCACCCGCCACACCACCAGCACCACCACCCGCAGCGCCATCCCGTCCGGATCCACCGCCGGCATCGCCTCGCTGCGCCAGTGCCGCAGCCGCACGTCCACCCGGCGGCGCGGCAGCAGCGGGTTCACCCACAGCAGCCCGGTGCGCCGGACCGTCCCCCGGTACCGCCCGAACAGGCCCAGCACCCAGGCCCGCCCGGTCCGCCCCCGGGCCAGCCCGCCGAACCCGGCCGCGCCCAGCAGCCCGGACCCGGCGTACGCGGCCCAGTGGGCGAGGCCCAGCCCATGACCGGGGTACGCCGGCAGCCCGAACGCCCGGCCCGCCGGCGGCGGCGGCAGCAGCCCCGCCCACCAGGTGGTGACCAGCGCGCCGGTGAGCCCGCAGGCCCCCGCGAGCAGCCCGGCCGCCCCGGGCAGCACCCGCGCCGGGCGCTCCGCCAACTCCGGGTCGGTCTGCGGCAGCGGGCGGCGGCGCACCGGCACCGGGCGGCCGGGCCGGGGCCGCTCGCCGGTGTCCTGCCGGCGGCCCACCACCGCCGGTCCGAGCGGCATCCGCACCGGGTCGGGGCCGTCCCGGAAGAGCAGGTGGACGGGGATCTCGGTGGTCGCCTCGTTCTGGATCAGCCGGGCCGGCCGGACACCGGCACCGGGGGCGGTACCGTCCGACTGCCCCTCGGACTCGGGCGGGGTGTGGGATGTGGTCGTACTCATGCGTGCTCCAGCCTCCGCGCCAGACGCGTCATGAACAGGGGGTGGACGAGAACGTGCCCGGGCCGGCCGGCGATCCGGGAAGGGGCGGGAAAGAAGAAGGAAGAAGGAAGAAGGAGAACAAGGGGGGCCTAGGCGAACAGGCGGCGCCAGGTCTCCGGCCCCGGGTGGCCGTCCGCGGCGCCGCCCCGCCAGCCCTGGGCCCGCTGGAACGCCTCGACGGCCCTGCGGTCCGCCTCGCTCCAGCGCGGGCCCGGGCCGTGGGCGTAGAACCGGCCGTACCCCTTGCGCACCAGCCGGGCGCCGAGCCGGGTGACGTGGTCGTTGACCGCGCCGGGCCGGAAGAAGGCCGCGCCCGGATAGGGCACCGCCGTCTTCGCGCCGCCGTCCGCCTGGGCACCGGCCGCGCCCTGGGGCAGGCCCTTGTAGCGGTAGGGGACGTACTTGTCGGAGTTGCTCCAGTAGGCGTAGGGGGTGGTCTGGCGGCGGGCGTGCGGGGGTGTCTGCTCGTAGGCCGTGTACGAGGTGTGCTTGTCGTCCGTCCAGCCGCCGAAGATCACTACGTGGGAGCCCTTCTCGGGGTTGTCGGGGTTGTGGAAGAGCAGGATGTCCCCCGGTTCCAGCTCCGCCTTGGTGATCTTCACGCCGAACTGGCCGAGGCTGCCGGTCCACTCGTTGTTCGGCAGGCCCCAGGCCATGGAGACGTAGCCCGAGCAGTCCTGCCGGTAGCCGTCGGACCAGAAGGCCGTCATGCTGTACGGCACCTTGGCGTCCACCCAGGTCTTGGCCCGCTTGATGATGTCGGTGCGGGTGGTGGCCGGGACCGGATCGGCGGGGACCTTCTCGGGGCCGCCCGGTCTGCCGTACAGCGGGCCCCTGGGACCCTGCGGGGTGGCGTACTCGCCGTACTCGCCGTCGTCGCCGGGCAGCGCCTCGCGGTGCGGGGCCTGGCCGGGGGCGGCGAGGGCGACGGCCGGGGGGAGCGCGCCGAGGGCGGCGGAGGCCGCGGTCACGATCACGGCGGCGCGGGCCGCCGGGCGGGCGCGGCCGGGGTGCGGGTGGGGGGAGCCGCCGTGCCGGGAGAGCCGGCAGCCGGGACACAGGCAGTCGCTCGCGGGGTCGACTTCCTCGAACATCGGAGCGGTCATGCGATCTGCCTCACATTCTGGGGGATGTGTCCGCGAGTGCGCACGTTGATCAGTTTCCCAACCGCCTTGGAATCGCGCATTCTGACGGTCCGAATGATGTACGCGAGCCCTCCGGGCGGGGTACGGGACACCCCCGAGGCGGTCCGGAGCACCCTCACAGGTCCGGTAGAGTTTTCTCCGTCAGCCGGCGCCGCTAGCTCAGTTGGTTAGAGCAGCTGACTCTTAATCAGCGGGTCCGGGGTTCGAGTCCCTGGCGGCGCACCGACCGGAAAGCCCCTCGCTCAGGCGGGGGGCTTTTCGCGTGCCCGGTGTCTGAACGGGGGGTTACGCTCTGGCCATGGCAGCCCGGGACCTTCAGGAGCGGATCAAGAAGCTGATCGTGGACCGGCGGCTGCCCTCGGGTGCCCCGCTGCCCACCGAGCCGGAGCTGATGCGGCTGCTCGGGGCGAGCCGGAACTCGGTGCGGGAGGCTCTGAAGGCGCTCCAGGCGATGGGCATCGTGGAGATCCGGCACGGCTTCGGGACGTACGTCGGCCCGATGTCGTTCGCGCCGATGATCGAGGGGCTGGCCTTCCGGACCGTGGCCGGCCACTACCGGGGCGAGGACTCGCTGCTCCAGCTGCTGGAGCTGCGCGAGGCCGTGGAGACGGGACTGGTGTCACGGCTGGCCGGACGGCTGCCGGAGGCGGACCTGGCCGAGCTGGACGCGCTCGTGGACCGGATGGAACGGGAGGCCGCCGAGGGCACCGGGCTCGCCGGGACCGACCGCGCCTTTCACGCCACGCTGTACCGGGGCCTGGACAACGTGCTGCTCGGCGAGGTGCTGGAGGCGTTCTGGGACGCCTTCCACCGGGTGCGGCGCGACCTGGCGGCGACGCCGCAGGACCCCCGGGTCACCTGCCGCCAGCACCGGGAGATCGTGGACGCGGTGCGCTCCGGGGACTCCCTGCGGGCCGAACGCGCCATACGGGACCACTTCGGCAACCTGCGCGCCCGCCTGTCCTCCACGCCGACGGCCACCCCCTGACCGCTTCACCGGCCGCTCACCCCGACACGCCCGTCAGATACGAGGAGACGACCACGTTCGCCGTGTAGCTGCCGGCGGCCCGGTCGAAGGAACCCCCGCAGGTGATCAGGCGCAGCTCGGCGCGGCCGGGCCGGCGCGGGCCGTAGGCCAGATGGGCGTCGAAGCCGTCGCGGGGCAGGATCCGGACGTCGTCCACGGTGAACTCGGCGACCTTGCCGTCCGCGCGGACCACCCGGACGGTGTGGCCCGGCTTGAGGGTGCTGAGCCGGTAGAACACGGCCGGCCGGGTCGTGGTGTCGACATGGCCCACCAGCAGGGCCGCCCCGGCCGCGCCGGGCTTCGGGCCGGCGCCGTACCAGCCGACCACGCCCGGCTGGTCGTAGGGCGGCGGATCGATCGCGCCCCGGGCGTCCAGGCCGCGGGTCACCACCGGGGCCGTCACGCCCAGGGCGGGGATGTCGACGCGCTGGGGCACCGCGTCGGCCAGCGGCCGGGCCGCGCCGGGCAGCCGGGCGGGGTCGCCGGCGCGGCCCGCGGCGAAGACGTCGCCCGTGGCGGCGCCGTCCGTGCCGTGCGTCACGCCGGTCACCTCGCGCCCCCACAGCCACAGTCCGCACAGCAGCAGCGCCCAGGTCAGGGCGGTGACCAGCCGCCCGGTGCCGCCGCGCCCCCGCTCGTCGGACACGGGCGGTCAGCGGCCGGAGCGGGCGCGGCGGGCGCGCAGCCCGACGGCGAGCGCGGCGAGGCCGGCCAGCGCCAGACCGGTCACCGCCTGGCCGGTGTCGGGGCCGGAGGCACTGGTGGCGACGGTGGCGAAGTGCGCGGTGCCGCCGCCGCCCGCGGGCACGGGGGCGATCGGGGAGGCGGCGGCGGTGGCCGGGGCGACGGGCGCGGCGGGGCGGGCACCGTCCGCTCCGCCGACCGTGAGGCTGCCGGTGATCACCCGGTCGCCGCAGACGGCCTTCACGGTGTAGGCGCCCGGCTCCAGGCCGGAGCGGACCCGGGTCTCGCCGCTCAGGGTGCCCCCGCCGCCGGTCAGGCGGGCGTCGGAGACGAAGGCGGCCGAGGCGGCACTGCCCTGCCCGCCCGCGCAGCCCTCGGTGCGCACGGTGAGATCGGCGCCGGGCGCCGGGGAGGCGGGGGTCACGGCGACCGAGCCGCCGCCGTCCGCCGCGTGCGCCGCGGGGACGGCCGCGGCGAGCGCGGCGGCGAGGATTCCGGTACGGACAGTGAGGCGTAGTGAGCCCATCGTGAACCTCCAGTTATCTGGAGGCTCCCCCGCACCGGGCGCCTCCGCATCCTCGGGAGGCGCCCGGCTGCGCCGAACGGGTGATACGGGGTTTCGGCCGGGCGGAACCCGCTCCCCGGGCCGCCCGGCCGGCCGTCGCTCAGACCAGGTCGACCAGGTCCGCGATGGAGTCGACGACCTGGGACGGGCGGAACGGGTAGCGGTCGATGTCGGTGGGCTGGGTGACGCCCGTCATCACCAGGAAGGTGCGCATCCCGGCCTCCAGGCCCGCGAGCACGTCGGTGTCCATCCGGTCCCCGATCATCGCGGAGGTCTCGGAGTGCGCGCCGACCGCGTTCAGCCCGGCCCGCATCATCAGCGGGTTGGGCTTGCCCACGAAGTACGGCTTCTTGCCGGTGGCGGCGGTGATCAGCGCGGCGACCGAACCGGTGGCGGGCAGGTCGCCCTCGGTGGAGGGGCCGACGTTGTCGGGGTTGGTGGCGATGAACCGGGCACCGTTGTTGATCAGCCGCACCGCCTTGGTCAGCGCCTCGAAGGAGTAGGTGCGGGTCTCGCCGAGGATCACGAAGTCGGGCTCGTGGTCGGTGAGGATGTAGCCGATGTCGTGCAGGGCGGTGGTCAGGCCGGCCTCGCCGATGACGTAGGCGCTGCCGCCGGGCCGCTGGTCGTTCAGGAACTGGGCGGTGGCCAGCGCCGAGGTCCAGATGTTCTCCACCGGCACGTCCAGGCCCATCCGGCGCAGCCGGGCGTGCAGGTCGCGGGCGGTGTAGATGGAGTTGTTGGTGAGCACCAGGAAGGGCCGGCCGGACTCGCGCAGCTTCTTCAGGAAGGCGTCGGCCCCGGGAATGGGCACGCCCTCGTGGATCAGGACGCCGTCCATGTCGGTGAGCCACGACTCGATGGGCTTGCGGTCTGCCATGTGCTGCGTCTCCTGGCCTGCGTGCGAACGGAAAACGGGGGGCGCCGGAACCACGGCGTACCGACGCCCCCAGCCTAGTCAGGCCGTGCCGATCCGGACCCCGTCGATCACCCAGTACCAGTTGTTGCCGCCGGTGTAACGGAACCGGACCCGGGCACTGGTGGCGCCCGCCGGCACCTGGAGGGTGACGGTCTCGGTGCGCGAGGGCACGTCGGCGGTGTACGTGCGCACGCTGACCGGGGTGCCGCCGTCGTAGGAGACGAAGACCTCGCCCTTCTGCGGGGACTCGTGCCGGTAGTAGGTGGTGTACGTCAGCACGGCCGTGCCGCCGCCGGTGACCGGGTAGGCGGGGCTGACCAGGGTGGAGTCGAAGGTGCCGGTGTACGGCTTGTCGGCCCACTCGTCGCCGTCGGCGACCGCGAAGACGTTCCGGGCGCGGATGTTGGACTCGCGGTTCTGGTCGCGCTGGGCCTGGGTCCAGAACTCGTCGGTGGTGAAGGACCAGCCGCGCCACTCGGTGACCCCGCCGCCGCCCATCGCGGAGTTGTCGACGGACCAGCCGGGCGGCGGGGTGTGGGTGAAGCCCGCGAGGGCCGCCGGGATGCCGGTCTCGTCCACGCGGGTCGCGAGCGAAGCGCGCAGGGCGTCGAAGTCGTCCGGGACGGGCTGCTGGACGGGCCGGCCGTCCAGCCCCCACCCGGGGTCGAGGGGGATGCCGAGGTGGGCGAGGGCGGAGGCGGCGACGTCCGGCATCTTCACGTCGTGGCGCACCGAACCCGGCGCGAGCGCCGAGCCGGTGGCGATGAGGAACGTCTGCCGTTCCTGGAGGGTGGAGCCGCCGTGGCCGCCGGCGTCGGTGTGGCCGTGGTCGGCGGTGACCATGATCAGCCAGTCCTCGGCGGCGTACGCCGGCCGGGCCCGCACCGCGGCCACGATCTGCCCGACCTGGGCGTCGGCGCCGTGGAGGGCGTCCAGGTACTGCGGGGAGGCGGCGCCGTAGGTGTGGCCGGCGTGGTCGATGTTGTCCAGGTGGACGAAGAGCGCGTCCGGGTCGCCGTCCCGCAGCCGGGCGACCGCGCGGGAGGTGGTGCCGGTGTCGTACTCGGCGCTCGGGGTGGAGACGCGGGTGTCGACCTTCGTGGAGAACACCGTGTCGGTGAGCGGCGCCCAGGAGGCGACGGCGTACGTGGACAGGGCGGGCTTCGCGGTCTCGGCGCGGGTGAGGAAGTCCGGGTACCGGGTGAACCGGGCGCCGGTGAAGGCGTTGTCCTTCACGTTGTGCTTGTCGGGCCAGACCCCGGTGATGATCGTCGACCAGCCGGGGCCGGAGAGGGTCGGGGCGAGCGGGTCGGCGTAGATGCTGCTGGGCGCGGTGAGCCCGGCCGCCATCAGGGCCTTCAGGTGCGGTGCGTCGGCGTCCTTGATCCGGCTGAGCAGGGCGCCGTCCAGGCCGATGACCAGCACCTTGGGGGTCCGGTCCGCGGCGCGGGCGACGGCCGCGAGCGGCCCGGCGCCGGCGGCCACGGCGGCGGACAGCAGGAGGGAGCGGCGGGAGAGGTGGGGCACGGGGTCCTCCGGAGGAAGAGGGGCGGACGTGCGTACGGGCATGGCGGCGCCCCCGGTGGTGCCAGGGGCGTGGGGTCTCGCGGTGCGGGGCCGGTTACGGCCGCGCGGCGGAGGGGTCAGCTGCCGGTCGCGGACTTCCAGTCCTCGACGTAGGCGCCGAGGTTCTTCTCGATGTCGTTCCAGTCGGGTTCGAAGATCTCGACGCCGTCCATCAGCCGGGTCAGCGCGACGGCGTTGGCGTCGGTGGCCTCGACGTCCTGGCGGGCGGTGAAGCCGCCGCCGATCGCGCTGACCTCCTGCTGCTGCTCGCGGGCGAGCATGAAGTCGAGCAGCTTCCTGCCGTTGGCGCTGTGCGGGGCCTTGGTGACCAGGCCGGCCGCGTACGGCAGAGCGAAGGTGGTGGGCCTGCCGTCGGTGCCGGCCGGGAACCAGATGCCGAGGTTCGGCATGGTCTTGGTCTGGGCGTGATTCATCTGCACGTCGCCGTTGGCGACGAGGAGTTCGCCCTTGTCCACCTTGGGGGCGAGCTTGCCGGTGGAGGCGGACGGGCCGACGTTGTTGGTCTGGAGCCTCTTCAGATAGGCGAGGGCCCGCTCCTTGCCGCCGAAGTCGTGGGTCGCCTTGATCAGTACGGCCGTTCCGTCACCGGCGACGCCCGGGGTGGAGTACTGGAGCTTGTTCTTGTAGCGGGCGCCGAGCAGTTCGTCCCAGGTCTTCGGGGGCCGCTTCAGTTCCTTCTTGTTGTAGACGAACCCGAAGTAGTTGGTGACGACGGAGGTCCACGTTCCGTCGGCGGCCTTGTCGGCGCCCGCGACCCGGTCGGCGCCGGCCGGGGCGTACTTCTGCAGCAGGCCCTTGCCGGCCGCCTGCTGGATGAACGGCGGCAGGGTGACCAGCACGTCGGCCTGCGGGTTGCCGCGCTCGCGGACGGCGCGCTGCACCATCTCGCCGGAGCCGCCCTCGACGTACTTCACCTTGATGCCGGTCTGCTTCTCGAAGTCCGCGAAGACCTGGTCGTACCAGCCGTCGCCGTTCTCGCCCTTGAGGCCGTCGGCGCTGTAGACGGTGACGACCTTGGCGTCCGAGGCGGCGGAGGAGCCGCAGGCGGACAGCACGGGCGCGGCGAGCAGGGCGAGGGCCACGGCGAGCGGGACGCGGTTTCTGGGCATGGCGGGGCGGTCTCCTGGCGAGGTGACGGGGGAAATCCGGGGAGGGTTCAGCGGTAGGAGGCCCGGGTGCGGACCCGGGAGACGGCGAACAGGACGAGCAGGGTCGCGGCCATCAGGACCACGGCGACGGCGGACCCGGTGAACAGGACGCCCCGGTCGGTGGCCGCGTAGATGAGCACGGGCAGCGGGGTCCAGTCCGGCGGGTAGAGCATCATCGTGGCGCTCAGCTCGCCCATGGACAGGGCGAAGCACAGGCCGGCGGCGGCGGTCAGCGAGGGCAGCAGCAGCGGCAGCCGCACCCGGAAGAGGACGTAGGCGGGGCGGGCGCCGAGGGAGGCGGCGGCCTGTTCGTAGGCCGGGTCCAGGCGGGTCAGGGCGGCCGACACCGACTGGTGGGCGAAGGCGGTGACCAGCACGGTGTGGGCGGTGATCACGATCCACCGGGTGCCGTTGAGCAGCAGCGGCGGCTGGGAGAACGCCACCAGCACCGCGAGGCCCACCACGACCGACGGCACGGCGACCGGCAGCACGAACAGGGCGTCCAGCACCCGGCGGTGGCGCTTCTTCAGGGCCGCCGCGGCCAGAGCGGCCCAGGTGCCGGCGGTCAGCGCGAGCAGGCTGGCGGCGACCGCCGTGACCAGGCTGGTGGTGAGCGCCTGGAGGGCCTCGCCGCGGGTGGCGGAACGGTAGTGGTCCAGGGTGGGGCCGGAGGGCAGGGCGCCGGACCAGTGGGTGGCGAAGGAGGCGCCCAGGATGACCAGCAGCGGCAGCGCGAACAGCGGCAGGAACAGGACCAGGAACACCGCCCACACCGCCCACCTGGCCTTGCGGCTATGCACCAGCACGACGGCTCACCACCCGGTACAGGCCATACAGGCCCACGGAGATCAGGACGTTGACGACGGCGACCGCGCAGGCGCCCGGGTAGTCGGACTCCAGGATCGCCTTGCCGTAGACGAGCACCGGCAGGGTGGTGACCCCCTTGGCGCCGGTGAACAGCACGATCCCGAACTCGTTCAGGCACAGCACCAGGACCAGGCTGCCGCCGGCCGCGAGCGCGGGCAGCGCCTCGGGCAGGATCACCTGCCGGACGATGCGCGGCGCCCGCGCCCCCAGCGAACCGGCCGCCTCCAGCTGGGCGGTGTCGAGCTGCGCGAACGCGCCGAGCAGCGGGCGCATCACGAACGGCGTGAAGTAGGTGACCTCCGCCAGCAGCACGCCCCAGGGTGTGGTGAGGAACTGGAAGGAGCCGACGACGCCCGTGCCGCCGTAGAGGAACAGCAGCGCCAGCGTGATCAGGAAGGACGGGAAGGACAGGTACACGTCGATGAACCGGGCCACCGGCTTCGCCCCGGGGAACGGCACGAACGCGATGACCAGCGCCAGCAGGAACCCCAGGACCAGACAGCCGGCGGTGGCGGCGAGCGCCAGCCACACGGTGGTCCACAGCGCGTGCCGGAACGCCTCGGAGGCGAAGACGTCGGCGTACGGCTTCAGGGAGGTGCCGCCGGTGTCGGGCCGCAGGGACTGGCGGACGACGAGGGCGAGGGGGTAGAGGAAGAAGAGGGCGAGCAGGGCGACCGGGGGCAGCGCCCACAGGTGGGGGGTCCACCGCCGTGGGGAGCCCTTCCGCTCGGCCGGGCGGGCGGGTACGGCGCGCAGCGCGCTGTCAGTGGTCATCGCCGGTCACCCCCGCGGGCAGCAGCACGCCGTCGTCGGGCGCGAAGTACAGGTCCACGGTGTCACCGAGGGCCGGCGGAGCCTTCAGCTCGCGTACGTCCGCCATCATCGTGTGCCCGTCGACCTCGACGTACAGCCGGTGCGTGGCGCCGCGCCACTGGATCTCCCGTACGGTGCCCGGGAGCCGGTTGGGTCCCTCGCCCAGCCCGACCAGGTGCGGCCGTACGCAGAGCGTGGCGCGGGCGCCCGCGGCGGCCCCGGCCGTGTCGAGCTTCAGTTCGGTGCCCGCGAAGGACACCCCGTCGGCCGTCACGGTCACCGGGACCAGGTTCGCGCCGCCCACGAAGGACGCGGTGAAGGCGTCGGCGGGCGCCCGGTACAGCTCCCTCGGCGTGCCGCACGAGCGCAGCCGGGCCGAGTCCATCACCGCGATCCGGTCGGCCAGGGTCAGCGCCTCGACCTGGTCGTGGGTGACGTACAGCATCGACACGTCGGGCAGCTCGCGGTGCAGCCGGGCGAGTTCGGCGAGCATGCCGGCGCGCAGCCGGGTGTCCAGCGCGGACAGCGGCTCGTCCAGGAGCAGCACGCGGGGCCGGATGGCGAGGGCGCGGGCGATCGCGACGCGCTGCTGCTGCCCGCCGGACAGCTCGCGCGGGTGGCGGCGGGCGTAGCCGGCCATGCCGGTCAGCTCCAGCGCCTCGGCGACCCGCTGCCGGATCTCGTCCCTGGGGGTGCGGCGGGCCTTGAGCCCGAAGGCGACGTTCTCGTCCACGCGCAGGTGCGGGAAGAGGGCGTAGCTCTGCACGACCATGCCGATGCCGCGCCGGTACGGCGGGAGGTCCGTCACGTCCTCGCCGCCGAGGTACACCCGCCCGGACGCGGGCCGCACGAACCCGGCGACCGCCCGCAGCGCGGTGGTCTTGCCGGATCCGGACGGCCCGAGGAGCGCCATGACCTCGCCGGGCTCGACGGTCAGGTCGAGGGAGTCGAGGACGACGTTGCCGTCATAGGCGACCGTGACGGAGTCGCAGCGGATGCCCATGTCAGCGGTCCCCGGCGAGCAGGCCGGGCATGCCGGCCACGGAGTCGAGGACATGGGTGGCACCGGCGGCGGTGAACTCGGCGTCGCCGTGCGCGCCGGTGCGCACGCCGGCGACCAGCCCGGCCCCGGCGCGGACGCCGCTGAGCACGTCGTACGACGTGTCGCCGGCCACCGCGACCTGCCGTACGTCGTCGGCCGCCTTGGTGCGGACGAACGCCTCCAGCACCATGTCCGGGTACGGCCGCCCGCGCCCGCCGGCGTCGGCCGGGCACAGGGTGAGCGGCACCAGGCCGCGCCAGCCGAGGGCGTCCAGGATGGCGTCCTGGGTGACGCGGGCGAAGCCGGTGGTGAGGACGACGGTGCGGCCGGCCTCGGTGAGTTCCCCGATGGCCTCGCGGGCTCCGGGGACCGGCGCGATCAGGCCCTGGTCGACCAGTTCGCCGTACGCCTTCTCGAAGGCGGTGTTGGCGCGCCGGGCGCGGTCCTCGTCGCCGAAGAGGTGGCGGAAGACGGAGATCTTGGACTCGCCCATGGTGGCGCGGACGTAGGCCAGGTGCTCGGCGTGCTCGGCGGAACCGGGCTCGACGCCCAGCTCGGCGGCCGCGGCGGCGAAGGCGCGCTCGACCAGGCCGCCGTCGGCGACGGTGGTGCCGGCCATGTCGAGGACGACGAGGCGGATGTCGGGGGTCGCGGGGGTGCCCGAGGTCTCCGGGGTCATGGGTGTCATGGGGGTCATGGGGGTGTTCACCAGCCCAGTTCGTTCGCGGTGGTCTCGGCTATCGCGGGGGCGCAGGTCATGCCGCGCCCGCCGGGCCCGGTGACCAGCCACACCCCCTCGTGCACCTGCTGGCGGTGGACGACCTTGCCGGGGTCGGTGCACTGCGCGTACACGCCCGCCCAGCGGTGCCGCACGCGCGGCAGCGGCCGGCCGAGGAGGGACTCCACGACGCCGGTGAGGTGCTCGTAGGGCTCCTCGACGGTGTCGAAGGCGAAGGGGTGCTCGTACTCGTGGGTGTCGCCGATGGTCAGGCCGCCGTCGGCGCGCTGCACCATCAGCAGCTGCATCTTGTGCGCGGCGGCGGTCTGCGGCTGCGGCCGGCGGGCGTTCAGCTCGTCCAGGGCCGGGGAGGCGTACGCCGGGTAGTAGCGGAAGCTGTCGGCGTCGGCGACGGAGGTGGTCAGCGGCTCGCCGAGCGGGTCGGTCTGCATCATCTGGAGGCGGACGCGGCGCACCGGGAGGTCCGGGCCGGCCAGTTCGCGGACGAGCCCGCCGAGCCAGGCGCCGGTGCACAGCACGACGGCGTCGGCGTGGTGGGTGTCCCCGTGGTCGTCGCGGACGGTCCCGGCGCCGGTCACATCACGCACCTCCCGGCCGGGCAGGAAGGTGTAGTGCGGGGACTTCAGCAGCTCGGCGCGCAGGGCGAGCTGGGCGGTACGGGGCTCCACGGCCGCGTCCCGCTCGCAGTACAGGGCGGCGGTGAAGTCGCCGCGCAGGGCGGGGTTCAGGGCGCGGGCCTCGTGGGGGGTGAGCAGCTTGTAGCCGCGGGCGGCGGCGTCCGCGCGGGCCACGGCCGCCTCCGCGACGGCGAGTTCGAGCGGGCCGCGGACCGGGGTGAGGGAGCCGTTGGCGCGGAAGCCCAGCGCCGGGACCCGGCCGCCGATCCCCTCCCACAGCTCCCGCGCCCGCAGGGCGGTCTCCAGCTCTTCTCCACCCGCGCGCCCGCTGACCCAGATCTGCCCGAAGTTGCGCAGCGAGGCGCCGCGCGCCTCGGCCTCGCGCTCGATCTGGACGACCTGGTGGCCGCGTTCCACTGCGTGCCAGGCGTGCATGGTGCCCACCACGCCGGCTCCGACGACTGTGACTCTCACGGCGACAACGCTCCTTGTGATGCGGGAACCGGAGACATCCGGCTGACAACGAGAGCGTGAACGAGCCATCACGTTTGGGCTAGACCCGTTATCTTTTTGTGACTTTGACGTGGGGTTCGGGCGACCGGTGTCCCTCGGGTCCGGAGGTGGGCGGTCTCAGCCCTGGAGGTGGGTGGTGAAGGAGAAGCGGTCGCCTCGGTAGAGCGAGCGCACCCGCTCCAGCGGGCGGCCCCCGGTGTCCCGGGAGATCCGGTGGATCAGCAGCATGGGCAGGGCGGGCGGGGTGCCGATGAGCAGGGCCTCGCGGGGGGTGGCCAGGACGGTCTCGATCCGCTCGTCCGCGTCGCCGAAGGAGATGCCCTGGGCGGCGAGATAGCCGTAGAAGGAGGAGTCCGGGTCGAAGTCGGCGTCCAGCCGGGGCACCCGCGCGACGGCGACGTACGTGCTCTCCAGGCCCACCCGCTCGTCGTCCGCGAGCAGCACGCGCTCCAGGTGCCAGACGGGTTCGCCCCGGCTGAGCCCGGTCTCGGCGGCGAGCGGGTCGGGGCACGGGAACCGGTCGAGGGTGACGAGGGTACGGCCGGGGGTGCGCCCCTGCCGGCGTACGCCCTCGGTGTAGCTGGCCAGGGACAGCGGCTGGGCCAGCTTGGGTCCGGCGACCACGGTGCCCCGGCCCCGGCGCCGCAGCCGCCCCTCCAGCACCAGGTCCCGTACGGCCTGCCGGACGGTCTCGCGGGCCACGTCGTACCGCTCGGCGAGATCCCGCTCGGTGGGGATGACGCCGCCCTCCCCCAGCTCCTCCAGCAGCGCGGCGATCCGCGCCTTCACCGCGTAGTACTTGGGGATGCGCCCGTGCTCGGGGATGCCGGAGCGGACGGGGGCGCCGGGGGCCTGGTCGTTGGGGTAGTCCACGGGGGGATCGTCGCAGACGGGGGCCGGGGGCACGGGAGCGGGGAGGGGGCGGCCCGGTCAGCGGCGGGCGCGGAGCAGGAGAAGGGCGCCGGTGGCGGCGGCGAGCAGGGTGAGCAGGGGGACGAGGGTGGTCGTGAGCGGGGTGCCGGCGGCCTGGGGGGTGGCTCGGGGGGCCGGGGAAGGGGCCGGGGCGGGGGTGCCGGGCGGGTGCGTGGCGTGGGCTTCCCGCGCTTCCGGTACGGGTCCGGTGTCCTCCCCGGTGTCCGCCGGCTCCTCCTCGCTGCCGCTTTCTCCGTCCTCGGTGACCGAGAAGCGGTAGGCGCCGGACTCCCCGACCCAGTCCCCGTCCCCGCCCCGCCGCTGGACGACGGCGGCGTGCGCGGTGACCCGGCCGGCCACGGCGTCGGGGGCGAGCGAGAACCGGACCCGTACGCCGACGGTCCGGCCGGGCGGCACGGTGAACCCGGCGAACCCGGTGCCGTCCAGCACGCCGACCAGTTCCTGGGCGTCGGTGGCCTCGAAGGCGACGCGGTGGGCGCGGGGGCCGTCGTAGAAGTCCAGGCGGGGGTGGTCCGGCCGCAGCGCGCGTTCGTCGTCGACGAGGACGACGACCGGGTGGACGCCGGCGCAGGTCCGGTCGGTGGTGTTGGTCAGGTCGATGTACCAGGTGCGGGGCCTGTCGCCGGCCTCGTAGGACGCGGGGCCGCCGCGGATGCGGGTGGCCAGGGGGAAGGTGTGGGCGTCGGCGGCGGCGCAGGTGGGGGCCGCGGGGGCGTGGGGGCTGTCTCTT
>NZ_JODT01000051.1 GCF_000720835.1 Streptomyces achromogenes subsp. achromogenes | reverse complement strand
GCCGCAACGTCCGCTCCTACCTCGACCACCTGGCGATCAGGTGAGCGCCGTGCCGGCGATCGTCCTGGTCGGGCCGATGGGCGTGGGCAAGTCCACGGTGGGCCGGCTGCTCGCCGAACACCTCGGCGTGGGCTACCGGGACACCGACGACGACATCGTCGCCGCCCAGGGCCGCACCATCGCCGAGATCTTCGTGGACGAGGGCGAGCCCGCCTTCCGCGCGCTGGAGAAGGCGGCCGTGCGGGCGGCCCTCGCCGGGCACGACGGCGTCCTGGCGCTGGGCGGCGGCGCCGTCCTGGACGAGGAGACGCGGGCGCTGCTGGCCGGGCACCGGGTGGTCTACCTGTCGATGGAGGTCGAGGAGGCCGTCAAGCGCACCGGCCTGAACGTGGCCCGCCCGCTGCTCGCGGTCAACCCGCGCAAGCAGTGGCGCGAGCTGATGGAAGCACGTCGGCACCTGTACGAACAGGTCGCGGTCGCGGTGGTCGCGACGGACGGCCGTACCCCCGAAGAGGTCACGCAGAGCGTGCTGGACGCACTGGAGTTGAAGCAGCGATGAGCGACGCAGTCACCCGGATCCAGGTCGGGGCCACGGCGGGCACGGACGCCTACGAGGTGCTGGTCGGCCGGCAACTGCTGGGCGAGCTGGCCGGACTGATCGGCGAGCGCGCCAAGCGGGTCGCGGTGATCCACCCGGAGGCGCTCGCGGAGACCGGTGAGGCGCTGCGGGCCGACCTGGCCGGGCAGGGCTACGAGGCGGTCGCGATCCAGGTGCCCAACGCCGAGGAGGCCAAGACCGCCGAGGTCGCCGCCTACTGCTGGAAGGCACTGGGCCAGTGCGGCTTCACCCGCACGGACGTCATCGTCGGCGTCGGCGGCGGCTCCACCACGGACCTGGCCGGGTTCGTCGCGGCGACCTGGCTGCGCGGGGTGCGCTGGGTGGCGATCCCGACCACCGTGCTGGCCATGGTGGACGCGGCGGTCGGCGGCAAGACCGGGATCAACACCGCCGAGGGCAAGAACCTCGTCGGCGCCTTCCACCCGCCCGCCGGTGTGCTGTGCGACCTGGCCGCGCTGGACTCGCTGCCGGTCCACGACTACGTCTCCGGCCTGGCCGAGGTCATCAAGGCGGGATTCATCGCCGACCCGGCGATCCTGGACCTGATCGAGGCCGACCCCGAGGCCGCCCGCACCCCGGCCGGCCCGCACACCGCCGAGCTGATCGAGCGGTCGATCCGGGTCAAGGCCGAGGTGGTCTCCGCGGACCTGAAGGAGTCCGGGCTGCGGGAGATCCTCAACTACGGCCACACCCTGGGCCACGCGATCGAGAAGAACGAGCGGTACAAGTGGCGGCACGGCGCCGCGGTCTCCGTCGGCATGCACTTCGCCGCCGAACTGGGCCGTCTGGCGGGCCGCCTGGACGACGCGACCGCCGACCGGCACCGCGCCATCCTGGAAGCCGTCGGCCTGCCCCTGCACTACCGCTACGACCAGTGGCCCAAGCTGCTGGAGACGATGAAGGTCGACAAGAAGTCCCGCGGCGACCTGCTCCGCTTCATCGTCCTGGACGGACTGGCCAGGCCCACCGTCCTGGAAGGTCCCGACCCGGCCGTCCTCCTCGCCGCGTACGGCGAGGTCGGGCAGTAGGTCCCGGACTGTTCCCTCCGTCCGATTCCCTTCCCCGACCGGGCACTTCGGACCGCCCCCGGCCGTTTCACCGAACGACGGCCGGGGACGGTACCGTTCGGTAGGCAGTGGGGGCGTGCCCCCGCCGCCGGCAGCACAGTGCCTGTACGAGACGAAAGTGGCAACGGATGCAGCACGCAGTGGGTTCTCCGCTGCCGCCGCCCCACCAGCCGGGGCAGGGGCCGCACGCCGGCTGGGTGCCGGCACCCTCTCAGCCGGCCGCCCACCGGCCGGCCCCCTACCAGTCGGCCGCCCACCCCCAGGGCCCGCACCCGGGAGCCCCCCGGCAGCCCGCGCCCGTACCCCCGCCGCCCCCGGGCTTCCCGGCCACCCCGCCGGGCCCCGTCCCGCCGGCCCCGCAGCAGCCTCCGGCCTCCCACGGGTCCCCGGCGCCACAGCCCCCCGTGCCGCACCCGTCCACGGCCCCGCAGCGGCCCCCCGCGCCCTCCGGGCCGGCGTCCGC
This sequence comes from Streptomyces achromogenes subsp. achromogenes, assembly GCF_000720835.1. Taxonomy (GTDB): domain Bacteria; phylum Actinomycetota; class Actinomycetes; order Streptomycetales; family Streptomycetaceae; genus Streptomyces; species Streptomyces achromogenes. The sequence goes on along the minus strand of NZ_JODT01000051.1, from coordinate 103,301 downwards.
GCCGCCCGCTCCGGCGCCGTCCGGCCATGACGCCACCGGACATGTGCCGCTGCCGCCCGGCGGCCCGGTCGGCACGCCCGCGGCGCCGCCCGCCCCGGCCCCGGACCCCTCGGCCGCCACCCTCGCCGTTCTGCTCATCGGCCCGGCCGGCGCGGGCAAGACCAGCGTCGCCAAGTACTGGGCGGACCACCGGCGCGTCCCCACCGCCCACATCAGCCTCGACGACGTGCGCGAATGGGTCCGCTCCGGCTTCGCCGACCCCCAGTCCGGCTGGAACGAGAACTCCGAGGCCCAGTACCGCCTGGCCCGCCGCACCTGCGGCTTCGCCGCCCGGAACTTCCTGGCCAACGGCATCTCCTGCATCCTGGACGACGCCGTCTTCCCGGACCGCCCGGTCGTGGGCCTCGGCGGCTGGAAGCGGCACGTGGGCCCCGGCCTGCTCCCGGTGGTCCTGCTGCCGGGCCTGGACATCGTCCTGGAGCGCAACGCCGAACGCACCGGCAATCGCCGCCTCACCGACGAGGAGGTGGCCCGCATCCACGGCCGCATGGCCGGCTGGTACGGCTCGGGCCTGCCGATCATCGACAACTCCCAGCTGGACATCCCCGGCACGGCGAAGGTCCTGGACGAGGTCCTGGCGCGGGCGATAGCGAGCCCACCGAGCTGGTAGGCGGCCACCCGCGACCCCACTCGGCCCCTCCCGATCGGCACAACCCGGACAAAGCTCCTACGCTCATCTCATGTCAGAGGTGTACGCGAACCGCCGATCCCGGCTGAGGGACCACGTCAACGCGGCCGGCACCGCGGCAGCGCTCGTCACCCGCCCGGCCAACGTCCGCTATCTAGCCGCCGCGGCCCCGCAGGGCTCCGTCCTGCTGCTCGGCAGGGGCGAGGACCTCCTGGTGTGCGCCGGCCCGCCGGACGAGCGCCCCTGTGAGGGCAGGCCGGACGAGAGCGTGCGCCTGCACGTCCTGCCGGTGAACGGGGGCGACACCGCCGTGGCCGCGGCCGGTCTCGCCCTCGCCCAGGGCGCCGACTCCCTGGCGATCGAGGAACACCACCTCACCGTGTCCCGCCACCGCGCCCTCGCCTGTGACGCCCCCGGACTGCGCCTGACCGACCTCGGCGGGGCCGTCGAGCAGCTCAGGGTGGTCAAGGACGAGGAGGAGATCTCCTGCCTCCGCATCGGCGCCGAGATCGCCGACCAGGCCCTCGGCGAGCTGCTGGAGTCCATCCTGGTCGGCCGCACCGAACGGCACCTCGCGCTGGAGCTGGAGCGGCGCCTGGTCGACCACGGCGCCGACGGCCCGGCCTTCCCCACCTCCGTGGCCACCGGACCGCACGCCGGCCGCCGCGGTCACCGTCCCACCGACCGGCGCGTGGAGGAGGGCGACTTCCTCTCCGTCTGCCTGGGGGCCACCTACCGCGGCTACCGCTGCGAGATCGGCCGGACCTTCGTCATCGGCACCTCGCCGGCCGACTGGCAGATCGAGCTGTACGACCTCGTCTTCGCCGCCCAGCGCGCCGGACGGGAGTTCCTCGCGCCGGGAGCGGCCTGCCGTGACGTGGACCGCGCGGCGCGCCAGGTGCTGGACTCGGCGGGCTATGCGGAAGCCCTGCCACCGCTGACCGGGCACGGTGTCGGACTCGAAATGGAGGAGGACCCGCAGTTGGCCCCCTCGGCCATGGGTAAACTGGACGCTTGCGTGCCGGTCACCGTCGAACCGGGGGTCCACCTCCCGGGCCGGGGCGGTGTCCGGATCGATGACACGCTCGTCGTGCGCCCCGAGGCGGACGGCGGACCCGAGCTACTCACCATCACGACCAAGGAGCTGCTCGCGCTGTAGCGCGTGACCCGGGGTCGTACGTCAGTCCAGGAGATTCCGCAACCGTGGCTTCCACGAACGACCTCAAGAACGGCATGGTGCTCAAGCTCGAAGGCGGCCAGCTCTGGTCCGTCGTCGAGTTCCAGCACGTCAAGCCCGGCAAGGGCCCGGCCTTCGTGCGTACCAAGCTCAAGAACGTGCTCTCCGGCAAGGTGGTCGACAAGACCTTCAACGCCGGCGTCAAGGTCGAGACGGCCACTGTCGACAAGCGCACCATGCAGTTCTCGTACATGGACGGCGAGTACTTCGTCTTCATGGACATGGACACCTACGACCAGCTCATGGTCGACCGCAAGGCCGTCGGCGACGCCGCGAACTTCCTGATCGAGGGCTTCGAGGCCACGGTCGCCCAGCACGAGGGCGAGGTGCTCTTCGTCGAGCTGCCGGCCGCCGTCGAGCTGACGATCCAGGAGACCGAGCCCGGCGTCCAGGGCGACCGCTCCACCGGTGGCACCAAGCCCGCCATCCTGGAGACCGGCCACCAGATCCAGGTCCCGCTCTTCATCACCACCGGTGAGAAGATCAAGGTCGACACCCGCACCAGCGACTACCTCGGCCGGGTGAACAGCTAACCGTGGCTGCCCGCAACACGGCCCGCAAGCGCGCCTTCCAGATCCTCTTCGAGGGCGACCAGCGCGACGCCGACGTCCTGACGGTCCTCGCGGACTGGATCCGGCTGTCCCGGGCCGACACCCGGCAGCCCCCGGTCAGCGAGTACACGATGCAGCTGGTCGAGGGCTACGCGGAGCACGCGCGGCGGATCGACGAGCTGATCTCCCAGTACGCGGTGGGGTGGACGCTCGACCGGATGCCGGTCGTGGACCGCAACATCCTGCGCCTGGGCGCGTACGAGCTGATCTGGGTCGACGAGACCCCGGACGCCGTCGTCCTGGACGAGATGGTGCAGCTGGCGAAGGAGTTCTCCACCGACGAGTCGCCGTCGTTCGTCAACGGCCTGCTGGGCCGGCTGAAGGAACTCAAGCCGTCCCTGCGCCGGGACGAGGCGTAGAGCCCGGTACGACACCACAGGAGGGCCCGTGGCACGGTTCGGTGCCGCGGGCCCTCTGTCATAGGTGCCGAGACCCGGGAAAAAGCCGCCGGGGTGGCCGGAACCGTAAGATTCCGGCCACCCCGGCGGCACGTTTCTGCTCAGCTGTGGCTGCTTGTCACGCCTCTTCGTGCGTGGCCACCGCGCGGCGCGCGTCCGCGTCCAGGACGCCCCAGCTGATCAGCTGCTCGGTGAGGACCGAGGGCGACTGGTCGTAGATGACGGCGAGTGTGCGCAGATCGTCCTGGCGGATGGAGAGCACCTTGCCGTTGTAGTCACCGCGCTGGGACTGGATCGTCGCCGCGTAGCGCTGCAGGGGGCCCGCCTTCTCGGCCGGCACGGTGGCCAGCCGCTCCAGGTCCAGGACCAGCTTCGGCGGCGGCTCGGCGGCGCCGCCCGGAGTGGTGCCCGGCAGGAGCTCCTGCACCGGAACGCCATAGAAATCGGCCAGCTCGGCGAGGCGCTGCACGGTCACGGCACGGTCGCCGCGCTCGTACGAACCCACCACCACGGCCTTCCAGCGACCCTGGGACTTCTCCTCGACACCGTGGAGGGAAAGGCCCTGCTGGGTGCGGATGGCCCGGAGCTTGGCCCCGAGCTGTTTGGCGTATTCGCTGGACATATAGCTCCCCGGACACTGTGTCGACGCGACCGGACTGTCTTCCCGCCGCGCGGCTGGTAACTCACTGTGAGGTTACGCAGCGTGACTCTCCTGCGTCAAGCCGAATGGTCCACACCGGCTCTTCCGTGGTAGCGGCCGCCCGTTAGGCCAAGAGGGTGACAGAAGGCCCTCGGAGGACCTGGTACGGTGGATGGCGCAATTCCGACGTCCTTTAAGGTCCGTCCCGTGAGGCGGAGAAGGAGGTCCGTTTCGTATGGACACGCACGACACACCCGTGCATCCGCAAGCGTCCGATGCCCGGCCCGTGCTCGAAGGCCCCGACATCGCGCGGGTGCTGACCCGTATCGCCCACGAGATCGTCGAGCGCGCCAAGGGCGCCGACGACGTGGTGCTCCTCGGCATTCCGACCCGGGGCGTCTTCCTCGCCCGGCGGCTCGCCGCCAAGCTGGCGCAGATCACCGACCGCGAGATCCCGGTCGGCTCCCTCGACATCACCATGTACCGCGACGACCTGCGCATGCACCCGCCGCGTGCGCTGGCCCGCACCGAGATTCCCGGTGACGGCATCGACGGCAAGCTGGTCGTCCTCGTCGACGACGTGCTCTTCTCCGGCCGCACCATCCGCGCCGCCCTGGACGCCCTGAACGACATCGGGCGCCCCCGCGCGGTACAGCTCGCGGTCCTGGTCGACCGCGGTCACCGCGAACTGCCGATCCGCGCCGACTACGTCGGCAAGAACCTCCCCACGTCGCTGCGGGAGACGGTCAAGGTCCAGCTCGCCGAGGAGGACGGTCGCGACACCGTGCTGCTCGGCGCCAAGCCGGCCGCCCAGTAGCACGACAGGCGCACGGCCGCCTTGGCGTGCCCCCGCACGCGCCTGTCTGCCCGAAATCTCCCGAATGAACTGCCTTACGGAGCCTGTCAGATGCAGCGCCATCTCATCTCGGCCGCCGACCTCACCCGCGACGACGCCGTCCTGATCCTCGACACCGCCGAGGAGATGTCCCGGGTCGCCGACCGGCCGATCAAGAAGCTGCCGACCCTGCGCGGCCGGACGGTCGTCAACCTCTTCTTCGAGGACTCCACGCGAACGCGCATCTCCTTCGAGGCCGCCGAGAAGCGGCTGTCCGCGGACGTCATCAACTTCTCCGCCAAGGGCTCGTCGGTGTCCAAGGGCGAGTCCCTGAAGGACACCGCCCAGACCCTGGAGGCCATGGGCGTCGACGCCGTGGTCATCCGGCACGGCGCCTCCGGGGCCCCGTACCGGCTCGCCAACTCCGGCTGGATCGACGCGGCCGTCATCAACGCCGGCGACGGCACCCACCAGCACCCCACCCAGGCCCTGCTGGACGCCTTCACCCTGCGCCGCCGGCTGGTCGGCCGCGACGCCGGCCTCGGCCAGGACCTGTCCGGCAAGCGGATCACCGTCGTCGGCGACGTCCTGCACAGCCGGGTCGCCCGCTCCAACGTCGACCTGCTGCACACCCTCGGCGCCGAGGTCACCCTGGTCGCCCCGCCCACCCTGGTGCCGGTCGGCGTCGAGTCCTGGCCGTGCGCCGTCTCCTACGACCTGGACAGCACGCTGCCCAAGTGCGACGCCGTGATGATGCTGCGCGTCCAGCGCGAACGCATGAACGCGGCCTTCTTCCCCACCGAGCGCGAGTACTCCCGGCGCTACGGCCTCGACGGCGACCGCATGGCCCGGCTGCCCGAGCACGCGATCGTGATGCACCCCGGCCCGATGGTCCGCGGCATGGAGATCACCGCCGAGGTCGCCGACTCCGGGCGCTGCACCGCCGTCGAACAGGTCGCCAACGGCGTCTCCATCCGGATGGCCGTCCTGTACCTGCTGCTCGGTGGCAACGAGCCCGCCGTCACCCACTCTCGTACCGAGGAGAAGTAAGACCGTGAGCAAGATCCTGATCCGTGGTGCGAAGGTGCTCGGCGGCGAACCGCAGGACGTGCTGATCGACGGCGAGACCATCGCCGAGGTGGGCACGGGCCTGAGTGCCGAGGGCGCCGAGGTGGTCGAGGCCGGCGGCAAGGTGCTGCTGCCGGGCCTGGTCGACCTGCACACCCACCTGCGCGAGCCGGGCCGCGAGGACTCCGAGACCGTCCTCACCGGCACCCGCGCGGCGGCGAGCGGCGGATACACGGCCGTCTTCGCCATGGCCAACACCTTCCCGGTCGCCGACACCGCCGGCGTGGTCGAGCAGGTCTGGCGGCTGGGCCGGGAGCACGGCTACTGCGACGTCCAGCCGATCGGCGCCGTCACCGTCGGTCTGGAGGGCAGGAAGCTCGCCGAGCTCGGCGCCATGCACGAGTCCGCCGCCGGCGTCACCGTCTTCTCCGACGACGGCAAGTGCGTGGACGACGCGGTGATCATGCGCCGCGCGCTGGAGTACGTGAAGGCCTTCGACGGCGTCGTCGCCCAGCACGCGCAGGAGCCGCGGCTCACCGAGGGCGCCCAGATGAACGAGGGCGTCGTCTCCGCCGAGCTGGGCCTGGGCGGCTGGCCCGCCGTCGCCGAGGAGTCGATCATCGCCCGGGACGTGCTGCTCGCCGACCACGTCGGCTCCCGCGTCCACATCTGCCACCTGTCGACCGCCGGCAGCGTCGAGATCGTCCGCTGGGCCAAGTCCCGCGGCATCCGGGTCACCGCCGAGGTCACCCCGCACCACCTGCTGCTGACCGACGAGCTGGTGCGCACCTACAACCCCGTCTACAAGGTCAACCCGCCGCTGCGCACCGAGCGCGACGTCACGGCGCTGCGCGAGGCGCTCGCCGATGGCACGATCGACATCGTCGCCACCGACCACGCCCCGCACCCGCACGAGGACAAGGACTGCGAGTGGGCCGCCGCCGCCATGGGCATGGTCGGCCTGGAGACCGCGCTGTCGGTGGTCCAGGAGACCATGGTCGACACGGGCCTGCTGGACTGGGCCGGCGTCGCCGACCGGATGTCCGTCAAGCCCGCGCGCATCGGACAGGCCACCGGACACGGCCGCCCCGTCTCGGCTGGTGAGCCCGCGAACCTCACCCTCGTCGACACGGCATACCGTGGCCCGGTGGACCCCGCGGGCTTCGCCTCGCGCAGCCGCAACACCCCCTACGAGGGCCGTGAGCTGCCGGGCCGTGTGACGCACACGTGGCTGCGGGGCAAGGCCACGCTCGTCGACGGGAAGCTCACGTGACACCTGTAATCCTGCTGGCCGAGGCGAAGAAGTCGGCCGAGGTCACCGACTGGGGGGCCCGGATCGGCTGGCTCGTCGGCCTGGCCCTGTTCATCGCGCTGGTCTACTGGCTGATGCGCGAGGGCTGGAAGTGGCGCGGCACCCTCCAGGCGGGCCTGCCGCCGCTGCCCGCCGCGCCCGAGGACACCGGCCCGGCCAGACTGAGCATGAGCGGCCGCTACCACGGCTCCACCACCGCCGGGCAGTGGCTGGACCGCATCGTGGCCCACGGCCTGGGCACCCGCAGCCGGGCCGAGCTCACCCTGACCGACGCGGGCCTCGAGGTCGAGCGCCCCGGCGCCGCCGACTTCTTCGTCCCCCGCGCCGCCCTGCGCGGCGCCCGCCTGGACAAGGGCATCGCCGGCAAGGTCCTCACCGAGGGCGGACTGCTGGTGGTGACCTGGCAGCACGGCGACAAGCTGATCGACTCCGGTTTCCGCTCGGACCGCTCGGCCGAGCACGCCGAGTGGGCCGACACCCTGAATCAGATGACCAACGACACGGAAGGCGCACGATGACGACCTCCACCAGGGGAACCGCCAGGGTTCCCGCCGTACTCGTCCTGGAGGACGGCCGCACCTTCCGCGGCCGCGCCTACGGGGCCGTGGGGGAGACCTTCGGCGAGGCCGTGTTCTCCACCGGCATGACCGGCTACCAGGAGACCCTCACCGACCCGTCGTACGACCGCCAGATCGTCGTCGCGACCGCCCCGCAGATCGGCAACACCGGCTGGAACGACGAGGACGACGAGTCGGCCCGCATCTGGGTCTCCGGCTACGTCGTGCGTGACCCCGCGCGCGTGCCGTCCAACTGGCGGGCCAAGCGCTCCCTGGACGACGAGCTGGAGCGCCAGGGCGTGGTCGGCATCTCCGGCATCGACACCCGCGCCCTCACCCGCCACCTGCGCGAGCGCGGCTCCATGCGGGCCGGCATCTTCTCCGGCGAGGCCCTCGCCCCCGAGGCGGACCTGCTGGCGCGCGTACAGGCCCAGCCGCAGATGAAGGGCGCGAGCCTCTACGAGGAGGTCGCGACCAAGGAGGCGTACGTCGTCCCGGCCGTGGGCGAGAAGCGCTTCACCGTCGCCGCCATCGACCTCGGCATCAAGGGCATGACCCCGCACCGCATGGCCGAGCGCGGCATCGAGGTGCACGTCCTGCCCGCCACCGCCACCGCCGACGACGTCTACGCCGTCGACCCGGACGGCGTGTTCTTCTCCAACGGCCCCGGCGACCCGGCGACCGCCGACGGCCCGGTGGCCCTGATGACCGCCGTCCTGGAGCGCAGGACGCCCCTGTTCGGCATCTGCTTCGGCAACCAGATCCTCGGCCGCGCCCTCGGCTTCGGCACCTACAAGCTGAAGTACGGCCACCGCGGCATCAACCAGCCGGTCCAGGACCGTACGACCGGCAAGGTCGAGGTCACCGCGCACAACCACGGCTTCGCCGTGGACGCGCCGCTCGACAAGGTCAGCGAGACGAAGTTCGGCCGCGCCGAGGTCTCGCACGTCTGCCTGAACGACAACGTCGTGGAGGGGCTCCAGCTGCTCGACCAGCCCGCCTTCTCCGTCCAGTACCACCCCGAAGCGGCAGCCGGTCCGCACGACGCCGCCTACCTGTTCGACCGCTTCGTTTCCCTGATGGAGGGCCAGCGTGCCTAAGCGCACCGATATCCAGTCCGTCCTGGTCATCGGCTCCGGCCCGATCGTCATCGGCCAGGCCGCCGAGTTCGACTACTCCGGCACCCAGGCGTGCCGCGTGCTCAAGGCCGAGGGCCTGCGCGTCATCCTGGTCAACTCCAACCCGGCGACGATCATGACCGACCCGGAGATCGCCGACGCCACCTACGTCGAGCCGATCACCCCCGAGTTCGTCGAGAAGATCATCGCCAAGGAGCGCCCGGACGCCCTGCTGCCCACCCTGGGCGGCCAGACGGCCCTGAACACCGCCATCTCCCTGCACGAGAACGGCGTGCTCGCCAAGTACGGCGTGGAGCTGATCGGCGCCAAGCCCGAGGCGATCCACAAGGGCGAGGACCGCGACCAGTTCAAGATGGTCGTGGAGGAGGTCCGCAAGAAGATCGGGTACGGCGAGTCCGCCCGCTCGGTGATCTGCCACTCCATGGACGACGTCCTCAAGGGCGTCGAGACCCTCGGCGGCTACCCGGTCGTCGTCCGCCCCTCCTTCACCATGGGCGGCGCCGGCTCCGGCTTCGCGCACGACGAGGAGGAGCTGCGCCGCATCGCCGGCCAGGGCCTGACGCTCTCCCCGACCACCGAGGTGCTCCTGGAGGAGTCCATCCTCGGCTGGAAGGAGTACGAGCTGGAGCTGATGCGCGACAAGAACGACAACGTCGTGGTCGTCTGCTCCATCGAGAACTTCGACCCGATGGGCGTGCACACCGGTGACTCCATCACCGTCGCGCCCTCGATGACGCTGACCGACCGCGAGTACCAGATCCTGCGGGACATCGGCATCGCCGTCATCCGCGAGGTCGGCGTCGACACCGGCGGCTGCAACATCCAGTTCGCGGTCAACCCCGAGGACGGCCGCGTCATCGTCATCGAGATGAACCCGCGCGTGTCGCGTTCCTCGGCGCTCGCCTCCAAGGCCACCGGCTTCCCGATCGCCAAGATCGCCGCCAAGCTGGCCGTCGGCTACACGCTGGACGAGATCCCGAACGACATCACCCAGGAGACCCCGGCCTCCTTCGAGCCGACCCTGGACTACGTGGTCGTCAAGGCCCCCCGGTTCGCCTTCGAGAAGTTCCCGCAGGCCGACTCCACGCTGACCACCACCATGAAGTCGGTCGGCGAGGCCATGGCCATCGGCCGCAACTTCCCCGAGGCCTTCCAGAAGGCGATGCGCTCGCTGGAGAAGAAGGGCAGCCAGTTCACCTTCGTGGGCGACCCCGGCGACAAGACCGCCCTGCTGGAGCGGGCCGTACGGCCCACCGACGGCCGGATCAACACGGTCATGCAGGCCATCCGCGCCGGCGCCACGCCCGAGGAGGTCTTCGACTACACGAAGATCGACCCCTGGTTCGTCGACCAGCTGTTCCTGATCAAGGAGATCGCCGACGAGCTGGCCGAGGCCCCCGAGCTGACCGCCGAGCTGCTCGCCGACGCCAAGCGGCACGGCTTCTCCGACCAGCAGATCGGCGAGATCCGCGGCCTGCGCGAGGACGTCGTCCGCGAGGTCCGGCACGCCCTCGGCGTCCGCCCGGTCTACAAGACGGTCGACACCTGCGCCGCCGAGTTCGCCGCGAAGACGCCGTACTTCTACTCCTCCTACGACGAGGAGAGCGAGGTCGCCCCGCGCGAGAAGCCGGCCGTCATCATCCTCGGCTCCGGCCCGAACCGCATCGGCCAGGGCATCGAGTTCGACTACTCCTGCGTCCACGCCTCCTTCGCGCTGGCCGACGCCGGGTACGAGACGGTGATGGTCAACTGCAACCCGGAGACCGTCTCCACGGACTACGACACCTCCGACCGCCTGTACTTCGAGCCGCTGACGCTGGAAGACGTGCTGGAGATCGTCCACGCGGAGCAGCAGGCCGGCCCGGTCGCGGGCGTCATCGTCCAGCTCGGCGGGCAGACCCCGCTCGGCCTGTCGCAGGCCCTGAAGGACAACGGCGTGCCGATCGTGGGCACCTCCCCGGAGGCCATCCACGCGGCCGAGGACCGCGGCGCCTTCGGCCGCGTCCTCGCCGAGGCCGGCCTGCCCGCCCCCAAGCACGGCACGGCCACCACCTTCGCCGAGGCCAAGGCCATCGCCGACGAGATCGGCTACCCGGTCCTGGTCCGGCCGTCGTACGTGCTCGGCGGACGCGGCATGGAGATCGTCTACGACGAGACCCGCCTCGCCTCCTACATCGCCGAGTCGACCGAGATCAGCCCCTCCCGGCCGGTCCTCGTCGACCGCTTCCTGGACGACGCCATCGAGATCGACGTCGACGCGCTCTACGACGGCGAGGAGCTGTACCTCGGCGGTGTGATGGAGCACATCGAGGAGGCCGGCATCCACTCCGGCGACTCGGCGTGCGCCCTGCCCCCGATCACCCTCGGCGGCTTCGACATCAAGCGGCTGCGCGCCTCCACCGAGGCCATCGCCAAGGGCGTCGGCGTGCGCGGTCTGATCAACATCCAGTTCGCGATGGCCGGCGACATCCTCTACGTCCTGGAGGCCAACCCGCGCGCCTCCCGCACGGTGCCCTTCACCTCGAAGGCGACCGCGGTGCCGCTCGCCAAGGCCGCCGCCCGGATCTCGCTGGGCGCGACCATCGCCGAGCTGCGCGCCGAGGGCCTGCTGCCGAAGACCGGCGACGGCGGCGAGCTGCCGCTGGACGCGCCGATCTCCGTCAAGGAGGCCGTCCTGCCGTGGTCGCGGTTCCGCGACATCCACGGTCGGGGCGTGGACACCGTCCTCGGCCCGGAGATGCGCTCCACGGGCGAGGTCATGGGCATCGACTCCGTCTTCGGCACGGCGTACGCCAAGTCGCAGGCGGGTGCCTACGGCCCGCTGCCCACCAAGGGCCGCGCGTTCATCTCCGTCGCCAACCGCGACAAGCGCTCGATGATCTTCCCGGCGCGCGAGTTGGTCGCCCACGGCTTCGAGCTGCTCGCCACCTCCGGCACCGCCGAGGTCCTCAAGCGCAACGGCATCAACGCCACGGTCGTGCGCAAGCAGTCCGAGGGCACCGGCCCGAACGGCGAGCGGACCATCGTCCAGCTCATCCACGACGGCGAGGTCGACCTCATCGTCAACACCCCGTACGGCACCGGCGGCCGCCTCGACGGCTACGACATCCGTACGGCCGCGGTGGCCCGCTCCGTGCCGTGCCTGACGACCGTCCAGGCGCTCGCGGCGGCCGTCCAGGGCATCGATGCCCTCAACCACGGGGACGTGGGCGTCCGCTCCCTCCAGGAACACGCGGAACGCCTGACCGCCGCCCGCGACTAGCAGCCCCGAGGGGGACACCGGAAACGGTGTCCCCCTCTTCACGAGGACACCATGTACAAGATCTTTTTCCGGCTGGTCTTCCGCCGCATGGATCCGGAGCAGGCGCACCACCTGGCCTTCCGGTGGATCCGTCTCGCCGCCCGCGTCCCCGTGCTGCGCACCTTCGTCGCCGCCGCCCTCGCGCCCCGCTACAAGGAGCTGCGCACCGAGGCGTTCGGGCTGCGGATGCACGGCCCGTTCGGGCTGGCCGCCGGCTTCGACAAGAACGCCGTCGCGATCGACGGGATGTCGATGCTGGGCTTCGACCACGTCGAGATCGGCACGGTGACGGGGGAGCCCCAGCCCGGCAACCCCAAGAAGCGGCTGTTCCGGCTCGTCACCGACCGCGCGCTGATCAACCGCATGGGCTTCAACAACGACGGCTCGCTGGCCGTGGCCGCCCGCCTGGCCTCCCGCGAGGCCGTCTTCAAGACCGTCGTCGGCGTCAACATCGGCAAGACCAAGGTCGTCCCCGAGGCGGAGGCCGCCGCCGACTACGTGAAGTCGGCCGAGCGGCTCGCGCCGCACGCGGACTACCTGGTCGTCAACGTCTCCTCGCCCAACACCCCCGGCCTGCGCAACCTCCAGGCGGTGGACCACCTGCGCCCGCTGCTCGGCGCCGTGCGCGAGGCCGCCGACCGCGCCGTCCCCGGCCGGCGCGTCCCGCTGCTGGTGAAGATCGCCCCCGACCTCGCGGACGAGGACGTCGACGCGGTCGCCGACCTCGCCGTGGAACTGGGCCTGGACGGCATCATCGCCACCAACACCACCATCGCCCGCGAGGGCCTGGGCCTCGCTTCCGCGCCCGCGCTGGTGGCGGAGACCGGCGGCCTGTCCGGGGCGCCGCTCAAGGCACGCTCCCTGGAGGTCCTGCGGCGCCTGTACGCGCGCGTGGGCGACCGGATCACCCTGGTGGGTGTCGGTGGCATCGAGACCGCCGAGGACGCCTGGCAGCGCATTCTGGCCGGTGCGACGCTGGTCCAGGGCTACAGCGCCTTCATCTACGAGGGCCCCTTCTGGTGCCGGTCCATCCACAAGGGCCTCGCCGCGCGCCTGCGCACCAGCCCGTACGCCACCCTCGCCGACGCGGTCGGCGCCGATGTGAGGAAGTCCGCATGACCGCCCACCCGTCGCCCGACCACCACCCCTCAACGAGGCCCTCCGGGCCGCAGACATTTTCTGGAGAACCCTTCGGCGCCCGGCTGCGCCGCGCCATGGACGAGCGCGGCCCGCTGTGCGTCGGCATCGACCCGCACGCCTCCCTGCTCGCCGAGTGGGGCCTGGGCGACGACATCGCCGGCCTGGAGCGGTTCAGCCGCACGGTCGTCGAGGCCCTGGCCGACCGGGTGGCCGTCCTGAAGCCGCAGAGCGCCTTCTTCGAGCGGTTCGGCTCGCGCGGCCTCGCCGTGCTGGAGAAGTCGGTCCAGGAGGCGCGCGCGGCCGGCGCCCTGGTCGTGATGGACGCCAAGCGCGGCGACATCGGCTCCACCATGGCCGCCTACGCCGAGGCGTTCCTGCGCCCGGACGCCCCGCTGTTCTCCGACGCCCTGACCGTCTCGCCGTACCTCGGTTACGGCTCGCTCTCCCCGGCCGTCGCGCTGGCCCGGGAGAGCGGCGCCGGACTGTTCGTGCTGGCGCTCACCTCCAACCCGGAGGGCGGCGAGGTGCAGCACGCGGTGCGCGCCGACGGCCGCACGGTCGGGGCGACCATGCTGGCCCATCTGGCGGCCGAGAACGCGGGGGAGGAGCCGCTGGGCTCCTTCGGCGCGGTCGTCGGCGCCACACTCGGCGACCTGTCGTCGTACGACCTGGACATGGGCGGCCCGCTCCTCGCCCCCGGCATCGGTGCCCAGGGCGCGACCCCGGCCGACCTGCCCCGGGTCTTCGGGGCGGCCGTCCGCAACGTCGTGCCCAATGTCAGCCGGGGTGTGCTGCGGCACGGTCCCGACGCGGGGGCGCTGCGCGGGGCGGCCGAGCGGTTCGCGGCGGAGATCCGGCAGGCCGTCGCCGCGGCCTGAGCCACGGTCCGGGTGCCCGGCCGGAGCGCGATCACGCCGCCCGCGGCGTGAATACACCCTCAAATCGGGGGCAATATGTCCAAAATGTCGGACCTGACGGAGGCTGACCAGGACTTTTCCGCTGTTCTCGCTGACTCTGGCGGACTTGCCCGCTAGTCTCCGAGGCAGTGGGGAACCTCCCATGCCCCTTCAAGGCAGTGTGGGGAGGGCGGGCACTGTGTTGCTCGTGGCCCCCAGGTGTGGGGCGACCAGGTTCCTCACCGGTCCGTATCCGACAGTTCGACATCCGAGGTGACGTAGGCGTGGCTCTTCCGCCCCTTACCCCTGAACAGCGCGCAGCCGCGCTCGAAAAGGCCGCCGCGGCTCGCCGGGAGCGGGCCGAGGTCAAGAATCGACTCAAGCACTCCGGCGCTTCCTTGCACGAGGTCATCCAGCAGGGCCAGAAGAACGACGTCATCGGCAAGATGAAGGTCTCCGCGCTGCTGGAGTCCCTGCCGGGCGTGGGCAAGGTCCGCGCCAAGCAGATCATGGAGCGTCTGGGCATCTCCGAGAGCCGCCGCGTGCGTGGTCTCGGTTCGAACCAGATCGCCTCCCTGGAGCGCGAGTTCGGCAGCACCGGCTCCTGAGTCCGCCCGCCCGGCGGACCGGGAGTCCCGGGCACCCCGGGATTGCTGGAATAATCGCTGCATGAGTGAACGTCCGCGGCTGACCGTGCTCTCCGGCCCCTCGGGGGTCGGCAAGAGCACGGTCGTCGCCCATATGCGCAAGGAACACCCCGACGTCTGGCTCTCGGTGTCGGCGACCACCCGCACGCCGCGCCCCGGCGAGCAGCACGGAGTCCACTACTTCTTCGTCACCGACGAGGAGATGGACAAGCTGATCGCCAACGGCGAGCTGCTGGAGTGGGCCGAGTTCGCCGGCAACCGCTACGGCACGCCCCGCGCGGCCGTGCTGGAGCGGCTGGAGAAGGGCGAGCCGGTCCTGCTGGAGATCGACCTCCAGGGCGCCCGGCAGGTCCGCGAGTCCATGACCGACGCGCGGCTGGTGTTCCTGGCTCCGCCCTCCTGGGAGGAGCTGGTGCGCAGGCTCACCGGCCGGGGGACCGAGTCGCCCGAGGTCATCGAGCGCCGTCTCGAGGCGGCGCGGACCGAGCTGGCGGCCGAGCCGGAGTTCGATGTGACCTTGGTCAACACCTCCGTCGAGGACGTGGCCCGCGAGCTGCTAGCCTTGATGGACGTTGTGTGATCGTGACTGTGATCACGATGTCTGATTCTTTCCCATCCATCGGAAGGTAGAGCGTGTCCTCTTCCATCACCGCGCCCGAGGGCATCATCAACCCGCCGATCGACGAGCTTCTCGAGGCAACCGACTCGAAGTACAGCCTCGTGATCTACGCGGCCAAGCGTGCCCGCCAGATCAACGCGTACTACTCGCAGCTCGGTGAGGGACTCCTCGAGTACGTCGGTCCGCTCGTCGACACCCACGTGCACGAGAAGCCGCTCTCGATCGCCCTGCGCGAGATCAACGCCGGTCTGCTGACCTCCGAGGCTGTCGACGGCCCGGCGCAGTAGTACTTTCAGATCGCGATTGACTTATCCATAGGCCCGGCAGACATGCTGCCGGGCCTGTGGTGTGTCATGGGTGGTGCAGATTCTCGAATGCGAGGAGCCATGGTGGACAAGCCGAAGGTCGTACTGGGCGTCAGCGGCGGTATCGCCGCGTACAAGGCCTGTGAGCTGCTGCGAAGGTTCACGGAGTCGGGCCATGACGTCCGCGTGGTGCCCACCGCCTCCGCGCTGCACTTCGTCGGCGCCGCCACCTGGTCCGCGCTGTCCGGCAACCCGGTCGCCACCGAGGTCTGGGACGACGTCCACGAGGTTCCGCACGTCCGCATCGGCCAGCAGGCCGACCTGGTGGTGGTGGCCCCGGCCACCGCCGACCTGCTCGCCAAGGCCGCCCACGGCCTCGCCGGCGACCTGCTGACCAACACCCTGCTCACCGCCCGCTGCCCCGTCGTCTTCGCACCCGCGATGCACACCGAGATGTGGGAGCACCCGGCCACCCAGGAGAACGTCGCCACCCTGCGCCGACGCGGCGCCGTCGTCGTCGAGCCCGCCGTCGGCCGCCTCACCGGCGTCGACACCGGCAAGGGCCGGCTGCCCGACCCGGCCGAGATCTTCGAGGTCTGCCGCCGGGTGCTGGCCCGCGGCAGCGCCGCACCCGACCTCGAGGGACGGCACGTCGTCGTCTCCGCCGGCGGCACCCGCGAACCCCTCGACCCGGTCCGCTTCCTCGGCAACCGCTCCTCCGGCAAGCAGGGCTACGCCCTCGCCCGCACCGCCGCCGCCCGCGGCGCCCGGGTCACGCTGGTCGCGGCCAACACCGGCCTGCCCGACCCGGCGGGCGTGGACGTCGTCCGGGTGGGCACCGCCGTGCAGCTGCGCGAGGCCGTCCTGAAGGCCGCCGCGGACGCCGACGCCGTGGTCATGGCCGCCGCCGTGGCCGACTTCCGGCCGGCCGCCTATGCCGCCGGGAAGATCAAGAAGAAGGACGGCCAGGAGCCGGCCCCGATCGTCCTGGTGCGCAACCCGGACGTGCTCGCGGAGATCTCGGCCGACCGGGCCCGGCCCGGACAGGTGATCGTCGGCTTCGCCGCCGAGACCGACGACGTCCTCGCCAACGGACGCGCCAAGCTCGCCCGCAAGGGCTGTGACCTGCTCGTGGTCAACGAGGTGGGGGAGCGCAAGACCTTCGGCGCCGAGGAGAGCGAGGCCGTGGTGCTGGGCGCCGACGGCAGCGAGACCCCGGTGCCGTACGGCCCCAAGGAGGACCTCGCCGACACCGTCTGGGACCTGGTCGTCCGGCGTCTGGGCTGACCCGCGCAACCCGGCCGGGCCGGTCGGGGTCGTGTTCACGCCACGCCCGAATTGGGCGTGGCGACCCTGGCCAAGGCCGCCGGACATTGGGCAGAATGCCCGTGCCGCAGGTCACAGCGCTCCCGAGAGGCGAGACGGGTGGCCCGTCGGCGGAGTGCGACCGATAAACTGTTCACGGTCGACGCCGGGCGCAGCCCCGCGTCGATCGCAAATGATCAGCCAGCAGCCGCTGCAACCACAGGGAGCGTTGTGTCCCGTCGCCTGTTCACCTCGGAGTCCGTGACCGAGGGTCACCCCGACAAGATCGCTGACCAGATCAGCGACACCATTCTCGACGCGCTTCTGCGTGAGGACCCGACCTCCCGGGTCGCCGTGGAGACGCTCATCACCACCGGCCTGGTGCACGTGGCCGGCGAGGTGACGACCAAGGCCTACGCGGACATCGCGACCCTCGTCCGCAACAAGATCCTGGACATCGGCTACGACTCCTCCAAGAAGGGCTTCGACGGCGCCTCCTGCGGCGTGTCGGTGTCCATCGGCGCGCAGTCCCCGGACATCGCGCAGGGTGTCGACGCCGCCTACGAGGCCCGCGTCGAGGGCGACGACGACGAACTGGACCGGCAGGGCGCGGGCGAGGCAAGACCCAGGTCACCATCGAGTACGACGGCGACAAGGCCGTCCGCCTGGACACGGTGGTGGTCTCCTCCCAGCACGCCTCCGACATCGACCTGGAGTCGCTGCTCGCCCCCGACATCCGCGAGTTCGTCGTGGAGCCGGAGCTGAAGGCCCTGCTGGACGAGGGCATCAAGCTGGGTCGTGGCGGCCGGCCTGGCCTCCCGCTGCGAGGTCCAGGTCGCCTACGCCATCGGCAAGGCCGAGCCCGTCGGGCTGTTCGTGGAGACCTTCGGCACCCACAAGATCGACCCCGAGAAGATCGAGAAGGCGATCGACGAGGTCTTCGACCTCCGCCCGGCCGCGATCATCCGCGACCTCGACCTGCTCCGCCCGATCTACGGCCAGACCGCCGCGTACGGCCACTTCGGCCGCGAGCTGCCCGACTTCACCTGGGAGCGCACGGACCGCGTCGACGCCCTGCGTGCCGCCGCGGGCCTGTAACCCACGCCCGACCGTCCGAGGCCCGGCTCCCGATCGCGGGAGCCGGGCCTCGGCGTGTCGCGGGCCGGCCGGTGGCGGGCCGGCAGGCCGGGCATTGTCGGTGGGGTTTGGTAAGAATGCTGGCGTGAGCAGCGAGAACGGGGTGGGCCGGGGAGACGGGGGCGGTGGGGCCGAAGGGGCGCCGCCGGAGCAGCTCGCGCTGATCCGGGAGAGTGTGCGCAACGCCAAGGTGCCGCGGGCCAAGCCGCGGACCTGGCGGGGGGCCGCGCTGGCGCCGGAGCTGCCCGTCGCCCGGGTGCTGGTCGACAAGGGCGTGCTCCACCTCGACCGGTACTTCGACTACGCGGTGCCCGCCGAGCTGGACGCCCAGGCGCAGCCCGGGGTGCGGGTGCGGGTGCGGTTCGGGGCCGGGCGGCACCGGGTGCGCGAGGGGCGCCGGGAGGGCGGCGGGCTCATCGACGGCTTCCTCATCGAGCGCCGGGCCGAGTCCGACTACTCCGGACCACTGGCCGCGCTCGCCCAGGTCGTGTCGCCGGAGCCGGTGCTGGGCGAGGAGCTGCTCGGCCTCGCCCGGGCCGTCGCCGACCGGTACGCGGGCAGCCTCGCCGACGTGCTGCAACTGGCCGTACCGCCGCGCAACGCCCGCGCCGAGCAGCGGCCGTCCCCCGCGCCGCTGCCCCCGCCCCAGGCGCCCGACGCCGGTTCCTGGGCGCGGTACGAGCACGGGGGCGCCTTCCTCGACGCGCTGGCCTCCGGCGGGGCGCCCAGGGCCGTGTGGAACGCGCTGCCCGGACCCCAGTGGAGCGAGGAGCTGGCCCGGGCCGTCGCCGCCACCCTCGCCTCCGGGCGGGGCGCCCTGGTGGTCGTACCGGACGGGCGGGCCGCCGCGCGCGTCGACGCCGCGCTGACCGCGCTGCTCGGCCCCGGCCGGCACGCGCTGCTCACCGCCGACGCCGGGCCCGAGAAGCGGTACGCGCAGTGGCTGGCGGTGCGGCGCGGTTCCGTGCGCGCCGTCGTCGGGACGCGGGCGGCGATGTTCGCGCCCGTGCGGGACCTTGGGCTCGTCGCCGTCTGGGACGACGGCGACGACAGCCACAGCGAGCCGCACGCCCCGCAGCCGCACGCCCGCGATGTGCTGCTGCTGCGGGCCGCGCTGGACCGGTGCGCCTTCCTGCTGGGCAGCTGGGGCTGCACCGTGGAGGCCGCCCAGCTCGTCGAGACCGGCTGGGCCCGGCCGCTGGTCGCCGGGCGCGAGCAGGTGCGCCGGGCCGCGCCGCTCGTCCGGACCGTCGGGGACGAGGACCTCGCGCGTGACGAGGCGGCCCGCGCCGCCCGGCTGCCCAGCCTCGCCTGGCAGGCGGCCCGCGAGGGGCTGCGGCACGGGCCGGTGCTGGTGCAGGTCCCCCGGCGCGGTTACACCCCCCGCATGGCGTGCGCCCGGTGCCGGGCCCCCGCCCGGTGCCGGCACTGCTCCGGGCCGCTGGAGGGTCAGGACGCGGGCGTGCTGCGGTGCGGCTGGTGCGGGCAAGGGGAGAGCGCCTGGCACTGCCCGGAGTGCGGCGGCTTCCGGCTCCGCGCCCAGATCGTGGGCGCGCGCCGCACCGCCGAGGAACTGGGGCGCGCGTTTCCGGCCGTACCGGTGCGCACCTCGGGGCGCGAGCACGTACTGGACACCGTTCCGGACACGCCCGCGCTGGTGGTCAGCACGCCGGGCGCCGAACCGGTCGCCGAGGGCGGCTACGCGGCGGCCCTGCTCCTGGACGGCTGGGCGATGCTCGGGCGTCCCGACCTGCGGGCCGGGGAGGACGCGCTGCGCCGGTGGATCGCCGCCGGTGCGCTGGTGCGGCCGCAGGGCGAGGGGGGCACCGTGGTCGTGGTGGCCGAGCCCACCCTGCGGCCCGTCCAGGCGCTGGTGCGCTGGGACCCCGTCGGGCATGCCGTGCGCGAACTGTCGGAGCGGGCCGAACTGGGCTTCCCGCCGGTGTCCCGGATGGCGGCCGTGTCCGGACCGCCCGCCGCCGTCGCCGAGTTCCTGACGGCCGTCGAACTGCCGCCGGGCGCCGAGGTGCTGGGCCCGGTGCCGCTGCCACCCCCGCAGCCCGGCCGGCCGCGCAGGCCCGGCGCGCCCCCGCCCGGCGAGCACTGGGAACGGGCCCTCGTCCGCGTCCCACCGGGCAGCGGCGCCGCCCTGGCCACGGCCCTGAAGACCGCCCAGGCCGCCCGCCTGGCGCGCGGCGGCGCCGACCAGGTACGGATCCGCGTCGACCCACCGGACATCGGCTGAACCACCCGGTACCGGCCACGGGACGCCGAGGCCGGGGACGGCTGCCGGGCACGGACGGGCCGCTCCCGATGCTCCTGCGCACCTGCCCTTACGCCGCTGCCCCTACGCCGTCCGCCCCCACACGTCCGCCCCCACACGTCCGCCTCTACACGTCCGCCCTCCCAGGTCGCTCCGGGAGGGCGGGGGACGGGGCGGCCGGTGGGTCAGCCGTTGCGGGGGCTGGGGAAGGGGGCGGGGCGGGTGTCGTCGCGCCGGGCGGGGGCGGTCGCGGTCGGCTGGGTGGGCAGGGAACGGGCCGCGGGCACCGTCGGCACGGTGGGCAGCCCGGTGTTCACCTTGATCGTGCGGGTGCCGGACGGCTCCGGCGTGCGCTCCGCCTCGGCCGCCGCCTGGGCCGCCGCGCGGCGGGCGCCGTAGCGGCGGTGCACCGCCTGTTTGGTGACCCCGAGCGCCGAGCCCACCGCGTCCCACGAGAAACCGAGTGAGCGGTCGAAGTCCACCGCGGCCGTGACCAGGGTCTCGACACTGTCGCGGAGTTCCTGGGCGAGGCGGACCGTCGGGGCGGGGGCGCGTCCGTAGACGACGAAGCCCGTGGACGGGCCGGAGCGGCGCGGGCGGTAGACGTTGCCCAGCTGGGCGGTGAGCGTGCGCAGCGCGTCCACCTGCCGGCGGACCCGCTCGATGTCCCGCACCAGCAAGTGCAGGCTGGCCCGGGCCTGGGCGTCGTGGGTTGCGTGGTCGGCCATGAACAAGCCTCTCGAACCGGCGTTGAAAGGAATTCGGCCGCGAAAGCGGCCCGATGTGGTCAACTCTTTCTTGACCAACGCGCCGACCCTCCGCTGGTCACGGGCTGGGGGCGTACAGGCATATGCGTACGCCGGTCGCCCTCCCGCGCGCCGTCCATGGTCATAGACTGGTGCGCTGCCCGACCGACCCCGCCCGAGAGGCCCGATCCCGCCCATGAAGCTCGTCTTCGCCGGTACCCCCGAGGTCGCCGTTCCCGCCCTGGACGCCCTGCTCGCCTCCGGACGGCACGAGGTGGCCGCCGTCGTCACGCGGCCCGACGCGCCGGCCGGGCGCGGGCGCAGGCTGGTCGCGTCCCCCGTGGCCGAGCGGGCGGAGGAGGCCGGGATCGAGGTGCTGAAGCCGCTCAAGCCCCGGGACGCGGACTTCCTGGAGCGGCTGAAGCAGATCGCCCCGGACTGCTGCCCGGTCGTCGCCTACGGCGCCCTGCTGCCCCGGCCCGCCCTGGACATCCCGGCCCACGGCTGGGTCAACCTGCACTTCTCGCTGCTGCCCGCCTGGCGCGGTGCCGCGCCCGTGCAGCACGCCGTCATGGCGGGCGACGAGATCACCGGGGCGTCCACCTTCCTCATCGAGGAGGGCCTGGACTCCGGGCCCGTCTACGGCACCGTCACCGAGGAGATCCGCCCCACCGACACCAGCGGCGACCTGCTCACCCGGCTCGCCTTCGCGGGCGCCGGACTGCTCGCCGCCACCATGGACGGCATCGAGGACGGCACCCTGAAGGCCGTACCGCAGCCCGCCGAGGGCGTCTCCCTCGCGCCGAAGATCACCGTCGAGGACGCCCGGGTGGACTGGGCGGCGCCCGCGCTGCGCGTCGACCGGGTCGTGCGCGGCTGCACCCCGGCGCCCGGCGCCTGGACCACCTTCCGCGGCGAGCGGCTCAAGCTCGTCCAGGTCACCCCCGTGCCCGAGCGCACCGGCCTCGCCCCGGGCCGGCTCTCGGTGGGCAAGAACAGCGTGCACGTCGGCACCGGCTCGTACGCCGTCGAACTGCTCTGGGTGCAGGCCCAGGGCAAGAAGCCGATGCGCGCGGCGGACTGGGCGCGCGGGGTGCGCATCGTGGAGGGCGAGACGCTCGGCGGCTGACGCCCCGGGCGGCGGTGGCGGGGACGCGCCGACGTAGGCTGGAGACGCATTCCCTTCGATCTCCGGAGCACCTTTTTCGTGAGCGAGTCCTCCCGGCGGCCCCGCAGGCCCGCCAAGCCCTACCGCCGTCCCCAGAAGGACCCCGTCCGCGTCCTGGCCTTCGAGGCGCTGCGCGCGGTGGACGAGCGGGACGCCTACGCCAACCTCGTGCTGCCCCCGCTGCTGCGCAAGGCCCGTGACAAGGGCGACTTCGACGCCCGGGACGCCGCGCTGGCCACCGAGCTGGTGTACGGCACGCTGCGCCGGCAGGGCACCTACGACGCCGTCGTCGCCGCCTGCGTCGACCGGCCGCTGCGCGAGGTCGACCCGCCGGTGCTGGACGTGCTCGGCCTGGGTGTGCACCAGTTGCTCGGCACGCGGATCCCGACGCACGCCGCCGTCTCCGCCACCGTGGAGCTGGCCCGGGTGGTGCTCGGGGACGGCCGGGCCAAGTTCGTCAACGCCGTGCTGCGGAAGGTGGCCCAGGACGATCTCGACGGGTGGCTGGAGAAGGTCGCGCCGCCCTACGACGAGGACCCCGAGGACCACCTGGCCGTCGTGCACTCGCACCCGCGCTGGGTCGTCTCCGCGCTCTGGGACTCCCTCGGCGGCGGCCAGGCCGGCATCGAGGAGCTGCTCGCGGCCGACAACGAACGGCCCGAGGTGACCCTGGTCGCCCGGCCCGGACGGGCCACCACCGAGGAACTGCTGCGCGAGGAAGCCGCCGTACCGGGCCGCTGGTCGCCGTACGCCGTACGGCTCGCCGAGGGCGGCGAGCCGGGCGCGGTCGAGGCCGTGCGCGAGGGCCGGGCCGGCGTGCAGGACGAGGGCAGCCAGCTGGTCGCCCTCGCGCTCGCGAACGCCCCGCTCGACGGGCCCGACGAGAAGTGGCTCGACGGCTGCGCCGGACCCGGTGGCAAGGCCGCGCTGCTCGGCGCCCTCGCCGCCGAGCGCGGTGCCGTACTGCTCGCCTCCGAGAAGCAGCCGCACCGGGCCGGCCTGGTCGCCAAGGCGCTGCACGGCAACCCGGGCCCGTACCAGGTCATCGCCGCGGACGGCACCCGGCCGCCGTGGCGTTCCGGCAGCTTCGACCGGGTGCTGGTGGACGTCCCGTGCACCGGTCTCGGCGCCCTGCGCCGCCGCCCCGAGGCCCGCTGGCGCCGCCGCCCCGAGGACCTGGACACCTTCGCCCCGCTCCAGCGCGCCCTGCTGCGCACCGCCCTGGAGTCGGTACGCGTCGGCGGGGTCGTCGGCTACGCCACCTGCTCCCCGCACCTCGCCGAGACCCGGGCGGTGGTGGCCGACGTCCTGAAACAGCACCCCGGCACCGACCTGATCGACGCCCGCCCCCTGCTCCCCGGCCTCCCGGAACTGGGCGAGGGCCCCGACATCCAGCTGTGGCCCCATCTGCACGGCACCGACGCGATGTACCTGGCCCTGATCCGCAGAACCGCGTAGCCGCCGGCCACCCCTGGGCCTGACCCGCCCTCCCCGGCAGGGCATAGGCTTGGGCCCATGTCCGTGCAGATCAATCCCAGCATCCTGTCCGCCGACTTCGCCCGCCTCGCGGACGAGGCCGAGGCGGTCCGCGGCGCCGACTGGCTCCATGTCGACGTCATGGACAACCACTTCGTCCCGAACCTCACCCTCGGCGTGCCGGTGGTGGAGTCCCTGGCCCGGGCGACGGACACTCCGCTGGACTGCCACCTGATGATCGAGGACCCCGACCGGTGGGCCCCCCAGTACGTCGAGGCGGGGGCGTCGTCGGTCACCTTCCACGTGGAGGCGGCGGCCGCCCCGGTGCGGCTCGCCCGGGAGATCCGCGCGAAGGGCGCCCGCGCGTCCATGGCGCTGAAGCCCGCGACGCCGATCGAGCCGTTCGAGGACCTGCTGCCGGAACTCGACATGCTGCTGATCATGACGGTCGAGCCGGGCTTCGGCGGCCAGGCGTTCCTCGACATCATGCTGCCGAAGATCCGCCGTACCCGGGAGCTGATCAAGAAGCACGGTCTTGAGCTGTGGCTCCAGGTCGACGGCGGTGTCTCGGCCGGCACCATCGAGCGGTGCGCGGACGCGGGAGCGGACGTGTTCGTCGCCGGGTCGGCCGTGTACGGGGCCGAGGACCCGGCCGAGGCCGTGCGCGCGCTGCGTGCCCAGGCGGAGTCGGCCACCGCCAAGGCGTCCTGGGCATGCGACCACTGAGCCACGGCGAAGTGAACGGTTGAATGAAGGCCGCCCATCAGGGCGGATCAGTCGCCCCGAATCTGCGAGGATGAACGGCGAATCCAGAGTGTGAACAGCAGTGAGGAGATCGCCGTGTCGGGTATGTCGGCGGGCCGGTCAGCCATGCGGATGGGACCCGCTGAGCTGGTGCAGGCGGCGGCCATGGCCCGCCGCTTCTACCTCGAGGGCAAGTCCAAGATCCAGATCGCGGAGGAGTTCGGCGTCAGCCGCTTCAAGGTGGCCCGGGTCCTGGAGACCGCCCTCGAACGGGACCTCGTACGCATCGAGATCCGTGTGCCGGCCGAGCTGGACGCCGAGCGTTCCGACGCGCTCCGCGCCCGCTACGGCCTCAGGCACGCCGTCGTGGTCGAGTCCCCGGCCGAGGCGGAGGAGACCCCGGACCCCGAGAACCTCGGTGAGGTCGCCGCCGACCTGCTCGGCGAACTCGTCAACGAGGGCGACGTGCTCGGGCTGGCCTGGGGCCGGTCCACCATCCACATGGCGGCGGCCCTCGACCGGCTGCCGCCGTGCACGGTGGTGCAGCTGACGGGCGTGTACGACGCCGGGACCGCCGAGCGCGGCTCGGTGGAGGCCGTCCGCCGGGCCGCCCAGGTCTCGGGCGGCGACGCGCACCCCATCTACGCGCCGATGCTGCTGCCGGACGCGGCCACCGCGGCGGCGCTGCGCAACCAGACCGGCATCGCCCGGGCCTTCGAGTACTTCGACAAGGTCACGGTCGCCTGTGTCTCCATCGGCTCCTGGGAGCCGGGCATCTCGACCGTGCACGACATGCTCAGCGACGAGGAGCGCGCGCACTACGCCTCGCTCGGTGTCGCCGCCGAGATGTCGGCGCACCTCTTCGACGCCGAGGGGCGCCGGATCGGCCGGGACCTGGGGGAGCGGTGCATCACGGTCAAGACCGACCAGCTGCGCCGTATCCCGGAGGTGGTGGCGATCGCGGGCGGGCAGCGCAAGGCCGCCGCGATCGACGCGGTGCTGCGCTCCGGGCTCGTCACCAGCCTGGTGACCGACACCTCGGCCGCCGACTACCTGCTGACGGCGGGCCAGGCGCCGAAGCCGGCGCTCAGCCGCCAGGACCCCGACGGGGTCTGACAGCGGCTCCCGGCGGGCCGGAGGGTCTCCGGCAGCGGGGGCGTGCGCTTTTCCGCCGGTAATCGGGGGCTGGGCCGACGGGCTCCGAGGGCGGGTTCCGGCGGGCTCCGACACCGGGTCCGGCGGCCCTGGAGGGCGTCCGGCACCGGGTCCGGGCGGGTGCCCACGGCGTCCGGCGCTTGGGCCGGGCGGGTGCCCAAGGTGTTCGTGTTCGACCTCGGCGGGCCCGCGCCGGACGGCCGTGGCAGCATCGACGCATGCCGCCACGGTTCGTCCCCCGCGTCCTCGCCGGGCTTCTGGTCTGTCTCGCCGTTCTCCTGACGGGATGCTCCGGCGGCTCCCCGCCGGGCTCCCCGGCCTCCCGCGCCTCCCCGGGCGCCTCCGCCCCGGCCTGGGCGCACGGCATGGCCACCGTCCCCGCGTCCCGGCTGCCCGCCGAGGCGCGCCGGACACTGGCCCTGATCGACCGGGGCGGGCCCTTCCCCTACGCCCAGGACGGAGCCGTCTTCGGGAACTTCGAGCGACACCTGCCCCGGCACCCGCGCGGCTACTACCACGAGTACACCGTGAAGACCCCCGGCTCCCGCGACCGGGGCGCCCGGCGCCTGGTCACCGGGCAGGGCGGGGAGATCTACTACACCGATGACCACTACGACTCGTTCCGGGCGGTACTGAGATGAGCGAAGACCAGGCCGGCCCGCTCGTGGCCGTGCTCGACCTCGACGGCGTCACGGACAAGGCGGGCCTGATGGACCGCGTCGCCCGGGCCCTGGCGCTGCCCGACTGGTTCGGCCGCAACTGGGACGCGCTGGCCGACTCCCTGTCCGATCACACGGTCTGGCCCGAGGGTGCCGTGGAACGGGGGCTGCTGATCGTCGTCCGGGGCTGGCGGCCGTACGCGGGGGCCCGGCCCGAGGAGTGGCGGACCGCCGAGGAGGTCCTCACCGAGGCCGCGGACCGGACGGCCGCCCTCACCGTCGCCCTTGCCCTTGGAGGAACCTCCTAGCCGTCCGGCGACGACCCTGGATGTTCTGTCAGGGCATGCCGGACGCCCCGCCATGGGAGAATGAAGTACGTGCTCTTTCCCCCTGGCACACCTGCCAGGGGGTCACCTCTGATCGACTGGGATGTGCAGCACGTGCGTTTCCTCAATGACATCCAGCCCGCGTACGACCTGACGTACGACGACGTGTTCATGGTGCCGCGCCGCTCCGCGGTGGGCTCGCGTCAGGGCGTGGACCTCGCCTCGCCGGACGGGACGGGCACCACCATCCCGCTCGTCGTCGCGAACATGACCGCCATCGCCGGCCGCCGCATGGCCGAGACGGTGGCCCGCCGCGGCGGGCTCGTGGTCATCCCGCAGGACATCCCGATCGACGTCGTCACCGACGTGATCTCCTGGGTGAAGAGCCGGCACCTGGTGCTGGACACCCCGATCGTGCTGGCCCCGCACCAGACCGTCGCCGACGCCCTGGCGCTGCTGCCCAAGCGCGCGCACAACGCCGGTGTGGTCGTGGACGAGAACCAGCGGCCCGTCGGTGTCGTCACCGACGCCGACCTGTCCGGCGTCGACCGCTTCACCCAGCTCGAGGTCGTCATGTCCAAGGACCTGCTCCTGCTGGACGCCGACATCGACCCGCGCGAGGCCTTCAACACCCTCGACCACCACAACCGCCGTTACGCCCCGGCCGTCGACAAGGACGGCAGGCTCGCCGGCATCCTCACCCGCAAGGGCGCCCTGCGCGCCACGCTGTACACCCCGGCCGTGGACGCCGACGGCAAGCTGCGCATCGCCGCCGCCGTCGGCATCAACGGCGACGTGGCGGGCAAGGCCAAGCAGCTGCTCGACGCGGGCGTGGACACGCTCGTCATCGACACCGCGCACGGCCACCAGGAGTCGATGATCAGCGCCATCAAGGTGGTGCGCGCCCTCGACCCGAAGGTGCCGATCGCCGCGGGCAACATCGTCTCCGCCGAGGGTGTGAAGGATCTCGTCGACGCGGGCGCCGACATCATCAAGGTCGGTGTCGGCCCGGGCGCCATGTGCACCACCCGCATGATGACCGGCGTGGGCCGCCCGCAGTTCTCCGCCGTCCTGGAGTGCGCCGCCGAGGCGAAGAAGTACGGCAAGCACGTGTGGGCCGACGGCGGTGTCCGCCACCCCCGCGACGTCGCCATGGCCCTCGCGGCCGGCGCGTCCAACGTGATGGTCGGCTCGTGGTTCGCGGGTACGTACGAGTCCCCGGGCGACCTCCAGCACGACGCCAACGGGCGTGCCTACAAGGAGTCCTTCGGCATGGCCTCGGCCCGCGCCGTGGCGAACCGCACCTCGGAGGAGTCGGCCTACGACCGCGCCCGCAAGGCGCTGTTCGAGGAGGGCATCTCCACCTCCCGGATGTTCCTCGACCCGGCCCGCCCGGGCGTCGAGGACCTGATCGACTCGATCATCGCGGGCGTCCGCTCCTCCTGCACCTACGCCGGCGCCGGCTCGCTGGAGGAGTTCGCCGAGAAGGCGATCGTCGGCATCCAGAGCGCGGCCGGCTACGCCGAGGGCAAGCCGCTGCACGCCAGCTGGAGCTGACCCGCGGCTCACCGCACCCGCACGACGGCCCCCGCCGTTCCCCACCCGGGAACGGCGGGGGCCGTCGGCGTATCCCCGACCTCGGAAAAGGTGCTCTTCAGGGCGTTGCGCAACGGTCGAAAGCGCGCGCGCAACGATTTGTCATCCGGGCCCGATGAACGCAATGATTCTGCGGGGATGCGCAAGGTTGCTGCATTACGCCCGTGAAGGCCCGCCTCGTAGGGTGCTGCGCTAGTACGTGCGTGGCGGGGACCCCGCTCGGTGGGTTCCTGCCCTCGCAGGCCCACCGGTCCCCGTCCACGAGGGCCGGCTCTCCTGCCGGTCCGCGTCCGCACCACACCGGCAGCGATAAAGGAGCCAGCGCGTGCTCGACCAAGGCGCACCCCCGCAGAACCCCCTACCGGCCGCCCCCGCGTCCCCGGGCGTCGCCGCGCGCCTGATGCGTCGCAAGCCCGTGGAACGCCTGGTCGCGGAGGGCGGCCAGGGCGAAGGAGGAGAGCTCCGCCGCTCCCTCGGGCTGTGGCAGCTGACCATGATCAGCATCGGGGCCACCCTCGGCACCGGCATCTTCGTCGTCCTCGGCGACGCCGTCCCCGAGGCCGGCCCCGCCATCACCCTGTCCTTCGTGATCGCCGGCCTCACCGCGCTGTTCTCGGCCCTGTCCTACGCCGAGCTGGCGGGCAGCATCCCGGTCGCCGGCTCCTCCTACTCGTACGCATACGCAACGATGGGCGAGCTGGTCGCCTGGGTCTGCGGCTGGTGCCTGATCCTGGAGTACGGCGTCTCGGTGGCCGCCGTCGCCGTCGGCTGGGGCGAGTACCTCAACGAGCTGCTGGACGGCACCATCGGCGTCACCATCCCGAGCGTGCTCTCCTCGGCCCCCGGCGAGGGCGGCGTCATCAACCTTCCCGCGCTGATCGTCGTCCTGCTGGCGATGGTGTCCCTGCTCGGCGGCGCCCGCGAGTCCGCCCGCGCCAACACGATCATGGTGTGCGTGAAGATCGTCGCCCTGGTGCTGTTCTGCGCGGTCGGCATCATGGGCTTCAAGTCCGGCAACTACGCCGACTTCATGCCGCTCGGCATGAGCGGCGTCAGCGCCGCCGGTGCCACGCTGTTCTTCTCGTACATCGGCTTCGACGCCGCCTCCACCGCCGGTGAGGAGGCCAAGGACCCCAAGCGGGACCTGCCGCGGGCGATCATGCTGTCGCTGATCATCGTCACCGCGCTGTACGTGCTCGTCGCCGGTGTCGCCGTCGGCGCCTGGAACTGGAAGAAGTTCGACGGCTCGGAGGCCTCCCTCGCCGCGATCATGAACGACGTCAGCGGCCAGACCTTCTGGGGCACGATGCTGGCGCTGGGCGCGGTCATCTCCATCGCGAGCGTGGTGCTCACCGTGCTCTACGGCCAGACCCGCATCCTCTTCGCGATGTCCCGCGACGGCCTGGTGCCCAAGGCGCTCGGCAAGGTCCACCGCAAGACCGGCGCCCCCCGCCTCAACACGGTGATCGTCTCCCTGTTCTGCGGTGCGCTCGCCGCCCTCATCCCGCTGGGCAAGCTCGTCGACGCCACCAGCATCGGCACCCTGTTCGCCTTCGGACTGGTCAACATCGCGGTCATCGTGCTGCGCTACAAGCGGCCGAACCTGGAGCGGACCTTCAAGGTGCCGTTCGGGCCGGTGCTGCCGGTGCTGGGCTTCCTGTTCTGCGCGTACAACATGTTCAGCCTCGACACCGTGACCTGGGTCGTCTTCGGATGCTGGATGGCCGCCGGGCTCGTGTTCTACTTCCTGTACGGCTATCGCCGTTCCCGTCTCGCGACCGACGACGACCTCGCGGTGACGGCAGTGAAGTGACCGAACCGAAGAAGTGAACGACCCCCTGTGCTGAACGATCTCGACGAACGCATCGTGCACGCCCTCGCCGAGGACGCCCGCCGCTCCTACGCGGACATCGGGCAGCTGATCGGACTCTCCGCGCCTGCGGTGAAGCGGCGCGTGGACCGGCTGCGGGCCACCGGAGCCATCACCGGGTTCACCGTCCGGGTGGACCCGGCGGCGCTCGGCTGGGAGACCGAGGGGTACATCGAGATCTACTGCCGGAGCAACACCTCTCCGGAGACCATCCAGCGGGGTCTGGAGCGGTACCAGGAGGTCGTGGCCGCGTCGACCGTCACCGGCGACGCGGACGCGATCGCCCAGGTCTTCGCCTCCGACATGCGGCACTTCGAGCGGGTCCTGGAGCGGATCGCGGGCGAGCCGTTCGTGGAACGCACCAAGTCCGTCCTGGTCCTGTCACCCCTGCTGCGCCGCTTCTCCTCCGGGGCGCCGGGGTAGGAGCGGACGGCGGCCCGGGGCGCCTTGTCGTCGCCGGCTGCGGGCAGCGCCCCCTGAAGGGGCGCGGGGAACTGCGCGAGCAACCCCGCACGGCCCGCACCCGGCGGACGACAGGGCGCCCCGTCTGCTTTTCGGGGGACACCCAACCGGTCCGCGCAACGAATCACCGCCGAGCCCCTTTCCCACGCAACAAACTGCGCACGCGCGCGCAACGGCTCCTTCTTGTCCGGCCGGACGCGCCGCCCGTACCGTCTTTCTGACCCCCCAACCCCCCGTTCCGGTGAGGATCACGCATGCGCACCGCCCTGCTCCAGAGCTCCGGCCGTCCCGGCTCGATCGCCGAGAACCTCAAGGTCCTCGACGAGGCCGCGGGCCGCGCCGCCGCCGCGGGCGCCGGGCTGCTGGCCGCGCCGGAGATGTTCCTCACCGGGTACGCGATCGGCGACGACATCGCCCGCCTCGCCGAGCCCGCCGACGGCGACTCGGCCGACGCGGTCGCCGAGATCGCCACCCGGCACGGCTTGGCCCTCGTCTACGGCTACCCGGAGCGCGACGGCGACACCGTCTTCAACTCCGCCCAGCTGATCTCCGCCGACGGCACCCGGCTCGCCAACTACCGCAAGACCCACCTCTTCGGCTGCTTCGAGCGCGACCACTTCACGCCGGGCGAGCGGCAGGTCGTCCAGGCCGAGCTGAACGGGCTCACCGTGGGCCTGCTGATCTGCTACGACGTCGAGTTCCCGGAGAACGTCCGGGCCCACGCCCTGGCCGGCACCGACCTCCTCGTCGTCCCGACCGCGCAGATGCACCCCTTCCAGTTCGTCGCCGAGTCGATGATCCCGGTGCGCGCCTTCGAGAACCAGATGTACGTCGCGTATGTCAACCGGGTCGGTGAGGAAGGGGAGTTCGAGTTCGTCGGCCTCTCCGTCCTGGCCGGTCCCGACGGCGTCGCCCGCACCCGGGCCGGCCGTGCCGAGCAGCTGGTGCTCGCCGACGCCGACCCCGCCTTCCTGGCCGCCTCCCGGGAGAACAACCCGTACCTGGCGGACCGCCGCCCCGGTCTGTACGGGTCCCTGGTCTGAGCCGCGGGCGCACCGCGAAGGACGGCCGCGCGCAAGCGGCCGCGGCAGCCCCACCCTGTTCCACCACGCAAGGAGTCCGTACCCCCATGACGTCCACGGTGCCCAACGCCGTCGAGCACACCGACGAGCAGCAGCCGCCGATCACCATGTTCGGCCCGGACTTCCCCTACGCCTACGACGACTTCCTCGCCCACCCGGCGGGCCTCGGCCAGGTCCCGGCGACCGAGCACGGCACCGAGGTCGCGGTCATCGGCGGCGGCCTGTCCGGCATCGTCGCCGCCTACGAGCTGATGAAGATGGGCCTCAAGCCCGTCGTCTACGAGGCCGACCAGATCGGCGGCCGGCTCCGCACGGTCGGCTTCGAGGGCTGCGACGACTCGCTGACCGCCGAGATGGGCGCGATGCGCTTCCCGCCGTCCTCCACCGCCCTCCAGCACTACATCGACCTGGTCGGCCTGGAAACCAGGCCCTTCCCGAACCCGCTGGCCGAGGCCACCCCCTCGACCGTGGTCGACCTCAAGGGCGAGTCGCACTACGCCGTCACCATCGACGACCTGCCCCAGGTGTACCGGGACGTCGCCGCGGCCTGGAACAAGTGCCTGGAGGAGGGCGCCGACTTCTCCGACATGAACCGCGCGATGCGCGAGCGGGACGTGCCGCGCATCCGGGAGATCTGGGCGAAGCTGGTCGAGAAGCTCGACAACCAGACCTTCTACGGCTTCCTGTGCGACTCCGAGGCGTTCAAGTCCTTCCGGCACCGGGAGATCTTCGGCCAGGTCGGCTTCGGCACCGGCGGCTGGGACACCGACTTCCCGAACTCCATCCTGGAGATCCTGCGCGTCGTCTACACCGAGGCCGACGACCACCACCGCGGCATCGTCGGCGGCTCCCAGCAGCTGCCGCTGCGCCTGTGGGAGCGCGAGCCGGAGAAGATCGTCCACTGGCCGCACGGCACCTCGCTGAAGACGCTGCACGTGGACGGCGAGCCGCGCCCGGCCGTGACCCGGCTGCACCGCACCGCGGGCAACCGGATCACCGTGACGGACGCGAACGGCGACATCCGCACCTACCAGGCGGCGATCTTCACCGCCCAGTCCTGGATGCTGCTGTCGAAGATCGCCTGCGACGACTCGCTCTTCCCGATCGACCACTGGACCGCCATCGAGCGCACCCACTACATGGAGTCCTCGAAGCTGTTCGTCCCCGTCGACCGGCCCTTCTGGCTGGACAAGGACGAGGAGACCGGCCGGGACGTCATGTCGATGACGCTCACCGACCGCATGACCCGCGGCACCTACCTGCTCGACAACGGCCCCGACCAGCCCGCCGTGATCTGCCTGTCGTACACCTGGTGCGACGACAGCCTGAAGTGGCTGCCGCTCTCCGCGAACGAGCGGATGGAGGTCATGCTGAAGTCGCTCGGCGAGATCTACCCGAAGGTCGACATCCGCAAGCACATCATCGGCAACCCGGTGACGGTCTCCTGGGAGAACGAGCCCTACTTCATGGGCGCGTTCAAGGCCAACCTGCCCGGCCACTACCGCTACCAGCGGCGCCTGTTCACCCACTTCATGCAGGACCGGCTGCCCGAGGACAAGCGGGGCATCTTCCTCGCCGGCGACGACATCTCCTGGACGGCCGGCTGGGCCGAGGGCGCCGTGCAGACCGCGCTGAACGCGGTGTGGGGCGTGATGCACCACTTCGGCGGCACGACCGACCCGTCGAACCCGGGCCCGGGTGACGTCTACGACGAGATCGCGCCGGTGGAGCTTCCCGAGGACTGACCCGGGAGACGGACCGAGGCGCGGGCGGCCGGGACCGGGATTCCGGCCGCCCGCGCCTTCGCCAGCCCACGGTGCGGTCCGGCGGCCCGCTCAGCCGGGCAGCGGGGTCAGCAGCATCCGGCCCGCGAACCCCACCGCCGCGTCCAGCCGCTCGGTGAACTCCTCGGCGATCCCGGCGCAGTACCGCAGCGCCCACAGGGCGCGGGCCGCCGCCCAGGCCGCGTCCCGGGCCCGCTCCAGGCTCCACGAGCCCAGCAGATGGGTGAGCGGGTCGGCGATCTGGAGCAGATCCGGGCCCGGCATCAGATCCTCGCGGACGCGTTCCTCCAGCGCCACGAGCAGCTCGCCCACCCGGTCGAACTCGTCCTCCAGCTCGGCCGGTTCGCAGCCGAGGGTCCGGCAGGTGTCGATCACGGCCAGGGCCAGATCGTGCCCGATGTGGGCGTTGACGCCGGCCAGCGCGAACTGCAGCGGGCGCACTCCGGGGTGGCGGCGGAGCTGGAACAGCGGCCGCCAGCAGGCGGGCGGGCGGCGGTCCTCGCCAGCCGCGTCGACCGCCGCCAGATAGCGCTGTGCGAACCGCACGTCCAGGGTGCCCGCCGCCCGCGGATCGGGGAACTCGCCCGCGTCCAGCCGCCGGCCGACCTCCTCGGTGACGGTGAGGTAGACCCGGTTGAACACGGCGACGCCGTCCCGCGCGGGCAGGGCCGTGTCCAGCGCGCGCATCCGCGCCACGACGGCGTCGACGGAGGGGGCGGATGCCGCGGGCCGCGCCAGGGGGGAAGCCATGGCGGAAGCGTCCCAGCCCGGTGCCGGCCGGTGTGCCGACCGGCCCGGTGCTTCGCCGGAACGGGCGAACGGCGGAACGCGGGGGCGCCGGAACGCGGGGGCGCCGGCTAGGACTTGGCGTGCGGCGCCCGGGTGTCGGCCCGCGGACCGCTCTCCGCGTCCGCCTCCGCGTCCGCCTCCGTGTCGTACGTCGACGTGCCCTCGTCCAGCAGCGGCTCCTGCGTCTTCAGGTGGGCCGGGGCGAAGGCGCGCAGGGCGTGGTAGCCGGTGATGACGACCAGGGTGCCCAGGGCGATGCCGCTGAGCGAGAAGGTGTCGGTGAACTTCATGGAGACGTTGCCGACGCCGATGATGATGCCCGCGGCGGCCGGGACCAGGTTCAGCGGGTTGCGCAGGTCCACCTTGGCGTTGATCCAGATCTGGGCGCCGAGCAGGCCGATCATGCCGTACAGGATGACGGTGATGCCGCCGAGCACCCCGCCCGGGATGGCCGCCACGACCGCGCCGAACTTCGGGCAGACGCCGAAGAGCAGCGCGAAGCCGGCGGCGGCCCAGTAGGCGGCGGTGGAGTAGACCCGGGTCGCGGCCATCACGCCGATGTTCTCCGAGTAGGTGGTGTTCGGCGGGCCGCCGACGGCGGTGGAGAGCACCGAGGCGACGCCGTCGGCGGAGATCGCCGTGCCGAGCTTGTCGTCCAGCGGGTCGCCGGTCATCTCGCCGACCGCCTTGACGTGGCCCGCGTTCTCCGCGACCAGGGCGATGACCACGGGCAGCGCGACCAGGACGGCCGACCACTGGAAGGACGGCCCGTGCAGCTGGGGCAGCCCGATCCAGTCGGCGTGGGAGACCGCGGACAGGTCCAGCCGCCAGTGGTCGGTGACCTTGCCGCTCGGGCTCACGGAGTGGATCTTGCCGAAGATCCGGTCGAAGGCCCAGGAGATGCCGTAGCCGAAGACCAGGCCCAGGAAGATGGCGATGCGCGACCAGAAGCCGCGCAGGCAGACGACCGCCAGCCCGGTGAAGAGCATCACCAGCAGGGCGGTCCACTGGTCCTGCGGCCAGTAGGTGGACGCGGTCACCGGGGCCAGGTTGAAGCCGATCAGCATGACGACGGCGCCGGTCACGATCGGCGGCATGGCGGCGTGGATGATCCGCGCGCCGAACCGCTGCACGGCCAGGCCCACCAGGAACAGCACCGCGCCGACGACGAGCACCGCGCCGGTCACGGTCGCGCTGGTGCCGCCCTGGGCGCGGATGACGGCGGCCACGCCCACGAACGACAGGGAGCAGCCGAGGTAGCTCGGCACCCGGCCGCGGGTGGCGAGCAGGAAGATCACGGTCGCCACGCCCGACATCATGATCGCCAGGTTCGGGTCCAGGCCCATGAGCACGGGGGCCACGAAGGAGGCGCCGAACATCGCGACCACGTGCTGGGCGCCCAGGCCCACGGTACGGGGCCAGGACAGCCGTTCGTCGGGGCGTACCACCGCTCCGGGAGCGGGCGTGCGCCCGTCACCGTGCAGTTTCCAGCGCACGCCGAGGTCCATGGTGGGGTTTCGCTTTCTTACGTACATGAGGACGGTCCGAACCATTGTGCGGGTAAGCGGCGGTTCTCCGCCCCAGCAGTCGTCCATGTGAACTCGGTTCACATGGACGACCGCTTCAGGGGTGCGGACCGGACACCGCGGCGCCCTGCGGATCCGCCTCCGCGCGGTCCCCGCGTTCGGCGGCCCGCAGCACGCCCGCGAACAGGGCGAGCCCGCAGGCCAGCGCCGTCACCACACAGAACGACACCATCAGGCTGGTCGCCTGCGCCACCCCGCCGATCAGGCTCGGCGCGATCAGCCCGGAGGTGTAGGTGACGGTCGCCACGCCCGCGATGGCCTGGCTCGGGTTGGGGCCGGCGTGTCCGGCGGCCGCGAAGCACAGCGGGACGACCACCGCGATGCCGAGCCCCATCAGCGCGAACCCGGTCATCGCCGGCGCCGGGTGCCGCGCGAGCACGATCAGCAGCCCGCCCAGCACGGCGAGCACCCCGCCGGCCCGCACGGTACGGACCGCGCCGAAGCGGTTCACCACCGCGTCCCCGGCGATCCGGGCCACCGCCATGGTCAGCATGGAGCCGGTCGTGGCGGACGCCGCCAGCCCGGCCGAGCTGTCCAGCCGGTCCCGCAGGAACACCGCCGACCAGTCCAGGGTCGCGCCCTCGGCGAACACCGCGCAGAACCCGACCGCGCCGATCAGCAGGGCCGAGCGCGGCGGCAGCGCGAACCGCGGCGGCGGCTCCTCGTCCTCGGCCGGCTGGACGTCCAGCACCCAGCCGCAGACCGTCCAGCCGAGCACGGTGAGGACGGCCGAGGCCAGCGCGAAGTGCAGCCGCGCGTCCGCGCCGAGGTGCGCGGCCAGGGTGCCGGCCGCCGAGCCGGTCAGGGCGCCCGCGCTCCACATGCCGTGCAGCCCGGACATCACCGACTTGCCCAGCAGCCGCTCGACCTCCACGCCGAGGGCGTTCATCGCGACGTCGGACATGCCCGAGGAGGCGCCGTAGGCGAACAGCGCCAGGCACAGCGTGACCAGGTTCGGCGCGACGGACGGCAGCACCAGGGCCAGCGTCCACAGCGCCAGCAGCCCGCGCAGGGCCGCACGGCTGCCGAAGCGGTGGGTGACCCGGCCCGCCAGCGGCATCGCGCACGCCGCACCGAACGCGGTGAAGGCCAGCGCGAACCCCAGCTGGCCGGCGCTCAGCCCGGCGTGCTCCTGGATCCAGGGCACCCGCGTGGCGAACGACCCGGTCACGGAGCCGTGCACGGCGAACACGGCCGCCACGGCGTACCGGGCGCGCCGCACCTCGTCGTGTGCCGGGCTCATGTCACCCATGGTCCTTGTCCCTCATGTTCCTTGTCCCTCCCCGGCCGTCCTTCGCGGCGATCCGGCGCGTAAATTATCAGGAACCCTGCCTGATAGATAGGGGAGGCCGTGCGGCGCGTACGACCGTCCGGTCCGCGATCTGGGAGGATTCCCGACATGCCCGCATCACCCAGCACCGCCCGGGCCCTCAACGACCGGCTGGCCCTGCGGCTGTTGCAGCAGGAAGGCCCGCTGACGGCGGGGCAGCTGAAGCAGTTGACCGGCCTGTCCCGGCCCACCGTCGCCGACCTGGTGGACCGGCTCACGGCCGCCGGGCTGATCCAGGTGGTCGGCGAGTCCGGCGAGCAGCGCCGGGGCCCCAACGCCCGGCTCTACGGCATCGTCGCCGGCCGCGCCCACCTCGCCGCGCTCGACGTGCGCACCGAAGGCGTCCTCGTCCTGGTCTCCGACCTGCTCGGGCGGGTCCTCGCCGAGGCGTCCGCGCCGATCGGCGGGGACACCGGGACCGGGCCCGCCGTGGAACAGGCGGTGGCCGCGGTGGAGCGGGCCGTGAAGGAGGGCGGCGCGGACCGGCTGCACACGGTCGGCATCGGAGCGCCGGGCCTGATCGACCCGGCCACCGGCGACCTCCGGGACTCCGCCGGACTGCCCGCCTGGCACCGCAGCCTGGTCGCCGCCCTCCAGGACCGGCTGCCCGGCGCCCGGGTGACCGTCGAGAACGAGACGAACCTCGCCGCCCTGGCCGAGCAGCGCGAGGGTGCCGCCCGGGACCGGGACACCTTCGTCCTGCTGTGGCTGGGGCACGGCGTCGGCGCCGCGGTCGTCCTGGACGGCACCCTGCGTCGCGGTGCCTCCGGCGGCACCGGCGAGATCGGCTTCCTGCCGGTTCCGGGCACGGACACGCTGCCGTCGGCGACCGACTGCGACGGCGGCTTCCACTCGCTGGCCGGGGCGGCGGCGGTCGTCTCGCTGGCCGCCGACTGCGGACTTCCGGCGCCCGGACCGGAGGGCGGGGCCGGCGCGGCGGACGGGACCGAGGGCGCGGGGGGCGCGGCGCGGGCGGTGCGCGGTGCGGCGGACGGGTCGGGGGCGGCGCGCGTGGTGCGCGACGCGGTGGCGCGGGCGTCCGCGGCCGACGAGCGCTTCCTGCACGCCCTGGCCGACCGGGTCGCCGTCGGCGCGGCCTCGGTGGTGGCCGTCCTGGACCCCGGCTGCGTGGTGCTCGGCGGGGAGATCGGCCGGGCCGGGGGAGCGGTGCTCGCGGGGCTGGTGGAGGAGCGGCTGCGCCGGATGTCGCCGCTGGCCACGGAGGTGCGGGCGAGCGGCCTCGGGGGCGCGGCCGTGCTGCGCGGGGCGCTGATCACCGCGCGGGAACGGGCGCAGGACGAGCTGTTCGGACAGCCGGAGCGGTAACCGGCCCCCCGATCGCCCCCCTGGCGGCGCTCCCGGTCGGCCCCGCATTGGCGGCCCGGCGGCGGGCAAGGGCCGTCGTCACCGCCGCCGAGCCCGTCCGCACCTTAAGAGGACTAGACCAGTAGGGTCAATGGTCCGGACCAACCTCAACCCGGTTGGCCCGCCGAGCGGTTGCCCGCGACGGTCGCATGGCGCGAAAGCGCCGGTACCCACTGTGAGGGAGGCCACACGACCCACCCCTATGGACGAGTGGCGGGCGTGGCAGACTGGGCCTGTACCAGAAGCAGCGCACTCCGGGGTCGGTGAAAGTCCGAACCGGCGGTTACAGTCCGCGACCCGGTCGCTTCCAGCGGCCGGTTGACCAGGTGAAATTCCTGGACCGACGGTTAAAGTCCGGATGGGAGGCAGTGCGCGGCGGGCGGGCACGCGTGTATCCGTGTGCGCGCCGCCGTACCGAGGCTCGTCCCTCTGTGGACGCGTCCGTTCGGCGACGCCTCTCGGTGTGTGCTCACCCGTGGATTCTGTCGTCATCGACAGCCCCGGAGTCCGTGCCCGAAGAGGCAGGAGGACCCGGGAAGTGTTCACCGGAATCGTCGAAGAGCTGGGTGAGATCACCGCCGTCGAGAACCTCGGCGACGCCTCCCGCTTCCGGCTGCGCGGCCCCGTCGTCACCGAGGGCGCCCGGCACGGCGACTCCATCGCCGTGAACGGGGTCTGTCTCACCGTCGTCGAGCACGAGGGCGACGAGTTCACCGCCGACGTCATGGCCGAGACCCTGAAGCGTTCCAGCCTGGGCGCGCTCGCCGTCGGCTCCCGCGTCAACCTGGAGCGCCCCACCGCCGTCGGCGCCCGCCTCGGCGGGCACATCGTGCAGGGACACGTCGACGGCACCGGCGAGATCCTGGCCCGCACGCCGTCCGAGCACTGGGAGATCGTGAAGATCTCCCTCCCCGCGGACCTCTCCCGCTACGTCGTGGAGAAGGGCTCCATCACGGTCGACGGCATCAGCCTGACCGTCGTGGAGGCGGCCTCGGACCACTTCACGGTGAGCCTCATCCCGACCACCCTCGCCCTGACCACGCTCGGCGTGAAGCAGCCCGGCGACCCGGTCAACCTCGAAGTGGACGTCATCGCCAAGTACGTGGAGCGGCTGCTCGCGGCCGGACAGGAGGCGGACCGGTGAACTGGCTGAACTCCGAGGCGTTCACCCTCTTCGGCCAGCACATCATCTGGTCGGACATGACCGGCAACATCCTGGGCCTGATCACCCTCGCCCTCGGCTGGCGCCGCTCCCTGTGGACCTGGCCCGTGCAGTTCCTGTCCGGCCTCGTCCTGTTCGCCGCCTTCTACGGCCATCTGACCGGCAGCGCCGGCAAGCAGGTCGTCGTCATGGCCGTCGCGCTGTACGGCTGGTGGCAGTGGCAGCGCACCCGGAACCGGTCCGGCGACGGCCACATCAGCCCCCGGTTCGCCACCTGGCGCGAGCGCGCGGCCATGGTCGCCGGCGCCGGCGCCGGCACGGTCGCCGTCGCCCTGCTCTTCCAGGCCTACCCGTCCCTGTCCTGGGACCCCTGGCCCGACGCCTACATCTTCGTCGGCACCATCGTCGCGATGTACGCCCAGGCCAAGGGCATGGTCGAGTTCTGGTTCGCCTGGCTGCTCGTCGACCTGGTCGGCGTCCCGCTGAACTTCGCCAACGGCTACGCCTTCTCCGGCTTCGTCTACGTCATCTACGGCGCACTCGTCCTGTGGGGCATGCGCGACTGGTGGCTGCGCTCCCGCGAGGCCGCGCGGCCCACACTGGAAGGAGCGCCGGCATGACCTCGGCACCCGCCCTCCACGACACCCCCGACACCGACACCTACGACAGCTTCGTGCTCGACCCGGTCGAGCAGGCCATCGCCGACATCGCCGCCGGACGCCCGATCATCGTCGTCGACGACGAGAACCGGGAGAACGAGGGCGACCTCGTCGTGGCCGCCGAGAAGATCACCCCCGAGATCGTCGCCTTCATGATGAGCGAGTGCCGGGGACTGATCTGCGCGCCCATGGAGAGCGGGGAACTGGACCGGCTGCGGCTGCCGCAGATGGTCGAGGACAACACCGAGTCGATGAAAACCGCGTTCACCATCTCTGTGGACGCCACCGCCGCTCACGGTGTGAGCACCGGCATCTCCGCCGCCGACCGCGCCACCACGCTCCGCCTGCTGGCGAGCGGCACGGCCGAGCACACCGACTTCGTCCGCCCCGGCCATGTCTTCCCGCTGCGCGCCAGGGCCGGCGGCGTCCTCGCCCGCAACGGTCACACCGAGGCCGCCGTCGACCTCGCCCGGCTCGCGGGCCTGCGCCCGGCCGGCGCCATCGTGGAGATCGCCGGCGAGGACGGCCGGATGCTCCGCCTGCCCGAACTGATCCCGTTCGCCCGCAAGCACGGCCTGACGATCATCTCCATCGAGGACCTGATCGCCTACCGCCGGAGCAGCGAGCCCACCGTCCGCCGCGAGGCGGAGACCCGCCTGCCCACCCGGCACGGCACCTTCACCGCCTACGGCTACCGGTCCACCGTCGACGGCGTCGAGCACGTCGCCCTCGTCCACGGCGACCTCGGCGACGGACGGGACGTGCTGGTGCGCGTCCACTCCGAATGCCTCACCGGCGACGTCTTCGGCTCCCTGCGCTGCGACTGCGGCCCCCAGCTGGACACCGCCCTCGGCCGCATCCAGGAGGAGGGCCGCGGAGTCGTCGTCTACCTGCGCGGACACGAGGGGCGCGGCATCGGCCTGCTGTCCAAGCTGCGCGCCTACGAACTCCAGGAGCAGGGCCACGACACCCTGGACGCCAACCTGGAGCTCGGCCTGCCCGCCGACGCCCGCGACTACGGCGCCGGCGCGCAAATCCTCGCCGACCTCGGCGTGCGCGAGGTCCGGCTGATGACCAACAACCCCGACAAGACCGACGCCCTCAGGCGCCACGGCATCGAGGTCACCGGCCGGGAGCCGATGCCCGTCCAGGCCGGTGAGCACAATCTCCGCTACCTGCGCACCAAGCGGGACCGGATGGGCCACGACCTGCCCTGGCTCGACACGCCCGCCGTGTCGGCCTGCGGCAACCAGTAAGCGAAAGAGCACGGAGGTAAGACGTGAGCGGCAAGGGTGCACCGGACGTGTCCGTACGCAAGGTGAGCGACCTCAGGGTCGCGGTCATCGCGGCGCAGTGGCACGAGAAGGTGATGGACGGCCTGGTGGACGGCGCCCTGCGCGCCCTGCACGACCTGGGCATCGACGAGCCGACCCTGATCCGGGTCCCCGGCAGCTTCGAGCTGCCGGTCGCCGCCAAGGTCCTCGCGGGCCGCGGCTACGACGCGATCGTCGCCCTCGGCGTCGTCATCCGCGGCGGCACCCCGCACTTCGACTACGTGTGCCAGGGCGTCACCCAGGGCCTCACCCAGGTCTCCGTCGACACCGGCGTCCCCGTCGGCTTCGGCGTGCTCACCTGCGACACCGAGGAGCAGGCCCTGGACCGGGCCGGCCTGGAGGGCTCCAGCGAGGACAAGGGCCACGAGGCGGTGACGGCGGCCGTGGCGACGGCGGCCACGCTCCGCTCGGTATCCGAACCCTGGCACTAGGCCGGCCGCCACAACGGCTAGGGTGGGGCTCACCATGTCCAAGAAGACGTTCGAGGAGCTGTTCACCGAGCTCCAGCACAAGGCCGCCCACGGCGATCCCGCCACCTCCCGCACCGCGGAACTGGTCGGAAAGGGCGTCCATGCCATCGGTAAGAAGGTCGTCGAAGAGGCCGCCGAGGTCTGGATGGCCGCCGAGTACGAGGGCAAGGAGGCGGCGGCCGAGGAGATCTCGCAGCTGCTGTACCACGTCCAGGTGATGATGGTCGCCCGCGGCATCTCCCTGGACGACGTCTACGCCCACCTGTAAGCCGTACCCGCACACACCACCCCGTAGAGAACGAACGAAGGAAGCCGACCTCATGCTGCGCATCGCCGTCCCCAACAAGGGTTCACTCTCCGGCCCTGCGGCGGAGATGCTGCATGAGGCCGGCTACCAGCAGCGCCGCGAGTCCAAGGAACTGCGCATCGTCGACCCGGAGAACGAGGTCGAGTTCTTCTACCTCCGCCCCCGCGACATCGCGATCTACGTCTCCTCCGGCCGCCTCGACATCGGCATCACCGGCCGCGACCTGCTGATCGACTCCGGCGCCGAGGCCGAGGAGATCCTGCCGCTCGGCTTCGCCCGCTCCACCTTCCGCTTCGCCGCCAAGCCCGGCACCGCGCACGGCATCGAGGACCTCAAGGGCCGCACGGTCGCCACCTCCTACGAGGGGATCGTCGCCAAGCACCTCGCGGACAGCGGCATCGACGCCTCCGTGGTCCACCTGGACGGCGCCGTCGAGACCGCCATCGAACTCGGTGTCGCCGAGGTCATCGCCGATGTCGTGGAGACCGGCACCAGCCTGCGCAACGCGGGCCTGGAGGTCTTCGGCGAGCCGATCATGAAGTCCGAGGCCATCGTCGTCCGCCGCACCGGTGCCGACGCCGAGGAGCCCAAGGTCCAGCAGTTCCTGCGCCGCCTCCAGGGCGTCCTGGTGGCCCGGACGTACGTGATGATGGACTACGACTGCCGGGTGGAGCAGCTGGAGAAGGCCGTCGCGCTCACCCCCGGCCTGGAGTCCCCGACCGTCTCCCCGCTGCACAACGAGGGCTGGGTCGCCGTCCGCGCCATGGTCCCCGCCAAGGAGGCCCAGCGGATCATGGACGACCTCTACGGCATCGGCGCCCGCGCCATCCTGACCACGGCCATCCACGCCTGCCGCCTCTGAGGGATACGCCCGAGATGCCCGACCTGCCCGACCTGCCCGTCACCTTCCGGCCCGGCCACACCCGGGCGATCCTGCTCACCGCCGGAGTCCTGATCTTCGTGGTGATCTCCGGGATCGCCCTGCTGCTGGAGGACCTCGGCCCGGGCTCCCGGCTCAGCTTCATCGTCACCGGCGCGCTCTGCCTCTGGGTGCTCGCCCAGCTGGCCCGGGTGAGGGTGGTCGCCGAGGAATCCGGCGTCACCGTCGTCAACATCGCGAGCAAGCGGCGCCTGGCCTGGGCGGAGATCCTCCGGGTGAACCTCCGGCCGGGTGACCCCTGGGTCTTCCTCGACCTCAGCGACGGCACCAGCCTGCCCGCGCTCGGCATCCAGCCGGGCATCGCCAAGCGGCAGGCCATCGCCGACGCCCGGACCCTGAGGGAACTCGCCGAGGCCCGCTCCGGCTCGCCCGCCCTGCCGCACGAGCCCAGATCTTGATTAATCTGGTGGGCGGAGGCGTCCCGCTGCGCCTCCGCCCCTGCGCGCCACCCGGTGCCCAGGGGTTCCTGCTACCCGAGGAGTGACCTACTCCGGCGATGGACGGATCGTCCTGTAGTACCCGCGCCACCCCTGCCCGACATAGCGGCAAGGCGGTGGCAGCGTGACCATCCCCCTGCTGTTGCTCGCCGCGGCCTTCCTGCTGATCCTCGCCAACGGATTCTTCGTGGCGGCCGAGTTCGGCCTCGTGACGGTCGAACGCCCGGACGCCGAGAAGGCCGCCGCCGACGGCGACCCCCGTGCCCGCACGGTCGTGGAGTCGCTGAAGGAGCTGTCCTTCCAGCTCTCCGGCACCCAGCTCGGCATCACCATCACCTCCCTGGTCGTCGGCATGCTCGCCGAACCCGCGCTGGCCGAGCTGCTGCGCGGCCCGTTCGCGGCGCTCGGCGTCCCCGAGGGGGCCGCGGCCGGCATCGCGGTGGTCGTCGGCATGCTGCTGGCCTCCGCGATCCAGATGGTGATCGGCGAACTCGTGCCCAAGAACTGGGCGGTCTCCCGGCCGCTGCAGGTGGCCCGCTTCGTGGCCGGCCCGCAGCACCGCTTCGCCCTGCTGTTCCGCCCGG
This sequence comes from Streptomyces achromogenes subsp. achromogenes, assembly GCF_000720835.1. GTDB lineage: Bacteria > Actinomycetota > Actinomycetes > Streptomycetales > Streptomycetaceae > Streptomyces > Streptomyces achromogenes. Next base: position 59,172 of record NZ_JODT01000051.1, on the reverse strand, counting down.
TGATCTCCGCGCTGAACACGGTCGCCAACCGGCTGGTCCGCGCCCTGGGCGTGGAACCCGCCGAGGAACTGGCCTCCGCCCGCACCCCCGGCGAACTCGTCTCGCTGGCCCGGCACTCCGCCCTGGCCGGTGCCCTGGAGCAGGACACGGCCGACCTGTTCGTGCGCACCCTGTCCCTGGGCGAGCTGACCGCACAGCACGTGATGACCCCGCGGGTGAAGGTGAGCGCGTTGCAGGTCTCGGCCACCGCCGAGGACGTCGTCAACCTCACCCGGGCCACCGGACTGTCCCGCTTCCCCGTCTACCGGGAGAAGATCGACGAGGTCGTCGGCATGGCCCACCTGAAGGACGCGCTGGCCGTCCCGGTCCACGACCGGCTGCGCACCCCGGTCGGCCGCATCGCCCGCAAGGCGCTGCTGGTCCCCGAGACCCTGCCCGTGCAGCCCCTGCTCGCCCGGCTGCGCAGCGAGCAGCCCATCGCGGTCGTCGTGGACGAGTACGGCGGCACGGCCGGTGTGGTCACCCTGGAGGACATCGTCGAGGAACTGGTCGGCGAGGTCCGCGACGAGCACGACGCCAAGGACATGCCCGAACTGGCCCCCGCCCCGCCCGAGGACGGCAGGCCCGCCTGGGACGTGGACGGCGGCTGCCGCGTCGACATCCTCACGCGCATAGGACTCGACGTGCCCGAGGGGCCGTACGAGACCGTGGCCGGACTGGTCGCCGATCTGCTCGGCCGGATCCCGGCCCCCGGCGACCGGGCCGAACTGCCCGGCTGGCGGCTCTCGGTCCGCCAGGTCGGCCACTACCGCGCCGAACGGGTCCGCCTGGTCAGGACGGCCCCCGTGGCGAGCGTGCCGGAGGCCGCCCGATGAGCGTCCTGCAACTGGTCTTCGCGGCGCTGCTCGTGCTCGCCAACGGTTTCTTCGTCGGCGCCGAGTTCGCGCTCGTCTCCGTCCGCCGCAGCCAGATCGAACCGCTCGGCACCGCCCGCGCCCGCCAGGTGCTCTACGGCCTGGAACGGCTGCCGCAGATGATGGCCGCCGCCCAGTTCGGCATCACCGTCTGCTCCCTGACCCTCGGCGCGGTCGCCGAGCCGACGGTGGCGCACCTGCTGGAGCCGCTGTTCGAGTGGATCCACCTGCCGCACGGCATGATCCACCCCCTCGGCTATGTCATCGCGCTGGCCGCGGTGGTCTTCTTCCACCTCGTCATCGGCGAGATGGTGCCGAAGAACCTGGCCATGGCGGCGCCCGAGAAGGCGGCGCTCTGGCTCAGCCCCGGCCTGGTCTGGTTCGCCCGCCTGTGCAAACCGGTCACCGTGGCCCTCGGCGCCTGCGCCCAGGGCATCCTGCGGCTGTTCCGCGTCGAGCCGAAGGACGAGGTGGCGGCGGTCGTCACCACCGAGCAGCTCAACCGCCTGCTGGAGGACTCCGGCGAGGCCGGACTGCTCGGCCCCGAGGAGCGCGAGCGGCTGGAGGACGCCCTGGAACTGGGCTCCCGCCCGGTGACGGACGTCCTGCTGCGCCGCGAGTCCCTGGTCGTCGTGGAGCCCTCGGTCACCCCGGGGGACATCGTGGAGCTGACCGCCCGCACGGGCTACTCCCGCTTCCCGGTCGCCGCGGCCGGCCAGGGCCCCTTCATGGGATACGTGCACGTGAAGGACGTCCTCGACCTGGAGGACTCCGACCGGGCCGTCCCCCAGCAGGTCTGGCGGCCCATGGCCACGCTCCGCGCCGAGCTGCCGCTGGACGACGCCCTCACCGTGATGCGCCGGGCGGCCACGCATCTGGCCCAGGTCGCCGACGCGACCGGCAAGGTGCTGGGCCTGGTGGCCCTGGAGGACGTCCTGGAGATGCTGGTGGGCGAGGTCCGGGACCCGGCGCACCGGGAGATGCCGGAACCCAGGGCGAGCGGCGAGCCGGAGGAGGCACTCGCCGGGTAGCCCTGGTTGAGCGCCCCTTCGGGGGCGCTCAACCAGTACCCGGACGGATCCCGCGGTCCGCTAGTAGCCGGACGGATCCTGCGGCCCCCGCCCCGACAGCACCTCGCCGTAGGCCTGCATCAGGTCGGGCAGCCGCAGGGTCGCCAGGTCCTCCCGGGACAGCGGGCCCGCGTACGACGACAGCCGCAGGTCCCGGTACGCGCAGCTCTTCTCGTACAGCGTCCGCAGGAACCGTCCGTTGCCCAGCTCGTCGATCCACCCCTGCCCGACCACGTGCCCGGCGATCGACCGCAGCTCCTCCAGCGCCTCGTCGTCCCACTGGTCGCCGTTCTCCGCCGCGAGCACCTTGCCGATCTCGGTGAGCTCCTGCGGCCGGTACGAGGGGAAGTCCACCCGGGTGGTGAAGCGGGAGGACAGCCCGGGGTTGGCGGCCAGCAGGCGGTCCATGCCCTCCGGGTAGCCGGCCAGGATCACCACCAGGTGGTCGCGGTTGTCCTCGGCCCGCTTCAGCAGCACCTGGAGCGCCTCGTCGCCGTACGCGTCCCCCTTGCCGTACCCCGAGTTGGACAGCGAGTACGCCTCGTCCACGAACAGCACCCCGCCGATCGCGGAGTCGATCAGCTCGTTGGCCTTCACGGCCGTCTGCCCCAGGTACTCGCCGACCAGGTCGGCCCGCTGCGCCTCCACGAGATGGTCGCCGCCGAGCAGGCCCAGGGCGTAGAACACCCGGCCCAGGATGCGCGCGACCGTGGTCTTGCCCGTGCCGGACGGGCCGGAGAAGACGAAGTGCCGTTTGGGCGGCTGCACCGGCAGGCCCTGTCCGGCCCGCAGCCGCGCCATGTTCAGCTGCGCGGACAACGCCTTGACCTGGCGCTTGACCGGTTCCAGGCCCACCATGCGCTCCAGCTCGGCGAGCGCCTGCTCGAGTAACGCGGGGTCGGTCGGCCCGGCCGGGACCGGCGGGGCGGAACCCGCGGGGCCGGTTCTGGTCCGCACCGAGGGGTCGGCCACCGACGGCGGCGGGCCGGTCGGCAGGTCGGGCTCCGGCAGCCGCAGATCGCGGCCCTCGGTGCCGAACAGCGGATCGAACCCGTCCGGGCCGTCCACCGTGTCCTGTCCCGCGCCGGTCAGGGTGATCGCGGCGAGGTCGCCCGTCTCGTCGTACCCGTCGCCCTCGGCGATCGCCGCGAGCCGGGCCGAGGTGTCCATGAAGGCCGGGTCGACCCGGTGCACCGCCCGGTACAGGGGGAGCGCGGCGGCCGACCGCCCGGTGCCCTCGTGCGCCCGCGCCAGCCAGTAGCGCAGCTCCTTGCGCTGCGGCTGCTCGCTGCGGCACCGCATCAGCGCGGCCGACAGCAGGGGTTCGGCCTGGCCGTACATCTCCAGCCGGACCCGGGCCATGCCGCCGAAGAGACCGGCCTCGATGCCGAGCAGGGGATCGTCCAGCAGCGGATCGGTGTGCCGGACCAGCTGATCCCAGTCCTTGACCAGATAGGCGCGGCAGGCGTGCAGGAAGCGGACCTGGGCGTCGGTGTCGACCGGGGGCAGGCCGGCGAGGGCGCGGTCCAGCTCGGGCACGTGCCGGCCGTCCAGCCAGTGGGAGGCGTGCGCCAGCAGCAGATCGCGCGGGCTCTCCAGCACGGGCTGCACCCACCAGCCCAGCCAGTACCAGGAGTTGAGGGTGCGGCGGTGCCGGGCGCGCTGTTCGCCGAAGCGGTCGCGGTGCCGGAACATGCGCAGCAGCGCGGTGGTGGTGTCGACCCGGAGCGCGTGCAGTCCGAGCCAGGCGTCCGCCATGCCCGGGTCGATCCGCACCGCGGTGCGGAACTCCTCCTCCGCCTGCGGGTAGGCGCCCATCGTGTAGGCGTCGACGCCCCGCAGCCAGGCGAGGTCGGCCGGCGCCTCGGGGCCCTGCGTGCCGAAGTCCATCCCGTCCCCCCACAGACCGTGCACCCGTGGTTCACCAGCGGGCAGTCGCCCGATGGCCACCGCGGTCGAACCGCCGTACCGCGGAACGGAGTTGCAGGTGCGCGAGGCTGCCGCTCGAAGGTCGCACCGAGGGCATCGTACCCGCGGTGCGGGTACCTGCCGAAGGGTGCCGCACAGGGCGTTCGGCGAGGTGGGGGCAGACGGGGCGCACGGGATTTCGTGACCGAGGGTGAGAGGACCGCCGCGCCGGCGCGCGGAAAGGGGGTCCCGCGGGCAGAACGAAGCCCCCGGTCACGGGGGAACAACCGGGGGCTTCGTGTCGGCGGGCGGCTCCGAAAGCCGCACATTCAGAACGTAAGTCTTGTACGGGCCCTCGGTCAAGCGAAGTTGAGGTACTGGGATAACTTCTGTCGCAAGAGTCTTCACAGGTTCACCACATCGCGGAGGATCCGTCACCGAGCGTCACATCAGACGGGGATCCGGGGGTCCGCGGCCGGTCCCGGCAGCACCTCGTACCCCTCCGGTCGCTGGAGCACCAGGAGATCGGCGTGGGGGCGTGAGGGATCGGTGACGAAGTGCGCGTGCTCCGCCGCGACCCACCCGTCCCAGAACTCCCGTTGCTCCGCCCCGTCCCGCCGCCGGCCGCGCGCCCAGGACTCCTCCCGGGGCAGCTCCATCCACAGCAGCCGGGCCAGATGAGGCCGCAGCGCCCGGCGGCCGGCGCCGACGCCCTCGAGCAGCACCACGGGCGCGGCCGGCACCGGCAGCGGGGCACCGAAGGCGCGGGCCCGCCAGTCGTAGGGGGTGACGTACCCGCTCTCGCCCCGGCCCAGCGGTTCGATCACCTGGGTCGTGAGCCGGCCGGTCCAGGCGAACAGGTGCTCATGGCTGGCGAAGTCGTCGAGGTGGACCACCGGTGCCCCGCCCAGCGCCCGCGCCAGCCGCCCGGCGAAGGTCGACTTGCCGGATCCGGCGTGCCCGTCCACGCCGATCAGCCGGACCGGCCCCAGGGACGGGGGGAGCCCGCGCAGCCGGGCGGCGAGGTCGTGAATGGTCATTTCCCGAGGGTGGGGTGCGAGGTGGGCCGGTTTTCCGCGCGACAGTCTAGTGGCGGGTGTCGGGGGGTCGGCGGGGCGGCAACCGGCGAGGGCGCTGCGGGCCGCCGGGGCCGACGGGGGCCGTCAGGGCCGGTGCGAGCCGCCGGCAGCCGCCGGGGAGCCGGGGGAGTGGCCGGACCGGGAAAAGTCCCGCCTTGAATCACCGGCCGCGGGCCAGTCGAACGCGTCGATAAACAATCCGAATCCGCTGACCGATATGTCGAATTCGGCGTTCCGGGTGTGGCCCACGCTGAGTAAGGTGCCTCCTGCGCAACGTGATGCGCCGCACGGTGACGGGCAGGGGGATATGGCCGCGGACTTATTCGAAGGGCACTATGTGTGGCATCCGGCGGCCGACGACCGGGTGCTGGCGAGTGTCTGCGTCGACGTGCGTGCCGGGCGCTACCGGTCCGCCGACGAGGCCCTCGCCGAGACCCGTACCGACTTCGGCCTGCGCGCCCACCGCTCGCTGGTGCTCGCCTCCGAGGCGGCCGGCAGCGATCTGGTGGAGCGCTGGCTCGCCGAGGAGCCGACCCCCGAGGCCGCGCTGATGTGGGCGCGGGTGGCGGTGCAGCGCGCCCTGCGGGCCGCCGACGCGCGCGACGAGCGCGCCGAGGCGCTGGAGCGGATAGCGCTGGCCGCCTGCGACCGGGCCGCCGAGGCGGCCCCCGCCGACCCCACGCCCTGGGTCGCGCGGCTCTCCATGGCCCGGCTGCACCGGCTGCGCGACCCGGCCCCGAAGGGCCTGCTCACCTCGCCGCCCGGCCCCTGGCGGCTGTTCGCGCACATCCTGTCCCTGGACCCCTGGCACCGCGAGGCCCACCACCGCTTCCTGTCCTGCTTCTTCACCCGCCACGGCGGCTCGGTCACCGCCGCCTGGGACGTCGCCGCCTTCCTCAGCCAGCGGGCACCCGCCGACTCCCCTCTGCGGCTGCTGCCCCTGGTGGCCCTGGTGGAGAGCTACAACCCCACCCAGCTGCTCGCCGACCGGGTCTGGGAACAGCCCCAGTGGCGCTCCACCGCGCTGGCGATCTACCAGAACTGGCTGCCCGCGGTGGCCGGTTACCGCTTCACCCCGGTGCTCGACCTCGCCTACCTCGCGCACGCGCTGGTGATGGCCCAGCGCGAGTTCGAGGCCCGGGCGGTGTTCGCGGCGATGGGCCCGTACGCCTCGCGCATGCCCTGGAGCGCCTTCGGAGACCCCGTCGAGCAGCTGTCCCGGGCCCGGCGCGCCTGCGGCCTGCCCGTCCCGGGGCCGGGCTGACCCATCCGCTCTCCTTGCTCCTCCTTGCTCCTTCTCGTCCCTCCTTGCCCCTTCTTGTCCCCATCCAGAGAAAGGCCGATCCGTGTCGGAACGGACGTCGACTTCCCGGGCGCGTGCCCGGGCCGCGGACGCCGTCGTGCTCGACGACGACGCCACGCTGCACGCGATGGGTTATCCGCGCAAGCTCACCCGCCGCTTCAAAGCGTTCGACAATTTCGCGATCTCGTTCACCATCATCAATATCCTCTCGGGAATCTTCTCGTCCTTCGGATTCGGTATGAACGCGGGCGGCCCGCGGATTCTCGTGTTCGGCTGGATCGGTGTCTCGGTGATGGTCCTGCTCATCGGAGCGGCCATGGCGGAGGTCGCCTCCGCCTATCCCACGAGCGGTGCCCTGTATTTCTCCGCCGGTAAACTCGCCAAGCGGCACAAGGGCGCCTGGTCGTGGTTCACGGGCTGGCTGAACTTCGTGGGCCAGATCGGCGGCACGGCCGCCACCGGATACGCCGCGGCCACCTTCATCCAGGTGTTCGTGGAGCTTCAGTGGCCGTCGTACCACCCGACCGCACACCAGACGGTGCTGATCACGGCCCTGATCATCGTCCTGCAAGGACTCGCCAACACCTACACGGTCCAGCTCGTCGCGATACTGAACCGCATTTCCGTATGGTGGCTGCTGATCGGACTGGTCGTGATCGTGGGCGCCCTCGTCGTGATGCCCGACCACCACCAGTCGGCGTCCTTTGTCACGCATTTCGAGAACAACACCGGTTTCACCAGCGGGCTTTACGGCGGAATGCTCGGCCTGCTGGTCACCAGCTGGACCTTCACCGGGTTCGACGGCAGCTTCCACATGTCCGAGGAAACCGTCCAGGCGACGGTCAGCGCCCCGAAGGGGATCACCCGCGCCATCGCCTGTTCGGCGGTCGCCGGCCTGGTGCTGATGCTGGCATTGGTCTACAGCATCGGCGACTACGCCAAGGTGGCCGGCGCGGCCGCCCCGCCCATCCAGATCCTCATCGACGGCCTCGGGCTGCGCACCGCCAAGGTGCTGCTGCTCATCGTCATCGGCGCGATGCTCTTCTGCGGTCTGGCCAACCTCACCAGCAACACCCGGCAGATCTTCGCCTTCTCCCGGGACGGCGCCATGCCCGGCTCCCGCTGGTGGCACTCGGTCTCGCTGCGCACCCGTACGCCGGTGAAGGCGGTGTGGCTCGCGGTCGGCTGCTCGCTGGCGCTGGTGGTGCCGGGCTGGTGGTCGCACACGGCGTTCACCGCGATCGTCAGCGTCAACGTGGTCGGCCTCTTCCTCGCCTACGCCGTGCCGATCTTCCTGCGGCTGCGGCTCGGCGACTCCTTCCAGCCCGGCCCCTGGCACCTGGGCCGCTGGGGCCGTCCGATCGGCTGGCTGGCGGTGGTGTGGATCCTCCTCAGCAGCGTGCTGTTCATGCTCCCGCAGGCCTCCCCGATCACCGTCGACTCCTTCAACTACGCCCCGATCGCGCTCGCCGTCGTCCTGCTGATCGCCACGGTGTGGTGGTTCGCCACGGCCCGCCGCCGCTTCCAGGGGCCGGTGAGCTACGGACGACCCGACGAGGTCGCCGCGATGGACCTGGTCTGACCCCTGCCGGGCCCCGGGCGGACGACCGCCCGGGGCCCGCGGGCGGACACCCCCGGGCTCCGGCCGCCAGTGGCCGAGACCAATATTCCTGGCGCGGCATGCGTCGAAGTGCTGGCAGCGCGATTCGCCCTGCTCCATAGTGGCCGCACCGGACCAGCCCGACTCGGACACCCTGGGGGTCGTCGCGCCCATGAGCAGAGCCGAACAGCCCTCCCGCAGAACCGTCCTGGCGGCGGCCGTCGCCGCGACGGTGGCCGGCACCGCGGCCCCCGCTGCCGCCGCCGCGCCGCGATCCGCCCGCCACGCCGACGACCCCGCGCCCGTGCCGGGCCGCCCGGTCGACTACCACGCCTGGACCACGTACCGGGACTGGCGTTCCGGAACGGCCGAGGGCACCCGGGCCGCCGCCGGACGCCGGCCCGGCGTGGTGATCGGCGCCCCCGCCGGCCGTACCGACTACACCGACCCGCACACCGGCACCACCGCCGCCTGGGAGTACGCCACCTGGACCGGCCCCGAGCACCGGCTCACCGTGCCCGCGACCGAGGTCGTCGCCTCCTGGAACGCGCACACCCCCGAGGGCACCTGGCTCCAGGTCGAGCTGGGCGGCACGTACTCCGACGGCACCGGCACGCCCTGGTACGTGCTGGGCCGCTGGGCGTCCGGCGACCGGGACATCCGGCGGACCTCGGTGGACGGCCAGGGCGACGGCAAGAGCACCGTGTGGACCGACACCCTCGCCGTCGACGACCCGGGCAGCGGCCTGCGCCTGACGTCGTACCGGCTGCGCCTGACCCTCTACCGCAGGCCCGGCACCCGGCTCACCCCGACCGTCTGGCGGCTGGGCGCGATGGGCTCCGACGTCCCCGACCGCTTCACCGTCCCGGCCTCCACCCCCGGCCTCGCCCGGGAACTGGCCGTCCCGCGCTACTCGCAGGAGATCCACAAGGGCCAGTACCCCGAGTACGACAACGGCGGCGAGGCCTGGTGCAGCCCGACCTCCTCGCAGATGATCATCGAGTACTGGGGCGGCCGGCTCAGCCCCGAGCAGCTGTCCTGGGTGGACCCGGCCTACGCCGACCCGCAGGTGTGCCACGCGGCCCGCTTCACCTACGACCACCAGTACGCGGGCTGCGGCAACTGGCCCTTCAACGCCGCCTACGCGGCCACCTTCCCGGGCCTGCAGGGTGTGGTCACCCGGCTCGCCTCCCTCACCGACCTGGAGACGCTGATCGCGGCCGGCATCCCGGCCATCACCTCCCAGTCGTTCCTCAAGAGCGAGCTGACCGGGGCCGGTTACGGCACCGCCGGCCACCTGATGACGGTCATCGGCTTCACGGCCGACGGGGACGTGATCGCGGGCGATCCGGCCTCGCCGAGCGACGAGGCGGTGCGGCGCGTCTACAAACGGCGCGAATGGGAAAATATCTGGCTGCGGACGAAGCGGTACAACGCCTCCGGCAAGGTCGTCTCCGGCACCGGCGGGGTCTGCTACCTGTACTTCCCGGCCCGTCCGACCCCGCATCAGCGCAGGGCGCTCGCCGCGGTGGGCGTGCGCTGAGCCGCCGCCCTGTGACCAAGCTCATCGCCGCAAACGCCGACGCGGGTGGCATGGTGGACGACAGGGGCGGGGGATTTACACCGTAGACGTCCGATTTCTGTGAGTGACACCATGACCGCACACCCGGCCACCGCCGCCCGCGCCGTCACCGGCGGCCCCCGCGAAGACGGCCCCGACCTGCTCGAGCACGTCATGGGCTGGGTCCTCGTCGCGGTGTTCGCGATGCTCGTGACCCAGCTCGGACTGCTCTGATCCGGCGCGTCCCGTCCGGCGGGACCCGCTCGCCGGCCTGGTCACCGCCGCCGCCCGCCCGCCGGGACGACTGACGGGCGGGCGGACGGCCGGTGCCGCCGATCCGGCTAGTTGATCGCCTTGATCAGCTCACCGTTGGAGGTGTCGCCGCTCAGCTCCCAGAAGAAGGTGCCGCCGAGGCCCTGCTGGTTCTTGTACGTCATCTTGGTGGCGATGGTCGCCGGGGTGTCGTAACTCCACCAGTCGCTGCCGCACTTGGCGTAGGCGGTGCCGGCCACCGTGCCGGTCGCCGGGCACTTGGTCTTGAGCACCTTGTAGTCGTCGATGCCCTGCTCGTACGTGCCGGCCGCCGGGCCGGTTGCCGTACCGCCGGGCGCCGCCTGGGTGACGCCGGTCCAGCCGCGCCCGTAGAAGCCGAGTCCGAGCAGCAGCTTGGAGGCCGGGATGCCGAGGCCCCTGAGCTTGGCGATCGTCGCGGAGGTGTAGTAGTCCGCCTTCGGGATGCCCGAGTACGAGTTCAGCGGGGAGTGCGGGGCGGTCGGGCCCTTCGCGTCCCAGGCGCCGAAGTAGTCGTACGTCATCGGGTTGTACCAGTCCACGTACTGCGCGGCACCGGCGTAGTCCGCCGCGTCGATCTTGCCGCCGCTGGTGGCGTCCGCGGTGATCGCCGCGGTGACCAGGTTCCCGGAGCCGAACTTCGCGCGCAGTGCGGCCATCACGGTGCGGTACGCGTCCCGCCCGCTGGTGTCGCAGGTGTTGCCGCAGGCGTTCGGGTACTCCCAGTCGATGTCGATGCCGTCGAAGACACCGGCCCACTTGGAGTTCTTCACCAGGTCGTAGCAGGACTGGGCGAACGCGGCCGGGTTCTTCGCCGCCTCGCCGAAGCCGCTCGACCAGGTCCAGCCGCCGAAGGACCACAGGACCTTCAGGCCCGGGTGCTTCTTCTTCAGCTTCAGCAACTGGTTGAAGTTGCCGCGCAGCGGCTGGTCCCAGGTGTCGGCGACGCCGTCCACGGACTCGGCCGCGGTGTAGGCCCGGTCGGTGGCCGCGTAGGAGTCGCCCAGGGCGCACTTGCCGCCGGTGACGTTGCCGAAGGCGTAGTTGATGTGGGTCAGCTTGGCCGCGGAGCCCGAGGTCTCGATGTTCTTGACGTAGTACTTGCGGTCGTAGGTGCCCCATTCGGTGAAGTAGCCGACGACCTTGGAGCCGGCCGTGGCCTCGGGGGCGCTCGGCGCCGCCGCGGTGGCGGTGCCCGTCCCGGCCAGCAGGCCGGCGCCGAGGGCGGCGGTACACGCGGCCGACAGCAGTGCCCGGACGAGCGAGCGGTGGGGAGTGTGCATCGGGTGTCTCCTCGTGGGGGAGGGGAACGCGCGCCGATTGGCATGAACGCGGTAAGGCGTGGCTGCACCCTAGGAGGACTAGACCAGTGGGTCAATGGTGCGGACCAATTTCACGGACGGGTGATGCCCGCGCGGGAATCCTGAAGTGAGCGGTCGTTAACTGGTGACGGGAGGTCGCCGATCGGGCATACTCACAGCGCATGCCGCTGGTCAGCAGCTTCCGAGACCCGGAAGCGGGCGCCTCGGCACAGCGGATCGATCAGGCGGAGCCGCCCCCACCACGGGCCGTGCCGCCGGTGTCCGAACAGGGAGGAGCCGACGCCATGTCCGACCGCGCGCCGCAGCCGGTGGAGCGTCAACTGCCGACGGAAGAGGCGAGGGATCTGCTCGCCCTGGTCCGGGAGATCGCCCAGCGCGAGATCGCGCCGAAGGCGGCCGAGGAGGAGGACGCGGGACGCTTCCCGCGCGAGGTCTTCACCCTGCTCTCCGCATCCGGCCTGCTCGGCCTGCCGTACCCCGCCGAGTACGGCGGCGGCGACCAGCCGTACGAGGTCTACCTCCAGGTGCTGGAGGAACTGGCCGCCGCCCGGCTCACCGTCGGCCTCGGCGTCAGCGTCCACACGCTCGCCTCCTACGCGCTCGCCACCTACGGCAGCAAGCAGCAGCAGGTCGAGCACCTGCCCGCGATGCTGGGCGGCGGCCTGCTCGGCGCCTACTGCCTGTCCGAGCCGTCCTCCGGCTCCGACGCCGCCTCCCTGCGCACCAAGGCCGTCCGCGAGGGCGACACCTGGGTGATCGACGGAAGCAAGGCCTGGATCACCCACGGCGGCATCGCCGACTTCTACACGGTGATGGCCCGCACCGGCGAGGACGGCCCGCGCGGGATCACCGCCTTCCTCGTCCCCGCCGACGCGCCCGGCCTGAGCGGCGCGGCGCCCGAGCGGAAGATGGGCCTGAAGGGCTCGCCCACCGCCCAGGTGCACTTCGACGGTGTCCGCGTCCCGGACGGCCGGCGCATCGGCGAGGAGGGGCAGGGCTTCTCCATCGCCCTGTCGGCGCTCGACTCCGGCCGGCTCGGCATCGCGGCCTGCGCCGTCGGCCTGGCCCAGGCCGCCCTGGACGAGGCGGTCCGGTACGCCACCGAGCGCCGCCAGTTCGGCCGGCCCATCGCCGACTTCCAGGGCCTGCGCTTCATGCTCGCCGACATGGCCACCCAGATCGAGGCGGGCCGCGCGCTCTACCTCGCCGCCGCCCGGCTACGGGACGCGGGGCGGCCGTTCGCCAAGCAGGCCGCCATGGCCAAGCTGCACTGCACCGACACCGCCATGAAGGTCACCACGGACGCGGTGCAGATCCTGGGCGGCTACGGCTACACCGCCGACTTCCCGGCCGAACGCTATATGCGCGAGGCCAAGGTCCTGCAGATCGTCGAGGGCACCAACCAGATCCAGCGGATGGTCATCGCCCGTCATGTGGCGGGCCCAGAAGATCGCTGAACTGCCCCGGATGCACCGTCGGGGCCGCCAGCCTGGCCCACTCCGGGTCATGGCGGCCCGGCAGGGTGCGGCCCCGGTCCGCCCAGGCCCGCATCAGATCGCGGTAGATCGGCGGGTCCTGGGACGGGGGCGGCGGAAGCGTCTCCGCCGGGCGGGGGACGAAGATACGGCGCTGACGCCCGGTCGCCGGGTACGTGGGGGTCATACCCGGGCAACGCGCCGGCGGCCGGACAGGTCACCCCTCGGCGGAATCGAGCGTCAGTCCACACCTGTCCGGTGTTCCGTCCGGCCCGACACCCCGTCAACGCCCCGGTGACCAGCGCGTGTTCCGCGGCCGTCCCGCACCCCGGAGAGCCCGAAGTGCGCCGGCGCGGCCCGCCGGAACCGCAAGAGGTCCCGTCGTTCGTCGTGGTCCCCGGGCCGGGCGCCGCGCACCCGGGCACGCCGATTCCGCACCACGACAACCGGTGCGCCATGGTGCGGGGCGAAAGACGAGGAAGAGTGGGCCGGCTCAGGCGGCCTGGTCGCGCATCGCCGGTACGCGCATCGGGCGCGAGCCCGGGCCGCCGACGTGCGAGAAGGGCTGCGTCCGCCAGTCCAGGCCCTGGGGAAGGGTGAGCAGCAGGGCGGTGTCCTGCTCCTGCGGCTCGACGGACTCGTCCGCGGGGCGGGCGTCGGCCGCCGGACGGCCCGTGCCCGCGCACACCGTGAGCCCGAACGGGTTCCACGGCGAGGCGCACAACGCGTGCTCCGGCAGAACCTCCTCGTCCGCCAGCAGCGCGATCGGCTGCGCGCAGTCCGGGCAGATCACCCGGTACATCTCGAAGGTGTCGTAGGCGTCGAGTTCCTCGTCGTAGGCGTCGGGTTCGACGCCCTCCGGCTCGGGCTCGACGACCGGCTGCGGCCGTGCGGACGTAGATCGACCAGGGCGATGGGCACTCTGCATGGGATTCTCCCCCTAAGGCTGGGCCGTGAAAGGCACTGCGGCCTCGACCACAGCAAGCACTTCCCGTCCGGTCTCCGCGGTAATCACGAGAACATCACGGAGCCTGTTCGAGTCGTGTGGTGTTCGTCACATGCCGCGCGCAGATGCCCGTCCCGGTGCTTTTTCCGGGGAACGGGCCATGACCTGCGTCTCCGAGGTATCCGTGGAGATCAAGCGCACTGTAGGTTTTGGCGGCATGGAGGAGCTGGACCGTCAGATCGTGCAGCTGCTCGTCAAGGACGGGCGGATGAGCTACACAGACCTGGGCAAGGCCACGGGCCTGTCCACGTCGGCCGTGCACCAGCGGGTGCGCCGGCTGGAACAGCGTGGCGTCATCCGCGGCTATGCCGCGGTGGTCGACCCGGAGGCCGTCGGGCTGCCGCTGACCGCGTTCATCTCGGTCAAGCCGTTCGACCCCAGCGCCCCCGACGACATCGCGGACCGCCTCGCCGGCGTCCCCGAGATCGAGGCCTGCCACAGCGTCGCCGGGGACGAGAACTACATCCTCAAAGTGCGCGTGGCCACCCCGCACGAACTGGAGGAACTCCTGGCCCACGTGCGCTCGCTGGCGGGAGTGTCGACCCGTACGACCGTGGTCCTCTCGACCCCCTACGAGGCCCGCCCGCCGAAGATCTGACCCGGCCCGGCACGGCGGACCGGCCCCGGGTGCCGCCCGGACACGCCCCGGGCGCGGCCCACCGGTGGCGCCGAGAGAAACTGTCGACCATGAGCAACCGCACCGCCGAGCCCCCCAAGACCGTCCTGCTCCGCCGCGGCGAGGTGCACAGCCCCGCCGACCCCTTCGCGACGGCGATGGTCGTGGAGGCGGGCCACGTCGCCTGGGTCGGCTCCGAGGGCGCCGCCGACGCCTTCGCCGACGGCGTCGACGAGGTGGTCGACCTCGACGGCGCCTTGGTCACCCCGGCCTTCACTGACGCCCATGTGCACACCACCGCCACCGGTCTCGCCCTGACCGGACTCGACCTGTCCGGCGCCCCCTCCCTGGAGGCGGCCCTCGCCCGCGTCCGCGAGTTCGCCGCCGCCCGCCCCGGCGACCGGGTGCTGCTGGGCCACGGCTGGGACGCCGCCCGCTGGCCCGGCGGCCGCCCGCCGACCCGCGCGGAACTGGACGAGGCCACCGGCGGACGCCCGCTGTACCTGTCCCGCATCGACGTGCACTCGGCGGTCGTCAGCACCGCCCTGCTGGACCTGGTCCCCGCCGCCGTGCCCCGCGACGACGCCCCGCTCACCCGGGACGCCCATCACGTCGTACGCGAGGCCGCGCTCGGCGCCATCACCCCGGCCCAGCGGGAGGAGGCCCAGCGCGCCGCGCTGGCGCACGCCGCCTCGCTCGGCATCGGCACCGTGCACGAGTGCGGGGGCCCGAAGATCTCCTCCGAGGACGACTTCACCGCCCTGCTGCGGCTCGCCGCCGGGTCGCCCGGCCCCCGCGTGGTCGGCTACTGGGCCGAGCAGGGCCGGGACGGCGTGGCCAAGGCCCGTGAGCTGGGCGCGGCCGGTGCCGCCGGCGACCTGTTCGCCGACGGCGCCCTCGGCTCGCACACCGCCTGCCTGCACGAGCCGTACGCCGACGCCGCCCACTCGGGCACCGCCTACCTGGACGCCGACGCCGTCGCCGCCCACGTGGTGGCCTGCACCGAGGCGGGCCTCCAGGCCGGCTTCCACGCCATCGGCGACGCCGCCGTGACCGCCGTGGTCGAGGGCGTGCGCGCCGCCGCCGAGAAGGTGGGCCTGGCTCGTATCCGCGCCGCCCGGCACCGGGTCGAGCACGCCGAGATGCTCACCCCCGAGACCGTCGCCGGCTTCGCCGAACTGGGCCTGATCGCCTCCGTGCAGCCCGCCTTCGACGCGCTGTGGGGCGGCGAGGACGGCATGTACGCCCGGCGGCTGGGTGTCGCACGGGCCCGCACCCTCAATCCGTTCGCCGCGCTGCTGCGGGCCGGCGTCCCGCTGGCGTTCGGCTCGGACAGCCCGGTCACCCCGCTCGACCCGTGGGGCACGGTCCGGGCCGCCGCCTTCCACCGCACGCCCGAGCACCAGATCTCGGTCCGGGCCGCGTTCACCGCGCACACCCGCGGCGGCTGGCGGGCCGTGGGCCGGGACGACGCGGGCGTCCTGGTGCCCGGCGCCCCCGCCGACTACGCCGTCTGGCGCACGGACCGGCTCGTCGTACAGGCCCCCGACGACCGGGTCGCCCGCTGGTCCACCGACCCGCGCTCCGGCACCCCCGGCCTGCCCGACCTCACCCCGGGCCATGACCTGCCGGTCTGCCTGCGCACCGTGGTGGGCGGACGGACGGTGTTCGTACGGCCGGGCGAGTGATCTGTCGGGGTGGCGCGGCGGCCACCGGCCGCCGCAGCCCCGCCGCCCCACCTGCGCATCCTCCCCACCGCCCGCGAAACCGGCACCGTCGTCCCAGCTCAGAGGGCTGTTGACAGTCGGCGGCCGGGGGCCGGTAGGTTCGGCCGAGTCCACCACCGAAACGCCCGACCGGGGCTGTTCGCACGGCTCGTCGCAGCGCCGCTGGGTCAGGGACGGTGTGCCGCACCGGGGCACCGTCACTGGGAGCCAGGCTCAGCGCCCCGCGCCGGCGAGGGAACGCCCCGGACGGTCGGCCGGTGTGACCCGGATGGGGCCCGGGCGCTCCCTAGACAACGGCTCTCGGTAGATCCGCAGCCAGCGGGTCCCAGGTCGGCCCGAAGGGCGCCGGGCCCCCATCCGCCGTGCGGGCGTTCCGTTCGCCGCGCGGCGGGAAAGCGCCGAAAAGCAACACTCCTACCCCGTTCCCGGGGAAACGACACCACAAGATGCCCGCGCCATCGCGTCTTCCCAGTCGGCGGCCACTATGGTGGACCCTTGCGTACGACATGAAGGGGCAGCAGTGAACGACGGCGACGGGGCCCTCGCGGCCAAGGGCCAGGGACGGCAGTTCGGTCCGCTCGGCACGGCCTTGGTGATCATTCCGACCTACAACGAGGCGGAGAACATCAAGACCATCGTGGGCCGGGTACGCGGCGCCGTCCCCGAGGCGCACGTACTCATCGCGGACGACAACAGCCCCGATGGCACCGGCAAGCTCGCCGACGAACTCGCCGCCGCCGACGACCACGTCCACGTGCTGCACCGCAAGGGCAAGGAGGGCCTCGGCGCCGCCTACCTCGCGGGCTTCGGCTGGGGCCTGGAGCGGGACTACGGCGTGCTGATCGAGATGGACGCGGACGGCTCGCACCAGCCCGAGGAGCTGCCCCGGCTGCTCACCGCCCTCAAGGGCGCCGACCTGGTCCTCGGCTCCCGCTGGGTGCCCGGCGGGAGGGTGGTGAACTGGCCCAAGTCCCGGGAGTTCCTCTCGCGGGGCGGCTCCACCTACTCGCGCCTCATGCTCGACGTGCCGATCCGGGACGTGACGGGCGGCTTCCGGGCCTTCCGCCGCGAGACCCTGGAGGGCCTGGGCCTGGGCGAGGTCTCCTCGCAGGGTTACTGCTTCCAAGTCGACCTGGCCCGCCGCGCGGTGAAGGCCGGCTATCACGTCGTCGAGGTCCCCATCACCTTCGTCGAGCGCGAGCTGGGCGACTCCAAGATGAGCCGGGACATCGTGGTCGAGGCGCTGTGGCGGGTCACCTCCTGGGGCGTCGGGGACCGCATCGGCCGGTTCACCGCCAAGGACAAGCGCGCTTAGCACACCGGGTCACGGCCCCGGCCGGTCACTCCCTTATCCGGTGCTGAGCCGCGCCCAGGCACACTGGGAACATGACGACTGGCGCTCCGACCTCCCCGAACACCGCCCGCCGCCGGCGCTCACGGCTGCGCAGGTATCTGCCGCTGGGCCTCGCCGCCTGGCTGGTGCTGGAGATCTGGCTGCTGACCCTGGTCGCGGGCGCGGCCGGCGGGCTCACGGTGTTCCTGCTTCTCGTCGCGGGCCTGGTGGCCGGCTCCGTGGTCATCAAGCGGGCGGGCCGCCGCGCCTTCGCGAGCCTGAACGAGGCCATGCGCCAGGGCGGCTCGCCGGCCCGTGGCGGCGGCAACGGCCTGATGATGCTCGGCGGTCTGCTGCTGATGATCCCCGGCCTGGTCTCGGACGCGGCGGGCCTGCTCCTGCTGCTCCCGCCCGTCCAGCGGGCGGTCAGAAGACGGCATACGAGATGTAGAGAGGTCTCGTGGGCTCGGAGATGTGTATAAGAGACAGGTACATGGAGACCATGTACGGCGCCCGCCGTCGTATATATCGCGCTGTGTACCGGCCGAGCCCCGCGAGGGGCTAGGCGCTCTTGCGGCTGTCCCTGGGGTGGACCGCGATGTTCATCGCGCCCGAACGCAGCACCGCCAGACGCTCCTCGAGGACCTCTTCGAGCTCCTCGCGGGTGCGCCGCTCCATCAGCATGTCCCAATGGGTACGCGCGGGCTTGGCCTTCTTCTCCTCGGGGCCGTCGCCGTCCACCAGGAGTGCCTGGGCACCGCAGACCTTGCACTCCCACTCCGGCGGGATCTCCGCCTCCACAGAGAAGGGCATCTCGAAGCGGTGCCCCTTCTCACATGCGTACTCCACGGCCTGGCGCGGGGCCAGGTCGATGCCGCGGTCCGTCTCGTAGCTGGTCACCACGAGGCGCGTACCGCGAAGAGCTCGCTCACTCATGAATCGTGCCTCCCGGGCTTGTCGCCCACAGGACAGGTGTCGCTGTCGTCGTCATCCGGTCAACGTCCGGTCGGCGGTAAAGATTCCCGTTCCGGGTCATGCGTCGCCGTCGTAGCCGCCCCTTGTTCTACCCACAGGCGCCCGGTTTGTCACATCTGCTAGCAGATGTCACCCAGCGTTTCGGCATCTTTGACGCGCAGTAACGGTACGCCTGGCAGGCCAAACGCGTACACTACCGCCCTTCCGCGCCGAGTGCGAAATCGCTTCCGGAACCACCGGCGCCGGCGCCTGTCGCGAAAGGCCGGGAAGGAGGCGTTCCGGGCGGTCAGGCCCAGACGCCGCGTTCCTCCATGACCTCGCGCAAGGTGCCGATGTGATCCGTCATGATGCCATCGACTCCGAGGTCCAGGAGCCGGTGCATCCGCTCCGGCTCGTTGACCGTCCACACGTGCACCTGGAGTCCGCGCGCATGAGCGGCGCGGACGAAGCGGTGGTCGGCGACGGGCACGCCCGACTGGGCCTCGGGCACCTGTGCGGCCACGGCCGACCGGCGCACCGCGGCCGGCAGGCCCCAGGAGCGCAGCCGCAGGCCCAGCACCCCGCGCGTGCCGAACGAGGTGGCGAGCCGGGGACCGGCCAGCCGTTGCGCGCGCAGCACCCGCGCCTCGGAGAAGGAACCCACGCAGACCCGGTCCCAGGCGTCGGCGCGCTCGATCAGCTCCAGCAGGGGGCGCAGCGCCGGCTCCGCCTTGACGTCGACGTTCCAGCGCACCCCGGGGAAGGTCTCCAGCAGTTCCTCGAACAGCGGTACCGGTTCCCGGCCCGCCACGCGCGCGTGCCGTATCTCCGCCCAGGGCAGGTCGGCGATCCGGCCCGCGCCGTCGGTGACCCGGTCCAGCGTGGCGTCGTGGAAGGCGACCAGCCGGCCGTCCGCCGTGGCGTGCACATCGGTCTCGATGTACCGGTAGCCCAGCTCCACGGCCCGCCGGAACTGCGCCACGGTGTTCTCCAGGCCGTCGGCGGCGCCGCCCCGGTGGGCGAAGGCGATCGGCCCCGGGTGGTCGAGATAGGGGTGGCGCGGGGCGGGCGTCGTCAAGGTCACGGACGCAGTATCACCCGCTCGGGTGTCCCCCCGGCGACGACCGTGCTGCCCGCCGGTGCCGACGGGACGGCGAACCAGCGCAGGAACACCTGCGCCAGCGGACCGATGGAGACGGCGTACAGCACGGTGCCCACCCCGATGGTGCCGCCCAGGAGGAACCCGGTGATCACCACCGCGACCTCCACCGCCGTCCGCATCAGCCGGACCGACCGGCCGGTGCGCCGGTGCAGCCCGGTCATCAGCCCGTCGCGCGGGCCCGGACCGAAGCGCGCCGCGATGTACAGGCCGGTCGCCATGCCGTTGAGCACGACGCCGGCGACGAGCAGGGGCACGCGCAGGGCGAGGGAGCGGACGTCCGGGAGCAGCGCGAGGGTGCCGTCCATCGCCAGGCCGACCACGAAGACATTGGAGACCGTGCCCAGCCCGGGCCGCTGCCGCAGCGGGACCCACAGCAGCAGCACCGCCGCGCCCACGACGATCGACACGACACCGATGCTGAGTCCGGTCAGTTCCGCGAGCCCCTGGTGCAGCACGTTCCACGGCTCCAGGCCCAACCCGGCCGCCACCAGCAGCGCGGAACTCGCACCGTAGAGCGCGAGCCCCGCGTACAGCTGGACCAGGCGCCGGCCGAGCCGCCGGCCGGACGGGGGTGTGCCGGTGGCGGGCGTGGGTGTTCCGGTCGCGGACGCGGGTGTTCCGGCGGTGGGTGTGGTGGGCGCGGGGCCGGCGGTGGACATGGGAATACCCCCCTGGGTGGTGGCGGTGGCCTGACGCATGTCACTCTGTGGCTTGGCGATCCTCGCCATCCATGGCCAATCCGGGGAAGGTGGACTGATCTTCATGGCGCAGTGGACCTCGGCGGTGGGGGCCGCGCAGCTCGCCCGGCTCCTCACCTCCCAGCAGGACCGTCCGGCCGGCCCCGGCACCCGCCGTCCCCCCGCCTACCGCGCCCTCGCCGACGGCATCCGGCTCCTCGTCCTGGAGGGCCGTGTCCCGGTCGCCGCGCGTCTGCCCGCGGAACGCGAGCTCGCCCTCGCCCTCGCCGTCAGCCGCACCACCGTCGCGGCGGCCTACGAGGCGCTGCGCGGGGAGGGCTTCCTGGAGTCCCGGCGCGGGGCCGGCAGCTGGACCGCCGTACCGGCCGGCAACCCGATCCCCGCGCGCGGCCTGGAACCGCTGCCCCCGGAGGCCCTCGGCTCGATGATCGACCTGGGCTGCGCCTCGCTCCCGGCGCCCGAGCCGTGGCTCACCCGGGCCGTGCAGGGCGCCCTGGAGGAACTGCCGCCGTACGCCCACACCCACGGCGACTACCCGGCCGGGCTGCCCGCGCTGCGCTCGATGATCGCCGAGCGCTACACCGCGCGCGGCATCCCCACCATGCCCGAGCAGATCATGGTGACGACCGGCGCGATGGGCGCCATCGACGCGATCTGCCACCTCTTCGGGGGCCGCGGCGAACGCATCGCCGTCGAGTCGCCGTCCTACGCCAACATCCTCCAGCTGATGCGCGAGGCGGGCGCCCGGCTGGTCCCCGTCGCGATGGCCGAGGGCCTGTCCGGCTGGGACATGGACCGCTGGCGCCAGGTCCTGCGCGAGGCCGCGCCGCGCATCGCCTACGTGGTCGCCGACTTCCACAATCCCACCGGGGCGCTCGCCGACGAGGACCAGCGGCGCCGGCTGGTGGACGCGGCGCGCTCGGCCGGCACCGTGCTCGTCGCCGACGAGACGATGAGCGAGCTGTGGCTCGACGAGGACGTCCGGGACGCCATGCCCCGGCCGGTGTGCGGGTTCGACCCGGCCGGCTCCACGGTGATCACGGTCGGCTCGGCCAGCAAGGCGTTCTGGGCGGGGATGCGCATCGGCTGGGTACGCGCGGCGCCGGACGTCATCCGCAGCCTGGTCGCCGCGCGGGCGTACGCCGACCTGGGCACGCCGGTGCTGGAGCAGCTGGCCGTGAACTGGCTGTTCAGCACGGACGGCTGGGCGCAGGCGGTCGAGCTGCGCCGGGCGCAGGCCCGGGAGAACCGGGACGCCCTGGTGGCGGCGGTGCGCCGGGAGCTGCCCGACTGGGAGTTCGAGGTGCCGCGCGGCGGGCTGACCCTCTGGGTCCGGGCCGGCGGCCTGTCCGGCTCCCGCCTCGCGGAGGCCGGCGAGCGGACGGGCGTCCGGGTTCCGTCCGGGCCGCGCTTCGGCGTCGACGGCGCGTTCGAGGGCTATGTGCGGCTTCCGTTCACCGTCGGGGGAGCGGTGGCGGACGAGGCGGCGTCCCGGCTGGCGGCGGCGGCCCGCCTGGTGGAGTCGGGAGCGACGGGGGCGACGGAGTCACCGCGCACGTTCGTGGCCTAGCCCGGCTCGCGGGCGGGGGGTCCGTCCACGGGGTGGGCCGGGGGCGCCTGGTGGTTCGGGTGGCCCTGCGGGCGAGGGGTGCGGAGGGGCGTCGGCGGCTCGGACGGCGCTCTGTGCGCTGGGGTGTCGAGGGGCGCCCGGTTGCCCGGCGGTGCCGTGCTTCGGCGGATGGGGGTGCCTGGCCGTTCGGCGCGTGGTGCGCTTCGGCGGCCGGGGTGCCTGGCCGTTCGGGGCGTGGTGCGCTTTGGCGGACGTGGGTGTCTGGCTGCCCGGCGCGTGGTGCGCTTCGGCGGCCGTGGGCGCCCGGCCGCCCGGCGTGTGCCGAGGGTGGCCGGGCGCCGGTCCGGTCAGGACTCCGCCGCCACGGCTTCCGCCGTTACCGGTGTCTTCTCCGGCGCCGGTTTCGACAGGTCCGCCGGACCGGCCCCCGCGTCGGGGGCCCGCGTGGGCAGCAGTTCCAGCACCGCCTGCCGGTCGGCGTCGCTCGTGGCGTCGTCGTAGGGGTCGGGCGTACGCGGCACCTGGAGCCGGTGCACCGGGCCGGAGCCCAGGCGGGCGTAGCCGCGCCCGGGCGGCACCCGTGCCGGCGGTGTCGTGCGCGGTGCCGCCCCGAGCACCGCCTCCACCTGCTGCGGACCGGTCGCCCCGAGCACGACACGCGCGCGCGTGTGCTGCCGTACCGCGTCGCCGAGCGTCTCCGCGCTGTCGAACTGCTCGGCGACGACCACCGTCACGTTCGCCGCGCGGCCGTGCCGCAGCGGCACCTGGAGCAGCGCCTGCGGGTCCCCCCGCCCGTCGGCCGCCGCGAGGTGGGTGAAGACGGCGGGCCGGTCCAGCAGGATCCACAGCGGGCGCCGGGTGTCCGCGGGCGGCGGGTCGCCCGCCTGCCGGGCCAGGTTGACCGCGATGAGCCGCCGCTCGGTCTCCCGCGCGGCCCACTCCAGACTGGCCAGCGCCCCGGCGAGCGCGCACTCCACGGCCAGGACGCCGTCCCGGCCGGTCAGGCAGGCGTACTCGCCGGTGCCGCCGCCGTCGACGATCAGCACATCGCCGTGGCGCAGGGCCTGCAGGGCGATGGAGCGCAGCAGGGTGGACGTGCCGCTGCCGGGGTGGCCGACGGCCAGCAGGTGCGGCTCGGTGGAGCGGATGCCGGTGCGCCAGACGACCGGCGGGACGTCGATCCGTTCCTCCCCGTAGGAGAGGGGGAGCGTGCGCTGGACCTCGCTGGGGTCGGTGTAGCCGAGGACGGTCTCGCCGGGCGCGGTGACGAAGGGCTGGGCGGGGATGTCGGCGGGCAGCGGGGCGAGGACGGTGACGGTGAGCCGGTTGCCCTCCTCGTCCCAGTCGAAGTGGTACTCGCGGCCGCGCCCGGCCTTGGCGGTGAGGAGCTGTTCGACCCGCGCGCGGGCCTCGGGCTCGCCGTCCGGGAAATAGGCGGGGTAGCGGATCACCAGGTGGCCGACCCGCCCGGCGTCGTCGAACTCGTAGGCGGTGAAGGCCTTCTCCCACTCCCCGCCGTGCGCGTACAGCGGCGCGGGATCCTCGGGGGCGGTGAAGTACGGCACCAGGGCGTCGTAGAGCGCCTTGAGGCGTTCGGTCTGGGAGGCGTCGGGTCCGGCGGGCGCCGACGGGGTGCGGTCGCGGCCCTGCCAGGCCGCCGCCGCCATCACCGTGACGACGGCGAGCAGCGGCCCGTACGGCATCAGGGCCACGACCATGACCGCGGAGGCCGCGAGGAACAGCAGCGGCCCGCGTCTGTCCTTGGGCGTGTCCGCCCACCTGCGACGGCCGGCCGAGGCCAGCACGCGCAGCCCGCGCGTGACCGTGATCAGCGGATGGAGGATGTCGGTGGCGCTGTCGGCCGCCGTCCGGGCCAGCTCCCTGCTCCGGGCCAGCTGCATCCGCGCGAGCTGGGCGCTGTCCTTGCTCAGAATGCGGGGGAGGGGGCGCCGGGCCACTGCTGACTCCTGATCGTGCGTGCGGGCGGTACGGGCGGGGTCAGAACTTGATGCCGCCCAGGAGGCTGGCCAGGCTCTCTCCGCCGGCTTTGATGCTCGGGGCGATGCCTGTGGTCGACAGGTAGAAACCGAACAGGGCCGACACCGTGGCGTGCGAGCCCTTCAGCCCGTCCTTGCGGAAGAACAGGAAGACGACGATGCCGAGCAGCAGCACGCCGGAGAGGGACAGGATCATTTGGGGCCTCCTGGTGTCGAAGGTGGGGGACAGTCACCATGAGTTCTTCCAGGATCACAGGATGTATCCATACGATTAAAGGTGCAACTGGGTGAAAACCGGTGGTTTTCGCCCGCTCGGAGGAAGCGGTTGCGGCCTGGTTGACCAATGCTGTTGCCTCCTGCGGGGCCCGTCGGTGATCTTTACCTCGGGCACATCGGGTCATGTGCCCCGAGAGCCAGTACGCTGGCGATTCACTCGTACGAAGCAGTCCCCGCATCAGCGGAGCAGTCCCCCAATCAGCATGGAGAGGCGGTCCGGCCATGAGTGAAGCCCCCGACCCCGAGGTCGTGGAGCTGGCGACCAAGATCTTCGATCTGGCCCGGCAGGGGCAGACCGAGGCGCTCGTGGCGTATGTCGACGCGGGTGTCCCCGCCGGCCTCACCAACGACCGCGGCGACTCCCTGGTGATGCTCGCCGCCTACCACGGCCACGCCGACGCGGTGCGCGCGCTGCTCGCCCGTGGTGCCGCCGCCGACCAGATCAACGACCGGGGCCAGACCCCGCTCGCGGGCGCCGTCTTCAAGGGTGAGACGGATGTGATCAAGGCCCTCCTGGAGGGCGGCGCCGACCCCTCCAAGGGGACCCCGTCGGCCGTCGACACGGCCCGGATGTTCGGCAAGACGGAGCTTCTGGAACTGTTCGGCGCGCGCTGAAGCGAGTTATTCCGACCAGCAACGACACGGAAAACGGGGGAGGCGGTACAGGGCCGCCGGAAATACGGTCGCGGCAGCACACAGCGCGGGCCATCATGACGACGTGATTCACGGACGCGATGGCTGGGCAGGTGTTGCCGCACCGCGCGGGCCGTGATGCGGTCCGCATGGGCCACCGACGAGAGGCAGAGAGAGATGGTCTACAGCAAGCAGGAAACGGCGGGCGCTCCGACGTTGTGTCGCGCGGCCAGGTAACGCGTGTTCACCGGTTGCGTCGACGCTTGATGTGAGGCTGTTTCCCATGTTCGATCCGGTCATAGCGCCCAGCGGCACCCTGCTCGGGCTGCTCCAGCGCGGCCGTGGCGACGGCACGCTGCACGCGCTGACGGCCCCGCGCGCCGAAGCGCTCGCGGCCCTGAACCACTGTGTGCTGCGCGACCCACGCCACGACTGGCAGGTGGAGAACCGCTCCCTCTACTACGCCCGGCTCTACCTCGACCTGAACGGCGGACTCGACGCCGTGGAGGCGCACCTCTTCGACGCCGAGGACGTGCTCGACACCGACGAGTCCCGCACCGGCCTGGCCCTCGCCGTCCTCGGCCACCTCGCCTCCTACGGCCGGCGGGACGCCCTCGACCTGTTGCGCAGGTACGCCGCGCACGGCTCCAACTGGGCCTGGGCCCTCGACGAGCTGGCCCTGCGGGACGACGACGCGGGCCTGCGCGCCCTCGCCGCCCCCGTCCTGGCCCGCTTCGCCACCGACCCCGAGGGCGAGGCCGAACTGGCCGCCGCCGTGCGCGACGCCTTCGAACCGCGGCCCTGGCGCTTGTGGGCCGACGATCCGCGCCCGTCGATCGCCGCACGCGTGCGCGCCGCCCATGAAGCCGGCTGCTTCGACCGTTGGCAGCGGCAGATGCGCCCCACCGGCCCCCGGCCCGGCTGGAGCGTGCGCGCCGTCTTCGAATGGGCCCAGCAGGGCATGGAGCGCGGCGCCGCCCTCCATGTGCCCGCCGCCCGCTGTCTGGTCGCCGTGGCCGGCCCCGAGGACCGCCCCGAGATCCTCCGGGCCGCCAGGGACGGCATCGACGGTGCCCGCTGCACCGCCCTGCGCTACCTCGCCGACAGCGACGACCCCGCCGCGCTCGATCTGATCGAGGCCGCGGTCGCCGACGGCACCGCGGTCGTCGTGGAGGCCGCCGTCGACGCCTTCGAACGGATGCGCAGTGTCGCCGCCGTGGACCGCGCGCGCGGCTGGGCCCGGCGCCACGACGCGCTCGGCGCCGCCGCCGGCCGCATCCTCGCCTGCCGCGGCGGTGCCCGCGACCGCGAGCTCGTCCTCGCCGCCCTGCGCGAGGCCGTACGCGCCGAGGGGCCCGACGCGCCCACCCTGTGGACCCTCGTCGACGGCGCCGGACGCCTCGGCATCGGGTGCGCGGCCCCCGTCCTGCGGCACGTCTACCGCGAGACGGCCTCCTCCCACCTGCGGGGCCGCGCCGCCCGCGCGCTGGCCGCGACCGACCCCTCCTTCGCCGCCGGCTTCGCCGTCGAGTGCCTGTGGGACTGCGAGGAGACCACCCGCGAGCTCGCCGCCCGGCACGCCGAGACCGGTGACACCCGGGTCGTGGAACGCCTGCGCCGGCTGGCCGCCGACCCGGCCGAGGAGGCCGAGGTGCAGACGGCCGTACGCAGCCGCTTCGGGCCCGACGCCGCCCTCGGCTGACCCACGCTCGCAGCCGCTTCGGGCTCCACGCCGCCCTCGGCTGACCTCGCTCACGCTCCCGGCCGGGCGGACGTACGTCCGGCGGGTGAACTCCGGATGACCCGCGGGTCAGGCCGCCGTGACGGCCGCCTGACCCGCAGGGGCGGAACCTGGCGAGGATTGCCTGTGCAGCCGGGGCGGAACCTTGTGCGGGCTGTCTGTCCAGTGGGGGCGGCATCTCGTGTGGGCTTTTCCTGTGCAGCGGGGGAGTGTCGGGCGGCACAACGCTCATGGGACGTTTTCCGGCCGGAAAGATCGAAGTTGACGTGGGCACGTCCGGCGCGGCGAGAACACCCGTATGCGTGTCGTCATCGTGACCGAGTCCTTTCCCCCCGATGTGAACGGCGTGGCCCACTGCGCGCTCCAGACCGCCCGGCACCTCGTAGACCGCGGTCACCACCCGCTCGTCGTCGCCCCCGCTCCGGCGCCCGGCACCGGCCCGGACGCGGACGCCCCGTGCGAGGTGATCCGGGTGCCCTCCCTGCCGCTCCCCGGCTACCCCCAGGTCCGTGTCGCCCTGCCCAGCCGGCGTCTCGCCGCCGCCCTCGTCGCACACCGCCCCGACGTGGTGCACCTGGCCGGCCCCTTCGTCCTCGGCGTACGGGGCATGGCCGCGGCCGCCCGGCTCGGCATCCCCGCCGTCGCCGTCTACCAGACCGACCTGGCCGGATACGCCCGCACCTACATGGGCGCCGGAGAGGCCGCGGCCTGGCGGCGGATCCGCTCCGTGCACGCCGCCGCCGACCGCACCCTGGCCCCCTCCAGCGCCGCGCGCTCCGACCTGGAGGAACACGGCGTACCGCGGGTGGCGCTCTGGCCGCGCGGCGTGGACACCGTACGGTTCCGGCCCGACCGCCGTGACGAGGTGCTGCGCCGCGCTCTCGCCCCGCACGGCGAACGGATCGTCGGCTACGTCGGCCGGCTCGCGCCCGAGAAGCACGTCGAGCTCCTCTCCGGCGTCTGCGGGCTGCCCGGCGTGCGGGTCGTGGTCGTGGGCGACGGACCCAGCCGGGGCCAGCTCGCCGAGGCCCTGCCCGGCGCCGTCTTCCTGGGCCGGCGCACCGGCGGCGAACTCGCCCGGATCTTCGCCTCGCTGGACCTGTTCGTGCACACCGGCCCCTTCGAGACCTTCTGCCAGACCGTCCAGGAGGCCATGGCCAGCGGGGTGCCGGTCGTCGCGCCCGCCGCCGGCGGCCCGCTCGACCTGGTCGCCCACGGCCGCACCGGCCTGCTCGTCCCGCCGGGCGACGCCACCGCCGTCCAGGAAGCCGTCCGCGCCCTGGCCGCCGACCCCGCGCGGCGGGCCGCCTACGGCGCCGCCGCCCGCGCGAGCGTCGAGGGCCGTACCTGGGCCGCCGTCGGCGACCAGCTGATCGACCACTACGACCAGGTGCTCGCGGCCCGCCGGACGGCGGTGGCGGCATGACCGGACCGTCCCTGCGCATCGTCCGCCTCGCCAACTTCGTCACCCCCGCCTCCGGCGGCCTGCGCACCGCCCTGCGCGAACTCGGCAAGGGCTATCTGGCCGCCGGCCACGAGCCCGTCCTGATCGTGCCCGGCGCACGGCACACCGACCGCGACACCGAGCAGGGCCGGGTCATCACCCTGCCCGGCCCACCGCTGCCCGGCACCGGCGGCTACCGCGTCCTCACCGACCGGCGGCGGGTGGCCGCCCTGCTGACCGAGCTGGCCCCGGACCGCCTGGAGGTCTCCGACCGGACCACCCTGCGCTGGACCGGCCGCTGGGCCCGACGCGCGCGCGTGCCCGCCGTGATGGTCTCCCACGAGACCGCCGACGGCGTCCTGCGCACCTGGGGCCTGCCCGGACCCGTGGCCCGGCGCGCCGCCGACTCCCTCAACACCCGCACCGCGCACGTCTACTCACGGGTGGTGTGCACCACCGGGTTCGCCGAGCGCGAGTTCGTCCGCGCCGGCGCGCGCAACGTCGTACGCGCCCCCCTGGGCGTCGATCTGATGGAACGGCACCCCGCGCTGCGCGACCCGGGGCTGCGGGCCCGCCACGCGCGCGTGGACGAGACGCTGCTCGTGATGGTCTCCCGGCTGTCCGTGGAGAAGCGGCCCGGCACGGCCCTGGACGCCTTGGAGGCGCTGCTGCGGCGCGGACGGCGGGCGGTGCTGGTGGTCGCCGGGGACGGGCCGCTGCGGGCCCGGCTGGAGCGGCACGCCCGCGCCCGCGGACTTCCGGTGACCTTCCTCGGGCACGTGTCCGACCGGGCCGCCCTCGGCGCGCTCCAGGCGTCCGCCGACGTGTGCCTCGCGCCCGGGCCCGCCGAGACCTTCGGTCTGGCCGCGCTGGAGGCCATGGCGTGCGGCACCCCCGTGGTGGCGAGCGCCCGCTCCGCGCTGCCCGAGGTCATCGGCTCCGCCGGGGCCACCGCGGCCGGCGGCCCGGAGACGTTCGCGGACGCCGTGGAACAGCTCCTGGCCCGCGCCGAACCAGGGCGGCGGGAAGCGGCACGCGCGCGTGCGGAGTGCTTCGGCTGGGGAGCGGCCGTGGAGGCGTTCCTCGCGGCCCACGACGCGGTGGGGGTGCCACGCCCCGCCGACGCCGACGCCCGTCGGCCCGCGATGCCGTCGGGCGCGGCATGACGGCCGCGCCGCGCGCCGGTCGCGGCGCGGCGCGGCGCCGGGGCGGCGAGCGCCGCTTGCCCGGCGGGCCTTGGGGCCGCGTTTCCGTCCGGTCACGCGGTCGACAGCCGTTCCGTTCGCTGCCCGCTGCCCGCTGCCCGCTGCCCGCTGCCCGGCGTCCCGTTGTCCGGCAGGTCCCGGGGCCGCGCCGCGTCCGGCCGCGCGATCGGTGAACCGCTCCGGTGCGCCGCCCGCCGCGCGGGAGACCACCGACGAGGGCGGCCGGACCGCAGGGCTCGGGCAGTGCTCCCTGCGGTCGTGTTCCGGCGGTGGTGCGGGCGGGGCGGCGGCCGGGGTCAGCGGCGGCGTACCGGGACGAACCTGACCGGCGTGCCCGGCGGTGCCTGTGCGGCGGCCGGCAGGTCGGCGGCGCGCACCACCGCGATCACCGGGTAGCCGCCGGTGGTCGGATGGTCCGCGAGGAAGACCACCGGACGCCCGTCCGGCGGCACCTGCACCGCGCCGAGCACCATCCCCTCGCTGGGCAGTTCCCCGGACCGGGCCCGCTCCAGCGCGGGACCCTCGGTGCGCAGACCGATGCGGTTGCTCGCCGAGGACACCCGGTACGCGCGCCTGGTGAGATCCCGGACCGCGCCCGCCGTGAACCAGTCGTCGCGCGGGCCCAGGGTCACCCGGAGCACCAGCTCGGCGGGCGGAGCCGGCTGCGGGGCGCCGTCCACGCGCGCGGGAGGGCCGGCCGGGATGCCCAGCGGCAGCACCGTACCGTTCGTGAGCGGGGCCGGGCCGAGGCCGGACAGCAGGTCGGTGGCGCGGCTGCCCAGGACCGGCTCGACGGCGATGCCGCCGGAGACGGCCACATAGCCGCGTACGCCGGCCGTGGCCGCGCCCACCTCCAGCAGCTCGCCCGCCGGCACCACGACCGGGGCGCCCCACGCGGCCGGACGGCCGCCCACCGACACCGGGCTCGGGGCGCCGCCGACCGCGACCGTCACCGTGGAGCGCGGGCGCAGCGCACAGCCGCTCAGCGTGGTCTCCAGGACGGCGGCGTCCGGCGGATTGCCGACGAGCCGGTTCACCAGCCCCGCCGCGGGCGGATCGAGCGCCCCGGAACGGGGCACGCCGAGATGCGCGTACCCCGGCCGTCCCCGGTCCTGCACGGTCGTCAACGCCCCGGAGCGCACCACGACGAGCACCCGGTCGCTCACGCGCCCACCTCCCCGGTCGGGGCCACCCGGACGTCGTCCACGCGCGCGTGGGCGAGAGAGGCTCCTCGCGCCTCCTTGCCCGTCACGTGTCCCCCAGCGGTACGAACCGCACCCGTGCCCCCGGGGTCAACAGCGCGGCCGGTGTGCGCGTGTGGTCCCACAGCACCGCGTCCGTCGTGCCGATCAGCTGCCAGCCGCCGGGAGAGGTGCGCGGGTACACCCCCGTGTACGGCCCGGCGAGCGCGACGGCGCCCGCGGGTACCGCCGTACGCGGGGTGGCGCGGCGCGGGACGGCGTAGCGCTCCGGCAGCCCGGTGAGATAGCCGAATCCCGGGGCGAAGCCGCAGAAGGCCACCGTGAACTCGCTACCGGCGTGGATCCGGACCGCCTCCCGCTCGGTCACCCCCCAGTGCCGGGCGACCACCGCGAGGTCCGGGCCGTCGTAGCGCACGGGCAGTTCGATCAGCTCGCGCGCGCGGGAGGGCACCCGCGGTATCCGGGAGGCGGTCAGTTCCGCCGCCCAGCGGTCCGGGTCGGCCAGCCCGTCGAGCAGGACCGTACGGGCCGCGGGAACGATCTCCCGCACGGTGAGCGCGCCCTCCGCGCGGCGGCGCAGCAGCACCGCGTGCAGGGCCTGCGCCTCCTCCCCGGAGGACACCTCCAGGAGGAGCGCGTCGTCGCCCACGGGAAGCGCCCTCATGCGAACGCCTCCACCCGCACGCCCGCCGCCACCAGCCGCTCGCGCACCCGGCGGGCCAGGCCCACCGCGCCGGGCGTGTCGCCGTGCAGGCACAGCGACCGGGCACGCACCAGGATCCGCGCGCCGGACTGCGCGATGACCGCGCCGGAGCGCGCCAGGCTCAGCGAGCGCTCGACGACCGTGTCCGGGTCGGTCACCACGGCGCCCTCCCGACCGCGCGGCACCAGCGTGCCCTCGTCGGTGTACGCGCGGTCCGCGAAGGCCTCCGCAACGGCCGGCAGCCCCGCCTCGGCGGCCAGCTCCAGCAACCGCGAGCCGGGCAGACCAAGCACCGGCAGCGAGGGGTCCGCGAGCCGCACGCCGTCGATGACCGCGCGGGCCTGCCCGGCGTCGTGCACCACCCGGTTGTAGAGCGCGCCGTGCGGTTTGACGTACGCCACGCGCGCCCCGGCCGCCCGGGCGAACACCTCCAGGGCGCCGATCTGGTAGGCCACCTCGGCCGCCAGCTCGGCGGGCGGCACGTCCATCGCGCGCCGACCGAAGCCGGCCAGGTCCCGGTAGGAGACCTGCGCGCCGATCGTCACGCCGCGCTCGGCCGCCAGCTCGCACACCCGGCGCATGGTGGGCGCGTCCCCCGCGTGGAAGCCGCAGGCCACGTTGGCGCTGGTGACGACGGACAGCAGTGCTTCGTCATCGGTCAGCCGCCAGCGCCCGAAGCCCTCGCCGAGGTCGGCGTTCAGATCGATCGCGGTCATGGTGTCTCGTGTCTCCGGTATCTCGTCCCGTGCGGGCCGCCCGTCCGGCCGTTCCGTCCGGCCGTTCCGTACGGCGGTCGCCCGCGGTGGTTCTCGCAAGGCCGGCAGGCCGGCCGTCCCGCGCGCCTCAGGCCAGTTCCCTCCCGCGGGTCTCCGGCAGTCCCAGCAGGGCCAGCGCGGCGACGCCGTAGCCGATCGCGCCGAAGACCAGCGCGCCGCCGACGCCCCAGCTGTCCGCGAGGAACCCGACGGCCGTCGGGAACACCGCGCCCACCGCGCGGCCCGTGTTGTACGTGAAGCCCTGCCCGGTGCCGCGCACCGCCGTCGGGTACAGCTCGCTCAGGTAGGAGCCGAAACCGCTGAAGATGGCCGACATGCAGAAGCCGAGCGGGAAGCCGAGCACCAGCAGCAGGGTGTCGGCGCCGTGCGGGATGTTCGCGTACGCCAGGATGCACAGCGCCGACAGCAGCGCGAACAGCCAGATGTTGTTGCGCCGGCCCAGCCGGTCGGTCAGCACCCCGCCGGTCAGGTAGCCGAGGAACGCGCCGGAGATCAGGAAGGCCAGATAGCCGCCGGTGCCCACCACCGACAGACCGCGTTCCGACTTCAGGTACGTCGGCACCCAGGTCGCGAGCGTGTAGTAGCCGCCCTGCACGCCCGTCGACAGCAGGCTCGCCAGCAGCGTCGTGCGCAGCAGGCCCGGCACGCCGTCCCGGCCGGGGCGGAAGACGGCCGCGAACGAGCCGCGCCGCGAGTCCTGCTCCCGGGCCGCCGTCGCCGTCGGAGCGTCCCGCACCCGGCGGCGCAGCCACACCACGAGCAGCGCCGGCAGCGCCCCGGTCCAGAACATCACCCGCCAGGCCAGGTCCTCGTCGACGAAGGAGAAGACCAGCGTGTAGACCACCGCCGCCAGTGCCCAGCCGACCGCCCACGAACTCTGGACCGCGCCGAGCGTACGGCCCCGGTGGCGCGCGCCCGCGTACTCGGCGACCAGGATCGCCCCGACCGCCCACTCGCCGCCGAAGCCGAGGCCCTGGAGGGCGCGGAAGACCAGCAGCGTCTCGTAGGTGGGGGCGAAGCCGCAGGCGACCGTGAACACGGCGTACGTGACCACCGTGATCATCAGCGCCCGGACCCGGCCGACCCGGTCCGCGACCACGCCGGCCACGGCGCCGCCGACCGCCGAGACCACCAGCGTCACCGTGGTGAACAGACCGGTCTGGCCGCTGTCGAGGTTGAAGTACGCGGCGAGCGCCACCATGCTCAGCGGCAGCGTGAAGTAGTCGTACGAATCCAGGGCGTATCCGCCGAAAGCCCCGGCGAACGCGCGTCGGCCGCGCGGCCCGAGGGCGCGCAGCCAGCCGAACGCGCCGTCCTCACCGGCCCGTTCGCCTTGCGCCGGCCGTACGCCGGCGGAGGGCCCGGGCCGGGGCGGTGGGGTCGTGCTCATGGGCACCTCGCAGAAGGGGGACGGAGGGTGCTGGGAAGTGAGCCGTGCGGAGCACCGTAGAGGATCGTTCAACGATCCCTCAATACCCATGTTGTCTCGTTCTGATGTCTGCGCTTGAATTCCGGGCATGGCAGAGCAGCTGACGGGACTGGCCGGCGACCGTGTCCTCCTGGGGCGTACCAGCACCGCGGAACGGGTCTCCGACATCCTCAGGAGCCGCATAGCCGAGGGCTACTTCCCGCCCGGCACCCGGCTGTCGGAGGACAGCATCGGCGGGGCCCTCGGCGTCTCCCGCAACACCCTGCGCGAGGCGTTCCGCCTGCTCACCCATGAGCGTCTGCTGATCCACGAACTCAACCGGGGCGTCTTCGTCAGGGTCCTGACGGTCGAGGACGTGGAGGACATCTACCGCACGCGCGCGCTGGTCGAGTGCGCCGTCGTCCGCGGCCTCGGCGCACCGCCGTACCGGCTCGGCGGACTGGTCGCGGCCGTCGAGGAAGGGCACACGGCCGCCGCGGAGAACGACTGGAAAGGCGTGGGCACGGCCAACATCCACTTCCACCGGGAACTGGTCGCCCTGGCCGGCAGCGAACGCACCGACGAGCTGATGCGCAGCGTCTTCGCCGAGCTGCGCCTGGCCTTCCACGTGGTGGACGACCCGCACCGGCTGCACGAGCCCTACCTCGCCCGCAACGCCCGGATCCTGTGGGCGCTCCAGGCCGGGGACACGAAAGGCGCGGAACGGCTCCTGGAGACGTACCTCGCGGACTCTCTGGAGCGGGTCGTCGAGGTCTACCGCCGCCGCGTGGGCGAGGACGCGGCCGGTCCCTCCTGAACACTGCGGCCACCCCTTCCCGAGCTGAGCCGACCGACCCGGCCGGTTCCGCGCGAACCGGCGCGGCCGGCCCCTCGAACCGGCGCGGCGCGCCCTGGCCGAACCGGCGCGGCCGGTCCTCTTCCGCCTGTGTGACGGCCGTCGCTTCTGGGCCGTTTGGGTCGATGTCAGACCCAGGACCTAGTCTGTGCACCGTGACTTCGCCTGCAACGACGGACCGTGTTCCGCCCCAGCTCAGCGCGGGGCCGCGCCCCGCGCAGGGCCCGGCCGCCGACGAGGGGCTGGCGCGTCGGCTGCGCGCGCTCGCCTGCACCGCGCCGCTGCACGACCTGGACGCGCGCAAGGCCAACCTGGCCGGCGAGTACTCGGTGTACGGGATGGCCGAGGTGGCGCTGGCCGCCATCGACCTGGTCACGCTGAACATGGACTTCGACACGGGCGCCGACCACGAACAGGTCGTCGCCCGGCTGGTCCCGCGCATCGCCGCCCAGGCACCGCACCGGTCCACCGCCGAACACGAGCGCGTGGCCCGCTGGGTCCTGGAGAACCTGATCAACGTCGGCAGCGTGGACCGCGGTTTCCGCGCGGTCTACGGCACCTTCGCGCCGGACGGCACCTACGTCCGCCGTGACTACGACTTCAAGCTGATCGAGGAGGTCCCCGGCCCCGGCGGCACGGTCTACCTGCGCACCACGGACGAGGCGGTCAACGTCCTGGTCGGCGCCCTCGACACGGACGTCACCAGCGCCCAGATCGCCGCCGAGGTCAAGCTGGAGGTGCTGATCAGCCGCGGCCGGCTCGCCGACGCCCAGCTCGCCGCCGAACAGGCCCGCTACCGCACGGTGCAGTACTCCGAGTCACTGCGCCGCGCCCTGGAGGCCACCCGGCGCAACGTCCGCGCGGTCGACTGGCTCAACACCGTCCCCGACATGATCGCCGAGGCCCTGGACCACGTGGCCGAGCGCTACCGCCACGAGAACGCCATCCTCACCAACATCCGCAAGGCCCGCGACGAGACCGAGGAGCCCGAGCACAAGCGCCGCGCCGCCGAGCTGGTCGACATCGTCAAGGACTGCATCCGGCGCCACACCCAGCTCCAGTCGCGCCTGCTGGAGGCCGGCCCGCTGTTCCGCGCCGAACAGGACCGGCAGGCCTTCGCCACCCCCGCGGCGGCGTCCGGGATAGACCTCTACGGCCATCTCGTCGCCCCCGTCCTGCCGTTGTCGCTGGAGCAGGCGATCCGGGTCACCGACGCGTTCTTCGCGCGCGGCACCGGACCGCGCACACCGGTGTCCGTCCGGGTCGGCGACCTTGTCGACATCCTGCTGACCCCGCCGGTGGAACGGGAGCACCTGGGCGCGGAGATGCCCGAGCCCGACCTGATCGCCACGCCCGACGACAGCCGGTTCAGCGAGGAACAGCTCGCCGCGGCGACGGAACTGCTGGACCTGCCGCCGGACGCGCCCAGAAGACTGTCCGGGCTGCTCGCCGAGGCCCGCCGCACCGGCGACCCCGACCTCGCCTACCTGGTGGCGCTGCTCGCGGTCCACGCGGCCAGCCCCGCCGTCGGCACCGCCTACCGGCAGGGCGAGGAGAAGCTGCTGTTCGCCGTGGACGACGGGACGGAACTGGACGATCCCGAATTCGGCGGGGCCGACCTCATCGTGGGCACGGCCCTGCTGGACGCCGCCGGGATGGCGGCCGACCGGACGGAAGCAGCATGACCGAGCACCACCGCGACAAGGAGCCCAACCCGTGACCGAGCACGTCGAGTGGAGCGAGGCGGAGACACCCGCCCCGCCGGCGTCCACCGCCGTCACCCCCGCCGACGCCGCCGACGCGGCGCGGCTCGTCGCCTTCGGGCTCCAGCCCAAGCTGGCGCCCGCGCGCGACCAGGAGTACACCGAACTGCTGCGGCGCTACCGCGAGGACCCGGCCTTCGCCCGGCTCGCCGACGCCGTCGCCGCCGGCCTCGGACTCATCGTGCTGGAGGTGTCCCCGCGCGCGGGCATGGCCGTCACCGCCGCCGAGGACTCGGTCTTCGCCGTCCGCATGGGCGACTACGCGCGCCGCACCGCCGCCGACTCCGGCGACCGCTTCCTGCACGGCCTCGCCCATCTCGCCATCGCCGCGCTGGCGTTCCCGCGCCCCGAGGACCTCGCCGACGACTCCTACATCGGCCGGGTCACCGTCAACGGTGTCGACGCCTTCGTCCGGCAGGCCTGCCGCCGCCTGGAGGAGCGCGCCGAGGAGCGCGGCGAGAACACCGACCCGGCCACCGACGCCCCCGGCCTGGAGGCGGCCTGGCGGATCTGGGCCCGGCGCAGCGCCACCGGCGCCACCAAGGACGCCCGCCGCCCCGCCGCCTCCACCACCGGCATCGTCGCCAAGGCCCTGGCCTTCCTCACCGACTCCGGCTTCCTGCAGCGCACCGGCGACGACAACGGCGGCACCTACCGCACCACCGCCCGCTACCAGCTCCAGGTCCGCGACATGGCCGGCAACGCCGCCCTGGCCGAACTGTCCGAGCTGGGCGTCGTCCCGGTCACCGACGGCACGGCCACCCTGCTGCCCGCCGAGGACACCGACGACCTGGACCTGGTGGCCGACGCCGGGCTGCCGTTCCACTCCTGAACACCCCCGCACCGCAAGAACCCTCGAACGTCCCCGCCCCGCAAGAACCCCGCCCCCCTCCACCGCAAGAACACTGACGAGAGTCCGCCATGTACGAGCTGTCCCGGGTCCGCCTCTACTCCATCGGTCCCGCCGGTGCGCGCTACGCCGACACCGTGCTTGACCTGCGGGGTGTCGGTGAGCCCGTGCCCGACCCGGCGCCCACGCAGGCGGAGTTCTTCGAGGAGGAGCCGTCCGGCCCGCCGCGCCGGCCCGCGCCCGCGGGCGTGCTGTTCCTGGAGAACGGCGGCGGCAAGTCCGTCCTGCTCAAGCTGATCTTCTCGGTGATGCTGCCGGGCCACCGCAACACCCTCGGCGGCGCCAGCTCCGGTGTGCTGCGCAAGTTCCTGCTCGCCGACGACTGCGGCCACGTGGCCCTGGAATGGCAGCACGTGCAGACCGGCGAGTGCGTGGTCGTCGGCAAGGTCAGCGAGTGGCGCGGACGGCAGGTCTCCAACGACCCGCGCAAGTTCGCCGAGGCCTGGTACTCCTTCCGCCCCGGCCCCGGGCTGAGCCTGGACAGCCTGCCCGTCGCCGAGGCCACCGCCGTACGGCCGCCCGCCGAGGGCACCTCCGGCGCGCACGGCCGCCGCCGCACCATGAAGGGCTTCCGCGACGCCCTCATGGAGGCCGGCAAGGCCTACCCGCACCTGGAGGTGCACTGGGAGGAGATCCACGAGCGCTGGACCGAGCACCTCGGCGACCTCGGCCTGGACCCCGAACTGTTCCGCTACCAGCGCGAGATGAACGCCGACGAGGGCGAGGCGGCCGGCCTCTTCGCGGTCAAGAAGGACTCCGACTTCACCGACCTGCTGCTGCGCGCCGTCACCGACACCCGCGACACCGACGGCCTCGCCGACCTCGTCAGCGGCTTCGGCAGCAAGCTCGGCCGGCGTGCCGAGCTGATCGCCGAACGGGACTTCACCGCCGGCTCGGTCGACCTGCTGGGAAGGATCGTGGAGGCGGCCGACGCCCGGGCACGCGCGCGTGACGTGCACGCGGGTGCCGAACGCCGTACCCGCACGCTGGCCCGGCGGCTGTCCGCGCGGGCCGTGCGGGAGCGGGTCCGGGCCGCCGACCTCGCCCAGCGGGTCACGGCCGCCGCCTACGCCGTCACCCACTCCGAGGGCGCCCGCGAGCGCAGCGCCCTCATCGCCGCCGAACTCGCCTACCGGCACGCCTCCCTGGCTCTGGCCGCCGCCGAGAAGTCCGCCGCCGCGCAGAAGCGCGAACTGGCCGACGCCCGCACCCTGCACTCCGCCTGGCAGGCCGCCGAGGCCGTGCTGCGCCACCGGGCCGCCGCCGACCGCGTCGCACGCGTGTCCGCCGCCATCCAGGAGGCCGAACGGGACGCGGCCCCCGCGCTCGCCGCCCGCGCCAAGGCCGCCGTGGACCTCGTACGGGCCCTGCACGCCGCCGCCGAGAGCGCCGAGAACCTGGCCAACGAGGAGGAGGAGCGCTCCGCCGCCCTCCAGGAGGCCGGCGACTTCGCCCACCGCGACTCCACCGCCGCCGCCACCGAGGCGCAGCGGGCCCGCAGCGAGGCCGGGCACCTGCGCCAGCGGCTCGCCGAGGTCGAGCAGGAGACCGCCGAGGCGGTCCGCGCGGGCTGGCTGGACGACAGCGCCCCGGACGCCGACCCGGCACGGGCCGCGCTCGCCGCCAGCGACGCCGAGAAGACCGCCGTGGCCGCCTGGGACGCGGCCCGCGAGGCCGCCCGCAAGGCCACCGAGCACGCGCGCGAGGCCGCCGCCGCCGAGTCCCGCGCCGAGCTGACCGCGGCCCGCGCGGCGGACGCCGCGACCGCCGCCGAGCGGGCGTACGAGGCCGAGCGGCGCCTCGCCGAGTCGCTGGCCGCCGAGGAACGGCTCGCGGAACTGCTGAGCCTGCCCGGCGCCCCGAGCACAATCCGCGTGCCCGGCCCGCGCACCGGGCCGGACGACGCCGCCCCGGCCCCCCGCGCCGTCACGGAGGGCGCGCTCACGCCGGAGGAACTCGACCGCTTCGCCGACGAACTGCGCGAACTCCTCGACGACGCCGTGTCCACCGCCGAACGGCACCTGTTCGACCTGCGCACGGCCGCCGCCGACGACGCCCGGATCCTCGGCGCCCTCGGTGACGGCGGACTGCTGCCGCCCGGCCCGGACGTCCTGGCCACCGTCGAGTTCCTCGGCGAGCACGGCATCCCGGCGCTCCCCGGCTGGCGCTACCTCGCCCAGGCCGTCGACCCGGCCGACCACGCGCGCGTGCTCGCCGCCCGCCCCGAGCTGGTCGACGGTGTGATCATCACCGACCCGGACACGCACGCGCGCGCCCGCGAGGTCCTCGGCGACGCCGCCCTGCTGCCCCGCTCCGCGGTGGCCGTCGGCACCGCCGCCGCGCTGCTCGCCCCGCCGCCCGCCGCCGACACCACCCCCGGTGACGTGTTCCTGGTGCCGCCGAACCCGGCCATGCACGACGAACACGCCGCCGACGAGGAACGGCAGGCACTGCGCGCCCGGGCCACCGAGCGCGACGAGGAGATCCGCGTCCTCGCCGCCCGCCTCGGCAAGGACCGCGAACTGGCCGCCCGGCTCGCCTCCTGGCGCACCGGCTGCCCCGCCGGCCGCCTGACCGAGCTGGCCGGGGCCGCCGAGCAGGCCCGCGCGTTCGCCGAGGAGGCCGAAGCCGAACTCGCCGAGGCGCGGACCGTCCGCGCGGAGGCGGAGGAGACCTCGGCCGAGGCCGCGCGGGTCCGCGACGAGCGGCAGGAGGCCGCGCAGAAGGCCCGGCGCGCCGCCGACGCCCTCGCCGGTCTCGCCTTCCGGCTGCGCGAGCGCGCCGGCTGGCAGGCGAAACTGCGTGAACTCGCCGACGAGGCGGCCGAGGCCGAGGCCCGCGCCCAGGCCTGCCTGGAGCGCGCCCGCGCCGCCGACGAGGACCGCCGGGCCGCGCAGCGCGCCGCCGACGACGCCCGCCGCACCGCCCGCGCCCTGCGGGCCGAGCGCTCCGAGATCGCCGGCGCCCCCGACGACGTACCCGCGGCGGACGCGGACGCCCCGAAGGCCTCCCTGCCCGCCCTCCGCGAGGCCTACCGGGCCGCCTCCCAGCTGTACGAGAAGGTCGGCGTCGGCGCCGACCTGCGCGCCGAGCAGGCCCGCGCCGAGAGCGACGAAAGCGCCGCCCGCGCCGAACTGGACCGGCTCAGCAACAAGGTCCGCACCCGCGCCGAGCAACTGCTCCAGTCGCCCGACGGCTCCGACGGACCGTCCCGGCAGGCCGCCGCCGCGCGCGCGGAGGAGCTGGTGCAGCTCCTGGAGACCCGTATGTCGACCGCGAGCGAGCAGCTCGGGCGGCTGCGCGGCGAGGCCGAGCGGCTCGCCCCCGAGGACGGCGAGGCGCACACCGAGCTGCCCGAGGAACTGATCCCGCGCGACGCCGAGCACGCCCAGGCCCTGCTGCGCACCGCCACGGCCGAACTCGCCGCCCGCACCGAGGCGCTGGCCGAGGCCCGGGAGGCGCACACCGAGCTGCTGGAGGCCCACCGCGCCGCCGAGGACGCGGCCGGCGGCTTCGACGAGATCGCCGCCATGCTCCGCGACCTGCTGCGCGAGCAGGCGCCCGAGGACGAGCCGGAGGAGCCGGAGCCGTACCCCGGCACCCTGGAGGAGGCCCGGCACTCCGCCGCCGAGGCCCGCCGCTCCCTGCGCGGCTGCGCCGCCGATCTGTCCGCCGCCGAGGCGGCCGTGCGCGAGGCGAGCGACGTCCTCGTCCGGCACGCCAACTCCACGCGCTACGAGCAGGTCCGCACCCCCGCCCGGCAGCAGATCCGGGAACTGCCCGCCTCCGCGCTGCCCGAGCACGCCCAGAAGTGGGCGGACGCGTTCGCGCCCCGGCTGCGCGTGCTGACCGACGAGCTGGCCCAGCTGGAACGCAACCGCGACTCCATCGTGGACCGGCTGCGCGGCCTCGTGGAGTCGGCCCTCGCCACCCTGCGCTCCGCCCAGCGGCTCTCCCGGCTGCCGGAGGGCCTCGGCGAGTGGTCCGGGCAGGAGTTCCTGCGCATCCGCTTCGAGGAACCCGACCAGGCCACGCTCACCGAACGGCTCGGCGAGGTCATCGACGAGGCCACGCGCGCGGCCGTGAAGAAAAACTCCGACCTGCGCCGCGACGGCATGTCGCTGCTGCTGCGGGGCGTCGCCGCGGCCCTCCAGCCCAAGGGCGTGGCCGTCGAGATCCTCAAGCCCGACGCCGTACTGCGCGCCGAACGGGTCCCCGTCGGCCAGATGGGCGATGTGTTCTCCGGCGGCCAGCTGCTCACCGCGGCCATCGCCCTGTACTGCACGATGGCAGCGCTGCGCTCCAACGACCGGGGCCGAGACAAGCACCGGCACGCGGGCACGCTGTTCCTGGACAACCCGATCGGCCGCGCCAACGCGACCTATCTGCTGGAGCTCCAGCGGGCCGTGTCCGACGCGCTGGGCGTCCAGCTGCTGTACACCACGGGCCTGTTCGACACGACCGCCCTCGCCGAGTTCCCGCTGGTCATCCGCCTGCGCAACGACGCCGACCTGCGGGCGGGCCTGAAGTACATCAGCGTCGAGGAACACCTGCGGCCCGGTCTGCCCCAGCCGCCCCAGGCGGGGGAGACGGTGCACAGCGAGATCACGGCGACGCGGATGTTCCGGAAGCCGGCGCCGAGCGCTCCGTAGCGGACTCGGGTCCGCCCCCGCCCGTTCCGCATCGCGCAGCGCACCGCGCGATGCGGAACGGGCCGGGGCGGCGCGGTGCCGCCGAACGCCGCCGCCTGTCAGGGGCCGTGCGCCAGCAGCCACGCGTCGGAAGCCGCGGTGAAAGCCGGGCGCTAGAAGCCGTACCCCATCCGCCGGGACAGCTCGGCGCCCGCCGCGGCCGTACGCCGGGCCACCTCGGGCAGCCGGTCCGCGTCGAGCCGGTACACCGGACCCGAGACGCTGATCGCCGCGATCACCTCCCCGTCGTGCGCGCGCACCGGGGCCGCGACGGCCGCGAGCCCCAGCTCCAGCTCCTCGACCGTGACGCCGTACCCCTGCCGGACCACGGCCTCCAGCTCGGCGCGCAGCACCGCCGCACCCGTGACCGTACGGTTCGTGAAACGCGTCAGCGGACGGGCCAGCAGACCCTCGCGCAGGGTCGGCGGCAGGTGCGCGAGGAGCACCTTGCCGCTGGACGTGGCGTGCAGCGGGGTGCGTCGGCCCAGCCAGTTCTGCGCGGTCACGGCCGCGGTGCCGCGGGCCTGCATGATGTTGACCGCCGCGTCGTCGTCGAGGACGGCGATGTTGACCGTCTCACCCAGCTCGTCGGCGACCTCCCGGCACACCGGGACGCCCTCCTGGGAGATGTCCAGACGCACCGCCGCCGCACCCGCCAGGCGCAGCACACCGGCCCCCAGGCAGTACTTCCCGCGGTCCTTGGCCTGGGCCACCAGGCCCCGGTTCTCCAGGACGCCGAGCAGCCGGAACGCCGTGGACTTGTGGACGCCCAGCTCCTCGGCGATCTCGGTGACGCCCGCCTCGCCGTGCCGGGCGAGGCTCTCCAGCACGCTCACGGCACGGTCCACCGACTGCACCGCGCCGGCCGCCCCGCGACCGCGCTGCCTCTCCGGACGCCCCGGCTCCCGCCCGGCCTCCTCGCTGCGGTCGGGCTGCTTCTGCGTACGGGGCATGGCTCGGCTCTCGTCACCTGATGGACCGCGTTCGTTGCGCACAGCGCGTCGTCGTGCGCGCTACGAAACCGATGCTATCGAAGCGCCCGGTCAGGAGTGCGACAGCTGTCCCGCCCCACCCCTGCGGCGTATCCGTTCCTGTTCCCGCAGGGCCGCACGCTCCTCGCGGCGCCGGGCCCGCCGCTCCCGGCGCAGGGCCCGGGCCGTGCTGCTCGGCTCCGAGACCACGCCGTGCCGCTGGTTCCACACCTGGCGGGTCACCCACACGTCGACCGCGGCCCATGTGGCCACCACCGTGCCGGCCACGCCGCCCATCACCATCGGGAACGCCAGCCAGGAACCGGCCAGCGCGCACAGGAACGCCACCATCGCCTGGATCAGCGTCACCGCGATGACCAGGACGGCCCGCACCGCCGCCGCACGCACCGGATCGGGCACCGGATGCCGGCGCGCGGGCTCCTCGACCCACAACGGCCGGTAGCCGTACCGCGGTTCGTCGCCGCCGGGATCCCCGCCGCCTTGCGGCACCGTGCGCTCCCACCGTGTCCGCGAGCGTCCCGCCCCGCTGCTTTCCCCGGGCGCCTCGCGCCATTGAGCCGTGCCCGTCACCGTGTCACTCCCCACCGCCGGCAGACCGCTCGCCCCCGGAGTCCCAAGACCCCGTCTCCCCAGTGGCTGCCCGGCTTGCGCCGCTTTACGCCGCCGGGACGCGAGGTGCGGCCGCTGTGGCCTATTCCGCCCCCAATTCCCATAGAGAAGGACGAACGAGACCGGGCGA
The DNA here is from genome assembly GCF_000720835.1 of Streptomyces achromogenes subsp. achromogenes. Classification (GTDB taxonomy): domain Bacteria; phylum Actinomycetota; class Actinomycetes; order Streptomycetales; family Streptomycetaceae; genus Streptomyces; species Streptomyces achromogenes. The sequence goes on along the minus strand of NZ_JODT01000051.1, from coordinate 16,247 downwards.
AGATTCCCGCGTGGCGAAAAAATCCGGCCAACCGCCCGCCAAAGTTGCCACCAGCGGCCGGTCGTGTCCCTCCGGATCGCGGTGGCAATCTCCCCTAATGCCCGGACAACTCGCCATCTCTCGCCTGCGATGCGGAACTTCACCCGCCGGACACGTCTTCGAGTTACCTGTGGGGCGGTAGTAGGCTCGCGCCGTTTGCTGACGGACATGAACACCCCCGACCTGCGGGGGTCGAGCTGGGGGAGGCCATGCGCTTTCGCGGGAAGTCGATCCGCCGGAAGATCGTGGCGCTGCTTCTCGTGCCGCTCGTGTCCCTGACCGGCGTCTGGGCGTTCGCCACCGTGTTCGCCGGCCGGGAAGTGGCCCAGCTCTTCCGCGTGTCCGACACCGTCGAGGACATCGGCTACCCCGCCGAGGACACCGTCCGCGCCCTCCAGCAGGAACGCCGTCAGGCCCTCGTCTACCTCGCCGACCCGCGGGCCTCCGAGGCCCTGTCCGCACTGCGGCGCACCCGCGCCGCCACCGACCGGTCGATCACCGTGCTGCGCCGGAACGCCGAGGACCAGGACACCCGGGACGACCTGGAGGCGGACGACCGCGAACACCTGGCCGCCGTCCTGGACTCCCTGGACGACCTCGGCTCCCTGCGCCACAGCGTCGAGGAGCGCTCCCTCACCCGGGCCCAGGCATTCGGCCTCTACAACCGCCTCGTCGACCCCTGCTACGCGCTGCTCGCCTCCCTCGTCGGCATCGACGACGTCGAGGTCGAGAAGCAGGCCCGCGCCCTGGTCAACCTCACCCGGGCCCGCGAACTGCTCGCCCGCGAGGACGCCCTGCTCGGCTCGTCCCTCGTCGTCGGCCGGCTCACCCGGGACGAGGCCCGTCAGATCTCCGACCTCGTCGCCCAGCGCACCCTGCTGTACGACATCAGCCTCCCGCTGCTGCCCGCCGCCGAACGCGCACGCTACGAACGCTTCTGGAAGAACCCCACCACGGCACCCCTGCGCGGAGCCGAACGGACCGTCGCGGCCATGGACTCCGGCACCCCCCGCGGGGTCACCGCCAAGAGCTGGGACTCCGCCGCGGCCACCGTCCTGGACGAACTGGGCACCCTGGACGACCAGGCGAGCGACCGCTACCAGGACCGCATGCGCCCGGTGGCCGTCGGCGTCATCGCGCAGGCGGCCGTCGTCGGCCTCCTCGGACTGATCGCCCTCCTCGTCTCCATCGTCCTGTCCATCCGGATCGGCCGCGCCCTCATCCGCGACCTGCGCCAGCTGCGCCTGGAGGCCCACGAGGCGTCCGGCGTCCGGCTGCCCAGCGTGATGCGCCGGCTGTCCGCCGGGGAGCAGGTCGACGTCGAGACCGAGGTGCCGCGCCTGGAGTACGACAAGAACGAGATCGGCGAGGTCGGACAGGCCCTCAACACCCTGCAGCGGGCCGCCGTGGAGGCCGCCGTCAAGCAGGCCGAGCTGCGCGCCGGGGTCTCCGAGGTCTTCGTCAACCTCGCCCGCCGCAGCCAGGTGCTGCTGCACAAGCAGCTCACCCTGCTCGACAGCATGGAGCGCCGTACCGAGGACACCGACGAACTCGCCGACCTGTTCCGCCTGGACCACCTCACCACCCGCATGCGCCGGCACGCCGAGGGCCTGGTGATCCTCTCCGGTGCCGCGCCCTCCCGGCAGTGGCGCCGCCCCGTGCAGCTGATGGACGTGGTCCGCGCCGCCGTCGCCGAGGTCGAGGACTACGAGCGCATCGAGGTCCGGCGCCTGCCGCGGGTCGCCGTCACCGGACCCGCCGTCGCCGACCTCACCCACCTCGTGGCCGAACTCCTGGAGAACGCCACGGTCTTCTCGCCGCCGCACACCGCCGTCCAGGTCGTCGGCGAGCGGGTCGCCAACGGCTTCACCCTGGAGATCCACGACCGGGGCCTCGGTATGACGGCCGAGGCGCTGCTCGACGCCAATCTCCGCCTCGCCGAGACGCCCGAGTTCGAACTCTCCGACACCGACCGGCTGGGCCTGTTCGTCGTCAGCCGGCTCGCCCAGCGCCAGAACGTCCGGGTCTCCCTCCAGCCGTCGCCGTACGGCGGCACCACCGCCGTGGTGTTCATCCCCGACGCGCTGCTCACCGAGGACGTCCCCGACACCAACGGCGTCGGTTTCCGGCTCGACCGGGACCGCGCGGGCAACGGCGCCGAGCAGGCGCTCGGCCGCGGCGGGCGGTCCCCGGAACCGCTGCGGCTGCCCGGCCCGCCGACCTCCGTGCTGGACGGCCCCGTCGAGTTGGAGGCGCCCGTCGATCTCGACGCGCTGGAGGACTTCCCCGGCGCCCTCCCGGACGAGGACAGCGAGCGCGGCGGCCTGTTCCGGCCCCGCCGGTCCCGCCCGGGCGGCGACGAGCAGCCCGCCGGCCGGCCGGCACGGGAGAACGGCGACCGCGGGGCCGTACCGCTGCCCCGGCGGCAGACCCCCAAGCTGGTCAGCTCGCACGGCAAGCCCGTCACCGACCAGCGGCCCCGCCGCGGCGAACCGGCCCCGGGATCCACCGCCGGACCGGAGGCCCCCGACCCGGGCGGACTGGCCCCCCTGCCCTCCCGCCGCCGCGGCACCGCCGCCCGGCGCTCCCCGGCCGACCCCGCCGGCGACCGGCCCGGGACCCCGGCTCCGGGCGGCGGCGAGACCCCCGACGCCCCGGAGCTGCCCAGGCGCACCCGGTCCCGGTCCTTTGGCCCCGGCGGTCCGGGAGACCAGGCGCCGCCCCCCGGCGGCACCACCGCGCCCGCCGGCGACCCGGCCCCGCAGCCGGGCGCCGGCCCGCTGCCCCGGCGGGTACGCCAGGCGAGCCTGGCCCCCCAGCTCAAGCAGGACACCGAACGGCGCGCCGGGCGCGCGGCGCAGCCCGCCGACCGGGACGCCGACGAGGTCCGCAGCCGGATGGCCTCGCTCCAGCGCGGCTGGCAGCGCGGCCGGGAGGAGAACGCCGCGGGCGACGGGGCACACAACGGCACAGCACAAGGAACGACCAAGGGAGACGGTCGATGACCGCACCGAAGGCCACCGGCCACACGGCGACGAACAAGGGGGAGCTGAACTGGCTCCTGGACGACCTGGTGGACCGGGTCGCCAGTATCCGCAAGGCCGTCATCCTGTCCGGCGACGGATTGCCGACCGGGGTGTCCAAGGACCTGGCCAGGGAGGACAGCGAGCACCTGGCCGCCGTCGCGTCCGGCTTCCACAGCCTCGCCAAGGGCGTGGGCCGCCACTTCGACGCGGGCGGCGTCCGGCAGACCATCGTGGAGCTGGACGGCGCCTTCCTCTTCGTCACCGCCGCCGGCGACGGCAGCTGCCTCGCCGTCCTCTCGGACGCCGACTCCGACGTCGGACAGGTCGCCTACGAGATGACGCTGCTGGTCAAGCGGGTCGGCGTGCATCTGGGCACCGCCCCGCGCACCGATCTGCCCGCAGGCGGGTAGTGGGATGGCATGAGCGGAGACGGTCAGGGAAGAAAGCACTGGTTCGACGACGAGGCCGGGCCGGTGGTCCGGCCGTACGCCATGACGCGTGGTCGCACCACGAGTGAGGGCCAGCATCGCCTCGACCTGATCGCGGTGGTCGTCACCGAGCTCGACGCCGACGACCCGGAAACGGACCCGACGCTGTCCCCCGAGCACGTGGACATCGTCGGGCTGTGCCGGGACGAGCCCCAGTCGGTCGCCGAACTGGCCGCGGAACTCGACCTGCCCATCGGCGTGGTCCGCGTGCTCATCGGCGATCTGGTGCACACCGGCTACGTCCACGTGACCCGCCCGGTGCCGCCGGCCGAGCTGCCGGACGAGAGTATTCTGCGCGACGTGATCAACGGCCTCCGGGCGCTGTGACCGGCGCGAGAGCGGGGTAGTGACGTGACTGGCCGGCAGTTCCGGGTGGACCGAGGCGGCACCTTCACGGACATCGTCGCGCGGCGCCCGGACGGCCGGCTGCTCACGCACACGCTGTTGTCCGCCCTGACCGGTCCCGAAGCCATGCGGCGGGACTGCGAAGAACGTCATCGCGCCACGTACTCTCACCCTCGACCGCCCCGTGGTGATCGAAGCCCCCGGTCTCTCCGCCCTCGCCCCGTGCGAAGGCCGCGCCCAGGCGCCCGGCGCCGCCCGTCCGCACACCGGCGGCCACTGGCGCGACGTACCCCTCCACCGCACCGCCGCGTGCCGCCGCACGGCATGGCCGGCGGCGCACCCGGAACGCTCGGCGCCCACCGGGTGGAGCGGGCCGACGGCACGGTCACCGGCCTCGGCGGGAGCGGCTCGGCCGACGTCCGCGCCGGAGACGTACTCGTCATCGAAACCCCCGGTGGCGGCGGCTACGGCCGACCGTCGCCCGACCCCCATCAAGCAGGAGAAGAGATCGATGATCTTCGGGCGTTCTGAGCGCGGCAAGCCCCCGGTCGAGCCCGTCACGCTCAAGATCCTCGTGGCCGGCGGCTTCGGCGTGGGCAAGACGACCCTCGTCGGCGCGGTCAGCGAGATCAGACCGCTGCGCACCGAGGAGCTGCTCACCGAGGCCGGACGGCCGGTCGACGACATCAGCGGTGTGGAGGGCAAGCACACCACCACGGTGGCCATGGACTTCGGGCGCATCACCCTGCGCGAGAACCTGGTGCTCTACCTCTTCGGCACACCCGGGCAGGAACGGTTCTGGTTCATGTGGGACGAGCTGTCCGAGGGCGCGCTCGGTGCCGTCGTCCTCGCCGACACCCGCCGCCTGGAGGACTGCTTCGCCGCCGTCGACTACTTCGAGCGGCGTTCCATACCCTTCCTGGTCGGCGTCAACTGCTTCGACGACGCCGCGCGCTACCCCGCCGAGGCCGTCCGCCAGGCACTGGACCTGGACGACGGCGTGCCCCTGCTGCTGTGCGACGCCCGCGACCGGGAGTCGGTCAAGGAGGTGCTCATCGGCCTCGTCCGGCACGCGATGGCGCACACGGCCGAACGCCGCCGGGCCGCCACCGGCTGACCGCCTCCCGCGCCCCCTTGCGGACACGGCCCGTACCCCCGCCGACCGGGGTACGGGCCGTGCGACAGGACGCACCCGTGCCCTGGTGCCGGATAACACCGAAAATGTACGGCGATGTCGTCTGACACCGGGAAGTTTTCACCGGCGTCGCAGGGGCGTCAAGGCTGTGGACGGCGGCGGTGACAGCGGCCCCCCTGCCGCCTCCCGGACACAGGCGCGCCGCGACGGCCGTTCACCGCTGTGGCTCGGCGGCCGCGAACCCGGTCTGCGCGGGGGCCGGTCCGGGAACGCCGCGCCGGACCTCCTGGCCGGGCAGCCCGGCCCGGCCGAGCACCCAGCTGCCGCCGCGCAGCGCCTTGGCCGCCTTCTTCAGCGGAGCGAGCTGGGCGGCGGCCTGGTGGTGGTCGCCGACGCTGCCCGGAGCGCAGACGACGGTGGCCAGGGACAGCGTGACCGGCCGTCCGCCCGCCGTCCAGGACGCGTCCAGCACCGCCGCCGCCAGCGGATCGAGCGCCTCCTCGTCGGCCAGCACCAGGAAGTCGTCCCCGCCGATGTGCCCCACCCGCGCCTGCCCCGCCGCCCGCTGGAGCGCGCCGCCGACCGCACGGATCAGCTCGTCGCCCGCGGCGAACCCGGCCCCGTCGTTGACCTGCTTGAAGTGGTCGATGTCCAGCCAGCTCAGCGCGAACGCCCGTCCCTCGGCGATCCGCCGGTCCACCTCGCCCACGATCGCGTCCGAACCGGGCAGCCGGGTCAGCGGGTTGAGCCCGGCCGCCTCCTCCACCCGGCTCTCGGCCAGCGCCCGCACCAGGTCCGCCAGCCGTACGACCCCCACGCACCGGCCCCGCTCGTCCACCACCGCCACATCGTCCGAGGTCCGGTCCCGGCCGCCGACCGCCACCACGTCCAGTACCTCCCAGGCCGTCGCGTCCACCCCGACCGTGCGGGGCGGGTCGCCCAGCTTGTACGCCGGCCGGTCGGCGTACAGGGCGTGCCCGTAGCGGGTGGACATCGACAGCAGGAACCGCGAGCGGTGCACCGACCGGACGGGCCGCCCGGCCGGGTCCACCAGCAGCACCCCGGAGACATCCGGGGAGCCGGTCAGCAGGGTCCGTACCCGCTCCGCCGAGGCGGACAGCGGCAGTACGGCGGCGGGCCGCACGAACTCGCGCACCGACGGACCGGAACGGGGTACGGTCGGGGCGCCGGGCGCGAGGGACGGAACGTATACGTCCACGGCGGGGATCCGGGCCGGCGGCGCGAACAGCTCGCCCTGCGCCAGCTGCGCACCGGCCGCCAGGGCCGCCGCGCACTGGTGCTCGGTCTCCACGCCCTCCACCGCCACCAGGGCGCCCAGTTCCTCGCACAGTGTCCGCATCGCCCGTACCGCGGCCGGCCGCGCCAGCAGCGAGGCGTCGAGCTTGACCAGGCCGGGGGAGAGGTCGGTGAGCAGTCTGAGTGGTACGTCGCCGTCCCCGATGCCGTCCGCGCTGATCCGGAACCCCTGCTCGCGCAGGGCGGCCACCGCCTCCAGCAGAGCCCGGTGCGGGACGTGCGTATAGGGCGGGACGATGTCGAGCGTCACCTCCCAGGGCATGCGTCCCGCGCCGCGCACGGCGTCGTGCAGCGGGGTGAGGCCGCCGAGGTCGGCGAGCGTGGCCGCGAACACGTTCAGGTGCAGCGGCAGCAGCGTCTCCTTGCGCGCCGCCGCGCGGAACGCCAGCACGGCCAGCCTGCCGTCCAACTCCGGGTCCCGGCGGGCCTCGGCCAGGATGTCGCCGGTCTCCGGGCGGGCGAGTGTCTCCAGTGCGGCGACCGCGCCCGTCCTCAGGTTGACCACCGGCTGGAAGGCGAAGCGGAGAGTATCCGTCCAGGAGTGCACGGGAGCATGATGGGCGCCGCCCGCGCACGCCCGGGCGCAGTTCATGAGACGTTCACGCAGGATTCCGTGGCGGTCACACAGAGTGGTCCGGCCCGTCCCGCGCCGGCCCGTCCCGCTCACCGTACGGCGATCGCCGAGGACCCGTGTCCGAACAGCCCCTGGTCGGCGGTGATGCCCACCCGCGCCCCGGCGACCTGACGGTCGGCGACCACCGGGTTACGGGTGTACGGCAAGGTGCTTCCCGGGAAAGCCCGCTGACGAGCCGTCAGAAGTGTGCCGCGGGCAACCGGAAAATGCGCAGGCCACAGCGGTGAACCGAAGGGCCCCGGACGGCGTCGTGTTACAGCGGGGGCGGCCGGGACCGACGGGGGTGATTCCGGCCGCCTCTTCCCGATCCGCCCGTTCTTGACGGCTCACTGCCGGAACGCGCTCCTCCTGTGATCGGATACAGTCCGCGCGTGTCCGAAACTCAACAACCCACTGTCAATTCCGCGCCGGACTCGCACTGTTCGAGCTGCGGAGCGCCCTTTGGAGAGGGCATCTCCGGCTGGCCGCGCACCTGCCCGTCCTGCGGGACCGTCGCCTACCGCAACCCGCTGCCGGTCGCGATCGCGCTCCAGCCCGTGTACGACACCAAGGGCACCGCCCTGGTCGTCATCACCCGCACCGTCGCCCCCGCGCGCGGAGGCACGGCCCTGCCCGGCGGCTACGTCGACGACCGCGAGGACTGGAAGCACGCCGTCGTCCGCGAACTCAGGGAGGAGACCGGCATCGACGCGGCCGCCCGCGACGTACGGCTCGTGGACGCCATGAGCGCGCCCGACGGGCACCTGCTGCTGTTCGGGCTGCTGCCGGAACGCCCGGCCGACGCACTGCCGGCCTCCGCCCCCACCGACGAGACCGAGGGCTGGCACCTGCTGCGCAGGCCCGAGGAACTCGCCTTCCCGCTGCACACCGTGGCCGTCAAAGCCTGGTTCGAGGGCCGCTACGTGTGAGCCGGGCGGTTCACCCCAGCCCGCGCACGCGCACCGGGTAGGGCGGCTCGGCCGCGCCGTCCTCCCGCTCCCGGGTCACCACCACCCGTCCGGCCCGCTCGCGGGCGGCATAGCGCTCGATCTCCGGCGCGTCCCACCCGTCGCCCGCGTCCCGCACCACCAGACCACCCCCGGCCCGCCCGCGCGCGGGCGCCCACACCTCCAGTTCCAGCCCGCCGTCGCCACCCCGCACGGGCAGCACCGACCCCGCGCGCGCGAACACCGGCACCCGGGACAGCGGCGCGTCGACCACGACCTGCGCGGGCCCCTCGTAGACCTCCTCCGTCGCCGTGTCGTACCAGCGGCCCCGCGGCAGCCGCACCACACGCCGGCCGGCCCCGGGCTCCAGCACCGGCGCCACCAGAAGACCGTCGCCCAGCAAGAACGCGTCCTCGCAGTCGCGCAGCGCCCGGTCCTCCGGCGACCCCCACCACACCGGCCGCACATAAGGCGCCCCGGTCCGCCGGGCCAGATGCGCCAGCGTCACGAAGTACGGCAGCAGCCGCCGGCGTTCGAGCAGCGCCGCGCGCGCGTGCTCCAGCACCTCGGCACCGAACTCCCACGGCTCCCTGCGCCCCGCGCGCGGACCCGCGTGGGTCCGGAACAACGGCAGGTACGCGCCCAGCTGGAACCAGCGCAGATACAGCTCCGGCGACGGACTGCCGTCGGAGCCACCCACGTCCGGACCCGAGTACGGCACCCCGCACAGCCCCAGCCCCAGCACCAGCGCCAGCGACGCCCGCAGCCCCGGCCAGCCCGCCGCCACGTCCCCCGACCACGTGCCGCCGTACCGCTGCGACCCCGCCCAGCCCGAACGGGAGAGCACGAACGGCCGCTCCTCGGGCGCCAGCTCGCGCAGCCCCTCGTAGGCCGCCCGGGCCATGCACAGCGCGTACACGTTGTGCGCCTCCCGGTGGTCACCGCCGCGCCCCTCCAGGGCGTGCCGGGCCGAACGCGGCAGCGTCGGCTCACCGAAGGCGCCGAACGACGTGGGCTCGTTCATGTCGTGCCAGAACCCCGCGAAGCCCTGCTCCAGCCGCTCCCGGTAGAGCCCGCCCCACCACGCGCGCACGCGCGCGTGCGTGAAGTCCGGGAACACCGACTCGCCGGCCCACGCCAGGCCCTCCACCGTGCGGCCCCGCGCGTCCCGCACGAAGGCGTCCACCGCGCCGCCGCCGTCGTACACGGCCCCGCCCGGCTCCGCCCGCACCGCCGGTCCCACGGCCGACACCAGCCGGATCCCGTCCCGGCGCAGCTCCTCCGCCAGCACCGGCAGCTTGGGGAAACGTTCCTGATCGACGGTGAACACCCGGTGGCCGTCGTAGTGGCCGGCACCGAGGTGCACGGCGTCCAGCGGCAGCCCCCGCTCGTGGTAGCCCGCGACGGTCCGGCGCACGTCCTGCTCGCCGTCGAAGTCCCACCGCGCGTGCTGGTGCCCCAGGGCCCACACGGGCGGCAGCGCGGGCGCCCCGGTCAGCGAGGCCCACGTGTACAGCACGCGCGCGGGAGTGCCCACCACCACCCAGCAGCGCAGCGGGCCGCCGTCCATGTGCACCTCGCAGCGCCCCGCCCGGTCGTGCCCGGACCCGGCGCCCTCCTCGCCCTCCCGCAGCACCACCGAGCCGTCCCAGGTGGTGTCGTGGAACACCAGGTGCGTGCCCGCGTCCGCCACCACCAGCTGCACCGGCATGGTCAGATACAGCGGATCGTCATCCGGCCCGAACGCCCGGCCGGGGTCGGTGTTCCACAGCCGGTACCTGCCGTCCCGCAGCCGCGGACCGGACGCCCGCCCGCCCAGCCCGAAGAACCGGGCGTCCGCCGCCACCTCCGAGCGCTGCATCCACCGCGCCGCGCCCCCGCCGACCGGCTCCCACCAGCGCGGCGGCAGCTCCCGCCGTAGCACCACCCCGCCCGGCGTGCACACCTGCACCGCGCCGTGCCGCGACACGACCACCGTCACCCGCTCCGCCACCACCCGCCAGCCGCCGTCTTTGTCCGGCTCCAGCACCGCCCGCGGATCCGGCTCCGGACCATCGCCCGCGAGTGCGTACGACGGCAGCGGGCCCGCGCCGTCCCAGCCCCAGAACACTGCTCCGTTCGCCGCCACGACGATCCGCAGCTCGGAACGGGCGAACCGGATCAGACCGCCGCCCGGACCCGGCTCCACGTCCCGCACCTGCCCCGGCACCCGGGCCAGTTCCGGCCCCCGCCGCGGCAGCCCCTCGGCGTCGATACGCCTCCTGCGCCACGCGGCCCGCATGGTGCGCAAACCCCGAGCCGCCCTCCCCGAACCGACCACACTCACCGAACGCACCAGGTCACGACCGTCCATGCTGCTCACCCTGCCACTGAGCGCCCCACGCGCGCGTGCCGTTCAACTGCCGTTCACCCGTGGCCGGGCCACATCTTCACGACAGCGACTATGTGGGGCGAACCCTGGTGCAGAAGTCGATCACATGGCATCGTCCGTGTCAGCCGCGTCACGCGCACACCCCAGCCCGTGCGCGGACCGACGCACACGACGCGCACAGCCCGGGAGGCTCCCATGTCGACCGCGAACCCCCAGCCGCTCTGGCAGCCCGATCCGGAGCGGATCGCCAAGGCCCGCATCACCCGGTTCCAGGCATGGGCCGCCGAACACCACGGCGCCCCGGCCGAGGGCGGCTACCCGGCCCTGCACCGGTGGTCCGTCGACCGGCTCGACACCTTCTGGAAAGCCGTCACGGAGTGGTTCGACGTACGCTTCTCCACGCCCTACGCGCGCGTGCTCGGCGACCGCGCCATGCCCGGCGCCCAGTGGTTCCCCGGCGCCACCCTCAACTACGCCGAACACGCCCTGCGCGCCGCGGCCGACCGCCCCGGCGAACCCGCCCTCCTGTGCGTGGACGAGACCCACGAACCCCGCCCGGTGACCTGGTCCGAGCTGCGCCGCCAGGTCGGCTCCCTCGCCGCCGAACTCCGCGCGCTCGGCGTACGCCCCGGCGACCGCGTCAGCGGCTACCTCCCCAACATCCCGCAGGCCGTCGTCGCCCTCCTCGCCACCGCCGCCGTCGGCGCCGTATGGACGTCCTGCGCCCCCGACTTCGGCGCCCGCAGCGTCCTCGACCGCTTCCAGCAGGTCGAACCCGTCGTCCTGTTCACCGTCGACGGCTACCGCTACGGCGGCAAGGAGCACGACCGCCGCGAGATCGTCGCCGAACTGCGCCGCGAACTGCCCACCCTGCGCGCCGTCGTCCACATCCCGCTGCTGGGCACCGACGCCCCCGAAGGCACCCTGGAATGGTCGGCGCTGACCGCCCAGGACACCGAGCCGGTCTACGAGCAGGTCCCCTTCGACCACCCGCTGTGGGTGCTGTACTCCTCCGGCACGACCGGCCTGCCCAAGGCCATCGTCCAGTCGCAGGGCGGCATCCTGGTCGAACACCTCAAACAGCTCGGCCTGCACTGCGACCTCGGCCCCGAGGACCGCTTCTTCTGGTACACCTCCACCGGCTGGATGATGTGGAACTTCCTCGTCTCCGGCCTCCTCACGGGCACCACGATCGTCCTGTACGACGGCAGCCCCGGCCACCCGGACACCGGCGCCCAGTGGCGGATCGCCGAACGCACCGGGGCCACCCTCTACGGCACCTCCGCCGCCTACGTCATGGCCTGCCGCAAGGCCGGCGTCCACCCCGCCCGCGACTACGACCTCTCCACGGTCGAGTGCGTCGCCACCACCGGCTCCCCGCTGCCGCCCGACGGCTTCCGCTGGCTGCACGACGAGGTTCGCGAGGACCTGTGGATCGCCTCCGTCAGCGGCGGCACGGACGTCTGCTCCTGCTTCGCCGGCGCCGTACCCACCCTGCCCGTGTACACCGGCGAACTCCAGGCACCCGGCCTCGGCACCGACCTGAGCTCCTGGGACCCGAGCGGCCGTCCCCTCGTGGACGAGGTCGGCGAACTGGTCGTCACCCAGCCCATGCCGTCCATGCCGATCCACTTCTGGAACGACCCCGACGGCAGCCGCTACCACGACAGCTACTTCGACACCTACCCCGGCGTCTGGCGCCACGGCGACTGGATCACCGTCACCTCCCGGGGCTCCGTGATCATCCACGGCCGCTCCGACTCCACCCTCAACCGGCAGGGCGTACGCATGGGTTCGGCCGACATCTACGAGGTCGTCGAACGCCTGCCCGAGATCAGGGAGTCGCTCGTCATCGGCGTCGAACAACCCGACGGCGGCTACTGGATGCCGCTGTTCGTGCACCTCGCACCGGGCGCCGTCCTGGACGAGACGCTCCTGGACCGCGTCAAGCGGGCCATCCGCGAACAGCTCTCACCCCGGCACGTCCCCGACGAGATCATCGAGGTCCCCGGCATCCCGCACACCCTCACCGGCAAGCGCATCGAGGTCCCGGTCAAGCGCCTCCTGCAGGGCACCCCCCTGGACAAGGCGGTCAACCCCGGCTCCATCGACAACCTCGCCCTGCTCGCCTTCTACGAGAAACTGGCCCGCGAGCGCGCCTGACCCACCGGAACATCACCCTCCGCACAGGTCCCGGACCCCACCGCGGCGTCCGGGACCGACTCCCTCCACACCAGCCATGACCTGGGGAAACACCCTCCTCACCCCGATCAGCGAGCCCCGGCGGACGGCCGTTGTCAGTGCCGACCGTTACGGTGAGTGAGCATTGATCGACCGCGCATTGGGGGAATTCATGGCGCACACCGACCACCAGACCCTGCGACGCGTCCTGCGCCGCGAGATCGCCGGCACCATCGGCGTCCTCACCGACGACCACGACTTCCGCGCCATGCGGCGCTACCGCAGCTTCACCTTCGACGACCACACGACCTACCTCCGGCACCTGGAGACGGTCCTGAAGACCCGGGCCGCACAGGGCAGCCACACCACACTCGCCCTGTTCGACCCGGAGGACTACGCGGCGTACTGCGCGGACACCGGACTCGACCCGGACGCCTCCGCCAGCCGCAGCCGGTTCACCGCACACCTCGCGGCCACCGGCCCCACCGTGCCCTACGACGGCCGCCCGCTCACCGACCTCCTGCCCCGGCTCGTGGACGAAGCCGTACGCCAAGCCACCTGGGAGTACGCCACCACCCTCCTCACCCGCCTGGGCCCCTGTCCGACCTGCGGCGAGGACATCGGCAGGGCCGCCTTCACCCGCGCCTCCGAACTCCTGGTCCGCATCCTCGACACCGCCCCACCCGGCGAGAGGCACCTCGTCTGCACCGTCTCCGGCCCACCGGACACCCTCGTCTCCGTCCTGCACGGCGAGCAGGACGGCACCGGCGCGACCCGCCTGGACGAGGCGGAGGCCCTGGAGTTCACCAGCGTCCTCGCCCTCGGACTGGCCACCCGCAGCCCCGGCGGACTCGTCATCCGCACCAGCGCCGCCGGCACCGCCGACCGCGTCCACGGCTGGCGACTGCGCGGCGGCGCCCTCGAACCCCTGACGGCCTCGGAAGTCTTCGACGCCTACTGCACCGACGTCGAATCCGGCGACATCGTCCCACCCGAGTCCGGCGTCGACTACGGAGCGGCTCCCGACCTCGGAGACGACGGCACGGCGGCGGCCCACCGCCACTGAGCCACCGCCCACCGCCGGAACGCGGCAGGGGCGCCCCGCCCGAAGGCAGGACGCCCCTGACCGACGGCACCAAGCCACCGGCACGGCCATGGCACCGTTTCGGCTATTCGCCGGACAGCACCGCCTGAGCCGCGGCGCGCGCCTCCTCGGCGCTGTCCGTCGCACGCGCCGCCGCCGCGGCCCGCTCGCACTGCGCCAGCGTGTACTTCGCCAGCGTGGCGCGGACATACGGAATCGACGCCGAGCCCATGGACAGAGAGGTGACACCCAGACCGGTCAGCACACAGGCCAGCAGCGGATCGGACGCGGCCTCACCGCACACCCCGCAGCTCTTGCCCTCGGCCCGCGCCGCCTCGGCCGACAGCGCCACCAGGTCGAGCAGCGCCGGCTGCCACGGGTCCTGCAGCCGCGACACCGCACCCACCTGCCGGTCCGCCGCGAACGTGTACTGCGCGAGGTCGTTGGTCCCCAGCGACAGGAACTCCACCTCCCGCAGGATCGAGCGCGCCCGCAGCGCGGCCGACGGGATCTCGACCATCGCACCGAACTTGGCCTGGAGCCCCGCCTCCCGGCAGGCGTCCGCGAACGCCTTGGCGTCCCGGCGGTCCGCCACCATGGGCGCCATCACCTCGAGGTGGACGGGCAGCCCCTCGGCGGCCTTCGCCAGCGCCGTCAGCTGGGTGCGCAGCACCTCCGGGTGGTCGAGCAGCGTCCGCAGGCCCCGCACACCCAGCGCCGGGTTCGGCTCGTCCCCCGGCGTCAGGAAGTCCAGCGGCTTGTCCGCGCCCGCGTCCAGCACCCGCACGACCACACGACCCTCGGGGAACGCCTCCAGCACCTGCCGGTAGGCCTCCACCTGCTTCTGCTCGGAAGGAGCCTTCTTGCTGTCGTCCAGGAACAGGAACTCGGTACGGAACAGACCGACGCCCTCGGCACCCGCCTCGACCGCCGCCGCCACATCGGCCGGCCCGCCCACGTTGGCCAGCAGCGGCACCTTGTGCCCGTCCGCGGTCGCACCGGGACCCGTCGAGGCGGCCAGCGCCGCCTTGCGCTCCGCGGCCGCGGCCGAAAGCTGCGCCTTCTTCTCCTCGCTGGGGCTGACGAAGACATCACCCGTGCTGCCGTCCACGGCGACCACCGTGCCCTCGGCCAGCTCACCGGCACCCGGCAGCGCCACCACGGCGGGCACCCCCAGCGCCCGCGCCAGAATCGCGCTGTGGCTGGTCGGACCACCCTCCTCGGTCACGAAACCGAGTACGAGGGAGGGGTCCAGCAGCGCCGTGTCGGCCGGAGCCAGGTCCCGGGCCACGAGGACATAGGGCTGGTCGCTGTCCGGGACACCCGGCATCGGCACGCCCAGCAGCCGCGCGACGATACGGTTCCGCACGTCGTCCAGGTCGGCCACGCGCCCCGCGAGGTACTCACCGGCACCGGCCAGCAGCTCCCGGTACGCCGCGAACGCGTCGTACACCGCGCGCTCCGCGGTGCTGCCGACGGCGATCCGCCGGTCCACGTCCGCCATCAGCTCGGGGTCCTGGGCCATCATGGCCTGCGCTTCCAGCACGGCCTGGGCCTCGCCGCCCGCCAGATTGCCGCGCGCCATCAGATCGGCGGCCACGGCGTCCACGGCCTGCCGGGCGCGGCCCTGCTCCCGCTCGGCGTCCTCGGCGGGGATCTGCTTGGCCGGCGGCTCCAGCACCGCCGTGCCCATGTGCCGAACCTCGCCGATCGCCACGCCATGGCTCACGCCGACGCCTCGCAGCGTTGTCTCCATCTCACCCGTCTCCGATAGTGCGGCGGGTCCCGCCGCGGTGGTTGTCCTGTACACCGTCCTGGGACGGCCCGGCCGTCAGTTCCAGGAGAAGAGGCTGTCGCCGGTCTTCACGTCACCACTGTCACGCAGCTCGGAGAGGGACTCGGCAGTGGCTTCCAGGGCGACGACCGGGCACACCGGGGACTTGCCGGCGGCCTCGACGGCGGCCGGGTTCCAGCGGACGACGGCCTGGCCGCGGGTGACCCTGTCCCCCTTGGCGACGAGCAGCTCGAAGCCCTCGCCGTTGAGCTGCACCGTGTCGATGCCGAGGTGGGTGAGCACCCCGTGGCCGCTGTCGTCGACCACGACGAACGCGTGCGGGTGCAGAGAGACGATGACGCCGTCCACGGGCGCCACCGCCTCGGAGGCCTCGCGCGCGGGATCGATAGCGGTGCCCGGGCCGACCATGGCCCCGGAGAAGACCGGATCCGGCACTGCGGCCAGTCCGATGGCCCGTCCAGCGAGTGGGGACGTCACGGTGGTCATGGGAAGCCTCCCAAGGAGTGGAGCTGCTCGCGGACCGTCACCGCCTGTCCCGGACGGCGCACTGAGCAGCAGCGTATGTCAAATGAACTGGCGGTTCCGGATAGAAGCTACCAGCTAGTGGTCTAGACCACCAACCAAGGCGATTTGCATGGCCTTCAAGGCCGCGTGTACAGTCGTAACCCTGCTCGGGGCAAGAGGCACGAAACAGTGCCCAGCCCCTGGCGGCAACCAAACTCATCAGATCCTGATCTCTGGATCTTCTTCTGCGTGCTCGCAGGAGGGTGGTCAGAGAGACGGAAAAACCCTGGTAGAGTTTGAAACACCGAAGGGAAGCGCCCGGAGGAAAGCCCGAGAGGGTGAGTACAAAGGAAGCGACCGTTCCTTGAGAACTCAACAGCGTGCCAAAAATCAACGCCAGAT
>NZ_JODT01000050.1 GCF_000720835.1 Streptomyces achromogenes subsp. achromogenes | reverse complement strand
CCCCCCCCGCACGCCCCGCGCCCCTCTCGCACCACCCCCGCCCCCTAATCCCGTACCTCCGCCGGGCGCTCGGTCTGCTGGCGGGGCTCTGCCTCCTCGGCGTACTCCACCAGGCGCGGCCCCCGGCCTACGGGGACCGGCTCACGGGATCCGCGCATGCGGACCGGACGTGGGTGCCCCGGGTGCGGGGCGCCGTCGTGGCCGGGTACGACACCCGCGGGGGTGCCCCGCGCTGGCGCTACGCGCGCGCGGGGCACCGTCCCGTCGTCGTGCTCCCCGCGCGCGCGGAGGCGATCACGCTCTGGGACGACGGGCTGCTCACCGCCACCGACGGCCGCACCGTGCGCTGGCACCGGGCCCTGCCCGACGCGGCCGAGTGGCTCCCGGCCCACGGCGGCGCCGGCGTCCTGCGCCCCCTCGGTCACGGCATCCTCGCCGTCGTCACCCCGCGCCGCGTCGCCGCGTACCGCACCGCCGACGGTGATCTGCGCTGGACCCTGCCCGCCCGCGACGGCTGCGCGTTCCGCCCCGGTGGCGCGCTCCGGCGCGGTCCGGCCCTGCTGCTCGCCCAGCCGTGCCCGGACACCGCCTGGACCGGCCAGCTCGTGGCCCTGGACGACCTGGGGCGGATCACCCCCGGCCGCACCCCCCTGGGCAGCGCCCCGCCCGCCCTGCGTCCCGGTCACCGGGACGCAGGAAATTCGCTTGCACCGCCCCGTTAGACTGGGGCCCATGGCCATTCTCCTCGCGCATTAGACGGCGGGAACGTCCTCAGCCGCCCACCCGCCAATCCCTGTACGCCCTGGAGTCTGTCCGTGATCTCCGCCTCCGGTATCGAGCTGCGCGCCGGTGCGCGCGTCCTCATCGAGAACGCCACCTTCCGTGTCGCCAAGGGCGACCGCATCGGCCTCGTCGGCCGCAATGGCGCAGGCAAGACCACCCTCACCAAGTGCCTGGCCGGCGAGGGCATCCCGGCCGCCGGCACGATCACCCGCTCCGGCGAGGTCGGCTACCTCCCGCAGGACCCCCGCACCGGCGACCTTGACGTCCTCGCCCGCGACCGCATCCTGTCCGCGCGCGGACTCGACGTACTGATCCGCAAGATGCGCGAGAACGAGCAGCGCATCGCGAGCGGCAAGGGCTCCACCCGCGAGAAGGCCCTGAAGCAGTACGAGCGCCAGGAGACGGAGTTCCTCACCAAGGGTGGGTACGCCGCCGAGGCCGAGGCCGCCACCATCGCCGCCGCGCTGAACCTGCCCGACCGGGTGCTCGGCCAGCCGCTGCACACCCTCTCCGGCGGTCAGCGCCGCCGTATCGAGCTGGCCCGGATCCTGTTCTCCGACGCCGACACCCTGCTGCTGGACGAGCCCACCAACCACCTCGACGCGGACTCGATCACCTGGCTGCGGGACTATCTGAAGTCCTACCGCGGCGGCTTCATCGTCATCTCCCACGACGTCGACCTCGTGGACACGGTCGTGAACAAGGTGTTCTACCTGGACGCCAACCGCTCCACGATCGACGTCTACAACATGGGCTGGAGGCTGTACCAGCAGCAGCGCGAGGCCGACGAGAAGCGCCGCAAGCGCGAGCGCGCCAACGCCGAGAAGAAGGCCGCCGCGCTCAACGCCCAGGCCGACAAGATGCGCGCCAAGGCCACCAAGACGGTCGCCGCGCAGAACATGGCCCGCCGCGCCGAGAAGCTGCTCTCCGGCCTCGAGGACATCCGGATGTCCGACAAGGTCGCCAAGCTCCGCTTCCCGGAGCCCGCGCCCTGCGGCAAGACCCCGCTGATGGCCGAGGGCCTGTCGAAGTCGTACGGCTCGCTGGAGATCTTCACCGACGTCGACCTAGCCATCGACAAGGGCTCCCGGGTCGTCATCCTCGGTCTCAACGGCGCCGGCAAGACCACGCTGCTGCGCCTCCTCGCCGGCGTGGAGACGCCGGACACCGGCCGGGTCGTCCCCGGCCACGGCCTGAAGCTGGGCTACTACGCGCAGGAGCACGAGACCCTGGACCCCGACCGCACGGTCCTGGAGAACATGCGCTCGGCCGCCCCCGACATGGACCTGGTCGAGGTCCGCAAGGTGCTCGGCTCGTTCCTGTTCTCCGGCGACGACGTCGACAAGCCGGCCGGGGTCCTCTCCGGCGGCGAGAAGACCCGGCTCGCCCTCGCCACGCTCGTCGTCTCCTCGGCGAACGTGCTGCTCCTGGACGAGCCGACGAACAACCTGGACCCGGCCAGCCGCGAGGAGATCCTCGGCGCCCTGCGCACCTACAAGGGCGCGGTCGTCCTCGTCACCCACGACGAGGGCGCCGTCGAGGCGCTCCAGCCGGAGCGGATCATCCTGCTGCCGGACGGCGTCGAGGACCTGTGGGGCTCCGACTACGCGGACCTCGTCACCCTGGCGTGATCGACGGCCGGATCCCTCGCGCATGGATCATTCGGCCTATCCGTGATCCATCATCTGTGTGAGATCTCCTCGTATCGAGGTGTGTCATACACGGATTTCGCGGCCGACCCCCCGGTAGCCGGGGCGTCGGCCGCTCGGCGTTCCTGACCTGGTACTTCGCGAATCCACCCGTACGGACCCCTGGACTCCACCCGCTGGAATCACGCATTCCGTTTGTGGGGGACCCCTCCTGTCGTCACAACGATGTCTCACCGACCTTGCCGAATGGGTGGCCATCACGCCCAGGAGGGGTGATCATGAGGAGACCAGAGCGCACTTCCCATGAGGAGGCACGGGTGGCCGAGACTCTGAAGAAGGGCAGCCGGGTGACCGGCGCCGCGCGCGACAAGCTCGCGGCAGACCTGAAGAAGAAGTACGACTCCGGTGCGAGCATCCGGGCGCTGGCCGAGGAGACCGGCCGCTCGTATGGCTTCGTGCACCGGATGCTCAGCGAGTCGGGCGTCACGCTCCGTGGGCGTGGCGGAGCGACCCGGGGTAAGAAGGCCGCTTCGTCCTGACTCCGGGCGGCCCATCGGCTTCGATGGTGGCCACCCGGTCGGCGGACCGACCGGCCGGGTGGTTACTGTGCAGTCACTTAGCTCAGCTCTGCTGACCGCACCCATCGGAGGCACCCCATGGCTTCGCCCGACCAGGACCTCGCTCCCGCACTCGACAAGGACGGCGTACGGCTCACCGTCGAGGACACCCTCGCCACGGTGACGCTGACCAACCCGGCCAAGCGCAACGCGCAGACTCCCGCCCTGTGGCGGGCGCTCGCCGAGGCCGGGCGGCTGCTGCCGGGCTCCGTCCGGGTGGTCGTGCTGCGCGGCGAGGGCCAGTCCTTCTCCGCCGGGCTGGACCGTCGCATGTTCACCCCGGAGGGGATCGAGGGCGAGCCGACCTTCGTGGACCTCGCGCGCCGTGACGACGCCGGGATCGACGCGACCATCGCCGAATACCAGGAGGCGTTCACCTGGTGGCGGCGCACCGACCTCGTGTCCATCGCCGCCGTCCAGGGCCATGCCATCGGGGCCGGCTTCCAGCTCGCGCTCGGCTGCGACCTCAGGGTCGTCGCCGACGACGTCCAGTTCGCCATGCGCGAGACCAGCCTCGGCCTCGTTCCGGACCTGACCGGCACCCACCCGCTGGTCGGGCTCGTGGGATACGCCCGCGCGCTGGAGATCTGCGTGACCGGGCGGTTCGTCGGTGCCGAGGAGGCGGTGGCCAGCGGGCTGGCCAACCTCGCCGTGCCCGCGGCCGACCTGGACGCGACGGTACGGGACCTGGCGGCGGCGCTGCTGGCCGCGCCGCGCGACGCCGTGGTGGAGACCAAGGCGCTGCTGCGCGGTGCCGTCGACCGTACCTACGACGAGCAGCGCACGGCGGAGCGCGCCGCCCAGGCCCGCCGCCTGCGCGACTTGGCCGGGCTGGGCGAATGAACCACCCCGAATAACTCGTCCGGCCGCCGCCTTCGGCGGAAGGCCACGGCGGTGCCGGTGCGGACCGACACCGCCGGGGCGGCCGTCGTTCGTCGGGGCCGAGAGGCGGTGGCCGACGGGCTGGCCGACCTCGCCGTGCCCGCGGCCGACTCAGAATCCGTGCCGCATGCCGCCGTCGACCGGGACCATGACGCCGGTCAGATACGACGCGGCCGGGGACAGCAGGAACGCGGCGGTCCGGCCGAACTCGTCGGGCCGGCCGTAGCGGCGCAGCGGAATCCGTGACGCGTTCGCCGTCCGGGTGGCCTCCGGATCGGCGGACCGCCCGTCCAGCTCGCGCACGCGGTCGGTGTCGATCCGGCCCGGCAGCAGCCCCACCACCCGGATGCCGCTCGGCCCCAGCTCGTCGGCGATCGACTTGGCGAACCCGGCGAGCCCCGGCCGCAGCCCGTTGGACACCGTCAGGCCCGGGATCGGCTCGTGCACCGACCCGGACAGCACGAACCCGATGACCCCGCCCTCCGGCAGCTCGGCCGCCGCCGCGCGGGCCAGCCGCACCGCGCCGAGGAAGACCGACTCGAAGGCGTCCCGCCACTGTTCGTCGGTGTTGTCGGCGACGAACCCGGGCGCCGGACCGCCCACGCTCACCAGCACCCCGTGAAAGCCCCCGAAGCTCTCCCGGGCCGCCGCGATCAGCCGCTCGGGCGCGCTCGGGTCGGCGTTGTCCACGGCCACGCCCACCGCGTTCGGGCCCAGGGCGGCGGCGGCCTCGGCGACCCGCTGCTCGTCCCGGCCGCTGACGACCACCTTCGCCCCGTCCGCGACGAGTTCCCGCGCGGTGGCGTTGCCCAGTCCCCGGGTGGCTCCGGTGACGACGTACACCCGGTCCTTCAGTCCAAGATCCATGGCCCTATCCTGCCCCGTCCTCCCCGAAGAGCGTGAGCGCCGTGTTCACCAGGCCGACATGGCTGAACGCCTGCGGGAAGTTGCCCAGCTGGCGGCCGTCGACGGGGTCGTACTCCTCGGCCAGCAGCCCCACGTCGTTGCACAGGCCCACCAGCCGGTCGAACAGTTCGCGGGCCTCCTGGGTGCGGCCGGTCATGTGCAGCGCGTCGGCCAGCCAGAAGGAGCAGGCGAGGAAGGCGCCCTCGCCGCCCGGCAGTCCGTCGATCACCGAGTCCCCGGTGTCGTAGCGGCGCAGGAAGCCGCCGTGCCCGAGGTCGTCGCGGATGGCGTCGACGGTGCCGACCACCCGGGGGTCGTCCGGCGGCAGGAAGCCCACGCGCGGGATGAGCAGCAGCGCGGCGTCCAGTTCCCGGGAGCCGTAGTACTGGGTGAAGGTGTTGCGCTCCTTGTCGTAGCCCTTGTCGCACACCTCCCGGTGGACCTCGTCGCGCAGCCGGCGCCAGCCGTCCAGGTCGCCGCTCAGTTCGTGGTGCCGTTCCAGCGTCTTGACGGCGCGGTCGGCGGCCACCCACACCATCACCTTGGAGTGCACGAACTGCCGCCGGCCGCCGCGCACCTCCCACAGGCCCTCGTCCGGCCGCCGCCACGCCGACTCCAGGAACCTCATCAGCGAGCGCTGCATGGCCCACATGTGCGGCTTGGTCGGCAGGCCCGAGGCGCGGGCCAGCGACAGGGAGTCCATCACCTCGCCGTACACGTCCAGCTGGAGCTGGTCGACGGCGCCGTTGCCGATGCGCACGGGGGCGGAGCCGGCGAAGCCGGGCAGCCACGGCAGCTCCGTCTCCCGCAGCCGCCGCTCGCCCGCCACGCCGTACATGATCTGCAGATCGGCCGGGTTGCCGGCCACCGCGCGCAGCAGCCAGTCCCGCCAGGCCTCGGCCTCCTCCTGGTAGCCGGCGGCGAGCAGCGCGCCGAGGGTGAGGGTGGAGTCGCGCAGCCAGCAGTAGCGGTAGTCCCAGTTGCGCACGCCGCCCGGCTTCTCGGGCAGCGAGGTGGTCGCCGCGGCGACGATCCCGCCGGTCGGAGCGTAGGTGAGGGCCTTGAGGGTGATGAGGGAGCGCACCACCGCGTCCCGGTACGGCCCCTCGTAACGGCACCGCCCGGCCCAGCTCCGCCAGTCGGCGACGCTGCTCTCCAGCGCCTCGTACGGGTCGATGGGCGGCGGGCGTTTCTCGTGCGAGGGGTGCCAGGTGAGGACGAACGCCACCCGCTCGCCCGCGGCGACGGTGAACTCCGCGTGCGTGCCGTACTCCTCGCCCCAGGTACGCACGGCCGGCTCGGCGCGCAGCCAGGCGGAGTCCGGCCCGGCGACGGCCACCCGGTGGCCGTCCGCGCGGCGCACCCACGGCATGATCGAGCCGTAGTCGAAGCGCAGGCGCAGCGTGCTGCGGACGGTGACCCGGCCGCTGAGGCCCTCCACGATCCGTACGACGTCGGGGGCGCGCTCGCGCTGCGGCATCAGGTCGGTGACCCGTACCGCTCCGTCCGGCGTCTCCCACTCGGTGTCCAGGACGAGGGTGTCGGGCCGGTAGGCGCGGCGGGCGCAGACGTCCGCCCCGCGGGGCGCGATCCGCCAGTGGCCGTGGTCCTCGTCGCCCAGCAGCCGGGCGAAGCAGGCGCCGGAGTCGAAGCGCGGCAGGCACAGCCAGTCGATCGAGCCGTCCTTGCCGACCAGGGCCGCGGTCTGCTCGTCCCCGATGAGGGCGTAGTCCTCGATGCGCGCGTTCACGGGATGCGGTTTCCCGGCGGACCAGGGGGCCAACCAGGTGGTCCGCCGGGGGAGTGATCCGAGCGCCGGGGCGGGACGGCCGTGCGCGGGCCGGAACGGGGTGGAGGCCGGCCGCCGGCCGGGCGTGGGGGCGGGGCGTGGGGCGGGCTCAGACCGGGGCCGGTTCGGACTCCTCGGTCCGCTGCTCCGCCGCGGCCTCCTCCCGGTCCCGCAGCTCGCGCCGGACCAGGAACCACCAGCCGACCGGGACGGCCGCCGCGAACAGCCACCACTGGATCATGTACGCGTAGTTCAGCGGGGCGTCCTCGCTGCCCGGGTCGGAGATCTGCTCCGGGGAGCCGTCCTTCGCCTGGGGCGCGGTCTGCTGGATGTAGCCGCCGAGCACCCGGGCGCCCAGCCGTCGCGCCTCCTCCTCGCTGTTGATCAGCATGATCTGCCGGTCGGGCAGGCCCTTGACGTTCTTGATGCCGCTCGCCGCGGTCGTCTCGTCGGACATCAGCCGCCCGGTGACGGTGACCCGCCCGGCCGGCGGCGCGGGCACCTTGGGGAAGTCGGTCTGCGCGCCGTTCGCGGGGATCCAGCCCCGGTTGACGAGCAGCACCTTGCCGTCGTCGAGGACGAGGGGGGTGAGGACGTGGAAGCCGACCTCGCCGTCCGAGTTGGTACGGCGGCGGACCACGACCTCCTTGGCGGTGTCGAAGGTGCCGGTCGCGGTGACCGTGCGGTACTTCTCGGCGCGGGTCACCGTGTGCCCGGGGGAGGTCAGCCGCTCCACCGGGACCGGGTCGGCGTGCAGCGCGGCGGAGACCAGGTCGTTGCGGGCGGTGCGCTCCTCGTAGCGGTGCTGCTGCCAGAAGCCCAGCCGGATCATCGTCGGGATCAGCGCGATCGCGACGAGCGTGAGGATCACCCACTGGCGGGACAGCAGGAAGCGGTAGCGGTGCACCCCACGACGGTACCTCCGCGCCGTGGGGTGCGTTCAGGCGGGTACCGGGTCAGACCCGGTCGACGATGCCCGCCCTCCCCTCGGCCCGGGCGCAGTGCGCGCCGCAGAACCAGTGGCCGTCCACCTCCACGCCCTGGCCGATGATCTGCACCCGGCAGTGCTCGCAGATCGGGGCCATGCGGTGGATCGCACAGGAGAAACAGTCGAAGACATGCACGGCACCTTGTGCGTGCACCTCGAAGGTCATTCCGTAGTCATTGCCGCAAACTTCGCATGTCGCCATGCGCCACAGGGTGAGCCGTCGCCGATCGCCCGGCGAGCCGGCACCGGGTGAGTCGTGGGGCAATCACCCGTTCGTACGATGAACCGCCAGGAGGTCGGCCAGGGCTACTCGCCGGCGGGCTCCACGTCCCGCAGCAGCTGGCCGAACGCGGCCTCGTCCACGATCGGCGTGCCGAACTGCCGGGCCTTGACCGTCTTGGACGTGCCCGAGTCGGGGTCGTTCGTCACCAGCAGGCTGGTCAGCCGGGAGATGCTGGTGGCCACATGCAGCCCGGCCTCGGTGGCGCGGTCCTCCAGCAGCTCGCGCTCCGTCGACGTGTCACCCGAGAAGGCGACCCGCATGCCCTGTTTGAGCCTTTTGCCGTCTTCGTAGCGACCCGGGTTGGGATAGGGGCATGCGGGCCTTTTGCGGGAGGGGCGCCAACCGGCCCCCCGATAGCCGCCGTAGCCGCCCGTCGCCTGCCGGGGCACCGGCCGGTCCGACCACTCCGTCAGCGGCCGGCACTCCAGCAGCGGCAGCCGTACCCCGCCCGCCGCCGCGGCCCGCAGGCTGGGCCGGAACGCCTCCGCCAGCACGCGCGCGTCGTCCAGCGCGTGGTGCGCCCGCTGCTGCACCACCCCGAAGTGCGCCGCCAGCGACTCCAGCTTGAAGTTGGGCAGCGGCAGCCCCAGCTCCTTCGACAGCGCGATGGTGCACAGCCGTTGCCGCACCGGCGCCTCGCGCCGCACGCGCGCGTACTCCCGCGCGATCATCTGCCAGTCGAAGACCGCGTTGTGCGCGACCAGCACCCGGCCGTCCAGCCGGGCCGCGAACTCCTCGGCGACCTCCGCGAACAGCGGCGCGCCGTCGAGCATCTCGCTCGTCAGACCGTGTATCCACACGGGTCCCGGATCGCGCTCCGGGTTGACCAGCGTGTACCAGTGGTCCTCGACCTCGCCGCGCGCGTCCAGCCGGTACACGGCCGCCGAGATGATCCGGTCGTCCCTGGCCAGTCCGGTGGTCTCCACGTCAACGACCGCGTATCCCTTCGGATACGCGGCCGGCCACGGGGTGGCGGAGGGCGCTGCGGTCGCACGGTCTTCGAGCATGGTCACCGAGGATACGGGCCACCACTGACAACACGGTCCCCCAGGTCCGGCACCCGCGTTCCCGGCTCGGCCGCCCGCTCGGTCACCGCACACGCGCGCGTGTCGGTGCGAAGGACGCGTGTCCGCGCGCAGGGGCGTACGGAAGGTGCGGTATCACCTGCTTCACGCGTGGCCGTCCGCGCACGGGAGCTCCTCGTGTGCTGCCGGCAGGGCTCCCCGCGCAGCCCCGCCGCGTGCGCCTCGCGGGCCAGGACCCGCTGGGCGGGCAGGGAACACCCGATCGGTCAGGCCGCGTTCGTGCACCAGGGCGACCAGATGCGGATGGTCGCGCAGCCGGCGCCGCAGGGCGTGCGGGACGGGCGGCACGCGCTGCTCGGCCGTGCGCTCCGTCGGCCGGAACCCGCCGAGTCCGGCCGCGGCGACAACCAACTCCCTTCGGTGCGCGCCTGTTTACCCCGCACCCGGACTGCCGTCACGGTGCCGTAGGTGACGACCCGTCAGGTACTTGGCGAAGGACGGTATGGCACGGCCGCTGGCGCGGGCCGCCGTCAACAGGGTGGACCTGGGTGCGGCAGGCGGGCAGGCGGGCGTCGGTGCGGCGGGCCGGGGGCCGGCGGTGGAATCCTCCCTGCTGTGACGGAACCCACCCACGACGAGGCCCACGGCGGCGCCCTCGGCTCCCGGCTGAACTGGCTGCGGGCCGCCGTACTGGGCGCGAACGACGGCATCGTCTCCACCGCCGGCCTGGTCGTCGGCGTGGCCGGCGCCACCGAGAGCCGCTCCGCCCTGCTCACCGCCGGACTGGCCGGCCTGCTCGCCGGCTCGATGTCCATGGCGGCCGGCGAATACGTCTCCGTCTCCACCCAGCGCGACTCCGAGATGGCCGCGCTGGCCGTGGAGCGACGGGAGCTGCGCGACCAGCCCGAGGCCGAACTGCGCGAACTGACCGACCTGCTGGCCGCGCGCGGCCTGTCCCGGGAGGTGGCCCGCGAGGCCGCCGAACAGCTCACCGCGCGGGACGCGCTGAGGGCCCACGCGCGGGTGGAGCTCGGCATCGACCCCGACGAGCTGACCAACCCCTGGCACGCGGCCTGGGCGAGCTTCGTGGCCTTCACCGTCGGCGCGCTGCTGCCGCTGCTGGCCATCGTGCTGCCCCCGGCCGGTGCGCGGCTCCCCGTCACCGTGTGCTGCGTCCTCGCCGCCCTGGTCCTCACCGGCTGGAGCAGCGCCCGCCTCGGCGCGGCCGACCCCCGGCGCGCGATCGTGCGCAACGTGGCCGGCGGGGCACTGGCGATGGCGGTGACCTACGCGGCGGGCAGCCTGCTGGGGGCGGCCGGGGTGTGAGCGCGGCGGGGCCCGGCCGCGCGGGCCTACGCGGGCACGACGTACCGTGAAGTGCGCCCGCCACCCGCGAGCGCACCGCCCCGCCCGCCACCCGCACGAGCACGAGAAGGACCGCCGCCATGCGCGCCACCACCATCCACGCCCCGTACGAGATGCGCGTGGAGGACGTCCCCGACCCCGTGGTACAGCTGCCCACCGACGCCGTCGTACGGGTGCTGCGCGCCTGCATCTGCGGCAGTGACCTGTGGGCCTACCGGGGCGAGGCGGCACGGCAGCCGGGCCAGCGGATCGGGCACGAGTTCCTCGGCGTCGTGGAGGAGACCGGCTCGGAGGTGGGCACCGTGCGCCGCGGTGACCTGGTGGTCGCGCCCTTCATGTGGTCCGACGGCGTCTGCGACTACTGCCGCGAGGGCCTGACCACCTCCTGCGAGCACGGCGGCTTCTGGGGTTCCGTCGGTTACGACGGCGGCCAGGGTGAGGCCGTCCGCGTGCCGTTCGCCGACGGCACCCTGGTCCGGCTGCCCAAGGAGGCGGCCGGCGACGACCATCTGCTGTCCGCCCTGCTGACCCTGTCCGACGTGCTCGGCACCGGCCACCACGCCGCCCTCGGCGCGGGCGCCCGGCCCGGCGCCACGGTCGCCGTCGTCGGGGACGGCGCGGTCGGGCTGTGCGCCGTCCTGGCCGCCAAGCGGCTCGGCGCCGAACGGATCATCGCCTTGGGCCGGCACCAGGTGCGCACCGACATCGCCCGCCGGTTCGGCGCCACCGACGTCGTCGCCGAGCGCGGGGAGGCGGCCGTCGAGGCCGTCCGCGAGCTGACCCGGGGCCAGGGGGCGCACGCCGTCGTGGAGGCGGTCGGCACCGAGCAGTCCATGCGGACGGCCGTTGGCATCACCCGGGACGGCGGCGCCATCGGCTTCGTGGGCGTGCCCCACGGCAGCGGCACCGGCCTGGACCTCGGCGTGATGTTCGACCGGAACATCGCCCTGCGCGGCGGGGTCGCCCCGGTCCGCGCCTACATCCCCGACCTCCTGCCCGACGTCCTCGACGGCACCATCGACCCGTCCCCGGTGTTCGACATGACCGTCGGCATCGAGGACGTGCCGGCCGGCTACAAGGCGATGGACGAGCGCACGGCCCTGAAGGTGCTGGTCACCAACGACCGCTGACGGCGTCGACCGTTGACCGTGTCCGTCACCCCTGGGAGGCCGGGGCGGCCCAGCGGGCCGGGGACGAGCCCCACGGCACCGGGGGCCGGGCCCAGTCGGCGGGGCCGCCCGTGAAGGACACGGCCGGGCGGGCGTACCGCAGCCGGCCCAGCGTGCCGCCGGTCTCCGCCAGCCAGGCGTCCGGGCCCGGGTACGGCTCCCCGCCGGCCGGTTCCGGGCGGATGCCGGAGGTCAGCCAGTGCGCGGTCCGGGCCAGCGCGATCCGCACCAGCCGGCTCCCGCCGTCGTACGACTGCTCGGTCAGCGCCCGCAGCACGGCCGCCGCCAGCAGATAGCCGGTGCCGTGGTCCAGGGCCTGCGCGGGCAGCGCGCCGGGTTCCCCGGCCGTGCCCTCGGTGACCGCGATGCCGGTGGCGGCCTGCACCAGGCTGTCGAAGCCGCGCCGCCCGCGCCAGGGCCCGTGCGCGCCCCACGCCGACACCTGCGCCACGACCAGGCCGGGGTGGCGCGCGCTCAGCTCCTCGGGGGAGAGCCCGAACCGGTCCAGGGCGCCCGGGCGGTAGCCGGTCACCACGACGTCCGCCGTGCTCAGCAGGTCCTCCAGGACGTCCCGGCCGGTGCCCAGGTCCAGCGTGGCGGACCGCTTGCCGAAGCCGGTGTCGGCGTGCTGGTCCGGCAGTTCCGGCAGCCAGGGGGCGTCCACGCGCAGCACGTCCGCGCCGAGCAGGGCGAGGGTCCGGGTGGCGACCGGGCCGGCCAGGACCCGGGTCAGGTCCAGGACGCGCAGCCCGGCGGCGGGCAACACGGCGGGGGCGGCCGGGTCGAGCGGCGGGAACTTGCGCGGGGGCGCCGTGTCCAGCCGCCCGCGCTCGACCAGCGGGCGCGCGGCGACCTCGGCCGCCTGCTCGTGGGCCCGCCACCGCTCCGGTGTGCGCAGGGCCACGGCGAGACCGCCCGTGCCGTCGACGGTCTCCTCCACCTCCACGGCCGGCATCCCGGCGAGCCGTGCGGCGACCCGCTCCGCCGAGGCGTCCTCGGGCAGCCCCAGCGCGCCCAGCAGCCGGCTTCGGTGGTGCGGGTAGTTGGCGTGGGTGCGCACCCAGCCGTCGGCCGTCCGCCAGAACCGGGACAGGGGTGCGAAGGAGACCGGCGCCCGGCCGTCCACCCGCAGCAGCCGCTCGCTGTGGAAGGCCGCCGCCACCGCGCCGTCGTCGACCCGGACGGCCGGCACCTCGGCAAGCCCGGCCCGGCGGGCCGCCAGCTCCGCCGCGGCCAGGGCGCAGGCGCCGACGCACGCCCGGGCCAGCTCCCGCACGGGAAGGCGCGCCGTGAGCACGCCCTCCCGCGGGACGGAGGTGAGCCGGGAAAGCCGGGCGGGATCGCCGCCCAGCGAGGACCACGCGTACGTGAGTGCAGTCATGACTGCACTATGCATTATTGATTCAATCAATATTTCGCGTGGACACCTACAGGGACCTCCGTGCCCCGTCTACCTGGTCACCGCGGCCAGCGCGTCCGCGACGCCCCAGCCGTAGAAGCCGTTGCGGTTCTTCGTCCCCTCGCACACCGCGTCCACCTTGCCGTCGCCGTCGATGTCGTACGGGTCGGTGCAGGGCGTGGCGGTGGCCTCCGCGTACAGCAGCGCCTTCACGACCGCCGCCGGGGCGTGCGGATGGGTTGACTTGATCAATGCGGCAACGCCGGCGACGTGCGGGGTCGCCATGGAGGTCCCGGCCATGTAGCCCCACTTGCCGCCCGGCAGCGTGCCCAGGATCAGGCCGCTGGTCGCCGGGGCCTGCGGCGGCTGGTAGTAGTCGCCGCCGGGCGCGGCGATGTCGACCACGCCGAGACCGTGGTTGGAGAAGGACGACTTCAGCCCCTTGGCGCCGGTCGCCGCGACCGTGACGACACCCGGCAGCTGGGTCGGTATGTCGAAGCACTCGTGCGGGTCGATCACCCGGTCCGACGGGGTGCCGTCGTTCGGCGAGTCCTCGTCGGTGATCGCGTGGGACGCGAGGTCGTAGTTCTCGTTGCCCGCCGCCGCGACGTTGACCGTGCCCTTCCTCTCCGCGTAGCGCGAGGCCCGGGTGATGGCGTCCACGAGCGCCTTCTGGTCGGGGTCGGCGGTGCAGTTGAAGTACCACGGGTCGGTGTAATAGCTGTTGTTGGTCACATCGACGTGGTGTTCGGCCGCCCACACGAAGCCGCAGACCACGGCCTCGGTGTAGAAGTAGCCGCCCG
The DNA here is from genome assembly GCF_000720835.1 of Streptomyces achromogenes subsp. achromogenes. Classification (GTDB taxonomy): domain Bacteria; phylum Actinomycetota; class Actinomycetes; order Streptomycetales; family Streptomycetaceae; genus Streptomyces; species Streptomyces achromogenes. Next base: position 33,111 of record NZ_JODT01000050.1, on the reverse strand, counting down.
GGTTGGACACCTTGATGCCGGCGACCTTCACCCCCGGCGCCACGCCCGTCATCCCCACGCCGTTCTTCGCCGCCGCGATCTCACCGGCCACATGCGTGCCGTGCGGGCTCTCCGAGGCGCCCGGCCGCCAGGCCCCGTCCGTCGTGTCCGGCTTGCCCGACACGCAGTTGACGGAGGCCGCCCGGTCGAAGTTGGGCGCGATGTCCGGGTGGGTGTCGTCGACGCCCGTGTCGATGACGGCGACCGTGACGTCCGGGCTGCCCAGGGACTTCTCGTGCGCCTTGTCCGCCTTGATGGCCGGCAGGTCCCACTGGAGCGGCTCCAGCGGGTCCTGGCCGGCGGCGGCCCGGACCCCGGCGGCCTCGGCCGCGCTCAGCGCCTTCGGCGTGCCCACGTCGGTGGTGGACTGGGCGGGCAGCGGCGCGTTGCGGGTGGCGCCCGCCGAGGCGACACCGCGTACGGCACGGATCGCCTGGGCGAACCCGGGGTTCGCGGAGTGCACCACGATCACCCCGATCCGGTCGTAACTCGTCACGACCGTACCGCCGTTGCGGGTGATCGCCCGCCGCACCGAGGCGATCGTGGAACGGTCCGTCCGGGTGTTCACCACGTACGACAGGGTGGGGCCGTCCGCCGCCCGCGCCGCCGTGGCCGCCGGGGCCGTCGAGGCCGCCGCGGAGGCCGCCGACGGCACGAAGCCGAGCGTGGCGGTCAGCGACAGCACGGCCGGTACGGCGAGCGCCAGTCGGCGTCTGGAGCGCAGATGAGCCATGGGATCTCCACATCATCCGGATACGGAACCGCCCGGAACACCGGTGACTGTCCGAGCAGGTACATGACGACGTCGTGCTGGGCCGAAGCTATCCCCCGGCGCTGATCTCCGAAAGACCCAGGCGGACTTGAACCCCGTCGCGGGCGGCGCCGTGACCGTGGGCGGGAGGCCCGGAAGATCCGGCCCCCTACGGGAATCACCCGATGGAGTCGCGTGATGACTCGCTGTAATGTGGTCCCGTCCCTGAGAGATGAGCAAGCGCACGTCCGTGACGCGAGGAGACTCCGTGGCTACCGAGACACCGCCACCCGCGCAGACCCCGACCCGCCTTCCCTCCGCCGAGGAGTTCACCGAGGTGCAGCAGAGCGCGGAGTTCGGTGAACTGCGCCGCGCCCACCGCTCCTTCGCCTTCCCCCTGACGATCGCCTTCGCCGCCTGGTACCTGCTGTACGTCCTGCTGTCCAACTACGCGGGCGGCTTCATGGGCACCAAGGTGGCCGGCCACATCAACGTCGCCCTCGTTCTGGGCCTCGCCCAGTTCCTCACCACGTTCCTGATCGCCTGGTGGTACGCCCACCGTGCCGCCACCCGGCTCGACCCCCGGGCCGAGGCCATCAAGTCCCGGATGGAGGGCGGAGCATGAGCGCCGTACCCCACACGCTGCTGGCCGCCGGCGAGGCGAGCGAGCACCGCACGCTGATCATCACCCTGTTCGCGGTGTTCGTCGCCGCGACCCTCGTCATCACCGTCTGGGCGGGCCGGCAGACCAAGGACGCCGCCGACTTCTACGCGGGCGGACGGCAGTTCACCGGCTTCCAGAACGGCCTCGCCGTCTCCGGTGACTACATGTCCGCCGCGTCCTTCCTCGGCATCGCCGGCGCCATCGCCCTCTTCGGCTACGACGGCTTCCTGTACTCCATCGGCTTCCTCGTCGCCTGGCTCGTCGCCCTCCTGCTGGTCGCCGAACCGCTGCGCAACTCGGGCCGCTACACGATGGGCGACGTGCTGGCCTACCGCATGCGCCAGCGTCCCGTGCGCACCGCGGCCGGCACCTCCACCATCGTCGTGTCGATCTTCTATCTGCTGGCCCAGATGGCCGGTGCCGGCGTGCTGGTCTCCCTGCTCCTCGGCATCACCAGCGACGGCGGCAAGATCGGCATCGTCGCCCTGGTCGGCCTGCTGATGATCGTGTACGTCACCATCGGCGGCATGAAGGGCACCACCTGGGTCCAGATGGTCAAGGCGGTGCTGCTCATCGTGGGTGCCGTGCTGCTGACCTTCCTCGTCCTGCTGAAGTTCGACTTCAACGTCTCCGAACTGCTCGGCAGGGCCGCCAACAACAGCGGCAAGGGCAGCGCCTTCCTGGAGCCCGGCCTGAAGTACGGCGCCACCGGCACCACCAAGCTGGACTTCCTCTCCCTCGGCATCGCCCTGGTCCTGGGCACGGCCGGCCTGCCGCACATCCTGATCCGCTTCTACACCGTCCCCACCGCCAAGGCCGCCCGCAAGTCCGTCCTGTGGGCCATCGGCCTGATCGGTGCCTTCTACCTGATGACCCTCGCCCTGGGCTTCGGCGCCGCCGCGCTGATCAAACCAGGCGAGATCATCGCCTCGAACAAGGCGGGCAACACGGCGGCCCCGCTGCTGGCGCTGCACCTGGGCGGTGTGGACTCCAACTGGGGAGCCATCCTGCTCGCCACCATCTCCGCGGTCGCCTTCGCCACGATCCTCGCGGTCGTCGCCGGCCTGACCCTGGCCTCGTCGTCCTCCTTCGCGCACGACATCTACGCCAACGTCATCAAGAAGGGCCAGGCCACCGAGCAGCAGGAGGTGCGCGCGGCCCGCTGGTCGACCGTCGGCATCGGCGCGGTCTCCATCGTCCTCGGCGCCCTGGCCCGCGATCTGAACGTGGCCGGACTGGTCGCCCTCGCCTTCGCGGTCGCCGCCTCCGCCAACCTGCCGACCATCCTCTACAGCCTGTTCTGGAAGCGGTTCACCACCGCGGGCGCGCTGTGGTCGATCTACGGCGGCCTGGTCACCGCGGTCGGCCTGGTGCTGTTCTCCCCGGTGGTCTCCGGCAAGCCGACGTCGATGTTCCCGGGCGTCGACTTCCACTGGTTCCCGCTGGAGAACCCCGGCCTCATCTCCATCCCGGTCGGCTTCCTGCTCGGCGTGGTGGGCACCCTGCTGTCGAAGGAGGTCCCGGACGCCGGGAAGTACGCGGAACTGGAGGTGCGCTCCCTGACCGGCACCGGCGCCCACTGAGGCGGCACCCGGGACGACCGCGTCGGCCGGGACTGTACGGTCCTACGACGCGGTCGCGCCGTACCTCGTGGGATCGGGCCGCTGTCGATGTCGGCGGGGTCACGTACGCTCGCAGGTGACGGACGGGGCATCCGCGGCCCAGAATGGGTGACCGGGAGAGGGAGGGGCCCACGTGCTCATCGACACCTACGGCCGGGTGGCCACCGATCTGCGGGTCTCGCTGACCGACCGGTGCAATCTGCGCTGCACCTACTGCATGCCCGAGGAGGGCCTGCGGTGGCTGGCCAAGCCCGACCTGCTCACGGACGACGAGATCGTCCGCCTCATCGGCATCGCGGTGCGCATCCTCGGCATCGAGGAAGTCCGCTTCACCGGCGGCGAGCCCCTGCTGCGCCCCGGCCTGACCGGCATCGTGGAGCGCGTCGCCGGCCTCGCCCCGCGCCCCCGGATGTCCCTGACCACCAACGGCATCGGCCTGGGCCGCACCGCGACCGCGCTGAAGGCGGCCGGCCTGGACCGGGTCAACGTCTCCCTGGACACCCTCCGGCCGGACGTCTTCAAGACCCTCACCCGCCGCGACCGCCACCAGGACGTCCTGGACGGCCTGGCCGCCGCCCGCGAGGCCGGCCTGACCCCGGTCAAGGTCAACTCGGTCCTGATGCCGGGCCTGAACGACGACGAGGCCCCGGACCTGCTCGCCTGGGCGGTCGAGCACGACTACGAACTGCGGTTCATCGAGCAGATGCCGCTGGACGCCCAGCACGGCTGGAAGCGCGAGGGCATGGTCACCGCCGGGGACATCCTCGCCTCCCTGCGCACGCGTTTCGACCTCACCCCCGAGGGCGCCGACGCACGCGGCTCCGCCCCCGCGGAGCGCTGGCTGGTGGACGGCGGCCCGCACCGGGTCGGCGTGATCGCCTCGGTGACCCGGCCGTTCTGCGCGGCCTGCGACCGCACCCGCCTCACCGCCGACGGCCAGATACGCACCTGCCTGTTCGCCACCGAGGAGACCGACCTCCGCGCCGCCCTGCGCTCGGGCGCCCCGGACGAGGAGATCGCCCGCCTCTGGAAGCTGGCGATGTGGGGCAAGAAGGCCGGCGCGGGCCTGGACGACCCGTCGTTCGTCCAGCCGGACCGGCCCATGTCGGCGATCGGCGGCTAGACCGCCGGCCCGTCCGCCGCCCGGCCGGTCAGGCACCGGGCGGCGAGGGCCTTGCCGCCCGGGACGGGGCACACCACGCGGCCCTACGACTCCCGCTCGGACCAGGTGAACGAGTCGAGACCGTCCCCCTCGGCCGGATCCGGACCGGTCCGGCGGCTCACTCCGAACCGCGCCGGCATCCAGGGAATCTGACCCTCGTCGCAGCCGCAGGCCCGTGTCACACCGGTCATGGGAACACCCTGCCCGCGCGGCACCGCACACGCGCCGCCCGTCGCCCGACCGTGCCGCGGCCGTGACGCTTCCGCGACCGCCGCACGGGACCGAAGCCGCCGGCTCCCGTTACGCCCCGGCCTCTTCGGCGGCCCGCCACTCCTCGAACCGCACCACGTCCTTCAAAAACCCCCGCACGCCGAGGAACTGCGACAGATGCTCGCGGTGCTCCTCACAGGCCAGCCATGTCTTGCGCCGCTCCGGCGTGTGGACCTTGGGGTTGTTCCACGCCAGCACCCACACGGCCGCCGTGCGGCAGCCCTTGGCCGAGCAGATCGGGGTCTCGTCACTCACGGTTTCGTCTCGGTTCGTCTCATCGAGGGGCGGAAAACGAAAGGGCGGAAAACAAGGCGACGCCGGGCAGCCACGGGGGGAGCTGCCCGGCGTCGGTCCGTCGCTCCGACGGGGGATGCGGAGCGCCTACGCAGTATGTCACGGCTACCCCGTCGCCCGGGACCGGAACAGCTAGATTGATCTGAGGTTTTCTTGAGCTCCCAGGTGGCCGCCCCGGCGGCCCCCGCGTCCGCCGTGCTCAGACCGGGTCGGGGCGCTCACCGCCCGCTCCGGCCGCCTGGTTCGTCGGCACGTCGCGCGGTGCGGAATCCCGTACGGAGTCCGCCCGTTGGGCGTCGGCCGACGGGGCCGCGATCATCGGACGCGGCGGCGCGGTGACGAACGTCGACGGAAGCGACGGCGGCCGCTCGCGGCCCGCGTTGGCGACCACCACGGCGATATAGGGCAGCACCGCGCCGAGCACGAGCGCGACGATCGCGACGTACCGCTCGACGTTCCACAGCGAGGCCGCGAGGATCACCGACACGGTACGGACCGACATCGAGATCACATACCGCCGCTGCCGGCCCCGGACATCCTCGGCGAGTCCGGTCCGCGCGCCGGTGATCCGGAACACCTGGACGCCACCGCCGTGCTGTTTCCGCATCACCATTCACCATCCGCCCGCATCGGACCCGTTCCGGCCCGCACCCTCGTCCGCATCCGGCGGGGAACCCCGGCCGGGCCACCCCCCACGTTACGCCGCCCCCACGCCGCTATCGAGGCCGGGTCGCCCCCTGCCTGCGACGACGTCCTCCGCCCCCGGCGCGTACGGGGCAATCCGACGTGCGCCGTACGGCGCACCGCCCCACACTGGCCGTAATGCTCACGTCGAGCCGTACGAGGAGGCAGCCATGGGCTGGTTGTGGGCGATCATCGTGGGATTCGTGCTGGGCATCATCGCCAAGGCGGTCATCCCGGGCAAACAGCACAGCCCCCTCTGGCTGACCACCATCTGCGGCATCCTCGGCGCCATCGTGGGCAACGCGGTCGCCCGCGCGGTCGGCGTGTCGGAGACCAAGGGCATCGACTGGAGCCGGCACATCTTCCAGCTGGTGGCGGCGATCATCATCGTCGCGGCCGTCGACGCCCTCTACATGGCGACGCTGGGCAAGAGGAAGCACCGGGCCCGGGTGTAGGGGCGCGGACAGCCCACGCCCCTACACCACACGGCGCCGGGCGCACGACACGGGCGCACGACTCGGCGCCGAGTGCATCGCACGGCGTCAGCCGGAGACGACCTCCACCGCGGCCAGGTTCTTCTTCCCGCGCCGCAGCACCAGCCACCGCCCGTGGAGCAGATCCTCCCGGGCGGGCACCGCGTCCTCCGCGGTGACCTTGACGTTGTTCACGTAGGCCCCGCCCTCCTTCACCGTCCGCCGGGCCGCGGACTTGCTGGGCACCAGGCCGACCTCGGCGAGCAGGTCGACCACCGGGGCCGGCTCGGTGACCCGGATGTGCGGCACCTCCGACAGCGCCGCGGCCAGCGTCCGCTCGTCCAGCTCCGCCAGCTCGCCCTGGCCGAACAGCGCCCGGGACGCGGCGATCACCGCGGCCGTCTGGCCGGCGCCGTGCACCAGCGTGGTCAGCTCCTCGGCGAGCGCCCGCTGCGCCGCCCGGGCCTGCGGACGCTCCTCGGTCTGCCGCTCCAGCTCCTCCAGCTCCTCGCGGGACTTGAAGGACAGGATGCGCATGTACCGGGTGATGTCCCGGTCGTCCACGTTCAGCCAGAACTGGTAGAACGCGTACGGCGTCGTCAGGTCCGGGTCGAGCCAGACGGCGCCGCCCTCGGTCTTGCCGAACTTGGTGCCGTCCGCCTTGGTCATCAGCGGGGTGGCCAGGGCGTGCACCGAGGCGTCCGGCTCCAGCCGGTGGATCAGGTCGAGCCCGGCCGTGAGGTTGCCCCACTGGTCGCTGCCGCCCTGCTGGAGCGTGCAGCCGTAGCGGCGGTAGAGCTGGAGGAAGTCCATGCCCTGGAGGATCTGGTAGCTGAACTCGGTGTAGCTGATGCCCTGGTCGGACTCCAGACGGCGGGCCACGGAGTCCTTCGTCAGCATCTTGTTGACGCGGAAGTGCTTGCCGATGTCCCGCAGGAACTCGATCGCGGACAGGCCCGCGGTCCAGTCCAGGTTGTTGACCATGATCGCCGCGTTCTCGCCCTCGAAGGACAGGAACGGTTCGATCTGGGCGCGCAGCCGGTCCACCCAGCCGGCCACCGTCTCCGGGTCGTTCAGCGTGCGCTCGGCCGTCGGACGCGGGTCGCCGATCAGGCCCGTGGCACCGCCGACGAGCGCCAGCGGGCGGTGCCCGGCCTGCTGGAGCCGGCGCACGGTGAGCACCTGCACCAGGTGTCCCACGTGCAGGGAGGGAGCCGTCGGGTCGAAACCGCAATAGAACGTGACGGGACCGTCCGCGAGCGCCTTGCGCAATGCGTCCTCGTCGGTGGACAGGGCGAACAGCCCGCGCCACTTCAGCTCGTCGACGATGTCCGTCACGGTTCTCGTGTCTCCTTGATGATCTTCCGGCAGCCGGGTGACGACACCCGACCACGAACGCCTACGAGGTTATACGCCCTGACTGACAGAGCTCATGTTGAAGTCCGGGATCCGCAGCGGGGGCATCGCGGCGCGGGTGAACCAGTCGCTCCACTCGCGCGGCAGCGTCCGCTCCGTCCGCCCGGCCTCGGAGGCCCGGCCCAGCAGGTCCAGCGGCGACTCGTTGAACCGGAAGTTGTTCACCTGCCCGGTCACCTCGCCGTTCTCCACCAGGTAGACGCCGTCCCGGGTCAGGCCCGTGAGCAGCAGGGTCGCCGGATCGACCTCGCGGATGTACCACAGGCAGGTCAGCAGCAGCCCGCGCTCGGTGTCCGCGACCATCTCGTCCAGGGACCGGTTGCCGCCGTCCAGGATCAGGTTCCCGAGCGCGGGGGCGACCGGGAGTCCGGTCAGGCCCGCGCTGTGCCGGGTCGTCGTCAGGTGCTTCAGCACGCCCCGGTCGATCCATTCCGTGGCGTGCGTGGGCAGCCCGTTGTCGAACACGGACTCGTCGCTGCCGGAGGAGTGGGCGATCACGAAGGGCGGGCACTCCAGCCCTGGCTCGTTCGGGTCGCTGCGCAGGGTGAGCGGCAGCTCCGAGAGCCGCTCCCCGATCCGGGTGCCGCCGCCCGGCTTGGAGAACACCGTCCGCCCCTCGGCCGCGTCCCGGCCGGAGGCCGACCACAGCTGGTAGATCAGCAGGTCCGCGACGGCGGTCGGCGGCAGCAGCGTCTCGTACCGGCCCGCGGGCAGGTCCACGCGCCGCTTCGCCCAGCCGAGCCGTACGGCCAGCTCGGCGTCGAGCGCGCCGGGGTCGACGTCCTTGAAGTCCCGGGTGGAGCGGCCGGTCCACGCCGAGCGGGTGCGGTCGGGGGACTTGGCGTTCAGTTCCAGCGTGCCGGTGGGCTGGTCGTGCCGCAGACGAAGCCCGGTGGACGTGCCCACATAGGTCGACACCAGCTCGTGGTTGGCGAAGCCGTACAGTTCCCGGCCGCCCGCCCGCGCGCGGGCGAACGCCTCGCCGAGCGCCGGCGCGAAGTCGGCGAACACCGCGGAGGAGGTCTCGGCGGGCGCGTCCATGAAGTCCGGTGACTCCGGCACCCCGGTGACCAGCGGCTGCGCGTCCTCGGCGGGACCGGCGCCGCGCGCGGCGGCCTCGGCGGCCCGCACCAGCGGCTCCAGCTCCTCGGCGGTGACCGCCGACCGGGACACCACACCGGAGGCGGTGCCCTCGGCCCCGTCCACGGTCGCGATCACGGTGAGCGTACGGCCCCGGGTCACCCCGTTGGTGGTGAGCGCGTTGCCCGCCCAGCGCAGATTGGCGGTGGAGTGCTCGTCGGCGATGACGACACAGCCGTCCGCCCGGGACAGCGCCAGCGCCTGCTCGACGATCTCGTGCGGCTTGTGGGTACGGGCGCTCATCGACCGGCCTCCTGCGTGGTGTTCAGAATGTTGACGCCCCTGAAGAGGGCCGAGGGGCAGCCGTGGGACACGGCGGCGACCTGGCCCGGCTGGGCCTTGCCGCAGTTGAAGGCACCCCCGAGGACGTACGTCTGCGGTCCGCCCACGGCGGCCATCGAGCCCCAGAAGTCGGTGGTCGTTGCCTGGTAGGCGACGTCCTTCAGCTGCCCGGTGATCCGCCCGTTCTCGATCTTGAAGAAGCGCTGGCCGGTGAACTGGAAGTTGTACCGCTGCATGTCGATCGACCAGGACCGGTCGCCGACGACGTAGATGCCCCGGTCCACGCCCCCGATCAGATCCTCCGTGGACAGCCCGGCGGGATCCGGCCGCAGCGAGACGTTGGCCATGCGCTGCACCGGAACGTGCGCGGGGGAGTCGGCGTACGCGCACCCGTTGGACCGCTCGAACCCGGTCAGCCGCGCGATCCGCCGGTCCAGCTGGTAGCCGACCAGCGTGCCGTCCTTCACCAGGTCCCAGGACTGCGCCGCCACGCCCTCGTCGTCGTAGCCGATGGTCGCCAGGCCGTGCTCGGCGGTGCGGTCACCGGTGACGTTCATCAGCTCCGAGCCGTACCTCAGCTTGCCGAGCTGGTCGAAGGTGGCGAAGGAGGTGCCGGCGTAGGCGGCCTCGTAGCCGAGGGCGCGGTCCAGCTCGGTGGCGTGGCCGATGGACTCGTGGATGGTCAGCCACAGGTTGGAGGGGTCCACCACCAGGTCGTACACGCCCGGCTCCACGCTCGGCGCCCGCATCTTCTCGGCGAGCAGCTCCGGAATCCGGGCCAGCTCGTCGTCCCAGTCCCAGCCGGTCCCGGTCAGGTACTCCCAGCCGCGCCCCACCGGCGGGGCGAGGGTGCGCATGGAGTCGAACTCGCCGCTCGCCCCGTCGACCGAGACGGCCGTCAGCTGCGGGTGCAGCCGTACCCGCTGCTGGGTGGTCACCGTCCCGGCCGTGTCCGCATAGAACTTGTTCTCATGAACGGTGAGCAGCGAGGCGTCGACGTGATCGACACCGTCCGCGCCCAGCAGCCGGCTGCTCCACTCCGCGAGCAGCGCGGCCTTCTCCTCGTCCGGCACCGAGAACGGGTCGATCTCGTACGAGGAGACCCACGTCTTGTCGTCGTGCACCGGCTCGTCGGCCAGCTCGACGCGCTCATCGGAGCCGGCGGCCTTGATCACCTGCGCGGACAGCTTGGCCATCGCCACCGCCTGCGAGGCGACCCGGGCGGCGGCGTCCATGGTCAGGTCCACCCCGGAGGCGAAGCCCCAGGTGCCGCCGTGCACCACCCGGACCGCGTACCCGAGGTCGGTGGTGTCCGACGACCCGGCGAGCCGCGCGTCCCGCAGCCGCCAGGAGGCATTGCGCACCCGCTCGAACCGGAAGTCCGCGTGCTCGGCCCCCAGCGCACGCGCGCGTGCCAGCGCGGCGTCGGCGAGGGCGCGTAGGGGGAGCGCCAGGAAAGAATGATCGACTTCGTGAGGCATCGGTGGGATCCCTTCGGGCGCTTGCCTGTGGTGACCTTCGCAGGCAGTGAATCATGCCGCGCCGGTCACACTCCCGGGAGAATCCCTGGCCGCGAACTCAGCCGTCCAGGAGCGCGGTGAACGCCGTCCAGGCGGCCGGGGTGACGGTGAGGGGGCGGATGTCCTTGTGTTTGGAGTCGCGTACGTGGACTGCTGCGGGGAGCACGGCGACCTCGACACAGTTGTCGCCCTCGCTGCCGCTGTAGCTGCTCTTGAACCAGCTCAGCTCGTCGGTGGTGCTCATAGCGCTCCTCGCATCTGTTCCAGCAGCTCCACGGTGGCCCGGCAATCCAGGGCCTGCGAACGCAGCTTGCCATAGCGCTGGAGCATGACGCTCACGTCCTTGGGGGCGGAGATCAGGTTGCTTGACCGCTGCCCTTCCGTGTAACCGATCCACTGGTGAGCAGGCGTTTCGGCCAGATACATAAGACCGTCGACCCCGCAGTGGTCCTCCTGGAGCGCGGGCATGATCTGGATTTCGACGTTGCGCCGAGTGCCCACCTTTAGAAGGTGATCGATGACTCCCCTGGTCACATCCCGCCCACCCATGCGCCGATCCAGGATGGCCTGTTCAATGACGAAGCTGAACGCCGTGTTCTGCCGGGTGGAGATGATTTGCTGGCGGTCCAGTCGAGCCGTGACCTGGCGCTCGATCTGCTCCTCGGACACTGGTGGCAGTCGCCTGTCGTAAATCGCCCGAATGTATCCCTCGGGCTGCAACAACCCAGGAATCGCCCGGCACTCATACGCGTACAGGGAGATCGCCTCCTCCTCGATCCCCGCCCACTGCTGGAACCACGACGCCAGCCCTGCCCGCCTCGTCAGACTTTTCGCCGCCGCCGTAAGGACCTTCGCCCCGACCGGCCCCAGCACCTCACCCGCCCGTGCCGGCAGATCCGCCGGAGGGAACCGCTTGCCCTGCTCGATCTTGGCGATGTACGCGGCCGAGTACCGTACGCGCGGCGCGAACTCCTCCTGGGTCAGCCCGGCTTCTTCCCGCAGCGCCTTCAGAACCGCGCCGAAGGTCTTGAGACTGTCGGAAAGTTCGGCTTCAGTGTTGTTCGCAGTGCCTCCGCCGTGGTCCACCGTCATCGCCACGTGCCTCCTGTGCTCACGTCTCCGTGCTCTCACCGAAACCCCGCCCGCCCACCCAGGGTCACGGGGAGTTACCCACCCAGTCCAGAGTGTGCACTGATACAGCCGCGACTGTATGGGCGTCGTACCTGTTGGCGGCCTGGACGTGAGCAGAACTCTGGCTCCATGTCAGCGCCAGAGGCCCAAGTGGCCGTAACCGTAAGTGTGTTCGTCCAGCGCTTCTCCGCCACCCGCCGAGGGGCCCGCCTCGCCCGCAGGCTCGCCGCGCACCGTCTCCACCTCTGGGGCATGCCGTACGGCGGCCCCGCTTCCGACGCCGTCACTCTCGTCGTCGCCGAACTCGCCGCCAACGCCGTGCTCCACGGCCGCGTCCCGGGGCGTGACTTCGAGCTGCGCCTGAGTTTCGACCGCGCCGCCAGTGTCGTGCGCGTCGAGGTGTCCGACACCCACCCGGGGCGGCCCGAGCATCCTGGGCCGGAAACTCCGTGCGGCCCTCCGGACGCCGAGGGCGGCAGGGGACTGCTCCTCGTGGCGGCCGTCGCCGCCCGCTGGGGTGTCGGCGAGCGGCGGGGGCCGGGCAAGACGGTGTGGGCCGAGTGCGAGGTGTCGCCAGCGGATGCTGACAGCGGGGCCGGGTGTCCGGATCGGTCTCGCTGAGGGGCACCTCGCGTACGTCTCGTGCACCCGCCGGGCCGGGGCGACCGCGCTTCCCGCCCCGCAGGACGGACCGAGCCCGACGCGCTCCGGCGGCACGCCGACTGTAGGGACCCCACAGTGTGCGGCATGAGGCACTGTCGGTGCCCGATTGCCTGCGGGCGCGGCGGTACCGATAGGTTTCCGGTGAAGCCGCCTGCCGCCCAGGAGTCCGGGCGGATATGTAAGACCGCTATCGAAAGGGTGATCCGTTGAGCCGCTCGGTTCTCGTCACCGGAGGCAACCGGGGCATCGGCCTCGCCATCGCCCGCGCTTTCGCCGACGCCGGCGACAAGGTCGCGATCACGTACCGCTCGGGTGAGCCGCCGGCCGGCTTCCTGGCCGTCAAGTGCGACATCACCGACCCGGAGCAGGTGGAGCAGGCCTACAAGGAGATCGAGGACCGGCACGGTCCGGTCGAGGTCCTGGTCGCCAACGCGGGCGTCACCAAGGACCAGCTCCTGATGCGCATGTCCGAGGACGACTTCACCTCGGTCATCGACACCAACCTCACCGGCACCTTCCGCGTCGTCAAGCGCGCCAACCGCGGCATGCTGCGGGCCAAGAAGGGCCGCGTCGTCCTCATCTCGTCCGTGGTCGGTCTGCTCGGCTCGGCGGGACAGGCGAACTACGCCGCCTCCAAGGCCGCGCTGGTCGGCTTCGCGCGTTCCCTCGCCCGGGAGCTGGGCTCGCGCAACATCACGTTCAACGTCGTCGCGCCCGGTTTCGTCGACACCGACATGACCAAGGTGCTCAGCGACGAGCAGCGACAGAACATCGTCGCCCAGGTGCCGCTCGGCCGGTACGCGCAGCCGGAGGAGATCGCCGCGGCGGTGCGCTTCCTCGCGTCCGACGACGCCTCGTACATCACTGGAGCCGTCATCCCGGTTGACGGCGGACTGGGAATGGGTCACTGATCACCATGAGCGGAATCCTCGAGGGCAAGCGCGTCCTGATCACCGGTGTGCTGATGGAGTCCTCCATCGCCTTCCACGCCGCCAAGCTGGCCCAGGAGCAGGGCGCCGAGATCATCCTGACCGCGTTCCCGCGGCCCACGCTGACCGAGCGCATCGCCAAGAAGCTGCCGAAGCCGACCAAGGTCATCGAGCTGGACGTCACCAACGACGAGCACCTCGGGCGGCTGGCGGACATCGTCGGCGAGGAGCTGGGCGGCCTGGACGGCGTCGTGCACTCCATCGGCTTCGCGCCGCAGGACGCGCTCGGCGGCAACTTCCTGAACACGCCGTTCGAGTCCGTCGCCACCGCCATGCACGTCTCGGCGTTCTCCCTGAAGTCGCTGACCATGGCCTGCCTGCCGCTGATGCAGAACGGCGGCTCGGTCGTCGGCCTCACCTTCGACGCGCAGTACGCCTGGCCGCAGTACGACTGGATGGGCCCGGCCAAGGCCGCTCTGGAGGCCACCAGCCGCTACATGGCGCGCGACCTGGGCAAGCAGAACATCCGCTGCAACCTGATCTCGGCGGGCCCGATCGGCTCCATGGCCGCCAAGTCCATCCCGGGCTTCAGCGACCTGGCCTCCGTGTGGGACAGCCGTTCCCCGCTGGAGTGGGACCTGAAGGACCCGGAGCCGGCCGGCCGCGGCATCGTCGCCCTGCTGAGCGACTGGTTCCCGAAGACCACGGGCGAGATCATCCACGTCGACGGCGGCCTGCACGCCATCGGCGCCTGAGTTCCGATTCGTTGAGAGGCCCTGCGTGAGCCCTACGAGGCCCTGCTGAGCCTTACGACGCTACGACGCCCCGTTTCCCGCCGTGCGCGAGGAGCGGGGCGTCGCCGTAGGCGCGGGCGCATGTGCGGGGCACTCCCGTAGGCCCGGGTGCGGATGCCGGAGTTCACCCGTCCGGCCCACCGGCCGGGCCGCCGCCGCGCCGACGGCGCACCCTGTGAGTACGCCTTCGGACGACGCGTTCGCTCGCACGACCCTCCGCAGCCCGGCCGAGGAGGTCCGCTTGTGCGCCTGTCCCGCAGCCTGGCCCCGCTGTCGTTGGCCCTGGCCCTCGTGCTGTCGCTGCCGTACGACGCGCTGCCGCACGCGCGCGTGGCGGCCGGCGCGTCACCCTCGCCGGGCCGGTTCGGCGCCTCCTGCCGTACCACCGTCCACGGCTCCCAGGTGGTGGCCTACTGCCACAACCCCTATGTCGACATCGACCGCGTACGGCTGCACATCGAGTGCGCCCGCTGGTGGGACATCGACAGCGACAGCGCCCCGGCGGACGCCTGGCCGGCCATGACCGTACGGCTCACCGGCCGGTGCTGGAAGGAGATCCGCTCGGTGTGGATCAGCCACCAGAAGGCGCGCTGAACCGGCCCGGATTGCACAGGAACGGATAGCTCGCGGCCTCCCCGGCCGCCGCCTCGGCGTCCCCCGCGCGGATCGCGTCCACCAGGCGGGCGTGGTCCATGTGGGTCTCCGGGGTCAGCTCCGCCCCGACGTCCGCGCGCAGCCAGTCGCGCAGCACCTCGCCGAGATCGGCGTACATCGCCGTCATCACGTCGTTGTGGGACGCGGCCACCACCGCCAGGTGGAAGGTGGCGTCGGCCGCCACGAAGGACTCCGTGTCGCCCGTCTCCCACGCCTCCTCGCGCCGGACGAGCAGCGCGTCCAGCTGCTTGAGGTCCTTCTCGGTGCGCCGTTCGGCGGCCAGCTTGGCCGCGGCCGACTCCAAGGTGGAGCGCAGCTCGGCGATGTGCCGGGGGTCGGCGTCGGCGAAGCGGCGGTGCATCACGCCGGCCAGCTCGCTCGTGGCGACGACGTACGTGCCCGAGCCCTGGCGGATGTCCAGCAGACCGTTGTGCGCGAGCGCGCGGACGGCCTCGCGGACGGTGTTGCGGGCGACACCGAGCTGCTCGACCAGTTCCGGCTCGGTCGGGATGCGGGAACCGACCGGCCACTCGCCGGAGGCGATCTGGTTGCGCAGTTCCGCGATGACCTGCTCGGACAGCGCCGAACGACGTGGGTGGCTCAAGGGCATGGCACACCTTCGCACGTAAGGACCGGGCGCGGACGCTCCGGGGATGGACAGGCAATCATCCTATGATTCTATGATGGGTCTTATGGCTAGTGAGGAAATCCGGACAGTGGAGACCCGTACGGCGATGTCACCGACCGAACGCGGTGCGGCGGCCGCCGCGCCGAACCCCCCAGAGACGACCCCCGGCGCGGGCCGCACGCGCGCGTGGGCGACCCGGCTGGTGGTCGTGGGCATCATGCTCTCCGCCCTGAACCTCCGGCCGGCCATCACCAGCCTCGGCGCCCTCCTCGAAGAGGTCCGCGACGGGCTCGGTATGAGCGGCAGCGTGGCCGGACTGCTCACTTCCGTGCCCCCGCTGTGCTTCGCCGTCTTCGGTGTGATGGCACCCCGCCTGGCCCGCCGCTTCGGACCGGCCGCCGTGGTGTGCGCCGGCATGGCCGCCATCGCCACCGGCCTGGTCATACGGCCGTACGTCGGCAACACGGCCGGATTCCTGGCCGCCAGCGCGCTCGCTCTGATGGGCATCGCCGTCAGCAACGTCCTGATGCCGGTCATCGTCAAGCGCTGGTTCCCCGACCGGGTCGGGTCCATGACCGGCCTGTACTCGATGGCCCTCGCCGCCGGCACCTCCCTCGCCGCCGCGCTGACCGTCCCGCTCACCGACGCCATGGGCGGCAACTGGAAGTCCGGCCTCGTCGTGTGGGCGACCATCGCCGCCGCCGCCGTGCTGCCCTGGCTGCCGCTGCTCCGCAACCGGGGCCCGGCCGACGCCCGGACCCAGGAGCCGGCGGCCGACACCGCGGAACAGCAGGCCCCACTGCGCATCACCCGCAGCCGCACGGCCTGGTCGCTCGCCGTCTTCTTCGGCCTCCAGGCCACGGCCGCCTACATCACGATGGGCTGGATGCCGCAGATCTTCCGGGACGCCGGCGTCCCGGCCGGCACCGCCGGTGTGCTGCTCGCCGTGACCATGGTGATGGGCGTGCCGCTGGCCTTCGTCATCCCCCGGGTCGCCACCCGCCTGCCCCACCAGGGGCCGATCGTCCTGGTGCTGGGCGTCTGCGGGCTCGCCGGATACGCCGGGCTGTACCTCGCGCCGTCCGGCGGCGCCTGGGCCTGGGCCCTGCTGCTCGGCGTCTCCAACTGCGCCTTCCCGCTCGCCCTGACCATGGTCGGCATGCGCGCCCGCAGCGGTGCGGGCGTGGCCCAGCTGTCCGCGTTCGCCCAGAGCACGGGCTATCTGATCTCCATCCCCGGCCCGCTGCTGGTGGGCGTGCTCTACCAGCAGAGCGGCGGCTGGGGACTGCCGATCGCCCTGATGGCGGCCCTGATGGTGCCGCAGATGGTGGTGGGCTTCATCGCGGGCCGTGACCGCACGGTCGAGGACGAGGCGACGCGCTGACCCGACCGGGGTGCCCCGGGGCCGTCGCGGGGAAGGCGGGGTGCGAGACTGGGGTCATGCAGCCTGTGCTCGACCCGAACCCGCAGAACGGCCAGAAGAAGATGCTGCTCGTCTTCGGCTCGTTCCTCGCCATCTTCGTGATCATCGCCGTGGTGGCGACCATCGCGTCCCCGTGACGCCGACGGCCCTGCCTGGCTCCGCTCGGGGCGTCCCGCTCCGGGCGGATGGTGTGCTGGCCCCCCATCCCCTAGGGGGTCAGGGTCAGGGTCAAGTGGGTGGGAATCCGGATGGGTTGGCGGCCCCGGATTCCGTACCTTCGAGAGGTGACCGCGTGAGGCGGTCACGGTTCCTCGGAGACCACTCACGGAGGCGATCATGCCGGCCCGCACCCACTCCCGGCCCCACCCGGCGACCACGGGCGGCGTCGGCACCCGTCTGCCCTGGTGGGCGCTCGCCCTGCCCGCCCTCGCCTTCGTCGCGCTGCTCGCGCTGATACTCAACCCGTCGGACGCCCAGGCGGCCGGCGGCGACCCGGCGATCGCGCGGCTGCTGGAGCGCGTCCAGCAGCTCGTCGCGCGCTGACGGCAAGCCCCCTCACGCGGTGAATCCGCATGTCAACTCCCTGCGCCGGGTGGCCCGTTTCATGCGAAGCTGGATCTCATGAGCGTCGCAGAACCCCGCAGGATCGTCCTCTTCCGGCATGCGAAAGCCGACTGGCCCCAGGTTCCCGACCACGAGCGCCCACTCGCCGAGCGAGGCCGCATGGACGCCCCTGCCGCCGGACGCAAGCTGGCCGACACCGGCCTCACCTTCGACCTGGCCCTGTGCTCCACGGCGGTCCGTACCCGCGAGACCTGGAAACTCGCCGTCCAGGAGCTGCCGCACCGGCCGAAGACCGTCTACGAGGAGCGGATCTACGAGGCATCGCCGGGCGAGCTGATCGCCGTGCTCAACGAGCTGTCCGACGAGGTGCGGAACGTGATCCTCATCGGCCACAACCCGGGCGTGCACGGCCTGGCCGACATCCTGGCCGGCTCGGCCGAGGGCGACGCGCTCGTCCGGATGAACCGTCGTGGCTTCCCCGCCGCCGGCTTCGCCCTGCTCTCCTACGACGGCCTCTGGAAGGGCGTCGAGCCCGGCGTCGCCACGCTCACGGACTACTGGGCCCCCTCCGAGTGACGACCCCGGCCTGGCGCCGCCCCGGCAGGCCGTAGGGGGGAGGGCCTGGGACCCGGGCGGATCGCCGGGCCCTGCCGAGAGCGCAACCGTGGGCGGCCGGGTCCTCCGCGAGTGACGCACCGGCGGCAGACCTCACCGAGGGGTGATCCGCCGGTGGTCGACCTCACCGGGGACGACCCATCGGTGGACGGATCGCCGGGCGGACGGGCCGCCGGGCGGACGGGCCGCCGGGCGGACGGGCCGCCGGGCGGACGGGCCGCCGGTGGCCGCCCGCAGGCCTGCCCTGCCCGGCCCTGCCCTGCCCGGCCCGGGCACCACCTGGCCCGTCCCACCGGGCCCTGCCCGGCTCCTCCCGGCCCAGTCCGGCCCGTTTCAGTCCTCGTCGTGCGTGTCCGCCGCCTCGACCTCTTCGCGGGTGATGCCGAGGAGGTAGAGGACCGTGTCCAGGAAGGGGAAGTTCACCGCCGTGTGCGCCGCCTCCCGCACCACCGGCTTGGCGTTGAAGGCCACGCCCAGGCCCGCCGCGTTCAGCATGTCCAGGTCGTTGGCGCCGTCGCCGATCGCGACCGTCTGCGACAGCGGCACCCCGGCCTCCGCGGCGAACCGGCGCAGCAGCCGCGCCTTGCCCGCCCGGTCCACGATCTCGCCGACGACCCGGCCGGTCAGCTTGCCGTCGACGATCTCCAGCGTGTTGGCCTGCGCGAAGTCCAGACCCAGCCGCTCCTTGAGATCGTCGGTGACCTGGGTGAAGCCGCCGGAGACGACGCCCACCTGGTAGCCGAGCCGCTTCAGGGTGCGGATCAGGGTGCGCGCACCCGGCGTCAGCCGGACCTGCTCGCGCACCTTCTCCACCACCGACGCGTCCAGCCCCTTCAGCAGCGCCACGCGTGCGTGCAGCGACTGCTCGAAGTCCAGCTCCCCGCGCATCGCCGCGGCCGTCACCTCGGCGACCTGGTCCTCGCAGCCGGCGTGCGCGGCGAACAGCTCGATGACCTCGTCCTGGATCAGGGTCGAGTCCACGTCCATGACCACCAGCCGCTGGGCGCGCCGGTGCAGGCCCGCCGAGACCACGGCGATGTCGACACCCAGTGCCGCGGCGTCGGAGGCCAGGGCCGTGCGCAGCGGCCCGGTCTCCACGCCGGAGACGGCGAACTCCACCGCCGTCACCGGGTACTTGGCGAGCCGGAAGATACGGTCGATGTTGCCGCCGGCCTTCGCGATCCGGGCGGCGATCGCGGCCGTCGACTCGGCGGTGAGCGGGTGGCCCAGCACGGTCACCAGGGAGCGTCCGAGGCCGCGCGGACGGTTGTCGCCGTGTCCGGAGATGATCTCGGCCTGCATCTTCATCGACTCGGCCCAGCTGTGCACGGTGGCCCGCAGGTCGCCCTCCAGACCGGCCGGCGGCTGGGTCACCAGGACGCACAGCACCAGCCGGCCCCGGGTGACGACCTGCTCGATGTCGACGACGTCGACCAGGTAGGCGGCGAGGGTGTCGAAGAGACCCGCGGTGATGCCCGGCTGGTCCTTGCCGAAGATCTTGACAAGGAGGGTGGGGACCTCGGAGGTCTGCGAAGCGGAGGTCTGCGAAGCGCTCATGGTGTCACCACCGTATCCGGCACCCAGTGCCTCCCGCCGCCGAGGTCCGCCTGACGGACACGGAACAATGGCCGACGCCCCGGTGTCGGGAACCTTGCGGCCGGCCGGCCCGGGCGGCGCGCGGACCGGACACCGCCTCGCCCTCACTCCGAGCGTGCCACGCCGACCGGCGACCGGCGATCCGCGGCCCGCCCCCGCCCGCGGCGCCACAGCGCCACGGCGACTGCGTCAGAAGCGCCACCACACCCCTCGGGCGGCCCGTCCCCACCCGCCGCGCCGCGACCCCTCCCGGCACAGGGCGCCGGGGGAGCAGCACCACCGGCCGCCACCACCCCCCAACTCCCGCCGCTCACAAGGAGCGCGGGAAGGAGTACGACCAGCGGGAAGGACCACGACCAAAGGGCGCAACCGCCCCGGACCGCCCCCGGTGGCGTGATCCCGACGGCGGCCGTGCCGGTCTCGACGCCCCTCGCTCGGCGGGCCCGCCGCGTCCGTCCGAGGCGGTCCCGCTCACCGGAGGCCTCCCACCCGCCCACGCGACACCGACGGCACCGCTCGCCCCCTGCGGCGATTGCCACCGTCCGGCCCGGTTTCACCCCCGCCACCAGGGCGAAGTGGAGCGCGCCCGGGACCGCTTGGCAAGGCCCGGGTTTCGGTCAGGGGGCCGCGCCTGGAATAGTTCCCCCTCGATGTTCGACATCCCTAGACTCCCCGCGATGGGGGTAATTCGGGGGACAACTCAGTGGGGCATGGAGTGCCGGAACTCGTACTGGAAACAAACGGACGGACCTGGACGCTCGACCCGTCCAGGCCTTACACCCTCGGCCGTGATCCGCAGGGAGACATCGTCTTCGACGACGCCAGGGTCTCCTGGCGGCACGCCACGGTCAGCTTCAACGGCCACACCTGGGTCATCGAGGACCACGGCAGCACCAACGGCACGTACGTGCAGGGCCGGCGGGTCCAGTACACGGAGATCGTTCCCGGCTCGTCGCTGCACCTCGGCAACGCGACCGACGGCCCGCGGGTGAACCTCTCGGCGACCGCCGTACCGGTCGGAGGCCCGGCACAGGACCCGCAGGCACAGCCGCAGCCGCAGGCGCACGCGGCGGCACCGTACGCGCCCCAGGGCCCCGCCGCCCCCGACTGGGCCCAGCAGCCCATGCCCCAGCAGGCACCCGCCCACCAGGCGCCCGCCCACCACCAGGCCGTACCCCAGCAGGCCATGCCCCAGCAGGGCATACCCCACCAGGCCCCGGCCCATCCGCAGGCCCCGCACGCGGGCTGGCAGCAGGGTGGGCCCGCCGAGCAGTACGCGCAGAAGACGCCCGGTGGTGGCGCGGGGGCGCCGCCGGTCTACGGCGACCGCAGCCCGACCACGTTCCACCAGTTCGCGCTCGGCCGCGTGATGCGCATCGGCCGTGCCCTGGAGAACGACCTGGTCGTCTCCGACCTCCAGGTCTCCCGCCACCACGCCGAGTTCCACGCCACGCCCGACGGCCGCCTCGAGATCCGCGACCTCGGCTCGCACAACGGCACCTACGTCAACGGCCAGCCGATCGCGAAGGGCGGCTCCGTACAGCTGGGGCCGGCCGACATCGTCGGCGTCGGCCACTCGACCTTCCGGATCGTCGGCGACCGCCTCGAAGAGTTCGTCGACACCGGTGAGGTCTCCTTCTCGGCCCGTCACCTGACCGTCACGGTCGACGGCGGCAAGCAGATCCTCAAGGACGTCTCCTTCGGCGTCCCCGAGAAGTCGCTGATCGCCGTGATCGGCCCGTCCGGCTCCGGCAAGTCCACCCTGCTCAAGGCGCTCACCGGCTACCGGCCCGCCAACCAGGGCGAGGTGCTGTACGACAACCGGAACCTGTACAAGCAGTTCGCCGAGCTGCGCCAGCGCATCGGCCTGGTGCCGCAGGACGACATCCTGCACCGCGAGCTGACCGTGAAGAAGGCCCTGAAGTACGCGGCCAAGCTGCGCTTCCCCGCCGACACCACGGCGAAGGAGCGCGACGCCCGCATCGACGAGGTGCTGCGCGAGCTGAAGCTCGACATCCACAAGGACAAGAAGGTCACCTCGCTCTCCGGCGGCCAGCGCAAGCGCGTCTCGGTCGCCCTGGAGCTGCTCACCAAGCCGTCGCTGATCTTCCTGGACGAGCCGACCTCCGGCCTCGACCCGGGCATGGACCGCGACGTCATGCAGCTGCTGCGCGGCCTCGCCGACGACGGCCGTACGGTCCTCGTCGTCACCCACTCGGTGGCCGAGCTGGCGCTGTGCGACAAGCTCCTGGTGATGGCCCCGGGCGGCGCGGTCGCCTACTTCGGCCCGCCCGAGGAGGCGCTGAACTTCTTCGGCTACGACAGCTGGGCCGACGTCTTCTCCGCCTTCGAGAACTACCGCGACTACGACTGGGCGGGCCGCTGGAAGGGCTCGCAGCACTACCAGATGTACGCGGCGGAGATCGACGCCATCGCCCCGCAGACCGCCCCCATGCCCGCGCCGCAGGCGCTGAGGCCGCCCAAGCCGCAGAGCTGGGGCTCGCAGCTGATGACCCTGGTCCGCCGCTATGTCTCGGTCATCGCCTCCGACAAGGGCTTCCTGGCGCTGACGGTGCTGCTGCCGGCGGTCATCGGCGCGGTCAGCCTGCTGATCCAGCCCGACCGCGGACTGCTGCCGAACCCGGTCAACCCCAAGACCCACCTGCCCGTCCCGAACGGCACCGCCACCACCGTCCTGCTGATCCTCGCCGTCGGCGCGTGCTTCGCGGGCGCCGCGAACTCGGTCCGTGAGCTGATCAAGGAGCGGGTGATCTACGAGCGGGAGCGCGCGACCGGCCTGTCCCGCTCGGCGTACCTGATGTCCAAGGTGGTCGTGCTCGGCGCCGTCACCATGTTCCAGGGGCTGCTGGTCGGCGTCATCGGCTTCACCAGCCGCGAGATCCCCGGCAAGGGCTTGGTGCTCGGCGGCTCCACGCTGGTCGAGCTGTGCCTGCCGATCATGGCGCTGGGCTTCACCTCGATGATGGTCGGCCTGGTGATCTCCTCGCTGGTGAAGACCGCCGAGAAGACCATGCCGCTGCTGGTGATGTTCGCGATCGTCCAGGTCGTCTTCACCGGCTGCCTGTTCACGCTGCACGGCACGCCCGGCGTGAACGAGTTCTCGTACCTGATGCCGTCCCGCTGGGCGGTGGCCGCGGCCGGCACCACGCTGGACTTCAACAACATCGCCCCGAACACCGACGACCCGGGCAGCACCGACCCGCTGTGGGACCACGCCGCCTCGGCCTGGGGCCTGGACATGGTCGCGCTGCTCGCGCTCGGCGCGGTCTGCGGCTTCTTCGTCTCCCGCTTCCTGCGCCGCCACGAGCCGGAGGTCATGCGCAAGTAACCGCGCCCCGTGCGCACACGCGTAACGCCGAAGGGCGGCGCCCCGTGATCGGGGTGCCGCCCTTCGGCGTCACGTCGCTGAGGTCCCGCGCCAGACCTCAGTACGCGCTGTTGACGTTGTCGATCGAGCCGTACCGGTGGGCCGCGTAGTTGGCGGCGGCGGTGATGTTGGCGACCGGGTCGTAGATGTTCCAGGACGTGCCGGCGACGTGGTAGGCGCTGAAGGTCGGCGGGATGACCTGGAGCAGGCCCTTCGACGGGATGCCGTTGACGGCGTTGACGTCCCAGTTGTTGATGGCGAGGGGGTTGCCGGAGGACTCCCGCATGATGTTGCGGTGCAGGCCGCTGTAGCTGCCCGGGATGCCCTTGGCCCGCATGATGGACAGGGCCTGCCGGATCCAGCCGTCGAGGTTGTTGGTGTACGTCTTGGCGGCGACCGGCTGGATGTCCAGACGCTCGGTGGAGCGGGTGGCGGCCTGCACGGCGGAGTGCTGCCGCGCGGCCTTGCGGACGGCGGCCCGCTTCTGCTCGGCGGCCTTGGCCGTCTTGGCGGCGGCCGTGGCGTCGGCGGCCTTCTTCCGCGCCGCGAGGGCGTCCAGCTTGACGCTGTCGGCGGTCAGCCGGCGGATGTCGGTGCCCTTGACGTCCTTCGCCGCCGTGACGGAGGAGACCTGCGCGGTCGTGGCGGGGGAGCCCGTGGTGACGGTGCCGTCGTGACCGACGGTGGCCGAGAGGGCGACGGCGGCGGTGCCGAACGCGGCGACACCCGCGACGGCGGCGATCCTGCGCCGCGTGGTCAGCGGACGACTATGAGCACGATTGAGCATGTTCTCGGGCATGGCTGATGGACCTCTTCGATAGCGCGGAGGTCGCTCCTGCGTCCGCCGGGGGAATCGGCTCCTCCCGCACGAACGCCGCGGTGGAAACCCGCGGCGCTGAGCGACGAGGCAATTCTTAGCGGGCGCGAAATGCCCAGGCAAAGGTGCGACATACGATGCGAGATAGTGGATCAGGGAAGGGCAAAATAGGACAGACGGGACCGTCGATCCCGTTCATGCGGGCGGGCCCATCTCCTATGCGCTTTCGTACGTGATGCAGGCCCTATGCGCGGGCTCACATGCATTACCGGCCGCCCTCACGGCAAGTCGTCACCGCGACGCCCAGCGTGAGGCTCCTCCTCCCTGGGTAGGAGACGGCCCCCGCCGGCCTCGTCCGCGAGGCATAGCCCCCGCCTCGCGCGCGCGTACGTCACGTAGGTACGCACCTGTCCACCACCGGCGACCCGGGCTCGGCCACCCGCCCTAGGACCAGCGGACCAGGTCCCGCCGTCACCGGCCCGATCCGCGCTGTCGGACCCCGCCGGTACCGTGAGGACATGAGTCAAGGCCCCCGGTCCGGCCTCGCCGCGGTGAGCTCCGCGCTGCTGGCCATGAGCAGGCATCTGGAGGTGCGCGACGTCCTCAAGACGATCGTCGCCTCCGCCCGCGAACTGCTCGACGCGCAGTACGCCGCCCTCGGCGTCCCCGACGACCACGGCGGCTTCGCCCAGTTCGTCGTCGACGGCGTCAGCGAGGAGCAGTGGCGTGCCATCGGCCCGCTCCCGCGTCAGCACGGCATCCTCGCCGCGATGCTGCACGAGGCGAAGGCGGAGCGCCTCGCCGACGTGCGCAAGGACCCCCGCTTCGAGGGCTGGCCGGACGCCCACCCCGACCTGGCCGACTTCCTGGGCCTGCCGATCAGGGACGGCGAGGAGGTCATCGGGGCGCTCTTCCTCGCCAACAAGCGCTGCGCCAAGCCGGAGGGAGGCTGCGGCTTCACCCAGGACGACGAGGAACTGCTCTCCATCCTCGCCCAGCACGCCGCCATCGCCCTCACCAACGCCCGGCTCTACGAGCGCAGCCGCGAACTGACCATCGCCGAGGAACGCTCCCGGCTCGCCCACGAACTGCACGACGCGGTCAGCCAGAAGCTGTTCTCGCTGCGCCTGACCGCCCAGGCCGCGGCGGCGCTCGTCGACCGCGACCCCGCCCGCGCCAAGGGCGAACTGCACCAGGTCGCCTCGCTCGCCGCCGAGGCCGCCGACGAGCTGCGCGCCGCCGTCGTGGAGCTGCGGCCCGCCGCGCTGGAGGAGGACGGCCTGGTCGCCACCCTGCGCACCCAGATACAGGTCCTCGACCGCGCCCACACCGCCCGCGTCACCTTCACCGGCGCCGGCCTGCGCGCCCTGCCCGCGGCCCAGGAGGAGGCCATGCTCCGGGTCGCCCAGGAGGCCCTGCACAACGCCCTGCGGCACTCCGGCGCGGAACACGTGGACGTGAGCGTGCGGCGGCGCGGCTGCGGCGCCGTCCTGCGCGTCACCGACGACGGCAGCGGCTTCGACCCCACGGCGGTCCGCCGCGCCGGACGCCACCTCGGCCTGGTCTCCATGCGGGACCGGGCCGGCGGGGTCGGCGGCTCGCTGACCGTGGAATCGGCGCCCGGCAAGGGCACCACGATCGAGATGGAGGTCCCCGGTGGGTGAACCGATCAAGGTGCTGCTGGTCGACGACCACCAGGTGGTCCGCCGGGGCCTGCGCACCTTCCTGGAGGTGCAGGACGACATAGAGGTCGTCGGCGAGGCCGCCGACGGCGCCGGGGGAGTCGCCCGCGCCGAGGAGCTGCGGCCCGACGTCGTCCTCATGGACATCAAGATGCCGGGCATGGACGGCATCGACGCGCTGCGCAGACTGCGCGAACTCGGCAACCCCGCGCGCGTGCTGATCGTCACGAGCTTCACCGAGCAGCGCACGGTCGTCCCGGCCCTGCGCGCGGGCGCCGCCGGGTACGTCTACAAGGACGTGGACCCCGACGCCCTCGCCGGCGCCATCCGCTCCGTGCACGCCGGGCACGTCCTGCTCCAGCCGGAGGTCGCCGACGCCCTGCTCGCCCGGGAGGAGGCGGGCGGCGGACAGGGCCGGGGAGGATCGCTCACCGAACGGGAGCGCGAGGTGCTCGGCCTGATCGCGGACGGCCGCTCCAACCGGGAGATAGCCCGCGTCCTCGTCCTGTCCGAGAAGACGGTCAAGACGCACGTCTCCAACATCCTGATGAAGCTCGACCTCGCCGACCGCACCCAGGCCGCGCTGTGGGCCGTACGCCACGGCGTGGCCGGCTGACCCGCCCCGACCGGTCCGCACCAGGGCAACACGGAGCGTCACTAACCGGACTGAGATTCATACCGTCGTGGGAATGTCACCCGGACGGCGCATCCTCCGGTGATCCCCGCCGTTCTCCAGTGCGTGCCGCGGTGATCGCCGCGGTGGAGCACCCAGGAGGGGTAGACAGTGAAGAACCTGAAGAAGGCAGCGGCCGTGACGATGGTGGCGGGTGGCCTGGTGGCCGCCGGCGCGGGGCTCGCCTCCGCCGACAGCGGCGCCGCGGGCGGGGCCGTGGGGTCCCCGGGCGTCGTCTCGGGCAACGTCATCCAGGTGCCGGTGCACGTCCCGGTGAACGCGGTCGGCAACAGCGTGAACGTCATCGGCGTACTGAACCCGGCCTTCGGCAACCTCGGCGTCAACAGCTGACCCGACACCGGACAGCGACCCCAGGCCTCCCGGCCCCGCCGGGAGGCCTTGCCGCGCCCCGCCGGCGCCGGCCGGCCCGCCGGGCGACCAGCTCACCGGCGCGCCCTGCCGGCGCCGGCCGCCCCGCCGGGCGACCAGCTCACCGGCCGGCCCCGCACGGGTCACCACCGCCGAGACCCGCGACCTCGCCCCGCGGGCGGTGACGGCGTCCGGCGCCCCCGTTCCCCCGTAGCCGCGCTCCGGCGACCGGTCACCGCGTCCAGCGCCCCGCTCCTCCCCAGTCGCGCCCCGCGACCGGTCACCGAGCCCCGTCCACCCGCCCGCTCACCGCCCCCCGCGCTCCCGCTCCTCCACATACGCGTTGTACGCCGCCACCTGCGCCCGTCGCGCCGTTCGCTCCACCGGCCTGAGGGCCTCGGACCGCGCCCGCATCTCGGCGGAGCTGACCGCGGCCCCGTGCCCGTTGCCGTACGCCAGCGACACCAGCAGCCCCACCCGCTGCGCCAGCTCCAGCACCCGCACCGCGCGCGGCGGGTACCCCGGCGCCAGCACCTCCCGGCCCCGCTCGGCCCGCGCCCGGTACGCGTCGATCGCCGCCTCCGCCACCGGCCCCGACCCGGCGACGTCCAGCTTCGACAGCACCTCGGTCGCCTCGCGCAGCGCCTCCGCCAGCTCGCGCTCGGCCTCACCGAGCGACGGCACGTCGGCCGGCGGCGCCTCGCGCACCGGCAGTACCCGCCAGACCACCTCGGCGTGCACATCGCCCTCGGGCCCGGCCTCGTACGCCTCCGGCACCAGCCCGAACGCGGCGCCGTGACAGACCACCGCCTCCCCGGCGTCCAGCGCCCGCGCGTTGAACTCCGGCGGACCGCTCAGCCCCAGCGGATGCCCCGGCGCCGGCAGCGCCACCCGCAGCCCGGTCACCCCCAGCGCGCGCAGCCGCCCCAGCGCGAGCGTCAGCCCGACCGGTGCCCCTTCACCGGGCAGCCCGTCCACCCGGTGCACCGCGTCCTCGCCCACGATGGCGAGAGCGGCGTCGTCCGGAGAGACAAGTCCGGCCAAAAGGGCATTACCCCAAGCTGCGAGACGTCCTGAACGCGGTTCCGAGAGCATGCCCCCACCCTAAGGACCGGACCGATGGAATGGAGCGGGGCACTCGTGGCGTAGATTTCATAAGGGCTGCGCCCACCGGCGCGAGACCCCAGTCACAGGCGTACGCGACAGCCGAGACCGGCCACACTGCAAGGGGAGACAACGCGCTCATGAGCGATGTTCTGGAGCTTCAGGACGTATCCGTGGTCCGCGAGGGCCGGGCTCTGGTGGACCAGGTCTCCTGGTCGGTGAAGGAGGGCGAGCGCTGGGTCATCCTCGGCCCCAACGGCGCCGGCAAGACCACCCTCCTGAACGTCGCCTCCAGCTACCTCTACCCCAGCACGGGCACCGCCACCATCCTCGGCGAGACCCTCGGCAAGCCCGGCACCGACGTCTTCGAACTGCGCCCCCGCATCGGCATGGCCGGCATGGCCATGGCCGACAAGCTCCCCAAGCGCCAGACCGTCCTGCAGACCGTCCTCACGGCCGCCTACGGCATGACCGCCGGCTGGCAGGAGGAGTACGAGGACGTCGACGAGCAGCGCGCCCGCGCCTTCCTCGACCGCCTCGGCATGAGCGACTACCTGGACCGGAAGTTCGGCACCCTCTCCGAGGGCGAGCGCAAGCGCACCCTGATCGCCCGCGCCCTGATGACCGACCCCGAGCTGCTCCTGCTGGACGAGCCCGCCGCCGGCCTCGACCTCGGCGGACGCGAGGACCTGGTGCGCCGCCTCGGCCGGCTGGCCCGCGACCCCATCGCCCCCTCGATGATCATGGTCACGCACCACGTGGAGGAGATCGCCCCCGGCTTCACCCACGTCCTCATGATCCGCCAGGGCAAGGTCCTCGCCGCCGGCCCCGTCGAGCTGGAACTGACCTCCCGCAACCTCTCCCTCTGCTTCGGCCTCCCGCTCGTCGTGGAGCAGGTCGGCGACCGCTGGACCGCCCAGGGCCTGCCCCTGTCCTGACCCCGCCGCTCCCCCCTGCGCGCCCTGTCCGCCGCCCGATCGCGGCCCTACCATGACCATGTGAACATCGACGCATGGGTGTGGTGGCTCGTCGGCGCGGCGGCGCTCGGAATCCCGCTCGTGGTCACCGCCATGCCGGAATTCGGCATGCTCGCGGTGGGAGCCGTCGCGGCGGCGGTCGTCTCCGCCCTCGGTTTCGACGCCGTCATCCAGGTCCTCGCGTTCGTCGTCGTCTCCGTCGCCCTCATCGCCGTCGTCCGGCCCATCGCCGCCCGGCACAGCACCCAGCGGCCCCAACTCGCCACCGGCGTCGAGGCGCTGAAGGGCAGACAGGCCGTCGTCCTGGAACGGGTCGACGGATCCGGCGGCCGGATCAAGCTCGCCGGAGAGGTCTGGTCGGCCCGCGCCCTCGACACCGGCCGGGCCTACGAGGTGGGTCAGGAGGTGGACGTCGTGGACATCGAAGGGGCCACCGCGATCGTCCTGTGAGGACAACTCACCGGGAACGGCCCACGAGTTGCGCGACGGTCTGACAGACTCGACCAGCAAGATCCTCAACAGACATGAGATCTGCCGAAGGCGCCGAGGCGGAGAAGGGTACGGGGAGCGACGATGGAACCGGTCATCATCGTCCTGATCATTCTGGTGGTGTTGGTCTTCATCGCCCTGATCAAGACGATCCAAGTCATCCCACAGGCCAGCGCCGCCATCGTCGAGCGCTTCGGCCGTTACACACGGACGCTGAACGCGGGCCTCAACATCGTCGTCCCGTTCATCGACACCATCCGCAACCGCATCGACCTGCGGGAACAGGTCGTACCATTCCCGCCGCAGCCGGTGATCACCCAGGACAACCTGGTCGTGAACATCGACACGGTCATCTACTACCAGGTCACCGACGCCCGGGCCGCCACCTACGAGGTCGCCAGCTACATCCAGGCGATCGAGCAGCTCACCGTCACCACCCTGCGCAACATCATCGGCGGCATGGACCTCGAACGGACCCTGACCTCCCGCGAGGAGATCAACGCCGCCCTGCGCGGCGTCCTGGACGAGGCCACCGGCAAGTGGGGCATCCGCGTCAACCGCGTGGAGCTGAAGGCCATCGAACCGCCCACCTCCATCCAGGACTCGATGGAGAAGCAGATGCGCGCCGACCGCGACAAGCGCGCCGCGATCCTCCAGGCCGAAGGTGTCCGGCAGTCGGAGATCCTGCGCGCGGAGGGCGAGAAGCAGTCCCAGATCCTGCGCGCCGAGGGTGAGGCCAAGGCCGCGGCCCTGCGCGCCGAGGGCGAGGCCCAGGCCGTCCGCACGGTCTTCGAGGCCATCCACGCCGGCGACCCGGACCAGAAGCTGCTCTCGTACCAGTACCTCCAGATGCTCCCGAAGATCGCCGAAGGCGACGCCAACAAGCTCTGGATCGTCCCCAGCGAGATCGGCGACGCCCTCAAGGGCCTTTCCGGAGCCGTCGGCAACTTCGGCTCCCTGGGCGGCGGTTCGGGCAACAGGGGCGGCAACGGCGGCAATGGCGGCACGGAACGCCGGGAGAAGCCCCCGATCGACTGAACTCCGTCCACCCCGCGCCCCGTCAGGGGCGCGGGAACCGCGCGAGCCCGCCACGAGGCCCCGCGGCCGCGCACACGGAGAAACCCGGCAGACGGGAATGGTCAGACAGGCCCTAGGCCGCGTCCCTGGCGAGCCACTCGGGAAGCGCGGCGATCTCCTCCTGCCCCAGCGAGAGCAGCATCGCGTCGGCAGGCGTCGGTTCGAACGGCTGCCGCAGCAGCGTCATCCCGGCCTCCTCCGGAGTCCGGTTCGCCTTGCGGTGGTTGTCCTCCGCGCACGCGGCCACCGTGTTCAGCCACGTGTCCTGCCCGCCCTGCGCCCGCGGCACCACATGGTCCACGGTCGTCGCCCGGCGCCCGCAGTACGCGCACCGGTGCCGGTCCCGCACCAGCACCCCCCGCCGAGACCACGGCGCTCGTCTTCGGAACGGCACCCGTACATACCGGCACAGCCGGATCACCCGGGGCGCGGGGATGTCCACATCCGCACCGCGCATGCGCAGTACGGGGTGGGCCTGTTCGACCACGGCCTTGTCCTGGAGCACCAGGACCACGGCTCGGTTCAGGGACACCGTCGACAGCGGCTCGAAACTCGCGTTCAGGACCAACGTGTCACGCATCCAGCCCACCTCCCGTGTGCGCCTGCCCACCCCCCGGCGGGCTTGGATCAACTCTGGACGGGCACGCCGAGATGGACAACGCAATAAAAAGTGCCCGCCTCCGATCACTTCCAAGACCGGAGGCGGGCAAACGTTCAGTGAACGCTGAACTGGATCGCGGTACGGCGCTCAGCCCTGCGCGGGGATCTCGTACTCACCGATCAGCTGGGCGCGCGCCAGCGTGTGGAACCGGAGATTGAAGCCGACCACGGCCGGCGAGGCGTCCGCGTCCGGCCCCAGTTTCTCCTGGTCCACCGCGTACACCGTGAAGACGTAGCGGTGCGGGCCGTCCCCGGGCGGCGGAGCGGCACCGCCGAAGTCCTTCGACCCGTAGTCGTTCCGCGCGTGCACGGCCCCCTCGGGCAGCCCCTCGAACTTGCCGCTGCCCGCACCCGCCGGCAACTCGGTCACCGACGCCGGGATGTCGAACAGGACCCAGTGCCAGAACCCGCTGCCGGTCGGCGCGTCCGGGTCGTAGCACGTCACGGCGAAGCTCTTGGTCTCCGGGGGAAAGCCCTCCCAGCGCAGCTGCGGCGAGGTGTTGCCCTCCGCGTACACCTGGGCGCTTCCCAGCGTGGCACCCTCCCGGACGTCCTCGCTCGTCACCGTGAACGACGGCACGGGCGGATGGAAGTCATGGGGGAGCGGCCGCCGCTTGAGCTCGGTCACCTCGGTACCTCCTGATCGAGATCTGGAACCAGCAGCTTCGAGCCTAGAACCAGTTGCGCTTGCTGCCGACCTCGGACAGCCACTGGTTGAGGTAAGCTGCCCAGTCGGTCCCCTGCCAGTCGTTCAGGCCCACCTGGAAGGACCGGTAGGTGTCCGAGCCCTCGCTGAACAGACCCGGCTTCTTGTCCATCTCCAGCACGACGTCCATCGCGTGCTCGTCCGCCACGAAGCTCAGCTCGACCTGGTTCAGGCCCCGGTACTGCGCCGGCGGGAAGAACTCGATCTCCTGGTAGAACGGCAGCCGCTGCCGCGTCCCCCGGATGTGGCCGCGCTCCATGTCCGCGTTCTTGAAGCGGAAGCCCAGCTGGACGAAGGCGTCCAGGATGGCCTTCTGCGCCGGCAGCGGGTGCACGTTGATCGGGTCCAGGTCGCCGGAGTCCACGGCCCGCGCGATCGCCAGCTCGGTGGTCACACCGATGTTCATCCCGTGCAGCGCCTGCCCGTCGATCATGGTGATCGGCGTCTCCCAGGGGATCTCCAGCCCGAACGGCACCGCGTGCACGGCACCCGCCTGGAGCTCGAAGGCACCACCGAGCCGCACCTTCGTGAACTCGATGTCCTGCTTGTACTCCTGGTCGCCGCTCTCCACCTCGACCTTGGCCTGGAGACCGACGGACAGCCCCTCGATGGCCTGGTTCACGGAACCGCCCTGGATCCGCACCTCACCCTGGACGACACCGCCCGGCACCACGTTGACCTCGGTCAGCACCGTCTCGACCGACGCGCCGCCGGCCCCCAGGCTCGCGAGCAGCTTCTTGAACGCCATGGCACTCCCTTTACGAAAGAATCCTCGACCGGTACGAACGCGATCCGCCCATGACCGGTTCCGCCGGGCCGGTACGCCCTCTGGACTACCCTCGGACGGCATGATCGCGCCCCCGGACCGTACGCCACTGCCCCGCACCTTCTTCGACCGCCCGGTCCTGGAAGTCGCCCCGGACCTCCTCGGCCGCGTCCTGGTCCGCAGCACACCCGACGGCCCGATCGCACTCCGCCTCACCGAGGTGGAGGCCTACGACGGCCAGAACGACCCCGGCTCCCACGCCTACCGCGGCCGCACCGCCCGCAACGCCGTGATGTTCGGCCCGCCCGGACACGTCTACGTCTACTTCACCTACGGCATGTGGCACTGCATGAACCTGGTCTGCGGACCCGAGGGCCGGGCGAGCGCCGTGCTGCTGCGCGCCGGTGAGGTGGTGGAGGGCGCCGAGCTGGCCCGTAGGCGACGCCTTTCAGCCCGCAACGACAAGGAACTGGCCAAGGGCCCCGCCCGGCTGGCCACCGCCCTGGGGATCGACCGGGCACTGGACGGCACGGACGCGTGTGCCCCGGACGAGACCCCGCTGCGGATACTGACCGGCACGCCGGTCCCCTCCGACCAGGTACGCAGCGGCCCCCGCACCGGCGTCTCCGGTGAGGGAGGCGACGGCGACCTCCACCCGTGGCGCTACTGGGTGGCGGACGATCCCACCGTCAGCCCCTACCGGGCCCATGTACCGAGGCGCCGCCGAGGTTGACGCAGCCGGTCCAAGTGCGTAACGTATTCCGAGCCGCTGAACCGGGTACGGCGATCGCCTGCAGCCGGAGCGGCCAACCCACTACCTAGCTCAACCCCTTCGACGGGGTCGTTTCGAGCGCGCCCGCGCGCCCGAATTCGAACCCGCGGGACTCGATTATGAGACCCGGGAGGGAATCGGCTAACGTAGTGAATGTCGAAAGGGCGGACGGCGAAAGCCGAAAACCCCGAGACAAACCCCGCCGACCGGGAATCGGAGCCGAAAGGATCTGATAGAGTCGGAACCGCCGGAAAGGGAAACGCGAGAGCGGGAACCTGGAAAGCACCGAGGAAATCGGATCGAGAAAAGATCTGATA
>NZ_JODT01000049.1 GCF_000720835.1 Streptomyces achromogenes subsp. achromogenes | reverse complement strand
AGAACCGCCTTCAGGCCATCGAACGGGACACCGACGTGGCCTAACGAGTGGTGCACATAACTTCGTACTCGGTGGTGCACTCACACGAGTACCTGGACAACCGGAGCTGGCGATGTTGGAGTAGTGGGCGAAGACGTCGGGGCCGCCGCCGTCCTGCTCGATGAAACCGAAGCCCTTTTCCGAGTTGAACCACTTGACGGTTCCGGCTGGCCATTGCGCCCTCCAAGGGGACTCGAAGTCGGCTCCCGCACCGTGCGGGAGCCAGAGGTGATCGCCCTGGTCCTCAGAGACTGTGAACAGCGGAATCGCCCGTGCGCATCGCGCACGGGCGACTGGTACTTCGTAACCACGACAGCTGACCCTGACGCTACACGGAGAGGTCCGTCCTCACCGCGAGAACGCTCAGGTCACAAGCGGCCCGAGTCGTTCATTCAGCCGCGCATTATCGGTGGCCACGGGACGTGATTCTCTACGGCCGTTATCCACAGGCCCGAGCTCCTAGGTTGATCCATAACCCCGTCGTGACCACGTCGGCGCGATACCAGGAGACGGACATGCAGCTCAACACGACAGCGCACGAGACTAAAGGGTGTTGCAGAAGGCCGTGATCAGGGCATCTTCCTTGTATGGGTGGGGTGTTGAGGGCTGAGCGGGTGTGGGTCGAGACGTTCACCGGGTTGCGGGTCGATCAGTTCGGCCGGCTGTTGAAAGCGGTCCGGGAACGCGGTGGTGAGGGGTGCGGGTGGGGTCGGCCGTGGCGGCTGCCGCTGGCCGAGCGGGTGCTGCTGGTGGCCGTGTACTACCGTACGAACCTCACCATGCGGCAGCTTGCCCCGCTGTTCGGCGTCTCCCCGGCAACGGTGTGCCGGGTGATCCAGCGGCTCGGTCCGCTGTTGGCGGTGGAGCCGGCCCGCGCGCGTGCCGATGCCGCTGACCGGTTGTGGATCGTGGACGGCACGCTCGTCCCGGTCCGCGACCGCAAGATCGGCGCGTCTTCGCGCAACTACCGGTTCTCGGCAAACGTGCAGGTCATCGTGGACGCTGAGACCCGCTTGGTGGTGGCCGCGGCCCGCCCGGTGCCCGGCACCACGGCGGACGCGAAAGCCTGGCGGGACTCGGGACTGGCCGCCCACTGCGAGGGTGTGACGGTCCTCGGCGACGATGCCTACATCAACACCGGGTTGATCGTCCCGCACCGCAAACGCCCCGGACGGCCGCTGCTGAAAGGCGAGGAAGAGGACAACGCGCAGCATCGCAAGATCCGGGCCCGCGTCGAGCACACCTTCTCCCGCATGAAGAACTACAAGATCCTCCGCGACTGCCGGCAACGCGGCGACGGCCTCCACCACGCCGTCCAGGCCGTTGCCCGCATGCACAACCTCGCCCTCACCGCATGACCGCACAGTCTCGAACACCGTCCCGACCTGCCTGATCACGGCCTTCTGCAACACCCTTTAGTGGCCTTGGTCGACAAGAACAGCAGTCAATGACTCTGCGATGCCCACTCGATGCGGACCCTGCAAGAAGCATCCAGAGGTCAGGCTCATGGGTCACGAACGTGCAACGGTTCGCGGCTGTCGCTGAGACACTCACCCGCGCGCTCCGTAGTGGATCACTCTTGGGTCTCACCTGGGCGTTGCTGAGACAGAAGGGGGACTGAGACATGCGAGCTGTTCATAATCCGGATGGGTTCGCCGGGCAACAGAGAGGGCACCGGCCGGCGGGCGTAGTCCTCGCCCAGGTCGGCCTCGGTCACCGGTGGTGGGGGGCGAGCGTTCCTGCCACGAGTCGCCGGGCGTAGGAGGCGTCGAGTCCGTCAGGGCGGAAGAGGATGCGGTACATCAGGGGGGCCACGACGTGGTCCATGACCGTCTCGGTCCCGGGGGTGTGCTCGCCGCGTTCGGCGGCCCGGGCGAGGATGACGTCGATCTGCGCGGCGGCGTAGTCGGAGCACCGGCCGGCGTTGCCGCCGTCCGGGTCGCCGAGCAGTGCGTCACGGATGTAGGCGCGGCCGGCGGGGGCGGTCATGTCGTCCAGGAACTGTTCGGCCCAGGCGGTCAGGTCGGACGCCAGGGTGCCGTGGTCCTCGGGCTCGGTGTCGGGCCGCAGACGCTCCACCGCGACGTCCGACAGCAGTTCCTGCAGATCCCCCCAGCGGCGGTAGATCGTCGAAGGCGTCACGCCCGCGCGCTGGGCGACCAGCGGAACCGTCAGGGCGTCCCGGCCCAGCTCCGCCGCGAGTTCGCGTACGGCGGCGTGCACGGACGCCTGGATCCGGGCGCTGCGCCCGCCGGGGCGCACCATCTGCCTGCTCATGGAACCCAGCTTAAAGCTCATTCATTGCGTCTAGTACGGGCGGCCCGCCTCCCCTCCGCGTGGGACTTGAGCACGCCCGGCCGGGCCGGGGTGGTCCGGCCGGGCGCGGAGGGCCGGCGGGGCCGGGCGGTTCTCAGACCGCCGGTGCGAGTGTGGGTGCCGGCCGGGTCTGCTGGTAGGCGTGGCCGGCCCGCAGGAGCACGCTCTCCGCGAGCGGTCGCCCGAGCAGTTGCATGCCGATCGGCAGGCCCGCCGCGTCGAGGGCGACCGGTACGGTCAGGGCGGGCACTCCGGTGATGTTGGCGGGGGACGACAGGCGTACGTAGGCGTCGGAGACGTTCTCCACGGTGCCGTCGGCCCAGGTGATCGTCTCCTGGCCGGCTTTGACCGCGGTCGCCGGGACGGCGGGGGCGGCGATCAGGTCGACCTCCCGCAGCATGCGCGCCCACTCCCGCCGCATGAGGGTGCGGGCGCGCTGGGCCCGCAGATAGTCCCCCGCGGGCATCAGTTCGCCGGCCTCGAGGAGTACGCGGACGTCGGCCTGGTACAGCTCGGGGACCGTGCGCAGGGTGCGCTCGTGGTAGGCGGTGGCCTCGGGCACCATCAGGCCCCACTGGGTGGCCTGGATGTAGCGGGTCATGGGGATCTCGACGTCCACCAGGTGTGCGCCGAGGGCCGCGAGCTGGTCGATCGCGCACCGGACGGCGGCCTCCACCTCCACGTCCACGTGCTCGAAGTAGTAGTTGCGGGGCACGCCGACGCGCAGCCCCGTGAGGTCCGTGCCTACGGTCGGCCGGTAGTCCGTGGCGGGAGTGGTCAGGGAGGCGGGGTCGCGGGGGTCGTGTCCGGCGAGGGCGGTGAGGACCAGGGCGGCGTCCTCGACGGTGCGGGTGAGGGGGCCGACGTGGTCCAGTGACCAGGACAGCGAGGTGACGCCGTGGCGGGGGACGAGGCCGTAGGTCGGCTTCAGGCCGACCACTCCGTTGAGCGCGGCGGGCACCCGGATCGACCCGCCGGTGTCGGTGCCCAGGCCGAAGGTGGCGGTGCCCGCGGCGACGGCCACGGCGGATCCTCCGCTGGAGCCGCCGGCGACCCGGCCGGTGTCCCAGGCGTTGCCGGTCTGCGGGGTGGTCAGACCATAGGCGAACTCGTGGGTGTGGGTCTTGCCGATCAGGAGCGCGCCGGCCGCCGACAGCCGGGCGGCGACCGTGCTGTCGGCCCGCGCCCTGTGGCCGTCTCTGACCCGGGAGCTGGCGGAGGTCGGCACGCCGGCGACGTCGATCAGGTCCTTCAGGGCCATCGGAATGCCGTGCAGCGGACCGCGGTGGCGGCCTGCCGCGATCTCGTCCTCGGCTTCGCGCGCGGCCCGGCGGGCGTGTTCGGCGGTGACGGCGACGTACGCCCGGAGGTGCGGCTCCACCCGCTCGACGCGCTGGAGGACGGAGTCCGCCAGCTCGACGGGGGACAACTGCCGAGCCCGGATGGCTTCGGCCGCGGCGCTCAGCGGAAGTTCATACGGCTGCATCGTGCGTCTCCTGTTCCGCGCGGTAGGCGAGGGCGGGCGGGGTGTCCCCGAGGTCCAGCTCCCGCAGGACCGCGACGACGGAGTGGATGTGGTCGGCGGTGGCCGCCACCACGGCATGCCGGTCGGCGGGCAGTGGGAGCCCGGCGCGGGCGGCCCAGCGGGCCGCCTCCGCTGGGGTGAGTTCGGCGGAGGACATGGGCGTTCTCCCTCGGAGCTGGAGTGGGCTGGGGCGGTCCGGAGCGGGTTCAACGGCAGGAGCGGCGGAGCGCCACCAAAAGCTAAATGTTTGCGTTAACCGGACTCTAGGGCCTACTGTCCCTTAACGCAAACAGTTGGCTTTAAGCGGTGCGGTCTACCCCCCGGCCCGGCGCCGGACCACCGCGCGCCCGCACCCCGTTCCCCACCCCTCTCCCCCCGAGGAAAACGACGGATCATGAGCACTCCCCCGCCCACCGGCCCGACCGCCGTCCCCTCCTGGACCGTGGGCGACCTCGTCGTCCACCGCGTCGACGAGGTCCCCCTGCCGCCCGCGACCGGACCGTGGCTGCTGCCCGGTGCCACCCCGGACCTCGTCGCCGGGCAGGACTGGCTGCGCCCGCACTTCGCGGACGACGCGGGGGTCCTGCGCCTCGACAGCCACAGCTTCGCCTTCACCGTCGGCGGGCGGCGCGTCCTGGTGGACACCGGCATCGGCAACGGCAAGGAGCGGGCCAATCCCGCGTGGCACGACCTGGACACCGACTACCTCGAGCGCCTCACCGCCGCGGGATTCCCCCCGGAATCGGTGGACCTGGTGATCCTCACCCACCTGCACGCCGACCACGTCGGCTGGAACACACGGAAGGTGAACGGCGCGTGGGTTCCCACCTTCCCCCACGCCCGCCACCTCACCTCCCGCGCCGAGCGGGAGTTCTGGGCCGGGTACGACATGGAGGAGCCGCGCAGGCAGATGTTCCGCGACTCCGTGATCCCGGTGGAGCGGGCGGGGCTGCTCGACCTCGTCGACGTGCCCGCCGAGGGCGTCCGCGTCGTCCCGGGCCTGCGCCTGATCCCCACGCCCGGGCACACCCCCGGTCATCTCGCCGTCGAACTGACCAGCCGCGGACAGCGGGCCCTGATCACGGGCGACTGCGTCCACCACCCGGTCCAGCTCGCCCATCCCGCCGTCGGCGCCTGCGTCGACATCGACCCCGAACGGTCCGAGGCGACGCGCCGCTCACTGCTCGGCGCGCTCGCCGGCACCGGGACGCTTCTCCTGGGCACCCACTTCGCACCGCCCACCGTCGGCCGTGTCGTCACCCATGAGGACGCCTACCGGCTCGTACCGGTCCCGGCGCAGGTCGCGGCCTGACGCTCGCCCCGCGGCTCTACCGCCCTGCGGCTTCGTGGGACGGCCGGGGCGCGGCACCGTCACAGCGGCTTGATGCGAGCCTTGAGCAGGCAGAACTCATTGCCTTCGGGGTCGGCCAGGACGTGCCAGGACTCCTCGCCGGTCTGGCCGATGTCGGCCCGGCGCGCCCCGAGCCTCAGGAGCCGTTCGAGTTCGGCTTCCTGGTCGCGGTCGGTGGCGTTGACGTCGATGTGCAGCCGGGACTTGCCCGGCTCCGGCTCGTCCCTGCGGCTGAGGAAGAGCGTCGGCTGCGCACCGCCGAACCCTTCACGCGGCCCGATCTCGATACTGCCGTCGTCTTCGCGGCCGAGCACCACGAAGTCCAGGACCTCGCACCAGAACCGGGCCAGCACCTCGGGCTCGCGGCAACCCAGCACCAGCTCACCGATACGACATGCCATCGACCAAACCTACTCTCAGCGCGGGAGCTGACGGACGGCCGCGCGCAGCTCTCGGCCTCCCCACAGCGGGAACACGGTCGAGACCGTATACGGCGAGACGAGCGGGCGCTAAGGATTTTCGGCGCCCTCGCCTGGCGTGAACACCGTGCCCGGCCCATGGCCGTCCGGGGAAACGTGGATGCCCGGAACGGCCCTGATCTGGCACGATCCCCGGGTGTCCGCTTGCCTGTACGAATCACATGTCACCGTCCGCTGCGCCGGCCCCGCCGCATGGGCGCGGCTGCGCCGGTGGGCGGCCGTGGCCGGTCTGAAGCTCACCCACATCGTGCTGGCGCGCGGCCGGATGCGCGAGCAGCCCATGCTCACCCTGTCCGGTTCCGCGTCGTACGCCGAGCAGTCCGCGCGGGTGCGGGGCGTCGTCGCGAGGCTGCGGACGGACGGCTTCGAGCCGGTACGCGTGAAGACCGAGTCCGTGCCCTGGGCTCCGGAGGTACCGGTGCTGCTCGGCGCGGACGACGAGCGCTACTTCGAACACCACGTGAAGCTGCTGCTCGGCGCGGACACCGACCTGGACGCTCTCGCCGCCCGGGTCGTGCCGCACGGCGCCCATCTGTCGTGGAACGCCCGTCGGGTGCGGGCCGGCGCACGGCACGAGCGGTTCGTGACGCAGCGGTGCCGCGGTGTGGGCGCGGACGGCGCGGGACGGGCGCTGGAGCGGTTGCTGACGGACCTGGGCGGGTGCGTCGTGCTGGACGTGGAGCGGGAGTTCGTGCTGTACGACAGCGACCTGTCCGTGGACGACGGTTGGATCCAGGAGCCTGTGGGGGTACGGACATGAGCGGGACGTCGTGGGAACGGTTCGGCCGGTGGCACACCGAGCTGCCCCGGGAGCCGCTGGACGAGGCCACGCGCAAGGCCGCGGACCTGCCGAGGACGTTGCGGTGGGTGCCCGGGGACGACGTGGTCCAGCGTCCCGTCTTCGACCCGTCGCTGAAGCACCACCGGAACGCCTACCGCGCGACCGACCCTCGGTTCGGCGACCCGGCGCGGGACGCACGGTGGCGGGCGGCCCGGCGCCGGGCCCTGCGCCTCGTGCTGGACGCCATCGCCGCGTCGCAGTGGGGGGAGGCGCTGGTACTGCGGGGCAGCGTGCTGATGTCGGTGTGGTTCCCGGAGTCCGCCCGCGAGCCGGGTGACCTCGACTTCGTCGTCGTCCCGCACACCTGGCGGGTCGACGACGGCCGCACGGAGCGGATGCTGCGCGGGATCGCGGCGGCCGCACAGGACGTGGCCGCCGCGCGCGGGCACGGGATCGGGATCTCGGCGCGGGGTGCGGTGGTCGAGGACATCTGGACCTACGACCGGGTACCGGGCCGCCGGATGGTGCTGCCGTGGGGCGCGCCCGGGCTGCCCGGCGGCCA
Source organism: Streptomyces achromogenes subsp. achromogenes (assembly GCF_000720835.1). GTDB lineage: Bacteria > Actinomycetota > Actinomycetes > Streptomycetales > Streptomycetaceae > Streptomyces > Streptomyces achromogenes. Next base: position 42,339 of record NZ_JODT01000049.1, on the reverse strand, counting down.
CGTCCAGCTGGACTTCGTCTTCAACGAGCGGCTGCCGGAGGAACCCGCGCCGGCCGAACTGCCGGGCGGCACGGTCGTACAGGCGGCCACGCCGGAGCTGTCCCTGGCCTGGAAGCTGATGTGGCTGATCAACGATGTGCACGCCCAAGGCAAGGACCTGTACGACGCCGTGCTGCTGGCCGAACGGCATCCGCTCCGCTACGAGCTGCTGCACGAGGTGTTCCGGCTCTCGGGCGAGTGGCCGTACCCGTACCGCGAGAAGGTCCTGCTGGAGGACGTGACGGAGGCGGTCGGCTTCGTGGAGTGGGAGCACTTCGTCACCGAGTACCCCCGCTTCCGCGACGCCGAACGGGAGTACGCCGACCGGCTCGTACGGGCCGTCACCCCCACGTTCGAGGACACCACCGGCTGATCCGGCTCACCGGTCGGACAGTGCCCGGTCCAGCAGGGGGAGCAGGCGGTCCCAGTGGCGGCGCAGTCCGGCGGGGCTGAAGGCGTCGGTGTCGGGCATGGTGAAGCCGTGGACGGTGCCGGGGTAGATCTCGGAGGTGTAGCCGACCCCCGCGGCATCCAGGGCCTCGTTGAGTTCGCCGAGGGCCTCGGGGGTCAAGTCTCCTTCGGCGTGGCCGAAGTGGGCCTGGCCGGTGAGCCTGGACAGGAGGCCGGGGCCGTCGGCGCCCACCGGGGCGTGGAACGCGGCGACGGCGGCCACGTGACCGGGGTGGGCCGCGGCGGTGCGCACCGCCAGGAGGCCGCCTATGCAGTAACCGGTCACCGCGACCGGTCCGGTGCCGGTCTCCGGCCGGGTGGTGAGGAATTCCAGGTAGGACTCGGCGTCGCGCCGGGCGTGTTCGGTGGTGTGCGCCTCGATCAGAGGCATCAGCCGGGCGAAGATCTCGGGCCGGTCCGCTTCTCCGATGTGCTCGGGAAGTCCGATCACCGGTGCCGGGCCGTGCCGGTAGAAGACGTTGGGGACCAGCACGTAGTACCCGTGCCCGGCCAGCTCCCGGGCCAGCTCCCGCAGGGCGGGCCGGATGCCGAAGCCGTCCGGGTACATCAGCACCGCCGGGTGCCGCTCGCCGTGGTCGGGGAAGGCGGCGAAGGCGTCGGCCAGGCCGTCGGCGGTCGGGATCAGCAGCGTCTTGGTGGGCATGAACTCTCCTGTCGTGGTTGATGTGTCGGACCCGCGATCAACACGACAGGGGGGCGGGGCGCGCGCGGCGGCGCGAGACCCTTGGCCGAACAGGGGGCCCTCACCGGCCCGCACGGCGCTCAGGGCGGCACCGGGTCACCCGTCCGTGCGTGGCGCGATGCCGTCCCGGTATTCATGCCCGACACCGTAGCCCATCGGACGAACCCAAGTCGCCGCCGCGTGCTCAGGATGCCGGGCGTTCGATGCGCAGTACGTGCTGGTCGTGGCGGATGGTGTAGGTACCGTCCTCGTTGCCGAAGTGCCGCCGTACGTACGCCTCGACCGCCTCACGGGCCGGGGGCGGGGCGCCGGGGACGCCGAGGAGGAAGTCGGCGACCCTGAGGGTCTCCTCCAGGTCGCGGCCGTGGTAGCGGGCGGGTACGGCGTCCAGTTCGGTGCGGCCGACCAGTCCGGGTGGGAGGGTGGCGAGTTCACCGACGAGTTCCCGCACGTCGAAACGGCGGCCGGTGAAGTGACGCACCATGCGCATGCAGGCGTTGTCGGGATCCTGCAGCAGCACGACCAGGACGCCGCCCGGCGCCACCCACTCCATGACGCGTGCCGTCGTCGCCGCCCACTGCGTACGGGGGATGTAGTACAGCACGTGGGACAGCAGGGCCAGATCGGCCCGCGCGTCCACCCGGGCCTCGCCGACCGGTTCGGCCACCACCTCCGCCCGCGGGCACGCCCGCGCCAGCGCGCGCCGCATGGGCGCGCTCGGCTCGACGCACACGACGCGCTCGAAGTACGGGGCGAGATACCGCGTTGTCGTGCCCTGGGCGGCGCCGATGTCCAGGAACGTCCGCCGGGCGGGCAGCCGGTCCACCACCCGGCGCAGGTACGCGTGGGTGGTGACCTTCTCGTCCGTCCTGGAGAGGAACATGTCCAAGGCTTCTCGATAGGCGTCGTCGTCCGTCCCCGCGACGCCCACCCGCCCGGCCTTCCGCAGTTCCACGTCCCACGCTCCCTCCCTGCGCGGCGGCATGCCCGGTCCGGCACACCACCGGTGCCCTTTCGGCGACGCCACAGTGGCACGACGAAGGGGTCCGCCCGGCGGGAAACACGCCTTCGGGCGCGCGGCGCACGGGGCGCACCGAAGCGGTCGAGCGGCCCGGCGTACGCCCCTTCACGGGATGAACTCCCGGCGGCCGATCGCGGACGTCGAGGACATTGACGGCCCGTCGGTCGCCCAACTATGTTCTCGACGATTTCGCGAACAATGTTCGATATATCGGATGCCGGAGGTGCGCGCCGCGCGTCCCCCACCAGCACGGGCTCTCACCGAAAGGGTGTGTCCATGTCCTCCTCCGTCAGCAGACGACGTCTCCTCCAGCTCGCCGGGGTCACCGCCGCGGCATCCGCCGTGGGCCCCGTCCTCGGCGGCTCCGCCGCCCACGCGGTCGTACCCCCCGCCCGGCCCGACATCGGGGCCCAGGCCCTCCCCTTCGACCTCGGCCAGGTCAGGCTGACCGCGAGCAGATGGCTGGACAACCAGAACCGGACCCAGAGCTACCTGCGGTTCGTCGACGTCGACCGGCTGCTGTACAACTTCCGCGCCAACCACCGTCTGTCCACCAACGGAGCCGCCGCGACCGGCGGCTGGGAGGCTCCCGACTTCCCCTTCCGCAGCCACGTCCAGGGGCATTTCCTCACCGCGTGGGCACAGTCGTACGCGGTGACCGGGGACACCGTCTGCCGGGACAAGGCCCTGTACATGGTCGCGGAGCTGGCCAAGTGCCAGGCCAACAACGGCGCCGCCGGGTTCGGCGCGGGGTACCTCTCCGGCTATCCCGAGTCCGACTTCACCGCCCTGGAGGCGCGCACCCTGTCCAACGGGAACGTGCCGTACTACACCATCCACAAGACGCTGACCGGTCTGCTGGACGTGTGGCGGTACATCGGCAGCACGCAGGCCCGTGAGGTGCTGCTGGCCCTGGCGGGCTGGGTCGACCGGCGTACCGGCCGGCTGAGCACCGCGCAGCTCCAGGCCATGCTGGGCACGGAGTTCGGCGGTATGAACGCCGTGCTGACCGACCTGTACCAGCAGACCGGCGACGCGCGATGGCTGACCGTCGCCCAGCGCTTCGACCACGCCGCGGTGTTCGACCCGCTGGCGGCGGGCCAGGACCGGCTGGCCGGGCTGCACGCCAACACCCAGGTGCCCAAGTGGATCGGGGCCGTCCGCGCGTACAAGGCCACGGGCGCCACCCGTTACCGGGACATCGCCACCAACGCCTGGAACTTCTGCGTCCACGCCCACACCTACGCCATCGGCGGCAACAGCCAGGCGGAGCACTTCCGCGCCCCGGACGCCATCGCCGCCTACCTGCGCCAGGACACCTGCGAGAGCTGCAACACCGTCAACATGCTCACCCTGACCCGGGAGCTGTTCGCGCTGACGCCGGACCGGGCCGAGCTGTTCGACTTCTACGAGCAGGCGTGGCTGAACCAGATGATCGGCCAGCAGAACCCGGCCGATCCGCACGGGCACGTCACCTACTTCACCCCGCTCAACCCCGGCGGCCGGCGGGGCGTGGGGCCGGCCTGGGGCGGCGGCACCTGGAGCACCGACTACACCACCTTCTGGTGCTGCCAGGGCACGGGCCTGGAGATGCACACCCGGCTGATGGACTCCGTGTACTTCCACGCCGGCACCACCCTGACCGTGAACCTGTTCGTGCCCTCGGTGCTCACCTGGACGCAGCGCGGCATCACCGTCACCCAGACCACGTCGTACCCGGCGAGCGACACCACCACCCTGCGTGTCACCGGCAACGCCGGCGGGACCTGGACGATGCGCGTCCGCATCCCCGGCTGGACCGCCGGGGCCACCGTCAGCGTCAACGGCGTCGTCCAGGACATCGCCACGGCCCCCGGCAGCTACGCGGCCCTGACCCGCGCCTGGACTTCCGGCGACACCGTGACCGTCCGCCTGCCGATGCGCACCGTCCTGCGGCCGGCCAACGACAACCCCGCCGTCGCCACGGTCACTTACGGGCCGGTCGTCCTGGCCGGCGACTACGGTGACACCGCGCTCGGCTCGCTCCCCGCCCTGGACGTCTCCTCGATCAGGCGGACCAGTTCCACCGCGCTCGCCTTCACCGCCACGGCGAACGGCTCCCCCGTCGCCCTGGGCCCGTTCCACGACGCGCACGGCCACAACTACACCGTCTACTGGAACACCGGGGGTGCGGCGACCGTCCGGCTCGCCAACGCGGCCGGCGGCCTGGTGCTGGGCATCCAGGACATGTCCACCGCCGACGGCGGCCGCGCCCTGCAGTGGAGCGACTCGGGCACCGCCGACCACGACTGGGAGATGGTCCCCGACGGTGACGCCGTCCGCTTCCGCAACGCGCACAGCGGCAAGGTGCTCGGCGTACGGGACATGTCCACGGCCGACGGCGCCGCCGTGCTCCAGTGGTCGGACAACGGCACCGCCGACCACCGGTGGACCCTGATCGACCAGGGTGACGGCACCTTCAAGATCCGCAACGCGCACAGCGGGAAACTGCTCGGTATCGAGAACAACTCCTCCGCGATGGGCGCCTTCGCGGTGCAGGCCCCGGACGACGGCACGGCCGACAACCGGTGGCGCATCGTGCGGTGACGGCCCGACCGCACCGGCACCTGAGGGCGGCGGCCATGGCCGCCGCCCTCGCGCCGCCGAGCAGAGGTACGTCACCCCTCCGGACGCAGCAGGCCGCGCTCGTACGCCTTGGCCAGCCGCCGCGGCACCAGGTACGACACGCCGTCGACCGTGACCGGCACGAGCCGGGGCGCGTTCGCCTTCCACCGGGCGCGGCGCTGACGCGTGTTGCTGCGGGACATCTTGCGCTTCGGGACAGCCATGGGAACTCCAGGTCGGAAACGGGACTCGGCCTACTCTAGATGAAAATGATTCCCGTTTCCTAGCCAGGGGTTGCCGCGCAGGGGGATCTCGAAGTGCGCGGTGCCGACGCCCGGACCGTGCTCGCCCGTGGTGCGCGCGTCGAACACCTCCTGCGCGATGCCGCGCCAGAAGGCCTCCGCGCCCTCCACGTCGACGTTGGTGTGGAGATAGACCCTGTCGTAACCGGGGGTCCCGGCGACGAAGCCGCACGCCTGCCGCACCAGCCTCCGCGCCAGCCCCCGACGGCGGTGTCCGGGGCGTACGTAGACGCGGACGAGTTGGGCGGTGCTGCCCGGCGGATAGCGCTCGGCGAGCCGGCGGGGGTGCGGCGGATGGGCCGGCCCCGCCGACCGCACGCCGGTCGTGGCCACCACCTCGTCACCGTGGCGGGCGACGAGCAGGATGTGCCGGGGGTGGTCCAGGTACGTGGCCCCGATGTCGACGACGTCGCGATGCCACTCGGGGACGTAGCCGTAGCCGAAGTCCCGGTAGAAGGTGTCCAGCATCAGCCGCCGTGCGCCTTCCACGTCGGCCGCCGTGGCGGGACGGATGACGTACGGCGGGTACGGGGGGCGGCTCATCTCGGTCTCCTGGGGTGCGGGAGGTGCCAGGGGCGGGGGCGCGAGTCTCGCATGCGGAGAACCGACGCCGCATCAGATGACAATGAAAACGAATATCGATAAGGTCCCCCTCGGTCAAGCCGACGCATGGGCGACACGCCGTCGGCGTGCCAGCAGTCCTTCGTCCACGCCGTGAAAAGGGGATGCCGTGGCTCATCTGCTGATGGTCGAGAGCTGGGTCGGATCGATGAGCAGACTGCTGCCACGGGCGATCCGCGAGGAGGGGCACGAGTTCACCTTCCTCACCCGCGACCTCCACCACTACCTGCGCTCCGCCCCCGAGGGCACCGCACACCCCTTGCTCGCCGCCCGCAATGTGCTGACCACCGACACGAACGACGTCGAGGCACTGCTGCCCTTCGTCCAACGGGCCCACGAAAGCCTGGGGTTCGACGGGGTGATCACCTCCTGCGACTACTACCTCCCGACCGCCGCGCGGATCGCCGGGCGGCTCGGGCTGCCCGGCCCCGCCCCCGAGGCGGTGGAGAACGCGTGCCGCAAGGACGCCACCCGCCGGATCCTGGCCGAGGCCGGTGTCCCCGGCCCCCGCTTCGCGGTCTGCGGCGACTGGGCCGAGACCGCCGCCGCGGCCCGGGACCTCGGCTACCCGCTGGTGCTCAAGCCGGTGGACCTGTGCGCCGGGATGTTCGTACGGCGCGTGGACGACGAACCCGCCCTGGCCCACGCCTACCGCGCGCTGGCCGGCTTCCCCGTCAACGCCCGCGGACAGCGCCGCTCCCCCGTCGTCCTCCTCGAAGAGCTCCTCGAAGGGCCCGAGGTCAGCGTCGAGACCGTGACCCACGGCGGTACCACGCACGTCGTGGGCGTCACCGACAAGAGTGTCGGCGGCGCTCCCGCCTTCATCGAGACCGGGCACATGTTCCCCGCCACGCTCTCGCCCGCCGACACCGAGGCGGCCGAACGGACGGCGCTGCACGCGCTGAAGGCACTCGGACTCGACGCGTGCGTGGCACACACCGAGATCAAGCTGACGCCCGGCGGGCCACGCCTGGTGGAGGTGAATCCGCGCCCGGCCGGCAACCGCATCACCGAGCTGGTACGCCATGTGACCGGCATCGACCTGGCCGCCGCCGGTGTCGCGGTGGCCCTCGGCCGCGCACCGGACCTGCGGCGCGCGGACACCGGCCTCACCAGCGCCGCCATCGCCTTCCTCGTGCCGGACGGCGACGGCGTGCTGGCGGCGGTCGACGGCGCCGACGAGGTGCGCGCCGCGGCCGGTGTGCTGGAAGTCCGGCTCCCCGGGCCCGGTACCGCGGTGCGGGCGGCGGCCAGCAACAACGAGTACCTCGGCCACATCATGGCCGGTGACGCCGACGGGCCCGGCGCACGCGACCGCGTCGAGACCCTGCTCGCCGGGCTGCGCCCCCGGGTGGTGACCCGATGACCGCCCTCGCCGGCATACGGCCCACGGCGTCCTCGTACGACGATCTCGTCCGGCGCGTTCTCGACGGCCGCCTCGGACCGGACCCGTGTACCCAGCGCATCACCGTGGCGTTCACCACCCGGCAGGCGGTACGCCACGACGGGCGCGCCGGTGGGTACCGCAACGAGGTGCTGAGCCTGCGCCTGGCCGAAGCCGTCGGCTCGTGCGCGGTCGAGCCCGGCACGCTGCCGGACGGGGCCGTCGAGGACTGTGTCGGAGCCGACGTCGCCCGGCTCCTCGGCCACGAGCTGCCGCCGGTGCGCGTGGCCGCCCTCGACGCGTACCTGATGCACGTCCGGCCGCACGTCCCCGCCAACGGCGCGCGGCCCTGCCCGTTGCCGGCGGGCACGTCGCTGCGGAAGTCGCGGGCCCGGGCCCGCGCGGTCGTGGAGCTGCTCGGCGCCCCGCCCGGGAGCACGGTGCTCGTGGTCGGCGTCGTCAACTCGCTGCTGGAGGCGCTGCGCCGGCGCGGGCTGGGGTACGTCCCGTGCGACCTCAAGGGCGGCACGACCGAGTGGGGCGAACCGGTGCGGACCGACGCGCAGGCGGAACTGGAGCGCTGCGACGCGATCCTCGCCTCCGGCATGACGCTCGGCAACGGCAGCTTCGAGCCGCTGCGGGAGCACGCCCTGCGGCACGGCAAGGAGCTGGTGATGTTCGCCCAGACCGGCAGCGCCGTCCTGCCGCGCCTCATCGGCGCCGGGGTCAGCGCGGTGTGCGCGGAGCCCTACCCCTTCTTCTGGCTGGACGGCGGCCCCGGCACCGTCCACCGTTACGGAGCCGCCCTGTGACCACGGCCGTCCTCAGCCCGGCGGGCAACCGCGAACTGCTCGGCCTGCTCGGCCGTACGCCGCTCGCCCGCATCACCGTCGACCTGCCGTGTCCGCACCCCGGCTTCTGGGCGAAGCTGGAAGCGCTCGGCGTCGGCGGCATGAAGGCCCGCGCGGCCGTCTCGATGCTGCTCGGCGCCCGGGAGCGCGGTGAACTCCGGCCGGGCGCACCGGTGGTGGAGTCCACCTCGGGAACCCTCGGCGTCGGCCTGGCCTTCGCCGGGCAGGCCCTCGGCCATCCCATCGTGCTGGTCGGCGACATCGAACTGGAGCCGTCGATGCGGCGGTTGCTGCGCTCCTACGGCGTCCGGCTGGAGCTGGTGGACCGCCCGGCCGCCGAGGGCGGCTGGCAGGCCGCCCGGCTCGCCCGGCTGCGCGAACTGCTGGCACGGCTGCCCGGCGCGTACTGGCCCGACCAGTACGGCAACCCCGACAACAGCGCCGGTTACGCGTCCCTGGCGGCCGAGCTGGCCACCCAGCTCGACCACCTGGACGTCCTCGTGTGCAGCGTCGGAACCGGCGGCCACAGCGCCGGCGTCGTCGGCCCGCTGCGACGGCACTGGCCGGGGCTGCGGCTGATCGGGGTGGACGCCACCGGCTCCGCGATCTTCGGCCAGCCGGCCAGGCCCCGGCTCATGCGGGGCCTGGGCAGCAGCATCCACCCGCGCAACGTCGCCTACGACGCCTTCGACGAGGTGCACTGGGTCGGCCCGGCCGAGGCCGCGGACGCCTGCCGGCGGCTGGCCGCCGGAAACTTCGTCAGCGGGGGCTGGAGCACCGGAGCCGTGGCCCTCGTCGCCGCCTGGGCCGCCCGGGTGCAGCCCGGCGCGGTGGTCGCCACCGTCTTCCCCGACGGGCCGCACCGCTATCTCGGCAGCGTGTACGACGACGACTTCGCCGCCGCCCACGGGCTCGACCCGGCCCGCGCCGCCACCCGCCCCGTCGAGATCCCGCACCCCGGGGCCGTGGAGGCGACCGGCTGGGCGCGGTGCCGGACCGTCCGCGATCCCCTGCTCGTCACCCCTACGGAAGAGAACCCCTGTGAAGGCCAGTCAGCGCACCGCCCACCTGCGTCTCACCGAGCCGCTGCGCATATCCCGCTCCACTATGGCGGACCGTGAGGCCGTCTGGCTGACCGTCGCACACGAAGGGCGGCACGGCCACGGTGAGGCCGTCACCAGCGTCTACTACGGTCTCGACGCCGAGACCCTGACCCGGCTGCTGCACGTGGAGGCGCGGTGGCTCGCCCGCTTCGCCGCACCCGAGAGTGCCCTGGAGGCCCTGCGCGACGGCGACCGTCACGACGCTCCGCCCGCCGTGGTGGCGGCCGTCGAGTCCGCGCTGCTCGACCTCGTCGGCAAGCGCGCCGGCGTCCCGGTGCACGAGCTCCTCGGAGCCCCGGCGGCTCCGGCCGCCGAGACGGCCCGCACCATCGGCGTCATCCCGGCCGGCCGGGCCGAGGCGCAGGCCGCCCGCCTCGTCCGGGACGGCTTCCGCGTCCTGAAGATCAAGGCCGGCGCCCGGGACCCCGCCGAGGACGTGGAGCGCGTACGGGCCGTACGCACCGCCGCTCCGCACGCCCGGCTGCTGCTGGACCCCAACGGCGCCTGGGACGCGGACACCGCCGAGCGCCTGCTGCCGCGCTTCGCGGACCTGGGCGTCGAGGCCGTCGAGCAGCCCCTGGTGCCGGGCGACCCCGAGGCGCTCGCGCGGCTCGCCGAGCGGTCGCCGCTGCCGGTCATCGCCGACGAGGACGCGGTCGGCGTCGAGGACGCCCGCCGTCTCGCGGGGCGGGTGCAGGGCATCAACGTCAAGCTCGCCAAGTGCGGCGGCGTGCACGCGGCGCTGCGGATCGCCGAGCTGATCGAGGGCAGCGGCACCGAGCTGATGCTCGGCTGTCTGACCGCCAGCACCCTGGGCATCGCCCCGGCCGTGCACCTCGCCGACCGCGCCCGCTGGGCCGACCTCGACGGGCACCTGCTCCTCGCCGACGACCCCTGGACCGGCATCGGCGGCCACGACGGCACCGTACGGGCGGGCCGGGAACCCGGCCTGGGAGTGCGGCCCCGCACCCGTCGCACCGAGGGGGCGGCGCCATGAGGACGTGGCACGAGATACGCCGCTTCCCGCTCGCGATCCGGCTGCTGCTCGTCAACCAGCTCGGCGTCAACACCGGCTTCTACCTGCTCGTCCCCTACCTGGCGGTGCACCTGGGCGAGGACCTGGGGATGTCGGCGGCGGTCGTCGGCATCGTCCTCGGCGTGCGCAACCTCAGCCAGCAGGGCCTGTTCCTGATCGGCGGCTCGGCCGCGGACCGGCTGGGCGCACGGGGGGTCGTCATCGCCGGGTGCGCGCTGCGTACCGTCGGCTTCGGGCTGTTCGCGCTCGGCGACGGGCTCCCGGTGCTGCTCGCCGCCTCGGTGCTCAGCGGGCTGGCCGGGGCGCTGTTCAACCCGGCGGTGCGCGCTTATCTCGCGCTGGCGGCGGGCGACCGCAGGGCGGAGGCGTTCGCCCTGTTCAACGTGTTCGCGACCGCCGGCGCGCTGATCGGGCCGCTGCTGGGCAGCGCGCTGCTGCTGGCCGACTTCCGCGTGTGCGCGCTCACGGCGGCCGGGATCTTCGCCGTCCTCACCCTCGCGCAGGCACTCGTCCTGCCGGCCCACGAGGTCGCGCCGGCCCGCGGCGGCTTTCTCGGGGACTGGCGGGAGGTGGCCGGCAACCGCCGTTTCCTGCTGTTCGCCCTGGCGATGGCCGGCATGTTCACCATGGAGAACCAGCTCTACCTGCTGCTGCCCGACGGGGCGCGGCGGGCGACCGGCTGGGACGGGGCGGCGGGGCTGGTGTTCCTCGTCGGCACCCTCGCCGGCCTCGGGCTCCAGCTGCGGGTCACGCACGCGCTGAAGACGCGGGGCGCCAGGGCGCGCTGGATCGGCGCCGGGCTCGTGCTGATGGCGCTGTCCTTCGTACCGCCGATGGCGGTGACGGGGTACGGGACGGCTCCCGTCGGTCCCGCGGACGCGGTGCTGCGCGCCGTGCCCGTGCTGGCCGGCGCCCTGCTGCTCCAGCTGGGCGCGATGACGGCCCAGCCGTTCGTGATGGAGCTGATCCCCGGCTTCGGCCGCGCGGAGCTGACCGGTACGTATTTCGGCCTGTTCTACGGGGTGTCGGGCGTCGCCGCCGCCGTCGGCAACACCGTCGTCGGCTGGGCCATGGACACCGCCGGCCGGGCGGGCGCGCCCTGGCTGCCCTGGGCGTGCTGTCTGGCCTCAGGGCTCGCCTCCGCCGCCGGCGTGGCCTGGCTGCACCGCCGCCGCGTCCTGCCCGCCGTCGCCGCGCCCGTACCGGCGCCCGTGTGAGGAGACACCCGTGGACGACCCGCTCTCCAGGAACCTGCTCACCGACAACCCGGCGCTGTACGAGGCGCGTTTCCCCGATCCCGGGCGGCTCGCCGGGCGCTGGGCCGAGGACTGCCTGCGGCGGTACGCGGCTCCCGGCCCGCGCGTGCTGGACCTGGGCTGTGGCACCGGCCGGGACGCCGCCCACCTGCACGCGTGCGGCCGTACGGTCACGGGCGCCGATCTGTCCGAGGCCATGCTGGAGTACGCCCGCGCACACCGTCCCGGGCCCGTCTACGTCCGGGCCGACCTGCGCGGCTTCGACCTCGGGGAGGGCGCCTTCGACGCGGTGGTGTGCCTGGACAGCGCCCTGCTGTACTGCCACACCAACGACCAGCTCGACGGCTTCCTGACCGCGTGCCGCCACGCGCTGGTCCCCGGCGGGCTGCTCGTCGCGGAGATGCGCAACGGCGCGTTCTTCCTCGGCCGTACGGAACTGCTCGACGCCCCGGCCGTCGACGGCTTCGTGTGGCAGGGGGTCACCTACCGCTCCACCACCCGGCTGTACGTCGACCGCACCGCGCAGCTGCTGCGCCGCACCCGTGTGTGGACCACCGACGACGGCCCCCCGCCCGTGGAGCAGCGCTCCGCGTGGCGGCTGCTCCTCCCGCAGGAGCTGCGCGGGCTCCTCGCCGCCCACGGTTTCGAGGTGCTCGCCCTGCACGACGGGCCGGGCCCGCGCACCGAACCCGTGTGGCGCGAGGGCGATCCGCCCGGCGAGACGGCCGACGCCGACCGGCTGCACCTCGTCGCCCGCCTGGCACACCGCCGCTGAGTCCCTTGAAGTCCCCACGCCGACAACCGCTCGCACGGCTCACCAAGGACATGCCATGAACTCACCCCGGATACCTCTCTACGACTCCCGCTCCCCCGGTCTGCGACGCCGGGGCTTCCTCGCCGCGGCCGGGGGCGTGACCGGTCTCGGCGCGCTCACCGTCACCGGATGCGCCGGTTCGGGCCCCGCCGGCGCGGCCGGTGAGGGCGACGGCAAGCCCAGGCGCGGCGGACGGCTGCGGGCCGCGTTCGCCGGCGGCGGCGCGTCCGAGACCCTCGACCCACACCTCGCCAACCTGTTCGCCGACGCCGCCCGTGCCAAGGCCCTCTTCGACAAGCTCGCCGACTACGGCGCCGACCTGTCCGCCCGGCCGCGCCTGGCCGCCGCGTGGGAACCCGGCGCGGGCCTGGACCGCTGGAAGGTCACCCTGCGCGAGGCCGTCTTCCACGACGGCAGACCCGTCACCGCCGAGGACGTCCTGTACAGCTACCGCCGCATCGCCGACCCCGGCGGGGCGTTCCGCGCCAAGGCGTCCCTGGAGCCCATCGACCTCGCCGCGAGCCGGGCCCTGGACCCGCGTACCGTCGAGTTCGTCCTGAAGCGGCCGACCGCCGAGTTCCCCAACGTGCTGGCCGCGTTCGGCGCGTACATCGTGCCGCGGGGCGCGCAGGACTTCGACGGCCGGCCGGTCGGCAGCGGCCCGTTCCGCTTCGTCTCCTTCGCGCCCGGCAGGTCGGCCGTCTTCCGGCGCAACGAGGACTACTGGGACGGCGCCCCGTACCTGGACGAGGTGGAGTTCGTCGTCGCCAACGAGGAGTCGGCGCGGATCAACGCCCTGCTGGGCGGCCAGGTCGAGTACGCCCACGAACTGAACCCGGCGACCGCCCGCGCCCACGAGGGCAAGGGACACGTCCAGGTCGTGCGGCTGCGCAACAGCGTCATGCAGTCCTTCGCGATGAAGACCGACCGTCCGCCGTTCGACGACAGGCGGGTGCGCGAGGCGTTCTTCCTGATGGCCGACCGCAGGGAACTGGTCGACGGCGCCCTGTCCGGCACCGGCGAGATCGGCAACGACCTGTTCGGCAAGGGCTACGAGTACTACGCCGCGGACCTCCCGCAGCGCGAGCAGGACCTCGACCGGGCCAAGGCGCTGCTGAGGCAGGCCGGCGCGGAGAGGCTGAAGGTCACCCTGGACACCTCGCCGGTCGCCGCCGGGTTCACCGAGGCCGCCTCGATCTTCCGGGACCAGGCCGCCAAGGCCGGTGTCACCGTGGAGATCAGGACCGGCGGCAAGGACAGCTACTGGAGGGACATCCTCGACTCCGGCACCCTCTGCTCCTACCGCTCCGGCGCCATGCCCATCGAGGCGCACATCTCCCAGCGGCTGCTGACCGGTTCCACCACGAACGCCACCAAGTGGCACCACAAGGACTTCGACGCCCTGTACCGGCAGGCCCAGTCCACCAGGGACAAGCGGGAGCGGGCCGCCGTCTACGCGCGCATGCAGCGCCGCCTGTACGCCGAGGGCGGCTTCCTGGTGTGGGGGTTCGCCGACTGGATCATCGGCACCGCCCGCGCCGTCCGGGGTGTCGCGGCCGGGGCGCCCGCCAACTCCCTCGACTGGGCGCGGTTCGACAAGGTGTGGCTCGCGTGACCGGACTCGCCTCCTGGACCGCCCGGCGGCTGCTGCTCGGCGCCGCGCAGACGGCGGCCGTCGTGCTGCTGGTCTTCGCGCTCACCGAGGCGCTGCCGGGCGACGCCGCCGTGGCCCTCGCCGGCGACCAGCCGGACCCGGAGCGGATCGCGGCCGTCCGGAAGGCCCTTGACCTCGACCGGCCCGCTCACGAACGGCTGCTGGAGTGGGCGGGCGGGCTGCTACACGGCGACTTCGGCACGTCGCTGGCCTCGGGGCGGCCCGTCAGCACCTACCTCACCGGCGGTTTCGGTCCGACGCTGCTGCTCGCCTCCCTCACGCTGGTGCTGCTGGTGCCGGCCGGTGTCGGTCTGGGCGTGCTCGCGGCCCGCCACGAGGGGCGGTTCACGGACCGGTTGGTCAGCTCGGTGACGCTGGGCGTGTACGCGGTGCCGGAGTTCGCCTTCGGTGTGCTGCTGACCACGGTGTTCGCGCTGCGCCTGGGCTGGCTGCCACCCACCGCCGTCGGCTACGGCACCGACCTCCTGGCCCACCCGTCGGCCCTGGTGCTGCCCGTGCTGGTGCTGCTGTCCCGCCCGGTGTGCTCGCTGGCCCGCCTGGTGCGGGCCGGGATGATCGACGCGCTCGCCTCGCCGTACGTCGCCCAGGCCCGGCGTCACGGCGTTACGGGCGCTCGTCTCCGGTACGGGCACGCCCTGCCGAACGCGATCGCACCGGCCGCCCAGCAGCTGGCCCGGACCGTCGACTGGCTGCTGTGCGGGGTCATCGTCGTGGAGGCGCTGTACGTGATCCCCGGGCTCGGCACCGTCCTGATGAACGCCGTCGCCGAACGCGACGTCCCGGTGGTGCAGGGCCTGGCCGTCGTGTTCGGCGTGACGGCCGTCGTGCTGAACCTGGGCGCCGACCTGGTCGTCCGCCGCTTCGCACCGCGTGCGGAGGTGGCGGCATGAGAGCGCGGTTCGTCGCCGGGGGACTCGTCGTCGCCGTACCGCTGCTCCTGGCCTTGCTCGGGCCGCTGTTCGCGGGCGATCCGGGGCCGCGTGCCGCGTCCTTCACCCTCGGGGGCGGGCACTGGCTGGGCACCGACTTCGTCGGCCGGGACGTGTGGCGCCAGGTGCTGCTCGGCGGCCGGTCCGTGGTGCTCGTCGCGCTCGCGGCGACCGCGCTGGCGTACCTGGTCGCCCTGCCCCTCGGGCTGGCCGCTGCGCTCACTCACCGCGCCTGGCTGGAAGAGGTGCTGATGCGGCCCCTGGACGTGCTGCTCGCCGTGCCGTCGCTGCTGATGATCCTGCTCGTCGCCTCCGTCGTCACCCCGGGGGCGGTGGGTCTTGCGCTGCTGGTGGCCGTGGTCGACATCCCGGACGCCGCCCGGATCGTACGGGCCGCCGCCGCGGAGGTGGCATCGCGTCCCGCGGTCGAGGCGCTGCGCATGCAGGGCGAGACCTGGTGGCGCACGGCCGTCGGTCATGTCGGCAGGTCGGTGGCACGGACGCTCGTCGCCGACGCCGGCGTACGGTTCACCGGGGTGCTCTACCTCGTGGCCACCGCCGCGTTCCTCGGCGTGGGCGTCGCACCGGACGCGGCCGACTGGGCGGTGATGGTGGACCGCAACCGCACCGGGCTGTTCGTCCAGCCCTGGGCCGTGGTGGTGCCCGCCCTGCTGATCGTCGCCCTCACCATGGGCGGCAACCTGCTCGCCGACGCCGCGCTCGGGAAGAGGAGACGCACATGAACGCGGTCGCCGAGATCAGGGACCTGCGCGTCGAGGTCGACGGCCGGGCGCTCGTCGACGGAGTGAGCCTGCGGGTCACGGCCGGGAAGGTCACCGCCCTGGTGGGCGCCTCCGGAAGCGGCAAGACGACCACGGGCCTGGCGCTGCTGGGCGAGTACCCGGCCGGTGCCCGCGTCACCGGTGAGGTACGCCTCCCCGGCGGGCCGGCCGGCTACGTGCCCCAGCACCCGGGCACCGCCCTCAACCCGGCGCGCCGCGTCGGCGCGCTGCTGCGGGACATCGCCCGTACGCGGGTACGCGCACTGCCCCGGCGGGAGCGCCGGGCCGCCGCGCACCAGCGCGTCCTGCGGGCCCTGTCGCTGGCCCAGCTCCCGGACCCGGAGGCGGTGCTGCGGCGCTACCCCCATCAGCTGTCGGGCGGCCAGCAGCAGCGCGTCGTCCTGGCCCAGGCACTGCTGCTCGGGGCCCGGTTGGTGGTGGCCGACGAGCCGACCACCGGCCAGGACGCGCTGACGAAGCAGCGCATCGTGGACCGGTTCGCGGCCGTCGCCCGCCAGGGCATCGCCGTCGTCCTGCTCAGCCACGACCTGGACGTCGTACGGGCACTGGCCGACGAAGTCCTCGTCCTGCGCGACGGCCGGGTGGTGGAGTCCGGTCCGGTGGACCGCCTGTGGCCGGCGCCGCGGCGCCTCCGGACGGCCGAGCCGCCGGCGACGGACGGCCCGGCGGAGCTGCCGGCGGTACACGGCCCGGCGGACCGGACCGGGCTTCCGGGCGCCGGTCGGGAGGTGCTGCGGGTCGGCGGTCTGACCGCCCGGCACGGCCGGACCACGGTGCTGCGCACCTCCGCACTCACCCTCCGCGCCGGCGAGTGCCTGGCCGTGGTCGGCCGCTCGGGCAGCGGAAAGACCACCCTGGCGCGCTGTCTGGCGGGCCTGCACCGGGGCCACGACGGGGAGCTGCTCCTCGACGGCGCGCCGCTCCCGCGCAGCCTGCGGGACCGTACGCGCGCCCAACTGGCCGCCGTCCAGTACGTCTTCCAGGACGCCAGGGCCGCCTTCGACGAGCACCGCCCGGTCCTGGCGCAGGTGGCGCGCACGGCGGTGCGGTTACGGGGGGCGGCGGAGGCGGACGCCCTGGCCGAGGCGGTGTCCACCGTCACCGGTCTCGGGCTCACCGAGCGGCAGGTGCGGCGCCGGCCCGCGCAGTTGTCCGGTGGCGAGCTCCAGCGGGCCGCCCTCACCCGGGCCCTGCTCGCCCGGCCCCGCGTGCTGATCTGCGACGAGATCACCTCCGGGCTCGATACGGTGACCCGCCGGGGCATCCTCGACACGCTCGCCGGCCTGCTGCGCGACCGGCGGGGCCTGTCGCTGGTCCTGATCACCCACGACCTCGGCACGGCCGCCGCCCTGGCGACCCGTATCGCCGTACTGGACGGCGGGGAGGTCGTGGAGGAGGGCCCCGCCCGGCGCGTCCTCACCTCGCCGGAGCATCCGTTCACGGCGTCCTTGCTGGAGACGAGCACGCGGATGACGTGACGGCCGCCGTCCCGTTTCCTCGCCCGGCCGACTTTTTTGACCTGCGGCTCAAAAATCGTGTTAGCGTACTGATCATGGGAAGGCCCAAGCAGTTCGATCCGGACACGGCCGTCGAGCAGGCCATGGAGGTGTTCTGGCGGAAGGGGTATGCCGGAACCACCCCGCAGGACCTCGTCGACGCGCTCGGCATCGGCAAGGGCAGTCTCTACAACGCCTTCGGCAGCAAGCACGCCCTGTTCGAGCAGGCGCTCCGCCGCTACCGCGACAGCCAGGCCGTCATCCTCCTGGAGATGCTCGAGGAGCCCGGCCCGGTCAAGGCGCGGCTGCGCAAGGCGCTGGAGTTCCTCGCCGAACTGGACCTCGCCGCCCCGGACCGCCGGGGCTGCCTGGCCGTGAACGTGGCGGCGGAACTGGCGCGCACGGACGAGACGGCGGCGGAACTCGTCCGGCGCATGTTCGACCGCACGGAGGACGCCTTCCGGGCGCTGATCGAGGAAGGGCAGCGCACCGGAGAGATCAGCCCCGGCCGGGATCCCGTCGCGCTGGGCAGTCTGCTGCTGAACACGGCCATGGGCTTGCGCCTCATGGCGCGCATCGCCGAAGGCTCCGACCGGCTCGTCCGGGTGATCGACGCGACCGTCGACTCCCTCTGAACCGAGCCATGGCGCTCGCTCCTCCCGGGGCGTCCGCTGCCCACATTTTGTACCTACAGTTCAAGAACTGGAGTGTCATGCATCTCGACCTCTCTTCCAAGACGGCCGTCGTCACCGGTGCCGGCCGGGGCATCGGGCTCGCCACCGTCCGGGCCCTGACGGCCGAGGGCGTCCGCGTCGTCGGCGCGGCCCGCACCCTCACGCCCGAACTGAAGGAGACCGGTGCGCACGCGGTGTCGGCCGACCTGAGCACGGCCGACGGCGTCGCCACCCTCATGGACAGCGCCTTCGCCGAGTTGGGCGGCATCGACCTGCTGGTGAACAACGTCGGTGCCGGGGACGACGTGGAGCCCGTCGGCTTCCTCGACACCGATGACACGCGGTGGTCCCGCGTCCTCGACCTCAATCTGCTCAGCGCGGTCCGTGTCAGCCGCGCGGCCCTGCCCAGCCTGATCGAGCGCCGCGGAGCGATCGTCAACGTCTCGTCCGTCTCCGCCCGGATGCCCGCCACCGGCCCGGCCGCCTACAGCGCGGCCAAGGCGGCCCTCAACGCACTGGGCAAGTCGCTGGCCGAGGAGTTCGGGCCCCAGGGCGTGCGGGTGAACACCGTCTCCCCCGGAGTGACCCGCACTTCCGTCTGGGACGACCCCGACGGTTTCGGCGCCAAGGTGGCGGCCGGAGCCGGCGCGGAGCACGCGGCCTTCCCTCAGCGGGTCCCGGAGGCCTTCGGCATCACCACCGGCCGGATCACCGAACCCGACGAGGTGGCGGCCTTGATCCTGTTCCTGCTCTCCGGCGTCGCCGGCAACATCACCGGCGCCGACTACGTCATCGACGGCGGTATGGTCAAGGCCGTCTGACCGATCGCCCGGGCGATCACCTTCTCCCCCATCAGGCTCTCCAGTTCCGCGTCGGAGAGCGGGTGCAGCGTGTCCAGGAGGTGGCGCAGGGCCGGTTCGTCCAGGGTCTTGCTGGTGACCTCGGCCTCCACGGCGCCGTGCCGGCGGGTGAGGGTGATGTGGTGGCCGCCGCCGGGGAATGCCTGGACCACGCGCATGTCGCCGCGCCTGTCCACCGCGCAGGTCACGTCCTTCTCCGGGGGCGTGGGGCATGAGGGGCGCGGGGTGAGCGGCTTGCGGACACCGAGGGCCACGTAGCCGTCGAAGCGGGTGGAGTGGTACTCGACGGTGAAGGATGCGGGGCCGGCCTGGGCGCGGGCCACGCGCATACCGGGGGGCGTGTCGATCGTGTACAGGAGTTCCTGGTGTTCGCGGTACCGCGCGACCTCCGCCGTGTGCCGGCGCTGCCGCGCCTGCTCCGGTCCGATGAAGCCTCCGTAGGCCACCGCGGCGGCGAGGGCGGCCGCCGCCCCCAGCCGGACCCATCGGTCCGGCACGAAGAACGCGGCGGCCACCGCGTACGGTGCTCCCGTCAGCGCGACCCGGGTGGACGCGCTCCCGAGGTAGACGCCGTCGTCGTAGACGGCCAGACCCGCCAGGACACCGAGTGTGCCGAGGACGAAGACCAGGGTCGCCCAGCCGAGCCGCCTCGGCGCGGAGGCGCACAGCGGTGCCACGGTCCGCACCGGTGCACCCGCCACGGACAGCAGGACCACCGCCAACGGCACGCCCAAGGCCAGGACCGGCACCAGCGCCCCGTTCCCGTCGCTCCAGGCCGTCACCATCAGAGCGAAGCCGAGTACCGGCATCGCGCCCGTCATGAGCGCCCAGACCAGGAGGAGATGCAGGGCGGTCTGCGCCCCTCTGTCACTCGTCATGGCGCGGAGCCTGCCAGGGCGCGCCGTGGCGCGCATGAGTTGTCGTACTCAGCCCTGGCGGGTAGGGGCACCGCGGTCGCGGGTCAGGCCGCGGCCGGGAGCGCGTAGCGCACGCCGGTCAGTCGCTCCGACAGCTCCCACAGCCGGGCGGCGGTCGCCGGGTCGGCGGCCCGCGGGGCCAGCTCGACTCGCCTCGGCGCGCCGCGCAGTTCGGCCATGCCGTCCGGCCCGTACAGCTCACCGCCGCGCACGTCCTCGGCGGTGGCCGCGTACAGCTGAGGCAGGGCGCCCTGGTCCGGGGTCTGGGCGAGCGGCAGCAGCAGGCGGCCGAAGAGGAACTTCACCATGCCGACGGGGGCGGCCGTCTGCAGGTGGGTGGCCGTGTAACCGGGGTGGGCGAGCACGCTGCGGACCGGGCTGCCGGCCGCGCGGAGCCGCCGGTGCAGCTCCCGGCCGAACACGGCGTTGGCGAGCTTGGACTGGTTGTAGTACGCCATCGGCGCGTACGAGCGCTCACCGGTCGGATCGTCGAAGAAGATCCTGCCCTGGCGGTGGTTGGTGGAGGTCACCGTGACCACGCGGGGGTCGTCGCCCCGGGCCAGCAGGTCGAGCAGCAGGCCGGTGACGGCGAAGTGGCCGAGGTGGTTGGCGGCGAACTGGACTTCCTGGCCCTGCGCGGTGAGCGTCCTGGGCGGCGCCATCACACCGGCGTTGTTGACGAGCACGTCGGGGCGCACGCCGTCGGCGCGCAGCCGGTCGGCGAACGCGCGGACGGAGTCCGGGTCGGACAGGTCCAGCCGCCGCACCTCCAGCCGGGCCCCGGCTCCGCCGGCCGTCACTTGCGCGACCGCTCGCCGCCCCTTGGCCTCGTCACGGACGGCGAGGATCACCTGGGCGCCCTTGCGTGCGAGTGCCCGGGTGGTCGCCAGACCGAGGCCGCTGTTCGCGCCCGTGACGACGAACACCCGCCCCTTCTGGTCCGGAATCCGTTCGGCGGTCCAGCTCTTCTGACGTGTCATACGGCTCACCGTGCCCGACGTGTCATCGAGTGTCAAGTATGACATCGAGAGTCAGACAGGGCACGGCGGATACGATGGGCGCATGACGTCCCGCCCCGCAGGAACCCTCGCCCAGCGCAAGCGGCAGCTCGTCGCCGACGAGTTGACCCAGGCAGCGCTGGGGCTGCTGGCGCGCGGCGGGTTCGACGCGGTCACGGTGGACGAGATCGCCGCCGCCGCGGGGGTGTCCAAGCGGACGTTCTTCCGGTACTTCGCCTCCAAGGAGGACGTGGTCGTCCAGTTCCTGACCGGGCTGGGCGAGGCGATGCGGGAGGAGCTGGCGAGCCGTCCGGCGCCGGAACCGCCGTCCACCGCCCTGCGGCACACGGTGTGGCGGTCCATCGACGCCTGCGCCGGCCAGACCGAACGAACCCTGCGCGTCGTGCAGTTGATCCTCGGCACCCCCGCCCTGCTCGCCCGTTTCCTCGAACGCCAGGCCCAGTGGCGCGAGGAGCTGGCGGCGGTGCTGGCCGGACGCCTCGGCCTTGACCCGGCGACGGAGCTGTACCCGCGCATGGCCGCCGGGATGGCGCTGACCGCTTTCCACACGGTGCTGCAACGGTGGAGCGAGAGCGACGGCACGGAGGACCCCGCCGCACTGACCGGCGGGTGCTTCGCGGTCATCGCGCCGGCACTGGACGCCGTGGCGGGCGAGTAGCCGCGCCGCGCGGCCGGGCCGCGCGCCGCACGTGAGCCGGCGCGGCGGGGGGCGCAGGCGGTGCGTGCGCGCGCGGGGTACGGGCTGAGGCGACGTACGCGCTCGAGTGAGGTGCGGGCGCGGGGGCGGGCCCGATACGGTGCGGGCAGCGGCGCGAGCGAGGTACGAGTACGGGCCAGGTGCGGGCGCGGGCGAGGTCAGGCCCGGGGCGGTCGCTGCGTGCAGTGGCGGTCCGGGCCTGGCGTAGGTGCTCTTCGGACACTCAGGCCGGCGTGTCCGCCCCGGCACCCGCCGTCTCGGGGGCGGGCACGGGTACCGCCTTCGCGGGGGCCCAGGCCGGGCGTCGCCCGGCGAGCCGGCAGGCGACACAGCCCGCGTGACCCTGCCGGACGGACCGGTCCCGCACGCCCAGGGGGTGCTGGTCGGTCGGCCGCACCCCGGGCGGCTTGCCCCAGCCGGCGAGGTGGAGGACCCATGTGACGACCACTGCCGCCACCGTGAGGGCCAGTCCCAGCCAGATCCCCGGGCGCCAGCCGCAGATGCCGACACCGATGACCGTGGTCCCTATGGTCGCCACGGCGCAACCGGTCCAACCCGCCACCGTGTGGCCTTCGTCGTGATGTCCGCTCACGTTCCCCCTCCTCGCCGCCGCCGGAATCGGCCCGATCGACTCAGGGCCGGACCTCGGCACTCGCCCCGAATGACTTGGCGAGTAGGGAATCTATCCGGGGGGTCAGGCAGCCGCAATGGAGGCCCGGGCACTGGGATGTGACGTACCGTCAGTGACATCGGCCGCCCTACGATCACCCGGCGACCTCGTTCCGACCGGCGTCACGGGGCGGTGCGAGCGGGCCCCGGGGCCGGGCCGTCTCCGTGCTGAGCGGGCGCGGCGACGGCTGCTTCGGCGGCTCGCTCGATCCTCGCGCGATGGGCTTCCCAGTGGGCCGCGTCCTGCCCCGGAGCCGCCGACCGGGCCGCGGTCCCGGTCGAGCCGTCCAGTTGCTCGCGCAGGATGTCGGCGTGCCCGGCGTGCCGGCTGGTCTCGGTGAGCATGTGGACCAGGATGTTGAACAGCTTCACCCGGGGGCGCGGCCACCAGGGCACATGGCCCGGGGAGTCGAGGGAAAGCGAGCTGATCGTCGCGTCCGCGTGCCGCCCTACGCGACGGTAACGGTCGATGATCTCCGCCCGCGTCTCGTGCTCGGTCACCCACAGGTCGGTACCGCGCGCCCCCAGGTCGTCCCATCGGGGCAGCGGCTCGGGGAACGGCCGGTCGAAGACCTCGCCGA
The DNA here is from genome assembly GCF_000720835.1 of Streptomyces achromogenes subsp. achromogenes. Classification (GTDB taxonomy): domain Bacteria; phylum Actinomycetota; class Actinomycetes; order Streptomycetales; family Streptomycetaceae; genus Streptomyces; species Streptomyces achromogenes. The sequence goes on along the minus strand of NZ_JODT01000049.1, from coordinate 19,835 downwards.
AGTACCGGGATTCCCAGACCGACAGGTGCTTGACCAGGCCGAGAAGGTTGGTCCCCGTCGAGGTCAGGGGGCGGCGCACGTCGTACTCGCCGAGTCCGTCGAGCTTCCAGAGCATCACCTCCCGTGCCTCGCGCAGATCACTGTGCAGGTATTCCTTCGCGGCATCGTCGATCACGGGGCCCGAGCCTTGCACGCGCCGTCGACGCGATCAACCGGCGGCTGGGCCCGATCTGCCTTCACCGGCGGGGAGTTCAGGCCCGTGGCTCGGCCCAGACGTCGGGTGGGACGACTCCGGTGGAGCGGCCGTAGGGGTCGAGGAGGTGGCCGAGGAGCTTGTCGTGGCGCAGGGTGATGACGCGGTCGGTGATGTCCAGGCTCGGGTGGGCGTCGGCCAGTCGGGACTCCAGGCGCAGGACGTCGTCCACGGAGTGGAGGCTGGCCTGGAGGATGAGGTTGCGAGGCCCGCTGATCGCGGCGCAGTTACGGGTCTCGGGCCGGCGGACGAGGGCGTGCCCGACCTCGGCAAGGTCGGTCGGCGGAACCCTGGCCCAGAAGGTGACGGCGACGGGCCAGCCGCCGAGGGGACGGGCGAAGTCGCAGCGGAAGCGCAGCACATCGAGGCGGACGAGTTGCTCGACGCGCCGTCTGACAGTAGAGAGGCTCACGCCCAGACCGGTGGCCAGGCTCTGGTAGGAGGCGCGGCCGTCGTGCACCAGGCGGCCCAGCAGGGCCCGGTCGAACGGAGTGATCTCGTGGTGTCCGCGGCGGGGAGGCCGGGCGGTGGGCGGTGCGGTCAGCCGGGTGCGCTGACCGGGGTCGAGGGCGGCGATACGCCAGCGGCCGCCCTCGGTGAACATGTGGGTGACGATCCTGGCGTGCACCGCGGTGACGCCCGGGATCCGCGGGAGCAGGTCTAGGGTGTAACGCGACAGGGCGGGCAGGTCGGCGGTGGCGACGGTCGCGAGGATGTCGTGGTCCGCGGCGGCACGTTCGATGGTGAGCATGTGCGCGTGCCGGCCGAGCGCGTCGACCGTCCGGGCGGTGGCTCCCGGGGCGCAGTCGATCTCGACGTAGGCCAGGCATAGTCGGTCGAGCAGGCGTGGCCCGGGCGAGAGCCCCACCCAGGCCGTACCGCGCTCGGTGAGACGGTGGAAGCGGCGGGCCACGGTGACCGGGTCCACCCCGAGGGCCCGGCCGAGTTCGGTCCAGGACGCCCTGGGCCGGAGCTGGAGGGCGTGGATGAGCGTCAGGTCGTCCTCGCTGAGCGGCGTCGCCGATTCCTGCATCCGGGGCATGTGTCTGGCGAGAATCCTGCGTTCGGTCGGGTCGGTGGGACTGTTCTTCCACTGTAGGGCTCGAAGCCCGTACCGACGGGCCGTACCGGAAACAGCGAAGCACCGGGGAGCCGGATCATGACCTACGCCGACTACCAGTACGAGATCTACCTCGACGGGCTGCGCGGAGTGCTGCCCGGCCTGCCGATGACCTACACGGACCTCGAAGCACAGGCCCAGGCGGCGATGTCGCCGTCGGTGCGCTCGTACGTGGCGGGCGGTGCCGGCGACGAGTACACCCAGCGCGCGAACGTCACCGCGTTCGAGGGGTGGGGGCTGGTGCCGCGGATGATGGTGAGCCCCACCCGACGCGACCTGTCGGTGGACCTGTTCGGCATGCGGCTGGCCACGCCGCTGTTCATGGCGCCGGTCGGGGTGATCGGGCTGTGCGCGCAGGACGGCCACGGTGATCTCGCGACCGCGCGGGCCGCCGCCCGCACCGGCGTGCCCATGGTCGCCTCCACTCTCACGGTCGACCCGTTGGAGGAGGTGGCCCCCGAGTTCGGCGGCACGCCCGGATTCTTCCAGCTCTACACCCCCAACGACCGGGAGGTGGCCGAGAGCCTGGTGCACCGGGCGGAGGCCGCCGGGTTCCGGGGCATCGTGGTCACCCTCGACACCTGGATCCCCGGCTGGCGACCGCGTGATCTGACGACCGCCAACTTCCCCCAGCTCCGCGGCCACTGCCTGGCCAACTACTTCTCCGACCCGGTGTTCCGCTCCCGGCTCGCCCAGTCTCCCGAGGACGATCCGGCGGCCGCCGTGATGCACTGGGTGGGGCTCTTCGGTAACCCGCTCACCTGGGACGACCTGCCTTGGCTGCGGTCGATGACCGATCTGCCGCTGATCCTCAAGGGCATCTGCCACCCCGAGGACGTCCGCCGCGCCAAGGACGGCGGTGTCGACGGCGTCTACTGCTCCAACCACGGCGGCCGGCAGGCCAATGGCGGCCTGCCCGCGCTCGACGCGCTGCCCGCCGTGGTGGAGGCCGCCGACGGCCTGCCCGTGCTGTTCGACTCCGGGGTGCGCACCGGAGCCGACATCGTCAAGGCCATCGCCCTGGGCGCCACGGCCGTGGGCGTCGGCCGCCCCTACGCCTACGGCGCGGCCCTCGGCGGCACCGACGGCATCGTCCACGTCCTGCGCTCCCTGCTCGCCGAGACCGACCTCCTCATGGCCGTCGACGGCTATCCCACGCTCGCCGACCTCACCCCGGAGGCGCTGCGCCGCGTTCGCTGACCGGTGGCGGCACCGGCAGTACCGGCAGCGTGCGCGGGGGCCGCCTCCCTACCGGATCCGTCTTCCTACCGGATCCGCCTTCCAAGCGGTACCGGATCGGCGTTTGTTCAGAACGGCACGGCGGGGCAATGGGTGCCCGGTGGGGGGACTGTGAGGTCGGTGAGGTAGCTGTCCACGGCTTCCTCCATGCACGGGCCGCTGGTGACGCTGCCGTGGCCGTGGCCCTCGTAGGTGAGAAGCACGCCGCTGCGGCCGAGCTGCCGGGCCACCGAGACCGCCCACGGGTGGCCGGTGGCGGGGTCGTGCAGCGCGTTGGACACCAGGATCGGCGGGGCGCCCCGTACGTCCAGGCGGTGCTGCGGGTTGGCGGTCGGCGCGCCCAGACACGCCGCTGCCATGTGGATCGGCAGCAGATAAGGCAGGTCGGGCGCCGTCGTGTTCATCTCGGCGACCAGCGAGGCGTACTCCCGGTAGTCGCGCACGGGCAGGTGCCAGTCCGAGCAGAAGACCGGGGTGGCCGCGGGCAGCGGCGCCACCGAGGTGGGCGACGCCGGGAGCGGACCGCTCGCCTCCATCCCCGCTATCGCCTTGGCCAGGCCCGCGTAGTCGGCCTGGTAGAAGCTTCTGAAGGCCGTCTTGTTGACCAGGTCCGCGGACGACAACGGGGTACCGGGCCTCGCCGGGTCCGCCAGCTCGCCGCGCCCGGCTCGTCCCAACAGGCCCTGCCAGACCGCGCGGACGTCGCGGCCGTGCAGCGCGCAGTCCGCGGCACTGTCGCACCACTTCACGAACTCCTGGAAGGAATCCTCCGCCGTGGCCGCCTCGGACCGCAGGAAGTGGCGGGTGGTCCGCACACTGTGGTCCATGACGCTCTCCAGCACCATCGCGCGTACCCGGCGCGGGTAGGTCTCGGCGTACTGGGCGCCGAGCAGCGTGCCGTACGAGCTGCCGTGGAAGGTGAGTTGCCGTTCGCCGAGGGCGGCACGCAGGGCGTCCACATCCCGGACCGTCTGGCTGGTGTCGAGGTGGTCGAACACCGGGCCCGTGCGGGCCCGGCAGTCGGCACGGAGCCGTCTGTTGTACGCCATGGTGGCGTCGAAGTCCGCCTGGCTCCTCAGCTCGGGTGACGGCCGCTCGGCGAGCAGGGCTCCGGAGCAGGTCACCGGGTTGCTGCCGCCCACGCCGCGCGGGTCGAAGCCGACGATGTCGAACCTGCGGCGGACCTCGGGGCTGAACCGGCCGATCCGGCCCACCACCATCGCCACACCCGAATCGCCCGGCCCGCCGGGGCCGAACACCATCGAACCGACACGTGCACCGGGGTCGGTGGCCTTGCGGCGGGCCACGGCCAGGTCGATTCCGGGCCCGTCCGGGTGGTTCCAGTCGACCGGCACCGACAAAGTGGCGCACTCGGCTCCCGGCTTCTCCGGGTCGTCACACGGTGCCCACCGCAAGGCCCCTTCGGCAGACGGCGACGCGTGGACCGCGGGAGCGGCGGCGAGGCCGGCGATGACGGCCATGGTGGCTGCCGCGGCCATGGCCGTGCCCCGCGCGGCGATGCGCCACGGCGCGGATCTGTTCCTTGACAGCATGGTCCTCCTCGTAAAGGGAGCGGTGGTGTCGGGTGTGCGGACCCGGCCGGGGCACCGTCGTCAGGTTAGGCGCGCCGTCCACGCTGTGGAGCCCGTGTCAGGGGCTTCTCCGGGACCGGTCCGGGATCGCTCAGGGGACAATCGGGCCCCAGGGCGGAAAAGGTCCGGGCCGGCTCAGGGAAAGGGCCCCGCCGCAGCCCCGCCGCCCGCAATCATGAACGCGGTCCGGCCGCCGAGCCGGCGCGACTCGAAGGAGCGTGACCCTCTATGGGCATCCCCGACGGACACATTCCCTCCAACGCACCGCCGTGGGACGACATCGGCCGCCTCGCCGCGCTCTTCACCAGCCTGGACACCGAGCGCGGGATCACGCCGGAACAGCAATGGACGCTGCAGGTGCTGAAGATCTCCGAGGAGGCCGGGGAGACCGCGCAGGCGGTGATCGGCGCCTGGGGCACCAACCCCAGAAAGGGCCGGAGCCACACCTGGCGGCACGTGCAGGAGGAAGTCGCGGACACGGCGATCACCAGCTTGGTGTCGCTGTACCGGATGCTCGGCGAGGAGGCGCCCGCGTTCTTCACCGCCGTGCTCGCCGAGAAGTCCGCGAAGTTCCTCGCGTTCGAGCAAGCCGGAGACCAGCGGCACGGGGCGCCGTGTGCGGCGGCGGTGGACCAAGGGGAAGGAGGCTGAAGGGATTTGGCAACGGGAATGACTCTCGTGCCGTAGCACCCTGGCGCCGGAAAATCATGTGCCTCGCGAAGCCCGGGCGCCGATAATCCACGCGTGGCCACCATGAGTGTTGACAGGACGGAACGCGGCCCGTCCCCCCGGTCCTCCCTGACCGCACTGGCCGGACGCGGCTTCGGCGCGATCCCGCCGACCGCCCTGGTGCTGCTCGGCATCGTCAGCGTCCAGGTGGGATCGGCCCTGGCCAAGCACCTGTTCGACGCGGTGGGCAGCTTCGGGACGGTCGCGTTGCGCCTGTTCTTCGCGGCGGCGGTCCTGCTGCTGTTGTGGCGGCCGTCGCTGCGCATGCCGCGCCGCGCGTCGGCGGTGGTGCTCGGCTACGGCGTGACGCTCGGCCTGATGAACCTGTGCTTCTATCTGGCGCTGTCCCGGATTCCCCTGGGGATCGCGGTCACCACCGAGTTCCTCGGACCGCTGGCGGTGGCCCTGGCCGGATCCAGGCGCTGGCTGGACGGTCTGTGGGCCCTGCTCGCGGGGGGCGGTGTGGTCCTGCTGATGGAGGGAGGCGGCGAACTCGACCTGGTCGGTCTGCTGTTCGCCCTCGCCGCGGGAACGTGCTGGGGCCTGTACATCCTGGTCGGCGCGGCGCTGGGCCGCCACACCACGGAGGGCCACGGCCTGGCTCTGGGCATGGCCGTCGCGGCGCTGGTCGCCGTGCCGTTCGGTGTGGCCGACAGCGGAGCGGCGCTGGCACGGCCCTGGATCCTGGTCGCGGGGCTCGGCGTGGCCCTGCTGTCGTCGGTGATCCCGTACTCGCTCGACCTGGAAGCGCTCCGCAAGGTCCCACCGCACGTGTTCGGGATCCTGATGAGCCTGGAACCGGCGATGGCGGCCCTCATCGGCCTGGTCGTCCTCAAGGAGTCGCTGCACTGGACGCAGTGGATCGCGGTGCTGTGCGTGGTGGCCGCATCGGCGGGCGCCACCCGCGGCGCCCGCCCCGACGACGCCTAGCTCCGGCCGGCGCACCCACCCGCGCACGCCTGCAACAGTCCGGGCACACGCCCGTACAACGGTCGGGCACACGCCCGTACGACACCGGGGCACACGCCCGTACAACGCTCCGGCGCACACCCGCCGCCGACAGCCTCCCGGCCCCTGTCCGCCGGCCACCCGCCGTGCACGCGCCCGCTAGCAGACCCTCCGGTAGGGGACGTCCGCCACGTAGACCCGCCATTCCGCGTGGGACAGCCCGCCCCCGGCGCGGCGGCACACCGTCTCGGCCACGCGGTCCGGGTCCAGGTCGACGCGTTGGAAGGGCACGTGTTCACCCGCGACGTACAGGCTTCCGCCGTCGGCGGTGAAGGCGAGGTCCAGGACGCGGTCGCCGGCCGCGGGCAGATCGGTGCCCAGTTGCCGACGGGAGTCGACGTCCCACAGCCGTACGGTGCCCTGCGCTCCGGCCGCCGCCAGTACGCTGCCGTCCGGGGAGAACTCCAGCGCGGTCGTCTCCTCCTGTTCGCCGGTGGCGCCTCTGAAGTAGCCGCCGGGCAACGTGCCGAGCGAGGTGGCCCGCTCGACGTCCCACACCGTGATGCCGCCGTCGATGCCGGCGAAGGCGGCGCGCTTGCCGTCGGGACTCAGGACACTCGCGCACGCGCAGTCCATGGTCTCCCGACGCCGGCCGTGGCCGTCGGCCGGCAGCAGGGTCCCGTCGCTCATCAGCAGGACACCGCCGTCGTCCGACATGGAGTTGACGGAGTCCCCGGCGCCGGCATCGTCCTGCCCCTTGTCCGGGTCCGGGAAGCGGATGTCCCTGGCCTTCCGGCCGCTGCCGGCGTCCCACACGGTCACCGTCGCGTCGCCGAGACCGGTGGTCAGCAGTTCCCGGCCGTCCGGGCTGAGCACCCACCCGGCCAGGGGTATGTCGTCCTCGTAGGGCTTGAGCTCGGTGAGCTTGCGGTTGCGGACGGTGTCCCACACGGTGATGCGGGTCGGGCCCATCGGGTCGGCCGGGCCCGAACCGAAGGCTAGGCGCCGGCCGTCGGCGCTGAGGAACATCGTCGTCCAGCCGCTGTCGCGTACGGCGTCGGGCTCCTCGGGCACCCCGGCCACGGGGATCGAGTACCGCGGCCGGCCGGTCCGCCCGTCGTGGATCCGCAGCCGGGCCGGGTCCTTGCCGCCGCCGTCCAGGACGGCCAGCACCGAGCCGTCGGCGCTCAGGGCCGCCGCGGCGGCGGCCCGCGTGCTCCAGTGCGGCGACAGCGCGCCGCTGATGTCGACGCCGTGCACGACGGTCGCCCCGTTCGGACCGGCGGCGGTGTAGCGCAGGACGCGGGCGGTGGTGTCGATGCGGATGTCGTCCGGCTGGATGTCGGTCAGCGGGTACCGGACCACGGGCGCTTCGGGATGGTCCAGCCGCCACAGCAGGAGGTCGTTGCCGCCCACCCCGGCCAGCAGCGTGCCGTCCGCGCTGAACACACAGCTCAGCGGCGCCACTTGGGCGAGCCGGGGCGGTTGGGCTCCGGTCCGGACCGTGACCCGCCGGATCCCCGTCGTGTCCGTCGTCGTCAGGGTACGGCTGTCGGGCGAGAACTGGAGTTGGGCCTCCGGTCCGCAGGCGAACCGCTTGTGCCAGCCCGTGTCGACACGGCGCCGGGCCGGGATGTCCCAGACCCTGACGCCGCCCTGCGCGCACATCGCCACCAGCCGGTTGTCGGGGCTGATGTCGCCGCCGCCCGCCGTCTCCATTTCCTTGGCGGTGTGGGTGAACAGGCGGTGCCCGCTGCCGGTGTCCCACACCTGAAGGCGACTGCCGGTGAGGAAGAGGTAGGCGTGCCCGCTGGAGCTGAAGCCGAACTCCGCCCGCGTGCCGCTCATGTCTTCGACCAGCGTGCCCTCCTCCCCTCCGGCGCCCTCGGGGACGTCTTCCGGCGGCGGCTCGCCGAGCGCGCCGGACTCGTCGTCGGACGGCCCGAGAACGGTTCCGTGGTACCGGCCGGTGCGGGTGTCCCACATCCGCACGCGCAGGCCGTCCTCCCCGGCCGGCACGGACACATACCGTCCGTCGGGGCTCAGGTCGGCCATGGTGAGGTCGTCCGCGCCGACGGGCAGCCGTCTGCTGTCGGTCACCCGGTGCGTCACCAGGTCCCGGCGGACGAACCTGCCGTCGCCCAGGCCGAAGAGGGTCCGCCCGTCCGGGCTGAGCAGCTGGGTGTCCGCGGGGCCGGGCACGGTGAACGTGGGCAGGTCGCGCTGGGCGAGTGCGCCGATGAGGGCGGACCGGGTCTCCGGGGTCCGGCTGAGCCGCCAGGCGGCGACCCCCAGCCGCAGTGCCGTCCCCGGGTCGGTGGTGCGCAGGCCGTCGGCGGTGGTGGCCGCGCGGCGGGCGGTGGCGGCCAGGTGCCGGCGTTCGTTCGTACGGTGCTGCTGCCAGGCCACGGCACCGGCCACCAGGGCGAGCACCAGCAGCACGGACACCGACCCGGCCAGCCCGCGCAGCCGTCTGCGTTCGCGGGCGTGCGCGGCCGTGCTGGCGTGCAGGAAGTCCCGCTCCACGGCGCTCAGTTCGCGGTCCCGGTCGGCCGGGTCGAAGGCCTCGGCGGCCTCGGCCAGCCGGGTGCCCCGGTACAACGCGCCCGGTTCCCGGCCCAGTTCCCGCCATGATTCGGCGGCCTCGGTGAGCCGGCGCAGTACCCGCAGCCGGTGCCGGTCGTCCTCGATCCAGCCCCACAGCCGTGGCCAGGCGGTGATGAGTGCCTCGTGCGCGAGGTGGACGGTCTCTCCGTCCAGGGTGATCAGCCGGGCGCGGGCCAGGCGTTCCAGGACCGTGTCGACGGTGCCGGCCGAGTGCGGGTCGGCGGTGCGCAGTTCGGCGCGGCGCACCGGCCGGCAGGTGTCGGCGGTGCCTTCGCCGGGCGCGATCAGCCGCAGCAATACCCGGCGTACGAGGTCGGCCTGGCTGTCGGAGAGTCCGGCGTACAGGTCTTCGGCCGTCTGGGCGATGGCGCCGCGCACTCCGCCGGCCGCCTCGTAGGCGCGCAGGGTCAGGGTGCGGCCGGAGCGGCGCCGCCAGGTCTCCAGCAGCGCGTGGGACAGCAGGGGCAGGCCGCCGGGCTCGCCGGCCACCTCCTCCACCAACTGCGCGGTCAGCGCCCGTTCGACGGTGAGGCCGCGTGCCATGGCCGGCTTGACCACGGCCTCGCGCAGTTCCTCGCGGCCCATGACCGGGACCGGGACCGCGGCGTCCCGCAAGACGCGGGCCAGTTCGGGGTGTTCGAGGCAGCGGCCGTAGAAGTCGGCGCGGACGCCCAGGACCACCCGCAGCCGGCTGCCCGGTTCCCGGGCCGCCAGCAGCGCATCGATGAAGCGGGCGCGTTCCCGTGGGTCCGGGCACAGCGTGAAGACCTCTTCGAACTGGTCGATCACGACCAGGGTGTCGCCGGTTTCCCCGGCGGGCCGCAGCTTGTCCGCGTGGGAGCGGGCGGGGTGCGGGCCGGGGGTGAGGACGCGGATGGCGGCGAGGGGTGCGCCGGCGTCGGCCGTCCGGCGCAGCCGGGGTATCAGTCCGGCGCGCAGCAGGGAGGACTTGCCGCTGCCCGACGGCCCGAGCACCACCGCGCAGCGGTGACCGCGCACCAGCTCCGTCAGGTCCGCCACGAGCTGGTCGCGGCCGAAGAAGACCGCCTCGTCGCCCGGCTCGAACCGGGCCAGCCCCCGGTACGGGGAGTCCCGGGCGTCCTGGCTCTCGGAGGGCAGGGCGGTCAGTTCGTCGGCGACGGCCTGACGGCGTTTCTCCCACTCGTCCGGGTCCCCGCCGCACGCCGTGACGTACGCCCGTGTCACCTCCGCCGACGGCAGCCGCTCGCCCGCCGCCGCCTGGGACAGCGCCGCCGCCGAATACGGGGTGCGCTGTGCCATCGAGCGGTACGTCGGCCCGCCGGCCCGCGCCCGCAGGCTCCGTAACTCCACCGCGAACCGCTGGACCGGCCCCGCCTCCGGGTCGATCGGATTCTCCGGACGCCCCATCCCCGCTCCCCCTTCACCGCATCGGCGCCGTCCCCTCGCGCCGCGCCACCACGGTAGGGCCGGGCCTTTGCGGCGGCCAGGCGGCGCGTCGGCCCGCCGCACATTGATTACCTGCGCGAACAGGGGCTGCTAACCAACTCCGCGGCGGCTGAACTCGTTGTCCGGCGGCACCGCCACGGCACGCCGCAACGTGCCGGCCGGCCGTTTTCCGGGCCGTCCGTGCCGCCGTCCGTCCGGACATCTCACACATCTCGCACACGAAGGAGCGCTCATGACCGAGCCCGTGGAGCAGCCGCCCTATCCGGTGGGCGGTGCGGGGATCTTCGACGTCGACCCCGACCAGGCCGGCGTCAGCCAGAACCCCGATGACGCGGTGACCGGAGACATCCAGGCCCTTCCCGAAGACGTGGAGTTCTGACATGGGCAACGTTCAAGGCATGCTCGCCGCCGCCCGCAAGCTGCTGGGCACCACCGAGCACCCGCCCGGTTCCAACCGCAACGCGATCACCAAGTGGTACGGCTTCACCGGCCCGTGGTGCGACATGGCCGTCAGCTACGCCGCCGCCCACTCCGACAACCTCCCGGCGATCGGCGGCAAGTTCGCCCTCACCACCGCCCACGCCCGCGCCTTCCAGAAGAAGGGCCGCTGGCACTACGGCATCGGCGGGATCCGCCCGGGCGACATCGTGTTCTTCGACTGGTCCGGCTCCCGCTCCATCGGTGCCATCGACCACGTCGGCATCGTCGAGGCGGTGCACTCCAACCGCACCATCACCACCTTGGAGGGCAACACCTCCAACGCCTTCCGCCGCAGGCGGCGCAGCTCCGCCTGCATAGTGGGCTACGGCCGTCCCGCCTACACCGGAGGCAGCGCGCCGTTGCCGTCGGGGGACGGCATCCTGCGGCTGGGCTCGAAGGGGCAGGCCGTCAAGACCCTGCAGAAGAACCTCAACACCGTGCAGAAGGCCGGGCTCACCGTGGACGGCGAGTTCGGGCCGGCCACGCAGAAGGCGGTGAAGACCTTCCAGGCCAACCACCACCTGAAGGCCGACGGCGAGTACGGTCCGCAGTCGGCGGCGATGATGAAGGCCGCGCTGGCCGGGAAGAAGGCGCCGATCCGCCCGAAGGCCCTCGTCGCCGCTCCCGCGACGCTGGAGCTCGACGGGATCTTCGGCCCGGCGACCTGCGCGGCGCTCCAGCGCACCCTCAACAGCCGTGACAAGGCGGGCCTGGAGGTCGACGGGGCGTTCGGTCCGCTCACCATCACCGCGCTCCAGCGCTACCTGAAGGTGACGGCGGACGGCATCGTGGGGCCCAAGACGGTCACCGCCCTGCAGAACCACCTGGCCACGCCGGCAGGCGGCGAGTGGGACGCGACGACCACCCGCGCCCTGCAGAAGGCCCTGAACGCCGACTCGTTCTGAGCGGTCGGCACGGTCGGCACACGGGGACCGGAAGACCGTCACGGGGGTCGGCCTTCCGGTCCCGCGCGGAGGGGACGGGCATCGCCCGTCCCCTCCCGTCCGTCCCCCACCTCATCCCTCCCTCACGGACCAGGAGAACCGCAGATGAGCACCTCCCAGGACAGCTCCGGCGCGGCCGCGGCGGCGACGTACCAGGTGGCGATCACCGAGCAGCGCACCGGCCGGATCCTGCTCTTCGACCGGAACGCCCAGTGGACCGACGCCAATGTCCGCTGGAGCTTCAGCACGGGCAACGCCCCCGGCTGGGACCATCCCTTCGAGATCCGCTTCCGCGACACCCGGCGCTACGGCATGATCGCGCTGATGACGTTCGGCCGCCCCGGCGAGGGCCGGGCCGCGATCGTCAACGTGACCTCGAAGGCGCATCTGACCCGGGCCGACCTGCTGTGGTCGGCGCGCATCACCAGTTACCCGCACTGCGTCGAGCGGGTGCCCGACGCCGGCACGGTCGTGGTCGCCGGGTCACGGGACCGGCTGCACGTCTTCGGGCCGTCCAGCAGCGACCCGGCGACCCTGAAGGAGGTGCAGACCCTCGAGTTCACCAAGGCCCACGCCGTTCTGTGGGACGACCAGAACAAGCTGCTGTGGGTGACCGGCGGCACCGTCGTGCGCAGCTACCGCGTGACCGGCTCGATGCGCGACTCCCGGCTGGTCAAGCACGGACCGGACATCAAGATCGCCGGGAACGGCCACGACCTCCAGCCGGACTACAGCCGGCCCGGCACCCTGCTGGTCGCCGACAGCCGCCACGTCTACTCGCTGAACAAGGCGACCCGCGCCCTCACCACCGTCGCCTCGCTGCCCCACCCCAAGTCCTACGTGCGCCACGCGAACGGTCAGGCCATGTGGACCACCGACCCCAACGCGGAGGACTCCGTGTGGGGCGGACCCACCGTCCACTTCTCCGCGGGCGGCGACCGCACCCGTCCCGGCGCCCAGATCTACAAGGCGCGGCTCTACACGACGCAATTCCACTGACACCGGCCCATCCCACCGGTCCGCTCAGGCGAACGCCGAGCGCGCGGTCGCGTGGAACCGTCGAGAATCTCCCCGCCGTGCCGCTCGGTGAGGCCCAGGACCTGGTCGATGGACTCGACGATCGGGCGGACACGGGGGTGGGCCGGGGGAACAACGCGAGCGTGGGGACGCGGAGTTGGCCGCAGTGCTGCACGCCCTGGGCGATCCCGTCCGGTTGGCGCTGATCCGCCGGATGGCCGAGGACGGCGGGAGCGCGTGCAGCCCGGACGGCCTGGACGTGCCCAGGTCGACGCTGTCCCACCACTGGCGGATCCTGCGCGCGAAGCCGGGATCACCGAGACCCGCCGGGCCGGGAAGGCCCGCCTGATGACCCTGCGACGCGCCGTTCTCGACGCCCGCTTCCCGGGACTCCTCGCCGCCGTACTGGGCGAAGCCGGGCGAAGAGCGCCCACCGCGCCCGGCGAGCGTTGACAGACGCCCGCCACCTCCCGGAGAACCAGCCGAGCGCGGAGCGCGTGCACCTCTGCGCGTCGGGCCGGGCCACCATGGCGAGGGTCCGGGAGCCCGTCGCCACCCTGGCTCACCGCAGGCCCTGAACGCCGGTCCGCCCACCCCGTGCCGTCACGCCTTCGCCGGCGGTGCGCCTTGGGCGGGGGTGCGCCTTGGGCGGGGGTGCGCCTTGGGCAGGGGTGCGCCTTGGGCGGGGGTGCGCCTTGGGCAGGGGCGTACCGGGCCAAGTGCCGACCATCGCCGCGTGACGGCGGGCCCGGCACAAGCCGGCCGGTCCGCACCGCGGCTCAGTGGTCGCCCGTGACCCGGCCGCCGCCCTCCGCCTCGGGCGTCCCCGAGTCGCATGCCGGCGGGCCGAGGAGGGTCGCGATGACCGACCGGAGGTATTTCTCCAGCTTGGCGTCCGGCGCCGACTGGAGCGCCGGGGGGCGGATCTCCGTGAGGACGAGGCTGGTACCGAGCATCCAGGCCGCCAAAAGCTCAGCCCTCAGCTCGGCGTCGGGGCCGCCGAGGCGGGCCGCCAGGCGGGTGGAGAACACCTCGCTGAAGTCCGCCCGCAGCCGCGCGACCGCCTCGTCCCTGCCGGAGGACCGCAGCACCGAGAGCACCGGGTGGGTGAACTCTCCGTTTTTGGGCGCTCCCAGGAGCATGGCGCACAGCCAGTCGGGTATCGCCTCCACCGGTTCCTGGAGCAGGGGCTCGAACATCTTGCCGGCGCCCGTCACATCGTTGAACAGCGCTTCCTTCGAGCCGAAGTAGCGGTAGACGAGAGCCGCGTCCACACCCACGTCACCGGCGATGTCGCGCACGCTGGTGCCCTCGTAGCCGTACTTGCCGAACCGGAAGGCCGCGGCGGTCCTGAGCGCCGCGCGCGTGGCCGTGGCCGAGCGCCTCCGGGCGGGCCGGTCGGCCACCGCTTTCGACGTCTCGCCGTTCTGTACTCCCGTCACGTCACCAAACCTCCATCGTCAGGCGGCCCGCCCGCCAACGGCCCATGTTCCAGCCTGTGGCGGCTGGCTCAAAGTCACCGATCGTTGTCATCAATCGTTGACTTGTGTTCGCTTCGCATGCCATACCTGGAACAGGTCAACGTTTGATGACTTCGGTTCCCCTCAGTCCCAGGGCCGTACGACGGAGTCGGCCCGTTCCAGGTCGCCCGCACGGCACGGCGGCGCGTGCCCTCCCCGCGCGTCTCCGAGGCCGTCCCCCGGGCCCCATCGACCGGAAATGGTGATCTACTGTGCCTGCTCAACGCGTCGCCGTGGTCGGTACCGGTTACGTCGGTCTGACCACCGGTGCCTGTCTCGCCTCTCTCGGCCATGCGGTGGTGTGTGCGGACGCCGACCCCCGCAAGGTGGAACGGCTGCGCGCGGCCCGGGTGGACATCCTGGAGCCCGGCCTGCCCGAGACCGTCCGGGACGCCCTGGAGGCGGGCCGGCTGGAGTTCACCGTCGACACCGCTGCGGCCGTCGCGGAGGCCGAGGTGGTCTTCCTGTGCCTGCCCACGCCCATGGGCGCGGGCGGCGCGGCCGATCTCGCCGCCGTGGAGGCCGTCGCGGAGCAGATACGCGACGTCCTGCCGCCCGGCTGTGTGGTCGTCAACAAGTCGACGGTGCCGGTGGGCACCAGCGAGCGCGTCGCCGCACTGCTCGGCCGCGCGGACGTGGCCGTCGTGAGCAACCCCGAGTTCCTGCGCGAGGGCCGCGCCGTCCACGACTTCCTGCACCCCGACCGGATCGTGATCGGCGCCGCCCAACGGGACGCGGCCCGGCGGGTGGCCGACCTGTACGTCGCGCTGGACGCACCGCTGGTGCTCACCGACCCGGCGAGCGCCGAACTGACCAAGTACGCGGCGAACTTCTTCCTCGCGATGAAGCTGTCCTTCGCCAACAACCTCGCCACCGCCTGCGAGCGGTTCGGCGCCGACATCGGCGATGTCACCGAGGGCATCGGGCGGGACCCGCGCATCGGCTCCTCCTTCCTGCTGCCCGGGCCCGGCTGGGGCGGCTCCTGCCTGCCGAAGGACACCCACGCCCTGCTCACCGTGTGCGAGCAGGCCGGGGTCGACTTCCCGCTGCTGCGGGCCACGATCGACACCAACGTCATCCATCAGCGCCGGCTCGTCGAGCGGATCGCCGCCGCGTGCGGGCGCGGCCCGGACGGCTCGCTGGACGGCGTACGGCTCGCCCTGTACGGACTGACGTTCAAGGCCGGCACCTCCGACCTGCGCGACTCGCCCGCGCTCGCCGTCGCCCGGCTGCTGCGGGAGCGGGGTGCCGAACTCACCGCGTACGACCCGGCGTTGTGCGAGGAGCAACCCGACCTGAGCGATCTGGCGGAGCTCGCCGACGACCCGGTGCGGGCGGCGGAGGGGGCCGCGGCCTGTGTCGTCCTCACCGAGTGGCCGCAGCTGCGCGACCTCGACTGGGCGGCGATCGCCGCGCGCATGGCGGGCCACGAGGTCCACGACTTCCGCAACCTGCTGGACCCGGACCGGCTCGCCCGGGCCGGACTGAGCTGGCAGGGCATCGGACGCGCGAGCGCGTCGGCGCGGGTGGCCTGAGCCGGGAGCGGACGACCGGCGCCGTGGCCGACCGCGCCTGACGCGCCCGACCAGCACCATGGCCGACCGTCCCTGACGCGCCCGACCGGCACCGTATCCACCCCGCCCGACGCCCAACGCCCCGCGCCACCCTCCCCCTTCGCGTGCCACCGCCGAAACTCCACGAAAGAAAGGCCCACCCCCCATGCGAGTCCTGTGCACCACGCTCGGCAGCCCCTCGCACGGGCGTGCTCAACTGCCCCTGCTGCGCGCCCTCGCCAAAGCCGGGCACCAGGTCCTGGTGGTCACCACCGAGGCCCTGGCCCCCGTGTTCCGCGACGACGACGTGGAAGTCCGCGCCGTCTTACCGCAGTTCGACCCGGTCGCCCTGCTCGGCCCGCACCTCGGCGAACTCCAGGACAGCGCCGGGCTGTCCCTGTCCTCGCCGGTGCTGCCGCGCCTGCTGATGCGGGCCCTGGCCGGGCCGGGCGTCAAACCGCACCTGGACATCCTCGCCCCCATCGCCCGGGACTTCCGGCCCGAGCTGATCCTGCGGGACGGCATGGACATGGGCGCGCTGCTCACCGCCGAGCGGCTGGGCGTGCCGCAGCTGCCGACGCCCTCCGGGTTCTCCAACACCATCGAGCCCGAAGAGGTACTGCCCCGGCTGAACGAACGGCGCCGGGAACTGGGGCTGCCCGAACGGGACGATCCGCTCTCCCTCGTGGCGCACGGCCGCGTCGACTACGTACCGCCCGCCTTCTCCTTCTCCCGGCACCTGCCGCCGACGCTGTCGTACCGGCAGACGGTGGACGTCGAGCGGCACCAGGTGCTGCCCGAGTGGGTCGTCGGACTGCCCACGGACCGGCCCCTGGTGTACGCCGCGATCGGCACCGCACTGCCGCTGGTGCGCGAGCAGATGGGGAGCGGGACCAACCCGTTGCCGGTGGAGATGCCCGACGCCACCGAGAGCCTGGAGGCGATCCTGGGGGCGGCGGCCGAGCTGGACGACTGCACGGTGGTCGTGTCGACCTCCGGGCTCCCCGTGGACACCGAGGGGCTGCCCGGGCACGTCCGCGTGGCCGAGCGGGTGCCGCAGCCGCTGCTGCTGGAGTCGGTGGACCTGTTCCTCACCCACGGCGGCTTCAACAGCGTCCGCGAGGCGATGCGCACCGGCACTCCGCTGGCGGTGCTGCCGCACTTCGGGGATCAGTACGCCAACGCGGACCGCGTGGTGGAGCTGGGCCTCGGCGGTCACATCACCGACCGCAGCGCGCGAGGCATCGCCGAGGCGTGCCGGACGCTGCTCGCCGACCCGGCGCCCAGGGCGCGGGCCCGGGCGGCCCAGCTGGCGATGCTGACCCTGCCGGACATCGAGCAGGCGGTCGGCGACCTGGAGGGGCTCGCCGGATAGTTTCCCGGGTCACGGCACACAGGGGGTCGTTCCCACGGCACGGGCACGGCCCCCGGCACCACTCCCCCGGCACCCACCCCTCTAGGACGACACGTGACCTCCTCCGAAACCCGACGGCAGAACGCGGCCGGGGACGCGCCCGTGCGGCTCGGCCACCGGCAGATCACCACGGTGATGTCCGGACTGGTACTGGGCATGTTCCTGGGGGCGCTGGACCAGACGGTGGTCGCGTCCGCGCTGCGGACCATCGCCGACGACCTGCACGGGCTGACGGCCCAGGCGTGGGCGACCACCGCCTACCTCATCACCGCCACCCTCGCGACCCCGCTGTACGGCAAGCTCTCCGACATCCACGGCCGGCGGCCCGTGTACCTCGCGGCGATCGGCCTGTTCACGGCCGGCTCGCTGCTGTGCGGATGCGCCACGTCCATCTACGAACTGGCGGCGTTCCGGGCCGTACAGGGGCTCGGTGGCGGCGGGCTGATGTCGTTGGCCATGACGATCGTCGCCGACATCACCACCCCGCGTGAACGGGGCCGCTACCAGGGCTACTTCATGGCCGTGTTCGGCGGCGCCAGCATCGTCGGCCCACTGGCGGGCGGGGCCCTCGCGGACCGGGAATCGCTGCTGGGCATCGACGGCTGGCGCTGGATCTTCCTGCTCAACGTGCCGCTGGCGGCCGTGGCCGCCGTGGCGATCGTCCGGGTCCTGCGGTTCCCGCACCGGCGGGTGCGGCACCGGCTCGACTACCGCGGGGCCCTCGCGCTGGCCGTGGGGATCGTGCCGCTGCTGACCGTCGCCGAGCAGGGCCGCACCTGGGGCTGGGGTTCGCTCCCGGCGCTGCTGATGTACGTCGTCGGCGGTCTGGGGCTCGTCGCCTTCGTCGTGGTGGAGCGGCGGATGGGTGCGGCCGCGCTGCTGCCGCCGCGGCTGTTCCGCATCCGCTCCTTCCGGCTGGGTGTCGGGCTGCACTTCGTCGTCGGCATCGGCATGTTCGGCGCGATGACGACCCTGCCGCTCTATCTCCAGCTCGTCCGCGGCATGAGCCCCATGGAGGCGGGGCTCGCCACCCTTCCCACGGTCGCCGCGAACCTCGCCGTGACGTTGCTGGTGGGCCGGCTGATCGCGCGCACCGGCCGGTTCAAGGTCCATCTCGTCGCCGGTATCGGCTCGTTCAGTGCCGCGATGCTCGTGTTCGCGACCCTGCGCGTGGACAGTCCGCTGTGGCAGGCGGCCCTCGGCATGGCGCTGATGGGCGCGGGGCTCGGGGCGTCGATGCAGACGCTCACCACGCTCGCGCAGTCCGAGGTGCCCCGTACGGACATGGGCGCGGCGACGGCGTCGGTCAACTTCTTCCGCTCCAACGGCGGCACGGTGGGCACCGCGGCCTTCCTGTCCATCCTGTTCTCCACGGCGGGCGGCCGCATCGCGGAGCGGCTGGCCGAGGCGCGCCACGACCCGGCCTACCGCCGTTTGCTGGCCCAGCCCGACAACGCCCACGCCCTCGCGGGTGTGCTGCGCCCCGGCGGGGGTGTCGACCTGGAGGACTCGGCCTTCCTGCGGTCGCTCGACCGGGGTGCGGCGCTGCCGTTCCTGGAGGGGTACATCGCCTCGATGCGGCTCGTCTTCCTCACCGGTGCGGCGGTGGCCCTGGTCGCCTTCCTGATCGCGGCCTGGCGGGTGCCGAACCTGACGCTCTCGGACGAGTGACACCGCCGGTCCGAGGTGGCGCCACGACCGGCCGAGGGCCGCGGCAGGGCTGCGGTCCTCGGCGGGCGCGGCACAGCCACGGCACACGGTCGGGCCGTGGCAGGGCCTCGGCGCTCAGCCCGGGCTGGTCCGGAACCGGCGCCGGTAGTCGGTGGGTGTGGTGTCGAGACGGCGGCGGAAGGCCCTGACCAGTGTGTCGACGGTGCCGAACCCGCAGGCCGTCGCGATGCGTTCCAGGGTGGCGTCGGTGGCCTCCAGCTGATTGCGGGCCCGTTCGACGCGTACCGATTCGATGTAGGCGTGCGGTGTCGTGCCCAGCTCGTTCTTGAAGATCCGGGTGAGCTGCCGTTCGCTGACGTGGGCGTGGTCGGCGAGGTGCGCGACGGTGAGCGGTTCGGTGATGTGGCGCAGGATGTAGTGGCGGAGCACCTCGATGCGCCGGGTGGCGGCGACCTGTTCCAGGGGGACGCTGAACTGGCTCTGTCCGCCCGGCCGTTTGAGATACATCACCAGCTGCCGGGCGACGCGCAGCGCGACGGCCTCGCCGAGGTCCTCGGCGATGAGCGCGAGGGACAGGTCGAGACAGGCGCTGATGCCCGCGCCGGTCCACACGTTGCCCTCGCGGATGAAGATCGGATCGGAGTCGACCTCGATCGCGGGATGGTCGGCGGCGAGCTGCTGGGCGGTCGACCAGTGGGTGGTGGCACGCTTGCCGTCCAGGAGCCCGGACGCGGCGAGGATGTGGGCCCCGACGCAGACGGAGGTGACCCTCCGGGTCCGGGGCGCGAGCTGTCTGACCCGTTCCACCACGGCCGGCTCGACCAGCGCGTGCACGCGCCGGTGCCCGTCGACCTCGACCGCGCCCGGCACGACGAGCGTGTCGATGCTCCGGTTCGCCAGCTCGTCGAAGGTGACATCGGGCAGGATCCGGACTCCGGCGGCGGTGACGGTGGGGGCCATGGTCTCGGCGGCGAGGACCACGTGATAACCCGCCGCGTCCTCCGTCTCGCGCCGGGCGAGCGAGAACACCTCCGGCGGCCCCGTGACGTCGAGCAGGTCGACGCCTTCGAACAGGACGATGACGATCAGTCGTTCAACGGTGTGCACAAGCTCCCCCGGCCGGCAACGTCGATGTCTGTTTCTGCATGCTAGATGACATTGCCGACCCGTCTGCCGGGCCGTAGCGTCATAGGCGCAGGTCAACGCACCGAACGCGCTGGGCTGTTGCAGCACCTACCCACAACCGATTTTCCCCCAACCGCACTTCCCCCCACGTGTTCCCCCCGCCCTGAACTCCCCCCACGCCCCCCACCTGAACTC
>NZ_JODT01000048.1 GCF_000720835.1 Streptomyces achromogenes subsp. achromogenes | reverse complement strand
TGTCGGAAGCGGTGGGGTGGCCGGGCGGGGGGGGCGCCTGCCCGCCCCGGTGGGGTGGCCGGGCGAGGGGCGCCTGCCCGCGCCGGTGGGGTGGCCGGGCGGGGGTCGCCTGCCCGCGCCGGTGGGGTGCCTGGTGGCCCCTGCTGGAAGAGCGCGGGGGAGGCACGACTGCCCGCACCCGTGTACGTCCGTTCCGGCGCCGGAACCGCTCACACCCCCGGCGCCAGCGCGCCCCGCCTCGGCTGGATCCCCGACGGGACCGCGCGGGAGCGGGACGGTGTGCCCGTCCAGCACGTGCCGCGGCGGGCGAGCAGGCGCCGCAGCCACAGTTCGAGCGAGACCAGGTCGGCGAGGCCGTCCAGTGGCAGGGGCTCGTCCGCCGCCCCGCCCCGCAGGGCCGCGCGGACGACCCGGGCCTCCACCAGCCCGGCGTCGGCCAGCAGCGGTGTGGCGAACAGGTCCAGGAGAGGGTCGGCGGCGGCCCGCAGCCCCGCGCGTGCCGCCGCCACCGTGGGGGCGTGGGAGGGGGCGCCCCAGCCGGCCGGGAGGCCGGTGACGCCGGCGCCCTCCAGGACCGTGCGCAGGACGGCGGCGCGGGCGCCGGGCCGGACGCGCAGAGCCTCGGGGAGGTCGCGGCAGGCGCGGACCACCTGGTTGTCGAGGAACGGCGCGTGCAGCCGCTGGGAGCGGATCTCCGCGGCCTGCTCCAGGACGCGGAGGTCGGCGGCGTGCCGGGCGAGCGCCGCACGCGCGCGGTAGTCGCCGGGCCGCTGGACGCCGGTGCCGGAGCGGTCGGCCTCCGCCTGGAGCAGAACCGATACTTCGGCCAGCGCCTCCCCGGTCAGCCAGCGCGCGGCGGGACCGGGCCCGGCCCAGCTCAGCGCGGCGAGGGACGCGTCGGCCGCACCCTGGGGCTCGTCGAAGCGGCGCCGCATCAGCCGCTCGGCGAGTGCCTCCAGGCCCGCCCGGTAGGGGGTGCGGGCCAGGCGCCGGGCCGCGCCGTACACGCGGGCGGGGACGAACACCGAGCCGTCGGCACGGGCCAGCGCGGCGACCGGCCGGACCAGGTGGCGCCGCCGGCGGTCCATCAGGAGGTCGGCGAGCCGGGCGGGGTGGGCGTCCAGGACCTGGCGGGCGCCGTGGCCGGTGAAGTGGTCGGCGCTGCCGGCGGCGAGCCGTGCCCGGTGCCGGGCGGCCTGGACCAGGCAGGGGCCGGGTTCGTCGGTCAGGGGGCCGTCCAGGTCGGCGTACGGCAGGGTCTCCTGGCCGCCGGTGACCACGACGTGGTGCAGGCGGGGGCCCGCGGCCAGGGCCGCCGCCCGCTCGAGTTCGGCCTCGCGGCCGGGCACGGCCAGGTCGTTGAAGGTGACGGCGAGGAGGCGTTCGCCGGCGCCGGTGCGATGGCCGAGGAGCGTGCCGGGGCGGCCGGGCAGCCCGGCGGCCAGCAGCGCGAGGGTGCCGGAGGCGGGCCCGCCGGAGAGGTCGGCGCCGACGCCGGGGACCGGCATCCCGCGCGCGGCGCGCCGCTCGGCCGGCCCCATGCCGGGCACCGGTCCGGGGTCCAGGTCGGGTACGTGCCGGGGGGCGGCGAGCCGGGTGCGGACCGCCTCCACCAGGGCGTCCCGTACTGCGTCCACGGCGCGGTCGGGGTCGGCGGGGGGCGCGGCCACGGCGAGGGAGGCGACCGGTTCGTACCCGGCGATCTCGCGCGCTCCGGCGCGCAGCACCAGGGCGTGCCCCGGCGGAACGCGCCGTACGCCGTCGTAAGGGGTGGTGTCGCGCAGCGCGGCCGGCACGTCCGGGGCGGCGAGCAGGGCGGCGAGGTGGGTGAAGTCGAGGTTGGCCTCGACCAGGTCGGCGAGGGGCAGGGCGGCGGTGGCGTAGGCCGTGCCGCCGTTCCAGGGGGTGTGGAAGACCGGCCGGGCGCCCGCGAGGTCGCCGCAGACGGTGATGCGGCGGCCCGCCTGGACGACGGCGGTGTAGCTGCCGGGCCAGGTGGTCAGGTGGCGCACCGCGCCTCCGCGCGCGGTGAACAGGCCGCGCCGCAGTTCCTCGTCGGTGGCGCCGCAGATACCGAGGACGGCGATCCGGTGCTCGGGGTCGGCGTGCACCACCCGCACCTCGTCGGGGCGCCAGTCGCCGACCGCCCACAGGGGGTCCGGGTCGCCCCACAGGAGCTGGGAGCCGACCGGTTGCAGGGTTTCGCCGTCGTAGCCGACGGCCCCCGCGGAGCCGGTCCCGGCGGCGCCCGCGGTGGTGCTGCTCCACCCCACCAACCACCGCATCGACGCCTCCACAGGCTGTGGACCACCAGTGCACCGCACGAACCGGCCCCCATGCTGCCATGAAGAGCAGGCCGGGGAGACGCGGCGTGGCCGCCTCAGCCGAGGGATGTACGCGCTGCGGGAAGGGGAGTTGACGGGCGCCGGGCGGGTGCGGCGGAGGCGGCGCTCCACGGGGGCGGGAGGCGGCGCTCCCCACGTGCGATACGAATGCGCCCCCAATGCGCTCCCCCAAATCCCCTTTCGCGCCCCGAAGTTGCATGGTCACGAAGGAAATTCACCGCACGATCGGGGGATTATTTTCAGCCAATTCCGTGACGGCGCGCCGGAATCGAGCACTCTCCGTACAGGCTTGCGGAGCGCCTGGGGGCTTACAGGTACGCACGGTCCGGGAGGCGGACGACGCCTCCCGGACCGGTCCGCCACCCGCGGGGATGAAGGCGGCGGTGTCCCCCAGCCCACTGGATCCAGTACAGCGGGCCGACCCACGCACGGCCCATGGAATCGCCCCCGGGATGGCCGGAGAAGAGCGCACGGGCGGGCGCACGGCCACACGGGCGGGGGCACGTCGCGACGGTCCGTGCACGGTGCGTACAGGGCCGCGCCCGCCTACCGACCACAATCCCGCCATCCGGAACATTGCCCCTTAACGCTTGGGATGCGGCGAACTACGCTGGGTTTACGAATGCCGCACGGTTATGCCAGCGCGGCAGCCGTCTGTGTCGAGGGGTGGCGCATGTCCAGGGAGCAACGCGGGCCGAACGAAAAGCTCGGCGCCGTTCTCGCCCTCGCGGGAATCAGCAACGCCGGACTCGCCCGGCGCGTCAACGACCTTGGCGCCCAGCGTGGTCTGACGCTTCGCTACGACAAGACGTCCGTGGCGCGCTGGGTGTCGAAGGGCATGGTGCCGCAGGGAGCGGCGCCGCATCTGATCGCCGCCGCCATCGGCCAGAAACTCGGCCGCCCGGTCCCGCTGCACGAGATCGGCCTGGCGGACGCCGATCCCGCGCCGGAGGTGGGTCTCGCCTTCCCCCGGGACGTGGCACAGGCGGTGAAGTCGGCGACCGAGCTGTACCGCCTCGACCTGGCCGGCCGCCGGGCCGGCTCCGGCGGCATCTGGCAGTCCCTCGCCGGATCGTTCGCGGTGAGCGCATACGCAACGCCCGCCTCGCGCTGGCTGATAACCCCCGCCGACAGCTCGGTCGCCCGGGAGGCGGGCGCCGCCGAGGGCTCCGGCCCGCCGCTCAAAGTCGGCCACAGCGACGTGCAGAAGCTGCGCGAGGCCGCCGAGGACGCCCGGCGCTGGGACTCCAAGTACGGCGGCGGGGACTGGCGTTCGTCGATGGTGCCGGAGTGCCTGCGGGTGGAGGCGGCACCGCTGCTGCTCGGCTCCTACTCCGACGAGGTGGGCCGCGCCCTGTTCGGCGCCTCCGCCGAACTCACCCGGCTCGCGGGCTGGATGGCCTTCGACACCGGGCAGCAGGAGGCCGCGCAGCGGTACTACATCCAGGCGCTGCGCCTCGCGCGCGCGGCGGCCGACGTCCCCCTCGGGGGGTACGTACTGGCCTCCATGTCGTTGCAGGCCACCTACCGCGGCTTCGGCGACGAGGGCGTGGACCTCGCGCAGGCCGCGCTGGAGCGCAACCGGGGGCTGGCCACCGCCCGCACCATGAGTTTCTTCCGGCTGGTCGAGGCGCGGGCCCACGCGCGCGCGGGCGACGCGCAGGCGGCCGGCGCGGCACTGAAGGCGGCGGAGAGCTGGCTGGAACGGTCCCGGCCCGGCGACAACGACCCCTCCTGGCTGGGTTTCTACGGATACGACCGGTTCGCCGCGGACGCCGCCGAGTGCTACCGCGATCTCAAGGCACCCCGTCAGGTGCGGAGGTTCACCGAGCAGGCGCTGTCGAAGCCGACGGAGGAGTTCGTGCGGTCGCACGGGCTGCGGCTGGTCGTCTCCGCCGTCGCCGAGCTGGAGTCGGGGAACCTCGACGCGGCCTGCGAGCAGGGGGTGCGGGCCGTGGAGGTGGCGGGCCGGATCTCGTCCGCGCGCACCACCGAGTACGTCAAGGACCTCCTGCACCGGCTGGAGCCGTACGGGGACGAGCCGCGGGTGGTGGAGCTGCGGGAGCGGGCCCGGCCGCTGCTGATGGCCCCGGCGTAGGGCCGCGCCGCTCCGGCGTCCGCCGAGGGACGCCGGCCGGGCGTTTGAAGCCGCTGTCAGTGGCGCAGTGCACTATCGGGAGTGGAGGTGGTGCTCGGTGCTGGGCGGGGCGTACGACTGTGATGTGCTCGTGGTCGGCGGGGGGATCGTCGGGCTGTCGACGGCGTACGCGATCACCCGGGCGGCGCCGGGCACCCGCGTGACGGTGCTGGAGAAGGAGGACGGGCCCGCCCGGCACCAGACGGGACGCAACAGCGGGGTCATCCACAGCGGGATCTACTACCGCCCGGGCTCCCTCAAGGCGCGGTACGCGGTGCGGGGCGCCGCCGAGATGGTGAAGTTCTGCGCCGAGTACGGCATCGCGCACGCCGTCACCGGCAAGCTGATCGTCGCCACCGAGCGGGCCGAGCTGCCCCGGCTGCACGCGCTCGTGCAGCGCGGCCGGGAGAACGGCATCCCGGTGCGGGAGCTGGGACCGGCGCAGATCGCCGAGTACGAACCGGAGGTGCGCGGCCTGGCCGCGATACACGTCGGCACGACCGGCGTGTGCGACTACGCGGCGGTGGCCCGCGAGCTGGCCCGGGCCTCCGGGGCGGAGATCCGCTACGGCGCGCGGGTGGTCCGGGTGGACCGGCGGCCGGAGCGGGGCGTGGCCGTGCTCACCGCGGCCGGAGCCGTCGTCCGCGCCCGGGTGCTGGTCAACTGCGCCGGGCTGCGCTGCGACGAGGTGGCGCGGCTGACCGGGGACGAGCCGGGGATGCGGATCGTGCCGTTCCGCGGGGAGTACTACGAGCTGGCCCGGCCGGAGCTGGTGCGGGGCCTGGTGTATCCGGTGCCGGACCCGGCGTTCCCGTTCCTCGGGGTGCATCTGACCCGCGGCGTCGACGGCGGTGTGCACATCGGCCCCAACGCGGTGCCGGCGCTGGCCCGCGAGGGGTACGGCTGGGGGGTCGTACGGCCCCGGGAGCTGGCCGGGACCCTGGCCTGGCCCGGCGCGTGGGCGATCGCCCGGCGGCACTGGCGGTACGGCGCGGGCGAGCTGCGCCGCTCGGTGTCCAAGGGGGCGTTCCTGGAAGCGGTGCGCAGACTGCTGCCCGGCGTGGACGCCGGGGACCTGGTGCCGGCCCCGGCCGGGGTGCGGGCGCAGGCGGTGCTGCGGGACGGGACGCTGGTGGACGACTTCCTGATCCGGGAGGGTGCGCGGGCGGTGCACGTGCTGAACGCGCCCTCGCCCGCCGCCACCGCCTCCCTGCCCATCGGCCGCGAGATCGGCCGCCGGGCCCTGGCCATGCTCCGCGCGCCGGAGTGACCGCCCGGCCGGCGGGCCCGGCCGCGCGAAACCCCGCCCACCGGGCCCGTGGACCCGGCCGCACAGACCCTGACCCCAGGGCCCGAAGAACCAGCCGCACAGACCCTGACCCCAGGGCCCGAAGAACCAGCCGCGCAACCCTTGACCCCCGGCCCTGAAGAACCAGCCGCGCACAACCTGCCCCCCGGCCCCATGGAACCGGCCCCGGAACCGGACCACCGGCCCCGGACGACCCGACCCGTAAAATTGGGCTCACTGTGTCTGACTCCCTGAACTCCCCCGCCGCCCCGCCCGCCCCCGGTGACCCCGTCCGGCCCGCCCGGGCCAAGGGGGAACCGCGCTTCCCGGACGGGCCCAAGGCGGACCCCGCCGGTTCGCACTTCGAGCGGCGGATCCGGAGCTTCCAGCCACGGCGCAGCCGGGTGACGGCCGGGCAGGCGGACGCCTTGCGGCGGCTGTGGCCCCAGTGGGGGCTGGACATCGACGGGCAGCGGGTGATCGACCCGGCCGAGCTGTTCGGCAACGACCGTCCCGTGGTCCTGGAGATCGGGTTCGGGATGGGCGAGGCCACCGCGCGGATGGCCGCCGGCGACCCGGACACCAACATCCTGGCCGTCGACGTGCACACCCCGGGCCAGGGCAACCTGCTGGGCCTCGCCGACCGGGGCGGCCTCACCAACGTCCGGGTGGGCAACGGCGACGCGATCATCCTGCTGCGGGAGATGCTCCGCCCCGACTCGCTGGACGGGCTGCGCGTCTACTTCCCCGACCCGTGGCCCAAGAAGCGGCACCACAAGCGGCGGCTCATCCAGCCCGAGTTCCTGACGCTCGCGGCGACCCGGCTGAAGCCCGGCGCGCTGCTGCACTGCGCCACGGACTGGGAGCCGTACGCCGAGCAGATGCTGGACGTGCTCACCGCGCACCCGGACTTCGAGAACACCCAGCCGGACGGCGGTTTCGCGCCGCGCCCGGAGTTCCGGCCGCTGACCCGTTTCGAGGGACAGGGACTGGACAAGGGACACGTCGTGAACGATCTGCTGTTCCGACGCGTACCGCACCGCCAGGACGGATAGCCGACCGGAGGGCCCGGACCACCCGACCGACCGGGCCGATAATCCGCTCAGCCCCTCGTGCCGTCACCGTTAGGGTCGATGCCGTGGCCACCAGTCCTCCGTTCCCGACCCGTCCCCCGAGCCCAGGCGACGGGGGGCTCCGCCACCCGCACTGGTGGCAGCGCAGGTGGGTGCGGTACGGGGCGCCGAGCACGCTGCTGGCGCTGTCCGGGCTGGTCATCCTCGCGCTCGTGCGGCGGCAGACCGGCACGGACGGGTTCCTCGTCGGGCTCGGGCTGGCCGTGCTGCCGGTGCCCTGGCTGATCGCCGCCTTCCGGTGGCTGGACCGGGTGGAACCGGGCCCCTGGCGCAACCTGGTGTTCTCCTTCGCCTGGGGCGCCTGCGCGGCGGCGCTGATAGCCATCGTGGCCAACAGCTTCGCCACCGAGTGGATCGCCACCTCCACCGCCGACCCGGCGAGCGCCGACACCCTCGGCGCCACGGTGATAGCGCCGGTCGTGGAGGAGTCCGCGAAGGCCGCCGCCGTGCTGCTGGTCTTCCTGTTCCGCAGACGCGACTTCACCGGGATCGTGGACGGCGTGGTGATAGCGGGGACCACCGCCACCGGGTTCGCGTTCACCGAGAACATCCTCTACCTCGGTACGGCCTTCGGGACCGACCAGCTCACCGGCGACCGGGGCATCGCCTCCGTCACCGCCGCCACCTTCTTCGTGCGCATCGTCATGTCCCCGTTCGCGCACCCCCTGTTCACCGTCCTGACCGGCATCGGCTTCGGCATCGCCGCGCTGTCCGCCGAGCGCCGGCCCGTGCGGCGGGTCCTGCTGCCGGTGTGCGGACTGCTGCTCGCGATGGGCATGCACGCCTTCTGGAACGGCTCGGCCACCTTCGGGCAGTACGGGTTCTTCGCCGTCTACGGCGGCTTCATGGTGCCCGTGTTCGGGCTGGTGACCTGGCTCGCGGTCTGGACCCGGCAGCGGGAGCTGCGCACCGTACGGGCGGAGCTGCCGGCGTATGTGCTGGCCGGGTGGCTGGGGCCGGGCGAGCCGTTCGCGCTCGGGTCGATGCGGGCGCGCCGGATGGCCCGGGACTACGCCCGGCACCACCACGGCCGCCCGGCGGCCCGGGAGGTGGCCCGCTACGAGGGGTACGCCACCTCGCTCGCCTTCCTGCGCCGGCGCGGACGCGCGGGCAGGGCCGGGCCGGACTTCGCCGTACGGGAGCGGGAGCTGCTGGCGGAGCTGTGGCGGCGCCGGCACGTGGCCCGGCCGGCGCTGGAGTACGCGAGCCGGGCCGCCGCACCGGCCCCGGTGTACCGGCCGGCGGTGCCGTACGGCTACCCGGCGGTGACGTACTCCGCCTCCAACCCGTACCGGACCTGACCGCGGGGGCTGCCGGGCGGGCGGCACCGCCGGAGCGCGCCGGGCGCGGGCCGTTCTAGGCCGAGGCCTCCGTCAGCTTCGCGACCTCCGCGTCCGTCAGCTTCAGCTCCGCCACGCCGAGCAGCGCCGGGAGCTGCTCCGGGGTGCGGGCGGAGGCGATCGGGGCGGTGACCGTCGGCTGGGCGGCCAGCCAGGCCAGGGCGACCGTGGCGACCGGGGCCTCGTGGGCGGCGGCGACCTCGTCCAGGGCCGTCAGGACCTTCTGGCCGCGCTCGGAGGCCACGTAGTCCTGCACCCGGTCGGCGCGGGCGCTGTCCACCGTCGCGCCGGGCCGGTACTTGCCGGTCAGGAAGCCCGAGGCGAGCGCGAAGTACGGGACGGCGGACAGGCCCTCGGCGGCGACGAGTTCCTGGAGCGGGCCCTCGTAGGTGTCGCGGGAGACCAGGTTGTAGTGCGGCTGGACGGCGACGTAGCGGGCCAGGCCCTCGCGGTCGGAGAACTCCAGGGACGCGCGCAGGCGGTCGGCGCCGATGTTGGACGCGGCGATGTGCCGGACCTTGCCGGCCTTCACCAGCTCGTCGAGCGCGCCGATGATCTCCTCGACCGGCACCTCGGGCTGGTCGAAGTGGGTGTAGTAG
Source organism: Streptomyces achromogenes subsp. achromogenes (assembly GCF_000720835.1). GTDB lineage: Bacteria > Actinomycetota > Actinomycetes > Streptomycetales > Streptomycetaceae > Streptomyces > Streptomyces achromogenes. The sequence continues at coordinate 44,287 of NZ_JODT01000048.1, read as the reverse complement.
AGGTCGATGTAGTCGGTGCCCAGGCGGCGCAGCGAGGCGTCGGCGGCGGCCTTGATGTTCGCGGCGGACAGGCCCTGGAACTCGGGGTGCTGGCTGACCTTCGTCGCGACGATCACGTCCGAGCGGTTGCCGCGGGCCTTGAGCCAGGCGCCGAGGATGGTCTCGGACTCGCCGCCCTTGTTGCCCTCGACCCAGGCCGAGTACACGTCGGCGGTGTCGATGAAGTTGCCGCCGGCCGCGGTGTAGGCGTCGAGGACGGCGAAGGAGGTCTGCTCGTCGGCCGTCCAGCCGAAGACGTTGCCGCCCAGGGAGAGCGGGAAGACCTCGAGGTCGGAGGAGCCGAGTTTACGAAGTGACGTCATACATCGTGTCAACGCCGGCGGAGGACGATCGCATCCCGCCGCCGGCGCCGATTTCCGGTCTCCCGGGAGAGAGCCGTCAGGGGGTGAGGCCCTTGTCGCGCAGCCACGCCATCGGGTCGATGCCGGTGGGCGCGCCGCCGGGGTGGACCTCCAGGTGCAGGTGCGGGCCGGTGACGTTGCCGGTGGCGCCGACGCGGCCGATGACCTCGCCGGTGCCGACCTTCTGGCCGGCCGTGACGTTGATCGAGGACTGGTGGCAGAACCACAGCTCGGTGCCGTCGTCCAGGGTCAGGATGGTGCGGTAGCCGTAGGCGCCGGCCCAGCCCGCCTCCGTGATCGTGCCGCTGTGCACGGCCTTGATCAGGGTGCCGGTGGGGGCGGCGAAGTCCAGACCGGTGTGGTGGCCGGAGGACCACATCGAGCCGGCCTGCCCGAACGTCGAGGTGATCGTGTACGAGGAGGTGGGCAGCGCGTACTGCCTGGCCAGCTCGGCCAGCCGCTTCTTCTCGGCCGCCTTCTTCGCCTCGGCCTCCGCCTTCTCGGCCTCCGCCTCCGCCTTCTCCTTGGCGGCGGCGGCCTGGGCGGCGGCCTCCTGCTCGGCCTGGGCGGCGGCCTGGGCGGTCTGCTTCTCGGCGGCGGCGAGCGCGGCGGCGGTCGCCTTGCTGTCGGCCTGCCCCTGCTGCTGCTCGGCCTGCGCCATGATCCGGTTGCGCAGCACCTCGCCCGCGTCGGCGCTGTCCTGGCCCGCGTCGGAGGCCACGGCGACGGTGCTGAGGGTGGTGGCCGCGGCGGCCTCGGCGGGCCGGTCGTCGCCGGAGCCGTCCTGGAAGAGGGAGCCGACCGAGGGCAGGTCCGGCATGGAGATGGACACCGGCGGCTTGCCGGTGTTGGCGCTGGCCATGCCGCCCGCGCCGACCGCGGCCATGACGCCGACGCCGAGGACGGTGGAGCTGCGCGCGAGACCGCCGCGCTGCTTGGCGACCCGGTGCCGGCCGCGGACCGGGGCGACGGAGTCCTCGGTGGGGTTCCACTCCTCCCACGGGCCCTCGTCGGCGCGGTAGGCGCCGTAGGCGAAGCTCGCGGGTTCGGGCTCGTGCGCGTGCTCGCGCTGTGCCGGTATGGACGGGGCTTCGGGGCCAGGCCGGTTGGACGCCACCCGGGCGTACTCCTTTCCTTCCTCCGCCTACCGGGTTAGCTGACGGGTTCGGAGCAGGAAGGTCTCCTACGCGCGTATACCGGTCGTGGACTCGCGTGAGTGCACGGCGGTTTCCGCGTGATTCACCCCAAAGTGGTGGTTCCCCGGTTCCCTCGCGGGATTCGGCGCGTGCGCACGGAGCCGTCTCTGGTGACGGCTGGGACGACCGCGCTGCGTTATCGAACGTTAATAGACCTGACAGTCACTTTCCAAGCCGGTCCCCTTGATCATTAACGTTTTTACCGGTGGAGTTATCAGCAACTATCCCGACACAACGGGCAATGTGACCGGCGTTCAGAAGCGGTCAGCAGTCACTCGTACTTTTGATGGTGACTCAGTTGTTATGCGTGCGCACTCGTCCGGTCACCTTGCGTGACACCTGCGTCCGGGCCCCTCGGGGAGGCTCTCCGGGGGCCCGCGAAAACCGGTGTGCGAAGCATCCCGCGCATGGCGTACACTGAAGTCACAACGACGCGGGGTGGAGCAGCTCGGTAGCTCGCTGGGCTCATAACCCAGAGGTCGCAGGTTCAAATCCTGTCCCCGCTACTGAAGGCCCAGGGCCCGGAATCCCAAGGATTCCGGGCCCTGGGTGTATCCGCACCCGGGCGGCGCTCAGCCCGGCAGATGGGCGTTCGGCGCCTTCGCCAGCTCCTCCAGCTCCGGCAGGACGACGACCCGCGCCCCCGCCGCCGTCAGCACGCCCGTCCCGTCGGCCGCCTCGACGAACGTGTCCGGCTCCCGCCAGGCGGTGACCACCCGGCGCACCCCGGCGCGCAGGATCAGCTCGGCACAGGGCGCCGGCCGGGAGGCGCGGCGGGCGCACGGCTCCAGGCTGGAGTACACCGTGGCGCCGGACAGCCGCGGGTCGGCCGGGTCGGTCTTCGCCAGCGCCGCCTCCTCCGCGTGCACCACCGGGTCACCGCCCTCGCGCGAGTGGCCCCGGGCCAGTTCCGTGCCGTCGGCGGCGACCACGACCGCGCCCACGCTGAACGCCGTCCCGGACGGCGGGCACAGGGACGCCAGTTCGCAGGCGGTGCGCAGCCAGTGGCGGTCGGCCGCGGTGGCGGCCGTGCCGGAGCCGGGAGCCGTGGGCGCGTAGCGCATGAGGACGACGTCCTCGATCCGGCGGGTGTCCAGCAGGCGCAGGCGCCCGCCCTGGTAGGCGCCCGGACCGAACAGCCGCGGGGCCGCCGGATCGCCGACGAACAGCGGGGCGAGCACCAGCTGGAGTTCGTCGGCCAGGCCCTGCTGGAGGAGCTGGGTGTGGACCGTGCCGCCACCCTCGACCATCAGCCGCCGCACACCGCGCACGTCGTGCAGGTGCTCCAGCAGGGCCCGCCAGTCCAGGGCGGGGCCGAGCGGGACGACGTCGGCGGCGGCCCCGAGGAGGCGCGCGGCCCGGGCGGCGCCCCGGTCGGTGGTGTAGACGAGCTTGTCGCCGCCGGTGTGCCAGAAGTTCGCCGCCGGGTCGAGGTCGCCGGAGCCGGTGACGGTGACCTTCAGCGGGTACTCGGACCGGCCCGCCGCGCGCCGGGCCGCGCGCCGCTCGGCCGAGTTGACCAGCAGGCGGGGATTGTCGGCGCGGATCGTGCCGGCACCGACCAGGATGGCGTCCACCGAGGCCCGTACCCCGTCGACCCGGTCGAAGTCGGCCGGGCTCGACAGCAGGAGCCGCTCGGGGCCGGTGTCGTCCAGGTAGCCGTCGAGGGAGACGGCGGCGGACAGCAGCACGTACGGCAGGGGCATCGGCGCTCTTTCCTGTGGAGGCGGACGGGCGGGGCGGGGCCGCGGGCGGCTTGGTTCAAGTTTTAAACAAACCTACACTGGCGGCATGACGACCCGCTGGCTCACGCCCGAGGAGCAGCGCGCCTGGCGCGCCTACATCGCCGCCTCCCGCCTCCTGGAGGACGCGATCGACCGGCAGCTCCAGCAGGAGGGCGGCATGCCGCACCTGTTCTACTCGGTGCTGGCCACCCTCTCCGACGCGCCCGGCCGGCGGCTGCGCATGACCGATCTCGCCGAGGCGCTGAAGATCACCCGCAGCCGGCTGACGTACGTGGTGACCCGGCTGGAGCGGGACGGCCTGGTGCGCCGGGAGAACTGCGCCGCGGACAAGCGCGCCTCGCTCGCGGTGCTGACGGACCAGGGGACGGCCGTGCTGGAGCGTACGGCGCCCGGGCACGTCGAGACGGTCCGCTCGCTGCTATTCGACCGGCTCACCGCGGAGCAGGTGGGGCAGCTGGAGGAGATCTGCACGGGCATCGCCCACGGGCTGCAGGGCGAGGGGGCCGGGGCGGGGACGGACGACGTTCCCTGGCGGCGCCGGTCGTCCTGCTCCTGACCTCGCAGGGGCTCCTCGGCGAGGGCAATTGCTTTAATTTTTAAGCATGAGGTAGGGTCCCTGCGAACGACTGCTTCAAATCTGAAGCACAGGCCCCGGAGGGATCCGCATGCCCGACATCCCCGCCGCCACCCCGCGCGCCCGCGTCCGGGTACCGCTGCGCTTCGCCGACGGCTACGGCGCCGACGCCGAACTCGTCACCTTCCACGGCCTCACCGACGGCCGTGAGCACCTCGCCGTCGTGCTGGGCGACCCGGGCCCCGTCCCGCTGGTGCGGCTGCACTCCGAGTGCCTGACCGGGGACGTCTTCGGCTCGGCCCGCTGCGACTGCGGACCGCAGCTGCGCGAGGCGGTCGAGCGCATCGCCGGCCGCGGCGGGATCCTGCTGTATCTGCGCCAGGAGGGCCGGGGCATCGGCCTCTACAACAAGCTCGACGCGTACGCCCTCCAGGACGAGGGGCTCGACACCTACGCGGCGAACGCCGCCCTCGGCCTGCCGGAGGACGCCCGCGACTACACGGCCGCCGCCCAGATGCTGACCGCGCTCGGCGTCACGGAACTGGACCTGCTGTCCAACAACCCCGACAAGGCGGCGCAGTTGCGCGCGCTGGGCATCACCGTCCGGGACCGCGTGCCCACCGGCGTCTTCACCACCGCCCACAACCTCCCCTACCTGCGCGCCAAGGCGCTCCAGACCCGGCACACCCTGCCCCTGGCCGCCCTCACGGAGCTGACGGCGGGCTGACGGGCGGCCGGGCTCGGCCCCGTCGTCCGCCCGGGAGGCGCAGCGCGGCCGGTAGCGCGAGGGCGAGCAGTGCCGCCGCCACGGCGTAGGCGAGCCGGAAGCCGGCCGGGTCCGGGCCGGCCGCCCCGAGCAGCACGGACAGCAGGGCCGTACCAGCCGACGCGGCCGGCTGGGCGTTGATGCTCAGCGCGGTGCTCGCCCCGGCCAGCCGGTCCGCGGGCAGCTCACGGCTCGCGGCGGTCATCGCCGGCATCAGCGTCATCCCGGCGCCCACGCCCATCACCATGCCCGCGACGACGATCCGCCACGGCGCGGCCCCGGGCGTCCCGGTCTGCCAGGCCGGCAGGCCGATGCCGAGGGCGCCCGCCGCGCACCCCGCCGCGATCAGCAGGCGCGGGGCGACCCGGTCGACCCGCCGGGCCGCGATCCGCATCGTCGTACCGACCACGAGCCCGGCCGGCGCGCCGAGCAGTCCGGCCACCGTGGCGCTCAGGCCCCGCTCCTGCTGCCAGTACTGCGGGCCGAGCAGCATCGAGCCGAAGTAGCCGCAGGTGAACGGGGCGAGCGTGGTGACGGCGGCGGCGAAGGTACGGTCCCGCAGCAGCCGCAGGCCCAGCAGCGGCGCGCGGACGGTGAGCGCCCGCCGGACGAAGACCGTGGCGAGCACCGCGCCGGCGAGCGTCGGCACCAGCGCGCCGGGAGCCGTGAAGTCCCCGCGCTCGCCGCCGCGCGAGAGGCCGTACAGCAGCAGGGCCAGTCCGGGCGAGAGCGTCAGCAGACCGGGCAGGTCCAGCCTGGGCCGGGCGGCGCCGGGGGCGGGCGGGGCGTCCTTCGGCAGCAAGCGCGCCGCGAGGACCAGGGCCAGGGCGCCGACGGGCAGGTTGATCAGGAAGACCCAGTGCCAGGAGGCGGCGTCGACCAGCCACCCGCCGAGCACCGGTCCGGCGACCGGGCCGACCAGGATCGGCAGCCCCAGCAGGGCCATCGCGCGGCCGAGCCGGGCCCGGTCGGCGACCCGCATGCCCATCGCCATGCCGACCGGCTGGAGCAGTCCGCCGCCCAGCCCCTGCACCGCGCGGAACGCGATCAGGCTCTCCGCGTCCCAGGCACAGGCGGGGTGTCGGCGTTCCTCCGGGCGTACCGGGCGGGGTGAAAGTCCGCCCCTCGGGCCGGCTACGGGCCAGCAGACGATCTTGAACGCGGGAAGAAACGACAGGACCCCAGCTCGTTCACGCGCTGAGCTGGGGTCCGAACCGTAGGCCCTGTGGGACTCGAACCCACAACCAATGGATTAAAAGTCCACTGCTCTGCCAATTGAGCTAAGGGCCCGGGCGATGTTGCTTGTCCGAGCATAGCCGGACGGGGCCGTGTCGCCGATCGGGTATCGGGGACACGGCCGCGTCGCGGCGGGCGGGACGGGCGTGATGGTCACTTTTCGGCCGGTGTGGAAACCGGTGGGCGGGCCAGGAACCAGTGGCGGGCCGACGCCAGCCACCAGACCGTGGCGAAGCCGAGGACGGCCAGCACGGCCACCGGGGCGTAATTGAAGGTCTTCCAGGTGACCGGGGAGACCTGCGGCAGCATGAACAGGACCGTGATCGCCAGTACCCAGGCCACCGAGACCACTCCGATCGCACCGGACCAGCGGCCCAGGTGCCAGGGGCCGCGGTCGAACGCGGTGCCCTTGCGGACCCGCAGGAAGGTCGGGATGACGTAGGCGATGTACAGGCCGATGACCGCGATCGACGTCACCGCCGCGTAGGCCGTGGTGTTGATCAGGTAGGGCAGGCCGAGAACCAGCGCGCCGAGCGCGGCCAGCCAGACCGCCGCCACGGGGGTGCGGGTGCGCGCGCTGACCGTGTGCCAGACGCGGGAGAACGGCAGCGCGCCGTCCCGGGAAAAGGCGTAGATCATACGGCTGTTGGCGGTGACGGAGGCCATGCCGCAGAACAGCTGGGCGCCGATCACCACCAGCAGGAGCAGTTTGCCGGCGGTGGCCCCGAGGGCGTCCAGGAGGATCTGGGCGGGCGGGGCGCCGGTGGGGGAGGCGAGTTCGGCGTCGTAGGACTGGATGGCGAAGGTGAAGCCCAGCAGGAGCACGAAGCCGGCGATCCAGGATGTCCAGATCGAGCGGACGATGCCCTTCGGGCCCGCCGTGGCGGCGTCCCGGGTCTCCTCGGTCATGTGGGCGGAGGCGTCGTAGCCGGTGAAGGTGTACTGGGCCATCAGCAGCCCCAGCAGGACCACGTACGGGCCGCTGCCCCAGCCCGTCTCGTTGACGAAGTGCGTGAAGACGAAGGACGCCGGCTGGTGGTGGTCGGGGACCAGCGCCAGCGCGCCGGTGATGAGGGCGACCCCGAGGACGTGCCACCACACGCTCACGCCGTTCAGGAACGCCACGATCCGGACGCCGAAGGTGTTCAGCAGGCCGTGCAGGACGAGGATCGCCGCGAACAGCGCCACCGTGCGGCCCGGGGTCACCTGGAACCCGGTCTGGAGGTTCAGGTAGGCGCCCAGGAAGGAGGCCGCGCCGAAGTCGATGCCCGCGGTCACCGCCACCTGGCCCAGCACGTTGAACCAGCCCGTGAACCACGCCCAGGCCGCCGCCGAGCGCGCGGGCGCCAGCCGGTGGGCCCAGAAGTACAGGCCCGCCGAGGTCGGGTACGCCGAGCAGATCTCGGCCATCGACAGGCCCACGAACAGCGTCATCAGGCCGACCGCGACCCAGCCCCAGGTGATCACCGCGGGGCCGCCCGTGGTCATCCCGAAGAGGTACAGCGTCAGACAGCCGGAGAGGACCGAGATGATCGTGAAGGAAACGGCGTAGTTCGAGAACGCCGACATCCGGCGGGCGAGGACCTGGGTGTAGCCGAGCTGGGCCAGCCGCTCCTCGTCCGACGGGCCGGGCGCCGCCCGCTGTCCGGTCACACGCGCGTCGTCTGCCATGCCCCAGCAATTCCCTGCCCGCTGTTGTGATATGCGCCACTGGGCAGGCATGAGGAAGGGCCCGTACGACGGGTGTCGTACGGGCCCTTGTGTCAGCTCACTCGGCGTCAGCCGTTGCGCTTCCAGCGCGGCTTGTCCTCGCGGCGGCCGAAGGAGCCGCCGGTGCCGCGGTGGTCGTCACGACGGCCGTAGGGGCGGTCGTGGCCGCCGGAGCGGAAGCCCGGGCGGTCGTCACGGCGGTCGCGGTTGAACGGACGGTCGCTGCCCCGGTGCCCACCACGGTCGTCACGGCGGAAGCCCGGGCGGTCGTCACGGCGCTCGAACCCACGGCCGCCACGGTCGTCACGACGCTCGAAGCCCCGGCCACCGCGGTCGTCACGACGCTCGAAACCACGGTCACGGTCGCGGTCGAAGGGACGGCGGTCGCCCCGGTCACCCCGGTCGTCACGGCGCTCGAAGTTACGACCGCCACGGTCGTCACGACGCTCGAAGCTACGGCCACCGCGGTCGTCACGACGCTCGAAGCCACGGTCCCGGTCACGGTCGCGGTCGAAGGGACGGCGGTCGCCCCGGTCACCCCGGTCGTCACGGCGGAAGCCCGGACGGTCGTCACGGCGCTCGAAGCCACGGTCGCGGTCACGGTCGCGGTCGAACGAACGGCGGTCGCCCCGGTCCTCACGGCGGTCGTCGCGACGGTCGTCCCGGCGCTCGAAGCCGCGCCGCTCCCGGCGCTCGTACGGCGCCGCCGCCGGGCGCTCCTCGCGCTCGGTCTCGCGCTCCGCCGGCTCCTCGGCCACGGCGAGCTGCTCCGCCGCCGTCGCCTGGGCCTCGGCCACGGCCGTCTCCGGGTCCTCGCCGCGCTCGCGGGCGACCCGGGCCACCAGCCGGTCGGCCTCCTCGCGCAGCTCGGTGGCGCGGCGCTGGGCGCGCTCCAGCTGCTTGGTGAGCTGGGCGACCTCGCGCTCGGCCTGCTGGGCGGCGTTGGCGGCGGACTCGGCCTGGACCTCGGTCATGGAGCGGGCGCCGGTGATCTCGGCGACCTCCGGGTCGAAGGCGGCACCGCCCTGGATGATGTGGCGGGCCGCGTCGACGCCGGCGTCCTCCATCAGACGGAAGATCTGGCGCCGCTGGTGCGGCAGGGAGAGCGAGACGACCGTGCCGGTACGGCCCGCGCGGGCGGTACGGCCGGCCCGGTGCAGGTAGTCCTTGTGGTCGCCGGCCGGGTCCACGTTCAGGACCAGGTCGATGCCGTCGACGTGGATGCCGCGGGCGGCGACGTCGGTGGCTACGAGCACGTTCACGTACCCGTCCTTGAAGTCCGCGAGGGTCCGCGTGCGGGCGCCCTGGGTCATGCCGCCGTGCAGCGCGTCGGCCTTCACCCCGGCGTCGCGCAGCTGCTCGGCGACGCGGTCGGCGCCCAGCTGGGTGCGGACGAAGATGATCGTGCGGCCCTTGCGGGAGGCGATCGCGGCGGTGACCGGCGCCTTGTCCTTGGGCTTCACGATGAGGATGTGGTGCGACATGGTCGTCACCGCGCCCTGGGCCGCGTCCACCTCGTGCAGGACGGGCTCGGTCAGGTAGCGGTCGACCAGGGTCTTGATCTCGTTCTCCATCGTGGCGGAGAAGAGCATGCGCTGGCCGCCGGCCGGGACCTGGTCGAGCAGCTCGGTGACCTCGGGCAGGAAGCCCAGGTCGGACATCTGGTCGGCCTCGTCGAGGACGGCGATCCGCACGTCCTCCAGGGAGCAGGCGCCACGGTTGATGATGTCGCGCAGCCGGCCCGGGGTGGCGACGAGGATGTCCACGCCGCGCTCCAGGGCGTAGATCTGGTTGCCCATGGACGTGCCGCCGCAGACGACCTTCATCTTCAGGCCGAGGACGTCGCCGTACGGCTGGAGGGCGTCGGCGACCTGCATGGCCAGCTCGCGGGTCGGGGTGAGGATGACGGCGCGGGGCCGCTTCTTCTCGGTACGGCCCTCGGCCAGCAGGGCCAGGGTGGGCAGACCGAAGGAGAGGGTCTTGCCGGAGCCGGTGCGGCCACGGCCGAGGATGTCCTTGCCGGCCAGGGCGTCCGGGATGGTCGCGGCCTGGATCGGGAAGGGGGTCGTCACGCCGTTCTGCGCGAGCTTGCGCACGATGCCCTCGGGGAGGCCGAGGTCGGCGAAGGTGGTCTGGGGGGTGGTGTCAGCGGCCTCGGGGGCCTCGGTGACCTCGTTCGTCACGTCGAGTTCGTTCTCGTTCTCGTTCTCGGACATGACGATCTGGTCAGTACTGGACACGGACATGCGAATGCGAAACCTTCCGGAGTCTCGTCGGCACGCGCCCGTCAACTCCGTGATTCGCTCACGACCGCCTAGATGCGGTCCGCCACGGCAAAGGAGAGTACGCGCCACACGGCGCGCTCTGTGGTGGCGCCGGGCAAATGGGATCAAACGATCTACCACCATACGCACCCACCCCCCTGGAAGGCAAACCCGGTGGTATAGACGCACGTCACAGTGGCCTACCGGGTCCACCGGAGCGGACGGTGTCACACCGGCGCGCCCGCCGCGGGCGCCGGTTCCCGCTGGACCAGCTGGGGCCCGGTCTCCTCGTGCGCCGACGAGGACGGCTCGGCCGACGGCGGCTCCGTGGCGGGCGGCGGCTCCGTGGTGGCCGGGGGTACGGGCGGGGCGGTGCTGGCCGGGGGCGCGGGCGGCGCCTTGGTGGGCGCCGGGTCGCCGGGCGCGTCGCTCTTTCCCGGCTTCCCCGGCTTCCCCGGCTTCTCCGGCTCGTCCTGCCCGCCCGGCTCCCGCGGTGCGCCGGAGGCGCTGTCCTTGCCCGACGGGGCGGGCGACGCCGAGCCGGACTGCCCCGGCTTCGCCCGGCCGCCGTGACCGTGTTCGCCGGCACCGGTCCCGCCCGCCTCGACGGGGCCGCCCACGCCCCGTACCGGGCCGCCGTCGGGTGCCTCGCCGGCGGGCCGGCCCGCCGAGTGGGAGGGGCGGGCCCGCCCCGCGTCGTCGCCCACGTTCACACAGCCGGCGGCGGCGGTGACGGTCAGCGCCGCGGCGGCCAGACGGACGGGTACGGACAAGGGGCGCACGGCGGCCACCTCCGGGGGCGGGGGACGGGAGTCAACCTCCCCAACTCCCGCCGCCCACAAGAGGACACGCGCACGCCCCGGGCGCACGGCGGCACCCGGCACGCCACGTTCACCCGCGCGCCGGGCGCCCCGCGCCGCGTCGGTCACAGGGCGCGGCGCCCGGGTCACCCGTACCCGAGGGCGTGCAGCCGGTCGTCGTCGATGCCGAAGTGGTGGGCGATCTCGTGCACCACCGTCACCTCGGTCTCCGCGATCACGTCCTCGCGGCTGGCGCACATCCGGAGCGTCGGTCCGCGGTAGACGGTGATCCGGTCCGGCAGGACACCCGCGTACCACTCGCCGCGCTCGGTCAGCGGGGTCCCCTCGTAGAGCCCGAGCAGCTCGGGATCGTCGGCGGGCGGTTCGTCCTCCACGAACACCGCGACGTTGTCCATCAGCCGCGTCAGCTCCGGCGGGATCCGGTCCAGCGCCTCGGCGACCAGTTCCTCGAACTCCTCGCGCGTCATCTCCAGCACACGGCCATTGTCCGGGAACGGCGCCGCATATCCACCCCTTGACGTGGGAATACGGCACCAATAACCCGCGTCCCCGTCGCAGTCCCGAGCCGCATGCCGAACCGGACCCCGCCCCGCGCACGCCCCCGCCCGCTCCCCCGTCTCGAACTCGCCGCCCGGCCCCGTCCCTGGGCGCGCGCCCTCGGTCTGGCCGCCGTCGTGCTGGCCGGCGCCTGGCTGGGCCTGCTGGTCGTCGGCGCCGTCCGGGTCCCGGTCGGCCCGGTGGACACGACGATGGCGCTGCGGCCCTCCCTGACCGGCGGCACGAGGATCGACGTGTCCCCGCTGGGCTCGCTCGCCCTGGACAGCCACGCGGCACCGGTGCGCCTGGACGTGAACGTCGACCGGCTGGACCCGCCCCGCTCCCAGGCGCTGGTCGACCATCCGGAGCGGATCTCCGGACTCCAGGACGAGATCGTCCGGGACGTCGAGCACGGCACCCGGGACCTGGCCGTACGTTCCTGCGTCGCCGTGGTGCTCGGGGCCACCGGTCTCGGTCTCGCCGTCTACCGCCGCCCGCGCCGGGCCCTGGCGGCCGGCGGGCTGGCCCTGGCGCTGCTCGCTGCCTCGGGGGCGTCGGCGTACGCCACCTGGAACCCGAAGGCGGTCCTGGAGCCGAGGTTCTCCGGGCTGCTGGCCTCGGCGCCGTCCGTGGTCGGCAACGCCCGCAGCATCGTCACGGAGTTCGACGTCTACCAGAAGGAGCTGGCGCGCCTGGTGACGAACGTGACCAAGCTGTACGACGCCACGTCCACCCTCCCCGCCTACCGCCCGGACCCGTCCACCATCCGGGTCCTGCATGTGTCGGACATCCATCTCAACCCGGCGAGCTGGAAGATCATCGGCTCGCTGGTGAAGCAGTACCAGGTCAACGTGATCGTGGACTCCGGGGACACGATGGATCACGGCACGGCGGCGGAGAACGGCTTCCTGGACCCGATCCGGGACCTGGGCGTGCCGTACGTGTGGGTGCGCGGCAACCACGACTCCCGGACCACCCAGCGCTATCTGGAGCGCATGCGGAACGTGCGCGTGCTGGACGACGGCCGGGCGGTGACCGCGGGGGGCCTGCGGTTCGCGGGCATCGGGGATCCGCAGTTCACCCCCGACCGCTCGGCGGTGCCCGGTGGCGAGGCGGCCGAGCGGCTGGCGGGGGCCCGGCTGGCCAGCGCCCTGCGGGACCAGCAGGCGGCCGGGACCCCGGTGGACGTGGCGGTGGCGCACGAGCCGACGGCAGCCGAGGAGACCGACGGCGAGGTGCCGCTGGTGCTCTGCGGCCATCTGCACCACGAGGGGACGCGGATGCTGCCGTACGGCACCCGGCTGCGGAGGGAGGGCTCCACCGGCGGCAGCGGGCTGCGGGCGGTGGAGCGCGGGCACCCCGCCCCGATCCAGGCCTCGATCCTCTACTTCGACCGGGACAGCCGCCGGCTCCAGGCCTGGGACGCGATCGAACTCGGGGGACTGGGACTGACAACGGCCGAGGTCAGCCGCCATCTGGTGGACGAGAACCAGCCCGGTGCCACCGCTCCCTCGCGCTCCCCTTCCCCCACCCCGCCGAGCGCCTCTCCCGGCACCTCTCCGTAAACCGTTTTGGCGATACCCCTCGCCATCCCATATGCTTCTCACGTCCCCGACGCGCTGAGAAGCGCCCAGGCGGGCCGATAGCCCTCATCGTCTAGCGGCCTAGGACGCCGCCCTTTCAAGGCGGTAGCACGGGTTCGAATCCCGTTGGGGGCACGCATTACCGTGTGCGACACTGTTGCACGCACGCTTGGTCCTGTGGAGCAGTTTGGAGTGCTCGCCACCCTGTCAAGGTGGAGGCCGCGGGTTCAAATCCCGTCAGGACCGCTGGTGTTTCACGTGAAACACCGTGGCTGGGTAGCTCAGTTGGTACGAGCGTCCGCCTGAAAAGCGGAAGGTCGCCGGTTCGACCCCGGCCCCAGCCACAGCCGCCCTGACCAGGGCAGAGCCCCTCTCCGTTCGCGGAGAGGGGCTCTTTCGTACCCACCACGCCCGCCACCCGCCATGCCCCCCGGTACGCCCACGGAGCCCGCCACGGTGAAGGCATTACCGAGCATCGACCCCACGCTGCCGTCCGACCGGTATCCCGAGCGGGTCTGGTACACCTCCTACGGCTCCAACACCCACCTGGACCGGCTCGCCGCCTACCTCAAGGGCGGGCGTCCGCCCGGTGCGGGCAGGGAGTACCCGGGGTGCCGCGATCCCGCCATGCCGGCCCAGTCGATCCCGGTGGAGCTGACCGGTGCGATGTACTTCGCCACCGAGTCCGCCGTCTGGGGCGGTGGGCGCGCCTTCTACGACCCGGATGCGGACGGCCGGGTGCTGGCCAGGGCGCATCTGGTGACGAGCGGGCAGTTCGCCGACATCGCGGCGCAGGAGATGTACCGGTTGCCGGCCGGGGACCTGGACCTGGCCGAGGTGCTCACGCGAGGTCGCGCCGTCCTCGGGGACGGGCGCTACGAAACCCTCGTCTGCGCCGGTCAGGTGGACGGCCTGCCGGTGCTGACGTTCACCGCGCCGTGGGGGATGAACGACGTGCCGTGGCTCGCCCCCTCCGCCCCCTACATCCGCTTCCTGGCCTCGGGCCTGCTCTCCGCCGGGGCGTGGGACACCGACGCGGTCGCCTCCTACGTCGCCTCCTGCCCCGGCGCCGACGGCCACTGGTCGCCCCGGGCCGTCACCGCGCTCCTCGGCAGCGGCACGGACGGGAACCGGCCACCGTAAGGCCCTGACCCGGGCCGGCCCGGCCGCCCCGGGGTGACCGCCTTGGCACCGCGCCCGCCCGGCGCTACGTTCGGCCTCACCGCGCGTGGTGCGCGGGAACGGGGGAAGAGAACATGAGCCGGAACGAGGGCAGAGCCGGGCGGGACACCGATCTGGAGAAGATCCGGGCCCGGTACGGACTGTTCGCGGTCATCGTCAGCAACCTCGCGATCGCCGTGGTGGCGATCGTCGGCGTCTGGCAGCTCGACGGGGACAAGGGAGTGATCATCGGCATCCTCACCGCCGCGTTCACCGCCGTCAGCAGCCTGACCACGGCCTACCTGGGCATCAAGGCCGTCTCCAACACCGCCCAGGCGATCGCGCTCGGCGACGGCGCGGCCCGCAGGCACCCCGAGGTCACCCCGGCGGCCCCGCCCGCCCAGGGCGCCTCCTAGGGCCTCTCCTCCTCCCGCGCGGCCGGTCCGACCGGGCGTCCGCCCGGGTGGCGGTGGCGCCAGATCAGGAAGACCGCGCAGGAGACCGCCGCCCAGCCCGCCAGCACCAGGAACGGGACCGCGTGCTGGTGGCCCCGGAAGTACACGGCGGTGTGCTGGGCGTTCACCGAGGCGCCGGGCGGCAGCCAGCGGCCGATCGTGCCGAGCAGGGACGGCAGCAGCGGCCAGGAGACGGCACCGCCGGACGACGGGTTGCCCAGCAACACCATCAGGCCCCAGGTCGGCAGCATGGCCCACCGGCCGAACAGGGTGTTGAACATCGTGAACACCATGCCGGACGTGAACATCGTGTAGGCGAGGATGGCCCAGGACTCGACGAACGGCAGCCGCACCGCCCCCAGCCACCAGTCGACCACCGCGGCGATCGTGAACCCGCCGAGCACCGAGTAGGCGACGGTGTAGGCGATCCGTTCCAGCGGGTTGAGCTCCCGCGCGTGCACGCTGAGCTGGATGGCGCCGACGAAGCCGATGATCACGGCGGCGAGGGTGATGTAGAAGATGGCCAGCCCTCGCGGGTCGCCCGGCTGCAACGGTTTGAGGTCACGGACCGTCACGGTGGTCCCGGTGGCCTTGCCGACCTGCCGCGCCGCCTGCCCGAGCACCTGGGCGACCGCCGCGCCGGACGCCCCGGACACGTCCAGGGTGATCGTGCGGCCGTCGGCGGGCGCGTCCAGCACCGCGAACACCTTCTGCTCGTCCACGGCCCGTACCGCCTCGTCCCGGCTGCCGTACGGGTGCAGCCGCATCGAGGCGTCCAGCGCCTCCTCCATGCCGTCGATGAACCGCCGGGCCGCCGGTGCGTCGTAGTGGCCGGTGACCGCGGTGGGGATGCCGTGCGGGGTCGGGTTGGCCATGGCGTACGTGTACGAACCGGCGAAGAGGCCGGCCGCGGCGGCGAGGATGAGGACGAGGACCGTGGCGGGGAGGAAGGGGGACTCCCGGAACGCCGCCCAGCGTTGCGAATCGGGCATAACGGTTACTTTGGCATCCCGTCGCGGGAGGTGCCTCCCGATGACCCGGACCGCGCACCGCCCCGGACCGCGCACCGCGCAG
This sequence comes from Streptomyces achromogenes subsp. achromogenes, assembly GCF_000720835.1. Lineage (GTDB taxonomy): Bacteria > Actinomycetota > Actinomycetes > Streptomycetales > Streptomycetaceae > Streptomyces > Streptomyces achromogenes. Next base: position 28,764 of record NZ_JODT01000048.1, on the reverse strand, counting down.
GGCCGCACACCGCCCCGGTCAAATCGTTCGCGTGTTTTTCGCCCCGGGTGAGATCCTGGATCGCGTATGTCTACGCATCCTGCCCCCGCCGTCGGCACCCTCGCCCCCCGTCTGACCGAGTTGTCGCTGCGCGACGCGCACCGGCTCGGGCGGCGGCTGGAGGGCGCGCGCAAGATCCGCAAGCCGGAGGCCCGCGCCGCCGTCCTCGCCGAGATCGAGACCGAGATCGACCGTGCCGCCCAGCGGATGGCCGAGCGCCGTTCGCGCGTGCCGGCCGTCACCTACCCCGAGCAGCTGCCGGTCAGCCAGAAGAAGGACGTGATCGCGGACGCCATCCGCGACCACCAGGTCGTGATCGTGGCCGGTGAGACCGGCTCCGGCAAGACCACGCAGATCCCCAAGATCTGCATGGAGCTGGGCCGGGGCGTGCGCGGCATGATCGGGCACACGCAGCCGCGCCGGATCGCCGCCCGGACGGTCGCCGAGCGGGTCGCGGAGGAGCTGAAGACCCCGCTCGGCGAGGCCGTCGGCTGGAAGGTCCGCTTCACCGACCAGGTGAACCCGGACGCCACTTTCGTCAAGCTGATGACCGACGGCATCCTGCTCGCCGAGATCCAGACCGACCGCGAGCTGCGCGCCTACGACACGATCATCATCGACGAGGCCCACGAGCGGTCCCTCAACATCGACTTCCTGCTGGGCTACCTGGCCCAGCTGCTGCCCAAGCGCCCGGACCTGAAGGTCGTCATCACCTCGGCGACCATCGACCCCGAGCGCTTCTCCCGGCACTTCGGCGACGCCCCGATCATCGAGGTGAGCGGGCGGACGTACCCCGTGGAGGTGCGCTACCGGCCGCTGCTGGAGGAGGAGTCCGAGGACGCCGACCGGGACCAGATCACCGCCATCACCGACGCCGTCGAGGAGCTGATGGCCGAGGGACCGGGCGACATCCTGGTCTTCCTCTCCGGCGAGCGGGAGATCCGGGACACGGCGGACGCGCTGGAGAAGAAGAAGTACCGATTCACCGAGGTCCTGCCGCTGTACGCCCGGCTGTCCCACGCCGAGCAGCACCGTGTCTTCCAGCAGCACACCGGACGCAGGATCGTCCTGGCCACCAACGTCGCCGAGACCTCCCTCACCGTCCCGGGCATCAAGTACGTCATCGACCCCGGCTTCGCCCGGATCAGCCGCTACAGCCACCGCACCAAGGTCCAGCGGCTGCCCATCGAGCCGGTCTCCCAGGCCAGCGCCAACCAGCGCAAGGGCCGCTGCGGCCGTACGTCCGACGGCATCTGCATCCGGCTGTACTCCGAGGAGGACTTCCTCGCCCGCCCGGAGTTCACGGACGCGGAGATCCTGCGGACGAACCTCGCCTCCGTCATCCTCCAGATGACCGCGGCCGGCCTCGGCGACATCGAGAAGTTCCCCTTCATCGACCCGCCGGACCACCGCAACATCCGCGACGGCGTGCAGCTGCTCCAGGAACTGGGCGCGCTGGACCCGGCCCAGAAGGACCCCCGCAAGCGGCTCACGGACACCGGCCGCAAGCTGGCCCAGCTGCCGGTCGACCCGCGGCTGGCCCGGATGGTCCTGGAGGCCGACAAGAACGGCTGTGTCCGCGAGGTCATGGTGATCGCCGCCGCGCTGTCCATCCAGGACCCGCGCGAACGCCCGGCCGACAAGCAGGCCCAGGCCGACCAGCAGCACGCCCGCTTCAAGGACGAGACCAGCGACTTCCTCGCCTATCTGAACCTGTGGCGTTACGTCCGTGAACAGCAGAAGGAGCGCGGCTCCAGCTCCTTCCGCCGGATGTGCAAGCAGGAGTACCTGAACTTCCTGCGCATTCGCGAATGGCAGGACATCTACACCCAGCTGCGCACGGTCGCCAAGCAGATGGGCATCCATCTGAACGAGGAGGACGCCCCGGCCGACCGCGTCCATGTCTCCCTCCTGGCCGGCCTGCTGTCCCACATCGGGATGAAGGACGTCAAGGACGGCAACAAGAACGAGTACCTGGGCGCCCGCAACGCCAAGTTCGCGATCTTCCCCGGCTCGGCGCTGTTCCGGAAGCAGCCCAAGTTCGTGATGTCCGCCGAACTGGTGGAGACGTCCCGGCTCTGGGCCCGGGTCAACGCGAAGATCGAGCCCGAGTGGGTCGAACCCCTCGCCGGTCACCTGCTGAAGCGGACGTACAGCGAACCGCACTGGGAGAAGGACCAGGCGGCCGTGATGGCGTACGAGAAGGTCACGCTGTACGGCGTGCCGATCGTCGCCCAGCGGAAGGTGAACTACGGCCGGATCGACCCCGAGGTCTCCCGCGAACTGTTCATCCGCAACGCGCTGGTGGAGGGCGACTGGCGCACGCACCACAAGTTCTTCGCCGACAACCGCAAGCTGCTCAGCGAGGTCGAGGAGCTGGAACACCGCGCCCGACGCCGGGACATCGTGGTCGACGACGACACGCTCTTCGACTTCTACGACCAGCGAGTGCCCGAACACGTCGTGTCCGGCGCGCACTTCGACTCCTGGTGGAAGCACAAGCGGCACGAGCAGCCCGACTTCCTGGACTTCGAGCGGGAGATGCTCATCCGGGAGTCGGCGGAGGCGGTCACCAAGGACGACTACCCGGACACCTGGCGCCAGGGCAACCTGAAGTTCCGGGTCACCTACCAGTTCGAGCCGGGCGCGGACGCGGACGGCGTGACGGTGCACATCCCGCTCCAGGTGCTCAACCAGGTCACGGACGAGGGCTTCGACTGGCAGATCCCTGGCCTGCGCGAGGAGGTGGTGACGGAGCTGATCCGCTCGCTGCCCAAGCCGGTCCGCCGCCACTACGTACCGGCGCCGAACTACGCCAAGGCGTTCCTGGAGCGGGCGGTGCCCCTCCAGGAGCCGCTGACCGTCACCATGGCCCGCGAGCTGAAGCGGATGGTCGGCGTGCCCTTCGAGGCGGACGACTTCGACTGGGCGAAGGTCCCCGACCATCTGAAGATCACCTTCCGGATCGTCGACGAGCGGCGCCGCACGCTCGCCGAGGACAAGGACCTGGAGGCGCTGAAGCTCCGGCTGAAGCCGAAGGCGCGCCAGGCCCTGTCCCAGGCCGCGGCGGCGACCGCGTCCCGCGAGGGCGGCGAGTCCCTGGAGCGCAAGGGCCTCACCGACTGGACGATCGGCACCCTCAACCGGGTCTTCGAGACCCGCCGGGCCGGGCAGCCGGTGCGGGCCTACCCGGCGCTGGTGGACGACGGCGACACGGTCTCGGTCCGGCTCTTCGACACCGAGGCGGAGCAGGCGGAGGCCATGTGGAAGGGCACCCGCCGGCTGATCCTGCGCAACATCCCGGTGAACCCGGCGAAGTTCGCGTCCGAGAAGCTGACGAACCAGCAGAAGCTGGCCCTGTCCGCGAATCCGCACGGCTCCGTCCAGGCCCTGTTCGACGACTGCGCGATGGCGGCGGCGGACAAGCTGATCGCGGACTTCGGCGGCCCGGTGTGGGACGAGGAGTCGTACCGGAAGCTGTACGACAAGGTGCGCGCGGAGATCGTGGACACCACGGTCCGTACGGTCGCCCAGGTGCAGCAGGTGCTGGCCGCCTGGCAGGCCTGTGAACGGCGCCTGAAGGCCGTGCGCAGCCCCGTGCTGCTCGCCAACCTGACGGACGTCCGCAAGCAGCTGGACGCCCTCGTGAAGCCCGGCTTCGTCACCTGGGCGGGCATACGGCGCCTGCCCGACCTGATGCGCTATCTGGTGGCCGCCGACCGGCGCCTGCAGCAGATGCCGACCAACGTGCAGCGGGACACCACGCGCATGGAGAAGGTGCACGAGATGCAGGACGAGTACGCCTGGCTGCTGGAACAGCTCCCCCAGGGCCGCCCGGTGCCGCGGCAGGTGCTGGACATCCGCTGGATGATCGAGGAGTTGCGGGTCAGCTATTTCGCCCACGCGCTGGGCACGGCGTACCCCGTCTCGGACAAGCGGATCGTGAAGGCGATCGACGCGGCGGCCCCGTAGCCGTACGGGTACGGAGGGTGAGTTCGACCAGGACCCTCGCCCTCCTGTACAGTCCTTCTCGCAGCGCAACGCACGAACAAGCGCCGCGAGCAAGGTCCTGTGGAGCAGTTTGGAGTGCTCGCCACCCTGTCAAGGTGGAGGCCGCGGGTTCAAATCCCGTCAGGACCGCAGAGAGAGTGTTTCGAGGCCCGCACCCCGCAAGGGGCGCGGGCCTCACTCATTGCATCCGCCTGCCATGAAAGGGCCCCCGCGAGGGGGCCCTTTCGTGTCTGCCGTGTCGGCGTGCGGCCTTGACGGGGTCTGCTTCCGCCGGTACCCAGGGAGCAGGGCCCGTTCCTCCTGTGCGGCCCCTGGAGGTGGCGTATGGCGGCGTCGGTCAGGCACGAGACGCGGGCGCTTCTGAGGGCCCATCTGTCGGCCGCCTCGTCCTACCGGCATCTCACCCGCCACTGTCCCGTCTGCCACCGCCTGCTGCGGCTGGCGATGGCCGCCGGCTCGCGAGGCCAGGAGGACGGGCGGGAGACCACCGAGGCCGCGAGTCGCCGCGCGTGACCCCGCCGGGCCCAACACCCGTACAGGCGTGGGAATCTGGAACCGGCGCTTCCCTTTAACCCATGCGGACCGCGAGCGGCAAGCGCCCCGCGGTGTGACGGGAGTCACCGCACGAGTTCGGGAAACAGGGGAACTTACCCCCTCCCTACAACGGGTCAATTTAATATGTGCAATTGCACTCCGCCCCGGGCTCGCACACAGCCGTTCCGACAGGCCTCCCCAGAGTCCGACAAGGACGCTCACAAGCCCCGCCCGCCGCCCCGGTCCGCGCACAAAAAAGATCGCGCTGGACCCGGCGGAGTCCAGCGCGATCGACGACGCACCCGGTGCCGTATGCCTACGGCGACCTCATCGGCTTGGGCGTGGGGCCTGTTGGGGCAGGACCCGCGTCGCTTGGAGCTAGGGTTTCGGGCGCCCCGGACGGTTGGGGGACCGTCCGTCTTGCCCGGTTACGCGGTTGTTCAGGCCTCGCTGCGCTGCTGCGGGATGCCCGCCAGCAACGCCCGGACCTCCGCCTCGCGGTAGCGGCGGTGCCCACCGAGCGTGCGGATGGACGTGAGCTTGCCGGCCTTCGCCCACCGCGTGACCGTCTTGGGGTCGACGCGGAACATGGTGGCGACCTCAGCGGGGGTCAGCAGCGGCTCGGCATCAGGGGTGCGAGCGGTCATGAGCGGCCTCCTCGGGAGAACCGAACCTTCTCGGTTCTTTCCTCTAAATTCTGCACCTTGACCCGCGTTGCCCGAAATGGCGGACGCGAGTCGAGTCGGTTATAGGACGAACGGCTTGTCCTCGGCACTACAACTACACCATCTGTCCAGCCGCGTCGGCCAAACCGATGGAATTGCCCTCCCAGGTGTTCATCAGCGACGGAAGCCGATGGACCATGCCATAGCGGACAGTCACTCCACTGTGACGATCAGTCACAGTGGCGTTCAGGAGTCACCGGACCCCCCAAAGCGTGCAATGCTGAGATTCCGGCCATAGTGGAGCATAGTTGGACGGACGGAGCCCTCCCCGGACTCCTTGTCCTATTTTGGCACGAGGGGTGGCATCCAGGGCAAGGGCCTTGTAAGTGCAGTCCATCACCCTTGGGACAAAAGTCCAGATCGAGTCCAACGTCCCGTCAGGTGGTCAAGCGAGGTAGAACGTACGTCTTCCAGCGCCTGTTTGACTGTGACGCACGCCACTCAGTTCGCGGAACGCAGATCCCTGACCGCCCGCCAGCGCTCCACGAGCCGCCCGTACGCCTCCCCCGCGGCCACCCCGTCGCCCCGGCGCAGCGCCTCGATGCCGGCCGCCACGTCCGCCGCCGAGTGGTCGTCCTCCAGCTCGCCCGCCGGCAGCACGTGCACCAGCCCGCCGTAGTCCAGCTCCACCAGCGAGCGCGGGTGGAACTCCTCCAGCCAGCGGCCGACGTCCAACACGCCGTCGACCAGCGGCCCCTCCTCGACGGTGTCCCGCAGGGTGCGCAGCGCCCGCGCCACCCGGCGCCGGGCCTGCACCATCGGGGTGCGGTAGCGCAGCACCGGGGGCACGTCGGCGGTCCCCTTGTCGTACCGCCGCTCCTCGTCGGAGACCAGCACGAACCAGTTCAGCGGCACCTGCCAGGTCGCCGTGCGGATCCACGGGCGGGCGTCGGGGTTGCGGGCGAGCCAGCGTTCGTAGTCCTGGGCCGCCTGCCGGCGCACCACGGGCGGCAGCACCGCGTCCAGCACCGGCGGGGGCAGCTCCTCCGCGAGCCCGTCCAGGGCCTGCCAGCCGCGCAGCCGGGTCCGCCAGGGGCACACGCGGACGTCCCCGTCGACCTCCAGCACGAAGGCGTCGCCGCTCTCGTGCACCGGCACCGCGACCGGCGGGGTGGCCACCAAGTCGGCCAGCGAACGCCGCAGTTCGTCCTGGTAGGAGGGGCGGTCGGGGCGGCGGGCGTAGCGCGCCCAGTGGGCGCGCTCCGACTCCGGGAAGGCGCCCAGCGGCTCGTACACACGCAGGTACGCGGCATAGGGGACGACCACGGAGGACACCTTGGGCACGCCTGCTCCCTCCCCATCGGGCCCGGCTCGAAACCACTGCAAATCGTGCCACGGACATGCGTGCGCGGCGGGCCCCGGAGAGTGATCCTGAACACTGAGCGGATGGTGACGGGGCCGAGGCTCTACGCTCATGCCACGGCTCCCCGCCACCCGTACGGGGACCGACCCCACTCGCCGCTAGTACACAGGAGTCACCACAGTGACCGACGTAACCGGCGCGCCTGCCGATGTCCTGCACACCCTGTTCCACTCGGACCAGGGCGGCCATGAGCAGGTCGTGCTCTGCCAGGACCGCGCCAGCGGCCTCAAGGCCGTGATCGCCATCCACTCCACCGCCCTGGGCCCCGCCCTCGGCGGCACGCGCTTCTACCCGTACGCGTCCGAGGCCGAGGCCGTCGCCGACGCCCTGAACCTCGCGCGCGGGATGTCGTACAAGAACGCCATGGCGGGTCTGGACCACGGCGGCGGCAAGGCCGTGATCATCGGTGACCCGGAGCGCGACAAGACCGAGGACCTGCTGCTCGCCTACGGGCGCATGGTCGCCTCCCTCGGCGGGCGCTACGTCACCGCATGCGATGTCGGCACCTACGTCGCGGACATGGACGTCGTGGCCCGCGAGTGCCGCTGGACCACCGGCCGCTCCCCCGAGAACGGCGGGGCCGGCGACTCCTCGGTGCTCACCGCCTTCGGTGTCTACCAGGGCATGCGTGCCTCCGCCCAGCACCTGTGGGGCGACCCGTCGCTGCGCGGCCGCAAGGTCGGCATCGCCGGCGTCGGCAAGGTCGGCCACCACCTGGTGCGGCACCTGCGCGACGAGGGCGCCGAGGTCGTGATCACCGACGTGCGCGCCGACGCCGTGCGGCGCATCCTCGACGAGCACCCCGAGGGCGTGACGGCCGTCGCCGACACCGAGGCGCTGATCCGGGTCGAGGGCCTCGACGTCTACGCGCCCTGCGCGCTCGGCGGCGCGCTGAACGACCTCACCGTGCCGGTGCTCACCGCCAAGGTGGTGTGCGGGGCGGCCAACAACCAGCTCGCGCACCCGGGCGTGGAGAAGGACCTCGCCGACCGCGGGATCCTCTACGCGCCGGACTACGTGGTGAACGCCGGCGGGGTCATCCAGGTGGCCGACGAGCTGCACGGGTTCGACTTCGAACGGTGCAAGGCGAAGGCGTCGAAGATCTTCGACACCACGCTGGCCATATTCGCACGTGCGAAGGAAGACGGGATTCCGCCGGCCGCCGCGGCCGACCGGATCGCCGAGCAGCGGATGGCCGACGCCCGCGCGCACCGCACCGCGCGCTAGCCGTTTCGCACACATGAGCGGTACCCGTCGGCGGGAACTTCGAGAGAACTCTCACTTCCCCCGGCGGGTCGTTCCCCGATAAGTGGTTAAAATCGCCACTGACCAGCGAGGACGGGGCGCCTCGAAGGTCCTGTGCACACGCGCGTGCTGCGGGCGACGTACCGTATGGGCGCGGGCTCAGGTACCGTGGAAGCCCTACGGACCGGCCTCTCCATGGAGAGTCCGTTCCAGATCATGAACGCGTGTCAGACTCTGGGGCCGTCGAGCCCCGTCGTTGAGGGGGTCGAGCCATGGGGCGCGGCCGGGCCAAGGCCAAGCAGACGAAGGTCGCCCGCCAGCTGAAGTACAACAGCGGTGGGACGGACCTCTCACGCCTGGCCGAGGAGCTGGGCGCATCGACGTCGAACCAGTCGCCGAACGGCGACCGATTCGAGGACGATGAGCACGACGACGACCTGTATGCACGGTACGCCGACCTCTATGAGGACGACGACGACGAGGACGACAGTCCTCAGCAGCACCGTCGCGGCGCGTAACGCTTGCAGCGGGCTTTACCGCACTTTCCCGGTCCGGGGCCGTAGCACCGGACCGGGTTTTGTGCTGTCGTCCTGCGTGCTGCCGTCGCGGGGCCGGGGCCCCGCGTTCCGGCCTTACGCGTAGTCGCCGACCAGTTCGGCGCCCGTGGTCTTCTCGCCGCGCTCGGTGATCTCGCCGGCCACCCAGGCGTCGACACCCCGGTCGGCCAGGGTCGTCAGGGCCACCTCGGCCGACTCCTGCGGGACGATCGCCATCATGCCGACGCCCATGTTCAGGGTCTTCTCCAGCTCCAGGCGCTCGACACTGCCGGTCTTCCCGACCAGGTCGAAGATCGCGCCCGGGGTCCAGGTGGAGCGGTCGACCACCGCGTGCAGACCGTCCGGGATCACCCGGGCCAGGTTCGCCGCGAGCCCGCCGCCGGTGATATGGCTGAAGGCGTGCACCTCGGCGGTGCGGGTGAGGGCCAGGCAGTCCAGCGAGTAGATCTTCGTGGGCTCCAGCAGCTCCTCGCCGAGGCTGCGGCCCAGCTCCGCGATCTCCGACTCCAGGGACAGCCCGGCGCGGTCCAGCAGGACGTGACGGACCAGGGAGTACCCGTTCGAGTGAAGCCCGGAGGACGCCATGGCGATCACCGCGTCACCCGTGCGGATGCGATCGGCGCCCAGCAGCCGGTCGGCCTCCACGACGCCCGTACCGGCCCCGGCGACGTCGAAGTCGTCCTCGCCCAGCAGGCCCGGGTGTTCGGCCGTCTCGCCGCCCACCAGCGCGCAGCCGGCCAGCACGCAGCCCTCCGCGATGCCCTTGACGATGGCCGCGACCCGCTCGGGGTGAACCTTGCCGACGCAAATGTAGTCGGTCATGAACAGCGGCTCGGCGCCGCACACCACGATGTCGTCCATGACCATGGCGACCAGGTCGTGGCCGATGGTGTCGTAGACGCCCATGCGGCGGGCGATGTCGACCTTCGTGCCGACGCCGTCCGTTGCGGAGGCCAGCAGGGGGCGTTCGTAGCGCTTGAGGGCGGAGGCGTCGAAGAGCCCGGCGAAGCCGCCGAGGCCGCCCAGCACCTCGGGGCGCTGCGTCTTCTTCACCCATTCCTTCATGAGCTCGACGGCGCGGTCGCCCGCCTCGATGTCGACGCCCGCCGCTGCGTAGCTGGCACCAGTTGTCTCAGACATGGCTGTGAGAGCTTTCGTGTCGTACTGCGGGGGGTGTTACGGGCGGCGGATCGCGTCGGCCGCGGCCGTGGCGGCGGGACCGGCGGCCAGCTCGGTCTCCAGCAGCTGCTTGCCGAGCAGCTCGGGGTCCGGCAGCTCCATCGGGTACTCGCCGTCGAAGCAGGCGCGGCACAGGTTCGGCTTGGCGATCGTGGTCGCCTCGATCATGCCGTCGAGGGAGATGTAGGCGAGGGAGTCGGCGCCCAGGCTGGTGCCGATCTCCTCGATGCTCATGCCGTTGGCGATCAGCTCCGCGCGGGTGGCGAAGTCGATGCCGAAGAAGCAGGGCCACTTCACGGGCGGCGAGGAGATCCGGATGTGCACCTCGGCGGCGCCGGCCTCGCGGAGCATGCGGACCAGGGCGCGCTGGGTGTTGCCGCGCACGATCGAGTCGTCCACGACCACCAGGCGCTTGCCCTTGATGACTTCCTTCAGCGGGTTCAGCTTCAGCCGGATGCCCAGCTGGCGGATGGTCTGCGAGGGCTGGATGAAGGTCCGGCCGACGTAGGCGTTCTTGACCAGGCCGGCGCCGAAGGGGATGCCGGAGGCTTCCGCGTAGCCGATGGCGGCCGGGGTGCCGGACTCCGGGGTCGCTATGACCAGGTCGGCCTCGACCGGGGCTTCCTTGGCCAGCCGGCGGCCCATCTCCACGCGGGAGAGGTACACGTTGCGGCCGGCGATGTCGGTGTCCGGGCGGGCCAGGTACACGTACTCGAAGACACAGCCCTTGGGCTTCGCTTCCGCGAATCGCGAGCTGCGCAGGCCGTTCTCGTCGATGGCGACGAACTCGCCCGGCTCGATCTCGCGCACGAAGCTGGCGCCCGTGATGTCCAGGGCGGCGGTCTCGGAGGCGACCACCCAGCCGCGCTCCAGGCGGCCGAGGACCAGCGGGCGGATGCCCTGCGGGTCACGGGCGGCGTAGAGGGTGTGCTCGTCCATGAAGACGAGCGAGAAGGCACCACGCGCCTTCGGGAGCACCGCGTGGGCGGCCTCCTCGACGGTGAGCGGCTTGCCGTCCTCGTCGACCTGGGCGGCCAGCAGGGCCGTCAGCAGGTCGGTGTCGTTGGTGGCCGCGACCCGGGTGGAACGGCTGTTGTTGTCGTTGGGCAGGGCGGCGACCATCTCGGCGAGCTGCGCCGTGTTGACCAGGTTGCCGTTGTGGCCGAGCGCGATGGAGCCGTGCGCGGTGGCGCGGAACGTCGGCTGGGCGTTCTCCCACACGGAGGCCCCGGTGGTCGAGTAGCGGGCGTGTCCGACCGCGATGTGACCCTGGAGCGAACCGAGCGAGGTTTCGTCGAAGACCTGGGAGACCAGGCCCATGTCCTTGAAGACGAGGATCTGGGAGCCGTTGCTGACCGCGATTCCCGCGGATTCCTGACCCCGGTGCTGGAGGGCGTAGAGCCCGAAGTACGTGAGCTTTGCGACCTCTTCACCCGGAGCCCAGACGCCGAAGACGCCGCAAGCGTCCTGGGGGCCCTTTTCGCCGGGAAGCAGATCGTGATTGAGTCGACCGTCACCACGTGGCACGCCACCGAGTGTAGGCGAGGTCGTCCACTGGTCCGAATTGGGGATACGTGCCCTCGCCCGGGCGGGCCACCCCGATCACCTTGGTGCTTTTCGCGTTTTCGCAGGTCATCGGGAGTTCGCCGGGGAACCGGCGGATCCCGGGCCCGGCCGCTGTCAGACGATTACCGACGATTCGCCGCCGCGATGAGTGAGGTGTCGCACATCATTCGGGAGCGCCACGGGTGAGGTGCACGCGGTCTCCGTGACCGGTGGTGAGGGTGAGCCCGCCGCGCTCGGCCGCGCCGGTGAGCGTCTGGCCGTCGAGCGCCCTGGCGAGTGCCCGCTCGAAGCTCATCCGGGCGGGGTCACAGGCCATCTTGGTGGTGCGCAGCGCCCCGAAGGCGATCCGGTCCCCGTGCACGCTGACGGGAGCGCTGAAGCGGTTGCAGCCGAGGTTCCCGGCCGCGGTGCCGTCGGTGCCGATCCGCAGGTGCGGGGAGCCGGCGGCGGGAGCGGCGAGGCTCTCCCCGCCGACGGTGACCCGTTCGACCCGCCACTCCACCCCGGTCACCGGTTCGCTCGCGTCCATGGCACCACTGTCCGCCTTCCCGGCGGCACAGGCCACCACCAGGGGAATCGCCGCCACACCGAGCCACTGCTTGTGCCGTTTCATACCGTTTCGACGCACCCGGAGGCCCGCCGGTTCCGCTAGCCGAGCAGCGGCAGCAGTCCCCCGAGGTCGGCCCGCTCCCCGCTGGCGCCTACCTGCGCGCCGGCCAGGGCGTCCGCCCAGGACAGGCGGCCGGTGGCGAGCCGGATCCAGGTCAGCGGGTCGGTCTCCACGACGTTGGGCGGGGTGCCGCGGGTGTGCCGGGGCCCTTCCACGCACTGCACGACGGCGTACGGCGGCACGCGCACCTCGGTGGAGCCGCCGGGCGCCTTGACGGCCAGCGCGTCGGCGAGCAGCCGGGTGGCGGTGGCCAGGGCCTGCCGGTCGTACGGCACGGCGAGGCCCGGGACGGCGGCGTTCAGGTCGTCGGTGTGGACGACGAGTTCGACGGTACGGGTGACGAGGTAGTCGTCCAGCGCCATGGCTCCCGCGCTGGTCTCCAGCAGCCGGCCGGCGGGGTGCTCGGCCAGCAGGGCGCGCAGGCCGTCCTCGGCCTCCGCGAGGTAGGCGTCGAGGTCGGGGCGCTCCGCGGCGAGCCGGCGCGTGAAGTCGTCGATCGCGGCGGAGTTGGCGGCCGTGGCGAAGGTCCAGTCGACCACCCGGACGTCCTGCTTCGGCGGCGCCGGCCGGGCGGCGGCCCGCAGCACGGCGGTGACGGCCATGCCGATGTGCACGACCAGCTCCCGCACGGTCCACTCCCCGAGCCGCGTGGGCAGCCCGAGCCGCTCCTCGTCCAGCCCGCGCACGGCCTCCCGCACATGCCCGAGCTGAGCGAACACGGCGGCCCGCGTCTTGACGGGGTCGTAACTACGCGCACGTTTCCTGGCTGTTGGCATGGGGCGAGCCTATGCGGAGCTCTGCCGTCGATCACTCGTGCGGGTGGTCGACGCCGAAACCCGCTTCGGGCGCCGGGACCGGACAACACTGGCCTGTGCCTGGAAGGGGCTGCAGCATGACGGTTATGGCCGAGCGCACGTCTCAGATGTCGGTGCAGGAGTTCGAGAAGATCGCCTCCACCACTCCCGAGACCGTCACGTTGGAGTTCATCAACGGACGGATCGGAGTCAAGAAGGTGGCCGACGGAGACCACGACACCATCGTCACCTGGCTGGCCCGCCGCTGTATGCAGGCAAGGCCCGACCTTGATCTGTATCAGGGCCGTGGACTTCGGGTGGAGGCGTCCCGCGAGGGCAGGGCGAAGCCCGACGCGGTGATCGCTCCCGAGGCCCACTTCGCGGGGCACGGCGAGTGGGCCGACCCGGCCGGTGTGCTCATGGTCGTCGAAGTCACCTCGTACGACTCGGACACCGACCGGCGGGACCGGCACGAGAAGCCGACCGTGTACGGCCAGGCCGAAATCCCGCTCTACCTCTTGATCGACCGGGACTCCTGCACGCTCACCGTGCACAGTGGGCCGGACCGGCAGATCGGCGGCTACCGCGACGTCCACACCGCGAAGTTCGGTGAGAAGGTGGCCCTGCCCGGCCCGATGGGCATCGAGCTGGACACCGAGATCCTCCAGAACTACATGCGCTGAACCGGAGGGTCCGGCCCGGACGGTATGCCCGGGCCGGGCCCTCACCGCGTACGGGCTTTACGCCAGCAGCGCCGGGATCGTCTCCTCGTGGGCCTTGCGGAGTTCCTCCAGGGTGAGGGAGAACTCGCCCTGGATCTCCACCGTGTCCCCGTCGACCACGCCGATGCGGGTGGCCGGCAGGCCCCGCGCGCCGCACATGTCGGTGAAGCGGATCTCCTCCGAGCGCGGGACGGCGACGATGGCACGGCCGGCCGACTCCGACAGCAGGAAGGTGAAGGCGTCCAGGCCGTCGGGGACGACCAGGCGGGCGCCGATGCCGCCGAGCAGCGCGGACTCCACGACCGCCTGGACCAGACCGCCGTCGGACAGGTCGTGCGCGGAGTCGATCATGCCGTCACGGGAGGCGGAGATCAGGATCTCGGCCAGCAGCCGCTCCCGCTCCAGATCCACCGCCGGGGGCAGGCCGCCGAGGTGGTCGTGGACCACCTGGGACCAGGCCGAGCCGCCGAACTCCTCGCGGGTGTCGCCGAGGAGGTAGATCAGCTGGCCCTCCTCCTGGAAGGCGACCGGGGTGCGGCGGGCCACATCGTCGATCACGCCGAGGACGGCCACGACCGGGGTCGGGTGGATCGCCGCCTCGCCGGTCTGGTTGTAGAGCGAGACGTTGCCGCCGGTCACCGGGGTGCCCAGCTCCCGGCAGCCGTCCGCCAGACCGCGTACCGCCTCCGCGAACTGCCACATCACCGCCGGGTCCTCGGGCGAGCCGAAGTTCAGGCAGTCGGAGACGGCCAGCGGCTTGGCGCCCGTGGTGGCCACGTTCCGGTAGGCCTCGGCGAGGGCCAGCTGCGCGCCCGTGTACGGGTCGAGCTTGGCGTACCGGCCGTTGCCGTCCGTCGCGATCGCGACGCCGAGACCGGTGGCCTCGTCGATGCGGATCATGCCGGAGTCCTCCGGCTGCGCCAGCACGGTGTTGCCCTGCACGAAGTGGTCGTACTGCTGCGTGACCCACTTCTTCGACGCCTGGTTGGGCGACGCGACCAGCTTCAGGACCTGGTCCTTCAGCTCCTCGCTCGTCTCCGGGCGGGGCAGCTTGTTCGCGTCGTCCGCCTGGAGGGCGTCCTGCCAGTCGGGGCGGGCGTACGGGCGCTCGTAGACCGGGCCGTCGTGCGCGACCGTGCGCGGGTCGACGTCCACGATCTTCTCGCCGTGCCAGAAGATCTCCAGCCGGTCGCCGTCGGTCACCTCACCGATGACGGTGGCGATGACGTCCCACTTCTCGCAGATCTCCAGGAAGCGGTCGACCTTCTCCGGCTCCACGACCGCGCACATGCGCTCCTGCGACTCGCTCATGAGGATTTCCTCAGGAGACAGGGTCGAGTCGCGCAGCGGCACGTCGTCCAGCGTCACGCGCATGCCGCCGGAGCCGTTGGACGCCAGCTCGCTCGTCGCGCAGGACAGGCCGGCCGCGCCGAGGTCCTGGATGCCGACGACCAGCTTCTCCTTGAACGCCTCCAGGGTGCACTCGATGAGCAGCTTCTCCTGGAAGGGGTCGCCGACCTGGACGGCGGGGCGCTTGGAGGGCTTGGCGTCGTCGAAGGTCTCGCTCGCCAGGATCGACGCGCCGCCGATGCCGTCGCCGCCGGTCCGGGCGCCGTAGAGGATGACCTTGTTGCCCGCGCCGGAGGCCTTGGCGAGGTGGATGTCCTCGTGCCGCATCACGCCGATGGCACCGGCGTTGACCAGCGGGTTGCCCTGGTAGCAGGCGTCGAAGACGACCTCGCCGCCGATGTTGGGCAGGCCCAGGCAGTTGCCGTAGCCGCCGATGCCCGCGACCACGCCCGGCAGGACGCGCTTGGTGTCGGGGTGGTCGGCGGCGCCGAAGCGCAGCGGGTCCACGACCGCGACCGGGCGGGCGCCCATCGCGATGATGTCGCGGACGATGCCGCCGACACCGGTGGCCGCGCCCTGGTAGGGCTCGACGTACGACGGGTGGTTGTGCGACTCGACCTTGAAGGTCACGGCGTAACCCTGGCCGACGTCGACCACGCCGGCGTTCTCGCCGATACCGACGAGCAGCGCGTCGCTCTGCGGCGCCTTCTCGCCGAACTGGCGCAGGTGGACCTTGGAGGACTTGTACGAGCAGTGCTCGGACCACATGACCGAGTACATGGCGAGTTCGGCGCCGGTCGGGCGGCGGCCGAGGATCTCCACCACCCGCTCGTACTCGTCCTTCTTCAGGCCGAGTTCGGCCCAGGGCAGCTCGACGTCGGGGGTCGCGGCCGCGTGCTCGACCGTGTCCAGAGGCGTCCGGCTCATGCGTTGACCAGCTTCTTGAGGATCGAGGTGAAGAAGGGGAGCCCGTCGGTACGGCCGGTACCGATCAGCGGCTCGACGGCGTGCTCGGGGTGCGGCATGAGACCGACGACGTTCCCGGCCTCGTTGGTGATGCCGGCGATGTCCCGCAGCGAGCCGTTGGGGTTGAAGTCGAGGTACCGGAAGACGACCCGGCCCTCCGCCTCCAGCTTGTCGAGCGTGTACGCGTCGGCGACGTACCGGCCGTCCATGTTCTTCAGCGGGATGTGGATCTCCTGCCCGGCGCGGTAGTCGCCGGTCCAGGCCGTCTCCGCGTTCTCCACCCGCAGCTTCTGGTCGCGGCAGATGAAGTGGAGGTGGTCGTTGCCGAGCATCCCGCCCGGGAGGAGGTGGGCCTCGGTGAGGATCTGGAAGCCGTTGCAGATGCCGAGGACGGGCAGCCCGGCCTTCGCCTGCTCGATCACGGTGTCCATCACCGGCGAGAACCGGGAGATGGCCCCGGCCCGCAGATAGTCGCCGTAGGAGAAGCCGCCGGGCAGGACCACGGCGTCGACCTGCTTGAGGTCCTTGTCCTTGTGCCACAGGGCGACCGGCTCGGCGCCCGCGAGGCGGATCGCGCGCTGGGTGTCCCGGTCGTCCAGGCTGCCCGGGAAAGTGACGACGCCAATACGAGCGGTCACTTGGCCGCCTCCGCGACTTCGTCGACCCGGACCGTGAAGTCCTCGATCACGGTGTTGGCGAGGAAGGATTCCGCAAGATCGCGGATGCGGGCGAGCGCGGCCTCGTCGACCGGCCCGTCAACTTCCAGTTCGAATCGCTTTCCCTGACGTACGTCCGAGATCCCTTCGAATCCCAGGCGGGGCAGCGCACGCTGGACCGCCTGGCCCTGGGGGTCGAGGATCTCCGGCTTGAGCATGACGTCGACTACGACGCGTGCCACTGGCACTCCCGGTGTGTGGTGCTGAGCAGGTTCCTTCAGACTACCCGCACAAAATTTCTACGCGGGTAGAGTTGGAGGAAAGTACGTGAGGCGCATCACGATCGGGTGTCGAAGCCGCGCACCCGCGAAAAGTTCTGGGAAAGTTCCACAGTCCGCCCACCGGCTCCTATTGCGCCCGGACACGCGGACGGATTTAGTCGGGCTTCACATTTCATTGCCGGGCACTGTACAAATGAATTGGCAATAGCCGATACTCGGCACGTCATCGGCGTTGAGCTGTAACGACGTGCCGCACGAAGGGACCGATATTCGTGGCGCAAAAGGTCGTGGTCACTCTCTTTGACGACATCGACGGCTCGGAAGCGGCGGAAACGATCGCCTTCGGACTCGACGGCAAGTCGTACGAGATCGACCTGAACGAAACCAACGCCAAGAAACTGCGCAAGGCGCTCGCGCCGTACGTCGAGGCCGGCCGCAAGCGGTCGCGGTCCGGCAAGGCGTACAAGCAGACGGAGGTCGCCCCCGACCCGGCGGCCGTCCGCGCCTGGGCCCAGGCCAACAAGATGGACGTCCCGGCCCGGGGACGCATCCCGAAGAAGGTCTACGAGGCGTTCACCGCCGCGCAGTGAGCCCGCGAAGGGGCGGCTCCCGGGGTCCGTCAGCGGACCCCGGGAGCCGTGCACTTGGGACATACGGGACCGGGCGGGAGCCGACTTGCGCTACCCCCCCGATGATCGGCTAATGTCTGGAGCACGCCGAGGGGCGAGGCCGAAAGGCCGGATCCCGAGGACACGCGGGTGTAGTTCAGTAGTAGAACATCCCCCTTCCAGGGGGAAGGCGCAGTGTGCGATTCCTGTCACCCGCTCTGCACCGCCGACACGACCACCGTTGTGGATCAGGTAGGCTGGTGCTCGCACCGGCCGGTGAGAGCCGATCGGGAGCAGTGCGGACGTAGCTCAGTTGGTAGAGCGCAACCTTGCCAAGGTTGAGGTCGCGAGTTCGAGCCTCGTCGTCCGCTCGGGAATGAGACCCCGGTCCACTGGACCGGGGTCTTTTCGTGCTCCGGCCCGGTGCTGACATTTGTCATGCGCGGGGATGACATCGCGCACTGCCGACGCGGGCGCGCCGCGCGGACGCTGGTGTCATGAACATCGACGGACACGAGCACGTGATCGAGGTCACCGACCTCAGGCGTGTCTACGGGGGCGGGTTCGAAGCCGTACGCGGAATCAGCTTCTCCGTGGCGCGCGGGGAGATCTTCGCCCTGCTGGGCACCAACGGCGCCGGGAAGACCTCGACGGTCGAACTGCTGGAGGGGCTCGCCGCACCGGCCGGCGGCCGGATCCGGGTGCTCGGCCACGACCCCTTCCGCGAGCGGGCCGCCGTACGGCCCCGCACCGGCGTGATGCTCCAGGAAGGCGGCTTCCCCGCCGAACTGACCGTCGCGGAGACCGCCCGGATGTGGGCCGGCTGCACCACCGGGGCCCGGCCCGAGGCCGAGGTGCTGGACCGGGTGGGACTCGCGGACAAGCACGGCGTACGGGTCAAGCAGCTGTCCGGCGGGGAGCGCCGGCGCCTCGACCTGGCGCTCGCCCTGCTCGGCGACCCGGAGGTGCTCTTCCTCGACGAGCCGACCACCGGACTCGACGCCGAGGGCCGCCGGGACACCTGGACGCTGGTGCGCGCCCTGCGCGACCAGGGCACCACCGTGCTGCTCACCACGCACTACCTGGAGGAGGCCGAGCACCTGGCCGACCGGCTCGCCATCCTGCACGAGGGCCGGATCGCCGCCTCCGGGACACCGGCCGAGGTCACCGCCGGCCGACCCTCCCGGATGTCCTTCGAACTGCCCCCCGGCTACTTCCCCGGCGACCTGCCGCCGCTCGCCGCCCTCGGCGTCTGCGACCACGAGTACGACGGCCGGACCGTCCGGCTGCGCACCCGCGAACTCCAGCGGACCGCCACCGCCGTCCTCACCTGGGCCGAGCGGGCCGGGGTCGAACTGGGCGCGCTGGACGTGCGCTCGGCCTCCCTGGAGGAAGCCTTCCTCGGAATCGCCCGGGAGCGGGAGGAGGTGACCGCGGCATGAGCACGGTCCTCACCACGCCCTCCGTGCGGCGGCTGCGGGCGCTGGCCCGGGCCGAGCTGTCCCTGCTCGGCCGCAACCGCGGGGTCGTCGTCACCGCGCTCCTGGTGCCGCTCCTGCTGCCGTTCAGCATGCGGCCGGCCCTGGACCACGTCGACCTGGAGAAGCAGGGCATCAGCGTCGGCGCGGCCATGCTCACCGCCGGGATCGGCTTCTCGTTCCTCTTCGCCGTCTACAGCGCGCTCGTCAACGCCTACGTCGCCCGCCGCGAGGAACTCGTCCTGAAGCGGCTGCGCACCGGAGAGCTGACCGACACCGAGATCCTCACCGGCACCGCCCTGCCCACCCTGACCCTCGGCTTCGCCCAGGCGCTGGTGCTGTGCGCGGCGTGCGTGGCGCTGCTCGGCGCGGGGGCCCCGAAGGCGCCGTACCTGTCCCTGCTGGGGCTGGTGGCCGGGCTGGTGCTGAGCGCCGCGCTGGCCGCGCTCACCGCCACCGTCACCCGCACCGTGGAGAGCGGTCAGGTCACCGCGCTGCCCGTGGTGTTCGGTTCGATGATCGGCTCGGGGATCATGGTCCCCACCGAGGTCATGCCGGAACCGCTCGCCTCCGTCTGCGAGCTGCTCCCGCTGTCCCCCGCCATCCGGCTCGTCCGGGGCGGCTGGACCGGCCAGTTGAGCGCCTACGAGGCACTGGGCGCGCTCGCGACCGCGCTGGCCTGGACCGTGGTGGCGGTGGTCGCTGTCCGACGGTGGTTCCGGTGGGAGCCCCGGCGCTGAGGAACGGGGGGTGGCGCGTGTGGTGGGGCCGATACGGCGGTGGCAGCAGCGGCACTGGCGGGAGCGTGGCAAGGCGGACCGGGTGGAGCTGTACACGGTGGTCTCCTGGTACGTCACCACCTGGTTCTTCACCTTGAGCTGGCTGATGCTGCCACTGACCCCCGGACTCGTCCGCGGCCGGCCCGCGGCCCTCCTCCTCGGCATCCCGCTGATCCTGGTGGCCGCCCTCCAGTGCGCCGCCGCCAACCGGCTCACCCGGCCCGTGCTCGACGACTACCTGGGGCGCGCCCGGCTGCCGGCCGGAGCCCACCGCGTCCCGGCCGTGCTGCTGGGCCTCGCGGTGGCGCTGATCGTGGCGCTCGCCGCGGTGCACGGGACCGACCATGGGTCGCTCCGGCTGGCGCTCGGCGCCGTCCTGCTGCCGTTCGCGCTGCTGTACGGCCTCACCGTCCCGGTACGGGTCTTCCTGCGCGGTGCGGCCGTGCTCTCGGTGCTGCTCGTGGCCGCCCTCGGAATCGCCGACCGGTCCGCCGC
The DNA here is from genome assembly GCF_000720835.1 of Streptomyces achromogenes subsp. achromogenes. Taxonomy (GTDB): domain Bacteria; phylum Actinomycetota; class Actinomycetes; order Streptomycetales; family Streptomycetaceae; genus Streptomyces; species Streptomyces achromogenes. Next base: position 8,746 of record NZ_JODT01000048.1, on the reverse strand, counting down.
CGGACTGCTGGGCACCGCTCTGGTCACCGCCTTCATGACGGTGTTCGCGCTGCTCGCCTGCCGGTGCGGGGCCTGGACGCTGTCCGTGCTGTGGGAGGCGGAACGGGCCCGCGAGGTGGAGGCCCGGCTCGCCGTCGCCGAGGAGCGACTGCGGTTCGGCCGGGACCTGCACGACGTCCTGGGCCGGAACCTGTCGGTGATCTCCCTCAAGAGCGAGCTGGCCGTGCAACTGGCCCGGCGCGGACGGCCCGAGGCGGTGGAGCAGATGATCGAGGTGCAGCGGATCGCGCAGGAGACCCAGCGGGAGGTGCGGGCCGTGGTGCGCGGCTACCGGGAGGCCGACCTCGGCGCCGAACTCGCCGGGGCGCAGGGCGTGCTGGCGGCGGCCGGGATCGACTGCGAGGTCAGCGCGCAGACCGGCGGACTGCCCGCCGAGGTGCAGTCCGCGCTCGGCTGGGTGGTGCGCGAGGCGGCCACCAACGTGCTGCGGCACGGGGACGCGAACCGGTGCCGGGTGGGGCTGACGGTGCGTGAGGGGCGGGCGGTGCTGACGGTGGAGAACGACGGAGCCGTGGCGGCCGGCGGCAGCGGGGGCGGCGGCTCGGGGCTGGCCGGGCTGCGGGAGCGGCTGGCCGCCGTGGGCGGGACCTTGGAGGCGGGCCACGCCGGTCCGGACCGGGACCGGTTCCGCCTGGTCGCGGACATACCCCTGACCACTGTGGGAGGAGACACCTCGTGAGCGCACCGGTACGGCTGTTGCTGGCCGACGACGAGCATCTGATCCGGGGCGCCCTGGCCGCGCTGCTGTCCCTGGAGGACGACCTGCTGGTCGTCGCGGAGGCGGCGAGCGGGCCCGAGGCGCTGGCCATGGCGCGGGCGCACGCACCCGACGTCGCCGTCCTGGACTTGCAGATGCCGGGCGCCGACGGTGTGAAGGTCGCCACATCCCTGCGCACCGAACTGCCCGGCTGCCGGGTGCTGATCGTCACCGGGCACGGCCGCCCCGGGCATCTGAAACGGGCGCTCGCGGCCGGTGTGCGCGGGTTCGTCCCGAAGACCGTCAGCGCCCAACGGCTCGCCGAGATCATCCGCACCGTGCACGCGGGAAACCGCTACGTCGACCCGGAGTTGGCCGCCGACGCGATCTCCGCCGGGGACTCTCCGCTGACCGCGCGGGAGGCCGAGGTGCTGGAGCTGGCCGCCGACGGGGCGCCGGTCGCGGAGATCGCCGAGCGGGCCGCGCTGTCCCCGGGGACCGTGCGGAACTACCTGTCCTCGGCGGTCACCAAGCTCGGTGCCGAGAACCGTCATGCGGCGGTGCGTCTCGCACGGGAGCGAGGTTGGGTATAGTTGCTCTCGCGCCACGGCGCAACGCGGACGTAGCTCAGTTGGTAGAGCGCAACCTTGCCAAGGTTGAGGTCGCGAGTTCGAGCCTCGTCGTCCGCTCCATGAAGAAGCCCCCGGTTCCCACCGGGGGCTTTTCGCGTACCCCCGGCTTTCGCCGGGGGCTCGCGGGCTACGACCAGCTGGTGCCGGTCAGCCGCTCGTACGCCTCCACGTACTTCTGCCGGGTCGCGGCCACGACCTCCTCGGGCAGCGGCGGCGGGGGCTGCTCGCCGTGGCGGTCCCAGCCGGACGCCGGCGAGGTCAGCCAGTCGCGCACGAACTGTTTGTCGTACGACGGCTGGGCGCGGCCCGGCTGCCAGGTGTCGGCCGGCCAGAAGCGGGAGGAGTCCGGGGTGAGGACCTCGTCGGCGAGGACGAGCGTGTCGCCGTCGAAGCCGAACTCGAACTTGGTGTCGGCCAGGATGATCCCCCGGTCCCGGGCGATGTCCCGGGCCCGCGAGTACACGGCGAGGGTGGCCTGGCGCAGCTGGGCGGCGGTCTCCGCGCCGACCTGGCGGGCCACCTCCTCGTAGGAGACGTTCTCGTCGTGCTCGCCGACCTCGGCCTTGGCGGCCGGGGTGAAGATCGGGGCGGGCAGTTCGGAGCCGTCGACGAGGCCCTCGGGGAGGGCGAGGCCGCAGACCGTACGGGACTGCTGGTACTCGGCGAGGCCGGAGCCGGTGAGGTAGCCCCGGGCCACGCACTCCACCGGGACCATCCGCAGGGACTTGCACACCAGCGTCCGGCCCGCCCAGTCGGCCGGGGCGCCCTCGGGCACGTCGGTGCCGATGACGTGGTTCACGGCGAGGTCGCGGAGCTGGTCGAACCACCACAGGGAGAGCTGGGTGAGGACCCGGCCCTTGTCGGGGATCTCGGTGGGCAGCACCCAGTCGTAGGCGGACATGCGGTCGCTGGCGACCATCACGAGGTCGCCCGCCTCGTTCTGGTACAGGTCGCGCACCTTTCCGGTGTGCAGGTGCACCAGGCCCGGAACCTCGATCGGCTCGGGCTTTTCTACGAATCCGGACACGGTTCCTCCCCGTGGCTCTGTCCAATGCCCCGATTCTCCCGTACGGGGCCGATCGGGCGCCGCCCGGGGGTCAGTCGCGTTTGCAGATGCGGTCCAGCAGGTTCGCCGTGGCGCGCTGGATCCGGGTGTCCACGTGGCCGGGGCGGTCCAGGGCCGGGGACCAGGCGAAGGTCCCGGAGGCGAACACCCAGGCGCCGGAGGGGGCGCGGTACAGGGAGGTCTCCTGGTGCCGGCGGACGCCGCCGGCGTCGGTGTACGGGGAGTGGGCGAGCAGGATCCGCTCGTCGTGCTCGGGCAGCGCGGTGCGCGGGAAGTAGCGGTCCGCCTCGCCGGCGACCAGGCCCTTGAGCTCGTCCCCCTCGTGCGCGCCGGTCGCCTCCCACAGCCAGTGGCCGCCGTTGCGGACGATCAGCGGATGCGGCTCGGGCACCCGGCCCGCGTACTGGATGCCGATCAGCTCCTGTTCCGGCCGGTCGATCTCGCGCCAGAGCACCGGCCGCCCCGGGCCCTTGCGCTTGCGGCAGGTCAGCAGCCGGTCCGGGACACCGGACGGGGAAGGCGCCAGCTCCACCTGCCAGTACATGGTGTTGGCGGAGAGGAAGACCAGCGAGGTGCCCCGGTCCCGGGCGTCCTCGACGGCCCGGCGCATCGGCACCGACCAGTACTCGTCGTGGCCCGGGAAGACCAGGCCCCGGTAGCGGGTGGGGTCGATCCGGCCGGCGTGCAGGTCGCGGGCGTCGGCGTAGGCGAGGTCGTAGCCGTAGCGCTCGGCCCAGCGGATGAAGTCGTAGGCGTGGCCGACGTGCAGGGGCAGGCCCGCGCCCGCGTACGGCCGGTCGAAGGAGACCGTGGTGGCGGCGTCGGCCTCGCCGAGGAGGCGGCCTTCCTCGTCCCAGGCGTGGTAGAGGCTGGCGCCGGTGCGGCCGTCCTCGGGGTAGAGGTTGTACGCCTGCCAGGTGACGTCGGGCAGCAGCAGGAGCAGGTCGGCGGGGTGGCTGTCGCGGACCGTGAAGGGCACGTGGGAGCGGTAGCCGTCGTGCGTGGTCAGGACGGCCACATAGGCGCCGATGCTCCAGTAGGAGGGCACCTGGAGGCGCCAGGACAGCCACCAGTGGTGGCAGGAGACCGTGCGGTCGGCGGTCAGCGGCGGGGGCTGGACGATGCCGGAGAGCCGGGGGCTGGTGGTGATCTTGGCCGCGCCGTCGCCGCCGTAGTGGCCGATGCGGTAGATGTCCACGACGAACTCCTGCGGCGGGTCGACCGTGATGTGGAAGTCGATCGCCTCGCCGGGCGCGACGGCGCCGGTGGAGGTGAAGCCCTTGATCTGGCGGTGCACGTCGTCGGCGGAGCGGGGCCCGGCGGAGGAGGTGCGGGGGGCCGGGGCGCGGCGGCGGCCGGATCCCGCGGACACCTGCGGGCAGGCGTCGACGTACCAGGGCATCACCTTGCCGAAGTCGTCGATGTACGGCTCACTGCCACGCAGCCAGGGCACCGGGCCCTGGCCGAAGGGGTCAGTGACGCCATGCGCGAGTGCTCCGGACTCCCAGCGGCGAATGCGGTCCGAGGCCATGGTCGCTCCCCTCCCTCATCCCCCCGTGTCTGGGCTCGCTGTGCGGTGGCTCCGCCGTGTTCGGCCGCGCTGTCGTATGTCGCGCGCCCTTGCCAAAGGCGTGGTCGGTCCCAGCACATCACATAACGCACGGGGCCGGTCACTACTCGTTGCGAATTGACCTGAAGTGGAAATCGCCTTTCCGTTACAGGAGTGGCCGATGAGGGTACGGCTCCGGCACCCCTTGGTGCGGGCGCGGACGGCCGGGCGGGCGGGCCCGCCCACGGTCTGCGCCGCGGCGTCAGACCAGCCGTACGGGCTTCTCGGGGCGTATGCCGAAGGCGGTCAGCCAGTCGCGGAGCGGGCCCGGGTCCCCGTCCTCGATCAGGGTGAGCACCTTGGGCGCGAGGTCGGCGGCGCGTTCGCCGTCCAGCAGCAGGGAGGGGCCGTCCAGCCAGTCCAGGGCGGGGACCGCGCCGGCGGTGTCCACGGCCGCGCAGCACACCATCGCCGTGACGTGGTCGGCGAGCAGCTCACGGCCGGTGCGGTGGGGCTGGAGCGGGAAGGGGGGCAGGCCGGGGTCGCCGGGGGCCCAGGCCACGCTGTCGGGGCCCTGGAGGGCGCCGGCGGCGCCTTTGCCGGCCCGCAGGGCCTGGGCCTCCTCGCGGGCCAGCTCGGCGGTGAGACGGGCGGCCAGGGCGACGCTGCGGTCGGTGCCGGGCTCCGCCTCCGCCTCCCCGCCGGCGTCCATGCCGCGCCCACCCACACCACCCGAGCGAGTGACGTCGTCGGACGCGGGTGACCCCTGCGAGGAGTACCCGCCGCCGTCGGCGGCCCGGGGCGCGGGACGCGCGGGAGCCGGCCGGAGGGGCTCGTGCGGGTGGGCGGGCTCGGCCGGGGGTGTGCCGCCGGTGGTGAGGTGGTCCAGGACCCGGGCCAGCGTGGGGCCGCCCGGGTCGGGGGTGCCGGGGTGGCGGGAGGGGCGGACGCCCAGCGCGTCCAGGGCCCGGTGGAGACGGGCCGCGTCGACGCGCCAGGTGCGGTCCACGACCTCCTCCGGATACGCCTGCCAGTCCACCGGCGCCCAGTCGGCGCACGGCGTCGCCGGTCCGCCGTGGAAGAGGCGGGCGGCGAGCAGGGAGGCGGCCTCGTCCACCGCGCCGGGCTCCTCCAGCAGATCGCAGGCCGGCCGCTCGCCGAGCCGGGAGGTGAAGCCCTCGGCCAGCCGGTCGCGCCGGGACAGCTCCGTGAGCGCCGCCACCACGCCCGCGTCCAGCCGGGACGGCCAGCGGCCCATGCGCCAGGCGGGCAGCGCGACCCTGGTCAGCAGCCGGTCCCAGCCGGCGTAGGCGAGCCCGACCTGTTCCTGGGCGACGATCCGCAGGCCGTAGTCGACCGCCTGGGCGCGCTCGGCCGCCGCCGCCGCGACCCCGCGCTCCATCTGCGTCGCGTGCTCCCGGCAGCCGCGCAGCAGCAGCCGGGCCACCCAGCCGACGGCCGCGCACAGCCCGCGGACCGGCGGCCGGCGGCCCGGGGCCGAGGCGACGGCCACGGCCGCGTCCAGCCCGCGCACGAAGCGGCGGGCGGCCGCTATGTCCGGGTGCGCCGAGGGTCCCGTACCCGCGATGACCGGGGCGAGGACCGCGCGCAGCTCGCCGACGCGCATCCACCACAGGAAGGGCGAGCCGATGACGAGGACCGGCGGGACCGGGGTCCGGGGCCCCGCCGGCCGGCCGGGTGCCGGGCGCGGCGGCGGGCCGTGCGCCGAGTGCGCCCGGTCCTCCAGCCAGCTGTCGCAGTCCGGGGTGAGCGCTATGGCCGACGGGGCCGGGACCTCCAGGCGGTCGGCCAGGTCGCGCACCATCCGGTACAGATCGGGGGCGGACTCCTCCGGGACCGGCACCGTGGGGCTGATGGCGGGGCGGGCCCGGGCCACGACCAGGCCGACACCGGCCGCGGCCAGCAGCACCAGCACCGCCGGCACGCCCACGGCCCAGCGGGCGGCGTCCCAGCCCGGGCCGACGAGATGGCCGGTGGAGGCGCCGGTCAGCAGGATCACCGCGGCGCCCGCGGGCAGCACCGCCACGGCCAGCGCCCGGCTGCGGACCCGCAGCACGGCGAGGGCCCGGGAGCGCGCGGCCTGCGCGCCCGCCTCCACACCGATTCCGCTCACGTGCCGATCTCGCCCCCTCCCTGCCGCTCGCGTCCTGCCCTGCTGATGCTCACTCCCCCACTGTGGCACCCGCCACTGACATCGCAATGCCGGTGGGCCAAGTGCCGGAACGCTTGCGCGGCACCCTAGTTGGGGCCTCGCCCCCCGTCAGCCGGATAGCCGATTGCTCACTCGATGGAATGGCTTTGGTCAGAGCTGGGTGACAGACAGCAAAGGTCAGGCCCCGGATGGTGAATCCGGGGCCTGAATGGCATACGTGCAGGTCAGGAGGGTGTGGGCTCAGGCGCCCGAGGCCTGCGCCGCCTTCGCCGCGATGTCGGTGCGGTACTGGGAACCGTCCAGTCCGATCCGGCCCACCGCCCGGTAGGCCCGCTCGCGCGCCTCGGCCAGGTCCTTGCCGGTGGCCGTGACGGACAGCACGCGTCCGCCGGCGCTGACGACCGCGTCGCCCTGGTGCTTCGTACCGGCGTGCAGCACGTACGCGTGCGGGGCGTCCTCGGCGGCCACCGCGTCGAGCCCGGTGATCGGGTCGCCGGTGCGCGGGGTGCCGGGGTAGTTGTGCGAGGCGACGACGACGGTGACGGCCGCGTCCTCGCTCCAGCGCAGCGGCGCCAGATCGGCCAGGTTCCCGGTGGCGGCGGCCATCAGCACGCCGGCCAGCGGCGTCTTCAGGCGGGCCAGCACGACCTGGGTCTCCGGGTCGCCGAAGCGGGCGTTGAACTCGATGACCCGGACCCCGCGCGAGGTGATCGCGAGGCCCGCGTAGAGCAGCCCCGAGAAGGGCGTGCCGCGGCGGTGCATCTCGTCCACCGTCGGCTGGAGCACGGTCTGCAGCACCTCGTCGACCAGCTTGGGGTCGGCCCACGGCAGCGGCGAGTACGCGCCCATGCCGCCGGTGTTGGGGCCCTCGTCGCCGTCCAGGGCGCGCTTGAAGTCCTGGGCGGGCTGGAGCGGTACGACGGTCTCGCCGTCGGTGATGGCGAAGAGGGACACCTCGGGGCCGTCGAGGAACTCCTCGATCACCACCCGGTCGCACCCGGCGGCGTGCGCCTTGGCGACCTCGAGGTCGGAGGTGACGACCACGCCCTTGCCCGCGGCGAGACCGTCGTCCTTGACGACGTAGGGGGCACCGAAGGCGTCCAGGGCCTCGGCGACCTCCTCGGCCGTGGTGCAGACGTAGGAGCGGGCGGTGGGCACCCCGGCCGCCGCCATGACGTCCTTGGCGAAGGCCTTGGACCCCTCGATCCGGGCGGCCTCCCCGGAGGGGCCGAACACCGGGATGCCGGCCGCGCGGACGGCGTCGGCCACCCCGGCGACCAGCGGGGCCTCCGGGCCGACGACGACCAGCTCGGCACCGAGGCGGGTGGCCAGTCCGGCCACGGCGGCACCGTCGAGCGCGTCGACCTGGTGCAGCTCGGCCACCTCGGCGATCCCGGCGTTGCCGGGGGCGCAGTGCAGAGCGGTGACGTCGGGGTCGAGGGACAGGGAGCGGCACAGGGCGTGTTCGCGGGCGCCGCCGCCGATGACGAGGACCTTCACGGGGTCAGCCTAATGGCAAGGTCACCGAAGTCCGGGGGCCGGGCTTGTCGGAGGTTCCTCCAAAGACCTTCCGGCGAGGCTCCGGTCAGCGGGCGGCCGGCGCTGTCCGCAGCCTCCGCGTGCGGGCCCTTGGTGGGGCGCGCCGGACGAGGCCGGGTGGCTACCCACCGTCGGTGGGCTGCTCGTCGCTGGGCCACCCTCCGGCGGACTACTCGCCGGCGGGCTACTCGTTGGTGAACTCCTCCACGACCGTCGCGCCCAGCTCGCGGACGATCAGCTCGTGGCCGGAGAGGGCCGACTCGTCCAGATCCGGGTCGTCGTCCTCGGCGATGTCGTCCTCGGGGGCGACGGGCGGCGGCTCGGGGGCGGCGGCCGGCTGGGGCGCCGGTGCGGGTGCGGGCGCGGCCGGAGCGCTGTGCCGGGTGCCGGCGGGGGCCTGCGCGGCGCCCTGGGGAGCCGCCGGGCGGGGCGCGGCCGGGGCGCCGTAGCCACCGCCGGGAGCGCTGCCGTAGCCACCGGTGGGGGAGCCGCCGTAGCCGGACGCGCCGCCCGGGGCCTGCGGGGCACCGCCGCCGGACGGGTCGACGACCGCCTCGATCTTCCACTGCACGTTGAACTGCTCGGCCAGCGCCTGCCGCAGTACGTCCTCGCTGCCGCTGCTCGCGAAGTTGTCACGGGCACCGGCGTTGACGAAGCCGAGGTGGAGGGTGGTGCCGTCGAAGCCGGTCACCTGGGCGTTCTGGCTGAGCAGGATCCAGGTGAAGCGGCGGCGGTTCTTGACGGCCTCCAGGATGTTCGGCCAGAGCGCGCGGGGGTCGAGGCCGCCGGCGGGGGCGGGCGCCGGAGCCTGAGGCGCGGGCGCGGGTGCGGGTGCGGGCGCGGGAGCCGTACGGCCCGGCTGCTGCTGGGGCTGTGCGGGCTGCTGCGGCTGGCCGGAGCCCTGTCCCTGACCTGCCCGCCCGCTCGCCGGAGCGGCGGCCGTGGGCCAGCCACCGGGGCGCCGGCCACTGCCGGCGGGGGCCGCGGTGGGCCAGGCGCCGGGGGCGGGGGCGGGGGGGGCCGGGGGGTG
>NZ_JODT01000047.1 GCF_000720835.1 Streptomyces achromogenes subsp. achromogenes | reverse complement strand
ACCGAGGTCGCGGATGGCCTGCGGGGGCGGACCGATCCAGATCAGACCCGCGTCCAGGACCGCCTGGGCGAACTCGGCGTTCTCCGACAGGAAGCCGTAACCGGGGTGGATCGCGTAGACGGCCACGCTCGCGATCCCGGCGTCCCGGCAGGCCCGGGCCACGCGGACAGCGATTTCGCCACGGTTGGCGATGAGCACCTTGCGCAGACTCATTTCGAGATCCCTTCCCCGGCGCACCGCACCGGCGCCAACATCGACTGCCACCCGTTCCCCATCCGTACCACCCTGGCGCCCGCCCCGATGTCGCCCATCCGGTGACCCCGTCGCGGAGACCGGTGTGCCGGCCGGGGACTCGCGGCACGCGGCCGTGCGCCGTGGCCCGGCAGGACACCGGAACCGGCGTCGGTGTGGTCCGTGTGGTCGATGCGTGGGCCGAGGCGGGTGCGCGGTGCCGCCACCTCGTCGGGCGCGTGGGGAGAGGACACGTGCTGCTCCGTGGTTCTGTCGTGGTCCGCGGTGGTACGTGCGTGCCGGACGGGCCGGCTACGAGGCGGTCTGCCAGCTGTGCGAGGCCAGGAATCCGGCGTTGCGCTCCAGCCGGAACCAGCGCGCGGCGGCCGGACGCGGGGCGGCCGGTTCCGCCGCGGCGCCCGTCCGCTGCGCGAGCACGGTCAGTACGGCCGTCAGCGCGGCGATTTCCTCGGCGTCGGCCTGTCCCCGGACGATCCGGAAGAGGGGTTCCTCGGTGCTCATGGGCTCAAGACCTCCGTCGCGGGTGTCACTGGGGCGGGTTGCCGTGCTTGCGCATCGGCAGGTCGGCGTGCTTGGTGCGCAGCATCGCCAGGCCGCGGATCAGGACCTCGCGGGTGTCGGCCGGGTCGATCACGTCGTCCACCAGGCCGCGCTCGGCCGCGTAGTAAGGGTGCATCAGCTCGGCCTTGTACTCCTTGACGCGCTGCCGGCGCACGGCCTCGGGGTCGTCGGCGGCGTTGATGTCACGGCGGAAGATGACGTTGGCCGCGCCCTCCGCGCCCATCACCGCGATCTCGTTGGTGGGCCAGGCCAGCGCCAGGTCGGTGCCGATGGAGCGGGAGTCCATGACGATGTAGGCGCCGCCGTATGCCTTGCGCAGCACCAGGGAGATCCGGGGCACGGTCGCGTTGCAGTACGCGTACAGCAGCTTGGCGCCGTGCCGGATGATGCCGTTGTGCTCCTGGTCCACGCCGGGCAGGAAGCCGGGCACGTCCAGCAGGGTCACGAGGGGGATGTTGAAGGAGTCGCAGGTCTGCACGAAGCTCGCGGCCTTCTCGGACGCGGCGATGTCCAGCACGCCCGCCAGGGACTGCGGCTGGTTGGCGATGATGCCGACCACCTGGCCGTCCAGGCGGGCCAGCGTGCAGATGACGTTGGTGGCCCAGCGTTCGTGGACCTCCAGATGGGTGCCGTCGTCGACGATCTCCTCGATGACGGCCCGCATGTCGTACGGCCGGTTGCCGTCGGCCGGCACCAGGTCGTACAGGGCCTCGCCGCGCCGGTCCGCCGGGTCGTCGCAGGGGACGGCCGGGGCGCTCTCGCGGTTGTTGGCGGGCAGCATCGACAGCAGGAAGCGGACCTCCTCCAGGCAGGTCTCCTCGTCGTCGTACGCGAAGTGCGCGACGCCCGAGGTCTGGGCGTGGACGTCCGCCCCGCCCAGCCCCTCCTGGCTGATCTCCTCGCCGGTCACCGCGCGCACCACGTCGGGGCCGGTGATGAACATCTGCGAGGTGCCGCGCACCATGAAGACGAAGTCGGTCAGCGCCGGGCTGTAGGCGGCGCCGCCCGCGCACGGGCCGAGCATGACGCTGATCTGCGGGATGACGCCGGAGGCGCGGGTGTTGCGCTGGAAGATGCCGCCGTAGCCCGCGAGCGCGGTGACGCCCTCCTGGATGCGGGCGCCGGCGCCGTCGTTGAGCGACACCAGCGGCGCGCCGGCCGCGATCGCCAGGTCCATCAGCTTGTGGATCTTCTGGGCGTGGGCCTCGCCGAGCGCGCCGCCGAAGATGCGGAAGTCGTGCGCGTAGACGAAGACGGTCCGGCCGTGGACCGTGCCCCAGCCGGTGATCACACCGTCGGTGTACGGCTTCTTCGCCTCCAGTCCGAAGCCGGTCGCCCGGTGCCGGCGCAGCTGCTCGATCTCCTGGAAGGAGTCCTTGTCCAGCAGCAGCTCGATGCGTTCGCGGGCGGTGAGCTTGCCCTTGTCGTGCTGGCGCCGCGTCGCGTCCGGATCCGGGCCGCCCCGGGCCGACTCCTTGATGTCGAGCAGCTCGTCAAGCTGTTTCCTCATGGGTACCCTCCGGTTCCCTTGCCAACTGGTCGGTGGGCTCGTTGTCGTGGGCGGCCTGGTGAATGGCCGTCAGTCGGTGAGGTCAGGTGAGGAGACGCGCACCGGCAGCCGGCGTACGCACGGGACCGGGGGTGCCGTGCCGAGGACGGCGACCGCCGCGGTGTGGCCGTCGGCGCGGGGCAGGTCGGTGACCGTCCAGCCGTGCGGCCGGGCCCGGGTGTCGGCGCCGAGGTAGTCGGCGGACGCGGGGCGGGCGAGGCCGGTGCCGATGCCCTTGAGGTACGCCTCCTTGCGCGCCCACAGCTGGGCGAACGCGCCGGGGCGCGCGCCGGGCGGCAGCCGGTCCAGTTCGGCGCGTTCGGCCGGGTGCAGCGAAGGGACGCAGGCGTCGACGGTGCCGGGGCCCGGCACCCGCTGCACATCGACGCCCACGGGGACCGCCGCCACCCCGATCAGGGCCAGCCCGTGGCTGTGCGAGAGGGAGAAGTGCAGCGGGGGCGGGGTGCCCGGGACCGCGGGACGGCCGTGCGGGCCGCCGCACCCCGGGCACGGCTCGCGGACCAGGGCCACCTCCCGCGCGGGAACGCGCAGGTAGGCGCCGAGCAGGGTGCGCAGGGCGAGGTGCGAGGCGACGTAGAGGGCCCGGTCGGCGGGCCGGCGCAGCGAGGCCGCGCGCTTGCGCTCCGCCGCGTCGAGCACGTCGCGGACGCCCGGGGCGGCGAGAGGGTCCGGGGTGGCGCGTGCGTCAGGGTCGGCGCGCACGCAGCGCACCAGCCACAGGTCCACGCGCCGGCCGCCCGGGACCGGGAGCGCATCCGGTACCGGTACCGGTACTGGCACCGGACCCGGCACCGCCCCGCGTTCCTCAGCTCGCGTGCGCAAGCCGGATCCGCGGCTTCGCCGGGCCCGCCCAGCGGTCCAGGGCGGTGCGGACCGCCGCCGGGTCCGGGCCGTCGGCCGCCCAGGCGACGTATCCGTCCGGGCGGATCAGCAGCGTGGTGCGGACGTCCGCGGGGGCGGTCACGACGCGGTCGGACCAGTCGGCCACCGCCGCGCGTACGGTCTCGTCGGGGCTGAGCAGCACGAACCGGCCGGTGCCCAGGGCGCCGTCGAGCCGGCCGCCGGTCAGCCGCCCGTGGAAGAACCGGCCGACGAGCCGGTGGTCGCCGCGCTCCCGCCCGTAGGTGATACCGGTACCGGAGACGGCCAGGCCCTCCCGGCGGCCCAGCGCCTGGCCGAGCGGGCCGAGGTGTCCGGCGAACCAGATCATCGCCTGCTGGGCGAGCCGGGTGCGTCCGCTCTGCCGGATGGCCGCGCGCACCAGGGAGCCCGAGGTGCGCAGCACCTCCTCGCCGACCGGGTGCGTCTCCGCCTCGTAGGTGTCGAGCAGCGCGTCGTCGCCGTGGCCGCGCACCGCCGCCGCCAGCTTCCAGGCAAGGTTCATCGCGTCCTGGAGGCCGGTGTTCATGCCCATGCCGCCGGCCGGGGAGTGCACGTGCGCGGCGTCGCCGGCCAGGAAGAAGCGGCCCTCGCGGTACCGGGTGGCCTGGCGCTCGTCGCTGTGGAAGCGCGAGACCCAGCGCGGCTCGTGCATGCCGAAGTCCCGGCCCAGGATGGCCTGGCACAGCCGGCGCAGCTCCTCGAAGTCCACGGACTCGTCCGCCGAGCTGTCGGTGTGCCGGTTCCAGGCGAGCACGCGGTAGTAGCCGTCGCCGAAGGGGGCGACGAAGGCGAACCCGTGCTCGTTGGCGTCCACGGTGAGCAGGTCGGCGGGCGCCTCCTTCATCAGCACGTCGGCGAGGATCACCGAGCGCAGCACGGAGTCGCCGGGGAAGGGGATGTCCAGCAACCGCCGTACGGTGCTGCGCACGCCGTCGGTGCCGACCGCGTAGGCCGCACGGTGCGTCTCCCGGGTGCCGTCGGCGGTGGTGGCGTCCAGCTCGACCCCGTGCGCGTCCTGGCGCAGCCCGGTCACCTCGGTGTCGTGGCGGAACTCCACGCCGAGGGAGACGGCCCGCCGCTCCAGCACGCGTTCCACGTGAAACTGCGGGGTGATCAGCACATACGGGTAGCGGGTGCGCAGGTGCGCGAAGTGGATGTCCAGCTCGCCGAAGAGCGGCAGGGTGGGCAGCCGGGTGCCGGTGGCGATGATGTCCTTGGCGACGCCGCGCTCCTGGAGCTGCTCCAGGGTGCGCGCGTGCACGGTGAACGAGCGGGTCAGATTGCTCAGTTTCCGGCCGCGCTTCTCCAGGACCGTGACCCGGGCCCCGGCGGCGGCGAGGTCTCCCGCCAGCAGCAGGCCGGTCGGGCCCGCGCCGACGACCAGGACATCGGGGACATCGGGGGCGGTCGCCGTGCGGGGGCCCGCCGGGGGCCGCGGTGCGGACTTCGACATGTCGGTTACTCCCTCGTACTCAAGACACCGGTGCGCCGAACCAGCGGTGCAGGGCCGTCTCCAGCCGGCCCGCGCCGGAGTCGGTCCAGACCACGTGGCCGTCGGGGCGTACCAGGACCGCGCGCGCCCCCGAGAGGGCGGACGGGCCGTCGGCGGTACGGAACGCGGCCGTGACGACGTCCACCCGGTCCGCCCAGCCGGCGGCGACGGTACGCGGATCCGGCCCGGACGGGCCGCCGGGGCCCGCGAGGTCCAGCAGCACCCCGCGCGCCGCGCGGCAGGCGGAGTCGGGGGCCTCGTCCAGCTCGCCGTAGGGCATGCGGGCGCCCAGCAGCGGATGGTCGCCGGGGCCGACGTCGTACCGGATGTCCAGGCCGCTGATCAGGCCGGCCAGGTGGGCGCGGGTGTGGCGGGTGTGCGCGGGGTCGATCAGCTCGCGGAAGACCTCGCGCAGCGCCTCGGTGTCCGGGCCGCCGAGCAGGAACGTCGTCTGGGCGCGGATGTTGCTCAGCACCCGTGCGCCGACGGTGTGCCGCTCGGAGTGGTACGTGTCCAGCAGGCCCTCCGGGGCCCGGCCGCGGATCTCGGCGGCGAGCTTCCAGCCGAGGTTGACCGCGTCCTGGAGGCCGAGGTTGAGGGCCTGTCCGCCGACGGGCATCTGCACGTGCGCGGCGTCCCCGGCGAACAGCACCCGGCCGTCGCGGTAGCGGGCCACCTGCCGGGAGGCGTCCCCGAAGGCGTTGACCCACAGGGAGGTGCCGCCGCCGATGTCCTCGCCGGTCACGCGCTTCCACACGTCGACGACCTCGGCGAAGTCGGGCGCGCCGGTGCGCGGGCGGGCCGCGCGGCCGAACTCGTGCACCATCACCCGGGTGACGCCGTCGGGCCGGCGGGCGGCGATGGCCAGGCCCCGCTGAAGCCGCTGGAAGCGCCGGTCGGGGATGTCGATGCCGGCGACGTCGGCGCGGATCAGTTCGCGGCCGGCGTCCTGCCCGGGGAAGTCGGCCCCGGTCAGCTCGCGCACGGTGCTGCGCTCGCCGTCGCAGCCGACCACATAGCGGGCGCTCACCCGCACGGGCCGGCCGTCGGGGCCGGTGGCCTCGGCCTCCACGCCGGTGTCCGTGACGGTCAGCGCGCGCAGTGCGTGGCCGCGGCGGACGGTGGCGCCGAGGGAGAGCGCCCAGGTCTGGAGCAGTTCCTCGGTGCGGGTCTGCGGGACCTTCCACTGGCCGGGGTACGGCGTGGGCAGGGTGAGGTCCAGCGGGACGCCGCCGAAGTGGCCCATCACGTCGTTCGGCGGGGTGCCGAGCGCCTCGAGCAGGCCGCGGGCGGCGAAGATCTCCATGGTGCGGGCGTGCAGGGTCGACGCGCGGGACTCGGTGGTCGGCCGGGGCAGCCGTTCCAGTACGACCACCTCGGCGCCGCCGAGGCGCAGTTCACCGGCGAGCATCAGCCCGACCGGGCCCGCGCCGACGACGAGGACGTCAGCCCGCATGGGCGCGCCGCGCTTCGGCGTAGTCCTTGGCGTGGCCGAGGGTGGCGCGGCTGTTGGTGCTCAGCGCGCTCTGCACATAGGCGCGGGCCTCGGGGATCCCGGCGTCGGGGCCGAGGATCCGCGTGATGTTGTCGGTGTTGAGGACCACCGTGTGCTGGGAGGAGGCCGACACTCCGTCCGCGTCCTCGGTGAAGGTCCAGTAGCCGGTGTGCAGGTTCATCAGCGCGGGCAGCGTGACCTGCTTGTAGGCGATCTTCCGGTGCGGGAAGCAGACCCGGTACGACTTGGTGGTGTGGGTCGAGCCGTCCTTGGCCCGGGTGTCCATCTCCAGGGTCTGCAGGCCCGGGTACTCCTCCTCGCAGCGCACGCTGGCCACGTGCGGCAGCCGCTCGGACCACAGGTGGGCGTCGTTGATGAAGTCGTAGACGTCCTTGGCCGACCCGTCGATGCGGACCGTGTCCTCGAAGGAGAAGGTGATCTCCTGGGCGGCGTGCGCGAACTCCACGTTGGTCTTCAGCGAGGCCAGCTCGGTGCGGGAGTTGCGGTCCACGGCCTCGTCGATCCAGGCCAGGCCGGCCGGGTCGTCGTCGATGGCGCGGTAGTCGTGCAGCAGCCGCACCCGGGCCGCGGAGTCGCCGGCCGGCTCGATGATCCAGGTGCCGCCCATGGCCGCGACCGGCGGGGCGGAGACCTCCTGGCGGAAGGTGATCGTCAGGCCCTGTGGGTCCAGGGTGCGGCGGGAGGTCCAGTTCTTGGCCTCGCCGTTGGCGGTGGCCCAGATCCGGATCCGTTCCTCCCGCTCCCCGCCCTCCAGGCGGTCGGCGAAGATGGTGGGCGGGAAGATGCGCGGCCAGTTCTCCACGTCGGCCAGCAGCCGGTACACCGCCTCGGCCGGGGCGGCGATGGTGATCTCGTGCTCGACCTCACGGGTGGTCATCGCGGTAGCTCCTTGGAAGGCGGGGGATCAGAAGTTGCCGAGGCCGCCGCAGACGTTGAGCGCCTGCGCGGTGATGGAGGCGGCGGTGTCGGAGGCCAGGTAGCCGACCAGCCCTGCGACCTCCTCGGGGGTGGAGTAGCGGCCGAGCGGGATCTTGGACTGGAACTTCTCCAGGATCGCGTCCTCGGTGGTGTCGTAGGCGGCGGCGTAGCCCTGGCGCACCCGCTGGGCCATCGGCGTCTCGACGTAGCCCGGGCAGACCGCGTTGACGGTGATGCCGGTCGGGGCCAGCTCGTTGCCGAGGGCCTTGGTGAAGCCGACCACGCCGTGCTTGGACGCCGAGTACGGGGCGCCCAGGACGACGCCCTGCTTGCCCGCGGTGGAGGCGATGTTGATGATCCGGCCCCAGCTCTTGTGCCTCAGGCCGCCGGTGTTGAGCACCTCGCGGGTCAGCCGGAACACGCTGTTGAGGTTGGTGTCGATCACGTCGTGCCACAGCTCGTCGGCGATGTCCGCGGTCACCCCGCCGCCACTGCGGCCGGCGTTGTTCACCAGCACGTCCACCGTGCCGAACCGGTCCACGGCCGCCCGCACGAACGCGTGCACGTCGGCGTCGGAGCGGACGTCCAGCGTGGCGCCGTCCGCCTCCAGGCCGGCGCTCTGCAGCTCCTTCACGGTCGCGGCCACGTTCTCGGCGTCGCGCGCGCCCAGGAACACCCGGTGTCCCTGTTCGGCCAGCAGCCGGGCCACGGCCAGACCGATGCCGCTGGTCGCCCCGGTCACCAGGGCGACCCGCTTGTCCTGCGCCATTGTTTCCTCCTGCGGATCTCGATGCGGATCTCGATGCGTGAAAAGAGCCGCCGCCGGACCGGGGTGCTTTCCGGCCGGTCCGGCGGCGGGGCCGCGAGGGTCGTTCGCGACCGGTGTCGGGCGACGGCGCCCGGGTCAGACGGCGGTGGGCTGGCCGATCTGCGCGTTGACGACCTCGATGAGGGCGCGCGGGGTGGTGGCGTCGGTCAGCGCGGTGTCGTCCAGCGTGATGCCGAACTCGCGCTCGATGCGGCCGCCGGTCTCCAGCAGCGCCAGGGACTCGTAGCCCAGCGCCTCGAACTCGGAGTCGAGGAAGTCGGCGCTGTCGAGGTCGACGCTCTCGTCGGCGCCGGCGCCTTCGAGGAGGATGCGCTTGAGGTCGTCGACGGTGAATTCCTTGGTGGCCATGGGGATGTCCTTCTTCCGTGAACACGTGAACAAGCGGGACGGCGCCCGCCGCGGGATCGCCGGTGGTCTGCGGCGACCACGGGCGCGGGATCGTCAGCGGTCTGCGCGGACCGCGGGCGCGGATTCGTCAGTGGGCGGCGCGGACCACGAGCGCGGAGTTGAACCCGTTGAAGCCGCGGGCCAGGACGAGCGCCGTGCGCACCTCGGCCGGGCGGGCCTCGCCCGTGACCAGGTCCAGGTCGTAGCCGTCGGCCGGCTCGACGTTCGTGGTGGGCGGGATCAGCCCCTCCTCGATGGCGAGCAGCGCGGTGGCCACGTCCAGCGGGGCGGCGCCCGAGTACAGGCGGCCGGTCATGGTCTTGGGCGCGGTGACCGGGACGCCGCGGGCGCCGAAGACGGCGGTGAGCGCCTCGGCCTCGACGCGGTCCAGCTCCGGGATCGCGGCGGCGTCGGCGAACACCACGTCCACCTCGTCCGGGGTCACGCCCGCGTCCGCGAGGGCCAGCTCGATCGCCTTGCGCAGGGCCGGCGGACGGCCGCTGCCCGGCTTGGGGTCGAACGTGGCGCCGTAACCCGCGATCTCGCCGTACGTCCGGGCGCCCCGGGACCGGGCGGCCTCGGCGTTCTCCAGGATGAGGATCGCGCCGCCCTCGCCCGGGACGTGCCCGCGCGCCTCGGCGTCGAACGGCAGGTAGGCGCGCTCGGGGTCGTCGCTGGTGCTCAGCCGCTTGCCGGCCAGCTGGGCGACCCAGCCCCAGGTGCACACGGACGCGTCCATGCCGCCGGAGACGATCAGCTGGGTGCCCTTGCGGATCTGCCGGCGGGCCTGGGCGAGCGCGTCCAGGCCGCCCGCCTGCTCGCTGACGACGACGCCGCTGGGCCCCTTCATGCCGTTGCGGATCGAGATCTGGCCGGAGTTGACCGCGTAGAACCAGGCGAAGGACTGGTAGGCGCTGACGTGCTGGCCGCCCTTGCTCCACAGCGCCTGGAGTTCGCGCTGGCCGAACTCGAAGCCGCCCGAGGAGCTGGCGGTGACCACGCCCATGTCGAACTCGGGCAGCTCCTGCGGCTTCACCCCGGCGTCCGCGAGCGCCCAGTCGGCGGCCACGAGCGCGAGCCGCGTCATGTGGTCGGTCTGCGGCAGCAGGCGGCTGGGCAGGTGGTCGCGGGCTTCGAAGCCGGGGACCTCGCCGGCCAGCCGGGAGGGGTACTGCGAGGGGTCGAAGCGGGTGACGCGGCCGATGCCGCCCTTGCCGGTCCGGGTCGCCGCCCAGTAGTCCTGGGTGCCCAGGCCGTTGGGGGCCGCGACGCCCAGTCCGGTGACCACCACCTTCGTGGCCGTGCCGGTCATGCCACGCTCCTCTCGGGCCGGGCGAGCACCATGGCGCTCTGGAATCCGCCGAAGCCGCTGCCGACCGTCAGGACGGTGTCCGTGCGGTGCTCGCGCGCGGTGAGCGGCACGTAGTCCAGGTCGCACTCCGGGTCGGGGGTGTGCAGGTTGGCCGTCGGGGGCACGACGTTGTGCTCCATGGCCAGGGCGGACGCGGCGATCTCGATGGAGCCGATCGCGCCCAGCGAGTGGCCCACCATCGACTTGATGGAGGAGACCGGGGTGCGGTACGCGTGGTCGCCCAGGCTCTTCTTGAACGCGGCCGTCTCGTGCCGGTCGTTCTGCTTGGTGCCCGAGCCGTGCGCGTTGATGTAGTCGATCGCGTCGCCGTTGATCCGGGCCTCGTCGAGCGCGACGCGGATGGCCTCGGCCATCTCGGCGCCGTCGGGGCGCAGCCCGGTCATGTGGTACGCGTTGGAGCGGGTGGCGTAGCCGGCGATCTCGGCGTAGACGTGGGCGCCGCGCGCGCGGGCGCTCTCCAGCTCCTCCAGCACGAAGAAGGCGGAGCCCTCGCCGAGCACGAAGCCGTTGCGGGTGCCGTCGAAGGGGCGGGAGGCGTGCCCGGGGTCGTCGTTGCGCGGGGTCGTCGCCTTGATCGCGTCGAAGCACGCCATGGTGATCGGCGAGATCGGCGCGTCCGACGAACCGGCGATCATGACGTCCGCCGAGCCCTCGCGGATCAGCTCCACCGCGTGGCCGACCGAGTCCAGCCCGGAGGTGCAGCCGGTGGAGACCACCGTGCTGGGGCCCTCCGCGCCCACCTGCCAGGCGACCTCGGCGGCGAAGGAGCTGGGGACCATGTGGTTGTACAGGTGCGGGACCGCGTACGTGTGGTCGACCAGGTCGAGCAGGCCGCCGTTGCTGACGACCCGGTACTCCTGGTCCAGCCCCATGGTCGCGCCGACCGCGCTGCCCACGGTGACGCCGACGCGATAGGGGTCGATGCCGGTCAGCTCGATGCCGCTGTCGGCGACCGCCTCGCGGGTGGCCACGACGGCGAGCTGGGCGGCGCGGTCCATGCGCCGTGTCTCCTGCGGGTTCAGACCGTGTTCCGCCGGATCGAAGTCGATCTCGGCGGCGACCCGCGAGCGGAACTGGGCGGGGTCGAAGAAGGTGATGCCGCGGGTCGCGGTGCGGCCCTCGCTCAGCAGGCTCCAGAAGTTCTTCACACCGATGCCGCCCGGCGCGAGCACGCCGATGCCGGTGATGACGACGCGCCGGGGCGTCATGCGGAGGCCTCCCAGTGGTAGAAGCGCGTGGCCATCGCGTCCTTGGGCGAGCGCCACGTCTGCGGGTCGTACGCCTCGATGAACGGCTTGAGGTCCTCGCTGATCCGGATGAAGCGCGGGTCGGTCTTGGCCTCCTCGATCAGCTCGCCGCCGTTGTCGGTGTCGAAGTCCTGGAGGTGGAAGTACAGGCCCCGGTACTTGAACAGCTGACGGCGGCGGGTGCCCATGCGGTGGGGCATCTCGGTGTCGTCGAAGGCGCCGAAGAGGGCCGCGACGTCGTCACTGGCGTGCGGCTCCATCCGGGCCACGATCAACGTGCTGTGCTTCATGGTGGGTGTCTCCTCACGACGGTTCGCGACCGGACGCGGCCGGGCGCGGCCGGAGTTGCTCGGGCGGGTGACGCAAGAGGCGGGGTGGTACGGGGCGGTGGGGGCCGTCAGCGGGACGGGCCGAACCAGCGCTCCAGGGCGGCGGTCAGCTCTCCGGGACCGCCGGGCGCGACCCAGGCCACATGGCCGTCGGGGCGCACCAGTACGGCGGTGGCACCGTGCGGCGCCTGGTCCTGGGCGGCGCCGTGCGGGGTCGCGGTGACGGTGTCCACGCGGTCCGCCCAGCCGGCGGCGGCGCGCCGGAGCGCGGGGTCGTCGGCGAGGTCGAGCAGCAGGCCGCGCGCGCGGTGCAGCAGGGCGGTGGTGCTGGTCTTGTCGCCGCCGGCGGTCACGAGTTCCAGGTGCGGCATGCGGCGGCCGGGCAGCGGGTGGCCGGTGGCGCCGACGTCGTAGCGGATGTCCAGGCCGCTGATCATTCCGGCGAGGTGGCGGCTGACGTCCTCGTACGCGATCAGCTCGGCGAGCACGTCGCGCAGCGGCTGCATCTCGCTGCCGCTGAGGTAGAGCAGGCCCTGGGCCTGGGTGTTGGTCAGCAGCCGGCGGCCCACCGGGTGGCGCTCGGTGTGGTAGGTGTCGAGCAGCGCCTCGGGTGCCGTGCCGCGCACGACGGCGGCGAGCTTCCAGCCCAGGTTGACGGCGTCCTGGATGCCGGTGTTCATGCCCTGGCCGCCGGCGGGCAGGTGGATGTGCGCCGCGTCGCCGGCCAGCAGGACGCGTCCGCGGCGGTACTCGGTGACCTGGCGGGCGGCGTTGCCGAACGCGCTGATCCACACCGGGGTCGCGCCGCTGATGTCCTGGTGGGTCAGGCGCTGCCAGGCGGCGGCGACCTCGGCGAAGGGCGGCGGCCCGGTGCGCTCGCGCGGCGGGTTGTCGCGCTCGCAGACGATGATGCGGTGGATGCCGTCGCCGATGGGCACCGACATGGCCATGCCGCCGGGCACGGACTCGCCGATGGGGCGGGGCCGCACCTCGCAGTCGGTGATGTCCGCGAGGTACATCTCCATGGTCGCGGCGGTGCCGGGGAAGTCGAAGCCGGCGAGCTTGCGGACCGTGCTGCGGCCCCCGTCGCAGCCCACCAGATAGCCGGCGCGCAGCTGTTCGGGGCCGTCCGGGCCCTCGATGCCGAGGAGGACGCCGTCCTCGCCGGCGGTGAGGGCGACGAGTTCCCGGCCGCGCCGCACCTGGACGCCGAGCTCGTCGAGCCAGGCGCCGAGCACCGCCTCCGTACGGTGCTGGGGCACGTCCTTGACGCTGAAGTGGGCGCCGTCGAGCACGCTGAAGTCGACGGGGGTGCCGCCGAAGTGGCCGAGCTTGCTGGTGACGATCTCCCCGAAGCGGGGCAGCAGTCCGCGCTGGTCGAAGACCTCCATGGTGCGAGGGGTGAAACCGAGCCCGCGGGACTCTCCGCTGGGCCGGGGAAGGCGGTCGATGACGACGGTCTCGACTCCGGCGAGGCGCAGTTCACCGGCGAGCATCAGCCCCGAGGGGCCTGCTCCCACGATGACCACGGGAACGTCGGCGAGGGCAGCGTCCATCCGCGCCTCCTTTCCTGTTGCGTACGTCCCGGGACGGGGAGACGCCGGGCGGTTGGCTGATGGCACGTCACATCGCCGCCTGCGCCGCTTACTTGTTCCGGCGCGGGCGGATGACGACGGACGGAGGGAAGGTGAGGGTGAGGGTTACGTGCGGCGGTACGGCCGCTTGAGGGTCGAGAGCACAGGCGCGTGAGGCCGGTGGAAGCGTCGGCGAGGTGGCTCTTCACGCCCCGGCGACTGGCGCGAGGCGGAGCGAACACCGGCCTGAGGGCACACGTGTGCCGCCCGATCAGCGTGACAGGTCGGCTGAAGGATGTCAATCGCCGTGCGGGGACGGCTTGTTCACCGGTCCCCGCGCAAGCGGCTCGTTCACATGACGCGGTGGTACGGGCCCAGCGACAGGCTCAGCTGGGTCGCGGCGGTGGTCGTCGCGTCGATCACGTCCGGGTGGGTGGGCCCGGCGGCCGGCAGGAGCACCAGGACCGCGCCGAAGACCCAGCCGTCCCACATCACGGGGGCCGCGCAGGCGTTCCAGCCGGCGATGCACTCCTCCAGGCCGATGGCGTAGCCCTGGTCGCGTATCTCGCGCAGCGAGTCCCACAGCGCGCCGTCGTCCACCAGCGCGCCGGGGCCCGCCTCGGCCGCGGCGGGCTCGGCGGCCACCCGTTCCTGGAGAGGGCGCGGGAGGTACGCGAGGATCGCGCGGCCCGACGCGCCGATGCGCAGCGAGCGGGTGACGGTCAGCACGTCGCGGGGTGTCATGCCGAGTTCGGAGAGGTCGGAGTCGCCGACGGCCATGTCGACGCACTGCCGCTGGGCGCCGCCGAACGGGGCGAGCGTGTAGAGGAAGGCGAGCCCGCCCCCGGTGGCGGCGCGCAGCCTGAGCAGGATCGACCGGGCGGTGTGACGGTCGAGGGTGTGCGCCATGGCTTGCATGCCCACCAGGGCGGCCGTGGTGCCGAGTTGGTACATGCCGCGGCCGACGCGGTCGAAGACGCCCTCGTAGATGCCGGATTGCAGGATGCGGTGGACGGCGGAGTCGTCGAGTCCGGCCGCCTCGGCCAGCTCGCCGGGGCCGTGCGTCCGGCCGCGCAGCTTGAGGAACGCCTGCTGGACCCGGAACACGCGCTCCGCGTGAGTGGTGCCGCCCGCACGGACGCGCTCACCGGTCCGTCCCTCGGCCGAAACCGCGTGCATGTCCATGGCGACCCCCGTCTCTCCACCACGCACGATCCCGGCCATCCTAACCGGACACCTTGGTGACAATCCGTCAACAACGGCGGGCGGGCGGGGTCCGGCGCGGCCTCCCGAACAAGGAACAAGCCGGATTTACGGACACAAGTGAGCAAGCGGCACATAAAGGGGCACGCTTCCAGGGAAATCACCCCCGCTTACATGGGGATGTACGGCACAAACCTGGGCACCCCTCCCCCGTTTTCCCACCCCGTGAGAAATGATCGCCAGGCTCCACTTTCCCCTTTCTTTGCTTGACGAAGTCTTCTCCGCCTACGCAGACTGTGACTGCGAGCCGGGGCCCCACAGGCCTGAATTCATTCGGTTGCACGGGGGCAGTACACACTGATAAACCGCGATTTCACTTCACGTATCCGGCACATCCCAGTCATCATTCAGCGCGCGCCGCGCCATTCCGCCGCGCGGCGCCCTCTCGCGCCACCGCAGGCGCCAACATCCGGCCGTGCCCATGGCCTGACGGCCACGACCCAACGACGGGTCCGACAAACAGCAATTCCAGTTCAAAAAAACGGGGAAACGGAATGCGCCAAGCTCTGCAATTGTCAGAAACGTCGGAGGAAAAACCCGGTACGGATGCGCTGAGCCCGGTTCTGCGTACCCTCGCGGAACTTTACGAGGAATGCGGGCGGATGTTAGCGCACAGCCCGTACAGCCTGCGTCAGCGTGTCACCGGAAGCCGCGCCACCGGCATTTCCCTCAACGAGAAGGCCATGGCGATACGGACGGAGACGCAGAACACGCTCGGTTCCTGGGCGCGCCTGGTGGTGGACGAGTGCGGCGTGACCGGCCCGTCCCAGGAGGGGATCCGTCCCCTGGTGTCCTTCCTCATCCGCCATTCCGGATGGCTGGCCGCGCATCCGGCGGCCGGCGACTTCGCCGAGGAGATCGCCGCGCTCGTGCGGTCCGCCCGCCGGATCGCGGGCCCCGGTCCCGCCCACCGCGTCGACCTGGGGCGCTGCCTGCGCTCCGGCTGTGCGGGCACGCTGCGTGCCGTGGTGCACGACGGGGACGACGGGAGGCCGGGGCACGTGTCGTGCGACGCCGGGCACGCGCTGCCGCCGCAGCAGTGGCTGCTGGTCGCGCACCGCATGCGGCGGACCGCCTCGCGCGGCGAGCGCGCCACCCGGCGCCACGACGGTGACCGGGCCGGTGTACGCGAGGAGGCCGCCCGATGAGCCGTACGCAGCGGCGGCGCTACGTGCCCACGGAACTCGCCGCGCTCGCGGCCGGGGTCACGGAGGCCACCATCCGCAAGTGGGCCAGCCGCGGCAAGATCACCCGCTACGGCAGCCCCCGGCGCGCCCAGTACGACCTGGACGAACTCATCGCCCTCGTCGCCGACCGGTCCGACGCCCTCGGCTGACGGCCGGCCCCGGTCAGGACCCGGTCCCGGGGTCTGAACGTGGCTCCGTCCCGGGTTCGGATCCGGGTTCCGCGCCCGGCTCCGTCCTGGGTTCCGACCCTGGTTCCGACCCGGGTGCGATCAGGGCGCGGAACAGCGGTGCCGCCAGGCGCAGTACGTCGTCCAGGTCGGCCTCGGCCAGGTCGGGCATGCGCAGCAGGTACCGCTGGGTCGCGATGCCGAACATCATCGCCCCGGACAGCGCGGCGCGCAGCCGCGCGTCCGGGGCGTCGACGTTCGCCGCCACCCGCTCGACGGTCTCCTTGGTCACATGCCGACGCAGCAGCTCCGCGGCCTCCTCGCTGGTCATGCTGGTGCGCAGCAGCACCGCCATGGGGCTGTCCGGGTCGGCCGCCCAACTGCTCAGCATGGCGCGGAGGTAGTTGTCGACCGTGCGGGCCGGGTCGGGGGTCGTCAGCTCCTCGATCGGGACGTGCCAGCTGACCGCCTCGCGGAAGAGTTCCTGCTTGGTGCCGAAGTACTGGATGACGGACGCCTTGTCGACGTGCGCCTCGGCGGCGATGACCCGGATCGTGGCGCGCTCGTAGCCGACCTCGGCGAACTTGCGGCGCGCGGCCTCCATGATCCGCCTGCGCGTGCGCTCGCCCTTGCGCTCGGGTTCCGCGCCGGTGGCGCCGGTCTTCGTACGGTCCTCGGTCACCCGAAGTCACCGGCATGGTGGGCCGCCCACTCGGCGTAGGTGTGCGCCGGGCGGCCGGTGACGTCTGCCACCGCCGTGGAGACCGGCACCGTCGTGCCCGACTGGCGGGCGAACATGCGCAGCAGGGAGTCCACCGTCTCCGCCTCCAGGTGCCGGGTCATCCGCTCCCGGGCCGCCTCGGGCGTCAGCTCCTCGAAACGCAGCTCCCTGCCGAGCACCTCGCCCAGGATCCGTACCCGCTCGACCTGGGTCAGCGACTGGGGCCCGGTCAACTCATAGGCCTGGCCGACGTGTTCGTCGTCCAGCAGGGCGCGGACGGCCACGGCGGCGATGTCCCGCTCGTCGACGGGCGCGGTGGCGGCGTCGCCGTAGGCCGCGCGGACCACGCCTTCCGCCTTGACGCCCCACGCCCACGGCAGGTCGTTGACCATGAACGGGCCGGGGCGCAGGAACGTCCACGGCACACCGGAGGCGATGACGGCCTGCTCGTCGGCCGCGTTGAGCCTGCCCATCCGCTCCCGGCTCAGGTGTTCGTCCACCACCGACTGCGAGGACAGCAGCACCACCTGCTTCAGTCCCGCCCGCGTCGCGGCGTCCAGGAACGCTTGCAGCCGGCCGTGCACCGGGAAGAGGAACGCCCGTTCGACGCCGCGCAGCGCGGAGGCGAGGGACTCGGCGTCGGTCAGGTCGCCCCGGACCACGTCGACTCCGTCCGGCAGGCCGGCGCGCCGCGGGTCACGGGTGAGCGCGCGTACCCGCGCTCCCGCGTCCAGCAGTTCGCGCACCAGGTTCCGGCCGACGTTGCCGGTCGCACCGGTCACCAGGATCATCGCTCAGCCTTTCGTCCGTACACGCGCTCGGGAAAGGGGGCGGGGGGAGCCCCGGCCGACGGGGGTCGCGCAGGGCGTGTCGTACCTGCGCACGGCCGGGGCACTCGCCGACTCCCTTTCGATCAAGGGGCGTTGACGACGCTACGCCCGCCCCGGAGAAAAATCAACGCCTGTTTAGTTCTACGTCTTCGGACGTAGGACCGCAGCTCGAGCCGCTGATCCACCGCCGGAAGGCGGCATCCGGCCGGCGCCGGGCGGACCGCTGACCGGCGGACACCGCCCGGGCCCCGGCCGGCAGGCCGCTAACCGGCGGACACTTCTTGGGTTCCGGCCGGCTCCGGCTGCCCGGTCCCGGCGCCGGCCCGCTCGGTGCGGGCGACGGCGGCCGTGACCAGCGCCGCGGCCACGGCGAAGGCGGCGCCCGCCCAGGCGATCCACACGGCACCCGCCGCACCGAGGATCCCGGCGCCCAGCGCGCTGGACAGCGAGATCGCCAGGTACATCACGGCGGCGTTGAGGGAGACGGCCAGCGGCTCGCTGCCGGGGCTGGCCAGTGCCATGACGCGCTGCTGCTGCGGCGCGGTCACCGACCAGGAGGCGATGCCGCACACCGCCGTCAGCGCGACGGCCGCCGGGTAGGAGGACCGGACACCGGCCATGGCCGCGAACACCACCGTGAGCAGCAGCGTCGCGCCGATGACGACCGTGGCCGGCCCCTTGCGGTCGGCGAGCCGGCCCGCGGTGAGGTTGCCTGCGGTCCCGGCCAGGCCGAAGACCAGCAGCAGCACGGCCACCTTGCCGCCGTCCCCGCCGGTGGCGGGCTCGAAGACGGCGCTGATGTAGGTGTAGGGCAGGTAGATGCCGATGAACGCGATCAGCGTGCCGGCCAGCACCCCGGCGACCTTGCGGTCGGCGAGCGGGGCGAGGCGCCGGCGCAGCTGGGTCGGGCCGCCGAGGGTGACGTCGGGCAGCCGCAGGGCGATGACCGGGGCCACGACCAGGGCGAGCGCGGTGACGAACCACATGGTGGCCTGCCAGCCCAGCGCCTCGCCGATGACGGTGCCGAGCGGCGCGCCCAGCGCGAGCGAGGCGGTCAGCCCCACGGTGACGATGGCGATCGCCCGGCCCCGGTGCTCGGGCCCGGCCAGCGTCGCCGCGGTCGCGCCCGCGTTGGGGGTGAACATCGCGGCGCCGGCCGCGGCGATCACCCGGGCCGCCAGGACCAGCGCGTAGTCGGGGGCGAGGGCGGTCACCACGTTGCCGACGGCGAACACGCCGAGCCCGGTGATCAGCACCGTACGGCGCGACCAGCGGGCGGTGAACGCGGCGAGCACCGGGGAGAGCAGGGCGTAGGCCAGCGAGAAGACGCTGACGAGCTGGCCCGCCGCGCCCACGGAGATGTCGAGGGAGTCACTGATGTCGGGCAGCAGACCGGCGATGACGAACGCGTCGGTGCCGACGGCGAACGTGCCGAGCGCGAGCACACAGGCGTGGGTCCGCCAGGCGCGCCCCTGCTGTGCGGCGGGAGGGGTCATGGAAGCACCTGAGTTTCGATGAGCGTCGGGTATGTCGATCTCGATCGTAATAGAGGTTCGATGTGTATCGTAGATGTCGAGCGACATCGCCATAGTCGCGCGACCTCGCCTCCCTCGCTCCGGTGCCGCCGGGCCGCGCGAGGCGGGAGGATTCTGGAGGCAGGATGCGAATGAC
Source organism: Streptomyces achromogenes subsp. achromogenes (assembly GCF_000720835.1). Lineage (GTDB taxonomy): Bacteria > Actinomycetota > Actinomycetes > Streptomycetales > Streptomycetaceae > Streptomyces > Streptomyces achromogenes. Next base: position 34,509 of record NZ_JODT01000047.1, on the reverse strand, counting down.
GGAGGAGACCCGGCTGCCGCAGCCGGACCTCGCCACAGTGGAGATCGGCACCGTGCTGCAAGCCCTCGCGGACCCGGTACGGCTGCAGATCGTGCGGCTGCTCGACACCGTCGGCGAGGCGCCCTGCGGCGCGCTGGAGCTGCCGGTGGGGCGCTCCACCGTCTCCCACCATCTGCGCACCCTGCGCGAGAGCGGCCTCGTCGAGACCCATCTGCGGGGCAACACCCGGGTCAGCCGGATCCGCGGCGAGGAACTGGAGCGGCGCTTCCCCGGCCTGCTCCCTTCCGTCCTGGGCGCGCGGCCGGCCGCGCAGGGGACAGCGGCCGCGGACGGCGGGGAGGGGGAGCGCTAGATGGGACGGTTCGCCCACCTCGCCTACACGGACAGCGTGCGCCGCGTCCAGGAGGAGCAGGGCAGCGGCCTGTTAGGGGTGCGCGCCCTCGCCCAGCCCGACACCGGCCCGGACGAACTCGGCCCCGACGAGGCCGCGTTCCTCACCACCCGGGACGGGTTCTACCTGGCCAGCACGGGTGAGACCGGCTGGCCCTACATCCAGTTCCGCGGCGGCCCCGCCGGCTTCGTCCACGTCCTGGACGAGCGACGGCTGGCCTGGGCGGAGGTGCGCGGCAACCGGCAGTACATCACCACCGGCAATCTGCGGACCGACGGCCGGGTCGCGCTGTTCTTCATGGACTACGCCCGGCAGGCCCGCCTGAAGCTGCTGGGCCGGGCCCGCACCCAGGGGCTCGACGAGGACCCCGCGCTCACCGAACGACTCGACAAGCCGCGCACCGACGGCAAGGTGGAGCGCCTGATGATCGTCGAGGTCGAGGGCTTCAACTGGAACTGCCACCAGCACATCACCCCGCGCTACTCCGAGGAGGAGCTGGAGACCGCCCTCCGCCCCGTCCGCGCCCGCATGGACGCCCTGGAACAGGAGAACGCCCGCCTGCGCGCCCGCCTCGCCGAACTGGGCGAGGCGGACTGAGCCGAACCCGCCGGGACGCACCGAACCCGGCAACCCGGCGACCGGGACCGAGCCGTACCCGGCGGGACGCACCGCCCCCGGCCCGCGTCACCGGCGAAACGGCCTACCGCGGCGCGCCCCGCCCCGCCAGTCTCCGGATCGCCGTGTCCAGCCGGGCCAGCACCCGGCCCCGGCCGAGCAACTCCATGGACTCGAACAGCGGCAGCCCGACCGTGCGCCCGGTGACCGCGACCCGGACCGGCGCCTGGGCCTTGCCCAGCTTCAGCCCGTGCCTCTCCCCCACGGCGAGCAGGACGCCCTTCAGCTCCTCGGCCCGCCAGCCGGCGACGGCGGCCAGTCCGGCGCGGACGTCCGTGAGGATGTCCCCGGCCCCCTCCTTCATCGCCTTGGCCCACGACGCCTCGTCGTCCACCGGCTCGTCCAGGAACAGGAAGTCCACGTAGCCGGTGATCTCGGAGAGCCGCGTCAGCCGGGTCTGTGCGAGGGAAGCCGCCGCCTCGAAGACGTCCTTGTCGAACGCCTCCGGCCGCCACGGGGCGTACGGGGCGACGAGCCACGGCACGCAGGCGGCGGCGAACTGCGCGGGCGCCAGGGCGCGGAGGTACTCGCCGTTGAAGGCGGTCAGCTTCCTCACGTCGAAGAAGGCCGGGGCGGTGTTGACGTCCTCGATCCGGAAGAGCCGCTCCAGCTCCTCGTACGGCATGATCTCCCGGTCACCGCCCGGGCCCCAGCCCAGCAGCATCAGGTAGTTCACCAGCGCCTCGGGCAGGAAGCCCTCGGCGAGGTAGTCCTCGAGCGCCACCTTGTCCCGCCGCTTGGACAGCTTCTGCCGCTTCTCGTTCACGATCACCGGCAGATGCGCCCACACCGGCGGCGTGGCGCCGAGCGCCTCCCACAGCAACTGCTGCTTGGGCGTGTTCGACAGATGCTCCTCGCCCCGGATGACCTGCGTGATGCCCTCGTCCAGGTCGTCCACGACGTTGGCGAGCAGAAAGACCGGGGAACCGTCACCGCGGGCGATCACGAAGTCCTCGATCGCGCTGTTCGGAAACGCCGGCTCGCCGCGCACCAGGTCGGCGACGACGGTCTCCCCCTCGTCCGGCGTCCGGAACCGCAGCGCCCGCCCCGCCGCGTACCCGAGCCCCCGCTCCCGGCAGAACCCGTCGTACCCGAGGTGCTCCGACCCCGTACGCTCCTTCAACTGCTCCCGGGTGCAATCGCAGTAGTACGCCCGCCCCGCCGCGTACAGCCCCTCGGCCGCCTCCCGGTGCCGGTCGGCGTTGTGCGACTGGAAGTACGGCCCCTCGAAGGCCGGGTCCTCGTCGTGGATGCCGATCGCCGCGAGCGCGCGCACGATGCCGTCGATCCACTCCGGCTTGTTCCGGGCCGCGTCGGTGTCCTCGATCCGCAGCACGAACCGACCGCCGGACTGTCGCGCCACCGCCCAGTTGTAGAGAGCGGACCGCGCACCACCGACATGGAACATGCCGGTAGGAGACGGAGCGAAACGCACACGAACCGGACCAACGGACATGCGCCCCAGCGTACCGAGACCCACCGTTCGCCCCGGCGTCTTTTTTTCCGCCCGATGCGTTCCGGCCGTCCCCGCCGGGCGCCCCTGTGCCGGCGGTGCCCGACGCGGCCGCGACCCGCCTACGACAGGTGTCCCACCCTGGGCGGTTCGCCGCCGGTGCGAGCGTGTCGTGCGAAGCTGATCACTCCCGTCGCCGCGGCGGTCGCGGCGAGGCTGCCGAGGGTCACCAGGCCCACGCCGATCACGAACAGGCCGCTGGCGTCGTCGGACCAGTCGTAGTACGCGGCGGCGGTCAGGCCGGCCGAGGTGCCGAGGACGGCGGCGAGGGGGTGGCGGCGGGCGGTGGCCCAGTACACCGGCGCCAGCTGGGTCAGGACCAGTCCGATCACCTGCCACGCCTGGTACGGGCCGGTCGTCGTGCCGTCGGCCTGGACGTCCCGCTGCTGGTCCCAGCCCAGCCAGCCGGCCCATGCCAGGGGCGCGACCACGGCGGGCGCGAGGACCGGCAGTGCCCTGAGGACGATGCGTTTCGCTTTCCCTGCTCCTTTTCGCATACCCCCACCGTCGCGCCGCGCCCCGCCCGCGCACAGAGCGCATCTACTCAGCCGCATCCGAGTACGTGCCCGGTGGCCGCCCCGTACCTGCCCGGGTCCCGGGCTCCGCGCGGCCGGGATCTAGGCTTCCCTCAGGAGGAGATTCGCTTCGTCAGTGCGGTCTGTTGAATCATGAAGGAAGCCCCGTTGAACTTCTGGTCGCTGTACAGCCACGGCTTCGCGCGCATCGCCGCGTGCACGGGCCACACCGTCATCGCCGACCCGCACGCCAACGCCGAGGCGGTCCTGCGCCAGGCCCGCCGGTGCGCGGACGAGGGCGTCGCCGTCGCCGTCTTCCCCGAGCTGGGCCTGACCGGCTACTCCATCGAGGACCTGCTCCTCCAGGACGCGCTGCTCGACCAGGTCGAGGCGGCGCTCCACACGCTCGTCGCCGGCTCGGCCGAACTGCTGCCCGTCCTGGTCGTCGGCGCCCCGCTGCGCCACCGCCACCGGATCTACAACTGCGCGGTCGTCGTCCACCGGGGCCGCGTCCTCGGCGTCGTACCGAAGTCGTACCCGCCGAACTACCGCGAGTTCTACGAACGCCGGCAGATCGCCGACGGCCACGACGAGCGGGGCGGGACCATCCGCGTCGCCGGCGCCGAGGTGCCGTTCGGGGTGGACCTGCTGTTCGCCGCCGAGGACGTGCCCGGGCTGGTCCTGCACACCGAGATCTGCGAGGACATGTGGGTGCCGGTGCCGCCCAGCGCCGAGGCCGCCCTCGCCGGCGCCACCGTGCTGGTCAACCTCTCCGGCAGCCCCATCACCGTCGGCCGGGCCGAGGACCGCGCGCTGCTGTGCCGCTCGGCGTCCTCCCGCTGCCTGGCCGCCTACGTCTACGCGGCGGCCGGCCTCGGCGAGTCCACCACCGACCTGTCCTGGGACGGACAGACCATGATCTACGAGAACGGGGTGCTGCTCGCCGAGTCCGAGCGCTTCCCGCTCGACGACCAGTACACCGTCGCCGACGTCGATCTGGACCTGCTGCGGCAGGAACGCCACCGGATGGGCACCTTCGACGACAACCGCCGGGCGCACGCCGCGCGCACCGGGGACTTCCGGACCGTCTCCTTCGAACTGGACCCGCCGCGCACCGACCTCGGGCTGCGCCGCCGCGTCGAGCGGTTCCCGTTCGTGCCCGCCGACCCCGACCGGCTCGCCCTGGACTGCTACGAGGCGTACAACATCCAGGTCGCCGGGCTCCAGCAGCGGCTCGCGGCGATCGGCGGGCCCAAGGTCGTCATCGGCGTCTCCGGCGGGCTGGACTCCACGCACGCGCTGATCGTCGCCGCCCGGGCGATGGACCGCGCGGGCCGCCCGCGCAGCGACATCCTGGCCTTCACCCTGCCCGGCTTCGCCACCAGCGACCACACCAAGGACAACGCGCACAAGCTGATGCGCGCCCTCGGCGTCACCGCCGCCGAGCTGGACATCACGCCGACCGCCCGGCTGATGCTGAAGGAGATCGGCCACCCCTTCGCCGCCGGCGAGCCGGTCTACGACGTCACCTTCGAGAACGTCCAGGCGGGCCTGCGCACCGACTACCTGTTCCGGCTGGCCAACCAGCGCGGCGGCATCGTGCTGGGCACCGGCGACCTCTCCGAGCTGGCGCTCGGCTGGTCCACGTACGGCGTCGGCGACCAGATGAGCCACTACAACGTCAACTCCGGGGTGCCCAAGACCTTCATCCAGCACCTGATCCGCTGGGTCATCTCCAGCGAGCAGTTCGACGACGAGACCGGCAAGGTGCTGTCCGCGATCCTGGACACCGAGATCAGCCCGGAGCTGGTGCCGGGCGAGGAGATGCAGTCCACCGAGTCCAAGATCGGCCCGTACGCGCTGCACGACTTCACCCTCTTCCAGGTGCTGCGCTACGGCTTCCGGCCCTCCAAGATCGCCTTCCTGGCCTGGCACGCCTGGCACGACCCGCAGGCCGGCGCCTGGCCGCCCGGCTTCCCCGAGGCCAAGCGGGTGGCGTACGACCTGGCGGAGATCCGGCACTGGCTGGAGGTGTTCTGCCGCCGCTTCTTCGCGTTCTCGCAGTTCAAGCGCTCGGCGATGCCGAACGGCCCCAAGGTCTCGGCCGGCGGCTCGCTCTCCCCGCGCGGCGACTGGCGCGCGCCGTCCGACGGCAACGCGGAGTCGTGGCTGCGCGACCTGTCCCGCTTCGACTTCGAAGCGGCGGCGGCCGAGGCCCGCTAGCCGCCTGGAACCGGGCTCCGGCTTCGGCCACTCTTTCCTCCCGTGGCGAGCGTTCCGTATCAGGGGGGACCGGGGGTCCCGCAGGGGCACATGGTGGTGTGCGGTGACGACGGGCTCGCGCACCGGCTGGCCGCCGAGTTGCGCGGGGTCTACGAGGAGCAGGTCACCCTCGTCGTACCGCCGGACCGGCGCATCGCGCGGCCTCCGGTGGTCGGCCGGGCCCGGGCCGCGTCGGCGGCGCTGTTCGACCGGATGGTCAGCGCCGCGGTGGGCACGGTCGGCCGGACGGGCCCGCCCGGGCAGCCCGCCGGCCCGGCCACCGCCCAGCGCGCGGACGGCGAGCGGGTACTGGAGGCCGACGAGCCGACCGAGGCGGTGCTCGCGGAGGCCGGGGTGGCGCGGGCCGCCGCGCTGGCCCTCGTGTACGACGACGACGAGACCAACATCCGCGCCGCGCTGACCGCCCGCCGGCTCAATCCCCGGCTGCGGCTGGTCCTCCGGCTCTACAACCGGCGGCTGGGCCAGCACATCGAGGAACTCCTCGACCAGGCCGCCGCGCTGGCCGCCGGGGACGGCGCGCCCGGACCGGACTCCGGGATGGAGGCCTCGACGACCGTGCTGTCGGACGCCGACACCGCCGCGCCCGCGCTCGCGGCCACCGCCGTCGCCGGCACCAGCAGGGTCGTCCAGACCGAGGGCCTGCTGCTACGGGCCGTGGAGCGCCCGCTGTCCGGGGAGGACGGGGCCGGACCGTCCACCCTCGCCCTGCTGTCCGTCGGCGAGCAGCCGCCGCTCCTGCTCCCCGGCGACGAGGACGTACGACGGGCCGCCGGCCGGCAGGCCGTGGTGCTGGAACACGTCTCCTCCCCCACGGACGCGGAATCCGCCGCACCCGCCCGCCGGCTGACCGGCGTCATGCCGCTCGCCTCGCTCTTCTCCCGGCGGCTGCGCTGGTCGCTGGCCGGACTGGTCGGCTGCGTGGTCGCCCTGGCCGTCACCCTGTGGCTGGTCACCGGCATCCATCCGCTGCGCGCCTGCTACATCACCCTCCTGGACCTGTTCGCCATCGACGACCCGGCGTTCAAGGAACCCCTCGGCCGCCAGATCCTCCAGCTCCTGTCCGCCCTCGTCGGACTGCTCCTGCTGCCGGTGCTGCTGGCCGCCGCGCTGGAGGCGCTCGGCACCTTCCGCACCGCCTCCACCCTGCGCCGGCCGCCCCGCGGGCTGAGCGATCACGTGGTGCTGCTGGGCCTCGGCAAGATCGGCACCCGGGTCCTCACCCGGCTGCGCGAGCTGAACGTCCCCGTGGTGTGCGTGGAGTCCGACCCGGAGGCCCGCGGCCTGGCCACCGCCCGCCGGCTGCGGGTGCCGGTGGTCCTCGGGGACGTCACCCAGGAAGGCGTCCTGGAGGCGGCCCAGATCCACCGGGCGCGGACGCTGCTCGCGGTGACCAGCGCCGACACCACCAACCTGGAGGCCGTGCTCTACGCCCGCACCGTCCGCCCCGACCTCCGCGTGGTGCTGCGGCTGTACGACGACGACTTCGCCACCGCCGTCTACCGCACCCTGCGCGCCGCCCACCCGAACGCCCTCACCCGCAGCCGCAGCGTCACCCATCTGGCCGCGCCCGCGTTCGCCGGGGCGATGCTCGGCCGGCAGGTCCTGGGCGCGATCGCGGTGGAACGGCGCGTCCTGCTCTTCGCGGCGGTCGACGTCGACGGCCACCCCCAACTGGAGGGCCGCACCCTGCGCGACGCCTTCCACACCGGCTCCTGGCGCGCCCTGGCCCGCCTGGGCCACCCGGACACCTCCTTGGACCACGTACTGGAGAAGGGCGACCGCGTGGTCGTGGCGGCGACCCGGAGGGGCTTGGCGGAACTCCGCTGACTCGTCAGAGGGACCAGCCCGCGGAGGGGTCGTCCAGCCAGGCCCGCCCGCCGTCGGGGGTGACGGTAAGCCCGAACCGCTCGACCGGCGGACGCCCCCGCTCCACCCACCACGCGTAGGCGGCCTCCACCTCGTCCCACAGCCTTCGGCCCCCGTACTGCCAGACGGTGTACGCACGGGCACCCGGGGTGCCGTCCCAGTCCACGGCGGCCCACGACCTGGCATCCGTGGACGCCACCCACAGTCGCCTCTCGACGCCCGGAACGTCCGGCCGTTCGTGCCAGGCGTGCCACACGTCCGGCAACCGCAGCCCGACGGCGAACCGGGCGTCGGTATCCGCGCCGGCGACGAGCCACGGATCCAGACCGGTCCCCGACTCCTCGGGGGTGTGCCCGTCCCGCACCACATCGCGGTAGATCCGCAGGTCCGTACGCTGCCCGCGCATCAGCATGAACGCGGAGTACGGCGCGAAACGCCCGGAGGCGACCCCGTCGCCGCCCACGTGCAGACGCAGCAGCCCGTAGCAGAACCAGGGCGTCTCCCAGGGCGTGAGGACGATCCCGCCGGGCCGGGTCTGCTCCACCCACGCGTAGGGCAGGCGACGCACGGAACAGGTGGCGATGATCCGGTCGTACAGTGCCGAGGGCGGGTGTCCGCCCGCACCGTCCGCCACTTCCACCGCCGGGTGCAGGCCCAGCGCCTTCAGGGAGCGGGCGGCGGCCCCCGTGAGCGCCGGGTCCACGTCGACGCTCGTCACGTTCCCGTCGCCGAGCAGCGCGGCGAGAAGACCGGCGTTCCACCCCGTGCCGGTGCCGATCTCCAGGACCCTGTGCCCAGGACGCGCGTCGAGCATCCGCAGCATACGGAACACGATGGCCGGCGCGGAGGCGGACGACGACGGCCAGACATCACCATGTCGCGGCTCCCGGCCGTCATTGACCTGCGTGACAACCGGCGCGTCAGCGTAGGCGGCAGCGAGCCAGCGCGCGGGTTCCGCGTCACGGTCGCAGGTCACCCAGTCACCTTCTTCGTCCAGCCAGACCTTCCGGGGCAGGAACATGTGCCGAGGGACACGGCGGAAGGCGGCTTCCAACTCGGCACTCAGAGGCCCCAGTTCCTCCCCGAGGAGGCGGAGCAGACCACACGCGGCGGCCTGCTCCTCAGTGCTCATGGCGTACATGCCGAGGCTCAGCCCTTCTTGCGCTTGGGGTCGGGCGGAGGCGAAGGCGGAGGGTGTTTTCCCATACGACGGTCTCCTTTCTCCGGGCGAAACCCGACACGGTCACGACAGTCCGCGAGCGACCCGCCCGCTCCGATCGCCTTCGGCCAACCGCTGAAGCACCATCTGGCGACGCACGGCCCGCGTCAGAGGACCGCTGCCGTCGGTCACGTAGACGGCCCTGGTGATGCCCGCCTGATCGACTGCGACGTAGGTGGTGGGGCTCTGGGGCAGGGCAGCACGCAGCAACATGCGAGTCTCCGGGTGATAGGCGCGAGCGTCGTGTCGCGGACGTGGTTCCGGGCAGGTCCGCAGCAACGGAACCGGACAGGACCGTACGAGGAGTGCGAGCCGCGCCTCAATGAAATTGCGGGGAATTGCGGAACATCAACCGATAGAGGTGATCGCCGCGTTGATCAGCGCGCGAGCGGCATCACCGTAGACAGCAAGCTTTGCCAGCTCCCCGAAGGCGCGGCGATAGTCGGCAAGTTCGCGTGGCTGCACCACGTTGACCACGGCCGTGAGGGTTTCGACCACGCTACGCGTGCCGTCATGGAGGTAGAACGCCTCCAGCGGCCACATGGTCCGTTGAGCGGTGAAGGGGATGATGCCAAGGGAGACGGAGGGAAGCGTCATGACGGTCAGCAGGTGACTCAGCTGTCCGGCCATCGTCTCGGCGTCGCCGACGCGGTAGCGCAGGACGCACTCCTCCATGAGCACGACGAACCGGTGACCACCCTCGTACAGGAACCGGCTGCGGGCGACGCGGGCAGCGACTGCCTCCGAAACGTCGTTGGGGGTGCCTTGGAAGTCGGTGATGGCCTCCATCAGGGCCGTAGCGTAGGCGGGAGTCTGGAAGAAGCCGGGCACGACGTTGGAGACATACGCGCGGGTGACGCCGGTCTGCGCGTAGAGGTCGTAAAAGTTCTCTTGCGTCTTACGCATGCCGGTCCGGTGGCTCCTGCGCCACTCCACGTACATCGAGTCGACCGCGCGGGCCGTGGCGATGAGGTCGTCTGCCTGGTCGGCAGCACCGCAAGCCGTGCACCAGGCGCGGATGTCCGCGTCGGTCGGCTGGACTTCCGCTTTCTGGATGCGGGTGGTCTTCGCGGGGTGCCAGCCGCACCGGGCGGACAGTTCCTTCCCGGTGAGGCCGGCGTCCTGCCGAAGGTGCGTGAGACGCACAGCGAGCGCTTCACGGGCCGCTTGGGCACTGGAGAATGGCGGTAGAGCCATGACTCACGTCGTTCCAGGCAGAGCGATGTCCGACGCGCGGCGACGAGCCAACGTACCTGCTCCCCTGGCGACGAGGTTCACCGGGCCGGTCACGTCGTGCTCCCTGCTTATTGGACAGCTCGGTCCATGAAGTGATCGCCCCCCCGCCTTCACCCCCAGGATGAACGCGGCGAGCTTCTTGCGACTGGTCGGATGGGCGACGGCTTTCTACTGGTCGTGCGGTTCGCGTTGCGTGATCAGGCGGCGGTGACCGCCTTTGACGCGTTGTGCGCCGAGCCCCTGGAAGGGATCACGCGACACGAACCAGGCACGCTCGTGACGTTCCTCGACGCCCGTGCCGGGAAGCCGGCCCGGTAGGCCGAGCTCGATCCGGTCAGGACGGCAAGTGCCGGGCCGCGAAGTCCAGTTCCAACCCCACCTGCTTGATGCGTTCGTCCACCACCAGGGAGCCGTGGCCCGCGTCGTAGCGGTAGACCTCGTGGGTCGCGCCGCGGGCTTCCAGGCGTTTGACGTAGTTGTCGATCTGGCGGATCGGGCAGCGGGGGTCGTTGACGCCCGCCGAGATGTAGACCGGGGCCTTGACCTGGTCGACGTAGGTGAGCGGGGAGGACGCGGCGAAGCGGTCCGGGACCTCCTCGGGGGTGCCGCCCAGCAGGGTGCGGTCCATGGCCTTCAGGGACTCCATCTCGTCGTGGTACGCCGTGACGTAGTCCGCGACCGGCACCACCGCGATGCCCAGCGCCCAGGCGTCCGGCTGGGTGCCGATGCCGAGCAGGGTGAGATAGCCGCCCCAGGACGCGCCGGTGAGGATCAGGCGCGCCGGGTCGGCGAGGCCCGAGGAGACCGCCCAGTCACGGACCGCGGCCACGTCCTCCAGCTCGATCAGGCCCACCCGGTGCTTGAGGGCGTCGGTCCAGGCGCGGCCGTAGCCGGTGGAGCCGCGGTAGTTGACGCGGACCACCGCGTAGCCGTGGTCGACCCAGGCCGCCGGGCCCGCCGCGAAGGAGTCGCTGTCGTGCCAGGTCGGGCCGCCGTGCAGGTCGAAGACCGTGGGGAGGGGACCCGTGGCGCCCGCCGGCTTCTGGACGAGGGCGTGGATGCGGCCACCGGGCCCTTCCACCCACACGTCCTCCACCGGCACCGACGGCGGGCACACCAGGCCCGGGGAGTCCAGCACCACACCACCCGCCGTGGACCGCACCGCCGGGGGCTCGGCCGCCGACGACCACAGGTACTCCACGCTGCCGTCGGGGCGGGCCGTCGCGCCGGAGACCGTGCCGGGCGGGGTCGGGATGCGGGTCAGCTCACGGGCCGCCAGGTCGTACCGGAACAGCTCGCTGCGGGCCTCGAAGCCGTGCACGACGAGCAGGGCCGAGCCGTCCGGATACCACTCGGCGCCGAGGTCGCCCGGCAGGTCCAGCTCCAGGTCCGTCTCCTCGCCGGTCGCCACGTCCCACACCATCGGCTCCCAGCGGCCCCGGCGCTGATGGCCGACGAGCAGCCGGGTGTCGCCGTCGACCGGGGCGAACCCCAGCACCTCCAGGCCCAGCTCCTCGACACCGCCCTTGGTGTCGTCCAGCTCGGCGACCGTCGTGCCGTCCGGGCGCAGCACCCGCAGGGCGGCGTGCATGGCGTCACCGTGCTCGGTGTGCTCGATCGCGATCAGCGAGCAGTCGTGCGAGAGGTCGCCGACGCCCGCCGACTCGCGGTGCCGGTAGATCTCCACCGTCTCCGCGCCCTCGCGCGCCAGGTGGATCGTCGTGCCGTCGTCGTCCGTGGAGCGGCCCACGACCGCCGTGCGGCCGTCGCGGGACAGGGCCAGGCCGGCCGGGTAGGACGGCGCCAGGCCGGGCACGGCCGGCTCGTCCGGGCCGCCCGTGAAGGGCTGGCGGCGCCAGATGCCGAACTCGTCGCCGTCCTTGTCGTCGAACCACCAGATCCACGCGCCGTCCGGGGAGAGCACGCCGTCCGTCGTGCCGTTCGGCCGGTCCGTCACCTGCCGCCGCTCGCCCGTCGCGCGGTCCCACGCGTACAGCTCGTACGTCCCCGTCGCGTTCGACACGAACAGGGCGCGGTCCGGCGCGTCCTCCGCCCAGTCGGGCAGCGAGACCCGCGGCGCCCTGAAACGCTGCTCCCAGTCCGGCATGTCCGGTGTGTCCGGCGTCCTGCTCTCACTCATGGCCCCAGTCATGCGCCCATACTGCCTGGCCGCGCCGATAATTGGGTGGCGGGTGTGCGCAGCCTGTGGATAACTTCCGCGCATGAGCGTTTCCGCCGCCTCCTCGCCCGTATCCGACGGATCCGGTGCCGCAGGTTCCCTCCCGTCCGCCTCCGTCCCCGACGGCTGGCGCGAGGACAACCGCGCCATGTGGGACGAGCGCGTACCCCTCCACCTCGCCAGCCCCTTCTACGACCTCGCCGGCTTCCGCACCCGCCGGGACGACCTGCGCGACTTCGAGACGGCGGAGGTCGGCGACGTCACCGGCAAGACGCTCCTGCACCTGCAGTGCCACATCGGCACCGACACCCTCTCCTGGGCCCACCGGGGCGCCGCCCGCGTCGTCGGCCTGGACTTCTCCGGGCCCGCCGTCGCCGCGGCCCGCGCCCTCGCGGCCGACCTCGGCTACGGCCCCGAGCGGGCGGCCTTCGTCGCCGGTGACGTGTACGACGCGGCCGAGGCTGCGCCCGAGCCGTCGTACGACATCGTCTACACCGGACTCGGCGCCCTGTGCTGGCTGCCGGACATCCGGCGCTGGGCGAAGACGGCGGCCTCCCTCGTCGCGCCGGGCGGCTTCCTGTACCTCGCCGAGTTCCACCCGCTCACCGAGTCCCTGGACGACGAGACCGGCACCCGGATCGTGCGGGACTACTTCGCCCGGGACGCGCAGGTGTGGGACGAACCGGGCACCTACGCCGACCCGGACGCCGCCACGGTCCACAACCGTAGCGTGGAGTGGCAGCACACCCTCGGGGACGTCGTCTCCGCGCTCGCCGCCGCCGGGCTGCGCGTGGAGTTCCTGCACGAGCACGACATCTCGCTCTTCCCGCGTTTCGGCAACTTCGAGGTCCGCGACGGCTACCACCGCTTCCCCGCGGGCCATCCGCGCATCCCGCTGATCTACTCCCTGAAGGCGAGCAAGAGCTGACCCGGGGCCGGGGTACCGGGGCGGGCGCCGTACCGTGGAGGGCGTGTACCGGTTTCTGCTGACACCCCGCTGGTGGGGCATCAACGTCTTCGTGCTGCTCGCCATCCCGTTCTGCGTCTTCATGGGGTCCTGGCAGCTGAGCCGGTTCGAGGGGCGGGTGCAGGACCACCGCGCCGCGACCGAGCAGGCCGCGTCCGACCGGGACGAGGCCGCCCGCCCGCTGGACTCCATGCTGCCCGTCGACAAGAGCACCTCCGGCCGGCGGGTCACGGCCGAAGGGCACTACGGCAAGCAGCTGCTGGTGCCCGGCCGGGAGCTGGACGGCAAGCGCGGCTTCTATGTCCTCACCCTGCTGCGCACCGACTCCGGCAAGGCGCTGCCCGTGGTCCGGGGCTGGCTGCCGGGCACGGCGGACCCCGCGAAGGCTCCCGCCCCGCCCGCCGGCGAGGTCACCGTCACCGGCGCGCTCCAGGCGTCCGAGACCCCGGGGGACAACGGGGTCGGCGCGCAGGGCGGACTGCCGGCCGGGCAGACGGCGGCGATCAGTTCGGCGTCGCTGGTCAACCTGGTGCCGTACCGGCTGTACGACGCGTGGGTGACGCTGGACAAGGGCGACGCCGGGATGAAGGCCGTGCCCGCGAGCGCGCCGAGCGGTACGGGACTGGACCTGAAGGCGTTCCAGAACCTCGGTTACACCGGCGAGTGGTTCGTGTTCGCGGGGTTCGTGGTGTTCATGTGGTTCCGGCTGCTGCGGCGGGAGCTGGAGTTCCAGCGGGACGCGGCGCTGGGCCTCGTCCCGGAGGACCAGGAGCGGACGCCGGTCCCGAGCGGCTGACCCAGAGCGGCCCCGGCGCCGAGCGGCCGACCCGGACCGGCGCCGGCCGAACAAGGCACCCGCCCGGGGCCACAAGGCTTGGGCGCCCGCCCGGGCCACAAGGCTCACGCCCCCGCCCGGGCCGCAAGGCCTACGCGCCCGCCAGCAGCCCCGTGTAGTACACCGTCCCCGCGCACGCCCCCGGTACCACCGCGGTCGCCGACGGTGCGCCGTCCTGCGCCGTGTGGGTGACCGCGACGCTGCCCTCGGCCGTGCCGCCCTCGGTGACCAGCTGCGCCGTGACGCCCGGCGTTCCGGTGCCGGTGTCGCTCGGTCCGCCGGTGGCGCCCGCCTCCTGGGTGGGCGTCGGGTCCGGTGACGGACCGCCCGTGCCGGAGCCGCCGTCGGTGCCCTCGCCGCCGGTGACGGGGCAGGTCTCGGAGGGGACGAAGGCGAACTTCTCCTCGTACGCCGCTCCGGGCTGGAGGACCAGCGAGGTGACCTCCAGGGAGGGGTCGGGCAGGGCCGTCGCCGCCTGGTCCCCCGCGGTGTGCCGTACGGCGACGACCTTGGCCGGGTCCGCGGCGCCCTGGGCCGCGGTGGTGACGCTGCCCGGGCCGGACACCGTACAGGCGGTACCGGAGACGTTGACGACGCGGAAGGTGCCGGAGACCACGCCCGCGGAGTCGGGGGCGTTCACGGTGCCGCCCGCGGAGCCCAGCCGGGCCGGCGAGCACAGGGGGATGCCGGTGTCCGCGCTGGCCGAGGGTCCGGCGCCGCCGGGGGCGCCGGCGCGGTGGCCGTCCTTGTGGTCCTTGCCGCCGCCCTTGTCCGGCTCCTTGCCGGGCGTGGTCTTTGTGCTCCCGGGCTCCTTCCCGGCGTCCTTGCCGACGGTGCCCTTGTCCTTGCCCTGGCCGGTGCCGCCCTGGGCCTGGGAGGTCTGGCCGGCCATCGCGGTGTTGGGGTCGGAGCCGCCGGAGTGCGAGACGTGCACCAGGGCGGGGATCGCGGTGCCGATGAACAGGGCCGCCGCCGCCATGCCGACCGCGGCCTGGCGCTTGCGGGCGCGGCGGGCGGGGATCGCCCGGCGCAGGTGCTCCAGGGTGTCCCCGCGCGGCTCGATGTCCTCCACCACCGAGTGCAGCAGGCGGCGCAGGTCCTCGTCCGCGTCGAGTGCGTCGTGGCCGTCCGGTGAGTCGGTGACCGGGCCGGGCCTTACGGGGCCCGTGCCGTCGGGGCCGTGGTTCACAGTTCCGTTCCCAGCGTGCGTTGGCGTGTGCGGTTGCCCGTGGCGGCGTGTCGGCTCGTGCCAGGCGTAGGGCTCGTGACGTTCATGGGAGTCGCCCCCTTCGGCGTGGTCGCTCATGCCGGTGTCCTCATGGCCACCCGCAGCGCGGCGATGCCGCGCGAGCCGTACGCCTTCACCGAGCCGAGGGATATGCCGAGCGTCTCGGCGACCTGCGCCTCGGTCATGTCCGCGAAGTACCGCAGCACGAGCACCTCGCGCTGGCGGCGCTGCAGGCCCTTCATCGCCTTGATGAGGTCCCGGCGCTCCAGCCGGTCGTAGGCGCCCTCCTCCGCGCTCGCCATGTCGGGCATCGGCTTGGAGAGCAGCTTCAGGCCGAGGATGCGGCGGCGCAGCGTGGACCGGGAGAGGTTGACGACCGTCTGCCGCAGATAGGCGAGGGTCTTCTCGGGGTCGCGGACGCGTCTGCGGGCCGAGTGGACGCGGATGAACGCCTCCTGGACGACGTCCTCGCAGGAGGCGGTGTCGTCGAGGAGGAGCGCGGCGAGACCGAGCAGCGAGCGGTAGTGCGCCCGGTAGGTCTCGGTGAGGTGGTCGACGGTGGTGCCGGCGGCCTCGGCCGTCGCGGCGCCCGGAGTCTCCTCGGCGCCGTCACGCTGACTGGGTATGCGGGCGGGCCGCGCTGCGGGCATGGGCGCGATCACCGGCATGCCGCCGGACGTGCGGGGCCGGAGCGCCGGACGCGGCCGCAGGGCCGCGCCGCCGGGGGCCACACTGAGTTCGAGTACCTCTGCCACGCCTGTTGGACACGCCTCCCCCCTCGGGGGTTGTACGTGCCGGGCGTCACATGTGCGACAACCGGCCGTGCCTCAAGTGCCGTCATGCGTCCCGCTCTTCCCTTATGTCCCATTTGAACGGGCGTCCCCACGCCCCGATCACGGCGTCCCCACGCCAGGATCATCACGCCCCCAGGCCCCGCAAGGGTGACCGCAAAGACGCTCCCCGCCCTCCGTACGGTTGCGGAAGGCGGGGAGACAAATCCTCTGCTGCCAAGAGAGACGGTTCAAGAGGATTGGACCATGCTCCCGGCCACAGTTCTTACGCGGACCCTACAAAGCCGTCAGACCCGGCCGGCCGCCTCGGCCGGTTCCCCGCCGGCCGGACCGGCGAGCAGCTCCGCGATCTGCACACAGTTCAGGGACGCGCCCTTGCGCAGGTTGTCGCCGCACACGAAGAACTCCAGCGCGGCCGGATCGTCCAGGGCCCGGCGCAGCCGCCCGACCCAGGTCGGATCGGTGCCCACCACGTCGGCCGGGGTGGGGAACTCGCCGGCGGCCGGGTCGTCGCACAGCACCACGCCCGGCGCGGTCGCGAGGATCTCCCGGGCGCCGTCGACGGCGATCTCGCGCTGGAAGCGGGCGTGGACGGTCAGCGAGTGCGTGGTGACCACCGGCACCTGGACGCAGGTCACGGCGACCGGCAGCGCGGCCAGGCCGAGGACCTTGCGGGCTTCCTCGCGCACCGCCAGCTCCCGCGCCGACCAGCCGTCCGCCCGCGGCGGCCCGGCCCACGGTACGACGTTCAGCGCGACCGGCTCCGGGAACGGCCCGGTGGCGTCCCCGACGGCCCGCCTGAGGTCCCCCGGCTGGGTGCCCAGCTCGGTCCCGGCCACCAGGGCCAGCTGGGCCCTCAGGGTGTCCACCCCGGCCCGCCCGGCCCCGCTCGCCGCCTCGTACGACGACACCACCAGCTCGCGCAGGCCGTACTCGGCGTGCAGCGCGCCCAGGGCGACGATCATCGTCAGGGTGGCGCTGCCGGGGCTCGCGACGATCCCGCGCGGGCGGGAGCGCAGCGCGTGCGGATTGACCTCGGGCACCACGAGCGGCACGTCCGCATCGGCCCGGAAGGCGCCGGAGTTGTCGACGACGACCGCGCCGCGCGCGGCGGCGACCGGCGCCCAGGCGGCGGCGACCTCCTCGGGCACGCCGAACAGCGCGATGTCGACCCCGTCGAAGGCGTCCTCCGTCAGGGCCGTCACCTCGGCCTGAGCCCCGCGCACGGACAGCTTGCGGCCGGCCGAGCGCGCGGAGGCGATCAGCCGGATCTCGCCCCAGATGTCCGCGCGCTCGGACAGGAGCCGGCGCATGACCGTGCCGACGGCCCCGGTCGCTCCCACGACCGCGAGCGTCGGCCTGCCGGTCATCGGGCCGTACCCCGGCTCATCGGCCGGTGCCTCCGTAGACGACGGCCTCGTCGGAGTCGGAGTCGAGCCCGAAGGCGGTGTGCACGGCGCGGACGGCCTCGGGCACGTCGTCGGCGCGCGTGACGACCGAGATGCGGATCTCGGAGGTCGAGATCAGCTCGATGTTCACCCCCGCGTTGCTCAGCGCCTCGAAGAACGCGGCGGTGACGCCCGGGTTGGTCTTCATCCCCGCGCCGACCAGGGAGATCTTGCCGATCTGGTCGTCGTAGCGCAGCGATTCGAAGCCGATGCCGGGACGGTTCTTCTCCAGCGCGTCGATGGCCTTGCGGCCCTCGGTCTTCGGCAGGGTGAAGGAGATGTCCGTCAGCCCCGTGGAGGCGGCGGACACGTTCTGCACGACCATGTCGATGTTGACCTCGGCATCGGCGATGGTCCGGAAGATCGCGGCGGCCTCACCCGGCTTGTCCGGCACACCGACGACCGTGATCTTGGCCTCGGAGGTGTCGTGCGCGACACCGGAGATGATGGCCTGCTCCACCTTCTTGTCCCCAATCGGCTCATTGCTGACCCACGTGCCCTGGAGTCCGCTGAACGAGGACCGGACATGGATCGGGATGTTGTAACGGCGGGCGTACTCCACACAGCGGTGGAGCAGCACCTTGGACCCGGACGAGGCCAGCTCCAGCATGTCCTCGAAGGAGATCCAGTCGATCTTCCGGGCCTTCTTCACCACCCGCGGGTCGGCGGTGAACACGCCGTCGACGTCGGTGTAGATCTCGCACACCTCGGCGTCGAGCGCGGCGGCCAGCGCCACGGCCGTCGTGTCGGACCCACCGCGCCCCAGCGTGGTGATGTCCTTCTTGTCCTGGCTGACGCCCTGGAACCCGGCGACGATGGCGATGTTGCCCTCGTCCAGCGCGGTACGGATCCGGCCCGGCGTGACGTCGATGATCCGGGCCTTGTTGTGGACCGAGTCGGTGATCACGCCCGCCTGGCTGCCCGTGAACGACTGGGCCTCGTGGCCCAGGTTTTTGATCGCCATCGCCAGCAGGGCCATGGAGATCCGCTCTCCGGCGGTCAGCAGCATGTCGAACTCCCGCCCGGCAGGCATCGGAGACACCTGCTCGGCGAGATCGATCAGCTCGTCCGTCGTGTCGCCCATCGCGGAAACGACGACGACAACCTGGTTGCCGTTCTTCTTCGCTTCCACGATCCGCTTGGCGACGCGCTTGATGCCCTCGGCATCGGCTACGGAGGAGCCTCCGTACTTCTGCACGACAAGGCCCACGTGCGCTCCTCGCTCGGTTCGTTTGTGTCGGCTCAGTCTATCGAGCGTCCGAATTCCACCCACCTGCTCCCGCATGGTGAGACATCGTCCGCCCTGGTCCGACCCTGCCCAGCGGACCGCGCACCACTCCGAAAGTGCCCCGGCTCACAGCCGGACCACCGGGCCGCTACTGCGCCGGCCGGATGCCCAGCGGCGCGCCGATCTCCTGCGCCATGACCCGGCCGGCCTCGAACTCCAGCGTCTCGTCGCCGATGTCGGCCTGGTCGGTGTCCAGGCCGTCCAGCTCCTCCAGGGGCTGGTTCAGCCGGACGTGGATGAGGACGGACTGCAGGGCGCGCAGCACCGCCGAGGCCGTCCCTCCCCAGTTGGAGAAGTACGAGAACTGCCACCACCACAGGGCCTCGGTGGTGCGGCCCGCGCGGTAGTGGGCCATGCCGTGCCTGAGGTCGGTGATGATGTCGGCGAGGTCGTCGGAGATCCGGGCCGGCACGGGCGCCTTGCGGGGCTCGTACGGGTCGAAGACCTCGGAGTAGACGTCGACCGGGTCCAGCAGCCGGGCGAAGTTCTCGCGCAACTCGTCCACGTCCGGCTCGGGGCCCGGGTCGGGCTCGTAGCGCTCGTCGGGGACGAAGTCCTCGTGGGCGCCCAGCCGGCCGCCGGCGAGCAGCAGCTGGGAGACCTCCAGGAGGAGGAAGGGGACCGCCGAGCCCGGCTCGTCGCCCCTGGCCACCTCGGTGACGGCCACCAGGAAGCTCTCCACCTGGTCCGCGATCTGCACCGCGAAGTCGTCCGGGTCCTGCGTCGTGGCATGCAGCGTGGCGTCAGACATCCAGCAATCGTCTCCCCTCGAAGGCGCGGCCGAGGGTCACCTCGTCCGCGTACTCCAGGTCGCCACCCACCGGGAGGCCGCTGGCCAGGCGGGTGACCTTCAGGCCCATGGGCTTGATCATGCGGGCGAGGTACGTGGCCGTCGCCTCGCCTTCCAGATTCGGGTCCGTCGCCAGGATCAGCTCCGTGACCGTCCCGTCGGCCAACCGCGCGAGAAGTTCCCGTATACGCAGGTCGTCGGGTCCGACGCCCTCGATGGGGCTGATCGCGCCGCCCAGCACGTGGTAGCGGCCCCGGAACTCACGGGTGCGCTCGATGGCGACGACGTCCTTGGGCTCCTCCACCACACAGATGACGGCGGGGTCGCGGCGCGGGTCGCGGCAGATGCCGCACAGCTCCTCCTGCGCCACGTTGCCGCAGGTCGCGCAGAAGCGGACCTTCGCCTTGACCTCCAGCAGGGCGTGCGCGAGCCGCTTCACGTCGGCCGGCTCCGCCTGGAGGATGTGGAAGGCGATCCGCTGCGCGCTCTTGGGACCGACGCCGGGCAGCCGCCCCAGTTCGTCGATGAGGTCCTGGACCACGCCTTCGTACAACGGACTGCCCTTCCTGGAGACCTTTCGGTACGTACGGTAGTCGGCTCCCGCCTCCGCCCGGAAGGCGGTGGCTCAGAGCGGGTCAGAACGGCAGGCCCGGGATGCCGCTGCCGCCGCCCAGCCCCTGGGCCAGCGGGCCGAGCTTCTGCTGCTGGAGCGTCTGCGCGTTCTGGTTGGCCGCGTGGACGGCCGCCACGATCAGGTCGGCGAGGGTCTCGGTGTCCTCCGGGTCCACCGCCTTCGGGTCGATCCTCAGCGCGCGCAGCTCGCCGGCGCCGGTGACGGTGGCCTTCACCAGGCCGCCGCCCGCCTGCCCGTCGACCTCGGTGTTCGCCAGTTCCTCCTGCGCGCGCGCCAGGTCCTGCTGCATCTTCTGGGCCTGCTGGAGCAACTGCTGCATGTTGGGCTGGCCACCGGGGATCACGATCAGCTCCTCGCCGTCTTCCGTGTTGTCGTCGTTGTCGCCGTTGTCGTCTCCGACGTTTTTCTCGGTCGTCAATGAGCCTACGTGGTCCACGCGGTCCCTGCCCTGCCACTCTTTCGGGTGAGAAAAGCGGCTGTCCTATACCTGATCAAGGCCCTCTTCCGGGCGGAAAAACGGGGAAACCTCCCTCTCCGTCATCCGTTGGGCGGTAGGAAGGTGGCCGCGCGTCGGCATGGAATGTCACGCAACGCGACCGGTCGTGATCAGTAGGGAGTGCCGGGTGGGTCAGCCGGAGATGCAGCCCGAGGGTCCGCCTCAGGACGGGCGGGGCGAGGGTGCGGCCGGGCTGCGGCCGGGCGATCTGACCGGGCGGACGTTTCCGCTCGGGGACTGGGGCGAACCCGCCGAACGGCTGGACGAGCTGTACCGCTGGGTGGAGCGCCGGGGCCTGGAGACGGCCGACTGGTACCTGCGCGACCGGCTCTGGAAGCGGCGCGGGGCGCGCGCGCTGCGGATCACGGTGGCGGCCGGTGCGGTCGCCGGGGCGGCGCTGCCGCTGCTGGACCTCACCGGGGTGGTCACCGGGGTGGCGCCGTGGGGCGCTCTGGCGCTGCTGCTCGCGGGCGCCGGCGTGGGCGTCGACCGGTTCTTCGGATGCACGTCCGGCTGGATGCGGGACCTGGCCACGGCCCAGGCGGTGCAGCGGCGGCTCCAGGCCCTCCAGTTCGACTGGGCGGCGGAGAGCGTGCGGGAGGTGCTGGGCCCGGCGGAGGGCACGGCGAGCGAGGCGGCCGAACGGTGCCTGACGGTGCTGCGGCGCTTCTGCGAGGACATCGCGGAGCTGGTGCGCACGGAGACCACCGACTGGATGGCGCAGTTCCGCACGGGCCCGGCCCCGCTGGGCATCCAGACGGCGTCGGCCACGGTGCCCCGGCAGGAGGCGGGCACGGCGGGCGGGGCGCGCTTCCCGCTGCCCCCGGGGAACGGAAGCCGCCCGAACATGCCGAGACAGCGCCCCCCGGAACCCCGCTGACGGTCCCCCGGGGCCCTCACTCCCAGCCGTACGGGCCGTCACCCCTTGCCGTACGGGCCGTCACTCCTTGCTGTACGTCAGGCTCTCCCCGCCGTTCGCCTTGGACCGCTCCAGCCTGCCGTCCGGGAGCAGGGTGACCTCGGTGGCCTCGCCCGGGGAGCAGGAGGAGGCCGGCCGGCCGGTGGTGACGGTGGACGGCCCGAGCTCCAGGGGCCCGTTCCCGCCGGGTGCCCCGGTCAGCTCGGCCTCGAAGACACAGTGGTACGACCCGCCGCCCTCGGTCGGCCCGTCCGCGACCAGGGTCAGCACGGTGTCCCCCACCTCGCCCTGCCGGAGGGTCAGTTCGCGGGTGCCCGTGCCGCTCTCGCTGGTGATGGCGGTCCGCCAGGTGCCCAGGTAGGCATCGGGTATCGCCCCGGCCGCCGGTGACTTCGAGGCGGTCGGGGCGGGCGTGGCGGAGGTGGGGGGTGCCGACGGGCCGTCCGGCGGCGCGGAGCGGTGGGCGGGGGCCGTGGCGGTGGTGCCACCGGCCCTCTCGTCGGTGCCGCTGCCGTTCTTCATCAGCGCGTACACCGAGCCGCCCGCGCCCACCGCCACGACCAGCGCGATGACGACGAGCAGCGCGGTGGACCGGCCGCTGCGCCGCTCCGGCTCCTCGGGCGCGCCGAGGCCCGGGGAACCGTACGGCGGTATGGAGCCGGGCCCGCCGGCCTGCGGGCCGTACGGCTGCCGCACCCCGCCCCAGGCG
This sequence comes from Streptomyces achromogenes subsp. achromogenes, assembly GCF_000720835.1. Lineage (GTDB taxonomy): Bacteria > Actinomycetota > Actinomycetes > Streptomycetales > Streptomycetaceae > Streptomyces > Streptomyces achromogenes. The sequence continues at coordinate 12,527 of NZ_JODT01000047.1, read as the reverse complement.
CCGGTACCGGCCTGCTGTGCGGAGCCGTACCCGGTGGGGTGCGGCTGCGGATACGACGGCGGTGGCGGGGCGTCGTACGCCGGGCCGAAACCGTAGGACGCCGGGGGTGCGGCGGGCGGCGGCGGAACCCGGGGGGCGGGGCCGGCGGGCGCGGGGGCTCCGCCGTCGGAGACGGGGGCGTGCTCGGGGGACCCGTTGGCGGCCATGAAGGACACTCCGGTCCCGTGCGGGGCACCGGCCCCGTGCGCCCCGGGCTCCCGCGACACCCCGGGCCCGTGGGACGCGCCGGACGCGCCGGACGCCCCGCGCGCGCCGTCGCGGGCCGGTGTTCCGATTCCGGTTCCGTTTCCGTGCGCGGCCGTCCCCGCCGCCGGCGCTCCCCCGCCGCCCTCCGGATGCTCCGCCTCCAGCAGCCGTACGGCGTGCCGGCCGAGCTGGGCCACCAGGGCGCCGGGCAGCCAGGGATCGCGGGAGCGGCCCCCGGTCACCGTGTCCTCCATCCCGGTCCGCTCCAGGATCTCCGCCGGCGAGGGCCGGCTCGCCGGGTCCTTGCGCAGGCAGTCCCGTACGAGGTCGGCGAGCCCCTCCGGCACCCCGGTCAGATCCGGCTCCTCCTGGGCGATGCGGAACATCAGCGCGTGGACCCCGCTGTCGGCGGTCCCGAAGGGCAGCGACCCGGTGGCCGCGTAGGCGAGCAGCGAGCCAAGGCAGAACACGTCGCACGCGGGCGTGATCCGGTCCCCGCGCACCTGCTCGGGCGCCATGAACCCGGGCGACCCGACCAGCGCACCGGTGCGGGTGAGCCCCTCCTCGCCCGGCGCCGCCGTCTCCAGCGCCCGCGCGATCCCGAAGTCGATCACGCGCGGCCCGTCGATGGTGACCAGCACGTTCGACGGCTTGAGGTCCCGGTGCACGAGCCCGGCCGCGTGGATGTCCGCCAGCGCCTGGGCGAGCCCCGCCGCCAGGATCCGTACCGACCGCTCGGGCAGCGCCCCGTGGTCGTGCCCGACGACCTGTTGCAGGCTCGGCCCGGCCACGTACCCGGTCGCCACCCACGGCACGGGCGCCTCGGTGTCCGCGTCCAGCACCGGCGCGGTCCAGTACCCGCCGACCCGGCGCGCGGCGTGCACCTCCTGCCGGAACCGCGCCCGGAACTCCTCCCGCTCGGCCAGTTCCGCGCGGACCAGCTTCACCGCGACGGTCCGGCCCCGGTCCGACCGGGCCAGGTAGACCTGCCCCATGCCGCCGGCGCCGAGCCGTGCCAGCAGCCGGTAGGCCCCGATCGCCGGCGGATCCCCCGGCCCCAGCTTCTCCATCCCCGCGCCGCCTTCCCCCCATAGGTCTGCTGCAACGCCCGACAATAGTGCGCCGGTACGGCACCCGGTCCGGTACCGGTTCCACGGTTCCGTAACAGGGGCCGGCCGCGCCGGGAACCGGCCACACCGGACGCCGCCGGAAACGCGCCACGCGCTGCCGGAACCCCGCCCGTCGACAACCTGTCGCGGATTTCCTCCGTCCACGGAACAAGACGCCGATATGCCTTCCGCATCGCGGACATTTACCCTCACCGGCATGACCCCTCAGCCCAGCCCCGAAGCCGGCGCCGCAGTGAAGGCCGCCGACCGCGCGCACGTCTTCCACTCCTGGTCCGCGCAGGACCTCATCGACCCGCTCGCCGTCGCCGGCGCCGAGGGGTCGTACTTCTGGGACTACGACGGCACGCGCTACCTGGACTTCACCAGCGGGCTCGTCTTCACCAACATCGGTTACCAGCACCCCAAGGTCGTCGCGGCGATCCAGGAGCAGGCCGCGAAGCTGACCACCTTCGCGCCCGCGTTCGCCGTCGAGGCCCGCTCGGAGGCGGCCCGGCTGATCGCCGGGCGGACCCCCGGCGACCTGGACAAGATCTTCTTCACCAACGGCGGCGCGGACGCCGTGGAGCACGCGGTGCGCATGGCCCGGCTGCACACCGGCCGCCCGAAGGTCCTCTCGGCGTACCGCTCGTACCACGGCGGCACCCAGCAGGCGGTGAACATCACCGGTGACCCGCGCCGCTGGGCGAACGACAGCGGCTCGAACGGGGTCGCCCGGTTCTGGGCGCCGTTCCTCTACCGCTCCCGCTTCTACGCCGAGAACGAGGAGCAGGAGTGCGCCCGGGCGCTGGAGCACCTGGAGACGACGATCGCCTTCGAGGGCCCGGGGACCATCGCCGCGATCATCCTGGAGACCATCCCGGGCACGGCCGGGATCATGGTGCCGCCGCCCGGCTATCTGGCCGGCGTGCGCGAGCTGTGCGACAAGTACGGGATCGTCTTCATCCTGGACGAGGTCATGGCCGGCTTCGGCCGGACCGGCGAGTGGTTCGCGGCCGACCTGTTCGGCGTCGTCCCCGACCTGATGACCTTCGCCAAGGGGGTGAACTCCGGTTACGTGCCCCTCGGCGGTGTCGCCATCTCGCAGAAGATCGCCGAGACCTTCGGCAAGCGGCCCTACCCGGGCGGCCTCACCTACTCCGGTCACCCGCTGGCCTGCGCCGCCGCCGTCGCCACGATCAACGTGATGGCGGAGGAGGGCGTCGTGGAGAACGCCCGGCGGCTCGGCGAGAGCGTCGTCGGCCCCGGCCTCGCCGAGCTGGCCGCCCGCCACCCGAGCGTCGGCGAGGTGCGCGGCGTGGGCATGTTCTGGGCGCTGGAGCTGGTGCGCAGCCGGGAGACCCGCGAGCCGCTGGTGCCGTACAACGCGACCGGCGAGGCGAACGCCCCCATGGCCGCCTTCACCGCCGCCGCCAAGCGGCACGGCCTGTGGCCGTTCGTGAACATGAACCGCACCCACGTCGCCCCGCCGTGCACCGCGACCGAGGCCGAGCTGAAGGAGGGCCTGGCCGCGCTCGACGCCGCGCTGACCGCCGCCGACGAACACACGGTGTGACCGTAGCTGCCGCAACACCTGTTCGAACGCGTAAGGTGACGTGCTCGTAAGGAAGGGGGACCCGTGCCTGCCGCGGGTCCCTGCGAGCACCGCACCCGGACGTGTGAGGAGAGGCACGAGCATGCCCGGCAACGGCCCCGTGACGCGCAGCACCCTGCGCCAGCAGATCGCGGACGCGCTCCGTGACGAGGTGCTGGCGGGGCGGCTGCGCCCGGGCCGGGCGTTCACCGTCAAGGAGATAGCCGACCAGTACGGCGTCTCCGCCACACCGGTCCGCGAGGCGCTGGTCGACCTGTCCGCGCAGGGCATCCTGGAGGCCGACCAGCACCGCGGCTTCCGGGTGCCCGAGTACTCGGTCACCGACTACCGGCACATGGTCGAGGCCCGCGGCCTGGTCACCGACGGCATGTTCCGGGCGCTCACCGCGGACCACCCCGCCTTCCGCACCCCGCCGGAGGACCCCCGCACGGGCGCGGCCCTGGCCACCGTGCGGCGCCGCGGCGAGGAGGCCCAGCGGGCGGCCACGGCGGGCGACCTGACCGTCCTCATCGGCTACGACCTGCGCTTCTGGCGCGAGTTGAGCGCCCTGTTCGGCAATCCCTACCTCGGGGACTTCCTGCACCGGCTGCGGGTGCAGTCCTGGGTGTGCGCGGTGCCGTACCTGCTGCGCCTGCCCGAGCTGCGCGGCCGGCTCTGGGCCCGGCACACCGAACTGGTCGACGCGCTGGCCCGGCGCGAGGCGGAGACGGCCCGCGCGATCGTCGCCGACGCGAGCGCGCACTCGCTGGCGCTGCTGGAACACCTGGCGGGCGGGTAGACGACCGATAGGGGCCCCACGGGGAAGCGTCCCCGGGCCGCAGCGACTACCCTTCCCTGACCACCCGCCGCCGCGCGTGACGGCGCGCCCGCCGATGCGAGGAGCCCTCTTTGGCCTGTGACCTGTGGCTGGTACCGCTCGTGGACGTGTTGTGCCACACCCCGGACAACCCCTTCGCCGAGGAACTCGCGCAGTACGACAAGGCACTGGCCGAGGCCGGTCTGCCGCCGGTGCCGGTGTACCAGTACATGCCCGGCCTGTCCGGTGACGTCGCCCCGGTCGCCGGTTTCGACTACGACGCCCTGCACTTCCTGCGCCGGGCCTACCTGCTCCAGGTCTGCGGCCTGCCGGTGACGCCGGTGGACGAACTGGGCGGTGACTACGAGCAGTTGCTGGAGATGTTCGAGTCGACGGCCCAGCAGTCCCACCTGGTCTGGCACTACGACCACGCGGGTGCCTACGTCCCCGTGGACTTCCCGCACCCGCTCTCCAACGACGAACTCCTCGCGGGCGGCGGTCCCTTGGGCTCCTCCCAGAGTCTGCTGCGGGAACTCCAGTACGTGGCCCCCGTGATCGGCATCGATCCGGCCAACCCCCCGGCCGCCCCCGCCCCGCCCCCGGCCCCCACGGAACTGGAGGAACCGGCGGTCCCGGCCCCCTACGACCCCAGCCCCTTCGCCCGCGAACGCCACGTCTGGCTCGGCCTGCACGCGGCGGCGACCCGCTCCCTGGCCCAGGGCTCGATGATCGTGTTCAGCTGAGCCGCGCGGCAAAAGCGCGTGCGGGACAAGCGCGGGAAAAGGACGACACCCTGCCGGGCGGGCCGGCAGGGTGTCCATGAGCGGGGCTCGTTCTACAGGAACGAGTTGATCTCGATCGTCTCGTCGCGGCCCGGGCCCACGCCGATCGCGGAGATCGGGGCGCCGGACATCTCCTCCAGTGCCTTGACGTACGCCTGGGCGTTCTTCGGCAGGTCGGAGAAGGACTTCGCCTTGCTGATGTCCTCGGACCAGCCCGGCAGCATCTCGTAGACGGGCTTCGCGTGGTGGAAGTCGGTCTGGGAGTAGGGCAGCTCCTCGACCCGCTTGCCGTCGATCTCGTAGGCGACGCAGACCGGGATCTGCTCCCAGCCGGTGAGGACGTCCAGCTTGGTGAGGAAGAAGTCGGTCAGGCCGTTGACGCGGGTGGCGTAGCGGGCGATGACCGCGTCGAACCAGCCGCAGCGGCGGTCCCGGCCGGTGGTGACGCCCCGCTCGCCGCCGATGCGGCGCAGCGCCTCGCCGTCCTCGTCGAACAGCTCGGTCGGGAACGGGCCCGCGCCGACCCGGGTCGTGTAGGCCTTCAGGATGCCGATCACGCGGCTGATCTTCGTCGGGCCCACGCCCGCGCCCGTGCAGGCGCCGCCCGCGGTCGGGTTCGAGGAGGTGACGAAGGGGTACGTGCCGTGGTCGATGTCCAGCAGCGTGCCCTGGCCGCCCTCGAAGAGCACGACCTTGTCGTCCTCCAGGGCCTGGTTCAGGACCAGCACCGTGTCGGCGACGTACGGCCGGATCTGCTCGGCGTAGCCCAGCAGCTCCTCGACCACCTGGTCCGCGGCGATCGCGCGCCGGTTGTACAGCTTGGTGAGGATCTGGTTCTTGACGTCGAGGGCCGCCTCCACCTTCTGCTGGAGGATCGACTCGTCGTACAGGTCCTGGACCCGGATACCCACGCGGTTGATCTTGTCGGCGTAGGTCGGGCCGATGCCGCGGCCGGTCGTACCGATCTTGCGCTTGCCGAGGAAGCGTTCCGTCACCTTGTCGACGGTCACGTTGTACGGCGTGATGATGTGCGCGTTACCGCTGATCAGGAGCTTGGACGTGTCGACGCCACGCTCGTTCAGACCGCTCAGCTCGGAGAGCAGGACCGACGGGTCGACGACGACACCGTTGCCGATGACCGGCGTACAGCCGGGTGACAGGATTCCGGAAGGGAGCAGGTGCAGTGCGTACTTCTGGTCGCCCACGACGACCGTGTGGCCGGCGTTGTTGCCACCCTGGTAACGCACCACGTAATCGACGGAACCACCGAGGAGATCCGTCGCCTTTCCCTTGCCTTCGTCACCCCACTGAGCACCGAGCAGCACAAGTGCGGGCACGCGCGTACACCCCTTCCGGGCGGGGCATGTCCAAGGTCGGGGGCATGGGCGTAACGTTCACCGCCGCGTACCACCGCGACCGTCATCGGTCGCACAACCGTCGGACCGGATGCCCCGGAATAGACGAAGCCCCTGGCGCAATAGCGCAAGGGGCTCTTGCACAAAGATGCTACCCGAGGAAGCGAGGCAGGACCGAGGTGGCGACTTCCGCGACGTCCGATCAGCTGCTGGTGATCATCGATCCGGCGGCACGGCAGGCGGACGGGGAGTCCGTACGGATCGCGAAAGACGTGCTCAGCGCGGGTGCGCGGGCCAAGCTGTGCCTGCCGGACGGCCCGGAGGAATTCGCCCGCGCCCTGGCCCGCAGGGGGGCGCGGCGGCCGGTCGTGGTGGGTGACGGCCGGGCGCTGACGCGGGCCGTCACCCTGCTGCACCGGCGCGGCGAGCTGGCCGGGTGCGCGCTGTCCGTGGTGCCGGTCGGGGACACCGCGCTCGCCGAGTCGCTCGGGGTGCCCGGCGGCGCGGTGGCGGCGGCGCGGGCGGTCCTGGACGGCGTGGAGCGGCGGCTGGACCTGCTGGTCGACGACGGGGACGGCGTGGTGCTGGGCGCGCTGCGCATCCCGCCGGTGCCGGTGCGGGCGGGCGCCGCCTCCCCGGTGCCCCTCTCCGCGGTCCGGCCCTGGTACCGCTCGCTGGTCCGCACGCTCGCCGCCCGCCCGGCCCGCGTGTCCGCCGTACCCGCCCCGCACGCGGCCCGGCTGCGGGTGGAGGTGGACGGGCGGCCGGTGGTCGACACGGACCAGCCGGTGGAGGCGGTGTCGGTGACGCCGGGCCCGGCCGGAATGGCCTCGGTGGAGGTCCGGCCGCTGTCGGTGGGCGCGGAGGCGACCCCGCTGCTGGCCTCCGGGCACACGGTGACGGTCACCGGGGCGGAGTTCCGCTACCGGACGGACGCGGCCGTGTCCGGGCCGGTGCGCCGCCGGACCTGGCGGGTGGTGGAGGGCGCCTGGAGCCTGATCCTGCCCGCCGGGCACTGAAGCCGCGCCCGCCGGCTCAGCGCACCTCCACGCCGAGCCCCCGCAGTCCCCTCATCACGAAGTTCGGCCGGCGTTCCGGCTCCGCCGCGAGGGCGAGCGTGGGCGCCCGCTCCAGCAGGGCCGTCAGGGAGGCGGCCAGCTCGATACGGGCCAGGGGCGCGCCGACGCAGTAGTGGATGCCGGCGCTGAAGGAGATGTGCGGGTTCTCCGCGCGGGTGAGGTCCAGGCGGCCGGGGTCGGCGAAGACGGCCGGGTCGTGGTTGGCGGAGCCGAAGAGCAGGGCGACCTCGGAGCCCCTCGGGATCGTGGTGCCGTCGATCTCGATGTCGTCCAGGACCCAGCGTTCGAAGAGCTGGAGCGGGGTGTCGTAGCGCAGCAGTTCCTCGATCGCGGACGGCACCAGGGAGTGGTCGGCGCGCAGGGCCGCCAGCTGCCCGGGGTGGCGGAACAGGGCGTACCAGCCGTTCACCGTGGCGTTGACCGTCGCCTCGTGGCCCGCGTTGAGGAGCAGCACCACCGTAGAGACCAGTTCCTGCCCGGTGAGGCGGTCGCCCTCGTCGTGGGCCGCGATCAGGGCGGAGACCAGGTCCTCGCCGGGCTCGGCGCGGCGGGCCGCGATCAGCTCCCGGAGGTAGCCGGAGAACTCCACCGACGCCCGCACCGCCCGGGCCGCCGTCTCCTCGGACGGGTTCAGCTCGTACATCCCGCAGATGTCCGCCGACCACGGCCGCAGCAGCGGCCGGTCCGCCTCGGGGATGCCGAGCAGCTCGGCGATCACCGCGACCGGCAGCGGCTCGGCCACGTCCGTGAGCAGATCGCCGCCGCCGTTGCCGACCAGGGCGGCCACCAGCTCGCCGGCCAGCCGGTGCACGTACGGCGCCAGCCGCTCCACCGTGCGCGGGGTGAACGCCTTCGCCACCAGGCGCCGGATCCGGGTGTGGTCCGGTGGCTCCAGGTCCAGCATCCCGTGGTCGTTGAGGGTGTGGAAGGGCTCGTGTTCGGGCGGGGGCGGGGTACGGCCGAACTCCTCGTGCGTGAACCGGTGCAGGTAGGTGCGGCCGAGCCGGCGGTCCCGCAGCAGCGCCGAGACGTCCGCGTGGTGCGGCACCAGCCACTGGTCGCTCGGTTCGTACCGGATCACCCGGCCGCGGGCGCGCAGCTCGGCGTAGGCCGGGTAGGGGTCGGCGACGAACGCCGGGTCCCAGGGGTCGAAGACGTGGTCCGCAGCAGCTGCCATGGACGGACGCTAGCCCGGCCCGCCCCGCGTGACCAGCCTCCACCCGGTCCGGTGTCAGCGGGCGCCGGGACGGACCACGCCGGACTCGTAGGCGTAGACCGCGGCCTGGGTGCGGTCGCGCAGGCCCAGCTTCACCAGGATCCGGCCCACGTGCGTCTTCACGGTCTGCTCGGCCACGACCAGCCGCTCGGCGATCTCCGCGTTCGACAGGCCCTGCGCGATCAGCGCCAGCACCTCCGTCTCCCGCTCGGTCAGCTCGCCGACGCGCCGTCTGAGCGGGGCCCGGCCGCCGCCGTCCAGGCGGGAGAACTCCGCGATGAGCCGCCGGGTGATGCCGGGGGCCAGCAGGGCGTCGCCCGCGGCCACGACCCGGACCGCCTCGGCCAGCTGGTCCGCGGAGGCGTCCTTGAGCAGGAAGCCGGAGGCGCCCGCCCGCAGCGCGTCGTACACGTACTCGTCCACGTCGAACGTCGTCAGCACCAGCACCCGCACGGCCGGGTGGTCCTCGGTGATGCGGCGGGTGGCCTCGATGCCGCCCAGCTCCGGCATCCGGATGTCCATCAGCACCACGTCCGGGGCCAGCTCGGCGGTCCGGGCGATCGCGTCCCGGCCGTCCACCGCCTGCCCGATCACCTCGATGTCGCTCTGGGCGTTGAGCAGCACGGTGAAGCCCTGCCGGACCATCTGCTGGTCGTCGGCGATCAGGACACGGATGCTGCCGGTACCGCTCGTCATGGGGTCTGTTCTCCTGTCGGGCGCTTGTCGGGCGGGTCCGGGACGTCCCCGGGGAGGAAGGCCGTGACGCTGAAGCCGCCGCCCTCGGTGCCGCCCGCCACGAGGCGGCCGCCGAGCATGGCCACGCGCTCGCGCATGCCGAGCAGCCCGTGGCCGGCGCCCGGGGAGGACGGGACGGCGTGCCGGGGCGGGGAGTTGTCCACCTTCAGCCGCAGACCGTCCGGGAGATGCCCGACCTCGACCCGCACCCGGGACCCGGGCGCGTGCCGCAGGGCGTTGCTCAGCGCCTCCTGCACGATCCGGTACGCCGACAGCTCCACGCCCGGCGCGTAGGGCCGTGTCCCGCCCACGACCTCGGCGGTCACGTCCAGTCCGGCCGCGCGGGTGTTCTCGATCAGCGCGCCGAGCCGGTCCAGCGTGGGCTGGGGGGCGTCCGGGGCCGCTCCGGTGCCGGGGGCGCCCAGGCCGTAGGGGTCCTCGGGGTTGTCGGGGTGCTCGGACCGCAGCACCCCGAGGACCCGGCGCAGCTCGGTCAGCGCCTCGAGCGCGTTGGCGCGGATGCCGGAGAGGTTCTCCAGCAGCTCCGGGGAGGGGTCGTCCACCAGGTGCGGGGCGACCTGGGCCTGGATGGAGATCACCGACATGTGGTGGGCGACCACGTCGTGCAGCTCCCGGGCGATCCGGCTGCGCTCCTCCAGCAGGGTGCGGCGGGCCCGCTCCTCCACGGTGATCGTCGTCTGCTGGACCAGTTCGCTGCGGGCCTGCTGGCGGCTGCGCAGGGCGGCGCCGGTGACGGCCGTGACGGCGCACAGGGCCACTGCCAGCGTGCCGGTGCCGGAGTAGCGGCCCGTTCCCATCAGAGCCTGGAGGACCCACGTCACCGCGGTGGTCACGGTGACCGCGGCCACCACCCCGGCCGGCCGGACACGCAGGGCGAGCAGCAGGAAGACCGCTATGTGCGCGATCAGCGTGGGCGTGGTCCAGGGCCAGTTGGGGCCGGGGCCGTCCGGCGGGAGGGCGGCCAGGTGGGGGCGGGCGAGCAGGGCGGTGACGGTGGCGGCGGCCAGGGACAGCGCCCAGGCGGGCACGGGGCGCCAGCCGGCCAGGAGCAGGGCGGCGGCCTGGAGGACGGTGGTGGCGAGGGCGACGGGGAAGGCGATGCCGTAGGACTCGGAGACCTCGGCGCCGCCGCCCACGGCGATGATGAGCGCGATCCAGCCGAGCAGGAGGTAGGTGAGCAGGCGGGCCCAGCGGTACCGGGAGTACGGGGGCGAGTGACGGGTGGGGGCCTCGCCCAGCCAGACCCGCAGACGGGCGCTGGTGCGGGGCGGGGTACGAGGGCCCTCGGCGGGGGTGGTGGTCGGGTCCTCGCGCTGCACGAGGACAACCTTAGGCATGGTGCGGGGACTTCCTCGGCGGCAGATGGCGGTGGACCACCCGGGACGAACGGCGGCGCGGGCGGCGCGGACCCCGCTCCCGGTGGCCGAAGGCCGCCAGGCACAGGGCCAGTGCCGCGGCGAACACGGGCAGCCAGGCCAGCCGGTACGCCACCCAGAGCGGGGAGTCGGGCGCGGTGTGCAGTCCGGGCAGGCGGCCGGCCACGAGCCCGGTGGCGGTGGTGGCCATCATCGCCGTCTGGTGCCACAGGAAGACCGTCATCGCCGAGAGGTTGACCAGGGCCACCGCCGCCCAGACCAGGGGGCGGGCCGCCGCCCGGCGCAGCCGGTCGCGCAGCATGAGCGCCAGACCGCACTGGGCCAGGCCGAATGTGACGGCCGCCAGGGTCGGCGGGTTCAGATTGGAGACCGCGCCGCCGGGGACGCCGACCATGGACGCCGGGTAGCCCGCGCAGCCGACGAGGAGCGCCGTGGCCGCCGTACCGCCGAGCAGCAGGGCCAGGGCCGAGCGGCGGCTGCGCAGCTCGCCCCGGGCCCAGGCCGCGCCCAGGGTGTAGGGCACCAGCCAGCCGGCGGCCAGGTTGGTCCAGCCGAGCCAGGACGGGCCGAGGTGCAGGCCGAAGCGGAGCAGGTCCACGTGCAGGACGACGGCGAGCGGCCAGAGGGGGTTGAGCCGGGCGACGAGCGGGGTGGCGGCCGTCAGCGCGGCGAACACCAGCAGGAACCACAGCGGGGACAGCGCGAGTTTCACCAGGCTGTGGACGGTGGCCAGGGGAGCGCCGCCGAGCAGCAGGGCGGCGGCGGTCACGGTCCACAGGCCCAGCAGGGCGGTGACCGGGCGGAGCAGCCTGTTCAGGCGGGCGCGCAGCCAGTGGCCGTAGGAGTCGCCTCTGGCCTGGGCGGTGGCCAGGCTGCGGGTCGCCACATGGCCGCCGACCAGGAAGAACACGGCCAGGGTCTGAAGCAGCCAGGAGACCGGGGCCAGCCAGGGCTGAGGGCGCAGCGGGCTCTCGGTGTGCAGGGCGCCGTCCTGTGCGACCAGGGCGGTGACCAGCCAGTGACCGAGGACGACACCGAGGATCGCGAGGGCCCGCAGCGCGTCGACCGCGCGGTCCCGGGAGGCGGGGGTGGCGGCGTCCAGACGCCGGGCGCCCTGACGGAGGGTGTCCAGAGGGCGGCGGGTGCCCAGGGGGCGGGCGCCCTGACGGAGGGCGTCCAGGGGGCGGCGGGTGCCCAGGGGGCGGGCGCCCTGACGGAGGGCGTCCGAGGGGCGGGTGCCCTGGCGGAGGGCGGCCAGGGGGCGGCGCGGGGCGTGCGGCCGGGGGGTCTGCTCAGGCACGGGTCACCTCCGAGGTCTCGCCGAGGGTGATCCGGGCCAGGTTGGCGAGGGAGGCCGAGCCCGGGGTGAAGTAGCCGCTGTGGCCGGCGCCGGCCGCGTCGAAGACCCGGGCGCCGAAGGCGGCGGAGACGGGGTCGGTGCCGAAGCCGATGGTGGTGCCGGTGCCGGACAGGCCGGCCCGGACGTGCGGGACGTGCGCCACCCAGTCGGCGGTGCCGCGGGCCGCCCAGACACGGGCACGGGTGTGCAGGGCGGTGGCCGAGTCGGCGCCGGTCCCGGGGCTGCCGACCAGGGCGATGTCGTCCGCGGCGAGACCGGGGGCGGCCCGGCCGCAGACCACGGAGCCGTAGGAGTGGCAGAGCAGGGTGAGGTGGGCGCCGGCGGGTGCCGCGGTGCGCAGGCCGCGGACGAAGGCGCGCAGGCGCGGGGCGGCTTCGTCGGCGCGGGTGGTCGTGGTGACGGTGGTGCTGACCGTGGCCGGTGTCTCGTAGCCGAGCCAGGCTATGACGGCGACGGTGTCTGTGGGCGTACGGCTTTCGGTGGGGTGGTGGGTGAGGGCCGTGTACAGGGACGCGGCGGCGCGGTGGAAGCGGGGGTAGGTGTCGAGGGTGGTGTCCGAGCCGGGGACCAGTACGGCGATGTGGCGGGCGTGGGTCAAGTCGCCTATGACCTCCGTGGCCTGGCCGCTTCCCCGGCCGTCGAAGGCGAGGAGGTGACGGGAGGGGGCGGCGAGGGCGTGGTCGGCCACGGCGCGGTGGGTATCGCCGTGGGCGGCGGCCATGCGGGCGGCTTCGGCGGCGTTCTTCCGGTTCGCCTCGTACGCGAAGGCGAGGGTGGCGGGGGTGAGGGGCGTGGTGAGGGTCGCGGGAGGCGGGGCGGGGACGGTGGGGCGGGCCGCGC
>NZ_JODT01000046.1 GCF_000720835.1 Streptomyces achromogenes subsp. achromogenes | reverse complement strand
GGTCGGCGTAGACGGCCACGCTCGCGATCCCGGCGTCCCGGCAGGCCCGGGCCACGCGGACAGCGATTTCGCCACGGTTGGCGATGAGCACCTTGCGCACGATTGAGGCTCCCTCCTTGAAACAAGCCGAGTTTAGGGACTGCCGACACGGCACTTCGACCCGTCCCCAATGGTGAGCTTGCCCACACGGAGCGTGATCCGAGGCTCGCCCGACCAGAGAAAGCCCATGTCGCACCGGGGTACGCAGGACTCCTGGGGAAAACCCTAGCCCCGCCATGTGGTCAAGGTCTCTGTGCGGGCGTGCTGCGGCCCACTCCGATTCTTTGTCGAGTCCCTACGAATGGCCCAATGATTCTTTGCTTCGGCCGGAACCCTTGTCCCGTGGTTTACCCGTTAGTAGCGTGCCCGATGTCTCGGACGTACCTGGGGTAACAGGCTGTCGGCGTGAGAGTGGGTGGGGCCCGGTGGTGCGCAGACCGGTGGCATGGGTCGTGGCGGTCGTCCTCCTCGTGGAGGCGGTGGCCGTCGTGGCGGTGAACTGGCTCCTCGGGGTCGTCGTCGACCGGCAGAAGATGTCCCTGGCCGGCCTGGACCCCGACGTCATGGCGACGTCCTCGAAGATCGGCGGAATCGTCTTCGGGCTCTACTTCGCGCTGTGCGCGCTGGTGGCCGTGCTCGTCGCGGTACGCGACCGTGCCCCGGCCGGCTTCGGCCGTGTGGTGCTGGTCAGCGCGGCCGTGGTGCACGGCCTGCTCGGCGCGTTCGCCTGGGGCCTGTTCGGCGCGGCGGCGTTCGTGTTCATGGTCGCCGTCCTCGGGCTGATCGTGCTGCTCCTGATGACGTACGACCGTGCGGCCGGCCCGCAGGGCGCGGTCCCCGGCGGCACGCCCGGGCAGGGGGCCGGGCCGGCGGCGGGGCCGGAGCCGGGTGCGGAACCCGTCGACGGGGACGCGCCGGCGGGCCGTACGCACGAGCCCCGGGACGGCGACGAGGAACCCCGGGACGCCGTTCCGCCCCAGGGCTCCGCCCACGCCCCGGTCAGCGCTCCGGCGCCCACAACTCCGTGATGCCGACGCCCAGTTCCGCCAGGAGCCGGCGGACCAGGGGCAGGCTGAGGCCGATCACGTTGCCGTGGTCGCCGTCGATGCCGTCGATGAACGGTGCCGAACGGCCGTCCAGGGTGAACGCGCCGGCCACGTGGAGGGGCTCTCCGGAGGCCACGTAGGCGGCGATCTCGGCGTCGCTGGGTTCACCGAACCGGACGACGGTGGAGGCGGTCGCCGACACGTACCGCTTGGCCTCCGTGTCCCACACGCAGTGCCCCGTCTGGAGCACCCCCGCCCGTCCGCGCATGTCCTTCCAGCGGGCGGTGGCCTCCTCGGCGTCGGCCGGCTTGCCGAGCGCCTTGCCGTCCAGCTCCAGCACCGAGTCGCAGCCGATCACCAGGGCGCCCTGCACCTCGGGCCGCGCCGCGACCACCGACGCCTTCGCCTCGGCCAGGGCGAGCGCCAGCTCCGCCGGGGTGGGCGCGGTGACGGCGTCCTCGTCGACGCCGCTCACGATGACCTCGGGGTCGAATCCGGCCTGCCGGAGCAGGCCCAGCCGGGCGGGGGACTGGGAGGCGAGCACGAGTCGCCTGCGGCGATTGGCAGTCATGCGGTCAGGTTAGCCACGGCACGCCGGGCGGCTCACCTCAGGCCGATCACGATCATCGCCAGCACCATGGCCAGCGCCATCAGGAGACCGAGCCGCCGGAGCATGTTCTGCGCCTCGCGCAGGTCCTCGGGCGGCTCGTTCTCCGGATCTGACCACAGCATGTCCCCAGCGTGCGGCCGGACCGGGGGCGGGTGCCTGAGTAGGCGTACTCAATTCGGCACCCGGGGTTCCGGCCGGCGGACGGTCAGCCCCGGCCCGGCCAGTAGGTGCGCGCCCACGACGCCGGGCCCGGCGCCGGGACGTGCCGGGCGGCGATGCGGGCCGGGTCGGACCACGCGTTCTTCGGGCCCTGCGCGCCGGACGGCGCGGAGGCCGCCGCCGCGGCGCGGGCGCGGACCACCGCCAGGGCGGCGGCCAGCTCCTCCGGGGTGGGGTTGCCTCGTACGACCTTGATGTTCATGTCCGCTCCCGGGGTCGGCGGGGCCTACAGGGGGATGTTGCCGTGCTTCTTCGGAGGCAGGGATTCCCGCTTGGTGCGCAGTTGACGCAGGCCGCGGACGATGTGCGCGCGGGTGTCGGACGGCATGATCACCGCGTCGACGTAGCCGCGCTCGGCCGCGACGTAGGGGTTGAGGAGGGTGTCCTCGTACTCCTGGATCAGCCGGGCGCGGGTGGCCTCGGCGTCGTCCGCCTCGGCGATGGTGCGGCGGTGCAGGATGTTGACCGCGCCCTGGGCGCCCATGACGGCGATCTGGGCGGTGGGCCAGGCCAGGTTGAGGTCGGCACCCAGGTGCTTGGAGCCCATGACGTCGTAGGCGCCGCCGAAGGCCTTGCGGGTGATGACGGTGATCAGCGGGACGGTGGCCTCGGCGTAGGCGTAGATCAGCTTGGCGCCGCGCCGGATGATGCCCTCGTGTTCCTGGCCGACGCCGGGCAGGAAGCCGGGGACGTCCACGAAGGTCAGCACCGGGATGTTGAAGGCGTCGCAGGTGCGTACGAAGCGGGCGGCCTTCTCGGAGGCGGCGATGTCCAGGCAGCCGGCGAACTGCATCGGCTGGTTGGCGACGACGCCGACCGGGTGGCCCTCGACCCGGCCGAAGCCGGTGAGGATGTTCGGTGCGAACAGGGCCTGGGTCTCGAAGAACTCGGCGTCGTCCAGGACGTGCTCGATCACCGTGTGCATGTCGTAGGGCTGGTTGGCGCTGTCGGGGACGAGCGTGTCCAGCTCGCGGTCCTCGTCGGTGACGGAGAGGTCCGCCTCCTCCGGGAAGACCGGGGGCTCGGAGAGGTTGTTGGACGGCAGGTACGACAGCAGCTGCTTGACGTACTCGACGGCGTCCTTCTCGTCGCCGGCCATGTGGTGGGCCACGCCGGAGGCGGTGTTGTGGGTGCGGGCGCCGCCCAGCTCCTCGAAGCCGACGTCCTCGCCGGTGACGGTCTTGATGACGTCCGGGCCGGTGATGAACATGTGGCTGGTCTGGTCGACCATGACGGTGAAGTCGGTGATGGCGGGGGAGTAGACCGCGCCGCCCGCGCACGGGCCGACGACCAGGCTGATCTGGGGGATGACGCCGGAGGCGTGGGTGTTGCGGCGGAAGATCTCGCCGTAGGCGCCGAGGGAGGCGACGCCTTCCTGGATGCGGGCGCCGCCGGAGTCGTTGATGCCGATGACCGGGCAGCCGGTCTTCAGGGCGAAGTCCATCACCTTGACGATCTTCTGGCCGTACACCTCGCCGAGGGCGCCGCCGAAGACGGTGAAGTCCTGGGAGAAGACGGCGACCGGACGGCCGTCGACGGTGCCGTAGCCGGTGACCACGCCGTCGCCGTACGGGCGGTTGCCGTCCAGGCCGAAGTTCGTGGAGCGGTGCCGGGCGAACTCGTCCAGCTCGACGAACGATCCTTCGTCCAGCAGCAGCTCGATCCGCTCACGGGCCGTCAGCTTGCCCTTGGCGTGCTGCTTTTCCACGGCGCGTTCCGAACCGGCGTGCGTGGCCTCGTGGATGCGCCGCTGGAGATCCGCGAGCTTCCCCGCGGTCGTGTGAATGTCGATCCCTTGGATCTCGTGACGCTCTTCCGGCTCGGACATCGGGATGCGGCTCCCTGCCTGCTCAAAAGGGGGGACGGTTACTCATTCGTAGAGTAGTGGTGGGGCTACCGGTCGGCAGTGCGTCGTTTACCACACCTAGGGTGGCTTGCATGACGCCGCAGAATCCATCAGACGACAGCCGCTGGTCCGACCTCGAACGCCCGCCCCTGAACGCCGCGGCGCTGCGGCGCGGGCTGGTCCGGGACGGGGGCCTGTACCGGGACATCGAGGTGGTGCCGCGGACCGGCTCCACCAACTCCGACCTCGTGGCGCGGGCCGCCGCCGGGAGCGTCGAGGAGGGGGCGGTACTGGTCGCGGAGGAGCAGACGGCGGCCCGGGGGCGGCTGGACCGGCGGTGGAGCGCGCCGCCGCGGTCCGGGCTGTTCTTCTCCGTGCTGCTCAGGCCGCGTGAGGTGCCGGTGGCGCGGTGGGGGTGGCTGCCGCTGCTCACCGGGGTCGCGGTGGCGACCGGGCTGGCGCGGGCGGCGGGCGTCGACACGGCGCTCAAATGGCCTAACGACCTGCTGGTGACCGTCGGTGGCGAGGAGCGCAAGGCCGGGGGGATCCTCGCGGAGCGGGCCGGGGACGACGGGGTCGTCATCGGCGTCGGCATCAACGTCAGCCTGCGGGCGGACGAGCTGCCGGTTCCGCAGGCGGGGTCGCTGGCGCTGGCCGGGGCGGCGGGGACGGACCGGGATCCGCTGCTGCGGGCGGTGCTGCGGGCGCTGGAGGACTGGTACGGGCGGTGGCGGGCGGCGGAGGGGGATCCCTCGGCGTGCGGGTTGCAGGAGACGTACACGGCGGGGTGCGCGACGCTCGGGCGGACGGTGCGGGCGGAGTTGCCCGGGGAGCGGTCCGTGGTGGGGGAGGCCGTGGCGCTGGACGGGGACGGGCGGTTGGTCATCGCGACCGGGGACGGGGTTCAGGAGCCGGTGGGGGCGGGGGACATCGTTCATCTGCGGCCTGCGTGACCCACCCTGGCCGGGGCTTGGGCGGGGGCTTTGGATGCGGTGCGGGGCGTCGGGTGCGGGGTGGGGGCGGGTGCCTGCGGCGCCTGTGCGGGTGTGTTCTGTGGTGCCTTCGCGTGCTGCCTCGGGTGCGGGTCGGGGGTGCGATGCCTGCGGCGCCTGTGCGGGTGGGTGGGGGTGCGCGTCGCGCCCGGGGTGCGTGGGGGAGTCGGGGCCGCGCCGGGGGGTGTCCGTCCTCGGAACGGCGCGGAATCGGTCGGTCGTAGAGGGACTCGTGTCGACGCGCCAACCGCTGCGGGCGGACACCCCCCGGCACGTCCCCTTCCCGCCGTGCGCGGCCGGCCCGCCGTCTCGCCTCCCGGCCGACGGCGACCGGGGAACTGCGCGGTCGGCCCCGCGGCCTCGGTGCCGGGAACGGTCCCGTCGGCTCAACCCGGCGGAGTGAGCTGGCGCACACCTGCCGTAGAGTTGAGGCCGGTCGAAACCTGACCGCGGCAGATCGGAAGGGCAGCAGGCGTGACCGTCGACGACACGGGCTCCGGCGCTGGCGGGGACGGCCGGGTGGATCCCCACGCCCCCGACGGCGGCGAGGACCCGCTGGCCCTGCGGCTCGAACAGCTCATCCTGGGTGCCGAGCGCCGTTACACCCCGTTCCAGGCGGCCCGTAGCGCCGGTGTCTCCATGGAGCTGGCATCCCGGTTCTGGCGGGCCATGGGATTCGCGGACATAGGGCAGGCCAAGGCCCTCACCGAGGCCGACGTGCTGGCCCTGCGGCGGCTCGCCGGTCTGGTGGAGGCGGGGCTGCTCAGCGAGGCCATGGCGGTGCAGGTGGCCCGGTCCACCGGGCAGACCACGGCCCGGCTGGCCGAGTGGCAGATCGACTCGTTCCTGGAGGGGCTGACCGAGCCCCCGGAGCCGGGCATGACCCGCACCGAGGTGACGTACCCGCTGGTCGAGCTGCTGTTGCCGGAGCTGGAGGAGTTCCTGGTCTACGTCTGGCGCCGCCAGCTCGCCGCCGCGACCGGCCGGGTCGTGCAGGCCGCCGACGACGAGGAGATGGTCGACCGCCGGCTCGCCGTCGGCTTCGCCGACCTCGTCGGTTTCACCCGGCTCACCCGCCGGATGGAGGAAGAGGAGCTGGGCGAGCTGGTCGAGGCCTTCGAGACCACCGCCGCCGACCTGGTGGCCGCCCGCGGCGGCCGGCTGATCAAGACCCTCGGTGACGAGGTGCTGTACGCGGCGGACGACGCCGGTGTGGCCGCGGACATCGCTCTGCGCCTGGTGGAGACGCTCGCGAACGACGAGACGATGCCCGAGCTGCGGGTCGGCATGGCCTTCGGCACGGTGACCACCCGTATGGGTGATGTGTTCGGTACGACGGTCAACCTCGCCTCCCGGCTGACCTCCATCGCGCCCCGGGACGCCGTCCTGGTGGACAGCGCCTTCGCCGAGGAACTGATCCGCACCGGCGAGGCCCCCGTCTCCGAGGCGGAGGCCGCCGCCGCCGAGAAGGAGGGCGAGGAGACGCCGACGTACCGCTTCGCCCTCCAGCCGATGTGGCAGCGGCCGGTGCGCGGGCTCGGCGTCGTCGAGCCGTGGCTGCTCACCCGGCGTGACGGCCGGTCCTCCTAGGCGCGGGCATCGAGCACGTCCACGCGGCGGCCGATCAGGGGCAGGCGTCACCCGGACGGGTGTGGGCCCCCGGGTCTTTTCCCGGATCGGGTACGGCTGCGATGATCGGACCCGCAGTGTGTTAACCCGCGTTAACCGGAGGGTGTCATGAGCGAGGAGCGGTACGGGGAGTTCGTGCTGGTGCGGCGGCACGGGCACGTCGCGGAGCTGGTGCTGGACCGGCCCAAGGCGATGAACGCCGTCTCCACGGAGATGGCCCGCTCCCTCGCGGGCGCGTGCGCCGCGCTCGCCGGCGACCCCGCCGCCCGGGTGGTCGTGCTGACCTCGTCGCACGAACGGGCCTTCTGTGTCGGGGCGGACCTGAAGGAGCGGAACTCCTTCACCGACGCCGACCTGGTCCGGCAGCGGCCGGTGGCGCGGGCCGCGTACACCGGGGTGCTGGAGCTGCCGATGCCGACGATCGCCGCGGTGCACGGCTTCGCGCTGGGCGGCGGTTTCGAGCTGGCCCTCTCCTGCGACCTGATCGTGGCCGACCCCACGGCCGTGGTGGGGCTGCCGGAGGTGTCCGTGGGCGTGATCCCGGGCGGCGGCGGTACGCAGCTGCTGCCCCGGCGGGTCGGGGCCGCGCGGGCCGCCGAGCTGATCTTCTCGGCCCGGCGGGTGGAGGCGGCGGAGGCCGCCCGGCTGGGGCTGGTGGACCAGCTGGTGGCGGAGGGCCGGGACCGCGAGGAGGCGCTGGCGCTCGGCGAGCGGATCGCCGGGAACTCGCCGGTGGGGCTGCGGGCCGCCAAGCGGGCGCTGCGGCTGGGCCACGGGCTGGATCTGCGGGCCGGGCTGGAGGTCGAGGACGCGGCATGGCGCTCGGTGGCCTTCTCGGGCGACCGCGCGGAGGGTGTGGCCGCCTTCAACGAGAAGCGCAAGCCGGAGTGGCCGGGGGAGTGAGGGGTGCCGGGCGGCCTTGGGCAGGGTGCGTGCCGGTCGTTTCGTCGACGGCCACCTGATCGCCGCATCGACATCCCTTGTGTCCGCATTACTCCCTAATCTGGAGTAATGGGTGAGGACAAGCGGTTCGCCGCGGTCGTGGCGCTGGCTCAGGGCATGGCGGCGGCGCACACCCCCCGGGAGTGCTGGCAGGCCGCCGCCCTCGGCGCCTGTCACGCGCTGGACGGCACCTTCGCCGCGCTGTCGGTCTGGGAGCGCGAGCTGGGCCGGCTCCGGGTCCTCGTGAACGTGGGGGAGCGGGCCGCGGACGAGGAGGAGTTCCCCGAGGCCGAGACCTATCCGGTGCACCAGTTCCCGGAGATCACCGAGTTCCTGCACGAGCGGTGGGCCGGTGGCGGGGGGCCCAACGCCTGGGTGGAGACCGCCGAGGGCGCCGCGACCGGCAGCGCCGGGTACTTCCACGAGCGGGTCGCGGCCCTGCGCCGCCGGGGGCGCGGGTGCTGTGTCGTCGCCCCCGTCGTGCTGCACGGCCGGGCCTGGGGCGAGCTGTACGTGGCCCGCGCGGCCGGCGCGCCGGTGTTCGCGCGGGCCGACTCCGACTTCGCCACCGTGCTCGCGGCCGTCGTCGCCGCCGGCCTCGCGCAGACCGAGCGGCTGGAGGAGGCCCGCCGGCTCGCCTTCACCGACGCCCTCACCGGCCTGGCCAACCGCCGGGCCGTGGACGTGTGCCTGGAGGAGGCCGTCGAGCGGCACCGCGCGGAGGGCGCGGTGGTCAGTCTGGTCGTCTGCGACCTCAACGGGCTCAAGCGGGTCAACGACACCCTCGGGCACGCCGTCGGCGACCGGCTGCTGGAGCGTTTCGGCTCGGTGCTGTCGCTGTGCGGGGCGATGGTGCCGGGTGCGCTGGTCGCGCGGCTCGGCGGGGACGAGTTCTGTCTGGTCGCGGTCGGGCCGCCCGCCGACGACGTGGTGAAGGCGGCCGACGAGCTGTGCCGCAGGGCCGGGGAGCTTCAGCCGGGGGAGGGGGTCGCGTGCGGGGTCGCCTCGACCGCGGAGGCGATCGGCGAGGTGCGCGACGCCCGGCGGCTGTTCCGGCTCGCGGACGCCGCCCAGTACCGGGCCAAGGCGCTGCGCCTGGACCGGCCGGTGGTGGCCGGCCGGGAGGGGCCCGGCGATCCGGTCGTCCGGCTGGCCGACGCACCGCCGCCCTCGCGCGCCGAGCGCCGCCGGTTCCGCGGGCGCCGGCCGTGAACGAGCGCCCGCGTCGAGCGGCGCCGGCCGTGAGACACGGGGTGGCGCCGATTCTGAGTCCTGGGTGGTGTCGGTCGTGAGGTGAAACCCACACCCTGAGGTAAGGGGTGACTCCAGTGCCCACTAGTGACACCGCCGCATTCAATGCGTACGCTCCTGAATATGGATATGCACACTGTGGTGGTGGGGACGTCCGGGGTCACGGCGTCCGACGTTCTCGCCGTGGCGCGCGGCGGTGCCCGCATCGAGCTGTCGGCGGAGGCGGTGGCGGCCCTCGCGGCGGCCCGGGAGATCGTGGACGCGCTGGCGGCCAAGCCCGACCCGGTCTACGGCGTCTCCACCGGCTTCGGCGCCCTGGCGACCCGGCACATCAGCCCGGAGCTGCGCGCCCAGTTGCAGCGCAACATCGTCCGCTCGCACGCCGCCGGCATGGGCCCCCGGGTGGAGCGTGAGGTCGTACGGGCCCTGATGTTCCTGCGGCTGAAGACCGTCTGCTCGGGTCACACCGGGGTGCGGCCCGAGGTCGCGCAGACCATGGCCGACGTGCTGAACGCCGGGATCACCCCGGTCGTGCACGAGTACGGCTCCCTGGGCTGCTCCGGCGACCTGGCCCCGCTCTCCCACTGCGCGCTCACCCTCATGGGCGAAGGCGAGGCGGAGGGCCCCGACGGGCGCGTCCGGCCCGCCGGCGAGCTGCTCGCCGAGCACGGGATCCGGCCCGTCGAGCTGCGCGAGAAGGAGGGCCTCGCCCTGCTCAACGGCACCGACGGCATGCTCGGCATGCTGGTCATGGCCCTCGCCGACCTGGACACCCTCTACAAGTCCGCCGACGTCACCGCCGCCCTCACCCTGGAGGCACTGCTCGGCAGCGACAAGGTCCTCGCGCCCGAGCTGCACGCCATCCGCCCGCACCCCGGGCAGGGCGCCAGCGCCGCCAACATGCTCGCCGTGCTGAAGGGCTCGGGGCTCACCGGGCACCACCAGGACGACGCCCCGCGCGTCCAGGACGCCTACTCCGTGCGCTGCGCCCCGCAGGTCGCCGGCGCCGGACGCGACACGATGGCGCACGCCCGCCTGGTCGCCGACCGGGAGCTGGCCTCCGCCGTGGACAACCCCGTCGTGCTGCCTGGGGGCACCTCCCAGGCTTTCGGCTCTGGGGGAGGGCGGGTGGAGTCCAACGGCAACTTCCACGGCGCGCCCGTGGCCTACGTGCTGGACTTCCTCGCCATCGCCGCCGCCGACCTCGGCTCCATCGCCGAGCGCCGCACCGACCGGCTGCTGGACAAGAACCGCAGCCACGGCCTGCCGCCGTTCCTCGCCGACGACGCCGGTGTGGACTCCGGGCTGATGATCGCCCAGTACACGCAGGCCGCGCTGGTCAGCGAGCTGAAGCGGCTCGCCGTACCGGCCTCCGCGGACTCCATCCCGTCCTCCGCGATGCAGGAGGACCACGTCTCCATGGGCTGGTCGGCCGCGCGCAAGCTGCGCACCGCCGTGGACAACCTCACCCGGGTCATCGCCATCGAGCTGTACGCGGCCACCCGCGCCATCGAGCTGCGCGAGGGACTCACCCCGGCGCCCGCCACGCAGGCCGTGATCGACGCCGTGCGCGCCGCGGGCGTGGCAGGCCCGGGACCGGACCGGTTCCTGGCGCCCGACCTGGCCGCCGCCGACGCCTTCGTGCGCGGCGGCGAGCTGGTGGCGGCCGTGGAGAAGGTCACCGGCCCGCTCCAGTGAACGACGGCGGGGCCCCGGCCGGGGCCCCGCCACAGTGGTGACGTGCCGTCACTTCAGCTTGGCGGCCTGCGCCTTCACGACCGGAGCGGAGACCGTGTAGGGCTTCTTGCCCATCATCGCGCCGATGTTGACCGTGGTGTACACCGCGAGGGTCCTGCCGTGCCGCACCACCTCGGAGTGCAGCGGCAGGGCGCCGTCCTCGGAGTCCTCGTCGGTCGCGGTGAACGCCACCGACGCGTCCCCCGTGCCGGACGGCTTCTCCGCGGCGACCTTGGTGAACTTGCCCTTCTCGCCGTCCTGCTCGCCGGAGAACCCGCCGGTGCACGCCTTGACCGCGTCCTGGAGCGAGGCCAGTCCCCGCTCGGCGCCGTCCCCCTCGTACGAGGCCAGGGTGACCACGGTGACGTCCAGGTCCATGGCCTTGGTGAACTCGTCCTTGAGGGCGCCCTCGGTCAGGTCCTCCGGGGAGCTGGGCTCGGCCGTGGGGGTCTTCTTCTCCTGCGTGGCCATGCGGCTGGTGTGCGCCACCGGGGCGCCGGGCGCGATGCCGGTGAACGCCTCGAGCACCGGCTCGCACTCGGCGTTCCCGGCCTTGACCTTGGAGCGGTCCGGGACGCCGCCCTCGACCGGCCCGACCTCGTGCCCGGGCACGTCGCCCTTGGCGATGATCAGCTTCCGCAGTTCCGCAGCGCCGAGCGTCTTCGCGGCCGGCTTCGCGGCGTCCTTGCCCGAGGCGGTCCCCGGGGCGTCCGGCTTCGTGTCGCCGCAACCGGTGACGAGGGCGAGCGAGAGCACGCTCACAGCCGCGGTGGCGCACAGCCGCACGCCCGATGATCTCTTCATGGGCGAACTATGTGGGGGCTGTCAAGTTTCAGTCAAGACAGATCAAAAACCCATGCGTTCGCGACGTACCGAGTACACGACGAAGCCGGCGCCCACCGCGAGGAACAGGCTTCCGCCGACCACGTACGGGGTGGTGTCGAAGGCGCCGGTGTCGGCCAGTTCGGCTCCCTCGGCCGCCCGGTCCGCGCCCGTGGCGGGTGCCGACACCGTTCTGACCTGAGTGACCTGCGTGGCCTGTGTGACCCGGGTGGGCGTCGAGATGGTCGCCGTCTCCTTCGCGGGAGTGTTCTGCGAGGCGTTCGCGGACGGGACGAACCACAGTGCGCACAGGAGGGTGCCCGCGGCGGTGGCGGTCAGCAACGGGCGGCGAGCGGATGACACGGAATATCGATCCCCTTGTGACGCTGGCGAATTGGCCGTGTGGAGCGATGTTAGTGAAAGGCGCGGGTCACAGGAAAGTCACGGGAGGTTTCGGCCGTACGCTCGCGCCATGAGCGCAGAAGAGACATCACGTTTTGTGCGGCTTCGGGTGGAGCTGGTGCTGGAGGTGCAGGACGAGGGCGAGGTGACCAAGGCCGCGCTGCGCCGCCTCGCCGGGGACACCGGGCTGGCGGAGGCGGAGCGGACGCACGCCGAGTCCGCTGTGACGGAAGACACCGCGGAGGCCCTGGCCTATCTCGTGGACCCGTTCGACCTGGTCGGCGAGGTGCCCGGGGTGGAGCTCCAGCAGGCGTCCTGGTCCAGCGAGCGCGTCGACTACGACCCCGATTCGCCCGAGTGGGACCTGGACGAGGATGATGGGGACGACGACGAGGAAGAGGACGGCATCGGCTGAGCGTCCCGGGGCACCCAGACCCCGGACGGCACCCGCCGTCCGGGGTTTTCGTCGTCCCAGGGAACGTACGGACCGGTGTCCGGCCCCACCCGTGGCGACGGAGCGCGCCGCGGACGTGGGATGCCCCACAGATCCACGGGGCGGGAACGGCACGAACCGGCCGTAGCGTTGATGGTTCTTGACGGGGGACTCTCGGGGTTTTCGCGACTCGGCAACGATGGAGAAGCTTGTGATGACGGACAGTAAGCGGCGCGGGCGCCTGGCGGCCGCTTCCGCTCTGCTCGGCGGTGTGCTGGTGCTCACGGCGTGTTCCGGCGGCGACGCCGACGCCTCCGGCAGCGGTGACGGCGACACCTCGCAGGCCAAGGTCGACGAGGCGGCGGCCAAGAAGTCCTCCGAGGCGCAGATCACGATCACGCCGAAGGACGGCTCCGCCAACGCGTCGATCAACAACTCCGCCGCCGTCACGGTGAGCAAGGGCACGCTCACCGGTGTCACCATGACCACCCAGGACGGCAAGCCCGTCGCCGGGCAGCTGTCCGCCGACAGCAAGAGCTGGAAGCCCAGCACCCCGCTGGAGCGCTCCACCACCTACAAGCTCGCCGCGGAGGCCAAGGACTCCGAGGGCCGCATAGCCCACGAGAACGCCTCCTTCACCACGGTCTCCCCGGCCAACAGCTTCATCGGCACCTTCACCCCGGACAACGGCTCCACGGTCGGTGTCGGCATGCCCGTGTCGATCAACTTCGACAAGGCGATCAGCAACAAGGCGGCCGTGCAGAAGGGCATCACGGTCAGCTCCAGCAGCGGCCAGGAGGTCGCCTGCCACTGGTTCAGCGCCAACCGCATGGACTGCCGTCCCCAGGACTACTGGAAGGAAGGCTCCACCGTCACCCTGAAGCTGGCGCTCGACGGCGTCCAGGGCGCGAGCGGTGTCTACGGCGTCCAGCAGAAGACGGTCACCTTCCACATCGGCCGCAACCAGGTCTCCTACGTCGACGCGCGGACCAAGCAGATGAAGGTCACGCAGGACGGCAAGGTCGTCAAGACCATCCCGATCTCCGCCGGCTCCCCCGACAACAAGACGTACGAGGGGCGGATGGTGGTCTCCGAGAAGTTCAAGCAGACCCGCATGAACGGCGCCACGGTCGGCTTCACCGACGACGACGGCAAGGGCGAGTACGACATCAAGGACGTGCCGCACGCCATGCGCCTGACCACCTCGGGCACCTTCATCCACGGCAACTACTGGGGCGCGCCGTCGGTGTTCGGCAGCGCGAACACCAGCCACGGCTGTGTCGGCCTGCGGGACGCGAAGGGCGCGAACGACCCGAGCACCCCGGCGGCCTGGTTCTACAACAACACGCTGATCGGTGACGTTGTGGTCGTCCAGCACACCGGCGACAAGACGGTCTCGCCGGACAACGGCCTCAACGGCTGGAACATGGACTGGGCGCAGTGGAAGGCCGGTTCGGCCGTCTGACGCTCCGTCACCACCACGCGCGATGCCGCTCCTCCGGGGGCGGCATCGCGCGTTGTCGGCCCATAACACCCGCTGGATCCACGGGACTTCGCGATTCTGTAACGGTGTCCCGGACGACGCGTAACAGTTTCCTGTCGTGCTTTCTCATCGTTCTCTCATCCCTTGAGCGTCTGATCGCCCCCCGGAATACTTCGTGGCCCGGGAGGCCGACGCGCACCTGTGCGAGTCCGCCCCCGGCCGGGTGAACGGGGAATTCGCCCGGTACCTCATCTCCAGGGGGAGAACTTGCGCGCACAAGTGAAAAGAGCTGCTGCGGCCACCGTGGCAACGGCCGCAGCGGTCGCCCTCGCAGCGGGTATGACCAGCCCCGCGTCGGCGAAGCCCGCCCGCACCCCTGCGGGCGCCTCCGCACTCACCGCCAAGCACCACGTCACCCTGATCACCGGTGACCGCGTCGCCCTCGACGCCAAGGGCCGGGTCGTCGGCCTGGAGCGGGCCAAGGGCCGCGAGCACGTACCCTTCCACATCCGCGAGGCCGCCGGACACACCCTGGTGGTCCCCGCGGACGCGGCCCGCCTGGTGGCCTCCGGCACGCTGGACCAGCGCCTGTTCGACGTCACCGAGCTGGCCAAGGCCGCCACCCGCAAGGCCCGGAAGAACGGGCTGAAGGTCATCGTCGGCTACCGAGGCAGCGCGGGCGCCGCCAAGGCCCAGGTCCGCGACGCGGGCACCCTGCGCCGCAGCCTGACCGCGCTCAACGCGGACGCCGTGCAGACCCCGGCCGAGGACACCGCCGGGCTGTGGCACGCCGTCACCGACGGCGGCAGGACCGCCTCCGGCATCGCGCACGTCTGGCTCGACGGCGTCCGCGAGGCCAGCCTCGACAAGTCCGTGCCGCAGATCGGCGCCCCCACCGCGTGGAAGGCCGGTTACACCGGCAAGGGCGTCAAGGTCGCGGTCCTGGACACCGGCGTGGACACCCGGCACGTGGACCTGAAGGACCAGGTGATCGCCTCCCGGAACTTCAGCACCGCCGCCGACGCCACCGACCACTTCGGCCACGGCACGCACGTCGCCTCCATCGTGGCGGGCACCGGCGCCAAGTCGGGCGGCAAGTACAAGGGTGTGGCCCCGGACGCCAAGCTCCTCAACGGCAAGGTCCTGGACGACAGCGGCTTCGGCGACGACTCCGGCATCCTCGCCGGCATGGAGTGGGCGGCCGGCCAGGGCGCCGACGTCATCAACCTCAGCCTCGGCGGCTACGACGCCCCCGGCATCGACCCGCTCGAGGCCGAGGTCGACAAGCTCTCCGCCGAGAAGGGCGTCCTGTTCGCGATCGCCGCGGGCAACGACGGCCCCCAGTCGGTCGGTTCGCCGGGCAGCGCGGACGCCGCGCTCACCGTCGGCGCCGTCGACGACAAGGACAGGCTGGCGGACTTCTCCTCCACCGGCCCGCGCGTCGGCGACGGAGCCGTCAAGCCGGACGTCACCGCGCCGGGCGTCGACATCACCGCCGCCGCGGCCGGTGACAGCGTCATCGGCAAGGAGGTCGGCGAGAAGCCCGCGGGCTATCTCACGATCTCCGGCACGTCGATGGCCACCCCGCACGTCGCGGGCGCCGCGGCCATCCTGAAGCAGCGGCACCCCGACTGGGGCTACGCCGAGCTGAAGGGCGCCCTGACCGGCTCCACCAAGGGCGGCAAGTACACCGCCTTCGAGCAGGGCACCGGCCGTATCCAGGTCGACAAGGCCATCGGCCAGTCGGTCGTCGCCGACCCGGTCTCGCTGAACTTCGGGGTGCAGCAGTGGCCGCACGCCGACGACAAGCCGGTCACCAGGAAACTGACGTACCGCAACCTCGGCGACAAGGACGTCACGCTCACCCTGGCGAGCACCGCCCTCGACCCCAAGGGCGCGGCGGCCCCGGCCGGCTTCGTCAAGCTGGGCGCGAACCAGGTCACCGTCCCGGCGCACGGCACGGCCGCGGTCGACCTCACCGTGGACACCAGGCTCGGCGGCACCGTCGACGGCGCCTACTCCGCGTACGTCACGGCGACGGGCGACGGCCAGAGCGTCCGCACGGCCGCCGCGGTACAGCGCGAGGTGGAGTCCTACGACGTCACGCTGAAGTTCATCGGCCGTGACGGCAAGCCGGCCCCGTACTACGAAGCCGGCCTCACCGGCGTGACCGGCCTGGCGGCCGGCACCTCGATGAGCCCGTACGACAAGTCCGGCACGGTGAAGGCGCGTGCGCCCAAGGGCACGTACATCCTCGACACCGCCGTCTACCGCGACCCGAAGAACTCCGCCAAGGGCACCGACTGGCTGGTGCAGCCGAAGCTGACCGTCGACAAGAAGCAGACGATCACCATCGACGCGCGCAAGGCCAAGCCGGTGGACATCACTGTTCCCGGCTCGGGCCTGAAGCCCGTGTACGCTGCGCCGCGCTTCGGCATCACGGTCGGCGACACCGAGTACCTGTACTCGATGGCCCTGGACTCGTACAAGAACTTCCGCACCGCCCACCTGGGCCCGCGGCCGCCCGCCGACACGCTGACCCAGGGGTGGAGCGCCCACTGGACCAAGGGCGCGACCGAGGAGTACGACGTCACCTCCGGCGGCCCGGTCAAGCAGCTCGCCACCGGCTACACCCGGCACTACAAGGCCGGTGAGCTCGCCACGGTGAAGGTCCGGATGGGCGCGGCGGCCCGCGGCAAGACGGGCACCGTCGACGCCATCGGCTGGCTGCCCGGCAGCTCTGGCGCCTCCGTCGTCAGCATCCCGCAGAAGCTGCCCGGCACCCGCACCCTGCACCTGTCCGCCACCGGCGGTGTGCGCTGGGACCTGGAGTTCGGCCAGATCGGCGGGGCCGACTACGACGCCGGCTACTCGCTCGGCGAGTCCACCTTCAAGGGCGGCAAGACCTACACCAAGACGGTCAACACCGCCGTCTTCGGCCCGCACCTGAGCAAGGACATGGGTCTCTTCCGGCAGGACAACGAGATCTTCGGCGCGCTGCCGCTGTTCGCCGACTCCGCGGGGCACGCCGGGTACTCGAGCGTCGACTCGGCGAGCACCACCCTGTACCGCAACGGCACCAAGGTCGGCACCAACGACGACCCGCTGTTCGGCGGCGAGACCTTCACGGTCCCGGCCGGTGACGCGGCGTACCGCCTGACCACCTCGGTCAGGCGGAAGGCGACGGTGTCCGAGGTCTCCACCCGGATCGACGCGGCCTGGACCTTCCGCTCCAAGAAGCC
Organism: Streptomyces achromogenes subsp. achromogenes; assembly: GCF_000720835.1. Classification (GTDB taxonomy): domain Bacteria; phylum Actinomycetota; class Actinomycetes; order Streptomycetales; family Streptomycetaceae; genus Streptomyces; species Streptomyces achromogenes. The sequence goes on along the minus strand of NZ_JODT01000046.1, from coordinate 38,834 downwards.
GTCCGGCGACATGGCCCAGCTGCCCGCCTCCATCCTGCGCTTCGGTGCCACCACCGGCCTGGACAGCCGGGTCGCGGCGGGCAGGAAGGCCACCTTCCCGGTCACCGTGGAGGGCGCCGCCGCCGGCCGCAACCTGAAGTCCCTCGCCGTCTACGTCTCCTACGACGGCAGGAACTTCAAGAAGACCGACGTCAGGAACGGCAGGATCACCGTCAAGAACCCGGCCAGGAACAAGGCCGTGTCGTTCCGCGCCAAGATCACCGACAAGAAGGGCAACACGTCGGAGATCACGATCTACAACGCGTACTTCGGCAAGTGACCCCCCGCTAGCCGACCGTCCGCACCGAGCGGCCCGCAGCAGGCATACGCCCGCTGCGGGCCGCTCGACCGTTCCCGGCTAGGCCGGCCGAGCCGCCCGGGTCGCGTCCGTGCCCCAGCTGGCCAGCAGGCGCAGGGACTCGGCGGTGGGGGAGCCCGGCTCGGCGTGATAGGTGACCAGGGACTGCTCCGAGCCGTCCGTCAGGCGGAAGCTCTCGAAGTTCAGCGCGAGGTCGCCCACCAAGGGGTGGTGCAGGTGCTTGACGCCATGGCTCTTCTCCCTGACGTCGTGCGTGGCCCACAGCCGGCGGAACTCCTCGCTCTTCACCGACAGCTCGCCCACCAGCGCCGACAGCTTCGGATCGTCCGGATGGCAGCCCGCGTCCATGCGCAGGGCGCACACGATGTCGATCGCCTTCTGCTCCCAGTCGACGAACAGCTCCCGGTACTCGGGGCGCAGGAACACCAGCCGGGCCCAGTTCCGCTCGGCCGGCGGCACCTCGCCCCAGTCGCCGAAGAGGGCCGCCGCCATCCGGTTCCAGGCGAGGATCTCCGAGCGCCGGCCCACGACGTACGCCGGCACGGACTCCATGGTCTGCAGCAGCTGCCGCAGCGCCGGGCGCACCTGCTGCTGGCGTGCCCCCTGCTTCTTCTTCAGCGCCTTCGGCTTGGCCAGATGCGTCAGATGGGCGTGCTCGGCGTCCGTCAGCCTGAGGGCCCGCGCGATCGCGTCCAGCACCTCCGCCGACACGTTCCGTCCGTTGCCCTGTTCGAGCCGGGTGTAGTACGCCACCGACACCCCGGCCAGCTGCGCCAGCTCCTCCCGGCGCAGCCCCGGCACCCGGCGGTGCCGTCCGAAGCCGGACAGTCCCACGTCCTCCGGCTTCAGCCGGGCCCGCCGGCTGCGCAGGAACTCGCTTAGCTCCGCCCGCCGGTCCAGGGCCCGGCCGGTGGTGGCTGTGGTCTCCGGCTGCCCGTCCCTGCTGTCCATGCGTCCAGTATTCCTGGTCGTATGCCCGCGAGCCTGACCTCGCTGGTGGTAGGCACAGTGGTCGTACGCAAAGGCGTGGTCTGGGTACGCCGCCGGGTATGCGGCAGGCTGGACGCCGTGCCCGGCACCAGGAGCCGAGCACGCGAACGACCACTAGGGAGAACCCCCCGCATGACCACTGTTGCCGCATATGCCGCGCCCGCCGCGAAGGCCCCGCTGGAGCGCACGACCATCGAGCGACGCGCGGTCGGCGAGGCCGATGTCCTGATCGACATCAAGTTCGCCGGTATCTGCCACTCCGACATCCACCAGGCCCGGGAGGGCTGGGGTGAGGCGATCTTCCCGATGGTCCCCGGCCACGAGATAGCCGGCGTCGTGGCGGAGGTCGGCCCCGGTGTGACGAAGTTCAAGGTCGGCGACCGGGTGGGCGTCGGCTGCCTGGTCGACTCCTGCCGTGAGTGCGAGAACTGCCGGGCCGGGCAGGAGCAGTACTGCGTGAACGGCGGCTTCGGCGCCACGTACAACGCCATCGGCCGCGACGGCACGCCCAACTACGGCGGCTACTCGCAGAAGATCGTCGTCGACGAGAACTACGTCGTCCGCATCCCCGACGGGCTGTCCCTGGACGTGGCCGCGCCGCTGCTGTGCGCCGGCATCACCACGTACTCCCCGCTGAAGCGCTGGAACGCCGGTCCCGGCAAGAAGGTCGCGATCCTCGGCATGGGCGGCCTCGGCCACATGGGCGTGAAGATCGCGCACGCGCTCGGCGCCGAGGTGACCGTGCTGTCGCAGTCCCTGCGCAAGAAGGAGGACGGCCTCAAGCTGGGCGCCGACCACTACTACGCCACCAGCGACCCGAAGACCTTCGAGGAGCTGCGGGGCACGTTCGACCTGATCGTGTCCACGGTGTCGGCCCCGCTGGACTTCAACGCCTACCTGGCGCTGCTGAAGCCGGAGGGCGCGCTGGTGAACGTGGGCGCCCCCGAGGAGCCGATCTCGCTCAACCTCTTCTCGGTGATCGGCGGCGGCAAGACCCTCGCGGGCTCCATGATCGGCGGCATCCGCGAGACGCAGGAGATGCTGGACTTCTGCGCGGAGCACGGCCTCGGCGCGGAGATCGAGCTGATCGCCGCGTCCGAGATCAACGAGGCGTACGAGCGGGTGCTGGCCAGTGACGTGCGCTACCGGTTCGTGATCGACACCGCCACGATCTGACCTGCGGTCCGCCGGGCCGTAGTCCGTGCGGGGCTATGGTCCGGCGGTGGACCGTCTGTCTGCGCGGCGGATCGTCTGCCTGGTGCGGGGGTCTGCCGGCCGCGGGTCCGTTGTGGCTGGTCGCGCGGTTCCCCGCGCCCCTTTCGGGGCGCTTGCCTACCGCAGGCCGAAGCTCTCGCCGGTGCCGTACGCCCGTACCGTCACGCCCCCGTCCGGGGCGGGACGCGCCACGTGGACTCGGCCGGCGCCGGACACCCGGGCCTCGTCGTCAGCCACCGTGAGCAGCGTGTTCTCGTCGACGGCGACGCCGTACGGGGCCTGTCGCCGCCCGACCGCCGTGATCAGCCGGGCCAGCGTCCCCCACTGGGCGGCGTGTACGTCCACCGCGAACGGCACCAGTCCGAGCCCCGCCCGGACCTCGACCTCCGCCAGATCCTCGCCGGTCTCCTCCGGGCACACCGGGACGCCGTCCACCAGCCACCCGCCGACCACCGCCCGCCGCGCGGCCACGGCGGCACCGGCCGAGAAGCCCGCGTACGGCAGCCCGCGCTCGGCGAGCAGGTCCGGCAGCCGCTCCAGGCACTCCGCGAGCGCCTCCTGGTACGCGGGCGTGAGCCCCCCGCACACCAGCAGTCCGTCGATCCCGTCCAGCGCGGTCTCCGGCACGAACCGGCCGCCGAGCGGCACCAGCAGCGGGACCGGCACGCACGCCGGCCCGGCCTTGAGCAACGCCTGCGCGTACCGCTCGAACTGCGCCCGCCCGTCCCCCTCGTCGACGATCAGACACCCGATCCGCCGCGCGCCGCGCACCTGGCGCAGGAACGGTTCGTACACCTCGGCGCGGTCCCAGCCGCCACCGATCAGAAACACCGGACTGCCCATGCCCTCCCCTTCACAAGACGCAAGGGGCGAATGTACGGGCCGGTGGCCGGAGCCGTCGTCCGAATTACCGCCCCCGGCCGCCGTCCGGTGCGCGCCGCATCCGCCGGGAGTCGTCAGCTCCCGGCGCGGGCGATGCCGACCGGGCAGGACACGCCGGTGCCGCCCAGGCCGCAGTAGCCCGCCGGGTTCTTGTCGAGGTACTGCTGGTGGTAGGCCTCGGCCGGGTAGAAGGCGCGGCCCTCGGCCGGGAGGATCTCCGTGGTGATCATGCCGTAGCCGGAGGAGGTCAGGACCTTCTGGTAGGCGTCGCGGGAGGCCTCCGCCGCCGCGGCCTGCTCCGGGGTGTGCGTGTAGACCGCCGAACGGTACTGCGTGCCCACGTCGTTGCCCTGCCGGAAGCCCTGCGTCGGGTCGTGCGACTCCCAGAAGGTCTTCAGCAGGTCGTCGTACGAGATCTGCCGCGGGTCGTAGACCACCCGGACCACCTCCGTGTGACCGGTCAGGCCCGAGCAGACCTCCTCGTACGTCGGGTTCTCCGTGTAACCGCCCTGGTAACCGACCAAGGTCGTGAACACGCCCGCCGGGAGCTGCCAGAACTTGCGCTCGGCGCCCCAGAAGCAGCCCAGGCCGAAGTCGGCGACCTCCAGGCCCTCGGGGTAGGGGCCGAGCAGCGGCGTGCCGAGGACGGTGTGGCGTTCCGGGACCGCGAAGGCGAGCGTGGGGCGGCCCTTGAGCGCCTGCTCGGGGGTGGGCAGCTGGGGTGTGCGGCCGAAGAGCATCGGGTCTCCCTGTCGGTCGGGGCTGGGCGCCGGCCGCCTCGGCGGTTCCGGCACCCCTACAACGCCCCGCGCGCCCCGCGCATTCCGGTCAGACTCCCGCCGCCTCCTCCTCCTCCGCCAGCGCGACCGTCGTGTTCCGGACCCGGCAGTAGTAACCGGCCATGTCGCTGTCGTGGCGCCACGGCAGCGCGTTCACATGCCCGTCGACCAGCCGGAACTGCTCCAGCGCCGCCTCGTTGCGGCCCTGGAGGTGCAGGTAGTACGCCAGCAGGTGACGCAGTTCCGGCAGCCGGGGGTGGGTCGGGTCGGCCGCCGCCGCGTCCGCGAGCGCCGCCTCGACCCGGGCCCGCATCTCGGGCGTGTTGTCGGCCTCGGTGTCGTCCGACTCGTCGTGCTCGAAGTGCGCGATCAGCGGCAGCACGGTCAGCAGGCTGCCCAGGGGTGCGCCGGCCGCCGCCCGCTCGGCGAACTCGCGGGCGAGCCGCTCGGAGCCGCGCCACTTCGCGCACCAGTACTGCAGTGCCGAGAAGTGCGCCTCGTAGTGGTGCGGGGCACGCGAGGTGATCTCCGTCCACAGCTCGTCCATCCGCGCGTTCGGGTAGCCGAGACCCAGCGCCACCCAGATCTCCGCGACGAACGGGGTCGGGTCGTCGGGGTTCAGCGCCGCCGCCCGTGCGACATCCTCCCGGGCGGCGGTGAGCGTGCGGCGGAAGCCCTCGAACTGCTCCTGGGTCGTGTACTGCGCCGCCTTCGCGCCCCGGATCTTCCAGGCCAGCAGCACCGTGCTGCGCGCGCGGACCACGGCCGCGTCCGGGTCGTCGGGCCGGGCCGCCTCCCAGGCCAGCAGCCACGCGTCCTCCTCGGCGGCGCGGTCGGCCAGCACATAGGCGAGCGCCGAGCGGCGGTCCCAGTCCCGGCCCACCGCCGCGAGCAGGTCGGCGGCGGGCTGCCAGTCACCGCCGCGCACGGCGGCCAGCGCGGCCGTCCACTGCTCCGGCAGCGGCGCGGCGAGGTCGGTGTTCTGCCGCTCGGCGGGCAGCAGACCGAGCTTCGCGGCGGCCCTGGCGGCCCGCGCGGCCTCGGCGTCGGCGTCCGTGTCGCCGTCGTCGTCGGGGCTCGGGGAGAAGAGTTCCTTCAGGAACACCCAGAGCAGCCAGAGCAGGAAGATCGCCGTGGGGACGGCCAGGATCCCGAGGATCCAGAAGAGGACGGTCATGCGGGTCGGTCCGTTCGTGTCGGAGGGGCGGCGGATCAGGCGGGGTGAGCGGCCCGGCGGGTCAGACGTTCTGGACCGCCGATGGCAGCAGCGCGCGCAGCCGGCCGGTGTCGGGGTGGTCGGCGACCGCCGCCTGAAGGGCCGCGTCCAGGTCGGCCTCGGGGCCGGCGTCCCCGGTGCCCGTGTCCCCGCCGGGCAGCCGTACCGTCGCCGGGCCGGTCCAGGAGAACTCCCAGCTCAGCAGCGAACAGGCGCTGAACTCGGCCAGCACCATCGTGCGCAGCGAGCGGAGCAGCACCGGCCGTACGAACTCGCGGAACGCCCGCCCCTTCGCGGCCGCCGCCACCTCCGACAGCGGCAGCCGCTCCGCCAGCCGCCACAGCCGGCCGTCGTCGATGACGTCCAGCAGCGCGGACAGGCTGGCCGGCCGCCCGGTGTACGCGGTCAGCGCCCGGTGCAGCGGGGTCTGCGTGGCGGACAGGCCCGCGGCCATCGAGGCGTTCAGCAGCTCCTCCCAGCCGGCGGCGCGCGGGCAGGCGAGCAGCTCGTCCAGGAGGACGGCGTCCTCCAGCGCGCCCAGGGTGCGCTCCGGGTCGGTCAGCAGCGTCAGCGCCGCGCCCCGGGCCTCGTCGGCGCGGCCGTCGGCGGGCAGCGCCTCGATCCGCCGTACCCGGTCGGCGATCGGCGGGTGGGAGTCGTACGGTCCCACCGGCATCTCCGGCAGCTCCGCGCGCGGCTTCGCCGGCTCCGGCTCCCGGGCGGCCAGCAGCCGGCCGAAGCCGCCGAAGAACTCGCCGCGCGGCGGCAGCAGCCGGGCCCGCAGGCCCAGCGTGGCGTAGGAGTCCAGGTAGAAGTCGTGGGAGGCGGACAGGGCCGGGATCTCGCGCAGCGCCGACGCGGTCGCGTCCCGGCCGGCGATCCGGGCGGCGGTCAGGTCGGCGGCGTACTCCTGGCCGCGCGCGGTGGACAGGGAGGCGCGCAGGTAGAGCTTGCCGTAGGCGGTGTAGATCCGCGCCATCGTGCGGTACGTCGCCCCGACACCGGTGGTGTCGATCTCCTTGGCCTTCCGGCCCTTGGCGACCCGCTTGGCGGACGCCCGCTCCTGCCGGGCCCGGTCGGCGGCCACCTTGCCGTCCGCCTTGGCGCGGAACTGCCCGATGACCCGGCCGATCTGCACGCGCCCGCGCACGACCAGCGCGGACAGCCGGGTGTCGCCGCCGGTGAAGTGACCGTACTCGTGGGCGAGTACGGAGCGCAGCTGCGCCTCGGTCAGACCGATCAGCAGCGGCACGCCGAGCGTGAGGCGGCGCGGGCCGGGCAGCAGGCCGAGCAGTCGCGGTTCCTCGCTGACGGAGGCGTTGACCTCGCCGGTGAGCAGGATGCGGTCGGGGGCGCGGGTGCCGGCCGCCGTGGCCAGCTCGCGGACCAGCGCCCACAGCCGGGGTTCGTCGGCGTCGGTGACCGGGAGGCCGGGCGGGTCCTCGCCCTTCGGGGTGCGCAGCATCAGCATGCCGCGGACGACGGGGATGGCCAGTAGCACCGTGACGAAGCCGACCTTCGCCGTGAGCGGGCCGTGTCCCCAGCCGAACACGAGGACATCGACGCCGGCCAGCGCGGCGAGCAGGACGAGGCTCAGCAGATAGAAGCCGAGCAGCAGAACGAGAGCGCGCAGTGCGCGCAGCGTTGCGCCCATCGGGCAGATCCCCCCACAGGACCCCGGAAAAGGGACAGGACGAAGCGACGGAAAAGGACAGGAAGGATGCACCGGGCCGATGGGCGGTCGGTGCGTACTGGTGCGTACTGGTGCGTGGTGGTGCGCGTGGTGCGAGTTGTGGTGATGGTGGTGCGCTTGATGCTGGTGGTGCGGTGTGGGGGGAAGCGGAGTATGCCCTACCGCAGGTCAGGAGGGCAATGTGAGGAGCGCGTAAAGGCGGACGGGTGGCCCTTCCCCCCCGGGCGGACCCGGTGCTCCCCCCCGCTCGGGCAGCCCCCCCGTGCCCTCTCAGCCGGGCAGGCCCGCCGGGCTGCCGCCGTTGGACTCGTAGCCGGCGACCGCCAGTGCGCGGTGGAGGGCGAACGCGGCGGCCGGGTCCTCGGACAGGGTCCACGGCAGCGCGCCCACATGCCCGTCGACGTGTATGAGCTGGTCCATGGCCTCCGCCCAGCGCTCGGCGCGGACCAGGAAGAAGACCAGCAGATGCCGGACGTGGGGAAGGGTCGGGTCGTCGGGGTCGGCCGAGCGCACCGCGTGCAGCGCGCCGTGGATCGCCTTGGCGACGACCTCGCTCTGGTAGAAGCTCGCGACCAGGTTCACCTCCGGGAGGTGCTCGAACACCGCGAACAGCGGCAGCGCGGCGAGCAGCGAGCCCTCCGGGGCGCGGGCCGCCGCGCTCTGCGCGAAGGAGTACGCCTGCTCACGGGAGCCGTGCCACTTCTCGCACCAGTAGTGCAGCGCGGCCAGATGCGCGCCCATGTGATAGGGGGCCCGGTCGAGGATCTTGCCCCACAGCTGCTCGAACTCGGCGTGCGGATAGGAAAGCCCGCGCGCGACGGACAGCTCTATGACGTACGGCACCGGGTCTCCGGGGGCCAGCAGGGCGGCCTCCGCACAGGTCTTGCGGGCCTCCTCCATGATGATCCGGAACTCGTCCGTGCCCGGCGTCGCCGTCCGCCAGGCCTGCTGCACCAGGAACTCCGCGTGCACGGCGGCACCACCCGCGTCCTTGGGCTTCTCCGCACGCCACACCCGCAGCCACTGGCCGCCCGGCGTCTCGTGCACCCCGCCGGGCCGCTGCCGCAGCTCCAGCGCGGCGGCGCCGGCGAACGCCTGCACCCGCTGCCAGCGCGGCTCGCCCTCGGCCTCGGTGCCGGCCAGCAACTGGGCGGCGGCCCGGTAGTCCTGCGTGCGCTGCACCAGTTCCAGCGTCTGCAGCAGGTCCTGGTCCGGGCCGGGCAGGCGCACGTCCAGTTCTTCCTCGCGCAGGAAGCCGTAGGCCGCCGGGTCGGCGGCGTCCGGGTGTCCCGCCGGAACCCGCTGGATCCCGCCGCGCCCGCGCCGCAGAACGGGGAGCAGGACGAGGCCCAGCACGAGCAGCGCCATCAGCAGCCAGAGAATCGCCATGTCTCAAGCGAACCAGACCCCGCCGACAATTGGCGAACCCCGCCCCGAGCCTGTGGAAAACTCTCGATCGGGGCATGACAGCAACCAGATCAGAGCACGACAGCAAACCCGATCAGGGCATGACAGCAAACCTGGTCACAGCATGACGGGAACATTGCAGAACCTGGCGAACACCTCTCGCCGGGCGTCGGGAACCGGCCGGGCGCATTACGCTCGATGCACATGAGCGACAGGCACATCAGCGACCACTTCGAGACACTCGCAATCCACGCGGGCAACACCGCGGACCCCCTCACCGGCGCGGTCGTCCCGCCGATCTACCAGGTGTCGACCTACAAGCAGGACGGCGTCGGCGGCCTGCGCGGCGGCTACGAGTACAGCCGCAGCGCCAACCCCACCCGGACCGCGCTGGAGGAGAACCTCGCCGCGCTGGACGGCGGTCGCCGCGGCCTCGCCTTCGCGTCCGGCCTGGCGGCCGAGGACACGCTGCTGCGTACGCTCCTCGGCCCCGGTGACCACGTGGTGATCCCGGACGACGCCTACGGCGGCACCTTCCGGCTCTTCGCCAAGGTGGCCACCCGCTGGGGTGTGGAGTGGTCCGTCGCCGACACCTCCGACCCGGCCGCCGTACGGGCCGCGATCACGCCGAAGACGAAGGCCGTCTGGGTGGAGACCCCCTCCAACCCGCTGCTCGGCATCACCGACATCGCCGCCGTCGCCCAGGTCGCCCACGACGCGGGCGTGAAGCTCGTCGTCGACAACACCTTCGCCACCCCCTACCTCCAGCAGCCGCTGGCGCTGGGCGCGGACGTCGTCGTGTACTCGCTCACGAAGTACATGGGCGGTCACTCGGACGTGGTCGGCGGTGCGCTGGTCGTCGCCGACCAGGCGCTGGGCGAGGAGCTGGCCTACCACCAGAACGCGATGGGCGCCGTGGCCGGCCCCTTCGACTCCTGGCTGGTGCTGCGCGGCACCAAGACCCTCGCGGTGCGCATGGACCGGCACGGCGAGAACGCCACGAAGGTCGCCGACATGCTGACCCGGCACCCGCGCGTGACGCAGGTGTACTACCCGGGCCTGCCCGACCACCCCGGCCACGAAGTCGCCGCCAAGCAGATGCGGTCGTTCGGCGGCATGGTGTCGTTCCGCGTCGCGGGCGGCGAGGAGGCCGCGCTGGAGGTGTGCGCCCGTACGAAGGTGTTCACCCTCGGCGAGTCCCTCGGCGGTGTCGAGTCCCTGATCGAGCACCCCGGCCGGATGACGCACGCCTCCGTGGCCGGCTCCCAGCTGGAGGTCCCCGCCGACCTGGTGCGCCTGTCCGTCGGCATCGAGAACGTCGACGACCTGCTGGAGGACCTCAAGCAGGCCCTCGGCTGACGGCCGGGGTCACCGCCCGGTGACCGGTGGAGTCGTCCGCGAGGGCGACTCCGCTCAGGGGCGGGCGTGCGCCGCCCACACGGTGAACGCGAGGACCGCCGCGCACGCCAGCAGCCACAGCGCCCGGCGCGCGAGCCGACGGCGCCGCAGCAGACGGTCCCCGCGGAGCACCGCGTCCGCGTACAGCTCGGGCGGCACCGGCGCCACGGCCCGCTCCATGGCCGCGCGCACGGCGGCCTCCCGCTCCCCGCGCTTCACCGGAGCCTCCGGCGCCGACCGGTCGGGGACCACGGGGACACCGCATCGTCCGCAGGTCCAGGTCCAGGTGCCGTCACGGCGCTGTCCCCGGGTGCTCCCGCGGTCAGGCACGCGCGCGCGGGGCCGCAATGAGCTCGCTCCCGTTCCGCCGCGCGGTGCACGCGCCACGCGACAGCGCATTCCCCCACCGGTCCGAGGACGGCCCCCCACGCGCGCCGGCTCCCCGCGGCCCGGCCGGGCAGGCGGCCGTGTCCGGGCGGGCGGTGGCGCTGCCCGGGCAGGCGCTCGCGGTGGCCGGTTCCGGCGGCGCGGGTCATCGCGCCGGTCCTGACGGAGCCGCCTCCGTCGCCGCCCGGCCCGCCGGAGCCGGCCGGGGCGGGTGCAGCACAGTCGCCGTCGCGCGGTCGCAGATGGTGTGGACGCGTTCCACGGGCAGGCCGAGCAGCGCCGCCGTCTGTTCCTCGGCCACGCCCTCGTAGATCCGCAGGACCAGCACCAGCCGCTCCTGGGGGCTGAGCCCGGCGAGCGGCCCGCGCGGACCGCTCCGGGCGTGGCCGAAGGCGCCGTGGCGGTGCCAGGTGGTGTGCGCGAAGCGGGTGGCGAGGTACTGGCGGGCACAGTCGTACGGGTCCTCGCCGCGCAGCCGGTCCCAGCGGGCGTAGGTGTGGGCCAGGGCGAGCGTCAGCAGGCGCCGCGCGCGCGGGTTGGCGTCCGGTGCCTCCGCGGTGAGCAGCGTGGCCGCGTGCAGCAGGCGTCCCGCCGCGCCCGCCACGAACGCCTCGAACTCCCGGACGCGGCGCTCACCGCGGACCGGCTGCCGATCACCCACCGAGCCTCCCCCTGACGGGGCCCGTACGGACCCGGTCTCATATCAGGCCAGGGGCGGCCCGGGGTCAAGACGTCGGACCCCTCCGGCGGGCGTGGCTCAGCCGACCGCAGGCTGCTCCGCCGCCGGAACGCCCTGCACCGTCATCCGCGCGGAGAGCGCGTGATTGAAGCGGGTCAGGAGCGTGCAGAACTGCTCGCGCTCCTCCGGCGCCCAGTCGTGTGTCAGCTCGGCCATGAGCTGACGCCGGGACGAGCGCACCTCCTCCAGCCGGGCGGCGCCGCGCGGCGACAGCTGGAGCACCACCGCCCGCCCGTCCTCCGGGTGGGAGGTGCGCTTGACCAGGCCGGTGTCGACCAGGGGCGCCACCTGCCGGGTGACCGTGGAGGAGTCGATGCCCATGCTCGCCGCGAGCGCCTTGACCCCCATCGGGCCTTCCTTGTCGAGGCGGTTGAGCAGCAGATACGCGGCACGGTCCATGGAGTTGCGCACCTGGCCCACGCCGCCGAGCCGCGTCTGCTCGGCACGGCGGGCGAACAGCGCCACCTCGTGCTGAAGGGTGTCGAGAAGACCGGTGTCACCGACGGTCGTCATGTCCATCGACATTTCTGGTGTTGTGGGCATGGCCGGAGGCTCACTTCATGAGGGCTGCTGGGTTGGGGGACAGGGTACGCGGCCCGGAGCCGGGCCGTACCGGCGCTGGGCGAACCGGTCTCGCGGCTTGGTCACATCCGCCGTGCGCAAACGTGAACTGCGATGCTGGTGATATGAGCTACCGCACGGCCGAATCCTTGCGTTCCGTCACCCTCGACGATGTGCGCGGTGCCCGGAAGATGCTGTCGGGCGTGGCCCGGGTGACCGCGCTGGAGGGCAGCCGGTACCTGTCCCGGCTGGTCGGCGCGCCGGTGCACCTCAAGTGCGAGAACCTCCAGCGGACCGGCTCGTTCAAGCTGCGCGGCGCCTATGTGCGGATCGCCGGGCTGCTGCCGGAGGAGCGGGCCGCCGGGGTGGTGGCCGCGAGCGCCGGCAACCACGCGCAGGGCGTGGCGCTGGCCTCCTCGCTGCTGGGCGTGCACGCCACGGTGTTCATGCCGCAGGGCGCGCCGCTGCCGAAGGTGAGCGCGACCCGGGACTACGGCGCCGAGGTGCGCCTGCACGGCCAGGTGGTCGACGAGACGCTGGCCGCCGCCGAGGAGTACGCGGCCCGGACCGGCGCGGTGTTCATCCACCCCTTCGACCACCCCGACGTGATCGCCGGTCAGGGCACCGTCGGCCTGGAGATCCTGGAGCAGTGCCCCGAGGCGCGGACGATCGTCGTCGGCATGGGCGGCGGCGGGCTGGCGGCCGGGATCGCGGTGGCGGTCAAGGCGCTGCGGCCGGACGTCCGGATCGTCGGTGTGCAGGCGGAGGGTGCCGCCTGCTACCCGCCCTCGCTGGCCGCCGGGCGCCCGGTGTCGCTGCGCAACCCGGCGACGATGGCCGACGGCATCAGGGTGGGGCGGCCCGGCGTGGTGCCGTTCGGGATCGTCGACGAGCTGGTGGACGAGGTGCGCACCGTCAGCGAGGACGAGTTGTCGGCGGCGCTGCTGCTCTGCCTGGAGCGGGCCAAGCTGGTCGTGGAGCCGGCCGGGGCGAGCCCGGTCGCCGCGCTGCTGGCCGCGCCGGAGACCTTCGACGGGCCGGTCGTGGCGGTGCTCTCCGGCGGCAACGTCGATCCGGTGCTGATGCAGCGCGTGCTGCGGCACGGCATGGCCGCGCAGGGCCGGTACCTGGCCGTACGGCTGCGGCTGACGGACCGGCCGGGCGCGCTCGCCACGCTCCTCGGGGTGCTGTCGGCGGCCGACGCCAACGTCCTCGACGTGAGCCACGTCCGCACCGACCCGCGCCTCGGGCTCACCGAGGCGGAGGTGGAGCTTCACCTGGAGACCAAGGGCCCGGCGCACTGCGCGGAGCTCGGCCGGGCCCTGCGGGACGCCGGCTACACCGTCATCGCCTGACCTCCGACGGCCAACCACCCTTTCGGGTGAGGCCTCTTGAGAGACGCGATACATCGCGTTACGGTATCTCGTGTGGCCGCCGGGCCTGCTGTCGGCACCCGTGCGAGAGGTTGCTCGCGACGGGTGGGAAAAAAGGGGGCGCGGCCGGGCGAACACGCCTAGCTTTTGCGAAGAGTCCGTCCCGAAAAATCCCCGACGAGGTGGAGACAGACATGCCAGGGGCCATCTATGCCGAAGGCCTGGTGAAGACCTTCGGCGACGTAAGGGCGCTGGACGGCGTCGACCTGGACGTGCCCGAGGGCACGGTCCTCGGCCTGCTCGGGCCGAACGGCGCCGGCAAGACGACGACGGTCCGCTGCCTGACGACGCTGCTGCGCCCCGACAGCGGCAAGGCGGTCGTCGCGGGCGTGGACGTGCTGCGCCACCCCGACGCCGTGCGCCGCTCAATCGGCCTGTCCGGTCAGTTCGCGGCGGTGGACGAGTATCTGACCGGCCGGGAGAACCTGCAGATGGTCGGCCGGCTGTACCAGATGAGGGCGAAGGCGGCCAAGGCCCGCGCGGCGGAGCTGCTGGAGCAGTTCCACCTCACGGACGCCGCCGACCGCCCCGCCAAGACCTACTCCGGAGGCATGCGCCGCCGGCTGGACCTCGCCGCCGCCCTCGTGGTCTCGCCGCCGGTGATGTTCATGGACGAACCGACGACGGGCCTCGACCCGCGCAACCGCCAGCAGCTGTGGGAGGTCATCAAGCAGCTCGTCTCGGGGGGCACGACACTGCTGCTCACCACGCAGTATCTGGAGGAGGCCGACCACCTGGCCCATGACATCGCGGTCGTCGACCACGGCCGGGTCATCGCCCAGGGCACCTCCGACCAGCTCAAGGCCCGCACCGGCGGCGAGCGCGTCGAGGTCGTGGTGCAGGACCGGCAGCGCATGGCGGCCGCGGTGGAGGTGCTGCGCGGCTTCGGCAAGGGCGAGACCACGGTCGAGGAGCACACCCGCCGGCTCACGGTGCCCGTCACCGGCGGCGCCAAGCTGCTCGCCGAGATCATCCGCGAGCTGGACACCCGCGGGATCGGGATAGACGACATCGGGCTGCGCCGTCCCACCCTTGACGACGTCTTCCTCTCGCTGACCGGACACGCGGCCGAGAGCACCGACCAGGACCAGTCCGACGCACCACACCAGCAGAAGGAACGGAACGGCAAGGAGGCCGTGAAATGAGCGCCGTCACCGAGGCCGCGCCCGCCGCCGCACCCGGCAACGCCGTCGGCCGGTCCGTGCGGGACTCGCTGATCGTTGCCCAGCGCAACTTGATTCGCATGTCCAGGATCCCCGAAATGTTAATTTTCGGGCTGATCCAGCCGATCATGTTCGTGGTGCTGTTCACCTATGTCTTCGGCGGCTCCATGAAGATCGGCGCCAGCACCAGCGCGCTCGACTACAAGAACTTCCTGATGGCCGGCATCTTCGCGCAGACCGTCACCTTCGCCACCGCGGGCGCCGGTGCCGGCATAGCTGACGATATGCACAAGGGGCTCATCGACCGCTTCCGCTCCCTGCCCATGGCGCGCGGCGCGGTGCTGACCGGCCGCACCCTCGCCGACCTGGTGCAGACGGCGCTCACCGTGCTGGTCCTCGCGATCGTCGCCCTGCTGGTCGGCTGGCGGACCGGCTCCGACGGCGACACGAACCCCGCCCGCGTCCTCGCCGCGTTCGGGCTGCTGCTCCTGCTCGGCTACGCGTTCACCTGGATCGGCGCGCTGATCGGCCTGAGCGTGCGCACCCCGGAGGCGGCCACCTCCGGCGGGCTCGTCTGGCTCTTCCCCGTCACCTTCCTCTCCAACGCGTTCGTGGACACCGCCAACATGACCCCGTGGCTGCGCCACATAGCCGAGTGGAACCCGTTCAGCGCCACCGTCCAGGCGGCCCGCGTGCTGTTCGCCAACCCCGGGCAGTCCACCTCGGGCGCCTGGCCGATGCAGCACCCGGTGTGGGCCTCGCTGATCTACTCGGTGCTGATCGTCGTCGTCTTCCGCACCCTCGCGGTGCGCAAGTACCGCTCCGCGACCGCCTGACCGCCTGACCGCCGGGCCGCCTGACCATCGGCCCGGCGGCCCGGCGGCGGCCCTGGGTCCGCTCCCCGGGCCCGCACATGACAAAGCCCCCGGTCGCCCCGAAGGGCGCCGGGGGCCCGAAGCGGACCAGGGGCCGGGATCAGCTCGTGTAGGGCTCGGCCTTCAGGATGCGCACGGAGGCCTTCTTGCCGTTGGGCAGCTCGTACTCCGCGTCCTCACCGACCTTGTGGCCGATGACGCCCGAACCCAGCGGGGACTGCGGGGAGTAGGTCTCGATGTCGGCGCTCGCGTACTCGCGGGAGGCGAGCAGGAACGTCAGCGTGTCGTCCTCGTCACCGTCGAAGGCGATCGTGACGACCATGCCCGGGGCGACGGCACCGTTCGAGGCCGGCGGCTCGCCGACCTTGGCGTTCTCGAGGAGCTGGGTCAGCTGGCGTACGCGCAGCTCCTGCTTGCCCTGCTCCTCCTTGGCCGCGTGGTACCCGCCGTTCTCACGCAGGTCGCCCTCCTCACGCGCAGCCGCGATCTTGGCGGCGATCTCCGTGCGCGCAGGACCAGTAAGGTACTCAAGCTCGTCCTTGAGCTTGTTGTACGCCTCCTGGGTCAGCCAGGTGACGTTCTCGCTGGTCTGGGTCACAGGGTGCTCCTCGTCGGTACTGGGAATACAAAGCATCGCCCTACCCAGAAGAATGTTCCCTCATGGATGGGCGAAACCACGAGCCTAACAATTCATGGGCGAAAGGGGGAGGACATAAGCCGTATAAATCTCATCAACGCAGGTCAGGAGCCGCGTATTCCGGAGGGCGCCGGGGAGTGTCCGCCGTCCGGCCCTCAGCCGGCGTGGCAGCCCAGCAGCTCGGCCGTCGTTCCCCGGGCGGTCGTACGGAGCGTGACGACCTTGTCGATGCGCGTGTCCGGCCCGGAGAACCGGAAGTCGGCCCGGCCCACCTCGGCGCCGTCGTCCGACTGGGAGCGCACGGTGCAGTAGCCGGAGGTGTCGGCGTCCTTGTGGACCTCCAGGTGGACCTTCACCGTGTCGTCGGACGCCTGGAAGGTGATGACCTGGGCGCTGATCTCGCTCCGCGCCACGTAGTGGTAGGCGAAGTAGCCGACCAGGGCGAGCAGGGCCACGCCCAGCACCGAGGCGGCGATCCTGAGCTTGCGGTCGGCGCGCTCGTCCGAGGAGCGGCCGTAGCGGCCCTCGGGCAGCCGCGTGCTCGCGGTACTCATGATCGTCCTCTCCGCGGAATTATTCGCCCCCCGATTGAGTCACTATAGAAGCCGCCGACTGCGCCCGGAGCCACGGGGGCGCCGAGTTACCGAGGATTGAGTCTTGACTGACCAGTTGCGACTGATGGCCGTTCACGCGCACCCCGACGACGAGTCGAGCAAGGGCGCGGCCACCATGGCGAAGTATGTGTCCGAGGGGGTGGACGTGCTGGTGGTGACGTGCACCGGCGGAGAGCGCGGGTCCATCCTCAATCCCAAGCTGCAGGGCGACACGTACATCGAGGAGCACATCCACGAGGTGCGCAAGAAGGAGATGGACGAGGCCCGCGAGATCCTCGGCGTCAAGCAGGAGTGGCTGGGCTTCGTGGACTCCGGGCTGCCGGAGGGCGACCCGCTGCCGCCGCTGCCCGAGGGCTGCTTCGCCCTGGAGGACGTCGACAAGGCGGCCGGTGAGCTGGTGCGGAAGATCCGCTCCTTCCGCCCGCAGGTGATCACCACCTACGACGAGAACGGCGGCTACCCGCACCCCGACCACATCATGACCCACAAGATCTCCATGGTGGCGTTCGAGGGCGCGGCGGACACCGCGAAGTACCCCGAGGACGAGTACGGCCCCGCCTACCAGCCGCTGAAGCTGTACTACAACCAGGGCTTCAACCGCCCCCGCACCGAGGCCCTGCACCAGGCCATGCTCGACCGCGGCCTGGAGTCGCCGTACGGGGACTGGCTCAAGCGCTGGGACGAGATCGAGCGCACCGAGCGCACGCTGACCACGCACGTTCCGTGCGCGGACTTCTTCGAGATCCGCGACAAGGCGCTGATCGCCCACGCCACGCAGATCGACCCGGACGGCGGCTGGTTCAAGGTGCCGCTGGACCTCCAGAAGGAGGTCTGGCCCACCGAGGAGTACGAGCTCGCGAAGTCTCTGGTCGATACCTCCCTCCCCGAGGACGACCTCTTCGCGGGCATCCGGGACAATGCCTGACATGAGCGCAAGCGTGAGCCTCGCAATGACGCACCTGGTCCCCCTCGCCAAGGAGGTGGACCAGAACAAGGTCACCCCCGGTGTCCTCGGTTTCATCGTCTTCGCGGTGATGGCCGTGGCCGTCTGGGGCCTGATGAAGTCGATGAGCAAGCACATGCAGAAGGTCGACTTCAAGGAGGCCCCGGACACCGCGGCGGAACCGGCCGGGAAGCAGGCCGGCTCCCCGGCACCGTAAGGCCCCCGGGGCTCACCACCCACCGGCACCGCCACCCGCCCCCGCACGGCCGTGGCGGTCCCGGGCCGTGTCCGGCCGCCGGTCGGCCGCCGTCCCCGCCTCCACACCCCGCCCCGCCCGGTGCCGCGTACGGCGGCGGGCGGCTCAGGGGCGGGATGCGGCGCAGATGGCGGGGCCGGCTCCGCCCGCGCGCCGCGCGCCGTGGGCTCTCCGCGCTGCCGGAGCCCGTGGGAGAGTGGAACGGTGAACCGACTGGCCCATGAGACGTCCCCGTATCTGCTCCAGCACGCCGACAACCCCGTCGACTGGTGGCCGTGGTCGGCCGAGGCCTTCGCCGAGGCGCGCCGGACGAACAGACCCGTCCTGCTGAGCGTCGGGTACAGCTCCTGTCACTGGTGCCATGTCATGGCCCACGAGTCCTTCGAGGACCAGGCCACCGCCGACTACCTGAACGAGCACTTCGTCAGCGTCAAGGTCGACCGCGAGGAGCGGCCGGACGTGGACGCCGTGTACATGGAGGCGGTGCAGGCGGCCACCGGGCACGGCGGCTGGCCCATGACCGTGTTCCTCACGCCCGACGCCGAGCCCTTCTACTTCGGCACGTACTACCCGCCCGCCCCGCGCCACGGCATGCCCTCCTTCCGGCAGGTGCTGGAGGGCGTCCAGCAGGCCTGGACCACCCGGCACGACGAGGTCAGCGAGGTCGCCGGGAAGATCGTCCGGGATCTCGCCCAGCGGGAGATCGTCCGGCAGGCCGCCGAGGCGCCCGGTGAGCAGGAGCTCGCCCAGGCCCTGCTCGGCCTCACCCGCGAGTACGACCCGCAGCGCGGCGGATTCGGCGGCGCGCCCAAGTTCCCGGCGTCCATGGTGCTGGAGTTCCTGCTGCGCCACCACGCCCGCACGGGCGCCGAGGGCGCGTTGCAGATGGCCGTGGACACCTGCGAGCGGATGGCCCGGGGCGGGATCTACGACCAGCTCGGCGGCGGGTTCGCCCGGTACTCCGTCGACCGCGACTGGATCGTGCCGCACTTCGAGAAGATGCTCTACGACAACGCCCTGCTGTGCCGGGTCTACGCCCATCTGTGGCGGGCCACCGGCTCGGACCTCGCCCGGCGGGTCGCGCTGGAGACCGCCGACTTCCTCGTCCGCGAACTGCGCACGGCCGAGGGCGGTTTCGCCTCCGCCCTCGACGCCGACAGCGACGACGGCACCGGACGGCACGTGGAGGGCGCGTACTACGTGTGGACGCCCGCGCAGCTGCGCGACGTCCTCGGTGACGACGCCGAACTCGCCGCCCGGTACTTCGGCGTGACCGAGGAGGGCACGTTCGAGCACGGCCAGTCGGTGCTCCAGCTGCCGCAGACGGAGGGCGTGTTCGACGCGGAGAAGATCGCGTCCGTCCGGCGCCGGCTGTTCGACGCCCGTGCCCGGCGGCCCGCCCCCGGCCGGGACGACAAGGTCGTCGCCGCCTGGAACGGGCTCGCCGTCGCCGCGCTCGCCGAGACCGGCGCCTACTTCGGCCGGCCCGACCTGGTCGAGGCCGCGCTCGGCGCCGCCGACCTGCTGGTCCGCGTCCACCTCGACGAACACGCCCGGCTCGCGCGCACCAGCAAGGACGGCCGGGTCGGCCCCAACGCGGGCGTGCTGGAGGACTACGGCGATGTGGCCGAGGGCTTCCTGGCGCTCGCGTCGGTCACCGGCGAGGGCGTCTGGCTGGACTTCGCCGGACTGCTGCTCGACCAGGTGCTGGCCCGGTTCACCGACCCGGAGACCGGCGCGCTGTTCGACACCGCCTCCGACGCCGAGCGGCTGATCCGCCGGCCGCAGGACCCCACCGACAACGCCGCCCCCTCCGGCTGGACCGCCGCGGCCGGGGCCCTGCTGGGCTATGCCGCCCACACCGGTTCCGAGGCCCACCGGGTGGCCGCCGAGCGGGCGCTGGGGGTCGTGAAGACGCTCGGGCCGCGGGTGCCGCGGTTCATCGGGTGGGGGCTGGCCGTCGCCGAGGCGCTGCTCGACGGGCCGCGCGAGGTGGCCGTCGTGGGACCGGGCCCGGACGACGAGCGGACGGCCGCCCTGCACCGCACGGCCCTGCTGGGCGCGGCCCCGGGCGCCGTCGTCGCCTGCGGCACCCCGGACGGCGACGAGTTCCCGTTGCTGGCCGGCCGCACCCTCATCGACGGCGCCCCGGCCGCGTACGTCTGCCGCGGCTTCGTCTGCGACCTGCCGGTGACCGACCCGGAGGCGCTGCGGGCGAGGCTGGCCTGAACCCTGCCGGATGACCGGGCGCCGGCGCCACAGCCTCGCCGGGTGAGCGGGCGTCAGCGCCACAGCCCCGCCGGGGGAGCGGGCGTCAGCGCCGTACCGCGCCGGGCCGGTGCAGGGCGCGTGCCACGATGGCCTCCAGCTGATCGTGGTGCGCGCCCTTCCAGTACGCCCGGCCGCAGTCGGCGCACTGGGCGAACACGTCGTACGTGCGCTGGGTGCCGTCGTGAAGCTGGTCGGCGATCTCCTCCTTGGCGGCGTCCCGCAGCAGGCCGTTGCACGCGGTGCAGCGGGTCCAGGGCCGCAGCTCGGGGTCGAAGCGGTCCAGGATGTCGTGGAGCTGGTCGTCGGGGCGGGTGCTGTAGACGAACGCGCCGGCCCACAGCTCCCGGCGGCGCAGCAGGCCCCGGTCGCGGCTGAGCATCACCCGCTTCTCGGCCGCCGAGCGGGCGGCGAGCGCGGGGTCGCCGATGTCCGTCGACTCGTACGCCGTGTCCACGCCGAGCAGCCGCAGCCGGCGGGCGAGCGTGCCGAGATGGACGTCGAGGAGGAAGCGCAGCGGCGCGCCGGGCACCCGCTGGGGGCGCTCCACCGGGCGGACGACGACCCGCTCGGCCGCGCCGGGGATGTGTCCGGGCCGCACCGGGCGGCCGTCGACGACCAGGGTGCCGACCTCGGTGAGCGGGATGCCGAGGGACTCGATGACGTGGCCGAGCGTCGAGACGCCGTCCGTGGCCAGCGCGGTGGCCCCGTGCCGGCGGGCGGCCGGCACGAACAGATGCAGCGCGGGGTCGACTTCGACGTGGATCTCGGTTCCGTTCACCCGGCCAGCATCGCACGGGACCCCGCGCGGGCCTCGGCGTTTTTTCTCCGGGGGCGGCTTACGCGTGCTGGTAGGCGACCAGCGAGATGCCGACGTAGTGGACGATGAACGCGGCGAGGGTGAGGGAGTGGAAGACCTCGTGGAAGCCGAACCAGCGCGGTGACGGGTTCGGGCGCTTGATGCCGTAGATCACGCCGCCGGCGCTGTACAGCAGCCCGCCGACCACCACCAGGACCAGGACGGTGACGCCGCCGGCGCGCAGGAAGTCGGGCAGGAAGAACACGGCCGCCCAGCCCATCGCGATGTAGCAGGGCGTGTACAGCCAGCGAGGGGCGCCGACCCAGAAGACGCGGAAGACGATGCCGGCCGCCGCGGCGGCCCAGATGCCCCACAGCAGCCAGCGGCCCTTGGAGTCGGGCAGGAGCAGCAGGGTCAGCGGGGTGTAGGTGCCCGCGATGATCAGGAAGATGTTGGCGTGATCCAGTCGGCGCAGCACGCCGTCCATGCGGGGGCTCCAGTTGCCCCGGTGGTACAGCGCGCTGACACCGAAGAGCAGACACGCCGTCAGGACGTAGATGCCGCAGGCTATGCGGCCTCTGGTCGAGTCGGCGAGGGCGGTGAGCACGAGGCCCGCGACGAGTACGGCCGGGAACATGCCGAGGTGCAGCCAGCCGCGGAGCCGGGGCTTGACGGGATGCGGCAGGGAAAGCGCGACGGGACCGCGGCCGGCGGCCGGCGTGTCCGTGGGCGCGTCGGGGACGGACGCAGTCATGCGGGGCATGGTACCGACGCCTTCGTAAATCAAGCGTCAATGCGTACGCATCCACGTCACTCCGCGGTGCCGGGCAAAAAGTCCTTCAGCTGAACCCAACGTGGACGCAAAACAGCCTGGACACCGTGGGATTCCTCACGCCGCTCACCTGTGATGCCCTCTGGACAGATGGGCACTAGACTCGGATGATCAAATGAGTGCGGTCGGCACCGGATGAGCGGCTACGAAGCATCCGGGTCGCGGCCCCCACGGGGCGAACACACCCAAAAACCCTCACTTAGGAGCAATCGTGGCGCGCGACAACGCGGCTCCCACCGTCGTCCCCACCCAGCACCGGGAACTGATCTCGTGGGTCAACGAGATCGCCGAACTGACGCAGCCGGACAGGGTGGTCTGGTGCGACGGCTCCGAGGCCGAGTACGAGCGGCTGTGCGAGGAACTGGTCGCCAAGGGAACGTTCAGGAAGCTGGACCCGGTCAAGCGCCCGCACTCCTACTACGCCGCCTCGGACCCGACCGACGTCGCGCGCGTCGAGGACCGCACCTTCATCTGCTCCGAGAAGGAGGAGGACGCGGGCCCGACCAACCACTGGAAGGCCCCCGCCGAGATGCGGGAGATCTTCACCGGCGACCAGGGCCTGTTCCGGGGCTCGATGCGGGGACGGACGATGTACGTCGTCCCGTTCTGCATGGGCCCGCTCGGCTCCCCGCTGTCCGCGCTGGGCGTGGAGATCACCGACTCCGCCTACGTGGCCGTCTCGATGCGCACGATGACGCGCATGGGCCAGGCCGTCCTGGACGAGCTGGGCGAGGAGGGCTTCTTCGTCAAGGCCGTGCACACGCTGGGCGCCCCGCTGGAGCCGGGCCAGGAGGACGTCCCCTGGCCCTGCAACCAGACCAAGTACATCTCGCACTTCCCCGAGACCCGCGAGATCTGGTCCTACGGCTCCGGCTACGGCGGCAACGCGCTGCTCGGCAAGAAGTGCTACGCGCTGCGTATCGCCTCGGTCATGGCCCGTGACGAGGGCTGGCTGGCCGAGCACATGCTGATCCTGAAGCTCACCCCGCCGCAGGGCGAGGCCAAGTACGTCGCCGCCGCCTTCCCCTCCGCCTGCGGCAAGACCAACCTCGCCATGCTGGAGCCCACGATCTCCGGCTGGACGGTGGAGACCGTCGGCGACGACATCGCCTGGATGCGGTTCGGCGAGGACGGCCGGCTGTACGCGATCAACCCCGAGGCGGGCTTCTTCGGTGTCGCGCCCGGCACCGGCGAGCACACCAACGCCAACGCGATGAAGACCCTGTGGGGCAACGCCGTCTTCACCAACGTCGCGCTCACCGACGACGGCGACGTGTGGTGGGAGGGCATGACCGAGGAGGCCCCGGCCCACCTCACCGACTGGAAGGGCCGCGACTGGACCCCCGGGTCCGCCGAGCCCGCCGCCCACCCCAACGCCCGCTTCACCGTGCCGGCCGCGCAGTGCCCGATCATCGCGCCCGAGTGGGAGGACCCCAAGGGCGTGCCGATCTCCGCGATCCTCTTCGGCGGCCGCCGGGCCACCGCCGTGCCGCTGGTGACGGAGTCCTTCGACTGGAACCACGGCGTCTTCCTCGGCGCCAACGTGGCCTCCGAGAAGACCGCGGCGGCCGAGGGCAAGGTCGGCGAGCTGCGCCGCGACCCGTTCGCCATGCTCCCGTTCTGCGGCTACAACATGGGCGACTACATGGCCCACTGGATCGACGTGGCCAAGGACAAGGACCAGTCCAAGCTGCCGAAGATCTACTACGTCAACTGGTTCCGCAAGGACGACGAGGGCCGGTTCGTCTGGCCGGGCTTCGGCGAGAACTCCCGCGTCCTGAAGTGGATCGTGGAGCGGCTGGAGGGCAGGGCCGAGGGCGTCGAGACCCCGATCGGCATCCTGCCGGCCAAGGGCGCGCTGGACACCGACGGGCTCGAACTGCCCGAGACCGACCTGGACTTCCTGCTCACCGTGGACAAGGACGTCTGGCGCGAGGAGGCCGCCCTGGTCCCCGGGCACCTGAACACCTTCGGCGACCACACCCCGAAGGAGCTGTGGGACCAGTACCACGCGCTGGTCGAGCGCCTGGGCTGAGGCCCGTACCCGAAAGACTCCGCGGCCGGTCCGGATGTGCCCTGACCAGCGATCGTCACGACCGGCCGCGGTGACCACCCGCCCGGGGCCCCGCACAACGGCGTGCGGGGCCCCGGGTCTTCGCGTGCGGTGCCGGCCGGGGCCGGCGGGATGGATGGCGCCCGGTCCGCGCGTCGCTGCGGGTGCGCGCGGACCGGGGCCGACAGGGGGACCCCTCGGCGGGGTCAGTGGGCCGGGCTGAGCGTCTTCGGGTCGGCCCCGGCGGCGGCGTGGGCGTCCATCCGCTCGGCCGCGAGGATCGCCGCCGCGGTGTCCGCGCGGGAGGCGGCGACCACGAGGGCGCGTCCGGCGAGGGTGTGCGCCCGCCGGTGCAGTGCGGCCGGGTCGCCAGCCGTGGCCGGTGCCGCGCGCAGCGGCGTACGACCGCCGCGCAGCCGGGCCACCTGGGCCGCGAGGCGTTCCGCGGCGGTGTCCAGGTCGGCGGACGGAGCCAGGGCGCGCAGTTCGTCGGTGACCGCGAGCAGTGCGGCGAGGTGTCCGGCGAGCTGGATGTCCAGCTCCTCCTCGCGCGACCGGTGGGGGAAGTCGCAGGGGGTGCCGGCCATCGTGCTGTGGACCGACTTGGAGCGGATCGGTTCGTACATGGGGATGGCCTCCTGTGCGGTGACAGGAAGCCATCCTACATTGGATTTCGTCTAAAGTTGAGTCGAGTCACGGAATGCGGTCCGTCGACTACGGCTGGCCGTATCCGTCCAGGAAGGTGCCGATACGGGTGACGGCGTCCCGGAGATCGCCCACCGTCGGCAGGGTCACCACCCGGAAGTGATCGGGCTCCGGCCAGTTGAAGCCGGTGCCGTGGACGACCATGATCTTTTCCTGCCGCAGCAGGTCCAGGACCAGCTGCCGGTCGTCCTTGACCTTGAAGACCTTCGGGTCCAGCCGGGGGAAGAGGTACAGCGCGCCCTTGGGCCGCACGCAGCTGACGCCCGGGATCGAGGTGAGCAGGTCGTAGGCGACGTCCATCTGCTCCTTCAGCCGCCCGCCCGGCAGCACCAGGTCGTTGATCGACTGGCGTCCGCCGAGCGCGGCGACCACCCCGTGCTGCCCCGGCATGTTGGCGCACAGCCGCATGTTCGCCAGGATCGTCAGGCCCTCGATGTAGGAGTCGGCGTGGGCGCGCGGGCCGGAGACCGCCATCCAGCCGACGCGGTAGCCGGCCACCCGGTACGCCTTCGACATGCCGTTGAAGGTGAGGGTGAGCAGATCGGGGGCGACCTTCGCGGTCGGGGTGTGCGTGGTGCCGTCGTAGAGGATCTTGTCGTAGATCTCGTCCGAGCAGACCAGCAGGTTGTGCCGGCGGGCGATGTCCGTCAGCCCCTTGAGCACCTCTTCGTCGTACACCGCGCCCGTGGGGTTGTTCGGGTTGATGATGACGATCGCCTTGGTGCGGTCGGTGACCTTGCGCTCGATGTCGGCCAGGTCGGGCATCCAGTCGGACTGCTCGTCGCAGCGGTAGTGCACCGCCGTCCCCCCGGACAGGGAGACGGCCGCCGTCCACAGCGGATAGTCCGGGGCCGGCACCAGGACCTCGTCGCCGTCGTCCAGCAGGGCCTGCATCGCCATCACGATCAGCTCGGAGACGCCGTTGCCGATGAAGACGTGCTCGACGTCCGTCTCGATGCCGATGGTCTGGTTGTGCATCACGACCGCGCGGCGGGCGGCGAGCAGGCCCTTGGCGTCGCCGTAGCCGTGCGCCGTGGAGACGTTGCGGAGGATGTCCTCCAGGATCTCCGGGGGGCACTCGAAGCCGAAGGCGGCCGGGTTGCCGGTGTTGAGCTTGAGGATGCGGTGGCCCGCCGCCTCCAGCCGCATGGCCTCCTCGAGAACCGGGCCCCGGATCTCGTAACAGACGTTGGCGAGCTTGGTCGACTGGATCACCTGCATGTCCGCGAGCTTACGGCCCCCTCGTGGCTCGTGGGCGGTGTTTTCCACCACCTGGGACGCGAGGTTGCCCGGAAAGCGCCGCCGAATGTCCTCCGCGGGCCTTGCGTCCCTAGAATCCGCTGACATGTCCACGGAACGGGAGTACGAGGCGGCGGCGCACGTGCCGCGGGCGGCGGACGACACGCCCGGTGTCCGGCCGAACGTGTACCACCCGCTGCCGGCTCCGGCCCCCGCGTACGAGCAGTACGCCGACCCGGCCGCCGCGCACGGCTGGCAGAACGACTACGACGCGACACGCGAGCTGCCTCCGGTGGCCGGGCTGCCCGACGGGCCGGCCGAGCCCGCGCCGCCGGTGCCACCGGTGCCTTCACGGGCCCGGGCGCGCCGGGCCGGGCGCGTGCGGGCGCGGCGGCGCGCGGGCGGGCGCCGGCGGGTGATGGTCGCCGGCGGCGCCCTCGCGGCGGTGGCCGGCACGGTCGCGGTGATCGCCGCGCTGTCCGGCTCCGGCTCCCCGGACGGGTCCCGCCCCGCCGGCGGCGGCCGGATCGCCGACACTCACGCGACGCACGGCGGCGGAACAAGTGGCGAAGGCGAGGGCGAGGGGGCGGCCGACGGGGCGACGCCCACCACCGCGCCGCCCGTGTCGGCCCCGGCCACCGCGACCCGCCCCGCCGCGGCCGCGCCGTCCGGTACGGCCATCCGCCCCGCCGTCCCGCGCCCGAGCACTCCCGCGAGCGGCCCGGACAGCAGCCGGCCGACCACCACCGCGCCCGTTGCCACCCGGCCCGCCGTCCCCACGGCCACGACCTCGCCCACCGCCTCGCCGTCCTACCGCCCGGGCGGCCGCCACCGTGGCCACGGCACCCCGAGGTGGCCTCGCTGACGGAAGCGAGCGAGGCTGCCGGCGTGCCCGGAGCCGTCGTCACCAAGTCGCGCCGGAAGTGAA
The DNA here is from genome assembly GCF_000720835.1 of Streptomyces achromogenes subsp. achromogenes. GTDB lineage: Bacteria > Actinomycetota > Actinomycetes > Streptomycetales > Streptomycetaceae > Streptomyces > Streptomyces achromogenes. Next base: position 12,464 of record NZ_JODT01000046.1, on the reverse strand, counting down.
CCGGCCGCCTGCTCCACCCGACGTGATGCTCCGTCACACGGCCGGGGCAAACCTCTCGCGCGCGGCCCGAGGGAAACCCCTATGACCTGTCGTGGCTTCTTGTCCCCGCCCCTCCGCGCTGTCGACAATGCGCATGACAACCGTGTGGGCGGCCGGAAGACCTCCGGTCGCCCCCGTCGTAAGAGGGGACCCCCACGTGAACAAGCCTCTCCTTGCCGCGCTCTCGGCCGTGGCGACCATCGGCCTGGGCGCCACCCCGGCGCTGGCCGCCCCGCAGACCGCCGCCCCGCACTCTGCCAAGGCCGCCAAGTCCGCGGCGGTCACCGTCGACTTCGCCGGCACCGTCTCGCTCAGCAACTGCTCCGGCTCCGTGATCCGCTTCCCCGGCTCCGCCGACACCGACCCGGCCCTCGTGCTGACCAACGGCCACTGCCTGGAGACCGGCATGCCGAGCGCCGGCCAGGTCATCACCGGCCAGTCCTCCAGCCGTACCTTCGGCCTGCTGAACTCCGCTGGCACCAAGATCGCCACCCTCCGTGCCAACCAGGTCGTGTACTCGACCATGACCGACACGGACGTCACGATCTACCGCACCACCACCACGTACGCGGCGATCAAGAGCTCGTACGGCATCAGCCCGCTCACCGTGCAGGACACCCACCCGGTGGCCGGCACCGCCATCAAGGTGGTCTCGGGCTACTGGAAGCGGATCTACAGCTGCAACGTCGACGGGTTCGTGTACCGGCTGAAGGAGGGCGACTGGACCTTCAAGGACTCGGTCCGCTACACCTCCGCCTGCAACACCATCGGCGGCACCTCGGGCTCCCCGGTGATAGACGCCACCACCGGCAAGGTGGTCGCCGTCAACAACACCGGCAACGAGGACGGCGAGCGGTGCACGGTGAACAACCCGTGCGAGGTCGACGCCAGCGGCAACGTCACCGTCCGCCAGGGCATCAACTACGCCCAGGAGACCTACAACATCCCGGCCTGCTTCACCACCGGCAACAAGCTCAACCTGAGCGCGGCCGGTTGCACGCTGCCCAAGCCGTAAGCACGGTTCACAGCGGTGTACGGCGGACGGACCGGCCCGGCAGGGCATCCGTCCGCCGGCCGTCCTCGATGACGAACCGGCCGTCGACCAGCACGTACGGGATCCCGGTCGGCAGTCGGCGCGGCTCGGCGAAGGTGGCGCCCGCCGCGACCGTCTGGGGGTCGAACAGCACCAGGTCGGCCCGGTACCCCTCGCGCACCAGCCCGCGGTCCGGCAGCCGCAGCCGCGCCGCCGGCCGGGAGGTGAGGCGGGCCACGCACTCCTCCAGCGTCAGCACCCCCAACTCCCGGACGTAGTGGCCGAGGTAGCGCGGGAACGTGCCGTACGCCCGCGGGTGCGGCTTGCTGCCGCGCAGGATGCCGTCGGAGCCGCCGGTGTGCGCGCGGTGCCGCATGATCGCGCGGACGTTCTCCTCGTGGCCCACGTGCTGGAGGATCGTCGTACCGAGCCGGTCCCGTACCAGCAGCCGGCGGGCCGTGTCCCAGGGGGCCTCGCCGCGCAGGTCCGCCGACTCCCGGACGGTACGGCCCACGAACTCCCCGAGGGCCGGGTCGCCCACCCCGGAGATCTCGATCGTCTCCCACTCCACCGGTACGCCGTGGCAGCCGTCCGAGCCGGTGACCTCCAGGTCGTGCCGGATCCGCGCGGCCGTCGCCGGGTCGGTGAGCCGGGCCAGGACCTCCTCGGGGCCGCCCTCGCTCGCCCAGCTCGGCAGCAGCGCGGCGAGGGTGGTGCAGCCGGGGGTGTAGGGGTAGGTGTCCAGGGTGATGTCCGCGCCCGCGTCCAGGGCCCGGTCCAGCAGCGCCAGCAGCTCCGGCGCCCGCCCCCTGTTGACGCCGAAGTTCATCGTCGCGTGCGCGAGGTGCAGCGGGCAGTCCGCCTCCCGGGCGAGGGCGACCATCTCGGCGTACGCCTCCAGCGCCCCGGCGCCGTAGGAGCGGTGGTGCGGGCAGTAGTAGCCGCCGTAGGAGCCCACCACCCGGCACAGCTCGGTCAGTTCGGCGTCGCGCGCGTACATGCCCGGGGTGTACGTCAGCCCCGACGACAGGCCCACCGCGCCCTGCTCCAGCCCCTCCGCGACCAGCCGCCGCATCCGGTCCAGTTCCTCGGGGGTGGCCGCGCGATCCTCCCAGCCGACCACGAGCGCCCGGACCGTGCCCTGCGGGATCAGGTAGGCCGCGTTCACCGCGATGCCGCGGTCCAGCCGGTCCAGGTACCCGCCCACCGACCGCCAGTCGAAGTCGATGTCGTCGCCGTACCCGTTCCACCCGGTGATCGCCCGCCGCACCTCCTCCAGCGTGCGGTCGTCCACCGGGGCGTACGACAGCCCGTCCTGGCCGAGGACCTCCAGCGTGACCCCCTGCGCGGCCTTCGCGCTGTGGTCGGGGTCGCGCAGCAGGGCCAGGTCGGAGTGGGCGTGCATGTCGATGAAGCCGGGGGAGAGGACCAGGCCCTCCGCGTCGATCTCCCGCGTGGCGCGCGGGCGCTGGCAGCCCGCGGCGGCGGCCTCCTTGACGATCGAGACGATGCGGCCGGCGTCGATCACGACATCGGCGCGGTACGCGTCCGCCCCGCTGCCGTCGATGACGTCGGCGTCCCGGATGACCAGGTCCTCCACGCGGGCCTCCTAGAAGAACGTACGGATGTAGTCCACGACCGTGCCGTCCGCCTCGGCCACCGGGATCAGCTGCCACTTGTCGAAGGACGTGCACGGGTGGGACAGGCCGAAGCCGATCCAGTCGCCCACCTCGACATCCGCCTCCGGATCGGTGCGCAGCCAGGTGTGCTGGTCGGACAGCCCGGTGACGGTGATGCCGGCGGCCGGGCGCTCCTCCCCGCCCCGGCGTACCACCTGGGCGGTCGGCAGGTCCAGGTCGTAGGCCGCGTCGCGCTTGCCCGCGTTGGCGAAGGCCTGCTCGGCGGTCGGCCGGGAGACGACCTGCGCCCACAGCCGGAAGGCGGGCTCCAGCGCGCCCTCCTCGGGGACCCGGCCGAACGGGGTGAGCCGGTGGTAGTGCCCGTCGTCGTGCGAGACGTACGCGCCGGAGCGCAGCAGCTTCAGCACCGGCCGGGACAGTCCGGGGATCCCGGCGAAGACGTCGGCGACCGCGTCGAACCAGGCGCTGCCGCCCGCGCTCACCACGATCTCGTCGGCCTCGCCGAACCGTCCGGCCCCGTCCAGCGCGGCGGCCAGCGCCACCAGCCGCCGCAGATACGACCGCACCCGCTCGGGGTCGGCCTTCGGCACCTCGCCCTCGTACCCCGCCACGCCGACCAGGCGCAGGGTCGGTACGGCGGCCACGGCGGCGGCGACCTTCCCGGCCTCCGCCTCCGTACGCACCCCCGTGCGTGCCCCGTCGCCCGCGCCCAGCTCGATCACGACGTCCACCGGGCGGGCCGCGCCGGCGAGGGCCGCGTCCATCAGCTCCACCCCGCGCACGGAGTCGACGTAGGTGACGAGCCGGAAGTCCGGGTCGGCGGCCAGCTCGGCGGCGATCCAGCGCAGGGCGGGGGCGTCCACCAGCTCGTTGGCGAGAAAGATCCGCGGGACGCCGAAGGCCCGGGCGACGCGCACCTGGTGGGGCACCGCGAGCGTGATCCCCCAGGCGCCGTGCTCGATCTGGCGCTGGAAGAGCTGCGGGGCCATGGAGGTCTTGCCGTGCGGGGCGAAGGCCAGGCCGTGCCGGGCGGTGTAGGTCTCCATCAGCGCGAGGTTGTGCGCCAGGCGCTCGGCGGACAGCGCGAGGACCGGGGTGGTGAAGCCGCCACCGTCCCGGTCGCCGTCGTGGAAGAGATTGCGGCGCTGGGCGGCCAGCTCGGCGACGGTCAGGCCGTAGGCGTCCGGCGGGAGGCCCTTGAAGCGGTGGTCGACGTGTTCCTCGGCGAGGCGGGTGAGCGCTTCGGTGCCCATGGAGCCCCTCTCAGGCGTTGCATTCTCTGCAACAACCATTGCGTCTAGTGCTTACTGGTGTCTAGCATCTCGCCGAACACCGGGTCAACGGATCCGTCGCCCTGGCGATCGACAGGAGTCATCATCAACGACGCTGCTTACGCCTCGGTCGTCGCGCCCCCGCGGCCCGTCCCGGACGCGGACGTGGTGGCGCTCGGCGAGTCCATGGTCACCTTCCTGCCCAGCCGCCCCGGCCGCCTCGCCGACGTCCCCTCCTTCCACCGGGCCATCGGCGGCGCCGAGTCCAACGTGGTGTGCGCCCTGGCCGCCTTCGGGCACACGGCCCGCTGGGTCAGCCGGGTCGGCGCGGACGGCTTCGGCGACCACCTGGTGGAACGGATCGCCGGGTACGGCGTCGACGTCACCGCCGTCCGCCGCGATCCCGGCCGGCCCACCGGCGTGTACTTCCGCACCGCCGGCGACCGGGGGACGGGCGCGCACGAGGTGGCGTACTACCGGGCCGGCTCGGCCGCCTCCGCGATGTCCGTACGGAACGTGGACCTGGCGGCGGTCCGCGCGGCCCGGGTGCTGCACCTGACCGGGATCACGGCCGCGCTGTCGGCGCGGTGCCGGGAGCTGCTGTACGAGCTGACGGCTCCCGGCCCCGGGCGCCCGCCGGTGTCCTTCGACGTCAACCACCGGCCGGGGCTGTGGCGGGACGGCGAGGGCGCCGGCGTGCTGCTGGAGCTGGCCCGGCGCGCGGACATCGTGTTCGTCGGCGAGGACGAGGCGGCCCACGCCTGGGGGACCACCGGCGGACCGGCCGCCGTCCGCCGGCTGCTGCCCGAGCCGCGCGTGCTGGTCGTCAAGGAGGGGGCGCGCGGCGCCACCGCCTTCACCCGGGACCGGCCCGACGGCACCTTCCAGCCCGCCCTGCGCACCGCCGTCGTGGCCACCACCGGCGCCGGGGACGCCTTCGCCGCCGGCTTCCTCTCCGCCACCCTGCGCGGACTGCCCGTCGAGGCCCGCCTGAAGCACGGCCACCTCTTCGCCGCCGCCGCCCTCACCACCCCCGGCGACCTGGCGGCGCCCCCCGCCCGCGACCACGCCGACCGCCTCGCCGCCCTGGACGACGACGCATGGGGGAGACTTCGACTCGGCCCCGGCTGGACACGAGCCGAGCAGGCCGAGGAGGAGGCGAACATCCCATGAGTCAGACCGTCGACCGCGCCCTGAGCATCCTGCCGCTGCTCGCCGAGGGCCCCGCCGACCTGGGGCAGGTCGCCGACCGCCTGGGCGTGCACAAGTCCACCGCGCTGCGCCTGCTGCGCACCCTGCACGAACACGGCCTGGTCTACCGCCAGTCCGACCAGCGCTACCGCCTCGGCGCCCGGCTCTTCGCCCTCGCCCAGGAGGCGATGGAGAACCTCGACATCCGCGAGATCGCCCACCCCCACCTCGTACGGCTCAACGAACAGTGCGGACACACCGTCCACCTCGCCGTGTACGAGGAGAACGAGGTGCTGTACATCGACAAGGTGGAGAGCCGCTACCCGGTCCGCATGTACTCCCGGATCGGCAAGCCGGTGGCCATCACCGTCGCCGCCGTCGCCAAGCTGCTCCTCGCCGACCTGCCCGAACCCGAGCGCCGCGCCCTCGCCGAGCAGCTCGACTACCCGCTGTACACGGCCCGTTCGACCCCCAACGCCGAGGCCTTCCTGAAGGAACTGGCCACGGTGCGCGAACAGGGCTGGGCCACCGACCTCGGTGGCCACGAGGAGTCCATCAACTGCGTCGCCGCCCCCGTGCGCGGCGCCGACGGCCGGGTGGTCGCCGCCATGTCGGTCTCCGCGCCGAACGTGGTCGTCACCGCCGAGGAACTCCTCAGCCTGCTCCCGCTGGTCCGCCGCACGGCGGACGCCATCAGCGGCGAGTACTCCGGAAGAACGCCAGTGAAGGGCACCCCCGCATGACCGAGAAGACCGCGCTCACCCCGAAGACCCACACCACCCCGCCCGCGAAGTTCTCGCACGGCGTGAAGAAGGGCAACATCCTCCAGGTCGCCGGCCAGGTCGGCTTCCTGCCCGCCGAGGAGGGCAAGCCCCCGACGCCGGCCGGCCCCACCCTGCGCGAGCAGACCCTCCAGACCCTCGCCAACGTCAAGGCGATCCTGGAGGAGGGCGGCGCGACCTGGGACGACGTGATGATGATCCGCGTCTACCTCACGGACGTGGACCACTTCGCCGAGATGAACGACCTCTACAACGCCTACTTCGAGGAACAGGGCCTGACCCAGCCGCCCGCCGCCCGCACGACGGTCTACGTCGGTCTGCCGGCCGGCCTCCTCATCGAGATCGACGCGCTCGCCGTACTCGGCTGACGCCCGCCGGCTCCTCCTTTCCGCACGTACGCCCGCACGGCACGGCACTCCCCGGGGTGCCGTGCCGCGCTCCCCCCTGCCCGAAAGCACCATGCACTTACGAAGAGGACCCCCGTATGTCCTTTCCGCTGCCCTTTTCGCTCGCCGCGCCCGCCCCCGCCGCGCCACCCCACACCGGAGGACTGCTCCTCCTCATCGACGGCACACCCGGCCTGCTCACGGTCGCCGCCCTGGGCATGGCCCTGCTGCTCTTCCTGATCATCAAGGTCCGGCTCCAGCCCTTCGTGGCCCTCCTCGCCGTCTCCATAGCCGTCGGCCTGCTGGCCGGCCTCTCGGTCACCGAACTCTTCGGCACCGTCCAGCGCTCCGACGCCGTCTCCACCGTCGAGTCCGGCATGGGCGGCATCCTCGGCCACGTCGCCATCATCATCGGCCTCGGCACGATGCTCGGCGCGATCCTCGAAGTCAGCGGCGGCGCCGAGGTGCTGGCCGCGCGCCTGCTGGCCCTGTTCGGCGAGCGGCGGGCCCCCCTCGCCATGGGCCTGACCGGCCTGCTGTTCGGCATCCCGGTCTTCTTCGACGTGGGCATCTTCGTCCTCGCGCCCCTCGTCTACGCGGCAGCGAAACGATCCGGCAAGTCGGTGCTGCTCTACTGCCTCCCGCTGCTCGCCGGCCTGTCCATGACCCACGCCTTCCTGCCGCCGCACCCCGGCCCGGTCGCCGCCGCCGGACTGCTGCACGTCCAGCTCGGCTGGGTCGTCCTCATGGGCATCGTCTGCGGCCTGCCCGCCGTACTGGCCGCCTGGGCGTACGCCGCCTGGGCCGGGAAGCGGATCTTCGTCCCCGTACCGCAGGACATGGCGGAGGCGGCCGAGGAGGCGAAGCGGGCGGTGGCGGCCGAGCAGCGCGCGCAGGGCGTCACACCGAGGGAGACCCCCGTACCCCTGGCCACGGTCCTGACCATCATCGGCACCCCCCTGCTGCTGATCCTGGCGGCCACGTTCTCCTCGATCGCCCTGGACCCCTCTCCGACGCGCTCGGTCCTGGAGTTCTTCGGCAACCCCTTCGTGGCGCTCACCCTCGCGCTGCTGCTCGCCTACTATCTCCTCGGCATCCGCCGCGGCTGGTCGCGCAAGTCGCTGGAGGCGGTGTCGACCGCCTCCCTGAAGCCGGTCGGCAACATCCTGCTGGTGGTCGGCGCGGGCGGGATCTTCGGCGCCGTACTGAAGGCCGGCGGCGTCGCCCAGGCCCTGTCGGACACCTTCCACGGCGTCGGCCTGCCGGTGATCGTCCTCGCCTACCTGATCGCGCTCGTCCTGCGGGTGGCCCAGGGCTCGGCGACGGTGGCGATCGTGACGACGGCGGGCATCGTGGCCCCGCTGCTGGCGGAGGGCCGGCACTCGCAGGCGTTCGCCGCGCTCGTCATCATGGCCATCTCGGCGGGCTCCATCTTCGCCTCGCACGTCAACGACGGCGGCTTCTGGATGGTGGCCAAGTACTTCGGCATCAGCGAACGGGACACGCTGCGCAGTTGGACGGTGCTGGAGTCGGTGTTGTCGCTGGCGGGGTTCGCGGTGGCGGCGGTGGCCGGGGTGTTCGTGAGCTGACCGGTTCCATGGCGTGTTCGTGGGCTGACTGGTTACGGCACAGGGAAGTCGTCCATACTGCCGCCGTGGAGCAGCGCATAGGATCGAGCAGCAAGCCGACCGGGGCCGGAGAGCCGCCCAAGGCCGAGCCGTTGAAGGTCGAGCCGGTGTTGGGTGCCGGTTTCGACCCGGCCTTCGTACCGGGGATCACGCCTCCGACGCCGGCCGAGGCGGGTCCGGTGTCCAAGGAGCCGTCGGGGCCGCGGGAGGACGTGGCGCCGGACGACACCGAGGAGGCCCTCGAGGAATCCGCCGAAGAGCCCGCCGACGAGTCGGCCGACGAGTCCGCGGAGGAACCCGCCGGGGAACCGGCGGACGGCGGACCGGTCTTCGAGGCGGCGGACCGCCGGGCGCGGATCGTCGCGGACCGCAGGGGCGTCCGCCTCAGCCTGGACGAGGAGGCCTGCGAGTTCCGCTGGGACGAGATCGCGGCGGTGGAGACGGAGACGGCCCGCTTCGGCAAGCGGTACACCGTCACCGTGCACACCCCTGACCGACGCTGGTTCCCGATCGAGATCGAGGCGCCGGCCAGGGCGCGCTTCAAGGAGTGGGACGAGCGGCTGGACGCGGTGCTCGACGCCTACTTCGAGGAGGCGTAGCCGTCAGGAGCAGTACTGGGCGGCCTTGCCGATCGACCGGTACATACAGTCGGCGTTCTCCAGCAGCTGCAACACGGCGTCCTTGTTCCGGGAGGTCTCCCGCTCGATGACTTCGTCGGGCGGGTAGAACCCGCCCCCGGACGACGACGTCGGGTACATCTCGAAGGTGTAGCTGAAGATCTTCTGCGTACCCCACAGGTAGTCGTCGATCGTCCCGTCCGTGATGTACAGGTCGCTGGACTGCTCGGCGGTGTAGCCGTTGCTGGCGGCCATCTTCCGCCCGACGGCCTGGAACGCGGCGGCGTCGTCGGCGGTCATCCCGGTGGCGGTGTCCGCGTAGGTCCAGCCGAACGGCCACAACACCAGCTCGCTGTAGGTGTGGAAGTCGATCCCGGCCGTGATCTGCTGCTTGCCGCCGACGACCCGGCCGCGCACGAAGTCGGCGACGACCTTCACCTCGGGCGCGGACTCGGCGGCGGACCCGCGGTAGGTCTCGGACGACGTGGACCCCGACGAACCGCCGCAGCAGCCCCACTTGTAGTTCCAGTTCCGGTTGAGGTCGGTCCCGACGTAGGAGGAACCGGAGTTGGGCTGCCGATTCTTCCGCCACGACCGGTACGACCCGCTGGCGATGTCGTACTCGCCGCCGTCCGGGTTCAGATCGGGCACGATCCAGATCTCCCGGCTGTTGACCAGATTCGTGATCCGCGAGTCGGACCCGTACCCCGCGCCGAGTTCGCGCAGCAGGTAGAGGGCCATCTCCACGGTGAGGTGCTCCCGGGCGTGCTGGTGCGCGGTGAACAGCACCTCGGGCTCGTTCTCGTCGGTGCCGACGTTGTCGCTGACCTTGATGGCGATGATGTCCCGCCCTTGGTACGACTTCCCGATCACCCGCTTGTTCATGATGCCCGGGTAGGCGGCGAGCCGCTGATCGATCTCGGCGTTCGCCTCGGCGTAGTTGTGGTACTTCGAGTCGGCGCTGGGGAAGTCGTAGAGCCGGGCCTGCCCGCGCTGGGGAGCGGCCCCCACGGGCTGCACGTCGTACCCCATCCGGCGCAGCTTCTCGGCCTGCTCCGCCCGCCCGGACACGACGACGCTCTCCTCGTCGGCCTCGTCGACGGTGACACCGGCCGCCTGGATGGCCGTACGGGTCACGGGTGTGGTGCGCTGATGGATCTCGTACTGCCGGATGTCGTCGTCGGCCGCTGGGACCCTGCGCACACTGTCGGCGCCGGCCTGGTCGAGCCCGGCCGAGACCGGCGCGGCGAGCGCGAGGGCCAGCAGCGCACCGAGCGCGGCGGTCCGTCTGCGAAGTCGCATGAACGCTCCCTGTGGGGGTTGGAGTGGGTGTTCCCGTGCGACGTGCGGTCACGAACCTCCGAGGAGGCCGTTCGTGAGGCTCCCTGTGGGTTCGCTGTGCGGGTTGGCGCTCATGGTGGGGGCCGGGCATGAACAGGTCAAGTACACGAACGGGGACTCGACGGAAACCGGCCGGGGGCCTCGGTCCTTGGAGGAGAGTCGCGGACGGATATGTTCATGACTCGCCCGCCGCCCGGATGACCGTCACCGGAACGGAATCGTGAGCCACGGGCTGCCGGGGTCGGACATCAGGATGCGATGCGCCTCGACCATGTTCTGGTACCAGTCCCCGAACTCCTCGTCGTCGAAGTGCAGGCAGCGGCCCAGGATGTAGCCGGCGGAGAAGTCCTGCCAGGACTTGTAGGACAGGGCGGCGGCCCGGCCGGCCTGGAGGACGGCGGTCTCGGCCTCCTTGAGCGTGCCGAGGCGGGCGCCCAGCCCCCACCGGGCCATCTTCGAGGCGCGGCCGAGGTCCCAGGCGTCGACGGACGAAACGTACTGGTTGCCGGCGAGCACCCCGTCGGCGCGCATCCGGGCCTCGTAGCGGGTGATGCGCCCGATGAGCCGCTGTACGCCCTCGATCTGGGCCTCCACCTCGGACGCGGGCCGGGGTTCGGTCTTGGTGACCCCGTCCTCGCCGACCACGACCGAGCCCTCGGACCTGGCGCGGATGACGTTGGCGGCGGCCTGGCGCCAGTAGCCGACGTCGACGTGGCCGCCGAAGTCGCGGGCGATGGTGCGGCGCAGACCGAGGGCGAAGTCCCAGACGGAGCTGTGCTGTTCGCAGGCGAGGAGCTCGCGGAGGTAGTACTGCCACTGCTCGCGGGTGGTGATGCCCCACCACTCGTTCAGCCGTTTCCGCTCGTCCGGATAGCCGGTGCCGTGCCAGGCGATGCCGTTCCAGAAGGAGCCGTTGTTGACGCACAGGAGGGCGCCGCAGGCGAGCCCGTGGGCGACCGGGCCGTGCAGGGGGCCGCCGACGCGAAGGGTGCGCAGCCGCATCGACCGGTCCCGCGGCGGGGCTTGTTCTCCGTACTGCGCCCAGGCCGCGGACTGCGGCGGGGCGGACGGCAGGAACGCCTCGCAGGGGCTTCCCGGGTTGACGACGATCATCGGCGGGTCGGTCGGCTGCCAGACCTTGGCGAGCCACTCCAGGTTGTTCCAGTCGAACACCCGATGAGGCTCCGGCGCGGGCAGCATGCCCTCGGTGTACACGGCCCAGATCCGCCCACCGGCGACCCGGGGGTCGTACCCGAACACGGCGTACGTAGCCCTGGGCGAGGCATCCGCCCCACCCTTCTCTATCTCGAAGAACAACCGCGTCTGCGCCAGCGCCGCGAAGTACGCCACCCAGTTCCCCCGCACCTTGGCCTCGAACAGAGCCTGCTCGATCTCCGACGGAGGAGTCCAGGCGGGGGCTGAGGCAGGAGAAAAGCCCGCAGGGGGCGGCCCGAACGACATGAAACCTTCCGCTCCTCTTCCCGGCCGTTGCGGCCCTAGGGTACCGGCGAGCCTCGACCGGCGGGATGCCCTGTCTTCGGTGACGAGTAGGAGTTCCTTTAGTTCTTCATTGACGCCGGCGAACGATCAGACTCATGAAGTTAAGAGGACTCCATGATCGCTCGCCGCTCCTCCTCGTAAAGAGCGAGAGCCTGCGGATCGTGGTCATAGTATGACTCCCAGAAGCCAGGGCGACTCCAGGATTCCGGACACAAAGTGAAGCTCCGGCCTCCCGACGGAAACATCATCCAATTCTCGGGAATTCTGGGTGAAGTGACTACGAAGGCCTCGCTGTTGAAAAGAGCAGAATCTTCGCCCTGGGTGAAATCGATGCGAAAAAAACTGTCTCCCCCACCGGAGAAGAAAACCTCTAGCACAATGTATTCGGTGCCGTCTCGCAGGGCTGCCACCCCTTGTTTGGCGCCTGCCTGTTCGGCCTTTTCCATCAAAAAGCGAACGCGCATCTCATCACCTTCTATTCGTGACGACCTTGTAGTCCCAATTCAGGATTCTACCCGTCTTGGGGTTGTAGTAGAAATGTACCTGGAAGTCGCCGTAGGGTGAGTTATGGGTGGCTGTTGAGTATTTACCCCAGTCGCTCAAGTTGCTGCCATCTGCGGTCATAAGCTTAGGGAGGATCGGGTTGTTGAGCCTTTCTGCCGGCATGGCGAGCCGCGACTCGGCGATGGCCTCAGGCGTGAGCAACCCGCTCTCGGTGAACAGGGAGTTTGCGGATTCGTGCCGCAATTGGTTGGCGAGTCTCTCCCCATCTGCCGATCCAGAGGTGAAGTTCTCGTTGCTGTCCTTCCCCTCCTTACCGGCCACATTCAAGCACCGTGGAGCGAGCCCCAGCGGATCGGACCACGCCAGGGGATTATGGACGTAAGAGGCAGAGTTCGGTGCTGGAGCCAAACCCAGAGGATCAGGAGTGAGGTATCGGGCTGTTTCGGGGTCGTAGTGGCGGAAGTAGTTGTAGTGGAGGCCGGTTTCGGGGTCGTAGTACTGGCCTGGGAAGCGTAGGGGGGTGTAGGTGGTG
>NZ_JODT01000045.1 GCF_000720835.1 Streptomyces achromogenes subsp. achromogenes | reverse complement strand
CCCCACGGAACACCGAACTCACATGGAAAGACGGGGCATGGCAACTCGTAGAGGATTTCTGGGTACCGTTTCGGCAGCAGGGGCGGCCACCTTCCTCACCCAGACCCAGGCGGCCACCAGTGCGTCGGCCGCGCCGGCCGCGACCGACGAGAAAGCGGCTCGGGACGCGATCCGCAACGTCAACGCCGGGATGCGCGCCAACTACGCGTCTCTCAAGGCCGAGCTGGTCAAGCACCTCAGCCCGGTGATCGTCGTCCAGAACAACGCGGTCGGCGGACGCTTCACCCTCATCAACAACGGAGTCCAGGTCGAGACGGTCGACCCGGTTCCGGAGTACTTCGAACTGGCCAAGTCCATCGCCCACGTTCCGCTGGGCATCTACTCGGTGATCGCCGCCTACCTCAGCGACCAGGTGCCGAACATCCCCAACTCGGCCCGCATCGACCCGCACGACCTGGACATGGTCGCGTTCAAGACCCCGGGCGACAAGGGGTGGATCACTCCGCTGAACAGCTTCCGGACCACGCTGAACTCGGCGTACACGAAGCTGCCCACCGCGAACCTCCCGCTGGATCTGGAGAACTCCTGCACCAAGATCCTGTCGGAGGCCATCAAGTTCATCGACACCATCGTCAAGGCGCAGTCCTTCGACATGGTGGCGTACAACCGGTTCGCCGCGACCGTCTACCCGTCGATCCGCGTCAACATGACCTTCGCCGCCACCGCGCAGATCACCGGCATCGAGACGCTGATGAAGCGGTGGCGCACGCTGCTCGGCGAGGCGGCGTGGAGCGACCTGTACGTCACGGTGCTGTCGATCTGGACGACGTCCGAGCTCAACCAGGCGTCCATCATCATCCGCCGCACCATGAACCAGGCGAAGGTGGACACCCACCTGATCGACCTGCCCACCGTGGAGACCCCCTCGGACCCGATCGCCGTGGCCCTGGACAACCTGGCGCGCATCGTCCAGGACAACGTCGCGGCCGAAATGGTGTTCAACACCGACCTGAAGGTCGCCGACGCCCTCAAGGGCAAGGAGGACCTGCTGTCGGACGAGATCCTCCAGCAGGTCGGCGGAACGGCTCCGGCCGCGAAGACCGCCGCCTTCGGCGCGGCGGCGGCCGCCGCGACCTGCCCCATCACCGGGAAGACCGCGGCGGTCTGACACCGGACCACCCCGGCCCGACCGGCCGTCCCCCGAAACAGGCCGAACCGTGACCGGTCCGTGCCGTCTCCCGCTCATGCGACAGGGCCCCGGCCCTCGGGAGGCGGCACGGCCCGTCGGTTTCCGCCCGGAGAACGCGCACTGTTCCCCGCCGGCCGCGACGACCAGAACACCGGCGCCGACACTGTGGTCGAACCGCCGGCCCGCCAGGAGGCAGGCGCTCATCCGGCCGGCTGGTCCCACGACGCACCGGCCGCCGTGCTCACCGCCCCGGCCCCGGGACGTACCGTGCCTACACCGGCGCGACCGCTGCTCGTCCGCGCCGGTGCCGTGGCCCACGGCGTCGGCGCCCGCCCGCTCCGCGTGCCCGGCGGCCACCCGCACACGAAGCGCCCGCCGCCGCGACACCGACCTGCACAGAACCGCGGGGAACGGGGGACCCGGGGGGATGGTCGCTCCCGCCCGGGATGTCATCGGCCGCCCCACGGGCCCCCGGCCCCGGCCAGGGCGCGCGCCGCCGTGGCGCAGCCGGCCGCTTCCCCTCCCGCTCCCCGACACAGGGCCCGGTCCTCTTGTGCCGGTGTGGCGGCCGGTGTCGTGTACGGTTCCAGGCGGCTGCCCTGCGGTGATCAACGGATGACCACCGGTTTTCGGCGGTGCGGTGCGGACGTCCCGGGGTGAAGGAGGTGTACGGCGGTGGACGAGGCGAAGCGGCGCGGAGACGACTCCGCCGAGGCTCCCGCGGAGCGGACGGCGCGGGTGCGCAACCCCCGTGGGCAGGGCGAACGGCTGCGTGAGGAGATCCTGCGCGCCGCCGGGGGGCTGCTGGAGCAGGTGGGCAGCGAAGACGCCCTCTCGCTGCGGGCGGTGGCCCGGGAGGTCGGCATCGCCACCCCGAGCATCTATCGGCACTTCGCCGACAAGACCGAGCTGGTGTGGGCGGTGCTGGCGGAGCACTACGAGCGGCTGGCCGCGCTGATGGCCGAGGCCGATGCCTCCGCGCCCGCGGACGACCCGCTGGAACGACTGCGGCACCAGTTGCGCGCGTATTTCCGTTTCGCGGTGGCCAACCCGGCCAAGTACCGCCTGATGTGCGAGACCTGGCAGACCCCGGTGGACGAGGAGCGGCTGCACGGCCACCCGGCCGGGCTGCTCCTGCGCGGGCTGCACGAGGCGCTCACCCACTGCGAGGAGGCCGGCTGGCGGGTACGCGGCACCCGCGCGGAAGCGCCGTACCTGCTGTGGTGCGCGCTGCACGGCCGGGTCGCGCTGTGGCAGGTCATGCCGCGCCGCAAGGACACCACCCGGCTGGACCGGTTCGTGGACGAACTGCTCGGCCTGCTACTGGAACGCTGACGCGTCGTCAGCGGCCCTTTCTCACCTGCGCACAGCCCCCGCTCTCGGGGGCTGCCCCGTTTTGACTGCCGTCGGGCACCCCTCCACCACATCACCCGATTTCCTTCACCTCTCCTGCGTCCCAGGCCGCACTCCGCCCTAAGGAAACGGTCGTAAGCTAACAGCCGTTAGTTCACGGTCTCCCCCCACAAGGAGTGGCATGACCACCACCGCACCGCTTCCGCCGCTGCCCGCCCGGCCGCCGTCCGGTTGCCCCTTCGATCCGCCCGAGGGTCTCGCGCGACTGCGCCTGGAGGAGCCCCTGTCCAAGGTCGCCCTGGACAACGGCGGCTGGGCCTGGCTCGCCACCCGGTACGCGGACGTCCGGGCGATCCTCGGCGACACGCGCTTCAGCTCCGACACCTCCGCCCCGGGCTATCCGGTCAGCGGCATGACCGGCGGCAGCCCGCGTCCCGGCGCCACCCGGGGCTTCATCCGCATGGACCCGCCGGAGCACACCCGGCTGCGCCGCATGGTCACCCGGGACTTCATGGTCAAGCGGGTGGAGGCGCTGCGCCCCACCCTGCAGCGGCTCACCGACGAACTGTGCGACGCGATGGAGCGCGTCGACCGCAGCGAGCACCCCGTCGACCTGGTCCAGGCCCTGGCGCTGCCGCTGCCCTCGCTGGCCATCAGCCTGCTGCTGGGCGTGCCCTACGAGGACCACGACACCTTCCAGCGGCTCACCGGCACCCTGCTCTCGCGTGACCTCACCGAAGACCAGCGCGAGCCCGCCCGCGTCGAACTCCTCGCCTACATCAACCAGTTGGTGAACGCCAAGAAGGCCGCGCCGGGCGACGACATCATCAGCCGGCTCGTCACCGAGCAGTACGCGCGGGGCGAGCTGACGCACGAGGACCTCGTGGCGTTCGCCGTACTGCTGCTGGTCGCCGGGCACGAGACGACGGCCAACATGATCGGCCTGAGCGCCCTGTCCCTCATGCTCGACCAGGAGACCGCCGGCCGGCTGCGCGAGGACCCCTCCCTGGTCCGCGGCGCCGTGGAGGAGCTGCTGCGGTTCCACAGCATCATCCGCAACGGCCCCCGGCGCGCGGCCCTGGCGGACGTCGAGGTCGGCGGACAGCTCATCCGCCGCGGGGAGGGCGTCATCGTCGCCGTGCCCTCCGCCAACCGCGACGAGGACACCTTCCCCGACGCCGACCGGCTCGACATCGGCCGCCCCAACGCCCAGCACCACGTGGCCTTCGGCTACGGCATCCACCAGTGCCTCGGCCAGGCGCTGGCCCGCGCCGAGCTCCAGGTGGTGATCACCACCCTGCTGCGCCGCTTCCCGGGCATGCGCCCCGCCGTGCCGGTCGAGGAGATCCCCTTCCGCACGGACATGGTCGTCTACGGCTGCCACGCCCTCCCGGTCACCTGGTGACCCACGGATCCCTGGCCGTCCCCACCCCACCCTTGGAGGAATCCTGATGCAGATCACCATCGACGAGGCGAAGTGCTGCGGCGCCGGCCAGTGCGTGCTGGTCGCCCCCGAGGTCTTCGACCAGCGTGACGAGGACGGCATCGTCGTCCTGCTGGACGCCACCCCGGACGCAGGGCAGCACGCCGCCGTGCGCGAGGCCGCCACCATCTGTCCCGCCGCGGCCATCCAGGTGCGGGAATGAGCGCCGCGCACACCCCCCGCCCCCGTATCGCCGTCGTCGGCGCGGCAGCGGCCGGGCTGGCCGCCGCCGAAGGGCTGCGCCGCCTGGGCTGGGACGGGGAGATCACCCTCGTCGGCGACGAACCCCATCCGCCCTACGACCGGCCGCCGTTGTCCAAGCACGTGCTGTCCGGCAGCTGGGAGCCCGAGCGCACCGCGCTGCGGGACGCCGGCCAGTTGACGGAGCTCGGCCTGGACCTTCGGCTGGGCACCCGCGCCGTCGCCTACGACCCCGAGCGGCGTGCGCTCACGCTCGGCGACGCCGGGCGGACCGTGCTGCGCTGCGCCGGTGTCATCGTCGCCACCGGTGTGCTGCCCCGCACCCTGCCCGGCGGCGACGGGGTCGAGGGGGTGCACGTGCTGCGCACCCTGGACGACGCGCTCGCCCTGCGCCGGCGCCTCGCCACACCGGGCCGTCGGCTGGCCGTGGTCGGCGGTGGTGTGCTCGGTGCCGAGGCCGCCGCCGTGGCGCGTGCGCTCGGCCACCAGGTCACGCTCGTCGGCACCGAGGACACGGTGATGGGGCGGGTGCTGGGCCCGGAGGTCGGCCGGCTCCTCGCCGACGTGCACCGCGCCCAGGGTGTCACCCTGCGCTCGGGGCAGGCGGTCACCGGCATCCGCGCCGAGGCCGGCCGGGCCACGGGTGTCGTGCTCGCCAACGGCACCGTGGTGGAGGCCGACGACGTGCTGCTGGCCATCGGCTCCGTCCCGGCCGTCGACTGGCTGCGCGGCCCCGGCGCCGAGGCGGTGGGCCTGGACCTGTCGGACGGACTGCGCTGCGACGAGTTCTGCGCCGCGGCCCCCGGGCTCTACGGCGCCGGTGACGTCGCCCGCTGGTACCACCCCGGCCTGGGCCGGGAGCTGCGGATCGAGCACCGGATGAACGCCAGCGAGCAGGGCCTCGCCGCCGCCCGCAACCTCCTGGCCGAGCTGGACCCGGAACGCTTCGGCGAGCGGCGCCCGTTCACCCCGGTGCCGTACTTCTGGTCCGACCAGTACGACCTGAAGCTCCAGGCCCACGGTGTACTGGCCGGCGCCGACCGGACGGAGGTCCGCGTGCTGGGCAAGGACCCGCTGCGGCTGGCCGCGCTGTACGGCACCGCCGGCCGGGCCACCGGAATCCTGACGATCGGCCTGCCCCCGCGTCGGACCCGGTCGCTGCGCGCCCTGATCGCCACGCCCGCCCCCTGGCCGGAGGCGATCACCGGGCTGACGGAGACGGTGGAGGCCTGACCGGGCCCGCCCGGGACAGGTCGGCTGCCCCGGGCGGGCCGATTCCTCAACCGCCGGAGCAGACGGCGCCGTTGAGACGGAAGACCGTCGGATCCGGGTTGGGGCCGTCGTTGGCGCCGACGAATCCGAAGGAGGCCGTCGACGCGCCGTCCGGGGCCAGCGGCCCGGCGCCCTCGGGCGCGGTCACCCGCACGTGGGAGCCGGTCTGGTGGAACGTGGCGTTCCAGCCGGAGGACACCGACTGGCCGCCGGTCGGCCAGTCCCAGTCCACGGTCCAGCCGGTGATCGGCGTGTCCGACAGATTGCGGACGGTGACCGTGGCGACGAAGCCGTTGCCCCAGCCGGTGTCCCGGTGGTACGTCACCGCGCAGGTCGCGTTCGACGGGGTGCCGGTGGTGAAGGTCAGCGGGGAGGACGGGGCGGAGAGCCGTCCCGAGGCGTCGGACGCGAGCACGTTGACCGTGTGGCCGCTGCCCGGGGGCAGGTTGCGCAGGGTCACGGAGGTGCCGGTGGTCTCGCCGACCAGGCGGGTGTACGCGCCGTCGCGCTCCTGGACCAGATAGCGGGCCGCGCCCGGAGCACCCGTCCAGGACAGGCGTGCGGTGGTGTCGGTCACCGCCTCCAGCCTCGGGGTGCCCGGGGTCCCCGCGGCCGAGGCGCCGGGACCGGTGCCGGCCCGCGGTTCGAGCGTGACCGTGAGCAGCCCGTACGGTGGCACGGTGACCTGGGATGCGGTCGCCGCCCCGGCACCGGCGTCGGTGATGTCGCTGTCGCCGCGCGCGTAGCGGTGGACCACGGGTGCGCCGGCGGAGGGGGTGAAGCCCGCGTAGTCCAGGTCCACGGTGTGGGCGGCGTCCGGGTCCTTGTTGACGAGCAGGACGCTCAGGCGGCCGTCGCGACGGAGCACGGCGTGCGCCGAGACGTCCCGCGCGGAGGACTCCGTGGCGACCATGGTGTCGCCCGCGGTGCCCAGTTCGCTGGTCATCTTCATGCCGTAGTAGGGGTGGAACGGCGTGTTCGGCGCCGGCTCGCAGACGTCGCCGGTGCAGGCGCCGCTGGAGAGCATCCCCATGTCGCCGTAGTCGGTCTCGCCGTCGACGGTGGTGATCTGGCCGGCGCCGTTGTGGGTGTCCCACCAGTCGACGTTGAACACGCCGTTCTCCAGCGCCGTCATGAAGGCGTCGGCGGCGAACAGGCCGTTGGGGCGGGCCGTGAGCCGGGCACCGCCGGTGTTGGTGTTGATCTCCGTGAGGGCGATGCCGATGCGCGGTGAGTCCGCGCCCGCGTACCGGTCGAGCTGGGCGCGCACCTCCCGCAGCTCACCGGGCAGCCGGGCCAGCCGGTCCATGGCGTCCTGGGCGGTGGTGTCGGACCCGCCCGCGTACCAGTGGACGCTCACGAAGTCGATCACGTCGGTGACTTCGGCGAGCACGGTGTTGTTCCAGTCGCCGGGATCGCCCTCGCCGACCACGCCGTCCGGCCACTCGCCCGGCGCGGTGAGGACCGCGCCGATCTTGACCGTCGGGTCGACGGCCTTCATGGCCTCGGCGTACGCGCGGACCTGGCGGGCGTACTCGCGGGGGCTCTTGTCGGCGTGGTCGTCGTGCTCCCAGCCGCTGCCGTAATGGCCGTTGCCGTAGATCTCGTTGCCGATCTCCCAGTACTTCGCGCCGTAGTTCTTGGTGATGTTCGCGTACCTGACCCAGCCGGCCGCCTCCTCGGGCGTTCCCGAGCCGTAGTTGGCGATCAGGATGGGCTGCGCGCCGGTGGCGCGGACGGTGCCCATGAAGGCGTCGAAGCCGGTGCCGGGGGCGACGTATCCGCCGGGCGCCGTGTGCGTCTCCCAGTGGTAGATGTCCGCGTACGAGCCGCCGGGGTAGCGCATCATCCCGACATCGGCGGCCTTCATCAGGCGGGTGACCTCGGGGTCGTTCATGTGCGAGTCCCAGATGGCGGTGTTGACGCCCCGGGCGGTGTCGGACAGCCGGCCCAGTGCCGCCTGGGCGTTGACCCGGACGTCCACGTCCCCGACGGCCGCCGTCCGCGGTGCGGCGGGTGCGACACCGGCCAGCGGGGTCAGCAGGGCGAGCGCGGCGGCCAGCACGAACGCGCCGCGTGCGAGGGCGCCAGGGCCCCCGGCGCCGGCCGGCCGGCCGGGTCTGTGCAGTGGTGGCATGGGGTCCTCCCTCATGGTCCGGCGGCACGGCGGATGCCGGACGGGACCGCCGGACAGGCGAAGTGCCGGCGCGGCAGCAGGACGTTCCGCGCCGGTGACACGGGAAACGGAGCGGGCGGAGCGGAGTGCGTTGCGATCGTGCGCGTGCGGAGGCGATGGTGCGGGGCGGTACGGGGCGGCCGGATTCCCTCTATGGGAGCGCTCCCATGATGAGAGGGGTGTGACGCCGTGTCAACGCCTGTACAGGAGGGAGGATCGGGGCCGGGGCCCGTGGGACGCGGCGCCCGGCGCGCACCTGCCCTGCCCCGGCTCGGCTGGGGCAGGGCAGGTGTCCGGTGTGCGGGGCCCGGCTCAGTTCGAGTGCGGCCGGCCGTCCCGCACCCAGGTCATCACCACGAGAGCCGCGGTGATGTACATCAGGACGCTGAAGGTGCTGACGGATTCGACGTACTGCTCGTGACCCTGTGCGCGCAGTTCGAGCGCGAGGGAGCCGAGCGCGGTGCCCAGCGCCACGGTAGCGACGGACATGGCGACGAACAGACCCTTCGTCATGGGTACTTCCTCCAAACCGCGAGACTGTTGACCAAGATCGAGGCTACCCGCACCACGAAGTCACCTGTCACTCCACGCGATTCGGGTCCGCGACGGCTCGCCCAGGAGCCCGTTAGGGTGACCGCGTGACCGACGAGACCGTGGACGGACCGAACCGCTTCCGAGCCGAGGCGGCAGCCCAGGGCCTGCCGCCTCAGGAGGTGGAGGCATGGATACGTACCGCCCGGCCGGCGGTGTTCCTGGCCGAGGGCGGTGACGGTCCCGTCGTGGCCCGGGCCGGCGGCGACCCCCTGCTCCCGCACGGTGTGCCGAAGCCGTCCGATCCGTTCGTGGCCTCGGTCGACCTCGCGGCCCTCCCGCCGGGCGCCACCGGCCTCCCCCTCCCCGCCGACGGCCACCTGCTCTTCTTCGCCGGCACCGATGTGGGCGGCGGCGAGGGCCAGGTGACCGACGCGGTGATGTACGTCCCCGCCGGGACCCCGACGGCACCGAGCCCCCTTGACCACGCCTGGCGCAAGCCGTACCGGCCGCGTGAACTCCGCACGGTCTGGCAGCAGTTGAGCGCCCAGATGCCGGAGAGCTTCGCCCTCGACCGCTGGGGCGACCTCGCCGACGACGAGCAGTTCGAACTCGCCGACGAACTCGCCGACGCCTGGGCGCACGGGGGCGGCTACCGCCCTCCCTGGGCCTTGCAGCTCGGCGGCCATCCGGTCTCGCCCCAGAACGACCCCGTCCACTACGCCCGTGATGCCGGGGAGGCCGGTCCCTCCGGGCAGGGCGGCACGGCCGAGGCGGCGGGCGCCGGCGACTGGGCTCTCCTGGCCACCTGGAGGTACGGCGACGACGTCCCGGAACTGGACTCCGGCGTGGCCCACTGGGTGATCCGACACCGGGACCTGGCGGCCCGGCGCTTCGACCGGGTCCACCGCTACATCGAGATGGCCTGACGGCGCGGGGCGAGGACGGCCGGCCCCGCCGGGAGCACCGGTCGTCCTCGCCGGCCCGGCCGAACAGGCCGCCCCGGTCGAACAGGTCGCCCGGTCCGTGCCGTCATCGTGGCGGCCCGGCCTGCCGGACGCGGGTGCCGAACGCCTCCGATCCCCCGCTCCACCCCTCCGGCTCCCCTCCTACACCACGGCAGCCCCGCCCGTGGGGAAATGCGACTGGGACGGATCCCGGCTCGCGCGCCGCCGCCCGTGGCCCGGTCGGCCGGCTCAGCGGCGCAGCAGGTCGCGGATCGCCCCCGCGATGTCGTCGGGCGCCTCCTCGGCCATGAAGTGCCCCGCCCTGGTCAGCCGGTGGTCCAGGTCCGGTGCCCACGCGCGCCAGACGGCGGCGGCGTCGTAGCCGAGGCGCGCGCCCCAGTCCTGCTGGACGACCGTCACGGGCATGGCCAGCTGGGAGCCGGCGTCCCGGTCCGCCTGGTCGTGGGTGACGTCGATGCCCGCCGAGGCCCGGTAGTCCGCGACGATCGACGGCACGGCCGCGGCGCTCGCCCGCAGGTACTCGGCCCGGACGGGTTCCGGCAGGGCGGCCGGGTCGGCGGCCCAGGCGTCGAGGAAGGAGCCGAAGTAGGCGTCCGCGCTGTTGGCGATCATCGTCTCCGGCAGCCCCGGCGGCTGCGCCATGAGGAACAGGTGGTAGCCGACCGCGGCCCGGACGCCGTGCAGGACGTCCCACATGTCCAGCGTCGGCACGACGTCGAGGATGCCCAGGTGGGTGAGGGTCTCGGGATGGTCCAGTCCCGCCCGGAAGGCGACCAGGGCACCCCGGTCGTGGCCGACGAGGGCGAAGCGCTGGTGGCCGAGCGCGGCCGCCAGGGCGACGACGTCCGCGGCCATGGTGCGCTTGGAGTACACCTCGGGGCCGGTGGCCGCCGGCTTGTCGCTGGCGCCGTAGCCGCGCAGGTCGGGGCAGATCACCGTGTGCTCGCCGGCGAGCCGCTCGGCGACGTGCCGCCACATCAGGTGGGTCTGGGGAAAGCCGTGCAGCAGCACGACCGGACTGCCGCTGCCGCCGACGGCGGCGGCCAGCTCCACTCCGTCCGTGCCGGGCAGGCGGACGTGGTCGAAGCCGGGAAGGGTGAGTGTCATGAAAGGCCCTTTTCTGGGGTCGGCGGGACTGACCGGACCAGCGTGGGCGACGGCGATCAGCAGCCGATCAGTACGCTTCGACACCGCGGACCCGCGGCCTGGAAGATGGAGTGCATGCGAATCGACGTGCTCGGTGCCGTGCGGGCCCTCCGTGCTGACGGCACCCCGGTTGACCTGGGCGGACCCCGCCATCGCGAGGTACTCGCCCGGCTCGTCGCCGCCGGGGGACGGATGGTCGCCACCGACACCCTCGTGGCCGACCTCTGGGCCGAGCCGCCGGTGCGCGCCGTGGGTGCGCTGCGTACGTTCGTCGCCGCGCTGCGCCGCGCCGTCGAACCCGACCGGCCGCCCCGCACTCCGCCGCGCGTACTCGTCACGGAAGGCCCTGGCTACGCGCTGCGGCTGCCGCGCGACCAGGTGGACGCCCACCGGTTCGAGGACGCCCTGGCCCGTGCCCGGCGCACCCCCGAGGCGCTGGCCGACCTCGAAGCGGCCCTCGCGGCCTGGCGCGGTCCCGCCTACGCCGACGTGACCGGCTCCCTGTGGGCCCAGCGGGAGCGGGCCCGGCTGGAGGAGCTTCGGCTGGAGGGGATCGAGCTGCGCGCCCGTCTCCTCCTGGACTCGGGTGCGGGGGCCGAGCTCGTCGCCGAACTGGGCGCGCATGTCACCGAACATCCCTGGCGTGAGCCGGCCTGGGGGCTGCTGGCCCGCGCGCTGCACCGGGCGGGCCGTCAGGCGGACGCGCTGGCCACCCTCCGCCGGGCCCGCACGATGCTCGTGGAGCAGCTCGGGCTGGACCCCGGTGCCGAACTCCGGCGCTTGGAGGCGGACATCCTGCACGGAGCCACGACGCTCCCGCCGGCGCGTACCGTGTGGACCGTCGGCGTACGGCTCGGCCCGCGCACCACCGTGGAACTGGCCCGCACCCTGGCCCTGGCGGGTGGCGACGCCCTCGTCCACTCGCGGCGCGACCGCCTCGCCGCCGTCCAGGCGGCGGAGCGCACCGGGGACATCGCCCTGACCGCCCGGGTCATCGGCGCCTACGACGTGCCCGCCCTGTGGAGCCGGGCCGACGACCCCGAGCAGTCCCGCGCCGTCGTCGCGGCGGCCGAGCGTACGCTCACCGCGCTCGGTACCGACGGCCCCGCCGCACTGCGCGCCCGGCTGCTGGCCACCGTCGCGGTCGAGAGCCGCAGCGCCGATCTGTCCGGCACCGCGTCGGAGCGTGCCGGGCGGGCGGCGCGTGAGGCCGAGGCGCTGGCTCGGGAGCTGGGCGATCCCGCCCTGCTGGTGTTCGCCCTCAACGGCGTGTTCCTCCAGTCCTTCACCCGTCCCGGGCTCGCGGCGGCACGGGACGTGATCGGCGCCGAGATCCTCGAGCTGGCCACCCGGCACGCGTTGCCGAACTTCGCCGTGCTCGGCCGGCTCGTCCGCCTGCAGTCCGCCTCCGCGCTCGGCGACCTCGACGCCGCGAGCGCGCACGCCCGGGCCGCCGAGCGGCTCGCCGTGAGCACCGAGGCCTCTCTTGTCCCCGTCCTGACCGGCTGGTTCCGGGCCCGGGTCACGGCCGCCCGCAGCGCGGAGCCCGGTGGGCCGACCGCCGCCACGGCCGCGGCGCACTACCGCGCCGCGGAGGACGCCCTCGCCGGGACCGCGAGCATGCCCGGGCTGCACCGGGGCCTGTTCGCCCTCGCCCTCCTGGGCCTGCGTCTCCTGCACGACCGTCCCGCGCCCACCGATCCCGCCCTCGACTGGGGCCCGTACCGCCCCTGGACCCAGCCCTTGGTGCTGCTCGCCCGGAACCGGGTCGAGGAGGCCCGTACCGCCCTGGCCGCGGCTCCCGAACCACCCCTTGATCACATGCAGGAGGCACTCTGGTGCCTGACCGCCCACGCCGCCGCCCGCCTCGGCGAACACCGGGCCGCCGCCCGCGCCGCCACGGCCCTGCGCACCGCCCGCACCGAACACGCGGGCGGCGCGAGCGGACTGCTGACGCTGGGCCCGGTGGCGCGGTACCTGAAAGAGGCGGAAAAATGCGCCACCCAGGGGTGACCGGCACACCCCGCGCACCGCACCTGCCCTGCCCAGACTTGACGTCCGTCTCGGCCGGGACCCGGCCTTCGACAGCCAGTGGGTCGGCAGGGGCACGAGCGGGGCACCCCGTTCACCCCGCGAGTTTCTCGCACACCTCTGCGGTCAGGCGGTCGGCGTCGTCGAGTGTGGTGGTGAGGGTGCGCGGAGTCGTGCCGAGGGCGGAGAGCAGTTGGTGCGCGCGGTCGGTGAAGTCCGCGGGGGCGATGGCGAGTTCTCCGGTGGCGCGTACCGCTCCCTTCTCGTTGAGGACCCAGCGGCGGGCGTGGGCGTGGAGGGCGTGGACGAGGAGTCCGACCGCGCGGAAGAGACAGCCGGCGACGTAGAAGACGTCACCGCGGGCTGCCCCCTTGCGGGCGCCGGCCAGGATGAACGGTGCCTCCCAGCGGGCGTTGTCGATGAGCGCCTCGCGCAGTGGCTCCGGGTAGTGGCGCGTCTGCTCCCGCAGGGTACGAAGCTCACCGCCGGGGTCGGCGAGGACTTGGCCGAGGGCCACCTCACCGGCGTAGGAGTGGGAGTACACGCCCAGGGGGTGGCCGGGCTGGGTGCCGATCTCGAACCGCCCGGCGCGGCACTCCCGCCAGACGCGGTGCACCCGGTCCAGGTCCCGGTAGATCCAGTCGACGCGGTGGCCGTCGATGGTCAGCCAGGCGCCGCCGTCCACCCACGGCCCCCAGCCGCCCGGCTCGGTCACCTCCACCGGCCCGCCGGTCAGCTCGGCCGCGAGCAGGCGCAGGGCGGCGGTGTCGAGCGGCGGCCGGTAGTACAGGCCCAGGTCGAAGTCGGAGTCGGGGCCATGGGTTCCTCTCGCCCGGCTGCCGCCCAGGCACACCCCGACGACGCCGCCGACACCGGCCAGCCGATCCGCGATCTCCGTCAAGCGCTCCACGCCCCCCAGTCTGCTGCCGGTACGCCTCCCTCCGCGACCGGATTACCCGGCCCCGAAGGAGTGCTCTCGCAAGGCCTTCGCGATCAGGTCGTGGACGAGGCGTTCGCCGGGGGCGCGATTCTCCTTGAGGACGGGAAGGTCGTCGGGGCCGAACCAGCGGTAGGCGGTGTGTTTGGCCCACTCCAGGACGGGGCGGTCCAGATCGCCGTCGACCTCGACGAGGTAGTCGGCCTCATGCCGGAGTCCGGCCCCGTCGTCACCGGTCCAGGTGCTGATTCCGAGCAGGCTCCGGACGCGGCGCAGACGCCAGCCGGTTTCCTCTTCGATCTCGCGGGCGAGGGCGTCCCGCAACGACTCGCCGGGCTCGACGTGCCCGCCGACGATGTCCCAGCAGTCGGGGAAGAGCCGCCGGCGAGGACCGCGCTTCTGGGCGAAGGCCCGGCCGTCCCGGTCGAGGACGACCGCACCGACCGTCCACGCTTCACCGGGGGCGGGTACGGGGAACTCGACATCGTCGTCCACGGTCACGTGGTGCTGGTCGTCCGGCATGCCCTCACCCTAGGGGCACGTCAGGGCCGTGTCCGGCCGTCGGCCCGGCCGGCGGTGATGCCCGCGAGAATGAGGTCGATACCGGCGACGAACTCCGCTCGGTCGTCGTGTTCGCGCAGTTGTCCGGCGACATCGCGGGTGAACCGGTACTGGTCGGGGTCCAGTTCCCGCCACGCGGTCGCCACCGCGTCGAGGAACGCGGCCCGGTCCGTGTTCGCCCGGTCCGCGTTAGCCTGCGCCGCCCGGGTGTTGGCGGCATTCTGGCCCGCCACTCCGAGGATGTAGCTCAGCAGCGCGGACGCCGCGGTGAACTGGGCGGCTTCGGGCACGCGCAGCGCCTGGACCTGGCGTCCGATGCGCTCGAAGACCCGCAGCATCGGGGACTTCCCCGGCGTGCGGGGGAGCTGGGCGAGCGTGGTGCCGACCCATGGGTGGGCGTCGATCGCGTCGAACACCCCGAGCGCGAGCGAGCGGATCGCCTCCTGCGGCGTCGTGCCGGTGTCGTCGCCGGCGAGGGTGGGGGCGATGACGGCGTCTATGGCGGCGGCGAGGAGTTCGTTCTTGCCCGTGACGTGCCAGTAGATCGCTCCCGGGCCGGTCGCGAGGCGCTCGGCCAGCGCGCGGAACGTGAGACCGCCCTCGCCGACGGTGTCGAGGAGTTCGACGGCGGCGGCGACGATGCGCTCCCGGGAGAGGGGTTCCTGCCGTCGTTCCGGACGACTCTTCCTGCTTGCCATGTCTCCATTCTAAGCGCGATGGAACAGCATTCCAGCTTGACAAGACATGGAACACCGTTCCAGGGTGGGACTGCTGGAACAACGTTCCAGTCGGCACATGGAACACCGTTCCAGTCGACTGACGGACCCCCGTTCGAGTCGGCTGACGGACCACGGTTCCAGTCCGCTGACGGACCACCGTTCCAGTCGTGCTTGGCCGATCCGCCGGGTGTCCGCCCGGCGGTCCGCGATCCGAAGGGAAACCACCCATGACCACTCCTGTCACGATCATCGGAGCGGGACTCGGCGGACTCACGCTCGCCCGCGTTCTCCATGTGCACGGCATCCCGGCGACGGTCTACGAGGCGGAGACCTCCCCGGCGGCCCGCACCCAGGGCGGCCTGCTCGACATCCACGACCGCGACGGACAGCTCGCGCTCAAGGCCGCCGGGCTCCACGAGGAGTTCCTCGGCATCGTCCACCAGGGCGCCGAAGCCTCCCGGATCCTCGACAAGGACGGAAAGGTCCTGCTGGACGAGCCGGACGACGGTACCGGCGCGCGTCCGGAGGTGCCCCGCGGCGAGCTGCGGCGGATCCTGCTCGACTCGCTGCCCGCCGGCACGGTCCGGTGGGGGCGCAAGGTCACCTCGGTACGGGCCCTCGGCGGCGGCCGGCACGAGGTGACGTTCGCGGACGGGGCGACCGTGACGACCGGCCTGCTCGTCGGCGCGGACGGAGCATGGTCGCGGGTCCGTCCGCTGCTGTCCGGGGCCAGGCCCGAGTACGTCGGGACATGCCTGATCGAGACCTACCTGTACGACGCCGACACCCGCCATCCGGCCAGTGCCCGGGCCGTGGGCGACGGCTCGCTGTTCGCGCTCGCCCCCGGCAGGGGCATCGCCGCCCATCGCGAGCCGGGCGGCGTCCTGCACACCTATGTGACGCTCCGCAAGCCGCGGAAGTGGCTGGACTCCCTCGACTTCGGCGACGCCGCCGGTGTCACCGCCCGGATCGCCGCCGAGTTCCACGGCTGGGCCCCGGAACTCACCGCACTGATCACGGACGGGGAGACTCCGCCGGTTCCGCGCGCCATCCACACCCTGCCGACCGGACACCGCTGGGACCGCGTGCCCGGCGTCACCCTGCTCGGCGACGCCGCCCACCTGATGTGCCCGTCCGGCGAGGGAGCCAACCTCGCCATGTACGACGGGGCCGAACTCGGCAACGCCCTCGCCGCGCACCCGTACGACACCGAGGCCGCGCTCGCCTCGTACGAGGAGGCCCTCTTCCCCCGCAGCGCCGCCGCTGCCGCCGAGGCTTCCCGCGTCCATGCCCTGTGCCTCGACGACAACGCCCCGCACAGCCTCGTCGGCTTCTTCACCGGCCACGGACAGGCCGAGTGAGCCGCCGGGGTTTTGGCCGGAGGACACGGGGGCGGATCCGGCGCTGCGACACCGGGTCGTCGGACACCGGGGCGTCTACGGCCGGTGGATCTCCCGCTGCCCGGCAGGGCGACGTGCCGGGCGCGCGGCTGCGGGTCGGCGGAACGACACCCGGCGCCAGGGCCGGGCGCGCGGCTCCGGACCGACGGAGTGACACCCGGCGTCAGGGCCGGGCGCGGCGGCTCCAGGCCGGCGGAGAGACGCCCCGCGTCAGGGCCGGGACACGCCGCTTCTCGACCAGCCGCGGGTCTCCCCCTCGTCGATGAGGCGCCGCCCGGCCTCCCACAGCGCGGAGGACGCCTCCCCGATCACGGCCTTGCGGGCGCGGACATCGTCCGCGGTGATCCCCGGAGTACGCCAAGTGCCGCCACGGGCCATCCAGTTGAGCAGGAGTGGCTGGAGCCGGTCCATCGCCTTGGCGAACTTCGCTTCCGGGGTGCGGCGTTCCTCGAATTCGTCCCACAAGGAGCGCATCCGCCGGGCCTGGTCCGCCGGCAGCAGCCCGAACAACTCGTCGGCCGCGGCGACTTCACGCTCCCGCTGATCGACCCCCGCGGCACTGTCGTACAGCGGGGTGTCGCCGGCGTAGATCTCCACCAGGTCGTGCAGCAGGACGAGCTGGATGGTGTGCCCGACATCGATGGGCTCGTCGGAGTGTTCGGCGAGGATCACCACCATCATCGCCAGGTGCCACGAATGCTCCGCGTCGTTCTCGCGCCGGTCCGCGGCGGCCAGGGGGGACTGCCGGAGGATGGTTTTGAGCTGATCCACCTCCACCAGGAAGGTGAGTTGGGCGCGCAGTCTTTCGTCGAGGTCGTCGGGGAAGGGTGTCTTCTCCGCGAGCAGGCTCCGCCGTTCATCACTCATGCGCTCATCGTGACACACAGGGTTACGAAGACATCCGCGGCCGGGAACGGCCACGCACGGAGCCGCTCTCGGGCACCCCGCGTGTGCGCCCCGTGTCAGTGGTGCGCGACGGACTCGCCTCGGCGGCGTACGGCCGGGCCGGGTCGCCTCGCATGCCGTTCCCGCGAGCAGGCCCGGCTCACCGCGG
Organism: Streptomyces achromogenes subsp. achromogenes; assembly: GCF_000720835.1. Classification (GTDB taxonomy): domain Bacteria; phylum Actinomycetota; class Actinomycetes; order Streptomycetales; family Streptomycetaceae; genus Streptomyces; species Streptomyces achromogenes. The sequence continues at coordinate 40,184 of NZ_JODT01000045.1, read as the reverse complement.
AGCCTGGCGAAGCCGCACGCGCTGCCGTCGCGAGGACGACTGAGGCCGGGCCGGCGAGGTCCATCCGTCACTCCTTCGGCCCCGTATCACGCCCTCCGACGGGCGCGCGTACCCCATCCGGCCGAGGCTTCCTTACGACACGACTGAAATCGACGTGGGTGAGGGTGGTGGCGATGGCGATGCGCACGCGGGCGTTGGCATCGGAGTTCCTCGGTACTCTGCTTCTGGTCTTCTTCGCCGTGGGCTGCGCGGTTCTGGGGGTCGAGTTCCTCGGCACCCTGGGGATCGCGCTGGCTTTCGGCTTCGTGCTGCTCGCCCTGGCCTACGCGCTCGGGCCGATCTCCGGGTGCCACGTCAATCCGGCGGTGACCCTGGGCATGCTGTGCGCCCGCCGCATCGACGTGGGCACCGCGATCGGCTACTGGATCGCGCAGTTCGTCGGCGGCATCGCCGGGGCGGCCCTGCTCTTCCTGCTGGCCAAGCAGGTGCCCGGCTTCCACGCCGACGGCGCCTTCGGCAGCAACGGCTACGGGAACCGGTCCCCGGTGCACATCAACACCGGCGGCGCGTTCCTCGCCGAGGTCGTCCTCACCTTCCTCCTCGTGTTCGTGGTGCTCGGAGTGACGCACCGGGTCGCGGTCGTCGGCTTCGACGGCCTGCCGATCGGCATCGCCCTCGCCGTCATCCACCTTCTCGGCATCCCGCTGACCGGCACGTCGGTCAATCCGGCGCGCAGCCTCGGCCCGGCCCTGTTCGCCGGTGGTTCCGCGCTGTCGCAGCTGTGGCTGTTCATCGTCGCACCGCTGGTCGGCGGTCTGCTCGCGGCGCTCGTCCACCACGTGACGCACCCGGCGGGCGAGGAGCGCTTGATCGCCGACGAAGCGGCGGCGGCCTGAGGACGGACCTGTCGGTCGAGCAGTTCCGCGACCATTGCGGCGATCTCGTCCGGGGTAGCGAGGCGGACGCCGAGGGACTCACCCTTCACACGCTGGGCCCCCCCACCGCCGCGACGGCCAGATCAGCCCACGAGTGGTCCGTCGACCGAAGCGGCAGGCACGGCCTGCGCACCCTGGGGAGGTGACGCCACGGTGACGGCCTTGCCCAAATCGGTCAGGTTCATCGTCGAAGAAACCTTCGCGCTGCCGAAATCGCACACCAGGAGGACGCGGGTGATCAGTCCGTCCTTGGTGACCCACACGTCGGCGGTCGCCGGAAGTCCGTCGCCCATCTTCACCATCGGCTCTTCCGCCTTCTCGCGACGCTCCTTCACCATCCGCAGCAGCAGAGGCTTGTGGTTCAGCTTCCCGGTGTAATGCCGAGCCGGAACTCCGTTCACCTTCTCCTCGCCGGCCGCGGTGACGCTGTGCGCCATGCTCACCTGGCGCAGCACGAACTCCGGGTCGTTGAGGGGCGCGCGCAACATCGCGTGGACTTCGGCCTCGTCCCGGGGAGTGGACCGCCAGCCGGTGTCGCCGTTCATTTCCTCGGGCATGCGGAAATAGACGGTGCTCCCGTGGAAGATCTCGTCCAGGGGCACCGCGGCATCGGAGGAGGTGCCGGTCTGCGCCAGTGAGACCTTCAGGCTCCCCCGGTCGGCCTTCATGTCGAAGGCACCCTTCACCGTGGTGGTGAAGTCCTGGCCCATGCCGGTCACCCTGATCCGGTCGTCGATCCGGGCCGTGCTCTGCTTCGTGGTGTCGACGGCGGCCTGTATGTCCCGGCCCGCGTCGACGGCCGGTGCCGGAGACGACGCTGCGGACGTCGTCCGTTCCTTGCCCTCGGCCCCCTGTCCGTCCTCCGAGCCCGAGGAGCAGCCGGACGCGAGTACGGCTATGGCACTGATGCCGATGAGAGTGGCTGAACGCCGCATGTGATCCCCGTAGGTATTGATGGGACGAGGCGGAGCCCCCCTTGTTACAGACGGCAGTCTATTACCGCAGCTCAGCCCGCCTTACCTGCACCGCGATGTGACCGCGGCCCACCCCTTGGCCAGAACATGCGCAGCGGCTGAGGCGGGATCCCCTACTCGCCGAGGACGCGGGCAACCGAGCCGCCCCCGTCGCCGCGGACACCCTCGGCTACCACGGCAAGCCCATCACCCGGCACCGCAACGAGTCCGGCGGGACATGGCAAAGGCGGGCGACCGCCTCCTACGCGTTCCCGGCCCGCTGCCGCCGCCCGCTCCTGAAGGGCGATGACCAGCCAACGCCCGCCAGGAACAGGGATGTTGCAGCGGAGCTGCCACAGGACGCGAATCGACGCAGGACCTGCTGGACGCGGTGGGCGCACGCCCTCACCGCCGACCCGCACGCCTTCGGAGACCCGGCCGGCCCCCGGGGCAGATCACAACCGACCCCGGCGGCCCGGCCGCCGACTCCTGCTCCTGGTTCCTGCTTCGGCCGCGGCTACCTCGTTCTCACCAGGCGGTGGGAAGCTGCTTGGGCTCGAAGGCGTTCCGCGGTGCACCCGGCTGGGAGGTTGACATCCAGGGCAGTACCCGTGCCAGGTCGCGATGTATGCGGTCGGCTTCACCGCGGACCTGGACGGGGATGTCGCCGCGTTCGGCGACGAGGCGGTCGTAGACGGGTGTCTCCTGGAACACAGTGGGACGGTTTCCCTTCAGCGGGCGGTTTGCCGGACGTTCGCAGCATACGGGCCGCGTGCTCATGACCGCCCTCGGTAGGAGGCAAGAGCCGCAGACGGCAGCCGTCTTGATGCTGAACCAGTGAAGTGAAGACAGTGCCGACGGGTGAGCTTGGCCAGTACCAAGCCCCGCCGCCCCGGCGCCTTGCCCGAGGACGGCCTGGTTTGCTACGGCGACGAGGGCTGTTAGGACGCCGGCGGCACCATACGGGTGCCCTTCCGCGGCAAACACCGCGACCTCTCCTCGCCCAGCAGGCCACCAATGTTGTCCACGCGCGCCGCGCCGTCGACGAAAAGGCCATGGTCACCCTGAAGAGCCAGCGTCTTTTGCGCAAACTGCGGTGCAGCACTGCCCGCATCACCGGTCTCGTGCGGACCGTCCTCGCGCTTCATCGCTCATGGGCCTGAGGTTGGAAAGGGCTCAGTGCGGCGGAGCACGGCACGGCGGTCGGCGCCGATCGCGCGGAGCAACAAGCTTGTGGTGCCGGGTAGGTTGAACAATCTCGCGAGTTGCGAACAGAGAATGCAAGGTGCAGACTCCGCCCTGTCTGTAGGTTGCGGAAAGGGCCGGAGGGGGAGTCTGTGGCTCGCGAGCGGTCTGGCAGGACCATCGCGCACCTTGTCTTCACCATCCCGCTCACCACCTTGCGCGAAGCTGCAGCATTACCCCGGGGAGAGGCTGCCAAGGCGCGCGGAGCCCAGTCCGCAACCGTCTGTCGCAGCGAACCGACCGAGGCATCCCTGGATAAGGGTTCGGTCAACACGCTGCTGACGGCGTACGGAGCAGACGCGGGTGAGATCGAGGAGTTCCGCGGACAGCTCGCCACAGCCAATCTCAGGGGCCGGTGGCACGAGCGGCGGATCGTCATGGACTTATGGCAGCTGAATCTGATGAGCGTGGAGTCGGCAGCGCGCATCGTCCGTGTGTGGGATCCCACGCTGGTTCCTGCCCTGCTGCGCACGCCGGTCTACGTTCATGCCGTCGATGACGTTCACAGACCGCGCCTGTCCCCCGCGGGCAAGGACCGGCGGGCCGCGCTGCTGGTCGCACGCCAAGAGCGGTGCCGAGCAGCGGCAGGGGCTGCCGTAGGCCGCAGAGCGTCTGGATATCGCTCCCTGCACCCTGATGAGTCGAAGGAAGTACTGGCATGACCGAATCCACTCGTCCGTCCCCCCAGATCGACACGTCCGTTCCTCACAGCGCTCGCGTCTGGAATTACTGGCTGGGCGGGAAGGACCACTATCCGGCAGACCAGGCGGCTGGTGACGCCTACAGCAGCAAATACCCCAATATTGTGCCGTTCGCGGGCGAATCACGGGACTTTCTGCGGCGCACCATCACATTTCTGGCCCGGGACGCCGGTATTCGTCAGTTCATTTGACCTCGGGGCAGGGTTGCCCACGCGCAACAACACCCACGAAGTCGCACAGCGGATCGCCCCCGACTCCCGAGTGGTCTACGTAGATCACGACCCCATCGTGCTGCTCCACGTTCATGCACTGCTCACCAGCACGCCCGAGGGCGCTACCGCCTACGTGCAGTCCGACATGCGTGATACCGACGCCGTCCTGGCCAGCGCGGCGAAGACACTGGACATGACCAAGCCGATCGCTCTGGTCATCAACGATGTTCTGGGCCACATCGTGGACTGGGACGAAGCGCGCGGGCTCGTGCGCAGGCTGGTGGACCGGCTCCCCTCGGGCAGTTACCTCTCTTTGAGTCACTCGACCGCCTCCGACCCGGAGCACCAGGTGGTGCAGGATGAATACAACCGGTCCGGGGCGATCCCGTATATCTTCCGTGAGCCCTCGGTGGCCGTTCAGCTCTTCGAAGGCACGGAACTCATCGAGCCCGGCTTCACAAGCTGGCCTCGCTGGCGCCCCGACGCGAACACCGGCCACCTCACCGACCGCGCCGGCTGGGGCGGGGTGGCGCGAATCGCATGACCAGGATCAGGCCGGAGCCCGCGTCTGCCTGGCCTGAGAAGGCGACGCGGTATCAGGTAGTCCGGCGAGGCTCTCCCGTGCAACAGCCCCACAGACCTACCGCGCCAGGGAGTACGTGCTCGCGGGCGTCACTCCGGTCCTGGTGCACAACAGCAGATGCCCTCACCGGTCGGGCCGGGTTGCTCTTGGACATGCGCACTGCTCTGCAGTACCGCACGGCGAATGCCGCGCTCCTCGTAGTGCGCGGACTGCGGTCGTTCAGGTGGAGTGAGGAGGCACTGGAGCGAGACCTGCTGAACTCCGCGGTCATGTCGAGCGCCCCCACCATGGTCAAGCGGATGTGGCGGATGGACCTCGGTTCGTTCCCGGATGGTGAGCTGTCCATCGAGGGCAAGGCGGCGGACTTCTTCCTCCTGGATGCCCAGGGGGTACCAGAAGCACCACCGAGCTACCCAAATCACCACCTCGACCAGGTCAGGCATGGGCTCCTGTGGTGGGATTCCGTATGCACAGTGCTGGAGTCGTCCAGCACCAGCAGCGACTGAACTCCCGTACGCGCGAAGCGGCCCGCCAGGTCATCGTTGGCGGGCCGCCGCCGTCTGCCGACCGGCCGGAGAACGCACGGGAGCGCAGGGAGTGGATGGGAGCATGCGCCTGATGTCCCACATCGCCGCCACTCACCCCAAACTCGAACCGAACAACCCCGCCAAGCGGAACGCTCTTTTATTTGTATTCGACTCGTCCTACCGGGGCGGGGCCGGTCGTCAGTGCCTCGCATGCGGTTTGCCACGTGGGGGCGCCCGGGTGGAGCCGGCTGTGCAGGTAGGCCGCGGTGAGCTGGGCGAGGGCGGCGACTCGCCGGGGGTTCTCGTCCGTGGTCTCGGCGGCGTCGTATCCGGCGATCCCGCCGAGCCCGTGCTCCGCGTCGAACAGGGTCAGCAGGGTCTTGGGGCCGGGAGCGAGGGTGTAGGGGTCGGCGTGCCAGTCCGGCCCCATGTCCGTGAAGTGCCGGGGGTCGTCCTTGTCGCCGGCGACGACCAGCGCGGGTGTGGTCATGGTGGAGAAGTCCACGGCCCCGATGATCGGCCACTGCTCGGCCATGGGCCCGTTGAATGCCTCGCCCCCTCTGCCGGGCGCGGCGAGCAGGACGCCCGCCTTGATCCGGGGCTCGACGAGGTGCACCACCTCCCCGGTGTCGGGGTCGTTGAGCCCGGCGCCCAGCAGGAGGGCGGCGGTGAAGCCGCCGAGCGAGTGTCCGGCGAGGGCGACCTTGGTGGGGTCGATTCGTCCGGCAAGCTGCGGCACGGTGCTCTCGATCACGTCGAGCCGGTCGAGGATATGGGTCATGTCCTCGGCGCGGGAGCGCCAGAAGTCGGGCGCGCCGGGTGCGTCGGCGACCAGGTGGCCGAGCGTCCGGGAGGTGAGGTGGGTGGGCTGGACGACGACGAATCCGTGTGCCGCCCAGAAGTTGGCGAGGGGCGCGTAACCGTTGAGCGAGGAGAGGTGGTTCGAGGGGCCGTGGCCGTGGGAGAGGAGGATGACGGGGAGGCCGGTTCCGGTCGCGGGTGCGGAGACGCGCACCTGGAGGTCCACGGGCCGTCCGGGCACGGTCAGGGTCACGGGGCTGAAGGAGAGGACCGGCGCGGGCGCGCCCAAGGCGTCGATGGTGGTGGATGTGCTCACGGTGTGGGTTCCCTTTCGGCGGCGCCTGCCGCCCGCCGGTCTCCTGTGGCCGACGGGCGGGCAAGGCGGTCAGGGGCGTCCCGCTTCGGCTAGACTGAAACGGAACGCTGCTCCACTTAGTATCCGGAGCACCGCTCCGTTTTGTCAATCGGTGTCGAAGGAGTTCGTGATGGCCGCCGAAGGTCCCGCAGGGGGGTCAGCGTCCCGGAGCAAGCGGGCCGACGCCCAACGCAACCGGGAGACGGTGCTCACTGCCGCAGCCGAGGTGTTCGTCACCTCCGGCGTCGACGCGCCGATCCGCCGGATCGCGGCCCAGGCGGGCGTCGGGATGGCGACGATCTACCGTCACTTCCCGACCAGGGCGGACCTGGTCACCGCCGTGTACCAGCACCAGATCGAGGCCTGCGCCGAAGCCGGCCCGCACCTGCTGGCGCGTGCCGGCTCCCCGTTCGACGCGCTGCGCCAGTGGATCGACATCTTCGTCGACTTCCTCGTCACCAAGCACGGACTCGCCGACGCCCTGCAGTCCGACAGCGACCGCTTCGCCGCGCTGCACGCCCACTTCCTCGACCGCTTGCTGCCCGTCTGTGCCCAGTTGCTCGACGCTGCGGTCGAGGCCGGCGACATCAGGCCGGGCACGCAGCCGTACGAGCTGCTGCGCGGCATCGGCAACCTCTGCGTCGGACGCGACGACGACCCCCGCTACGACCCCCGACGCCTGATCGCCCTCCTCCTCCAGGGACTCCGGCCCCACGCGTCCTGATGGCAGCAGTACCTTGAGGCGAACGGGCCCGCCTGAACGACAAGGAACGCCGGCCATCCGTACGGCAGGAAAACCGGTGCGCCAGGTGCACGGAGGACCGTGCGGCTTCGGAGGTGCGGGCTGAACCGGAGCAGCGTCGTGGCAGCCGCACCATCATCCAAGAGACCGCCCCGCGCCAAGGAGCAACCATGACCGTGACCCGTGGCACCGGTATCCGCGCCGCCTTACGCGCCCTCCCGCTCGTCGTCGGCCTCCTCTCGGCCGCCGTCGTGCCGGCCGGAGCCGTCTCCCCCGGCCCGGCCACGTCCCTCACCTGCGAGGGGAAGGGTGTCGATCCGCACGCACAGGTCCGCTACCGCACCGAGACCCTGATCCACGCGCCGTTGCGCACGGTGTGGCGGCTCCAGACCGATGTGGAGCGCCGGCCCTCCTGGCAGCCCTCCGTCATGACCGCGGAACGTCTCGGTCACGGCCGGCTCCGGGCGGGTTCGGCGTTCCGGTGGACCACCCCGGTGCCGCCCAACCCCGCCACGCCGGCCACCGAGTTGGAGATCACCTCCACGGTCGGGCAACTGCGCCGCCACTCCTGCCTCCGCTGGACGGGCCCCGCGGTCGGCGAGGGGCTGCGCATCGACGGCGTCCACGTGTGGACCTTCACCGCGACCGGGGACGGTGTCCGGGTGCGCACCGAGGAGACACATTCCGGCGCCCAGGTCGACGCCGACGTCCCCACCGCGAGCGAGTTGCTGCGCGCGAGTCTCGAGGCATGGCTACGCGATCTGAGGACCGCCGCCGAAGCCCGCGGCTGAACCCGCTCAGCGGCCGATGGCGGTACCTGCCGCGCCCGGGCCCGGCCGTCGGTCCGGTGCGATGTCGTCGTCCAGGTCCTCCAGGAAGCCGGCCAGGACGTCGGTGACCTCGTCCAGGGTGCGGGCGCTGAAGAGGACCGGCTGGTAGCCGCGGATGTCGTAGGGGGTGGCGAGCATGACGCCGATGTCCAGCGGCCGGACGTCGGCCGCGTGCAGCCGGCCGATCTCGCCGAAGGAGGACAGCAGGGCCGCGCCGTACGCCTTGGGTGTCCCGCCCTCGTCGAGGACGCCGTACTCCAGGGTGAACCAGTACACGTCGCTGATCATCTGCAACACGTCGGCGCGCTCCACCCGCATCGCCGCCTTCCCGATCAGGCGGTAGATCCGGGCGAAGGCGGGCGAGGCGAGGTGGATCCCGTGGCCGAAGACGTCGTGGATGACGTCGGGCTCCGGCGTGAACAGCGGTACGGCGGGGTGCCGGACGAACTGCACCGCGTGGAAGTAGCCGTCCGCCATCGATCCCAGGAACCGTTTGTTCTCGACCACTCCCCCGGCGAGGGTGAAGTCGAACCCGGTCAGCCGCCTCAGGTGGGCGCCGACCTCGGCGTGCTGCGGGATGTGGTCCGCGGGGATCGGGGCGTGTTCCCTGGCTTCGAGGGCGGCACGGCAGGCGTGCTCGCCCTGGGCCGACCACAGCGCCCGGTGGACGGTGCGCCAGGTTCTCTCCTCGTCCTCGGTGTAGTCCACGGGCGGGGACGGGTCGCCCACCCGGTGGCCGCGGGCCCGTGCGGCGATCTCCCGGCGCCGCAGCAGATAGTCCGGATCGCTGAGCCCGGGGTGCTCGTCGGCCTCGCCCAGTCGGCCGTCGGCCGCGACGGGTGTTCGCACCTGGATGCCGCTCATGAACCGATCGCTCCTTCCCGGTCCGGGTCGGTCGGGCGGTACGCGTGGCAGCGGATGCGGGGCGCCGGTGGGCACCGGTCCGGCCGACGGCATGGTGACCGGGCCGAAAGCGCGGCGCCTGGCGGGCGGTTGGGGGTGGGGGCCTGCGCTGTCACCCCTAGTACCGCCTGAGGCGTCTCGGTCGCGTGGCCGCCTCGCACCATGGCCGGGGCCCGCGGGCCCGGGCCGGGCGGCGACGCGTCTCCCGGACCGACTGTTCAGCTAGCTCACTCGTTCGAGTGCATCGAGCGTGACGCACGCCTTCCGTGGACAGTCTCCCCTCAGCGCGACGGTTCGGCCACCGGCGCCGCGCGGCGGTACGGCGTGGTGGTCCTGCCGTCACCGTCGGTACCCGCCGCCGAGGGGTGCGCCGACGCCGAGGGCGGCACCCGGGGCGGGTCGCCCGGCGCTTCCTGTCCGCGTACGACGGCAAGCCCCCAGGCGCCGCCGCCGTACCCTCCCGGGCCGCGCCCCTCCGGCGGACCGGGGCGCCGGACCGGCCGTGGGCCCACCGCGCGGGCACGGCGCGGCCCGGGACCGTACGCCGGGCGTCCGGCTCCTCGCCCGGGGCGGCCTTGCCTTTGACGTGCGGGTCAGGGCTTAGCGTGTGCGCGCCCGGTCGGCCGGAGCCACCGCGTCCCGGCCGCCGGACGCGTCGGCATGCCGCCACGCGTCGTCCCGCCACTCCCCCAGGAGGTCACGCATGACCCCGGTCCCCCAGCGGATCAGCCGTGAGGTACGGCTCGCCGCTCTGCCCGCGGGGCTGCCCACGCCCGCGGACTTCGCCCTCGCCGAAGTCCCGGTGGGTGCCCCGGCGCCCGGTGAAGTCCTCGTCCGCAACCGGTGGTTCCTGGTCTACGGCGGACTGCGCACCCTGCTCGGCGGGGCGGCGAAGGACACTCCGGTGCCCGTGCTGCGCCCCGGAGACACGCTGTACGGGCCGGCTGTCGGCGAGGTGGTCCTCGCTCCGCCGGGCAGCCCGCTGCGCCCGGGCGATGTGGTGACGCACCTGCTCGGCTGGCGCGAGTACGCCCTCGTACCCGAGGCGGAGTGCGCGAGGGTCGACCCGGCACTGCCCGACCCGGTCGCCAAGCTCGCCTCCGGCTCCGCCGCGTACGGGGCGCTGACCCGGGTCGCCCGGGTGCGCGAGGGAGATGTCGTCCTGGTCACCGGGGCGGCCGGCGGGGTGGGTTCGCTGGCGGGCCAGATCGCCCGGCTGCTGGGCGCCTCCCGGGTGATCGGCACCACCGGCTCACCGGGGAAGGCCGGGCGTCTCGTCGCCGAGCTCGGCTACGACACGGTGCTGACCGCCGGGTCCTGGCGCGAGGGGCCCGGCTCGGGGAACTCCCGGGAGGCGTACCGGGACTTCGCCGGACGGCTCGCCGAGGCCGCGCCGGACGGCATCGACGTCCTCCTCGACACCGTGGGCGGCCCGCAGCTCACCGCGGCGGTCGACGCCGCCCGGCACGGCGCCCGGTTCGCCCTGGTCGGGGCGCTGTCCGGGCAGCTGGCGGCGGACGGTGCGGGTGCCGCCGCGCCGGCGGAGATCGACACGTTCCGGCTGATCGTGCAGGGCGTGTCGGTGCGGGGGTACCTCGGCACCGACCATCTCGGTGTGGAGGCGGAGTGGACCGCGCGGTTCGCCGGCTGGCTGCGGTCCGGCCGGATCCGTCTCCCGCTCACCCGGATCACGGGCATCGATCGCGCTCCCCGGGCGTTGCGGGAACTGATCGGGGGAGAGCATTTCGGCACGGTCGTCGTGGAGTTGCCGGAGCATGGCTGACGACCGCTGCCACGGACGGCGGGAGACGGACATCATGCGGATCGGCGACGCGGCGGCGGCCGTGGGGACGACACCCAGGGCGCTGCGCTTCTACGAACAACGCGGCCTGCTGCCGCCACCGCCGCGCACGAGGTCGGGGCAGCGGGACTACGGCCCCCGGGAACTCGCCGTGCTCCGCGTCATCCGGGAACTGCTCGCCCTCGGGCTCACCGTCGAGGATCTGCGGGGCGTCGCCGGCCGGCTCCCCCTGCTCGCCGTCCACCCGGTGCCGAGGTGCGGGACCGCGGCGGCGGACAGGGGCGGACCGGGAGTCGTGGGAGAGGCGGTGGTGGAGCGGCGGATCGCCGCGCTCGACACGGAGATCGAACGGCTCACCCGGCTCCGGGACGGGCTGCGGGCGGGCCTGTCCGCACAGCGCGGCGGTGACCGGCCGCGGCGCTCGACGGCCCGGTGAAGCGGGAGCGGGGGGCGCGCAGGGAAGTGCGCCGTGGGCGGCGGACTCAGGGGGTGCGGGTCGTCGCCCACAGCAGCAGGGCGGCGCAGCTGAAGGCCGCGCCGAGGGCGGACACGCCGGGCCATCCCGCCGCCGCGTACGCCAGTGAGGAGCCGGTGGCGCCGAGGGCGCTGCCGGCCGAGTAGAAGATCATGTAGCCGCCGATGATCCGGCTTCCCGCGTCCGGGCGCACCGCGTGGACGAGGGTCTGGTTGGTGACGTGCACGGCCTGGACGGCGAAGTCCAGCAGGACCGTCCCGGCGGCGAGCGCCCACAGCGACTGCCGGGTGAACGCCAGCGGGAGCCACGACAGGGCCAGCAGGACCAGCGCGGTGCCGGTGGTGCGCTGCGCGAGCCCGCGGTCGTTCCAGCGGCCGGCGATGCCCGCGGCCAGCGCGCCGGCCGCCCCGGCGAGCCCGAACGCGCCGATCGCGGTGTGCGACAGCGACCACGGGGGGCTGCTGAGGGGCTGGACGACGCTGCTCCACAGGGTGCTGAAGGCGGCGAAGACGAGGAGCGCCAGCGCGCCGCGCACCCGGAGCAGGTGGTCGCGGGCGAACAGGGCGATGGTGGAGGCGAGCAGCCGCCGGTACGGCAGCCGGGCCGCCGGCGGCGGACCGGCCGGCAGGGCGCGGCGCAGCAGCACGGCGAGGGTGGCGGTGACGGCGGCCGAGAAGAGGTAGACGGACCGCCATCCGGCCAGGTCGGCCAAGACGCCCGCGACCGTGCGGGCCAGCAGGATGCCGGTGATCACGCCGCTGGTGACCGCTCCGACGACCCGTCCCCGGTAGGCCGGGGCGGCGAGGTGGGCCGCCGCGGCGACCATCGTCTGGGCGACGACGGCGAGCGCGCCGACCAGTGCGAGGGCGGCGAGCAGCACGGCGGTCGCCGGTGCCAGGGCGACGGCCAGCAGAGCGGCGGCGAGCAGGCCGAGCTGGAGCGTGATCAGTCTCCGGCGGTCGGCCAGGTCACCGAGCGGGACGAGCAGGAACAGGCCTGCCGCGTAGCCGGCTTGGGTGACGGTGACGAGGGTGCCGAGCAGGCCGGAGCCGAGCGAGAACCGCTCGCCGAGGGTGACCAGCAGGGGCTGGGCGAAGTAGACGTTGGCCACCGCGCTGCCGCAGGCGACGGCGAAGAGCAGGACCAGGCGGGCCGGCGGCGGGCCGGTCGGTGCGAGCGCGGTGTTGCGGGCCGTCCGTCCGCTCGTCGTGGAGCAGTCACTCGGCATACGGCACCCTCCCCAGGTGGTTGCAAGTTGCTACCTGCCGGACTCTAGGGGGCACTGGTAGCATGTTGCAACCAGAAGTGAAGGAGGGGAGCCCGATGGTCGCCCGCACCCGGCTCGACGCCGACCCCTGCCCCGTCGCCCGGTCGATCGACGCCATCGGCGACTGGTGGTCGCTGCTGATCGTGCGTGACGCCTTCGACGGCAGCCGCCGCTTCGGCGAGTTCCGGCGCAGCCTGGGGATCGCCAAGAACATCCTCACCACCCGGCTGCGCGCGCTGGAGCGGGCCGGGGTGCTGGAGACCGTGCCGGCCTCCGACGGCAGCCCCTACCAGGAGTACGTGCTCACGGAGAAGGGCCGCGCCCTCTTCCCCGTGATCGTCGCGCTGCGCCAGTGGGGCGAGTCCCACTGCTTCGCCCCCGGGGAAGCGCACTCGCGGCTCCTCGACCGCCGCGACCGGCGCCCGCTGAGCCCGCTGGAGATCCGCTCCGGCGACGGACGCCCGGTCGGCCCGGAGGAGACGGTCGTCGAGAAGCTCGACCCCGCCGACGGCACCCGTTAGCGTCACCGGCCCCACCCGCGAGGCGGGTTGCACCGGCCGGCCCGCGGGCGTTTGCTGAGCCTACCGGCGGTGCGGCGGAACCACCGCCGCGCGACCCGGCCGCCTCCAGGCCGCACACGGCCTCGGGCGCGGACAGGCGAAGGGCGTGTGACGGCGGTGCGAGACGCAGGGGACACGGAGGCCGGCCGGATCGCGGCCTTCGACGGGGCCGGACCGCCGGACGTGCTCGCGGTGGCGTCGACTCCCCGTACGGCGGTGGCGTGGCTGCCGCCGCCACGGCTCTGGGGGCCGGTCCAGGACATCCGCTGGGAGCACGATCCGCAGGTACGGCGGTGGCCGCCGCATGTGAACGTGCTGTTCGGGTTCGTGCCGGAGGAGGAGTTCACGCGGGCGGTGCCACTGCTCGGCGCCGCGGCGGCGCGCACCCCGGCGTTCACGGCACGGCTGTCCGGGGTGCGTTTCTTCCGGCACCGGCACTACGCCACGGTCTGGCTCGATCCGGCCGCCGCCGGACCGGCACCGTGGGAGCGCCTGTACCGGGAGCTGGAGCCGCGGTTCCCGCTGTGCCGTGGGCGTGGCGGGCGCTTCACCCCGCACCTGTCGCTCGGCCGCACCCGGGATCCCCGGCGCCTGGCCGCCGAGTGCGCCGCGCGGCTCGGCGGACTGTCGGCGGCGGTCGAGGAGGTGGTCGTCCTCTCCCGGCGTGGCGAGGGTCCGATGCGGCCCCGGGCCGTGATCACGCTGGGCACGGGCGAGGTCCGGTGGCCGGCAAACGATCTGGACTGCCCTGGGTACGACTGAGGGTACCCGGGCAACGGGGTCGGGACTTCGGCCACGGCGCGGACGGCGGGCGTGGGCCGGTGGGCCGGCCGGGTGGTCGGGCGCCGGGCGGCGCGGGCGGTGGCGGCGAGGCCGGCCGCCGTCGGCTCGGGGTGCCGCCCGGCACGGCGGTCACCTCGCGGACGTCCCGCGTGGGGCCGGCGGACCGGCGCGTGCGGCCGTTGCCGTACCAGCACACGCATCGGCGGGCTGCCGCGGCTCCGGCCACCCCGGTGCCGATCGGCCACGCCGGCTCCCCCCACCTCCCATGGGCCTTGGCGGCCGGCCCCCCAGCCGCGTGATCGCGGTGCCACGGGAGGTGAGGCGGGAGGGCCGGGGCCGGCTCGGTCAGTTCAGGGGCGCGGGGGCCGGCGTGCCGTAGAAGGTGACCGCCGGCCAGCCCCGGGTGGCCAGGAACTTGTTGATCGCGTCGGCGATCTCCTGCGGGGTGACGGAGTAGGCCGCCGGCGTCTCGGCGTTCGCGATGCTGAACTTGATCTCCAGCTCGGAAGGCATGTCGCCGCTGATGTTCCGCTGCGACCGGCCGCCGAAGAGCGTCCCCTCGGGGAAGTCGGCCGCCGTGCTCGCCGACGCGGTCTCGGCGGCCTGGGCGGGCTGGGCGGCCTGAGCCGGCGACGCCGAGGCCGTACCGGCGATCACCGCGCCGGCCGCGGCCGTCCCCGAGTACCCGATCAGGGACCGCCTGGAAATGCTGCTCATAACTCCCCCTCTTTTCCCGGCCGTCGGGTGTTTCCCGAGGCCATCGCTTGATCGTAAGCGCAGGGGAGGGCGTCGGGGGCAGAATGAGGCCGTCCGTTTCGTGACGGTCTCCGGCCCGGCTATGACCGGTCGTCGCCGCTCACCCCGAACCCGCCCGGGTGGACGCGTTCACCGTGGCCGGCGTTCAGGCGGAGGCGTCCCGTCGGGCCGCGCCCCACTCCCACATGCCGCGCAACACGGGTTCCAGTGCGCGGCCCAGGCCGGTGAGCTCGTAGCGGACCCGGGGCGGCCAACCGGGGATCCGGTGGCGTTCGATGACGCCCGCCCTGGTCAGCTGGGCCAGCCGGTCCGAGAGGACCTTGTCCGAGAGGGCGGGCAGGGCGGCGGACAGCTCGGTGTAGGTGGCCTGGCCACGGCGCAGGAACTCGCGGAGCACCAGCGGGGTCCACCGGCCGCCCAGGGCCGCGAGCGTGATGTCGACGGGGCAGCGCGGCTCGTCACCGGGCGGCACGAGGGCGTCGTCCGGGCAGTCCGCCAGCGGGCCGTCCCGGTCGGGTGTCCGCTGGTGTCCAACCGTTTGGTGAGTCACGAGGGCACCTCCTAGCGTCGGTCGTGAACAGCCCACCCATACGCGCTTGTAGGGGCCACGATGCGTATTCATCATCTCAACTGCGGTTCCATGCGGGAGATTCCACCGCTGTACGAGGAGTCCTCCGGAGCGGGTGCCGTGGCCCGGGCACGGCCCCTGGTCTGCCATTGCCTGCTGATCGAGACGGACACGGACGGGCTGGTCCTGGTGGAGACCGGTCTCGGCACCGCCGATCCCCAGGACCCGCAACGGTCGTTGGGCGCGGACTGGGTGGCGTACGCGCGGCCCGCGCTGGACCCGGAGGAGACCGCGCTGCGCCAGGTCGTACGGCTCGGGTACGCGGCGGCGGACGTGCGGCACATCGTGCTCACCCACCTGCACCGCGACCACACGGGAGGGCTGCCGGACTTCCCGCACGCGCGCGTCCACGTGCACCCCGCCGAGTACCGGGCCGTCAGCGATCCCTCGGCAGCGCACCACCGGCACAGCCTGGACCGCTTCATGCCGGCGCACCGGGCACACGCTCCGCTGCTGACACCCGCGCCGGTGCCGGAGCACGCGGAGTGGTTCGGTTTCCCGGGCGTGGCAAGACCGGAGGGGCTGTCGTGCGAGCTGCTGCTGGTGCCGCTGCCCGGTCACTCGGCGGGACACGCGGGCGTGGCCGTGCGCGACGGCGACGGACGGTGGCTGCTGCACGCGGGGGACGCGTACATGTACCACGGGGAACTCGACGCCCGCCCGCCGCTCGCCCATCCCCTCCTCGAACCGGTCCAGCACGGCGCACAGACCGATGCGGCGGCCCGCGTCACGACCCTGGACCGCCTCCGCTCCCTCAAGCGCGCGCACGCCGAGGAGGTCACGGTCTTCAGCGCCCACGATCCCTGGGAGTTCGCCCGCCTCGTTGGCCGGTGAGGGCTGCCGAATTCTCCTGCGCCCGCGCCTACACGGCACGGCCGCGGGTCACTGTTTGAGGCTGTAGAAGCCCATCGGCGAGTTGGGCCGGAAGCCGATCCTGGGGTACACCGGTGCCCCCGCCGCCGTCGCGTGCAGGGTGGCGCGGGTCAGGCCGGTGGCGCGGGCGCCCTCGTACAGGGCCTTGCGCGTCACCGCCTCGCCGTAGCCCCGGCGTTCCCACTCCGGCGCGGTGGCGACGAGTACGACGAACAGCCGCCCGTCCGCCTCCACCGTCGCGGCGCAGCTCACGGGGACGCCGTCGCGCAGGCCGAGGTAGGCGTGCGCCTGGTTCTTCCACAGGGTGGATCCGAGGAGTCCGTCGCGGCCGTCCTCCAGCGGGAAGCCGTAGGCCCGCGAGTTCAGGTCGGCGTACGCCCGGAGCTGGTCGTCGGTGGTCACGCGGACGAACGTCAGCTCGGGGTGGGCCGGTTCGGGAAGGGGGAGCAGGTCGCCGGCCATGCCGGTACCGGGGAAGGCGTACTCCAGCCCCGCTTTCTCCGCCTCCGCCCGGACCTGGGCGCGGGCCTCGGTGTCGAGGAGGTCCTCGAAGAGCCACAGGAACCCGGGGTGGCGCTTCGCGCGCATGATGTCCGCCGCCTGGCGCAGGCGTTCCCCGAGCAGCGCCGGGTCCGCGTCGACCTCGGTCAGCGTGACACAGTTCCAGAAGGCGAACCGGCAGTCGGCCCAGCGGACGGCGATGCCCGGCAGGTCGCGTACATCGGCGGCCGGATCACGGTCGAGCACCATGGCGCGCCAGACCAGGGCCAGTTGCTCCATCGATTCGATCGACTCGGTACGATCCGGCATCCGGGCTCCTCGGGTGGTGGAGTTGCGGGTGAGCCCACCCAGTAATACGCCACTTGGCCGTGGGTGTCGCGCACCCGGGCCAGGGACGAGTCATGCCGCGAGGACGCGTGCCGGGCCGGCGCCGGCGGCCTCGGTGTGCGCCCGCACGCGGCACAGGGCCTGGCGGATGGACGTGGCCGGCACATCGAGGCCGACGCGTTCTTCGGCGTAGGCGCGGACGAGCGCGGGCATGCGGAACCGGCCGGGTCCGGTTTCCGTCAGCAGGTGGGCCGCGCACAGCGCGTCGAGGTGACGCCGTACGGCCTGCTCGCACTCCCCGGCGAGCGCCACGGCCCGGGCGGTGTCCGTGCGGTCCAGCGGGTGGAGGGCCAGGAGCCGCAGCAACTTACGGGAATCCGGCGGGGTTTGGGCGTCTGAGGCCGCGATCGCGGCGCGGACGCCCTCCTCCAGTGCGAGCGGCACGACGGTCTCGCTGTGGTAGTCGGCGAGGGTCCATCCGGTGTGCTGCCGCATGTGCCGGCCGATGAGGGTCAGGGCCAGCGGGAGGTGTCCCAGGTCGGCGGCGATCCGCCGGAAGGCGGCGGTGTCCGTGGCGAGGGGGTCGGCTCCCGCCGTCCGCCGTAGGAGAGTCACAGAGTCGTCCGGGGCCAGGGGTTCCACGGTGAGGCGGGTGGCGCCGGGCAGCGCGCGCATCACGCGGCGGCTGGTGACCAGTGTCCGGCAGGCCGGGTCCCCGGGGAGCAGTGGTCGTACCTGCTCGGCGTCCGCCGCGTCGTCGAGGACGACCAACGCGCTCGTACCGCGAAGGAGTTGCCGGTAGAGGGCGGCTCGGGCGGTGACGCCGTGGGGGATGCGGTCGCCGGTGACGCCGAGCAGCCGCAGGAAGGTCTCCAGCACGGCGGCGGGGTCGGCGGCCGGGCCGGTCGGCGCGCTTCCGCGCAGCCGGGCGAAGAGCACGGGTGCGCCGGTGGAGCTGCGGGCGGCGATCCGGCGGGCCACGTGCAGGGCCAGCGAGGTCTTGCCGACGCCGGCGGTGCCTTCCAGCACCACCGCGCCCGGCCGCCGCGCGGCCGTGAGGGCGGCGGTGACGGTGGACGCGGCCCGGGTGCGGCCGAGCAGCGGGGACGGCCCGGCGGGCAGCCGGTCGCAGGCGCGGACGCGGGCGGCCGCCTCGGCTTCCCCGAGGACCGTGCGCAGCGCCTGCCGCCACAGGGCGACGGTCGCTTCGTCGCCGCCGACGAGGGCCCGTACGACGGCCAGCAGCAGGTCGGGATTGGGGCGGCGGCGGCCCGGCAGGAAGCAGTTCCCGATGGTCGACCGGGCCGGCCACTCGGTGCGCGGACGGCCCGCACGGCGCCAGTCCTGGTGCACACGGCGGGTGATCTCGGTGATCGAGGGGCCGCCCGCCCATGCCTTCAGCAGCCGCAGCTCGCCGATGAACTCGTCCATCGTGCGGGCCTTGCCCGGATCCAGTACCTGTGGCACGACCATCCTCCCCCGTGGGACACCTGGGCCCCGACCCATAACTTGGAACGCCCGTTTCAAGTTACGGGGTGGGGGAAGCCAACTGTCAAGCGGGGTCCACTGATCGGCCGTCGACGATTCGGCCGGACGATCGGCTCAGGCGGCGGGTGACCGTCCGATCGAATCCAGCGCGGAGGCCACGGTCGCGCGCAGGGCGCGGGCGTCGGCTCCGGCGCGGGAGCGCAGGTTCACGCCGTAGGCGAGCAGGGCCAGCACATCGGCGGTGGCCCCGGGGTCGACACCCGGGGCGAGTTGTCCGCGCTCCTCGGCCACGACGAGCGCAGCGCGCAGCGCGTCCCGCAGGTCCTGGTGGTGCCGTTCCAGCAGGGCGCGCACCTCGAAGTCGCCGTACTCGGCGCCGGCCTGGGCGTTGACGGCCATGCAGCCCCAGCCCGCGTACTCGCCCGCACACCGGGCCGCTATCAGGCCCTCGAAGAAGTCGGCGACGGCGGGCAGCCCGCGCCCGTCCTCCGCCAGCCGCCGGTACTTGGGCCGGGAGCGCAGTTCCACGTAGCGGTTCAACGCGGCGAGGTACAGCTCCCGCTTGCCGCCGAAGGTGGCGTACAGACTGGAGCGGTTCAGGCCGGTGGCGGTGACGATGTCCTGGATCCCGGTCGTGGCCATGCCCTGGCGCCAGAACAGCCGCAGCGCGGTGTCCAGAGCAGCGTCCGGGTCGAAGTGTTTGACGTCCGGCATGTCCCACCCGCCATCCTGGAATAGTGGTTCCAGGATACTCCGGGGCCGGGCACGGCGAACGCCGCCTCCCGCGGGGGGACTTGGCGGCGTCCAGGATCGTCCACGATGTGCCGTGCCGGTACGGCCCGGGGCCCATGCTGCGGGGCATGTACCGCATACCCGCACTGTGGCCGGCGGCCTACGGGCCCCGGGTCCGCCCGTTGCCCCGGCTGCTCGCCCGTACGGCCGTCCGGCTGGCCGACTTCGTCCGCGCGCTCGCGCTCGCGGACCACCGGCCGTTCACCACGCTGTGAGCTGTGGCCGCTCGGCGACGGCCACGTCCGGGCCCGCCGTGCCCGCTCGCCCGGGGCTCGTCCCCGGGAGGGCGTCAGACGTACTCGGCTCGGTAGCGGGCCACGATGCTCTGGGCCTTCGCGACATCGGCCGCGTACTGCGCGGCCTCGGGGGCGGGCACGCCCTCCTCGGCCGGGACGCCCAGCTCGGTGAAGAAGCGCTCGAAGCCGGCGGGCGTGAAGATGATGAGCATCTTGCAGGGCTCGTCGCCGACGTTCTTGAACGCGTGGACCTTGCCCTTGGGCACGAAGACGAACGCGCCGGCCCCGACGATCTGCTTCCGCTTCTCGTTGGAGATCTCCAGCTCGCCCTCGATGAGGTAGAAGGCCTCGTCGCTGTCGTGGTGGATGTGGAGCGGCGGTCCCCCGCCCGGCGGCACCATGGCCTCGATCAGGCCGAGCGAGCCGCTTGTGTTCTCCTTGTCCGCCTTGATCGTGTAGTGGTCTCCGAACACCCAGCGTGCCGGTCCTGCCTTCGGCGGGATGTGGACGATGCCCTCGAATTCCTCGAAGCTCAAGGTTTTCCCTTCTCCGCGGGTGTGCGCGTGCTCGCTCAACTCCACAGGACGACGGACCCGGCCGGCATCACGTGTTCACGGGGTCTCGCGACGGGCTTGCGCCGCTTCCCGGCGGCCGGCGGGGCGACTGTTCGCTCGCGCCGGTCGCCCCGGCCGCGAAAAACCAGGTGAACACGTGATGGCGCGGGCGGCGGTTGCGCCCATCGTGGTGCGTGCGCGGCGCGTGCGACGTGCGCGTGCACGCAGGTAGCGACGATGGGATGAGAGACATGACTGATCGCTTCACCGGCAAGGTGGCGCTGGTCACCGGTGGCGGATCCGGGATCGGCCGCGCCACCGCGGTGGCCTTCGCCCGCGAGGGTGCCACCGTGGTGGTCGCCGGACGCACCTCCGACCGGCTGGTCGAGACGGTCGAGCTGATCGAGAAGGACGGCGGCGAGGCGAGCTGGGCGACCGTCGACATCGCCGTCGAGGCGGAGGTGGAGGCGCTGGTCAGGACGGTCGTGGAACGGCACGGCGGCCTGGACATCGCGGTCAACAACGCCGGATACCTGCCCGAGCCGGCCGGGCTCGCCGAGCTCGCCGAGGACGTCTTCGAGCAGACACTGCAGATCAACCTGCTGGGGACCTGGCGGTCGATGAAGCACGAGATCCGCCACATGCGGGCGCACGGCGGCGGTGTCATCGTCAACGTGGGCTCGGTGGTCGGCGCACACCTGACGATTCCGGGGGCCGGCGCCTACGGGGCGAGCAAGGCGGCGATCGCGGCGCTCGGGCGGAGCGCGGCGCGTGAGTACGCCGCCGACGGGATCAGGGTGAACACGCTCAGCCCGTCCTCGATGGACACTCCCATGTCGCTGCTGGAGAACGAGACGCCGGAGGAGCGCGTGGAGCGCGCCAAGGGCATGTTCCCGCTCGGCCGGATCGGTTCCCTGGAGGAGGGCGCGGCGGCGGTGCTGTACCTGGCCTCGCCGGAGTCGGGCTTCGCCCTCGGCCACGACCTGGTGATCGACGGCGGCATCACGGCCTGACCGCCGTCGAATCCTTCCGGGCATGACCGTGCCCCGGTCCGTCGGCGGGGGAGGCAACGGGCCGGGGCACGGCGCTTTTCGGGTACGCCCGCTGTCGGCTCAAGCGACGTGGGCGACAGGGGGCACTGGGCAGGGGCAGGGGCCGTCGTACCGGGTCACACGGGGGTTTCGGTGCGCTCCTGGCCTTGGCGCGTGCCGCTGCCGCCGCCCGCGACCACAGCGCCCTTGACCGGGCGGGAGCGGTACTGGAGGTGTCCCGCCCACAGGGTCCCGAGGAGGCCGGCGGTGGCGAGCGCCGCTCCGACCCAGGCCACCGAGGCGAAGCCGAACCCGGCGTTGATGGTCATGCCGCCGAGGGCCGGAGCGAGCGTGTTGCCGACGTTGAAGGCCGAGGTGTTGGTGGCGCCGACCAGCGTCGGTGCGCCGGGTGCGACGACGAAGACCCGGGACTGCAGGATCGGGTTGGTGACGTATCCCGCCATGCCGAGGACGAAGACCAGGGCCACGGTGACGACGGTGTTGTCCGCCAGGACGGCGAGCAGTGCGGAGGCCACGGCGAGGACACCGGTGCCGAGCGCGAGCGTGCGGATCGGATAGGCCTCCGCGGTCCTGCCGCCGATGACCATGCCGAGCAGGCCGCCGACGCCGAACAGCGCCAGCAGGACGGGCACCCAGCCGTCGGCCAGTCCGGTGACGTCGGTGAGCAGGGAGGCGAGGTAGCTGAAGGTGACGATGACGGCGCCGAAGGAGAACGCCGTCACCGCGTACGAGAGCCACAGCTGCGGCCGGGCCATCGCCCGCAGTTCGGCGCGGACGGTACGCGTCTCCTCCGCGGACCCCCGCCCGCCGGGAATGGCGAACACCGAGCAGGCCAGGCTGATCAGGGTGAGCAGGGCCACGCCCCAGAAGGCGGCGCGCCATCCGGCGAACTGGCTGAGCACCGTGCCCGCGGGGACGCCGATGATGGTGGCGAGGGTGAGTCCGCTGGCGACGACCGCGACCGCCTTGCCCTTGGCGTTCGCCGGGACGAGGGCGACGGCGGTGGCCACGGCGACACCCCAGAAGCCCGCGTAGGCGAGCGCGCTGATGACCCGCGTGGCGAACAGGACTCCGTAGCCCGGGGCGAGGGCGCCGACGATGTGCGCGGCGATGAAGGCGGCCTGCAGGGCGACCAGGGCCGTGCGGCGGGGCCACTTGAGCGTGGCGACCGCGAGGAGCGGTGCCCCGACGACCATGCCTATGGCGAACGCCGAGATCAGCAGCCCGGCATCGGGGATGGAGACACCCAGGTCGTCGGCCAGGTTGGGGAGCAGTCCGGAGAGCATGAACTCCGATGTGCCTTGGGTGAAGATTCCCAAGCCGAGGATGTAGACGGCCAGGGGCATGGAATGCCTCCAAATGCGGGGGTGCGGACCGGTGTTGTGTCCGGTCATGAGCGGAAGGGCGTCCTCGGGGAGTGACGCTAGCACATTTCGGAGCGACTGCTTCAAAACTCGGGAAGGGTGAGATGCGGCCCCGAAGTGGCGGCTCAGTCGCGCCAGTTGCCAGGGGCGTTCAGCCGCCACAGCAGCAGCGCGGTCCAGGCGCGCTGCCGCTGCGCGGGGTCGCTCAGCGACATGCCCAGGGCACGTTCGGCCCTCGTCACCCGGTGGGCGACGGAACTGTGGTGCAGACACAGCAGCTTGGCCGCCTCCCGCAGCGATCGGGTGCGGCAGACGGTCTCCAGGGTCGCCAGCATCTGCGCCCCGTCCGGCTCGGCTTCGAGGCGGGCGAGCGCCGCCACGTCCGGGTGCGCGAGCGCCGTGTGCCGGGGTATGTCGGCCAGCAGGGCCTCGGCCCCGAGTTCCGCCGCGTCCGCCAGCCGGGGCCAGGTCGGGCCCAGGCCCGCGAACCGCGCGGCGCGCCGGGCCTCGGTCCACGACTCGGGAAGCCGCTCGGGGGCGACCGCCGGGCCCAGGCCGACGGCCACGCCGCAGGGCACCGGGGCCGGGGGCCGGGCGGTGCCGGCCGCGGGCAGCAGCAGGACGCCCACCCTGGGCCACAGCGCCGCCTGGGGGGCCGGACCGCCCGCCCGGGTGGGCGGCGCTAGCAGACCCGCGGCGCAGGCGCGCAACGCCTCGGACAGGGCGGCGGGTTCGGTGACGACCACGGCGGCGGCCCGCATCGGACCGGCCAGGGCGAGCCCGAGCAGGTACAGCGCGCGGGACCGCTGGGCCTCGGGCATCGCGGACGAGAGCACCGCCTGGACGAGCGCCGGGTCCCCGAGTCCGCCCGGCCGCCACAGGTCGTCGTACGGCCCGTGGCCGGCCGGACCACCGGGCACCGGCCCCGCCTCGACGCCGGTCCCCCAGTCCCACGCGGGATCCGTGATGTCCCACGTGGGATCCGCGACGTTCCACCCGGGATCGGCGACGTTCCACCCGGGATCGGCGGCGCGAGCGGACACCGGGCCGGGCGCCGAGCCCCACCCGGCGTCCACGCGAGCTTCCGCGGAGAACCCGAGGGGCGGCCCGGCGGACGGTCCGGCGGAGAACTCCGCACACGGCCCGCCGGTCAGCCCCGCGCACGGCCCGCCGGAGAGTCCGGCGGACGAGTCGGGCAGATGACGCTGACCGGCGGCGGGACCCGCCGGACAACCGTGTCCGGCGACGGACCCCGCCGGACATCCCTGGCCGGCGGCGGGGCTCGGCCCACGGCGCCGACCGGCAGAGGCGTCCCGAGCCGTGCGGAGGCCCGGCAGCGGGCCTTGCCCGGAGGCCGGGGGGGAGCCCGCCGACGCGTCCCGACGGCCAGGGTCCGCCGCGGAACGCCCGGCGAGCGGCTGCGATGGGTTCGGCATCAGTTCGTACACCCGCGCAGGCTAGATCCGGGGAGCGGGCCGGCACCCTCACCCGGGGCAGACTCCGTCAGGTCGGCACACCAATCGTCGGCCGGGGCGCCCCAAGTCGCGACAGATGTCGGCGGCGAACTCCCTTGCCCGCAGGACACGATGACCCCATGAGTGACGCCACCAGCAAAGACGCCACGCCCGCGCCCACCCGTATGACACTCCGCCCGGATCTGGCCCCGCTCGTCGAGGAGATCCCCTACCTCGATGTCGCCCAGCCGGACGTCGCCCGCCGCACCCTCAAGGACCTCGAGGCCCAGTGGGAGCCGGCCGACACGAGCGCCCTCACGGTCACCGAGCGGCTCATCCCCGGTCCCGAGGGCGCGCCCGACGTCACCGTACGCATCTACATCCCCAAGACGGCCGGTCCGCACGGCGGTCTGCTGTGGATCCACGGCGGCGGCTTCGTGATGGGCAGCCTGGAGACCGAGCACAACCAGTGCGTGTGGTTCGCCTCGCGCGCGAACGTCGTCGTGGTGAGCGTCGAGTACCGGCTGGCGCCCGAGAACCCCTTCCCCGCGGGCGCCGAGGACTGCTACGCGGCCCTGCGGTGGCTCGCCGCCCACGCCGGCGAGCTGGGGGTCGACCCCGGACGCCTGGGTGTCGCGGGCTGCAGCGCGGGCGGTGCCCTCGCCGCCTCCGTCGCCCTGATGGCACGTGACCGCAAGGGCCCCGGGCTCGCCCTCCAGCTGCTCACCTACCCGGTGACCGACGACCGCATGGACACTCCGTCCGCGCGGAGCTTCCACGACACCCCCGTCTGGTCCACGCCGCAGTCCGAGGCGATGTGGCGCCACTACCTCGGCGAAGGGCACGAGCGGCGGGAGACCTCGCCGTACGCGGCGCCGAACCGCGCCGACGACCTCAGCGGGCTTCCCGCCGCGCACATCGTGACGGCCCAGTACGACCCGCTGCGCGACGAGGGCCTCCACTACGGCCGGCGGCTGTTGGAGGCGGGCGTCCCGGTCACGCTCCACCAGTGGGCCGGCGCCTTCCACATCTTCGACTCCTTCGGCACCGAGTCCGGCCAGCGGTCGATCGACGAGCAAGTGCTGGCCGTCCAGGAGGCGTTGGGCGACTGACCGGTCCGCCGGTCCGCCTAGACTCGCCTTCCGTCAGTTGCCCCGCTTTCCTCGCCCCTAGGAGGAGTCCCATGACCGACGCATCCGGTGCCCCGCAGCGTGTCCGCGTCACCGCCGATCCCGACTGGTACGCCCCCGCCGGGATCGCGCTCGGCATCCGCGTCGGCGACCTGGTCTTCACCTCGGGGCAGGGGCCGATCGACGAGCACGGCGCGACGGTCGGCAAGGGCGACTTCGAGGCCCAGGCCCGGCAGGCGCTGGCCAACCTGGCCCTCGTGCTGAAGAACGCCGGTTCCGGTCTCGACCAGGTTGTCAAGGCGACCGTGTTCGTCACCGACATCGCCCGGGACCAGGAGACCTTCGCGCGGCTGCGGGCCGAGTACTTCGTCCCGCACACGTTCGCCGAGTCCTTCGTGCAGGTCGCCTCCCTCGCCGATCCCGACTGGCTGATCGAGATCGAGGCCGTCGCGGTGGCGGGATGATCCGCCCCCGAGTTTCCGTGCGCTCGCTCCAAAATACGTAGAATGCGGGTATGGCCAGGCCAAGGAAGTTCGACGAGACGCACGCCCTGACCGCCGCCATGGAAACCTTCTGGCGGCGGGGATACGAGGCCACCTCGACCCGGAACCTCTCCGACTCGACCGGTCTCGGCCAGTCGAGCCTGTACAACACCTTCGGCGACAAGCGGGAGTTGTACCTGCGGGCCCTGCGCCACTACTACGAGACGCACACCGCCGAGCAGACCGCGCTCCTCGACCGGCCCGGCCCGGCCAAGGACCGGCTGCGGGACCTGATGGTCCACGCCGTCGACACCGACCTGGCGGACCCCGAGGCCTCCGGATGCTTCACCATCAACGCGTCGGTGGAGAAGGCCGATTCGGACGACGAGGTCCGCGAGGAGGTCCGCCGGCACTTCACCACGGTGGAGCGCGCGCTGGCCGAGACCATCGCGCGGGGGCAGCGTTCCGGGGAGATCTCGTCGGAACGGAGCGCCGGGACGCTCGCCCGCCAGATACTGAGCACGTACTACGGACTGCGGGTGCTCGCCCGCATCCAGAAGGACAGGGACGCCCTGCTCGGCATCGTGGAAAGCACCGTCTCCGCCCTCTGACCGGCGCCCCGCGCCGGCCCGGAGGGCCCCCGTGAACACGCGGGAAGGGTCTCTCGACCGCGCGAAGGCACCGCCGTCCGCGCGCGGGCGGCGCCGGGCCGGCCGTCAGACGGTCAGGACGCGGCGTCCGCGGGTGTGACCGGCCTGACTGTCGGTGTGCGCCGCCGCGGCCTCGGCGAGCGGGTACGACTTCTCCACCGGGATGTGCAGCCTGCCGAGCGCCAGGAGACGGACGGTCTCGGCGAGGGCGTCCGGCACGCTGCCCGCCACGCCGGAGAACCGGACACCGAACTCCGGCGCGCTCGCGTCGGCGATGGAGACCACCTTGCGCGGATCCCCCGTCAGCTCGACGAGTTCGCGGAGCACGCCGGAGCCGGCCAGATCGAGAGCGGCGTCGACGTGGCCGAATCGCCGCACCCGCTCCACCCAGCCCGCGCCGTACGTCGTGGCGAGGGCGCCCAGGCCGCGCAGATAGTCCTGGTTGGCAGCCCCGGCCGTGCCGATCACCGTGATGCCGCGGTCGCGGGCGATCTGGAGGACCGCCGATCCGACTCCCCCGGACGCGCCGCTGACCAGCAGCGTCTGCCCGGCCCGGACGCCGGTCTCGCCGATGACGCGCAGCGCGGTCTCCATCACGGAGGGGTATCCGGCCGCCTCCTCGAACGTCAGCCCTTCGGGCATGCGGGCCCAGGCCGACAGTACGGCGAACTCGGCGTAGGTGCTCGCCCCCTCCCCGAACACACGGTCGCCGACCTCGACCCCTTCGACACCCTCGCCGACCTCGTCCACCACCCCGGCGGCGTCCAGGCCGATTCCCGACGGCAACTCGATCGGACGGGTTGTCCGGAACTGGCCTTCCCGGAGCCGCCAGTCGAAGGGGTTCACGCCCGCCGCCCGCACGGCGACGCGTATCCGACCGGGGCCCGCATGGGGCTCGTCAGCGTCGATGAGGTGGAGAACGTCGGGACCGCCGAACTCGGCGAAGCTCACTTTCTTCATGGCGCAGACCGTAACACTACCGGTTAGCTTTTCGGAACGGTTACACCTTCGTATTTGGTAGCGTTGCGCCATGACCGCGCCGACCGGACGCCGTGAACGCAAGAAGGCCGCGACCCGCCAGAAGATCGCCGACACCGCCCTGCGGCTCTTCCTGGAACGCGGGTACGAGGCGGTGGGCATCCGCGATGTGGCCGCCGAGGCCGACGTGGCCGTGACCACGCTTTTCGCCCACTTCCCCTCGAAAGAGGCCCTGGTGTTCGGCCAGGACCAGGACTTCGAGCGGCGCCTGACCCAGGCGGTCACCGACCGGGCGCCGGGCGAGCCGCTCATCCCCGCGCTGCGCCGCGAGGTCCGGGCCCTGGTGGGCCATTGCACGGGCGAGGGCGCCGCCCCGGTCTGGCGCATGATCGACGCGTCACAGACCTTGCTGGACTACGAGAAGGCGATGCGGCTGCGCCACGCGGAGTCGCTCGCGGCGGCCATCGCCGCCGATCTCGGGCTGCCACCGGACACGACGGCGTGCCGGACCGTCGCGCGGTTCGTGATCGACGCCTATTCGCTGGCCCGGGAGGCGGCCGACCCGGAGACCGCGCTGGACGAGATCTTCCGGATGATCGAGGCGGCCTGGGCCGTCGCCCGCCCTTCGGGGGACCCCGCCGGCACGACAGCGCCGTAGACCCGAGGGCGCTGGCCGGCGTCTCGTGCCGGGCACGGCGGTGCCGCCTTACGGCGCGGGATCAGATCGCCGCGTCCTCATCCGGCGGACGTCGGTCGCGTGCCGGGGGCCGGGGCCGGCGCGCGGGTGCGCAGGGCGAGCAGGGCCGCGAAGCGGAAGGCGGGGTCACCCAGCCGTTCCCGGAACAGCGCATCCAGCCGTCGTAGCCGCTTGCGGGCCGTCTGCGGAGGGATGTCCAGGGCCCGTGCCACCTCCGGCGCCGTCCGGTTCCACGACATCAGCAGGGCGTCGAGCGTCTCGGCCGGCCGTGCGGCCCGGCCCGGCGCAAGGTCCCGCAGGACGCCCGGCACCCGCTCGCCGAGCAGCCGTCCGATGCGGATCCCGTGGCGCGGATGCGCCTCCGCCAGCCCGTCGGCCGCCCGGACGAACGCGTCCGCGCCGGCCGGACGCCACGAACGCCCCGTCTGCTGAACCAGCGCGCCGTGAGCGGGCGCACGCCTCCGGGGTGCGCCCGCGCTACCGTGAGCGTCGCCTGTGATACGGGCTCAGGCCCCCGCGAGCCGGGGGAACAGCGCCAGCGCGTTGGTGCGGCCGATGGCCGTGCGCTGCTGGTCGTCCCAGCCCGGGTAGCGGTGGAAGCCCTCCACGTTCTCGGTGGTGTGGGAGGCCGGCATGAACGGGTAGTCGCTGCCGAAGAGGATCTTGTCGGGAGCGGCCAGCTCGGTCAGCGCGGGCAGCGCGTACGAGGTGGCGGACATGGCGATGTCGTAGTAGATGCCGCGCAGTTGGCCGATCACGTCGGCGGGGGCGCGGTCGGTGAGGTACTTGCCGATGGTCGGCCCGTAGGTGAGGCGCTGGGCGAGGAAGGGCAGGGTGCCGCCCGCGTGGGAGACGATGAGCTTGAGGTGCGGAAGGCGCCCCAGCACCCCGTTGAAGAGCAGGCTGACCACGGTGCGGGTGGTCTCGAAGGTGAACTCGTACAGCGACGGCGGCAGATCGAAGGTCGCCAGGTCCTTGGCCGGCGGTGTGCCCGGGTGGACGTGGACCGGCAGGCCGCGCTCGGCGATCTCCGCGAGCAGCGGCTCGAACTCGGGATCGCCCAGGTAACGGTTTCCGTAGCTGGTCAGCAGACCGACCCCGTCCAGGCCGAGTTCGTCGACGGCGTAGGCCAGTTCGTCCTTGGCGGCGGCCACGTCGGGCAGCGGCAGGATGGCGAAGGCGCCGAAGCGGTCCGGGTGGGCGGCCACGGTCTGGGCGAAGAACTCGTTGACCTGACGGGCCAGCCGGCGGGCCTCGTCACCTTCGGCGAAGGTGACCCCGGGGGCGGTGATGGACAGCACGGCGGCGGCGATGGAGTGGCGGTCCATCACATCGAGGCTGGCCTCGGCGCTCCAGGTGGGGTAGTCGACGCCGGGGATGGCGACACGGTCGCCCAGCGCCTTGGCGTAGGCCGGCGGGATCGCGTGGTGGTGGACGTCGATGAGACCGGTCGGCTGTTGCGTCATGGTGGGTGTCTCCGTGGATCGGTGGAACGTCAGGAGTGCTCGTGGGCGTCGGCCGAGGGCGGGACGGACGCCAGCTCGATGCCGAACACGGTGCGGTAGGCGGCCAGCAGCGCGGTGTCGTCGGCGAGGTGTTCCTTGGTCTTCCCCTCGCCCGTGGTCCGGGTGAGGGTGCGCCCGGCCAGGGTGACGCGGCCCTCCGCGGTGGGCAGGGTGCACACCTGCCGGGCGAGGAACGGGGAGTCCTCGCTGCTGCGCAGCCACCAGGTCATGGCGGCGAAGTCCGCCAGTTCGCGGGGGCGTTGCTCCATGCGGTACTGGAGTTCGCCGTCCCGCAGCAGGTCCAGGTCGCCGTGGTCCGCCTCGACCAGCCGGAAGGTGCCCTGCACGTCGGCTTGTTCGCCCCGCTCGGCCAGGCGCAGCGGGTGGCGGAAGGCGTTTCCGTAGCCCACGTCGGCCAGATACGGCCCGTCGCCGTCCTCGGTCAGGACCCGCAGGGCCATGTGCCCCAGCGGCGGGGTGAAGCCGTTGTCCTCCATCACCCGGGCGGCCAGGGGCACGACGTCGAATCCGAGGCTGCGCAGCAGCTCGTGGAAGGCGCCGTTGAGTTCGTAACAGCAGCCGCCGCGATTGCGGCCGATGATCTTTTCCAGGGCGGGGGCACCGAGGCCGATGGGCGGGCTGGGCCTGCCGTAAGCGAAGTCGATGTTCTCGAACGGGACGCTGAGCACATGCCGCTCGTGCAGATGGGCCAGGGCCTTCGCGTCGGCACGTTCGGGGCGTTTGGCGCCGATGCGCTCCAGATAGGCGTCGACGGTCGCTGAGTCGAGCATCAGACCCGCTCCTGTGCACGGTGGGAGGTGCTGTGCGGTGGCGCGGTACGCAAGGTGATGTCCTCTCGACAGGTGGGTGCATCCGACATTCCAGCGGACGCGGGCGGATTCCGCATCACGTGTCCGCGCGATGTCCGGGGGCGAGATCCGGCCGGCCCGTCCCCGGCCGGCATATCAAAAAACGTGTATCGCCCACCCGGAAGTGATGCGCCGGCACCGGAACCTGACGGACTGACCGTCATGGCGTTGCCGCCCCCGGGTCCGCCGGAAAGAGTCATCCGGTGACCTACACCATCGCAGCCGACCGGTACACCCGCCCGCACTCCCCCGCCACCACCGCGGTGGGCCCCTCCCGGCGCACGGCCGCGGTCCACCCCGGCTGGGCGAGCCTGACCCCCGCGGAGCTGCGGGTGGCCCGCCTGGTGGCCGAAGGACTGACCAACCGCGCCGTGGCCCAGCGTCTGTGCATCTCCCCGCACACGGTCGACAGCCATCTGCGGCACGCCTTCGCCAAGCTGGGCATCTCCAGCCGGGTCGCCCTGGCCCGGCTCACCCTGATCCACGACCACATCAGGGCCGACGAGCCGGCCGACCGCTAGGGCCTGTCCGACAGCCCCGGGCCTTCCGGGCAGCGTGCGCGACGAGGCGCCCGCCGACGACCCCGGAAGGCATCCGGCCACCGATCCGGCTTCCTCAACTCACTTTATTACAGCGGTACTTGAGAGGGATCGGGCGCGACCGAAGCGCCTTCCCCGTACGTGACAGACTACGCGTCGCGGCGTTGCCGAACCGCACACAGGTCCCGGACAGTGGTGTGAACAGCGGGGCGCTCCGAAGGCACAGCCGGCGCCCCACCCCCACCATCCCGGCCTCAGCGCCGTACACGAGCCGCTGCCGGATGAAACACCGGGCGGTGAACCGGGCCGGTGCCCGGCTGCCCTGTGTTGTTTCACGAACGATCACGCCCACCATCAGCCGGAGTCGCTCCGGCGCGCTCTGCCGAGGGAATCTGATGATCGACGTTGAGTCCCACCTCCGATCCCTGCCCGCTCTCCAGCAGCCCGACTGGTCCGCTCACCCCGACCTCGCCGGCGTCCGCACCCACCTGGCCCGGATGCCCGCCCTGGTGGACCTGGAGTCGGTACGCCGTCTGCACGCGCTGCTGGCCGAGGCCGCCGCGGGACACCTCCAGGTGGTCCAGTCCGGCGACTGCGCCGAGGACCCGGCCGAGGCCACCCCCGAGGACGTCGCCCGCAAGACCGCGCTGCTGGACATGCTGGCGGGGACGATGAAGCTCGCCTCCGGCAAGCCGGTCCTGCGGGTCGGCCGGATCGCCGGCCAGTTCGGCAAGCCCCGCTCCAACCCGACCGAGACCGTGCACGGGGTCGAACTGCCCGTCTACCGCGGCCACATGGTCAACCGCCCCGAGCCGGACGCCGAGTTGCGCCGCCCCGACCCCGGCCATCTGCTCACCGGCTACCGCGCCGCCAGCGACACCATGCACTACCTGGGCTGGCTCGGCTCGGCGGGACGCCGCCCGGAGTTCGGCGCGCCGGTGTGGACCAGCCACGAGGCGCTGCTGCTCGACTACGAACTGCCCCTGCTGCGGCGGGAGCCCGACGGCACGCTGCTGCTGACCTCCACCCACTGGCCGTGGGTGGGCGAGCGCACCCGCCGGCTGGACGGCGCGCACATCGCGCTGCTGGCCGCCGTCTCCAACCCGGTGGCGGTCAAGGTCGGGCCGAGCATGACGCCCGAGGAGGTCCTCGCCCTGTGCGAGAAGCTGGACCCCCACCGTCGCCCGGGTCGGCTCACGCTGATCTCGCGCATGGGCGCCCAGAACGCGGCCGAGAAGCTGCCGGCGCTGGTCGAGGCGGTCGCCCGCGAGGGCCATCCGGTGCTGTGGCTGTCGGACCCGATGCACGGCAACACCGTCACCGGTCCCGAAGGTCTGAAGACCCGCCTGGTCACGACCGTGGTCCAGGAGATCCAGGCGTTCCAGGAGGCGGTACGCGCGAACGGCGGCGTCGCGGCCGGCCTGCACCTGGAGACGACGCCCGAGGCGGTCACCGAGTGCGTCTCGCACGACATCAGCCTGGAGCGCATCGGCGACAAGTACCTCAGCTTCTGCGACCCGCGCCTGAACCCGCGCCAGGCCGTCGAGGCGGCCTCGGCCTGGCGGGGCTGATCCCCGGGCTCCGCCCACCGTTTCCCACCGAGACACATCACGTACGGAGGTTCGGACCGTGCAAGAAACCCTCGCCCTGGTCACCGGGGCGGCCGGCGGCATCGGAGAGGCCGTGACCCGGCTGCTGGCCGAGCAGGGCACCACGGTGGCGGCCGTGGACCGCGACGCCGAACGGCTGGCCGAGACGGCCGCCCTGCTGCGCAAGGAGGGCCTGGCGGTGACCGAGTTCGCCGCCGACGTCACCTCCAGCAGTGCCGTGGAGCGGCTCGTGGAGGAGGTCGAGACCCGGCTCGGGCCCGTGCACCAGCTGGTCAACACCGCGGGCGTGCTGCGCCTCGGCCCGGCGCACACCCTGACCGACGAGGACTGGAACGCCACCCTCGCCGTCAACGCCACCGGTGTGTTCCACATGTCGCGGGCCGTGGTCGCCCGGATGATCCCGCGCCGCACCGGCGCCGTGGTCACCGTGGCGTCGAACGCGGCCGGCACGGCCCGCGCCGAGATGGCGGCCTACGCGGCGTCCAAGGCCGCCGCCACCGCCTTCACCAAGTGCCTGGGCCTGGAGGTGGCGTCGTACGGCATCCGCTGCAACGTGGTGGCCCCCGGCTCCACCGACACCCCGATGCTGCGCGGCATGCACACCGCCGAGACCGCCGCCCAGGCCTCCGTGGCGGGCCGTCCGGACCAGTACCGGGTGGGCATCCCGCTGGGCAAGGTCGCCCTGCCCGAGGACGTGGCCCGGGCCGTCGCGTTCCTGCTCTCCGAGGACGCGGGCCACATCACGATGCACGAACTGACCGTGGACGGCGGAGCCACCCTCGGTGTCTGACGACGAAAGGAACCACCGTACGATGCCCGGCATCCCCCCTGTCGAGCCCTACCCCATGCCGACCGCCGAGGAGCTGCCCGAGAACACCGTCGGCTGGCGGGTGGACCCGCGGCGCGCGGTGCTGCTGCTGCACGACATGCAGGAGTACTTCCTCAAGCCGTTCCCCCGCGACACCGCCCTCGGCCGGGCCCTGGTGGACAACACCGCGCGGCTGCGCGCGACCTGCAAGGCGCTGGGCGTCCCCGTCGCCTACACCGCGCAGCCCGGCAGCATGACCCCCGAACAGCGCGGCCTGCTCAAGGACTTCTGGGGCCCCGGCATGCGGGCCACGCCCGAGCACCGCAAGGTGGTCTCCCCGCTGGAGCCGGACGACGAGGACTGGACCTTCACCAAGTGGCGCTACAGCGCCTTCTTCAAGTCCGACCTGTTGGAGCGGATGCGCGCCGGCGGGCGGGACCAGCTGATCGTGTGCGGGGTGTACGCGCACGTGGGCGTGCTGATGACCGCGGTGGAGGCGTACACGAACGACATCGAGACGTTCGTGGTGGCCGACGCGGTCGCCGACTTCTCCGCCCACTACCACCGGCTGGCCCTCACCTACGCCGCCGAACGGGCCGCGAAGGTCGTGACGTCCCAGGCGGTACTGACCGAACTCGACGCGGCCACCGCGGCGGCCCGCTGACGGCCGACGCCGGCGAAAGGACCCACACCATGGCAAGGACCGGGGACGCAGAGCGCCTGCTGGCGCGCATCCTCGACGGGTCGGCGGGGGCGTTCGCGCTGCTGCACCGTCCCGAGACCGCGGGGCCGGACACCCTGGAGCTGCTGACCGGCGAGGTGACGCGGGCCGAGACGCTCGCCGAGCTGGAGCTTCAGGAGCCGGCGGGCACCGGCGCCCACCAGGAGCTGCTGGCGCTCATCCCCTACCGGCAGCTGGCCGAGCGCGGTTTCGCCGCGCCCGACGACGGCACCCCGCTGCTGGCGATGCGCGTGAGCGAGCAGGCCTCGCTGCCGCTGCGCCCGGCGCTCGCGCTGCTGCCCGACCACCCGGTGAAGATGACCGAGGAGCACTTCGACGTCGACGACGACGCCTACGCCGAGACCGTGCGCCGGGTCGTCGCCGACGAGATCGGCACCGGCGAGGGCGCCAACTTCGTGATGAAGCGCTCCTTCACCGCACTGCTGCCCGACTTCGACAGCGCCGCCGCCCTGTCGTTCTTCCGCCGGCTGGTGGAGCGGGAGGCGGGCGCGTACTGGACCTTCCTGATCCACACCGGCGAGCGCACGCTCGTGGGCGCCACCCCCGAACGGCACATCAGCGTCCACGACGGCAACGCGGTGATGAACCCCATCAGCGGCACCTACCGCTACCCGTCCTCCGGCCCCGACCTGAACGGCGTGCTGGACTTCCTCGCCGACGAGAAGGAAGCCGACGAGCTGTACATGGTCGTCGACGAGGAACTGAAGATGATGGGCCGGATCTGCCCCGCGGGCGGCCGGGTGCGGGGGCCGTACCTGAAGGAGATGGCGCGCCTGGCCCACACCGAGTACTTCATCGAGGGCCGCACCGACCGCGATGTGCGCGACATCCTGCGCGAGACCCTGTTCGCGCCGACGGT
Organism: Streptomyces achromogenes subsp. achromogenes; assembly: GCF_000720835.1. Classification (GTDB taxonomy): domain Bacteria; phylum Actinomycetota; class Actinomycetes; order Streptomycetales; family Streptomycetaceae; genus Streptomyces; species Streptomyces achromogenes. The sequence goes on along the minus strand of NZ_JODT01000045.1, from coordinate 5,617 downwards.
GACCGGCTCCCCGCTGGAGAGCGCGGCCCGGGTCATCAGCCGCTACGAGCCGCAGGGCCGCGGCTACTACAGCGGGGTGGCCGCCCTGATCGGACGCGACGCGGCCGGCGGGCGCACGCTGGACTCCTCGATCCTGATCCGCACCGCCGACATCGACGCGGACGGACGGATGCGCATCGGGGTGGGCGCGACCCTCGTGCGCCACTCCGACCCCGCCTCCGAGGTGCAGGAGACGCGCGCCAAGGCCGCCGGTCTGCTGGCCGCGCTCGGGGACGCCGAGCCCACCCGGTACGGTTCCCACCCGGCGGTGCGCGAGGCGCTGGACTCCCGCAACGACGGCATCGCCCGGTTCTGGCTCCGGGAGCCGGACGGACCGGGCGCGGCCGACGGTCCGCTGGCCGGGCGCAAGGTGCTGATCGTGGACGCCGAGGACACCTTCACGGAGATGATTGCCCATCAGATCCGGTCGCTGGACTGCGAGGTGACGGTACGGCGCTTCGACGAGGCGTACGACTTCGACGCGCACGACCTGGTGGTGATGGGCCCGGGGCCGGGCGACCCGCGCGAGACGGCGCACCCGAAGATCGCCCATCTGCGGTCGGCGGTGGCCCAACTCCTGGCGGAGAAGCGGCCGTTCCTCGCGGTGTGCCTGAGCCATCAGGTGCTGAGCATGCTCCTCGGCTTGGACCTGCGGCGCCGCCCGACGCCCAACCAGGGCGCCCAGCACCTGATCGACCTCTTCGGCCGCACCGAGCGGGTCGGTTTCTACAACACCTTCGCCGCCCACAGCGACACCGGCGGCTTCGCCCACCCGGAGTACGGAACGGTCGAGGTGAGCCGGGACGCGGTGACGGGCGAGGTGCACGCGCTGCGCGCCCCGGGCTTCGCCTCGATGCAGTTCCACGCCGAGTCCGTGCTGACCGTGGACGGGCCGCGCATCATCGGCTCGCTGCTGGCGGAGGTGGCCGGCACATGCACGCGGTGATCGCCTGGTGGGACCTGGGCCGCTCCGAGCAGACCATCGGGTCCCTGCGCGACTTCCTCCGCGACGAGGCGGTGGACCGCTTCTCCCGGATGCCCGGACTGCGGCTGAAGTTCTGGATCTCGGACGAGGCCACGAACCGGTGGGGGGCGGTGCTGCTGTGGGAGTCGCGCGAGGCGGCCGCGGCTCCCCTGCCGAACCGGGCCGCGGAGCTGATCGGCTACCCGCCCACCGAACGGCACGCCTTCGACGTGGAGGCCACCGTGGAGGGCGACTTCGCCCTCGCCGCGCTCGCCGGCCGGGGCCTGGCGCTCACCCCGGCCACCGGCTGACCGGCGCCCCGCACAGCCCCGGGACCGTACGGAGCACCCGGACCGGGACCTCCTGCTCCGGCGCCGGCACGGTCGGCCCACCAGGACGGTCCCCGAACACCCGCCCGCGCCGCCGGATCCCCCCTCTCCGGCGGCGGGCGGGAACCTCCTGCCGCCGCGCGGTCCGTGACCGGGCCGCGCGGCGCGGGAGCGGGCCCCGTACGGCCCGGTCCGCCGGGGCCCCGGCGGACCGGCATCCCACGGGTCACCGGCCCGTACGCCCCGACGCGCACGGCCCGGACCCCGCGAGCCCTCCCCCGGCAGCCCGGCCACGCCCGGCGTGCCCGCCCCGCCCCGTGGTGGCTCGATGTCCCTCGATCCGAAAGGCAGCACCCCATGACAGGACCCGCGGCCATCCTGATCGGCATGCCCGGCGTGGGCAAGACCTCCGTCGGCCGGGAGCTGGCCGGGCTGCTGGGTGTCTCGTTCCGTGACAGCGACGAGGACGTGACCCGGCTGGCGGGCCGGCCCGCCCCCGAGGTGCTGCGGGAGAAGGGCGAGCCGGTCTTCCGTCTCCTGGAACACCAAGCGGTCACCGCGGCCCTGGCCGAGCACGACGGTGTGCTCGCCTTGGGCGGCGGCGCGGTCCTGCACGAAGGCACCCGGGCCCGGCTGGACGGGTGCCGTGTGGTGCACCTGTGGGCCGGTCTGGAAACGCTGGCGGGCCGGGTCCTGGCCGACGGCGACCGGCCCCTGCTCGACGGCGACCCCCGGGCCGGGCTCACGCGGCTGATGCGTGACCGGCTGCCCCTGTACAGGCGGCTCGCGGTCGTGTCGGTGCGCGCCGAGGACCGCGGCCCGCGCGAGATCGCCGAAGAGATCACCGCCCTGCTCGCTTCCGCCGCCCCTTGACCGGTACGGAACCCCGCCGCCGTGTTCCTCCGTGCCGTCGCAGACCATCAGCGCCGCTCCCGATGCCGGCCGCACTCGACAAAGGACAGCCATGACCACCGTCCCCGCGCCACCCGAGGCGCTGCACGCCCGTGTTCCCGGCTCGAAGTCACTGACCAACAGAGCGCTCCTGCTCGCCGCCGCGGCGGAGGGGACCAGTGTGCTCACCGCTCCACTCGTCAGCGACGACACCATGGCCTTCCGCCAGGCGCTCGGCGACCTGGGCGTGCGGATCCGGTCGTCGGACGACGACGGCGCCTGGCAGGTGACCGGGCTGGGCCGCGGCCCGCGGGGCACCGGCCGCATCTGGTGCGCGGACGCCGGCACCGCCGCGCGGTTCCTGCCGCCGCTGGCCGCCGCCGGCCACGGTGACTTCGTCTTCACGGGCAGCGACCAGCTCACCGCCCGCCCCGTGGCACCGCTCGCCGACGCGCTGCGCCGCCTGGGCGCCCAGGTGGACACCGGACCGGACGGCACCCTGCCGCTGCGGGTGCGCGCCGAGGGGCTGGACGGCGGCGAGCTGGAGGTCGACTCCCGTCTCAGCAGCCAGTTCCTGAGCGGGCTGCTGATGGCGGCCCCGCTGCTGCGCGGCGGTCTGCTGCTGAAGGTGCGCGAACTGGTGAGCCGTCCCTACGTCGACATGACGATCGCGCTGATGCGGCGGTTCGGCGCCGAGGTGGCCGAGGACGCCCCGGGCGGGTTCGCCGTGCGTCCCACCGGTTACCGGGCCGCCGACCTGCGGATCGAGCCGGACGCCTCCACCGCCTCGTACTTCCTCGCCGCCGCGGCCGTCACCGGGCACTCGGTGACCGTACCCGGTCTGGGGCACGGCAGCCTCCAGGGCGATGTGCGGTTCGCCGAGGTGCTGGAGCGGGCCGGGGCCCGGGTGCGGCGCACCGAGGACGCCGTGACGGTCACCGGAACCGGCACGCTCAGGGGCGGTTTCGCCGTCGACATGGGGGACATCTCCGATACGTTCATGACGTTGGCGGCGATCGCCCCGCTGGCCGACGCTCCCCTGACCATCCACGGCATCGGCCATGCCCGGCTCAAGGAGTCGGACCGGATCGAGGCGGTCGCCCGGAACCTGCGCGCGCTGGGCGTGCGCACCGACACCGGCCGGGACTGGATCACCGTGCACCCGGGCGCCACCTCGCCCGCGCGGATCGCCTGTCACCGCGACCACCGCATCGCCATGGCGTTCTCGGTGCTGAATCTGCGCACGGGGAACCTCACGCTCGACGACCCCGGCTGTGTCGCCAAGACCTTCCCCGGATTCCACGAGGAGTTCCACCGGCTCTTCCCCGTTCATCCGCTGCCGGCCGGCCCGGCCCGCGCCTCCGCCTAGCCCACAGAACAGCAACGCGTATGCAAGTGAAGGGATTTGAGGATCGGAATGACACACATACTGATCGCCGGGGGCGGCATCGGCGGGCTGGCCACGGCTGTGTCGCTGGCCCGCAACGGGCACCGGGTCACCGTGCTGGAACGCCGTGACACCTTCGCCGAGATCGGTGCCGGCATCCAGCTCGGGCCCAACGCGTTCCACGCCCTGGACCGCCTGGGCGTGGGCGAGGGGGTGCGCGAGCAGGCCGTGTTCACCGACGAGCTGTGCTTCATGGACGGCACCACGGGCGAGAAGGTCGCCGGCATGGAGCTGACCCAGGCCTACCGCGACCGGTTCGGCAACCCCTACGCCGTGGTGCACCGCGGCGACCTCTACCAGCCGCTGCTGTCCGCCTGCCAGGGGCTGGACGCCGTGGAACTCGTCCCCGACGCCTCGGTGGAGCGCTACGAGCAGAGCGCCACGGGCGTCACGGCGCACACCACCGACGGACGGGTCTTCCACGGCGCGGCACTGATCGGCGCGGACGGCATCCGCTCCACGGTGCGCGCGCAGATGCTGGGCGACGGCGAGCCCCGGGTGTCGGGACACACCATCTACCGCTCGGTGATACCGATCGAGAAGGTGCCCGAGGAACTGCGCTGGAACACGGTCACCCTCTGGGCCGGTCCCAAGTGGCACTTCGTGCACTACATCATCGGCGGCGGCCGGTACCTCAATCTGGCCGTCACCCGCGACAACGGCGCCACGGTGCCGGTGGCCGGGCGCGAGGCCGAACGCGCCCATGTGCTCGACCAGTTCCCCGGCATCGGCACGACCGCCCGGCGGCTGCTGGAACTCGGGGAAGGCTGGCGCGAGTGGGTGCTGTGCGACCGCGACCCGGTCCCGGCCTGGACCGAGGGCCGGGTCGCGCTGCTCGGTGACGCCGCCCACCCCATGCTGCAGTACGCGGCCCAGGGCGCCTGCCAGGCCCTGGAGGACGCGGTGGTCCTCGGCGAGGTGACCGAGACCGCGCGGGAGGACGATCTGGTGCAGCGCCTGGAGAAGTACAACGCCCTGCGCCGTGAACGCGCGGGACGCACCCAGCTCATCGCCCGCCGCATGGGCAGCGAGCTGTACCACCCGGCGGGTGAGCGGGCGAAGGAGCGCAACACGATGCTCTCCGCCTTGTCCCAGCGGGACATGTACGAGAAGGTCTCCTGGCTGCACGGCGACCGGGCCTTCACCGACAGCGGCACCGGAGGAGAGCGTTGAGCACGTTGCGCTGGCTGACCGCGGGGGAATCACACGGCCCCGCGCTCGTGGCCACACTGGAGGGTCTTCCCGCCGGTGTGCCGATCACCACGGAGATGGTGGCGGACCACCTGGCGCGGCGGCGCCCGGTCGACCCGGAGGTGCTGGCCGGTCTGGCGCGCAACGCTCCGTTGACGCGTCCGCGTCCGGGGCACGCCGATCTGGCGGGTATGCAGAAGTACGGCTTCGACGAGGCGCGTCCGATCCTGGAGCGTGCCTCGGCCCGGGAGACGGCGGCCCGGGTGGCGCTGGGCGCGGTGGCCCGTTCGTACCTGAGGGAGACGGCCGGGATCGAGATCGTCTCGCACGTGGTGGAGCTGGCCGCGGCGAAGGCCCCGTACGGGGTGTACCCGACGCCGGCGGATGTGGAGAGGCTGGACGCGGATCCGGTGCGGTGTCTGGACGCGGACGCCTCCAAGGCGATGGTCGCGGAGATCGACCAGGCCCACAAGGACGGTGACACCCTCGGCGGTGTGGTCGAGGTGCTGGCCTACGGCGTGCCGGTCGGTCTGGGCTCGCATGTGCACTGGGACCGGCGGTTGGACGCGCGGCTGGCCGCCGCGCTGATGGGCATCCAGGCGATCAAGGGCGTGGAGGTCGGCGACGGTTTCGACCTCGCCCGGGTGCCCGGCTCGGAGGCGCATGACGAGATCGTGACCACGGAGGAGGGTGTCAGGCGGGTCACGGGCCGTTCCGGTGGTACCGAGGGTGGTCTGAGCACGGGTGAGCTGCTGC
>NZ_JODT01000044.1 GCF_000720835.1 Streptomyces achromogenes subsp. achromogenes | reverse complement strand
ACTCTATCAGATCTTTTCTCGATCCGATTTCCTCGGTGCTTTCCAGGTTCCCGCTCTCGCGTTTCCCTTTCCGGCGGTTCCGACTTTATCAGAAGTTCTGAGCCGGTTTTCCCACCCGCTCCGGGCAACCATGTCCAGCACGTGAAGTGCTGGGGTTCCCGGGTGGGCGGAGCCGTAAACGTACTGGAGCGGGGCGCCCCGATGCAAATCGAGGCGCCCCGCTCCAGGTCAGTGCCGACGGGGCGTCAGACCTCCACGACCACCGGGAGGATCATCGGCCTGCGGCGATAGGTGTCCGAGACCCACTTGCCGAGGGTCCGGCGGATGAGCTGCTGGAGCTGGTGGGGCTCCACGACGCCGTCCTGGGCGGACCGCTCCAGGACCTCCGTGATCCTCGGGAGGACGTCGGAGAAGGCGGAGTCTTCGATGCCGGAGCCGCGGGCCTGGATGTGCGGGCCGCCGGTGATCTTGCCGGTGGAGGCGTCGATGACGAGGAAGACCGAGATGATGCCCTCGTCCCCGAGGATCTTGCGGTCCTTCAGCGCCGGCTCGCCGACGTCGCCGACCGACAGGCCGTCGACGTAGACGTAACCGGCCTGGACCTTGCCGGAGATCTTGGCCTTGCCCCCGACCAGGTCGACCGCCACGCCGTCCTCGGCGATGACGATCCGGTCGTGCGGGACGCCGGTCAGGGCGCCCAGCTCGGCGTTGGCCCGCAGGTGGCGCCATTCGCCGTGGACCGGCATCAGGTTTCTCGGGCGGCAGATGTTGTAGAAGTACAGCAGTTCGCCCGCGGACGCGTGGCCGGAGACGTGCACCTTGGCGTTGCCCTTGTGGACGACGTTGGCGCCCCAGCGGGTCAGGCCGTTGATCACCCGGTAGACCGCGTTCTCGTTCCCCGGGATCAGCGAGGAGGCGAGGATGACCGTGTCACCCTCCACGATGCGGATCTGGTGGTCGCGGTTGGCCATGCGGGACAGGGCCGCCATCGGCTCGCCCTGGGAGCCCGTGCAGACCAGCACCACCTCTTCGTCGGGCAGGTCGTCCAGCGCCCGGACGTCCACCACCAGGCCCGCCGGGACCCTCAGATACCCGAGGTCGCGGGCGATGCCCATGTTGCGGACCATGGAGCGGCCGACGAAGGCGACCCGGCGGCCGTACTCGTGCGCCGCGTCCAGGATCTGCTGGATGCGGTGGACATGGCTGGCGAAGCTCGCCACGATGATCCGCTTGCGGGCGCCGGCGAAGACCTGCCGCAGCACGTTGGAGATGTCGCGCTCCGGCGGGACGAAGCCCGGGACCTCCGCGTTCGTCGAGTCGGCGAGGAGGAGGTCGATGCCCTCCTCGCTCAGCCGTGCGAACGCGTGCAGGTCGGTGAGGCGGTTGTCCAGCGGGAGCTGGTCCATCTTGAAGTCGCCGGTGTGCACCACCATGCCGGCGGGGGTGCGGATGGCGACGGCCAGGGCGTCAGGGATGGAGTGGTTGACGGCGACGAACTCGCAGTCGAAGGGGCCGACGCGCTCGCGGTCCCCTTCCGCCACCTCCAGGGTGTACGGACGGATCCGGTGCTCCTGGAGCTTCGCCTCGATCAGGGCGAGCGTGAGCTTGGAGCCGATCAGCGGGATGTCCGGCTTCTCGCGGAGCAGGAACGGGACACCGCCGATGTGATCCTCGTGACCGTGGGTGAGGACGATGCCCTCGATGTCGTCGAGGCGGTCCCTGATGGACGAGAAGTCCGGCAGGATCAGGTCGATTCCGGGCTGCTCCTCCTCGGGGAAGAGCACTCCGCAGTCGACGATCAACAGGCGGCCGCCGTATTCGAACACGGTCATGTTCCGGCCGATTTCGCCGAGGCCGCCGAGCGGGGTGACCCGCAGGCCGCCTTCGGGAAGCGGCGGGGGCGGGCCGAGTTCAGGATGCGGATGACTCAAAAGACTCTCCTCAACCACGCGCGCCACGTACCGGTAGGGCACGTGGCGCGCGTGACGTTCGTGCAGAAGCAGTTGTGTGTGTGGGGTGCAGGCACCGGTGGCCTGCGTCTGCGGTTGTCGATTCAGTTGTGAAGCCCGTGCTGTGGTGCCAAGTCTTTAATCAGAGCTGTACCCCGCCGGCAGCAAGATCGATCTTGAGCTGGGCGATCTCCTCGGCGGAGCACTCGACCATGGGCGAGCGCAGCGGTCCGGCGGGCAGGCCCTGGAGCGCGAGCGCGGCCTTGGTGGTCATGACGCCCTGGGTGCGGAACATGCCGGTGTAGACCGGGAGCAGCTTCTGGTGGATCTCGGTGGCCTTGACGACGTCACCGGAGACGAACGCGTCCACCAGGGCGCGCAGGTCGGGGGTGACCAGGTGGCCGACGACCGAGACGAAGCCGACCGCGCCGACCGAGAGCAGCGGGAGGTTCAGCATGTCGTCGCCGGAGTACCAGGCGAGGCCGGAGCGCGCGATGGCCCAGCTGGCGCGGCCGAGGTCGCCCTTGGCATCCTTGTTGGCGACGATCCGAGGGTGCTCCGCGAGCCGGACCAGGGTCTCGGTGTTGATCGGGACACCGCTGCGGCCGGGGATGTCGTAGAGCATGACCGGCAGGCCGGTGGCGTCGGCGACGGTCGTGAAGTGCCGGTACAGGCCCTCCTGCGGGGGCTTGTTGTAGTACGGCGTGACGACCAGCAGTCCGTGGGCGCCGACGCGCTCGGCCTCGCGGGCCAGCTCGACGCTGTGGTGGGTGTCGTTGGTGCCGACGCCGGCGACGACGTGGGCGCGGTCGCCGACGGCCTCCAGGACGGCTCGTACCAGGTCCGATTTCTCCGCGTCGCTGGTGGTCGGGGACTCGCCGGTGGTGCCGTTGACGATCAGGCCGTCGTTGCCTGCGTCCACCAGGTGGGCGGCGAGCCGCTGCGCGCCGTCGAGGTCGAGTGCGCCGTCCGCCGTGAACGGCGTGACCATGGCGGTGAGGACCCGCCCGAAGGGGGTCTGCGGAGTCGAGGTCGGAGCCATGGGTAACACGCTACTCGGTGCGCGGTGCGGGGTCTGCTCGCGGGGTGTCGGGAAAGTCAGGACAAAGATGGAGCCCGGCACTGCCTGCTCGGGGGTTCAAGCAGTGCCGGGTCCGTTTGATCAGGCTAGATGAACTTCTCTAAATGCCGCAATACGGACACTTCGCCAGGCTGGTCCGTACGCCCGTTCCCGGTGCGGGAACAAGACTTCGTTACGGGGCCACACGACCGTTCGCGTTGAAGGCGGCGTACGTCAGCGGCATGAGCTTCGCCCACTCCGCCTCCATCTTCTCGCCCACCATCTCGATCTCCCGCTGCGGGAAGGAGGGCACCTTGGCCAGCTCGTGCTGGGTGCGCAGGCCGAGGAAGTGCATCAGGGAGCGCGCGTTGCAGGTGGCGTACATCGAGGAGTAGAGGCCGACGGGCAGGACCGAGCGGGCGACCTCGCGGGCGATGCCCCGGGCGAGCATGTCCTGGTAGGCGGCGTAGGCCTGGCGGTACGACTCCTCCATGGCCTCAGCGGCCAGGGAGTGCTGCTCCTCGGTGCCCGCCACGAAGACGTACTTGCCCGGCCGGCCCTCCTGCACCAGCTTGCGGTCGGTGTCGGGGACGTAGAAGACCGGCTGGAGCTCGCGGTAGCGGCCGGACTCCTCGTTGTACGACCAGCCGACGCGGTGCCGCATGAACTCGCGGAAGACGAAGATCGGGGCGCTGATGAAGAACGTCATCGAGTTGTGCTCGAAGGGGCTGCCGTGCCGGTCGCGCATCAGGTAGTTGATCAGGCCCTTGGAACGCTCGGGGTCCTTGTTCAGCTCGTCCAGGGACTGCTCCCCGAGGGTCGACACACGGGCAGCGAAGAGCACGTCGGAATCCGTCGCGCTGTGCTTGACCAGTTCGACGGTGACGTCACTGCGCAGGTCGATCTTCGGCTCATCCGGGGTGCGGGTCACGGTTGGACAGGTCCTTCCCACTGCTGCTTGAGGTTCGCGCCCACTGTACGGGGGGACTCGGCCGCGAACGAAAGTGACCTTGCCTGCGATTTTTTCCGGACATGGGGCACCTTTTGTGTCACTCGAACGTCTTTACCGGTGAAGCGTGCCCATTCGATCTCCGAATCCCCGAGAGGAGCGGCAGCCGCCATGTTCCGCCCCCAGCTACCGCCGGGAGGTACCCCCAGTGAACCCGTGCCCTTCGCCTTCCTGGCCGAGGCGGAAAGGTTCCGCAGCAATGTGACTCCTCCGCCCCGTCAGCGGGCGTCCTTCGGCGAGCTGGCCGGGCGCTGGCTGCTGGGCCTCACCCTCGTCGCCGGGATCGTGGGGGCCCTGGTAGCCGGCATGCCGGCGCTCTCCACGCCCTCCGACGCACCGGCTCAGCAGTCCCAGGCGTCCCAGGGGCGCTGAGCGCGGGCGCTGCCCCTTCCGGACGCGCACGGCTGGTGGGCGCACACCCGGCCGGATAGCCTCACCGGGCACAGCCCCCGCGAGGACCGAGTGAGGACCAGCCGTGCCCCTGCCCTTTCTGACAGCCGACCGCAGCTTCGAGACGGCAGCCGAGAGCGCGCTGCCCCATGACGACCCGGACCGCTGGCGGCGCCCGTACCGGCCCGGGCCCTGGCGGGTGGGTGCGGCCGCGCTGTGGCTGCTGCTCGCCTCGTTCGTGCTGTTCGGCGCGGTCCTCACCGCGCTGACCGGCTCGGTGCCCACCGCCGCGGCGGTGCTCGTCACGGGCCTGCTGATCATCGCGGGCGCGCTGCGGCTGCTGCGCATGGGGGTGTGGGTGAGCCGGCGCGGGCTGCGCCGGACCGGTTTCCTGCTGACCCGGACGCTGCCGTGGGAGCGGGTGGTGTCGGTGCGGACGGTGCAGCGGCCGGTGCGCTGGCTGGGGCTGCCGCGCACGGTGCAGGGGCAGGCGCTGGCCCTCGTCCGCACGGACCTGCCGCCCGACGACACCCCGCCGCTGCTGACCACGCACACCCTGGACTTCCTGGGCCGGCCGATGGCGTTCGACCGGGCGGCGGACACGGTGGAGGCGTGGGCGGCGGAGTGCGGGCGCGGCTGACCGCCCGGAGGCCGTGAAGGGCTCCGAGGGGCCCGGGCGGCTCGGTGGATGGGCGGCGGTGCCCGCGGGTGCGGCCGGGCGCCGCGGGGCCGGTGTCAGGCCCTGTACGGGCCGGGCCGGTGTCAGGCCCGTACGGGCTTTCCGTCGTGCAGGGCGATGGCCCTTTGCATCGCCTTGCGGGCCCGCGGGGTGTCGCGGGCGTCGTGGTAGGCGACGGCGAGGCGGAACCAGCAGCGCCAGTCGCCGGGGGACGCCTCCGTCTCGGCCTTGCGCCGGGCGAAGACCTCGTCGGCCGAGTCACGGTCGATCCGGCCGCTGGGCAGGCGTTTCAGCTCGTCCGCCGGCAGGCCGCCCTCGGCCTCCAGCTCGGCGGCCAGCTGGTTGGCCCGGCGGACGAACGCGGTGTTCTTCCACAGGAACCACAGGCCGATGACCGGCAGGATCAGCACCGCCACGCCGAAGGTGACGGTGAGCAGCCTGCCGTCCTGGATGAGCATGACGCCGCGGCTGCCGACCAGGAGGAAGTAGAAGACCAGGACGGCGGCCGTGACGAGGTAGGTGATCTTCGCGCGCATGACGTGTTCGGGCTCAGCTCAGGTCCAGGAAGTGTTCCAGGCCGAAGGTGAGGCCCGGAGTAGTCACCACGCGGCGGGCGCCGAGCAGGATGCCCGGCATGAAGCTGCTGTGGTGCAGCGAGTCGTGCCGGACGGTCAGGGTCTCCCCCTCGCCGCCGAGCAGCACCTCCTGGTGGGCGAGCAGGCCGCGCAGCCGTACGGCGTGCACGGGGACGCCGTCGACGCTGGCGCCCCGGGCGCCGTCGAGGGCGGTGGCGGTGGCGTCCGGCGCGGGGGCCGTGCCGGCCGCCCGGCGGGCCTCGGCGATGAGCTGGGCGGTGCGCGTGGCGGTGCCGGAGGGGGCGTCCACCTTGTTCGGGTGGTGGAATTCGACCACCTCGACCGACTCGAAGTACGGCGCGGCGAGCTGCGCGAACTTCATCGTGAGCACGGCCCCGATGGAGAAGTTCGGCGCGATGAGCACGCCGGTCTCCGGGGACCGTTCGAGCCAGCCCTTCAGCTGCGCGAGGCGCTCGTCGGTCCAGCCGGTGGTCCCGACGACCGCGTGGATGCCGTGGCGCACGCAGAAGTCGAGGTTGCCCATGACCGAGGCCGGGGTGGTCAGCTCGACCGCGACCTGGGCGCCGGTCTCGGCCAGGGTCTCCAGCTTGTCGCCCCGGCCGAGGGCGGCGACCAGTTCCATGTCCTCGGCGGCCTCGACCGCCTTGACCGCCTCGGAGCCGATCCGGCCCCTGGCACCGAGGACCGCCACGCGCAGCTTGCTCATGTTCCTGCTTCCTAACCGGTGGTGTTTCAGGCGACCGCGTCGTGCAGCCGGGCGGCCTGCTTGTCCTTGAGCGGGCCGATGACCGACAGCGACGGACGCTGTCCCAGGATGTCGCGGGCGACCGAACGGACCTCGTCCGGGGTGACCGCGGCTATCTTCGCCAGCATGTCGTCCACGGACATCTGCTCGCCCCAGCACAGCTCGCTCTTGCCGATGCGGTTCATCAGCGCGCCGGTGTCCTCCAGGCCGAGGACGGTGGAGCCCCGCAGCTGGCCGATGGCGCGGGCGATCTCGTCGTCCGACAGGCCCTCGCGCGCGACCTGGTCGAGTTCGTCGCGGCAGATCCGCAGCACGTCGTGGACCTGGCTGGGCCGGCAGCCGGCGTAGACCCCGAACAGGCCGCAGTCGGCGAAGCCGGAGGTGTACGAGTACACGCTGTAGGCGAGGCCGCGCTTCTCCCGGACCTCCTGGAAGAGGCGGGAGGACATGCCGCCGCCGAGGGCGGTGTTGAGCACGCCCATGGCCCAGCGGCGGTCGTCGGAGCGGGCGAGGCCGGGCATGCCGAGGACGACGTGCGCCTGCTCGGTCTTGCGGCCGAGCACGTCGACCTTGCCGAAGGTGCGGATCGTACGGCTGCCGTCGCGCGGGGCGATGGGCTTGGCCTGCGGGTCCTTCAGGGCGCCGGCCTTCTCGAAGGCCGCGCGGACCTGACGGACGACCTTGGCGTGGTCGATGTTGCCGGCGCAGGCGACCACGAGGTGGGTCGGGTCGTAGTGCTTCTTGTAGAAGCGGCGGATGCGGTCGGCGGTGAGGGCGTTGACCGTGTCGACCGTGCCGAGGACCGGGCGGCCGAGGGCGTTGTCGCCGAACATGGTGTGCGCGAACAGGTCGTGCACGCAGTCGCCGGGGTCGTCCTCGGTCATGGCGATCTCTTCGAGGATCGCGCCGCGTTCGACGTCGACGTCCTCCTCGAGGATCAGTGAGCCGGTCAGCATGTCGCAGACCACGTCGATGGCCAGCGGCAGGTCGGTGTCGAGCACGCGTGCGTAGTAGCACGTGTACTCCTTGGCCGTGAACGCGTTCATCTCGCCGCCGACGGCGTCGAGCGCGGCGGAGATGTCGAGCGCGCTGCGGCGGGCCGTGCCCTTGAAGAGCAGGTGCTCCAGGTAGTGCGTGGCGCCGTTCAGGGACCGGGTCTCGTCGCGGGAGCCGACGTGGGCCCAGATGCCGAAGGTCGCGGAGCGGACCGACGGCAGCGTCTCGGTGACGATGCGCAGGCCGCCCGGGAGGGTGGTCTTGCGGACCGTGCCGATGCCGCCTGCGCCCTGGACGAGGGTTTGGGTACGGGCGACGGCCCGCGCCTCCGAAGAGGGGCGGGCCGTCGCCTTGGAGCTACGGGACGTCACTGCTCGGCGTCGTCCTTCGCGTTCTCGTCGCCTTCTTCGCCCTCGACCACCGGGATGAGGGAGAGCTTGCCGCGGGAGTCGATCTCGGCGATCTCGACCTGGACCTTCTGGCCCACACCGAGGACGTCCTCGACGTTCTCCACGCGCTTGCCGCCGGCGAGCTTGCGGATCTGCGAGATGTGCAGCAGACCGTCCTTGCCGGGCAGCAGGGAGACGAACGCGCCGAAGGTGGTCGTCTTGACGACCGTGCCCAGGTAGCGCTCGCCGACCTCGGGCATCGTCGGGTTGGCGATGCCGTTGATCGTGGCGCGGGCGGCCTCCGCCGAGGGACCGTCGGCGGCACCGATGTAGATCGTGCCGTCGTCCTCGATGGTGATCTCGGCGCCCGTGTCCTCCTGGATCTGGTTGATCATCTTGCCCTTGGGGCCGATGACCTCACCGATCTTGTCGACCGGGATCTTGACGGTGATGATCCGCGGGGCGTGCGGGCTCATCTCGTCGGGCCGGTCGATGGCCTCCATCATCACGTCGAGGATGTGCAGGCGGGCGTCGCGGGCCTGCTTGAGGGCCGCGCCCAGGACGGAGGCCGGGATGCCGTCCAGCTTGGTGTCGAGCTGGAGGGCGGTCACGAAGTCCTTCGTGCCGGCGACCTTGAAGTCCATGTCGCCGAAGGCGTCCTCCGCACCGAGGATGTCGGTGAGGGTGACGTAGTGCGTCTCGCCGTCGATCTCCTGGGAGATCAGACCCATGGCGATACCGGCGACCGGGGCCTTGAGCGGCACACCGGCGTTCAGCAGCGACATGGTGGAGGCGCAGACCGAGCCCATGGACGTCGAGCCGTTGGAGCTCAGCGCCTCGGAGACCTGGCGGATCGCGTAGGGGAACTCCTCGCGCGTCGGCAGCACCGGCACCAGGGCGCGCTCGGCGAGGGCGCCGTGGCCGATCTCGCGGCGCTTGGGGGAGCCGACGCGGCCGGTCTCGCCGGTGGAGTACGGCGGGAAGTTGTAGTTGTGCATGTAGCGCTTGCGGGTCACCGGGGAGAGGGTGTCCAGCTGCTGCTCCATGCGGAGCATGTTGAGGGTGGTGACGCCCAGGATCTGGGTCTCACCGCGCTCGAACACGGCGGAGCCGTGCACCCGCGGGATGGCCTCGACCTCGGCGGCCAGGGTGCGGATGTCCGTCAGCCCGCGGCCGTCGATGCGCTTCTTCTCCTTGATCACGCGCTCACGGACCAGCTGCTTGGTGAGCGAGCGGTACGCGGCGGAGATCTCCTTCTCGCGGCCCTCGAACTCCGGCAGGAGCTTCTCGGCGGCGAGCGCCTTGACGCGGTCCAGCTCGGCCTCGCGCTCCTGCTTGCCGGCGATGGTGAGCGCCTGGGCCAGCTCGGGGCGGACGGCCGCGGTCAGGGCCTCGAACACGTCGTCCTGGTAGTCCAGGAAGATCGGGAACTCGGCGGTCGGCTTGGCGGCCTTGGCGGCGAGGTCGGCCTGGGCGCGGCACAGCACCTTGATGAAGGGCTTGGCGGCCTCCAGACCGGCGGCGACGACCTCCTCGGTCGGCGCCTCGGCGCCGCCCTCGACCAGCTTGATGGTCTTCTCGGTGGCCTCGGCCTCGACCATCATGATCGCGACGTCGCCGTCCTCCAGGACACGGCCGGCGACGACCATGTCGAAGACGGCGTCCTCCAGCTCGGTGTGGGTCGGGAAGGCGACCCACTGGCCGCTGATCAGCGCGACGCGGACGCCGCCGATCGGGCCGGAGAAGGGCAGGCCGGCCAGCTGCGTGGACGCGGACGCGGCGTTGATCGCCACGACGTCGTACAGGTGGTCGGGGTTGAGGGCCATGATCGTGGCGACGACCTGGATCTCGTTGCGCAGGCCCTTCTTGAAGGACGGGCGCAGCGGACGGTCGATGAGGCGGCAGGTGAGGATGGCGTCCTCGGAGGGCCGGCCCTCACGGCGGAAGAAGCTGCCGGGGATCTTGCCGGCGGCGTACATCCGCTCCTCGACGTCCACCGTGAGCGGGAAGAAGTCGAGCTGGTCCTTGGGGTTCTTGGAGGCGGTGGTGGCCGACAGCACCATGGTGTCGTCGTCCAGGTACGCCACGGCGGAGCCGGCGGCCTGCTTGGCCAGGCGGCCCGTCTCGAAGCGGATGGTGCGGGTGCCGAAGGGGCCGTTGTCGATGACGGCTTCGGCGTAGTGGGTCTCGTTCTCCACTAGCGTTTTCTCCTCGTCTTCGTCCTGTGCCTGCCCGTGTGGCAGGGGGACGGCGTGTGGAGAGGCGCTCCGTGCGGTGCGGGCCGGTCTTCGATCGAAGCACCCGGGGCGTTTTCCCCGGGGGCCACTACCGAGGACCGGCGGCGACTGGGTGCGCTTCTCCTCGTTCTGTCTCGTACGCGGTGCGTTGTGCTACCACACTACAAAGCGTGAGTGACACTCCGCACGTTTCCACCGATACCACGGTGGTCGCCAGGTATGCGGCTCAGTCCCGCATACGGCAAAGGGAGCGGTCCCCGAGGCGTCGGGAACCGCTCCCCTCATGGCGTCTTACTTGGCGCCCGCCGCACCGCGGCGGATGCCGAGGCGGTCGACCAGCGTACGGAAGCGCTGGATGTCCTTCTTCGCCAGGTACTGCAGCAGCCGGCGGCGCTGACCGACCAGGATCAGCAGGCCACGGCGGGAGTGGTGGTCGTGCTTGTGGGTCTTGAGGTGCTCCGTCAGGTCGGAGATCCGACGGGACAGCAGAGCGACCTGGACCTCGGGGGAGCCGGTGTCACCCTCCTTGGTACCGAACTCGGCGATGATCTGCTTCTTCGTAGCGGCGTCGAGCGACACGCGTACTCCTCATGGTGTGTGAGTGGCCACCGAGTGCCCCCGGTCTGCGTCTCGGGGGAGCTTCCGTTACTCGGGAGGCGGGGATCCGCTGGGCGCGGCCTCCAGAACAGCGAACGGTTCCGGGGGTGCGTACACAAACGGCCGTCACTCAGGGTACCAGGCGATGGCGGGCGGCTTACGCCCGGTCGGCGAACGCCGCCGGCACCGTGGCGGACGCCACTAGGGTGAGCCCCGGGATCGTACCTACCTCGGGAAGGGGTCGCCGCAGATGGCGGAAACGGAAGCGGAGATGAAGGCGCGCAAGGAGCGCGAGCGGGACGAGCTGTACGCGCTCGACATCTCGGGTGTGGAGTGGCACTGCGCGCCGGGTACGGAGGAGCACGAGGAGCGGGTCGAGATCGCGTACCTGCCCGGTGGCGCGGTGGCGATGCGGTCCTCCCTCGACCCGGACACCGTGCTGCGCTACACGGAGGCGGAGTGGACCGCGTTCGTGCTCGGGGCGCGCGACGGGGAGTTCGATCTGAAGCCGATGGCGCACAACGGGGGCCTGGACGTGCAGTGAGCCGCGCGGTGTGACCAGCGGCGTGGGAAAAGGGGCGGTACGCGCGCGTGCCGCCCCTTTTCGCGTCGTGATGCCGTTTCCGTGGTCCACGTTTTCCGCGTCGTGGTCCCGTCAGCTGGTCATGGCTCGGGCCTTGGCGTACACGTCGAAGACGGCCAGGGCGAGCGGGATCAGGGTGAGCAGGACGAAGCCCTCGCAGATCTCCAGGAAGCGGCCCCAGAAGGGGGTCAGGCCGCCGCGCGGCAGGATCAGGCCGAGGGCCGTCACCAGGGCGGTGGCCAGGGCGATGGCCGCGATCAGCCAGATGGTGCGGATGTCGAGGTCGGTGCGGTCGCCGGCCAGCGCGGCCCGCATGATGTGCTCCGGCGGGTTGAGGGCGAGGCCGAGGCCGAGCAGGACCAGGCAGGTGAGGCCGGCGGCGAGCACGGGGGCCACCTGGGCGGTGTAGCGGAACATGCCCGCCCGCATGAGCATGGCGATGCCGGTGGCGAGCGCGAGCAGCTGGGCCCAGACGTCGTCGGAGAAGCCGAGCACGGCCGCGGCGCCGACGGCGAGCAGCGCGCAGCCGCCGACCATGCCGACGAGGAGTTCGTGGCCGCGCCGCGCCTGCGCCTCGACGCGCTCGATGTCCACCGGTTCCTGGGCGGCGGGCTCGTTGCCGTAGGCGGGGCGGGGGGCGCCGCCGCCGCTGGGGTTCTCGAAGCCGATCGGCAGCCGGGCGAACCGCATGGACATGCCGGGCAGGAAGGCGAGGGCGCAGACGGCGACCGGGGCGCACAGGGCGGCGGTCTCCCGGGGCGCCCAGTCGGTGAGGGTCGCGATGAAGACGGCGACCAGGGCGACCGCGGAGGCGAACACGAAGGCGACGAAGGGACCGTCGCCGTGGGGTGAGCACAGGGCGAGGACGAGGGCGGCGACGAGGACGGCCGCGCACGCCAGCAGGAACTGGAGTCTGCCGATGCCCTCGCCGGCGCTCAGCGGCAGCAGTCCGCTGCCGGCGACGCCGATGTTGGGCAGCGCGCCGAGGCCGAGGGCGACGGCCGAGCCGCGGTCGTCGTAGACGCGGGCGCGGACGGCGGAGAGCACGACCAGGAGGACGCCGGTGACGGCGGCGAGGATGCCGGCCAGGCCGTGCATGTCGTGGCGCGGGTCGGCGGTCCAGGCGACGAACGCCAGCAGCGCGGGCAGCACACCGCCGCCGACGAGCCCGGCGGCCCGGGTCAGGTCGCCGCTCCACAGCTTGTGCCGCTTGGTGACGGAGGAGGCCACGGCCTCGGCGACGTCGTCGAAGACGGCCGGCGGCAGGGACTCGGCGAACGGGCGCAGGGTGAGCAGTTCGCCGTCGAGGATGCGCTGGGCGGCGAAGGACCGGGCGCTGTCCAGCACGGTGCCGTCGGTGCGGACGAGGTGGTAGCCGACCGGGGCGCCGGCCGCGGGGCTCTGCTGGGACAGCCGGAGGATCTCCGGGTAGAGGTCGGCGACCGGGACGTCGTCGGGCAGGGCCACGTCGATACGGCTGTCCGGCGCGACGATGGTGACCCGGCAGAAGCCGAGTCCGGTGCCGGACCCGGAAGGGGCTCCCGTCCCGGGTCCGCCGGTGGCGGCGGCCGTCATGCTCACCTGCTGCTCCCCCTCAGTGGTGGTGGTGATGCGTCTGTGTGGTGCTCGGTGCTGATGGTGCTGTGTCGTGCTCGGTGGTGATGGTGCGGCTGTGTCGTGAAGGTCCCGTGCCGGTTTGCCCGGCGTACGGCGGCCCGGGTGCCGCAAGCCGGGATTCCGGGGTCTTCCCGCCTCGTCCCCGAGGAGTTCGTCCCGGTATATCCGGCCTGCTCGGCGTGTGCTCACGCGAACATCCGGCACCCTACCGCCCACCCGACCCGCGTGAACTCAGTAGGATCACGCGGCGGCCTGCGCTCGCCGGACACGGGGCGGCGGGCGGAAAGCCTGGGTCGGGCAAGGGAATTGGTGAGCGGTGAGCCAGATTGTCGTCAAGCGCCCCCCTAGGGCGCTTCCGTCCGAAGTGCCCACGGAAGAGGTCGTTGTCCAGCCACCGCCCGAATTGCCGCGGGGGCATCAGGAGAGCGTGCTGATGCAGCTCCTGCCCACGCTGGGCATGGGCGGCTCGGTGGTCTTCTTCTTCACGAACGGCCAGCCGTTCATGAAGATCATGGGCATGATCATGATCGCCTCGACGGTGGCCATGTCCATCGCGATGGTGGTCCGCTTCCGCCGCGGCTCCCAGGGCCAGCTGGCCGACATGCGCCGCGACTACCTCAGCTATCTGTCGCAGACCCGCAGGTCCGCCGTGGCCACGGCGCGGAAGCAGCGGGACGCGCAGTACTACCTGCACCCCTCCCCCGAGCAGCTGTGGGCGCTGGTCGCCGAGGGCAGCCGGGTGTGGGAGCGGCGGCCCGGCGACGAGGACTTCGCGCACGTCCGCATCGGGCTGGGCGCGCAGCCGCTGGCGACCCCGCTCATCGCCCCGGAGACGGGACCGGTCGAGCAGCTGGAGCCGCTGACCGCGGGCGCGATGCAGCGCTTCCTCGCCGCGCACGGCACCGTCGGCGAGCTGCCGATGGCGGTGTCGCTGCGCGCCTTCTACCACGTCACGGTCAGCGGCGAACCGCAGTCCGTACGGTCCTCGGCCCGCGCCCTGGTCGGCTCGCTGGCCTCGCTGCACTCCCCGCAGGACCTGGTCATCGCGGTGGCCGCGGGCCGGGAGGCGCTGGCGCACTGGGACTGGGTGAAGTGGCTGCCGCACGCCCAGGCGCCCGGCGCGGTGGACGGCGCGGGTTCCCGCCGGCTGATCGGCTCCGACCCGCGCGAGCTGGAGGACCTGCTGGCCACGCGGCTGACCGGCCGGCCGCGCTTCCACCCCGCCGCCGCGCCGCTGCTGGACGAGCCGCACATCGTGCTCGTCCTGGACGACCTGTCCCTGCTGCCGGACTCGGTGCTCGCGAACCCGGAGGGCCTGCAGGGCGTCACGGTCCTGGAGGTGGTGCCCGGCGAGCTGACCACGGCGGGCGGCGACCTGTCCATCGTCGTCCAGCCCGGCCTGCTGCGCCTGGAGTCCGGGCACGGCGAGGTGTACGAGGGCAGCCCGGACGCGCTGTCCTACGAGTCCGCCGAGGCGCTGGCCCGGCAGCTGGCGCCGCTGCGCATGGCCTCCGGCGGTGACGACGACGAGCCGCTGCTCGCCAACCTGGAGTTCACCGACCTGCTGGGCCTCGGCGACGCGGCCTCCGTCGACACCAAGCGGACCTGGCGCCCGCGCGCGCTCGCCGAACGCCTGCGGGTGCCGATCGGACTCGGCGAGGACGGCCGGCCCGTGATGCTCGACCTGAAGGAGGCCGCGCAGGAGGGCATGGGCCCGCACGGCCTGTGCGTCGGCGCGACCGGTTCCGGCAAGTCGGAGCTGCTGCGCACCCTGGTGCTCGGCCTCGCGGTCACCCACTCCTCCGAGACGCTGAACTTCGTCCTCGCCGACTTCAAGGGCGGCGCGACCTTCGCGGGCATGGCGCAGATGCCGCACGTGGCGGCGGTCATCACCAACCTCGCGGACGACCTCACCCTGGTCGACCGCATGGGCGACTCCATCCGCGGCGAGCTGAACCGCCGCCAGGAGCTGCTGCGCGACGCGGGCAACTACGCCAACATCCACGACTACGAGAAGGCCCGCGCGGCCGGTGCCCCGCTCCAGCCGATCCCGTCCCTGGTGCTGGTGATCGACGAGTTCAGCGAGCTGCTGACCGCCAAGCCCGACTTCATCGAGATGTTCGTGCAGATCGGCCGTATCGGCCGTTCGCTGGGCGTGCACCTGCTGCTGGCCTCGCAGCGCCTGGAGGAGGGCCGGCTGCGCGGCCTGGAGACCTACCTGTCGTACCGGATCGGTCTGCGCACCTTCTCCGCGGCCGAGTCCCGCGCCGCGCTCGGCGTCCCCGACGCCTACGAACTGCCGAACGTCCCCGGCTCCGGCTTCCTGAAGTACGGCACGGACGAGATGGTCCGGTTCAAGGCCGCCTACGTCTCGGGCGTGTACCGCTCCGGGGGCCGGCGGACGGACCTGTCCGGCGGGCGGCTCCCGGTGGACCGCCGCCCGGTGCTGTTCACGGCCACCGAGGTGCCGGTGCAGTACACCGCGATCCCGCAGCAGCGCACCGAGTCCGAGCCCGAGGTGGACGAGGCGCTGGCCGACACCGTCCTCGACGTGATCGTGCGCCGGCTGGAGGCGCAGGGCCCGGCGGCCCACCAGGTGTGGCTGCCGCCACTGGAGAGCCCGCCCGCGCTGGACGCGCTGCTGCCGGGCCTGGCGGCGGTGCCGGGCCGCGGCCTGACCCAGCCGAACTACGAGGGCGCGGGCCGCCTGGTGGTCCCGGCCGGCCTGGTCGACAAGCCGTACGAGCAGCGCCGCGACCGCCTCATGCTGGACTTCTCGGGCGCGGCCGGCCACATGCAGATCATCGGCGGCCCGCAGTCCGGCAAGTCCACCCTGCTGCGTACCCTGATCTGCGCCTTCGCGCTCACCCACACCCCGCACGAGGTGCAGTTCTACGGCCTCGACTTCGGTGGCGGCGGTATGGCCGCGGTGGACGGCCTGCCGCACGTCGGCGGGATCGCCTCCCGGCTGGACCCGGAGCGGGTGCGCCGTACCGTCTCCGAGGTGTACGGCGTCCTGACCCGCCGCGAGGAGTACTTCCGCACGGCCGGCATCGCCTCGATCGCCGACTACCGCGCGCGGCGCGCCCGGGGCGACATCTCGGTCACCGACCAGCCCTGGGGTGACGTCTTCCTGGTCATCGACGGCTGGGGCAACTTCCGTACGGACTACGAGGGACTGGAGCCGGCGGTCCTGGACATCGCCGCGCGCGGCCTCGGCTACGGCATCCACCTCGTCATCACGGCGTCCCGCTCGATGGAGGTCCGCGCCAACCTCAAGGACCACCTGATGAACCGCCTGGAGCTGCGTCTGGGCGACGTGATGGACTCGGAGATCGACCGCAAGGTCGCGGCGAACGTGCCCGCGGGGGTCCCCGGCCGCGGTCTGTCCCCGCAGAAGCTGCACTTCATGGCGGCGGTGCCGCGCATCGACGGCCTCACCTCCGACACGGACCTGGCCGAGGCCACGGCCGCGCTGACCACCGAGGTCGGGCGGCACTGGCAGGCGCCGGGCGCCCCCAAGGTACGGCTGCTGCCGCGCCGGCTGGACGCGGCCGAGCTGCCTCCGGGCGACCGGTTCCCGCGGCGGGGCGTCGCCTTCGCGCTGGACGAGGAGAACCTGGAGCCGGTGTTCGTCGACTTCGACCAGGACCCGTTCTTCCTGATCTTCGGCGAGAGCGAGTCCGGCAAGTCCAACCTGCTGCGGCTGCTGATCAGGCAGCTGTCGCTGCGGTACGGCGGCGACGAAGCGAAGTTCTTCGTGGTCGACAACCGGCGTGCCCTGCTGGACGTGACCCCCGCGTCCCACCTGGCGGAGTACATCCCGATGTCCAGCCAGATGGACCACCACATGGCGGCGCTGGCCGACCTGATGCAGCGCCGCACGCCGACGGCGGACGTCACACCGCAGCAGCTGCGGGACCGCAGCTGGTGGCGGGGGCCGCAGGTGTTCGTCGTCATCGACGACTACGACCTGGTCTCCACCTCCAGCGGCAACCCGCTCAGCGGACTGACGGAGATGCTGCCGTTCGCCCGCGACGTGGGCGTCCGCTTCATCATCGCCCGCTCCTCCGCGGGCGCGGGCCGGGCCTCGTACGAGCCGTTCATGCAGCGCATGAAGGAACTCGGCGCCCAGGGCCTGGTCCTGGCCGGCGACCCGGCCGAGGGCGACATCCTCGGCGGCGTCCGCCACCGCCCGATGCCCCCGGGCCGCGGCGTCTTCGTCTCCCGCAAACGGGGCAAGCCGCTGGTTCAGACGGGGTTGGTGGAAGTGGAGTACTGAGGCGCTCCGCCATCGGTAGCTTGGACAGCCGAGCGTCCGGGCGGAGCACCGAGGAGACGGAAGGAAGCCGCGCATGGGCTGGGACGAGTGGGAGCGGTTGAAGGCGGAGGCGGTGCAGAACCGGTCGACGCGCCTACGCCTCGATCAACTGGCTCCCGGCGCCGCAGGCGCGGGCGGCCCGCGCGGTGACCTCACCGTCCACCAGAACGATCTGGCCGCGATCGGTTCCGCGGCACACGAGCTGTTCCAGGACTTCGGCCGGTTCAGCGACCACGCCCGCCTCTCGTCCATGGCGGCGGCCGGAGGGCTGAAGAGTCAGGGCTTCGACGTCGGGGCCGCCCTCGACCATGTCGCGGAGCGCTGGATCGGCCAGGCGCAGACGCTGCTGGACGCCTGCGCCCACATCTCGAACCACCTGCGGTACACGAAGAACCAGCACGCCGCCGACGAATCCCACATCGCCGGCACGCTCAGCAGCATCACCGAGCTGGATCACGGCTTCGACGAGCGGAACGGCAGCTGAGCACGATGGATCTCGACGCGTTACGCCACGGCCGGTTCGCCCAGCTCGGGGAGGCCATCGCCGACTGGGAGGAGATGACCAAGAAGCTCGCCACCCTCCGCGAGGACGCCCGAAACAACCTCAAGGCCCGTGCGGACAAGGCGAACTGGGCCGGCCTGAACGCCCAGGTCGGTCGCGAGTTCGTCGACAAGACAGCGAAGGAGTTCGCGGACGCCCACGTCCAGGCGGACTCCATCACGAAGATTCTCAAGGACACCCACGACGAACTCCTCGGCTACCGCGACCAGCTGAACGAGATCCTCGGGCGCGACCCGTACAAGTACTGCACGGTGATCGACACCGGCCACGGCACGTTCAGCGTCACGGGGAACCCCCGGCCCGACTGGGTGACGGGCCCCAGCGGTGACACGAGCCCCGTCAGCCAACAGGTCGTCAACGATCTCCGCGACGAGATCCAGCGTGTGCTGAGCAAGGCCACCGAGAGCGACAGCACCGCCGCCAAGGCACTCAGGCTGCTTGTCGATCAGTCCGCGTACGGATTCTCCGGCGCCCACTACGAGAACCGGGACGACGCCGCCAGGGCGATCGCGGACGCCGACCGGATGGCGGAAATCCTCGCCAAGGATCCCCATGCGGTGACGAGCACGGAACTCGCCGGACTCAATGCCGCCTTGGCCAGATACAAGAACGATCCACTCTTCGCCGAAGAGTTCGCCACACAGGTCGGCCCCAAGAAATTGCTCACCTTCTGGGCCGGCATCGCGGACCCCTACCAGAGCACTTACGCCCCGGACCGGGCCGAGCAGGCGAAGCGGCTGCAGAAGAATCTCGGGGTCGTCATCGGCCGGGCCACGTTCTCCGACAGCGACAGAATGCGGAGCTGGAAGAATCAGGTGATCGGCTTAGGCCCCGGCCAGCTCGGCATCGATGACGCGAACAACCCGACCGGCTACGCCGTCATGAGCAGTCTCATGCGTTTCGGTGACTACGACGACCAGTTCCTGAACCAGTACGGTGACAAGCTCCTCGCGTACGACAAGAAGATGAACGGGCAGGGCATCAACGCCTGGGTCAACAACGTCAACCAAGGCGACCTCAATTACTGGAATCATGAGAAAGACCGCGGCCGAGATCCTGTCACCGGGTTCCTGGAAGCTCTCGCACACAACCCGGACGCGTCCACGCAGTTCTTCGCTCAGCCCGGCGGTACGGGCGTCACCGTCGACAAGGACTCCGAGGTCAACGATCACCTGAAGTACCTGGTCAGGGAACGCGTCTGGGTGTCCGACGCCTCGCTCGGCGGCGGTCACGACCACGCCACCGGACGGGATGCGCTCGGGCGCGCCCTGGAGGCGGCCACCACCGGGTACCCCGCCGACGCCTCGCCGAAAGAGGTCGCAGCGGGTGATCGTCGTACGGCGGCCACGGCAGGTGTCATAGAGCAGGTCGTCCACCTCTACGGCGGCGAGGACGGGCCGAAGATGCTGCATGGTCAACCGGAACTCGCGGACAGCCTCGGCAAGATGGCCGGCGCGTACATCGACGACCTTGATTACGAGCTGTCCGGCATCGGTGATCACGGCAAGGACGCGGGCGACTTCCCCGCTCGTTACGGCGGGCGCGCGCGGTTCGGGAACCAAGGTGCGATCGATTTCCTGAGCGTCCTAGGGCAGGACGAACGCTCACACAAGGCCGTGACGGCGGCGCAGCACCTCTACACCTTGAGCATGCTGGACGCCCACCCGCCGACCAGCGACGCCCACATGAACCAAGCGCGGGACATCATGTCGGTGGGTGCCGAAGCCCGCGGGATCCTGGACAACTCGCGCGTCGAGCAGGCGGCGACCACCTACGGTGAGAACTCCGAGGAAGCCAACAAGGCCCTCGGGCGGTCGGCCGACTGGAAGAAACTGCTGGTGGGTTCGGTCGTCGCCGGCGGTGTCGCCTCCCTCCCGCTACCGGGCTCCACCGCCGCCGCGGTCGTCATCGCCCCCGTCGCCGCCGACACGATCACGAACGCGGCGAACACCCTGCTCGGGCACGCGATCGACAAGGCGACGGACGACGCCGAGTCCGATGCGCTCGTGCCCTCCCAAATGAGCAGTCGGCAGTTTTACGGCCGGGGTGTCGACGACATCGGATCGGTCTACGACTCGTACTTCAAGGATCACCCGACGGCTAGGGAGGTGGCCGACGAACAGCAGTGGATCCAGGAAACGAAAAGCAGTTACCTGGGCACCGGATCCCATGAGAACGACTACCGAGGCCGGCCTCCGTACAAGGACTGAGTGGGGATGAGAGTGTGGCGAGACCGAACATGTCGTGCATGTGGTGCGGCGCTTTCGCTCACTGTCGCGGTGCTGTTCACCGGAGCATGCGGCGGTACCTCCGATAAGGAAGCGACAGAATCGCCCGGTACGCCGGCGACCGCGAGCAGGGTCTGCGACGGGGCATTCGACGCTCCGGCAGCGGAAGCGTTGCGGCGCCTTGCCGGAACGGACAGGTTCGAGGAATCCGCTGGAGCGGGCACGAGGGATGAAACCACCGCGTTCTCTCTGAGGAACGCGGTCAAACACCTGCACGACGCTTACCGCCAGCGAAGCGCGTGCTGGGTGTACAAGACAAGTGACGACAGCGGGGAACCGCTCCTTGAGATCCGGTTCTCGGCCTCCCAAGGCTACCCCTCAAAGACCCGCAAGGATTCCGATACCGACAAAGTCACGTATCCGGTGGGCCGCTTTGCACAGGTGGGACCGAACGGGGCTGACCTCTTCTTCCAGTGCCCCACCAAGGCGCCTGCCGAGGGCGCTTACATGGGTGACACAGAATATGTGAAGGCGGAGCTTTTCTCGCCCCCGGGACACATGCGGGGTGACAGCATGGATCACGATCGCATGGTGATCCTCAATTCCATCTCCCGGAAAGTTGCCCACATCGCGGGGTGCGCTTCGCAGGCCGATTTGCCGGCAGTGGTTCCGACCCGCTGAGAAGCGGACGCGCTGGCCCGTCCGGCATGACAAAGGGTGGGCACCTCCCGCGCGTGCCCACCCCTTTGCGCTGCCTGTGCCGGTGTGGCTTACATGAAGTAGCTGGCGGCCTTGCGGTCGCCGCCCTGGTAGTCACCGCCGGCCGCGTGCACGACCTTGCCGATCTGGACCAGGGCCTCGTGGATGCCCTGCGCCTCGCGGTCCCAGGCGGCCTGCTGCTCGGTGTACGCGTTGTGGGCCTCGCCCTCCCACATGCTGGCCACGCCGGCGACCTTCTGCTTGATGGCCTCGAGGCCCTCTTCGAGCCGTCGCGCGTGGTTGGCCAGCTGGGTGGCGGTCTCATCGAGACTGCCGTAGGAAACTTCGAGCTCGCCGCTGTTGTTGACGCCCATGATTGCTCCGTTGCTGAGAAGTGGTGACCTGGCAGGGATCAGTAGCCGGCCAGCGCCGAGGTACCGCCACCGACGCTGACGTCGATGCTCTGGACCTGAGCGCGGACCTCGTCCTCCGTGCCGTCCTTGATCTTCCGCGTGGTGCTCATCGCCTCGATGAACTTGGCGAGGATGTTGCCGATACGCACCATGCGCTCGTTGATCTCGGTCTGCTTGGCGTTGAACGCGCCGGCGCCGATACCCTTCCAGTTGCCTTCCAGGCTGTCGATCAGGGCCTGCAGTTCCTTCAGCTGACCCTTGATGCCCTCGAAACGGTGCAGAAGCTCCTTTTCGAGGACGATGATGTCCTTGTCACTTACCTTCTGGCGCTGCGTCGCCATTTCCATGCCTTTCTCTGTGAACTGACCTTGCCGGGCGCTGAGTCGCATGACGAGCATCAGCACTCACGGCAAGCGGGTCTCTGCTCACTCGGCGAATGAGCAGGCATACGGGAGACCGCTCAGGCGTTACGGCGTGCGCGCAGCACGGCGAAACCAGCGCCTCCGATGACCAGTACGGCGGCTACGGCACCGATGATCACCCAGGTCTGAGTGCCGCTACCGGAATCGGTGTCCTTCGCGGCGGCAGCGGCGGTGGGACCGTTGGCGGAACCAGCCTCCTTGCCCGGCTTACCGGACGGACTCTTGGCCGAGGGGCTCGGGGACGCCGACAACGTGCCGTTCTCGGCGGCAAGCGGATCGACGTCGGGCGGTCCGGGGTCGATGTTCTTGTTGATCAGCACCCGGCGAGGACGGACACCGCCGTAGCCGAGGTACTTGCTGGGCGTGTCCTTCGGCCAGTCACGGGCGGCCGTGTCGACGAGGGACCGCAGGACCTGGTTGGCCGTCCAGTCCGGGTGAGCGGACCAGATCAGCGCGGCGGACGCGGAGGCGATGGCGGAGGCGGGGCTGGTGCCCCGGGTGTCGCAGTACTCCATGAACGTGCCATCGCACCAGGAAGGGATGTGCAGGCCCGGCGCCGAGAGATCCACGTAATTCCCGAACGTGGAGAACTTGGCCACGGTTCCGGTCTTGTCAAGGGCAGACACACCTACGACGCCGGGGAAGTTAGCCGGATAGGAGGGCATGTTGCCCTTGTCGCCGTCGTTACCGATGGAGGCGAAAAGCAATTTCCCCTTGGAAACCGCGTACTTAATAGCGGTGTCCGTGCCATCGTGGACGTCCCCGCCCCCAAAGGACATGTTGATGATTTTCGCATCACTGTCGGCAGCTGCCCGAATCGCCTTGGGAACGCTGGGTGTCCTGGCAATTTCCTCACCCACGAGCCTTCCACCATCAATGCGGAAGGGAATGATCTTAGCGCCC
Source organism: Streptomyces achromogenes subsp. achromogenes (assembly GCF_000720835.1). Lineage (GTDB taxonomy): Bacteria > Actinomycetota > Actinomycetes > Streptomycetales > Streptomycetaceae > Streptomyces > Streptomyces achromogenes. Next base: position 35,912 of record NZ_JODT01000044.1, on the reverse strand, counting down.
GGAGCGAGGCCCTTAATACCGCCGCCGGCTCCCGTGCCCGCGATGATCTCAGCCATGGAAGTGCCGTGCCCATCCTTGTCATGGGTGACGTGATAAGACACGGACTTGGGCACTTCGTCCACCAGCACCTGCCCCTTGAGGGAGGGAGTCGCCGGATTGACGCCACTGTCGATCACGGCGACCTTCACCCCCTTGCCCGTGCTGATCTTCCAGATGTCGTCAGCACCCATGAAGTCCAGGTACCACTCCTTGGACTGGATATCGACGGCTGCAGCCTCCGGAGCAAGCGTCGCCGACGTGACGACGAGCGCACCGAGTGCAGAACACACGGCGGACAGGCGCCGTGCGTTACGCCTCGTCAGGAGCGCCGTCATCGGGCCACGTCGGCCGGTCCCTGGCTTCATGCCTGTCTGTGTCCTCGCTCGTGTTCAGTCGCTGGTCTTCGGCGCATCGCGCCGCTGCTGCGACGGGCGGCGCTGTTCCTTCTCGGCACCCCCGCCGGTACGACCGGTCTCGCCGTCCGAGCCCCGGCGGCCGCCCACAGCACCACGTCCGAGCCCGGAGCCACTGGACTCTGAGCCCTTCGTCGAACCGCGGGGTGCTCCGATGGCACCGTCAGGGTTGCCGGCCGAGCGGAGTACCCCCTGGCCCACGCCGATTCCCGGCTTCGTCGTGGGGGCGCCGACGACGCCTCGCTGACCGATGGAGCCCTTCTGCGGCGTGGCGGAGACTGATTCCTCAGCGCCGACGACCATACCGCGCGGGACACGGGGGTTGGCCGTGCTTCCGGACGTACGGCCCGTAACGGGCTTGCCCCCCACGACGCCATTGCGCGCGGGGCCTGCGGGCCCGGTCGTTCCCGGACGTCCGCCAGGGGTGCCGGTCGCCCTCGGCGTACCGCCGGTGACGGGGCGGCCTGCCGGGGTGCGCCCGGACTGTACGGGCCCCCGTGCACCCGGCTGCCCCGCGGGGGTCGTGCGTCCCATCGCACGAGCGGCCTGGCCCATCGGTCCCTGCGGCACCCGGCTGCCCGGTACGGAACGTCCCGCCTGACCCACCGGTCCCTGCGGGACACGGCCGGTGGAGACGGTACGCCCCGGCTGGCCCGCCGGCCCCTGCGGCACTCGGCCGGTTCCGGTACCCGCAGGGCCGGTTCGTCCCTGCGCGGTCATCGGGGGCCGACCGCCCGGCCCGTAACCGGGGGTACGACCGGTCGGCACGACCGGAGGCGCCATCGGCCCGGTGGGCAGGGGCGGCATCGGCCCGCCGCCGCTGGTCGTCGGCAGAGTGGGCGTCGGAGAAGTAGGCGACGGAGCGGTGGGTACCTGCGGGGGCAGGGTGGTCGTGGTGTTGATCTCCGTGCCGACCTCGTGGCCGGAGGGCGCACCGGGCTCGTGGACTTCCCCGAGCGGCGGAACGGTCCCGTGTCCGTGGGCCGTTGTACCGTGCGACGTGGCCGCACCGGCGTAGCCTTCACCGGTATCGCCCCGGACCACAGCCCTCGGTGTCGACACGGACGACGTCGACCCTGAACCGTATCCTTCCCTACCCTCGTCAGCAAAAGATTTGGGTACCCCGATGCCCGGAATCGGCTCGATCGGCTCCGGTTCCTTCTCTTTGCTGAGGTCTATCGCCGCGACCTTGTAGTAAGAGGCCAGCCGGTTCATCTGGTTGATGGCCTCTTGCCGGTTCTTCTCGACCTTCAGCGCGGCCACGTAGTCCGGGTTGCTGTCGACCTGCTTGGCCTTGGGCAGCTCGGTGGGCAGCTTCTGCTCGGACGCCGGGCGGGTGTCCCTGGGCGGCATGGAGCTGCGGGCGGAGGCGAGTCCCGTGGCCGCTACGGAGAGGTGGGTGCCGGCCGCGTCGGCGTATCCCGCGAGGCTGTTGGTGTAGTGGATGAGCTTCTGCGTGTACTTGTGGAAGGCCTCGGCACCCTCGCCCTCCCAGTCAACCCTGAGGTGCTGCTCCAGGTCCGACGCGGCCTTGCGGATGTCCTTGCCGGCGTCGAACAGGGACTTGCTGGTCAGTTCGAGGTGCTCCGGATTGGCATGCTCGACCAGGTCGATCATGTCGTTGAGCTTGTGGCCCTCGAAGTTCGTCGATCCGACGAGGTTGACGCGGACACCGCCGAAGAACGGCATGTTCGCCAGCATGTTCTGCGCGGTCGTGATGGGTTTGACCTGCTGGCCGACCTCCTTGTCGACCTGCTGCGCAGCGGACTTGTACTCCGGTTGCTTCTTCCAGTCGTCGCTCACGTGAGGTCCGTCTTCCCCGTCGACTTGCCTTCCGCCCTCTGCTTGCCGGCGGCCTTCTGCACCTCGTCCTGGTACTGCGCGTCGAGTTCCGTACGGATCTTCCAGAACCGACGGTGGACCTCGGCCTCGGTCCCGTCATAGGTGGCATCCGCCGCGTGCGAGGCCAGCTTCAGGGCCTCGATGTGCATTCCCAGGGTCTTCGAAAGGTGAGTGAGGCGTGAGTGCACGGTCTCGTAGGCCGTGTGCAGATCGGTCGCCTCGTCGAACGGGGCATTCGTGCCTCCGAACGACGACCGGCTGAGCGTCTGCTGCGCGATCTGGGACGGACCTCCCTGGCCGCCCTCGAAGTCCTTCAGCGCGCCGTCGAGCTTGTTCTTGAACTCCTGCAGCGCATCGATGCCACGCCTCATGCCCGAGCCGCCACCGTCGCCCACCGCGACCCCTTCCCCGTTTCCCCGTTGGTAGAGCTGGACGGACCGGGCGGCACCCGGCCGCGGCACCGGTCCGTCGCGGACCACTGTAGTCACTGCGGAAATGGCGGCCAACTGAACTATGCGACGGTTCAGTTGCGAAGCTGTCCCGAAGTGACCGACTCATGAGCCACCGGATACCGACAAGGCGGTCAATAACGACAGAAGGGTTTCGTTTTCTACGCAGAAGCTTCACACGCGTACGGCGGCCGAAGCCGTCCGAGTGGCCTGGGTCCGCACTTCGCGATCCCGGAACCGCACCCCAGAGCAGCACCCTCCGCCGAATTTTCACGTCCGACAGATCGCACATGGTGGACATGGTGCAAATTTTCCATGGCGTTGGTTGCTAGGTTGTGCCGGCACCGGACTAACCACGGGGGAAGGGGCCCTTCCATGGCATGGGACGAATGGGAGCAGCTCAAGACGCAGGCTGCCCAGGGGCAGTCGGCACATATGCAGCTCAACCATGTCGACGGGGGCGGCGGCACGTACGGCCCCTATGTCATCCCCAGCAAGACCGGTGACCTCAAGGTCGGCCACAAGGACCTGGAGAAGATCGGCAGCGCCGCCCACCACTTGTACGACCAGCTGTGGGACAAGGCGCGCGTGGCGACCCCGAGCAGCGATTCCGCAGCCGGTGACCTCACCAAGCAGGGCTTCGCCCTCGGCGCAGGCCTCCAGCACGTGTCGAACCGCTGGGAAGAGCAGCTGAAGTCCCTGATGGACGCCTGCGCCCAGATCTCCAACCACATGCAGACCACCAAGGCCGTGCACGCGAACGACGAGCACTACATCCAGCGCCAGATGAGCAGCATCGACGCCCTGGACGACGGGTTCGACGAGCGGGTGGGGGCGCCGGGCGAGAAGAACTCCGTCTACGGCGAGAAGAGCAAGGGCGAGAAGAAGGAGTAGCGGCCCCGGGAGGAGCCCGCGCGGCCTCCCTCCGTACCAGCCGGCACCGCTACTTCCGAGGATGACGACACCGCATGGACTTCAACGCTCTTTACCACGCCAACTTCAAGCTGCTCGACGACGCCGTCAGCGACTGGTCGACGCTCGTGAAGCACCTCGCGGACCTGAAGAAGGACGCCGAGGACGATCTGCACAAGGCTGCCATCAAGGCCGACTGGGCCGGTGTGAACGCCCAGGTCTCCCGGGAGTTCGTGGGCAAGACGGCCGGCGAGTTCGGTGACGCCCACACGCAGGCCACCACCATCTACAAGATCCTGCTCGACACCCGGGACGAGCTGAAGACGTTCCACCAGCAGCTGACGGACGCCGTCTCGCGCGGTCAGAAGAAGAACCTGACCGTCGTCGACGCGGGCGGCGGCAAGTTCACGGTCATGGGCAACACGCGGCCCGACTGGGGCTCTGACCCGAGCGGCAACAAGAGCGCGACCAACCAGAAGGACGTCGACGACCTCCGCGACGAGATCCAGGGCATCCTCAGCAAGGCGACGGAGAGCGACAACTCCGCCAAGACGGTGCTGATGGCCATCGCCGACCAGAGCTCGATGGGCTTCTCCGACGCCAGCTACAAGGACCGGGACTCGGCGGCGCAGGCCGTCAAGGAGGCCGACGAGCTGGCGAAGCTCGCGAAGAAGGACCCGTCCAAGCTGTCGGTCGAGGACTTCGACAAGATCAACAACGGTCTGAAGAAGTACGCGAACGACCCGCTGTTCGCCGAGCGCTTCGCCACCGACCTCGGGCCGCAGAAGACCCTGGAGTTCTGGACCGGGATCAGCGATCCGCACAGCGGCAATTACGAGCTGGGGCGGAAGCGCCTCGACCAGTTCGACGACCTTCAGCGGAACCTGGGCCTGACCCTGGCCCACGCGACGCAGAGCGACTCGGCTGCCATGGCCGAGTGGAAGCGCCAGATGATAGACATCGGCGACAAGCCGCTGCACGGCGAGCGGGGCGGCGGCCCCATGGGCTTCCAGGTCATGAGCAACCTCATGCGAACCGGGGACTACGACGACCAGTTCCTGAAGGACTACGGCACCAAGCTGATGGCCACGGAACGGAAGCTCACCGGCAACGGTGACCACGAGAACCTGATGTGGCGGCTCTCGGGTGCGAGTTCATGGCTGAACCGGATCGGCGACGACAGCGGCAACGATCCGCTCACCGGCTACCTCAAGGGCCTGTCCAACAGCCCCGACGCGGCCACCGACTTCTTCAACCAGCAGTACATCTCCAAGGATGACCCGGACAACCCCTTCGAACGGGACACGGACGGCAACGGCAAGAAGGGCAAGGTGTCCTTGTCCAACTTCCAGTACCTGTTCGAGGAGCGCGACTGGCCCCCGGAGACGGACTCCCACGGGGACGACCTCTTCACCGGCCAGAACAACCTCGCCCTGGCCCTGGAAGCCGCCACTACGGGGCATCCGGCGGGCGAGATGCCCACCGACGACACGCCGCCTCACTCGGCCGATCAGGCGAAACTGATGCGGGCGATCGTCGATTCCGTCTCCGACGACCCCAGTCGTGTGAAGGACCACTCGTACATGTCGGACAGCCTCGGCCAGATCGGTGCCGAGTACCTGCCTGATATCCACCGTGCCATGGCCGACGGTCCTACGGTCAAGGACGGCAAGTCCGGTTGGGACCTGCTGTATCCGCTCGCCGGTACGGACGCCAAGCTCGACCACAGCGCCGTGACCCGGTTCCTGGTCACGGTCAGCCAGAACCCCGAGGGCTACGCCGCGCTGAGCGTCGGTGAGAAGGCGTACACGGCGAGCCTGATGGACTACCACCTGAACCCGGACCTGCCCGCTGACCAGCGCTATCCGCACGACGCGCACGACACGATCACGAGTATCTCCCGTAAGGCGGGTGAGTTCAGCGGTCTGCTCGCCCAAGGGCGGCAGGAGGCCGTTCTCGGCCCCGCCGGCGAGAAGGACAGCGACTACGACTACGCCGTCAGCCAGAAGAAGAACTTCATCTCGGGGTTCGTCGGGACGGGGGTCGGCGTGGGAACGAGCTTCATCGCCAGCCCTGCGGTCGGCGCGGGCGTGGGCGGCGCCGCAGGTACCGTGACATCCATGGTGCTGGAGGCCTTCTACAAGGACGATTCCGGCCAGTACCGTGCCGAGGCCGGTGAGGACATCGCCACTCGGTGGGAGACCATCAAGGACTCGACCACCAACATCAACTACAAGGCGGCTCACGAAGCGGCCAAGGCTCACCACGCCGACTACACCGACCAGATCGATACGTGGGTCAGCGAAGGGACAGCCACCGGCTTCAACGACGCCAACACCGACATTCACGCGATGGCCAAGGACATGGATACCGAGATCCCGGACTGAGCCGGGGCCGGTTGAACGTGCTCTCACTCACTGCGTTGGAAGGCGATATGCACAACATCTCCGGGCGCGGAGTCCGCTCCGTGGTCGCTCTTCTGGGGGCAGGGCTGCTGGTCGCGTTGACAACGTCCTGCTCGTCCTCGTCGCCTACGCGTGAGTACGCCGTGCCAAGTGATGTCTGCGGCACCCATATGGCCTCTTCATTGCTGGCGCCGCTGCTGCCACCCGGAAAGAAGGTCAGCGCCCAGCCGACGTCGTCGGTCGGTGTCAAACGCTGCCGGATTGTGGTGGACGGGAAGGTTGTCCTGTCCACCAGCATGGAGAAGCACGACGCGAACACCGGCGTCGGTGACGTCGCCTCCTCCACCTACGGTGTGGAACCGACCGACACCCGGGCGGACGGGGGCCACACCATCTACTCGAAGACCGGCGCCGTCAGTCTCGTCGAGTGTGCCGGCTCCCCCTCGGCGAACAGCACTGTCTGGGCAACCGTGCGCACCTCGCACGACGTCAAGGCGTCGTCGGTGCACGATTTCATCAAGGGCTACGCAACGGCCGTGGGCAGAGGTGACGCTTGCCGTGCTCTGCTCACCCATGGCAATGCGTAAACGACCGCTGCTTTCGCCCGCCGGTGGCGTCGTAGGTGTGGTGGGTCTTGGTTTCGGACTGGCCTACGCCTGCGGCGCTCCCCCGTTCGATGGGGAGCGGGGCGAGATCAAGGACGCGGCTGTCTGTAAGACCTTGGGGGGCTCGGCCGGGGCGGCTGACGCGTTGCGGAAGGTTTTGCCCGGCGAGTCCTCGTACTCCTTCGACGATCAGGTCATGCATCGCCGTATCGACGACACCGACCGTACGTACGAGACGTCCTGCTTCGTCAACGGTGGCGGGAAGATGCTGCTCGTGGCGACGGCCGAGATGGTGGGGTACGACAAGGCCGAGGAGTGGGTGGAGGACGTGGTCGCGAACGCGTCGGCGCCCTCGGAGGTGACGTCGTTCCAGGCCGGTGACAAGGCGGTCGCTTCGGAGAGGATCGCCGCCATTTACGTGCCGTGCCGTGACGAAGGCCCCCGTGAGCATCTGAGCGTCGTCGTGGAGCTCAAGCGGCGCGGTGATGCCGCGGATGCCGAGGTGCGAGATGGGCTGAGCTCGCTCGCTCGCGGCGCCGCGCTGTTCGCGCACCGGCAGGCGAAGTGTGACGCGCCGGCGAAGGTGGCGGGATGAACACCTGCTCCGGCCGGGTGATCCGATGCGTGTGCGCGTAGCGCTCAGCGGGATGCCGTGGCCGGGCTCAGGCTCTCGGCCGTCGGGGGGACCGCGCCGTCTCCGTTCACTCCTTCGGGTGGAATGTGGGCGCGGTCTTCGTCAGCAGCCGCCCTCTTCCGAGGACATGGTGAGGCGGTAGCCCTGGTATGTCAGGGTTCCCTCGCCGCCTGTGATGCCTGGTGGGGTGTAGTCGTCCTGCTTGGAGCGGGTGCGGGTGAGGTGGGTGCAGAAGGCGGTGTCCGTGCCGTCGGCGGTGATGGTGAAGGATGCCTTCGCGGGGGTGTTGGTCTCGGCCGGGTCCACCGTGACCCCGTAGCCGGGGGCGTCGCCGCCGCCGTACTCGAGGATCTTGTCCTCGATCAGGGACGCGTAGCCGGGGAACCCGAGCGGGGTACCCGCGTCGTCGGCCTGGAAGGTGTAGCCGTTCAGGTCGTCGGTCGTCTGCCGGACCGCGCTGGTCAGTTCGCCGTCGCTCCAGGAGGCGTCGTCGGAGACGCCGAAGCCCTGCACGGCCGTGTAGACGCCGATGCCCGCCAGGGTCAGGAAGAGGATTCGGGCGGCGACGAAGGCGGAGTCGGGCAGGTCGGGTGCCGACGGGTTGATGTTCGCGCGCCAGGAGCGCACCCGATCCGACTTCACGCAGGCCATGGCCACCAGCACGGCGGCCAGGACGAGGCTCAGCACGTTCAGTTTGTCCAGCGTGTCCATCAGGCGCCTTCCCGGAGGGCGCGGCGCCTGCGGCGGGCGTCGCGTACCGCCACCGCACCGCCGCTCAGGACCGCCACCAGGACCGCCACGGCCACGGCGACGTAGGTCGCGATGCGGGCCGTGCGTTCGCGCGGGGTCTCGCCGAGGGTGAGCTTGGCGGGGGTGGGTGCCTCCGCGTGGGTGAGGCCCGCGTCGGGGTGCGGGGACTCTACCGGGTGGTCGTCCTCGGTGAGCGCGCGGACCGGGTCCACCACGCCCCAGCCGACCAGGGGATCGTGGCCGGCGATGGAGCGTTCGGCGGTCTGCTCGATCTGGGCCACGATCTGCCGCGGCGTCCAGTTCCGGTGCTTGGCCTTGATCAGCGCGGCCACGCCGGCGACGTAGGGCGCGGAGAAGCTCGTACCGTTGTCCGGGCAGTGGCCGCCCTTCGGGACGGTGGAGATCATGTCGACGCCCGGGGCCGCCACGCCGACGAAGTCGCCGGACTGGGAGAAGGCCGCGCGTTCGTTGTTGCGGTCCGACGCGGCCACCGCGAGGACTCCCGGGTACGACGCCGGGTACGTCTTCTTGCGGTTGCCGCCCAGGCCGTCGTTGCCCGCCGAGGCGACCACGACGATGCCGGCCGCCAGGGCCTCGTTCACCGAGCGCTGGAGGTCGGGGTCCGGGGAGGCGGCGTTGGCCGTGTCCTGGGAGATGTTGATGACGTCGGCCTTGACCCGGATCGCGTGCCGGATCGCCTGGGCGAGGGTGGCGGCCGTGCCGTTGCCGTCCGCGTCGTTCTGCTTGACCGGGATGATGGTGGCCTCGGGGGCCAGGCCGACGAAGCCCGTGCCCTTCATGGGGCGGGCCGCGATGATGCCCGCCACCCGCGTGCCGTGCCCCACGGTGTCGGTGGTGCCCTTGTTGTTGCCGCGGTCGATGGGCTGGCCCTTCTTGTCCTTGGCGGGCAGGAAGTTGGCGCCCGAGGACGCGTCGACGGCGTGGGCGAGCTGGGGGTTGGCCGTGTCCACGCCGGTGTCGATGACGGCGACCCTGACGTTCTTGCCCTTGGACTGGGTCCACAGCTCGTCCAGGTTGACGCGTTGCAGGGCCCAGGGCGTGCCGGCGTACTTGTGGTTGGTCTTGTCGAACGTGCACTGGTCGGAGGCGGTGTCCGCCGCGGCCGCGGGTGCCGTCAGGAGGGTGGCGGCCATCGCCGCGGTCGCCACCACGAGAGTCGTACGGGTCAGGGTCGTACGGGTGGCCGTGCGGGTCAGGGGGGTCGGGGTCGTACGGGTGCGGGTCGGGGACGTCATCGGCGTGCCCCTCACGAGCCCTGCGGCTGGCGGGCTGCCGCGGTCGACAGGCGGGGGCCGGTCGGCAGGAACTTCGACCAGGGCGCGGGGATGGGCGCCGGGTTCACGTCGGCGTAGCCGAGGCGGGTCTGCGCGAGCCTGGCCTCCTGCTGGAGCTGCTTGCGCTGCTTGTCGCTGACGCCGATGCCCTTGTCGACGCCGGCGCTGTCGTCGTTGGACTGGAGCGCGTAGCGCAGGCCGGTGTCGGTGACCAGGAAGACCGGGCCGGCCTTGGTCTCCCGGCCCTGGAACTGGCGGTAGAGCTGGCCGGAGCCGGCGGTGACGTAGGCGCTGGAGGAGCCGGTGGGCAGCACCGCGGGGAAGTCGGTGCCGGCCCAGGTGCTCAGGGTGGTGGCGCCGTTGTCGGGGTCGACGTGGTTGAGGATGGTGCAGACGGTGTTGCGGCTGCCGTCGGCCGTGGCCGGGTTGTTGACGGCGCTGGGCTTCTCGGTGGGCCAGGTGTGCTCGGCGGCGAACGGCTCGCCCCGGGTGATGGCGCCCGCGCTGACCTCCTGGGCGTGCCCGGCCTGGCCGAGCTTCACCAGGTCCGTGCTGGCCAGCAGGAGCTGGGCGACGAAGTCGGAGACGGGCGCGACCCGGCCGGGCAGGACGACGAAGTACTGCTCCTGGCCGTTGACGGGGGCCCGCAGCACCATACCGACGCGGTTGGCCTGAGCGTCCAGCTGGCCGGGGGCGTTCGCGGCGGCGCCGGGCACCCCGGTGACCGACGGGAAGCTGATCGGGTCGCCCGGGTGCAGGGTGTCGATCCACTCCTTGGTCACCCGCTGCGGGGTGCGGTCGGCGCCCACGATGGTCTGGAGCAGCAGGCTGTCGTCGGCGTCCACGGGGTAGGCCCGGCCCTGCGCGTCGATCACGTACTGCTTCTTGTCGGGCGTGGCGACGTAGAGGAGTTCGCCGCCACGCAGCTTCTGCCGGCCGCCCTTCAGCTTGTCCTGGTCCCGTTCGGCCAGGACGAACGCGGCCTTCTGGACGGAGCCGCCGCTGCCGCTCGGGCGCTCGCACACGGCCCACTCCTTGGCCGCGCCGGCCTCCTTGCCGGAGGGCAGCCGGTCGGGGGCGTAGGGGATGCCGATGGTGACGCCGTGCGGGATCTTGCCGTTGTCGAGGACCGACTCGTCGACGGTGACCACGTCGACATCGCTCTGGGTGTCGAGGACGAGCTTGGCCGACGCCATGTTGAGGACGGGGTGGAGCTGGACCTTGCCCTCGGTCTTCAGGACGACGTACCGGGTGGTGGACTTGCTGGCGATGATCACCTTCTGGCCGGGGGCGTCCCAGCCCTGCGGGGCCGTCGGTTTGAACATCCCCCAGGCACCGAAGGCCGCGAGCACGACCACGCCGACGATCGCGCCGGGCAGGATGGCGCGCAGCGGCCGGGGCGCTCCCTCGTCGGAGGCATCCGGTGACGACTGCACGAACGACGCGAGCATGCGGCGCTTCGCGAAGGTGTAGGCGTTGAGTTGGTCCCGCCGAGATGCCATCTGTGCCTGTTTCTCCCCGTGACTCACGCGGAGCGCGCCCGGGGACCACGCTCCCCCGCCCTCCGTTGTCGGACCCGGCCCCTACTATGCCTGGTACGGAGCGGCTCTCGTGGAGCGGGTAGGGTACCTGGGCCCTCAAGGGCCTTGTTCAGTGGCCTGGTTCCAGCGAGTTGTGAGCAAAACGGGGGGATGCAGTGATGGCTTCCGGAACGCGGACGCGAGCGCGCGGCCGGTCGGCGGCGCGAGGTCGTGCGGCTCGGTCCGGGTCCGCGCCGCGCGCCGCGTCCGCCCGGCGCGGAGCGGACCGCCAGCAGGTCACGCCCGGGCTCAGGCAACGGCCGGGCCAGGCGGGGTCGTTCCGTTTGCAACGGCTTGTGCTGGTGGAGCTGGCGGCGGCCGTGCTGCTCGTCGGCTGGGCCGTCGGCATGGCGGCCCTGGTGCCGGCGGCGGTGGTCGCGCTGGTGCTGCTCCTGCTGGCCTTCGTACGGCGGCGGGGCCGGTCCCTGCCGGAGTGGCTCGCCACCGCGCGGGAGCTGCGGGCGCGGCAGAAGCGGGCCGCGAACACCCCGATACCGCCGGGCACGGAGCCCGGTCTGGTCCCGGCGGTGGAGTGCGAGCCGGCCCTGCGCACGTACTCGTACGGCGCGCGTGACCGCCGGCCGGTCGGCATCGCCGGGGACGGCACGTTCGTCACGGCCGTGCTCCAGGTGGAGGCCGACGCGACCGCGCTGCGCGCCGAGCGCAGCCGCCAGCCGCTGCCGCTGGGCCTGGTGCGGGACGCGCTGGAGGTGGACGGCATCCGCCTGGAGTCGGCGCAGATCGTGCTGCACACGCAGCCGGCGCCCGCGCTGCACCTGCCCCAGCAGTCGGTGGCGGTCGCCAACTACATCCCGTTGCAGGAGCAGACCGGCGCCCCGGCCGTGCGCATCACCTGGATCGCGCTGAAGCTGGATCCCGAGCTGTGCGCGGAGGCCGTGGCCGCGCGCGGCGGCGGGCTGGAGGGCGCGCAGAAGTGCGTCGTACGGGCCGCGGACCACCTGGCGAGCCGGCTCACCGGCGCCGGGTTCCGCGCCCGGGTGCTGGACGAGGAGGAGCTGGTCGCCGCCCTCGCCACCTCCGCCTGTGCCAACCCGCTGGTCACCGCGGAGGCGGGGCGCAGCGAGACCCGGGAGCGGCGCACGGAGGAGTCGGGGCGCAGCTGGCGCTGTGACAACCGGCGGCACACCACGTACTGGGTGCGGCGCTGGCCCCCGCTGGGTGGCGGCCGGGCCGAGTCCCTGCCCCAGTTCGTCGCCCGGGTCACGGCGATACCGGCCCTGGCGACCACGTTCAGTCTGACGCTCGCGCCCGGGGAGCGGCAGGAAGTGTCGCTGTGCGGGCATCTGCGGGTGACCGGGCGCAGTGACGACGAACTCGTGGCGGCGCGGCGCGCGCTGGAGGCCGCCGCCCGGCAGTCCGGTGCGGGCCTGGCCCGGCTCGACCGCGAGCAGCTGCCCGGCATGCTGGCCACTCTGCCCCTCGGAGGTGCGCGGTGACGACGATTCCGACGACGTCCCCGGTGGCGGGCCAGGCGGCACCCGCGGCAGAGGAGCCGTCCGGGCTGCGGCGGACGGTGGACCGGCTGCGGCACGGGCTGGGCCTGATCGGGCCCCGGCACGGCCGGCACGGGCTGCCCGTGCAGCAACTGGACGCGCTCGCCCTGCCCATCGGGGACGACGGGGTGGTGGCCGGTGTCGACGCCGAGGGACAGCCGGCCGTACTGGGCATCAACCGGCCCACGCCCTACGACGTCGTCCTGATCGGCGGCCTGTGGACCGCGCAGGTACTGGCGCTGCGCTCGGCCGCCACCGGCGCCCGGGTGGCCGTGGAGACCGGCCGGCCGCAGGCCTGGATGCAGATGGTGCACGCGATGGGCGGCGGGCAGAACGGCCTGTCGGTGTACGACGTCGGGCGGGTGCCGCCGCAGGGTGCCTCCGCCGGTACGCCGGTGCTGGTGGTGCGGGACTGCGGTATGCGGCCCCCGCGCGGCCGGGTGGTCTCCGGTCCCTGGCAGTCGGTGCTGACGCTGCTGCCGTATCTGAGCCCGGTCGCGCCCCGGCTGCTGCGGCAGGCGCGGCTCGCCGGCATCCAGCGGGTCTCGCCGGACGAGGCGGCCGAACTCGGGCGCACCATGGGGCTGTCGCGGACCGAGGTGGAGTCGCTGCCCGCGCTGCCCGACGGGGTCACCCTGTGGTGCACCGACCGTGACCGGCAGTACGTGCTGACGCAACCCACGGACGCCGAGATCGGATTGTTGGGCACACCGCGCCGGATGGACTGAACTGCCCTTGCGCGTCCCTTTTGTTCGGGTGTCCTGGTGGCCCGGTGGGGCGGTTGAGGCGTCTTCGGGCGGGTGCCGGCCTGCCCGGCGGGCGCGGAGAGGCGGGCGGGCCTGCCGAGGTGCGGCGTCCGGTGATTAGGCTGGGAGCGGGCGCGATGGCAGGACCCGTGGACCGGCGTCGGTGTCCCGGGGGGAGGTCCGGTGCGCCGGACCGCCCCGAACGACTACGGACGACTCGGTACGACACGACATGGTCGCCCCGGCACGGCATGAGGGTGCTCGACCACACCAGGAGGAATTGTGAGCAGCGATCGGGACGGGATGCGCGGGGGCTGGGACACACCCGGCGATGACCAGCCCGACGCGGAGGCCGTCGAGACCACCGGCGAGTTCACCATCGACTACGCTCCCCCCGCCTGGTACACGCAGAACGCCTCCGGTACGTCGGGAGGCGCGAGCGGTTTCCCCGGCTCCGCGGATCCGGGCGCTCCGGCCGGCTCCTCGGTGCCGTCGTTCCCGACGAGCCCGCCGGCCCCGACCCCGGCACCGGCCCCCGCCCCGGGTGCCGCGCCGCCGGCCGCCCAGCCGACGGGCACGCCCGCGCAGGGCACTCCGTTCGCACCGCCGCCGGGCGCTCCGTTCACCCCGCCGCAGGGGACCGCGTATCCGCCGCCCGCTCCCGCGCAGGGGCCTTCGGGCGCGCCCGCGCAGCCGTACGCCGAGGGTGCGCCGTACGCCGCGCCCGCGCAGCCCGCGCCGTCGGCCGGCGGCGCGGTTCCGATGCCGCGGCTGCCCGAGGGCTTCGAACCGCAGCAGCCACAGCAGCCGCAGCCGGCCGGGCAGGAGGCGCCGGCCGCCCCCGCCGCGGTCGAGCCGGAGACGGACAACGGGGACCTGGAGAGCGGGGCGACCATGCGGTTCTCCGCCGTCGCCCTGAAGCGCGAGATGGCCGAGTTCGCCGAGCGCGTGGCGGCCGAGACCAAGCCGGCCGAGGGGGCCGACGGTTCGGCCGAGGGGGCCGGTACCGGGGATTCGGGGGACCGGAAGGACGGCGAGGGCGCGGTGGCCGAGGCCGCCGGCTCGGAGACCGTCGCGTCGGACTCCGTCGCCTCGGGTTCCGGTGGGTCGTCGGACGCCGGTGTCCCGGGTGACTCCCCGTCCGAGGGAGGCGAAGCCGGTCAGGGGGACACGGGGTCCGCCGCCGCCGACGGTTCCGGCGCGGAGGAGGACACGGGCGGGAAGCCTGCCGAGGCGGACGCCGGGGAGGTCGCCGCCGGCTCCGCGCGGGCCGACGCCTCGGCTCCCTCGGCCGCCGTACCGGCCGACGCCACCGCCGTCCAGGACGGCACGGCGGCCCAGGACACTACTGGCCGGCGGAACGCTCCCGAGGACGGCGCCCCCAAGGACAGCGCTCCGGGCGACGGCACCCCGGACGGCAGCACCGCGAGTGACGGCACCGCGAGTGACGCTGCCCCGGGCGCCGACGCCTCGGCCGCCGACGCTTCGGTCAACGCCGCCCAGCAGCCCACGGACGCCCAGTCGCCCGCCGCTCCCCAGCCGGGCGGTTACGGCTTCCCCCAGCCCCCGGCGTCCCAGCAGCCCGGCGGTTACGGCTTCCCGCACCCCCCGGTGCCCCCGCAGCCCGGAGCGCCGCAGCCCGGTGGCTACGGCTTCCCGCCGCCCCCGGCGACCCCGCAGCCCGGCGCCCCCCAGCCCGCCCCTGGTGCCCCGTACGCCGCCGCGCCGCCCGCTCCCCCGGCTCCGCAGGGGGCCCAGCCCGGCTGGACGCCGCCGCCCGCGCCGCAGACCGGGGTGCCTCCGCTGCCGCCCGCGTACCAGCCCGCCGCTCCGGCGCCCGCCGCCCAGTGGCCGCAGCAGCCCGGGCCGATGCCGGGTCAGCAGCCTCAGCCGGTGGACGGCCAGGGCCCGGCCGGTGCGCCCGGTGGACAGCCGCCGTTCCAGCCGCAGGCCCCGCAGCCCGCGCCCACCGCGTGGCAGCAGCCGAACCACCCCGACCAGCCCGGCCACCCCGGCAGCCCCGGCCGGCCCACCGCGCCGGCGGCCGGTCCGCAGCCGGTCCCCAACGGCCCCACTCCGCCCGGCGGCTACGGCTTCCCGCACCCCGGCGCCCCCAACCCCCCGGCCCAGCCCGGCGGTTACGGCTTCCCCCAGTCGCCGCAGGGCCCGGAGTCCGGCGCGCCGCAGGCTCCGGTCGATCCGCGGTCCGGCGCGGCGTGGCCGCAGCCCGTGCAGCACGACCAGCGGCAGCCGACCAATCCCGGTGCCGCGCCGCTCGGTTACACCGCGGCCGTGGAGCTGTCCTCGGACCGGCTGCTCAACAACAAGAAGCAGAAGGCGAAGAGCGGCCGACCCGCCGCGGCCGGCGGCCGGTTCAAGCTGGGCGGGAAGAAGGAGGAGGCCGAGCGGCAGCGGAAGCTGGAGCTGATCCGCACGCCGGTGCTGTCCTGCTACCGGATCGCGGTGATCAGCCTCAAGGGCGGCGTGGGCAAGACGACCACGACGACCGCGCTCGGCTCCACCCTGGCCACCGAGCGGCAGGACAAGATCCTGGCCATCGACGCCAACCCGGACGCGGGCACGCTCGGGCGCCGGGTGCGCCGGGAGACCGGGGCCACCATCCGTGACCTCGTCCAGGCCATCCCGTACCTGAACTCGTACATGGACATCCGGCGGTTCACCTCCCAGGCGCCCTCCGGCCTGGAGATCATCGCCAACGACGTGGACCCGGCCGTCTCGACCACGTTCAACGACGAGGACTACCGACGGGCGATCGACGTCCTCGGCCGGCAGTACCCGGTCATCCTGACCGACTCGGGCACCGGTCTGCTGTACAGCGCCATGCGCGGGGTGCTGGACCTCGCCGACCAGCTGATCATCATCTCCACGCCCTCGGTGGACGGCGCGAGCAGTGCCAGTACGACGCTGGACTGGCTGTCCGCGCACGGGTACTCCGACCTGGTCTCCCGGTCCCTGACCGTGATCTCCGGGGTCCGCGAGACCGGCAAGATGATCAAGGTCGAGGACATCGTGGCGCACTTCGAGACCCGTACGCGCGGGGTCATCGTGGTGCCCTTCGACGAGCACCTGGCCGCCGGCGCCGAGGTCGACCTGGACATGATGCGGCCGAAGACCCGTGAGGCGTACTTCAACCTGGCCGCGATGGTCGCCGAGGACTTCACCCGGCACCAGCAGTCGCAGGGGCTGTGGACGAGCGACGGCAACCCGCCGCCGGTGGCCGCCCCGCCGATGCCGGGCCAGGCCGTGCCGGGCCAGCAGCTGTACGGCGCGGGCCAGCCGCCCCAGGCACCGGGCCAGCCTTACCCGCAGGTCCCGGGCCAGCCGTACCCGCAGGCGTCCGCGCCCGGACAGCCGTACGCCCCGGCGCAGCAGCCGTACCCGCCGCAGCAGGGCCAGCCGCAGCCGTACCCGGGCCAGTCCCAGCCGGGCGGCTACCCGCAGCCCGGACAGCAGCCGCCGCAGGCCCAGCCTCAGCCGTACCCGGATCAGGGCCAGGCCCAGGCACCGGGCCAGCAGCCGCCGCAGGCTCCGCCCCCGCAGTAGCGGGCAGGGGCAGCTGAAAGGGCGGCCGGTGCGCATCGCACCGGCCGCCCTTTCGCGTCGTGGAACCCTCGTGGAACCGTTGTGAGAGCCGACTACCCCTCCGCCGCCACGATCTCCCGGCAGCGCTGCACGTCCACGGCCATCTGCTCCAGCAGGGCGTCCAGGGACTCGAACTTCGCCTGGCCGCGCACATAGGCGAGGAAGTCGACGGCGACGTGCAGCCCGTACAGATCGAGGCCGACGCGGTCGATGGCGTACGCCTCCACCGTGCGCTCGGTGCCGTCGAACTGCGGGTTGGTGCCCACCGAGATGGCGGCCGGCATGACCTCGCCCTGGGCGTGCAGGAAGCCCGCGTACACGCCGTCGGCGGGGATGGCGGTGTGCGGGAGCGTCTCGACGTTGGCCGTCGGGAAGCCCAGTTCCCGGCCGCGCTGGGCGCCGCGGACGACGACGCCCTCGACGCGGTGCGGGCGGCCCAGGATCTCGCGGGCGCCCGCCACATCGCCCTCGGCGACCAGACGGCGGGTCAGCGTGGAGGAGAACGGCTCGCCGCCGCCGGCCTCGCCGGTGACGTAGAGGTCGACGACGTCCACCTCGAAGTCGTAGGTCTTGCCCTGCTCGGTGAGGAACTCGACGTTGCCGGCGGCCTTGTGGCCGAAGCGGAAGTTGGGGCCCTCCACGACCGCCTTGGCGTGCAACTTGTCCACCAGCACCTTCACCACGAAGTCGGCGGGCGACAGCTTGGAGAACTCGGTGGTGAACGGCAGGACGAGGACCGCGTCGACGCCCAGCTCGGCCATCAGCTCGGCGCGGCGGTGGTGCGGGGCGAGCAGCGGGGGGTGGCTGCCGGGGCGGACCACCTCGCTGGGGTGCGGGTCGAAGGTGACGACGACGGCCGGCACGCCCAGTTCGCGGGCGCGGTCGACGGCGTGCTTGATGATCAGCTGGTGGCCGCGGTGGACGCCGTCGTAGGAACCGATGGTGACGACGCTGCGCCCCCAGTCCTGGGGGATGTCCTCCAAGCCACGCCAGCGCTGCACTGTGACCGCTCCTCGAACCCTTGTCCGTGTCTGTCTTGACCTCGTTGTGCAGGTCTAAGGGTGCCATGCCGGGTGCTCCGCGCCAGCATCGGCATGGGGGCTGTGACGGGGCGCACGTCCTCGGCGGCGCCCGGGCGGTGCGCGTATGCCCCGTATCCGCCCAGGCCGGTCCGCGCACGGGCCGCGCACGGGCCGCGTACCCGTAACGCGCGTCCGCGTACGCGCCCTACGCACGCCCACTCCCCGCTCACGCGGATACGCGTACGCCCGCCAGGTTCTCGATCATGCGGCGGGTGCCGGGGCCGAGCATCGCGGCCCAGTCGTCCGGGGCGCCGGTCAGCCAGCGGGCCAGGCGGGCGGCGAAGCCGGGCACGTGCCGGACGAGGTCGGCCAGGCCCCGGTCGCAGCGGGCGGCGCCCTCGGGTGTACGGAGCAGGAGCAGGCCGGTGCGGTGGACCAGGTCCCGGATCTCCGCCTCCCCCGGCGCCGTCCCGGCGTCGTCCCGGGCCACCGCCGCGCGCAGGACGGCGTCCAGGACGGCCGGGTCCCGCTCCCGGTCGAGCAGGAACTCCAGCAGTTCGCGGCGGAGCGGACGGGAGGCGGGCGTGCCGGCGCCGGCCAGGACGGTGGCGAGGGAGGCCCGCAGGGGTTCCGGACCGCCGTCGAGCAGGGCGGTGACCAGCGGCACCAGGACGGGGCGGGCGGCGGCGCCGAGGCCGAGCCGGCGGTCGACGCGGCGGGCGAGGCGTCCGGCGGTCTCCGGGCGCCGCCGCACCGCCTCCTGGAGCAGCGCGGCGACCGGACGGGCGAGGGCCGGGGCGGTGATCTCGGTGAGGGTGCGCAGATCGGCGTCCTCGGGAGCGCGCAGCCGGGCGCGGAAGGCGTCCAGGACCGGTTCGGGGTGGGTGGTCAGGGCCGGGACGAGGGCGCCGGGCGGGATGCGCGGGTCGCCGTCGGCGAAGTGGCGCAGGGCGGCGGACAGATGGCGGTCGCGGGTGTCCGGGTCGTGGACCAGGACGGCGAGGGCGGCGCCGTGCAGGGTCCGGTCGGCGGGGCTGGTGAGCAGGGCGAGGGCGGCGCGGCGGAGCAGTGCGCGGTCCTCCGCCGTACGGACGTGGGGGGCGGCGCGCAGTCCGTAGGTGACGGCCGCGGCCCGGCGGTCGGGGCGTTCGTCGTGAGCCCAGCGGTCGGCGGCCCGGCAGACGGCCGACGGCTCGTCCTCGGCGAGGGCCGCGAGCAGTTCCGCCGCGCGGGGGTGGAGGCAGGCCACCAGTACCTCGGTGAGGTCGTCCGGGGCGCGGTGCCGGTGGGTGTGCAGCAGGGCCTGCGCGGCCGTGGCCACGGTGGCGTGCGGGGCCGCGGCCAGCGGGCGCTCGTCGGTGAACCAGCCGGTCAGGAGGGGCTGTACGGTCTCCGGCGCGGCGGCGAGCAGTCCGGCGACGGCGTCCAGACAGCGGAGGGCCGACGCGGACGGCGCCGGGTCGGCCGGCACCAGGCGGCGCAGCAGGTCCAGGCGCTCGGCGGCGGGGAGGGGCAGCGCGGTCCAGAAGGCGGGGCCGAACTCGGCGGGTACCGGCCGCCGGTCCTGCCGCCAGGCGGCGATCCGGTCGGCGAGCAGCCGCAGCACCTCGGTGTACGGCGTCGCGTCCGGGACCTGGAGCAGGGTGCGGGCGAGCAGCCGGGCGGGCCACCAGGAGCCGGTGTCGCGGTCCAGGGCGTCCGCCAACTCCCGTAACCGCTCGGCCAGTCGGTGGCTGCCGTGCTGGCGGGCGAGGTACAGCAGGGCCTGGACGACGGGGCCGACGCGGTGGTGCGGCACCGGAACCGGGACCGGGCGGGCGCCCTCGGGCCGCTCGCCGGGCGGGTGCACCAGGGCGCGCAGGGCCTCGTCGAGGTCCAGGTGCATGCCGTGCAGCCAGTCGGCCAGGTCCTCGTGGGCGAAGCGGTAGCCGCCGCCGGCCGGCACGAGGAGGCCCTCGGCGAGGACGGCGGAGGCCCAGCCGGCGCCCGCGCCGAGGCGGGCCGGGGCGGGCCCCCACGGGAACACGGCTTCGAAGGACTCCCGGTCCAGTTCGCCCTGGACCGGGCCGAGGCTGCGCCGGGCCGCCTCGTGCACCTGCCCGGCCACCCGCGCGGCGAGCCGCCGAACGGCCGTACCGCGCGGCCCGCAGGCGGCGGTGAGCCGGACCGCCACGCGCAGGCACACCAGGTCGAGGTAGGCGGCGTAGACGTCGTGGCGGTCCACGGGCCCGGCGAGCGGGGCGGCCGGGGCTGCGGCCCGTACCTCGGACAGCAGCCGGAGGGTGAGCGGATGCCGGGCGTCCCGCTCGGCGAGGACGCCGTCCGGAATGCCGTACCGGGCGCGGGCCCGGCGTGCCTCGTCGGCGGCGAAGTCGCCGATGGGGAGGCAGGGGGGCGAGGGGGTGGCGGAAGCGCGGCCTGCTTCAAGCGTTGGCGCGTGGAGCAGGCCGTCGGGGAACGCCCGCCCCGCGCGTTCCCAGTGTTCCTCCCGGCAGGCCACCAGCAGGCGGGCTCCGGTGTCGTGGAGCCAGCTCGCCGTGCCGCGGGTCCACTCGGGCAGGCGGTGGGCGAGGGCCGGGGGCATCTCCTCGGGGCCGTCGAGAAGGATCAGCAGCGGGCGGCCGGCCCGGGCGGCGAGGCGGGCCAGGTGCTCCGGGGTGACATCGCCCAGGTCCTCTGGACGGACGGCGCGGGACGCGGCGACGATCCGGGCGGCCCGGGCCAGGGCGCGGCGCGCGGCGTCGGCCACCGAGCCGTCGCTGTCCGCCAGGTCGGCGCCGCGCAGCCAGAGGGTGGGCGCGGGCCCCTCGCCCCGGGCGCGGCGGGCGGCGAGGGCCGCGAGCTGGGTCGTACGGCCGCTGCCCGGGGCACCGACCAGGCCGAGCACGGGCCGGTCGCCGCCGGTGAAGGCGGCCAGCTCCCGCGCGATGCCGGGGCGCTCGACCGGGTCGGCGGCGCCCGGGGGGCCGTCCTGGCCCACGGAGGTCGTGGTCAGCTGGAGGATGCCGGCGAGGTTGAGGTCGGCGCCGTAGGCGGGCACGGTGGCCGCGTTGCGGGCGAGGAGTCCGGCGAGGGCGTCGTCGGCGGGCCGCAGCGGGACGGCGAAGCCCGCGTCGCGCCCGGCGCTGCGCAGGGCGGTGCCGAGGACGCCGACGACCGCGCCGGTGCGGGCGTCGCACACCGGTCCCCCGGCCGCGCCGCCACCGGGCCTGAGCGCGTCCCGGCCGGCCGTGCCGATGGCCAGCTCCAGCACGTCCGCCAGGAGGTACGGGCCGTCCCCGGCGGTGTAGGTGGCGCGGGCGGCGGCCAGGACCCGCGCCTGCCGCCAGCAGCCGGCGGCGACCTGTACGTAGGTGCCCGCGTCGATGCGCTCCCGTACGGTCAGCGGCAGCGGGTCCGCGGCGAGGCCCTCGGTGCGGATGAGGGCGAGGCCCAGGCGGGGCAGCGGGGTGACCGCGTCGGCGGTGACCGTGCGGGTGCGCTCCCCGGGGGCGTGCAGCAGCAGCCGGGGGCGGCCGTCGACGGTCTCGTGGCTGGTGAGCAGGGTGCCCTCGTGGTCGGCGAGGAAGCCGAGGCCGAGGGGGCGGCCGGCCAGGTCCCGGATGCGTACGAGGGCGGCGTCGGTGCCGGTGGGGCGGACGGTGTCGGGAAAGCCGCCCGTCGGGACCGGTGCGCCGGGTTCCGGCTGCCCGTGTCCCTCCCGTTCCCGGCGCCCGCCTTCGGTGCGCGGGCCCCGTTCCGCCATGGCCGTACCTCCCCGCCCTTCCCTGTGCCTGACCCGACGGTAGGCACGCGGGGCGCGGCGGGACCGTTCTCGAGTGAACGCGCCCCCTTGCGCTCCCCCGGTTCGCTCCGAGCGCCCGGCCGCTCGGGTGAATAGGCGGGGGCTGCTGGAGAACCTTAGGGAGGGGGAAGAGGGGGGACCGTGGAGCGGCGGCAGGGCCCGGCTCATGGCCGGCCGCCGCTCCACGGCAAACGCCTTACGGCAAACGCCTTACGGCAAACGCCTTACGGCAAACGCTCTACGGCGGCCCCTCACGGCACAGCCGACACACGACACAGCAGGGCCGATGGGGCACGGCCGCTACGGCGTCCCCGCCGGTTCAGCCGAAGACGGCCAGGCTCTTGGCCTTGCCCCGGTGTTCTTCGACGAGCGCGAGAAAACGGCCCTCGGGGTCGAACACGGCCACCGGTCCGGCGCCCGCGTACTCCTCGGGGATCTCCAGCCGGACGCCGTTCAGCAGCAGCCGGGCCCGCTTGGCGTCGACCTCCCAGCGGGGGAACGCGGCGCCGGCGGCCTCGGCGATCGGCATCACGCCGAGCTCCTGCTGGAGCTGGTCCAGCGTCTTGGCCGCGTCCAGCTTGTAGGGGCCGACCCGGGTGCGGCGCAGCGCGGTGAGGTGCCCGCCGACGCCGAGACCGGCGCCCAGGTCGCGGGCGAGGGCGCGGATGTAGGTGCCGGAGGAGCAGACCACCGAGACCACCAGGTCGAGCACCGGTGTGCCGTCCTCGGCGACCGCGTCCCGGACGTCGTAGACCGCGAAGGAGGAGACGGTCACCGGGCGGGCGGGGATCTCGAACTCCTCGCCCTCGCGGGCCCGCTTGTACGACCGTACGCCGTCGATCTTGATGGCGCTGACCTTGGACGGGACCTGCATGATGTCGCCGGTCAGCTTGGCGATGCCGGCGTCGATGGCGTCCCGGGTCACCTTGGAGGCGTCGGTGGACGAGGTGATCTCGCCCTCGGCGTCGTCGGTGACGGTGGTCTGGCCCAGGCGGATGGTGCCCAGGTACTCCTTCTCGGTGAGCGCGAGGTGCCCGAGGAGCTTGGTGGCGCGCTCGACCCCGAGGACCAGGACGCCGGTCGCCATCGGGTCGAGGGTGCCGGCGTGGCCGACGCGGCGGGTCCTGGCGATCCCGCGCATCTTGGCGACCACGTCGTGCGAAGTGAAGCCCGACGGCTTGTCGACGATGACAAGGCCGTCGGGCGTGGTGTGCTTCTGGGTCATTCGGTGGCGTCGCCGTCCGTGTCGCTGTCGTCGTCCGCCGGCTTGCGGTAGGGGTCGGCACCGGCGGCGTACGTGGCGCCGGTGGCCGCCTCACGCACCTTCTCGTCGGACTGCCGGGCCTTGTCGAGGAGGTCCTCGATGGTCCGGGCGGTGTCCGGCAGGGCGTCCGCGACGAAGGTCAGGGTGGGGGTGAACTTCACCCCGGCCGCTCGGCCCACCTCGGAGCGCAGGATGCCCTTGGCGCTCTCCAGGCCCGCCGCCGCGGCCTTCCGCTCCTCGTCGTCGCCGTAGACCGTGTAGAAGACGGTCGCCTCCCGCAGGTCACCCGTGACCCGGGTGTCCGTGATGGTGACGTGCGAGCCGAGCCGCGGGTCCTTGATCCCGCGCTGCAGCTTCTGGGCCACCACCTCCCGGATGAGGTCCGCCAGCCTTTTCGCCCGCGCGTTGTCGGCCACTGGTCCGTCTCCCGTTCTTTCTTCTTGCTTGCGTTCTGTGGTCTGGTCGTCGTCAGTCGTCTTCGCCGTGGAAGCGGCGTCGGACCGACAGCAGCTCCACCTCGGGGCGGGCGGCGACCAGCCGTTCGCACCGGTCCAGTACGTCGGTGAGGTGCGCCGCGTCGCCGGAGACCATGGCGAGGCCGATGACCGCCCGCCGGTGGAGGTTCATGTGGTCCACCTCGGCCGCGCTCACGGCGTACTTCCGCTGGAGCTCGGCGACGATCGGGCGGACGACGGAGCGCTTCTCCTTCAGCGAGTGGACGTCGCCGAGGAGGAGGTCGAAGGACAGAGTCCCCACGTACATGTGTGTGCCGGGTTTACCCGCCGGTACGGGATCGATGGCCTGGAGCCACGTTACCCCGTGCCCGCCGACGGCTCGACCGGGTTTTCCGGCGCCCGGAGCCGGGGTGCCGCCCCTCCCGGCCGGCCGAGAGGGCGGCCCTGGGCGGGAAACGGCGCGCTGGCCGGCGGGACCGAGATCCCGCCGGCCAGCTTCGGATGCCGTCGGCCGTTACGCCCGCGGCTTCTCGCGCATCTCGTACGTCGCGATGACGTCGTCGACCTTGATGTCGTTGAAGTTTCCGAGGTTGATACCACCCTCGTAGCCTTCGCGGATCTCGGTGACGTCGTCCTTGAAGCGACGCAGGCCCTCGATGGTGAGGTTCTCCGCGACCACCTTGCCGTCGCGGATGAGGCGCGCCTTGGTGTTGCGGCGGACCTCGCCGGACCGGATGAGGACACCGGCGATGTTGCCCAGCTTGGACGACTTGAAGACCTCGCGGATCTCCGCCGTGCCCAGCTCGACCTCTTCGTACTCCGGCTTGAGCATGCCCTTGAGGGCCGCCTCGATCTCCTCGATCGCCTGGTAGATGACCGAGTAGTACCGGACGTCCACGCCCTCGCGCTCCGCCATCTGCGCGGCACGGCCGGCCGCACGGACGTTGAAGCCGATGACGATGGCGTCCGAGCCCATCGCCAGGTCGATGTCGGACTCCGTGACCGCACCGACGCCGCGGTGCAGGACGCGGATGTCGACCTCTTCGCCGACGTCCAGCTGGAGCAGGGAGGACTCCAGGGCCTCGACGGAACCAGAGGCGTCACCCTTGATGATCAGGTTCAGCTGCTGGATCTCGCCGGCCTTGAGCACCTTGTCCAGGTCCTCCAGCGACACGCGGCGCGTGCGCTTGGCGAACGCCGCGTTGCGCTCGCGGGCGGCGCGCTTCTCGGCGATCTGACGGGCCGTACGGTCCTCGTCGACCACCAGGAAGTTGTCGCCCGCACCCGGGACGTTGGTCAGGCCCAGGACCTGGACCGGCGTCGACGGGCCGGCCTCGGCGACGTTGTTGCCGTTGTCGTCGAGCATGGCGCGGACTCGGCCGTAGGCGTCGCCGACCACCATGGTGTCGCCGACCCGCAGGGTGCCTCGCTGGACGAGGACCGTCGCCACGGCACCGCGGCCGCGGTCGAGACGGGACTCGATCGAGATGCCCTGCGCGTCCTGGTTCGGGTTGGCCCGCAGGTCGAGCGAGGCGTCGGCCGTGAGGATCACGGCCTCCAGCAGCGAGTCGATGTGCAGACCCTGCTTGGCGGAGATGTCGACGAACATGGTGTCGCCGCCGTACTCCTCGGCCACGAGGCCGTACTCGGTCAGCTGACCGCGCACCTTGGTCGGGTCGGCACCCTCGACGTCGATCTTGTTGACCGCGACCACGATCGGCACGTCGGCCGCCTTGGCGTGGTTGAGCGCCTCGACCGTCTGCGGCATGACGCCGTCGTTGGCCGCGACGACCAGGATCGCGATGTCGGTCGACTTCGCACCGCGGGCACGCATGGCGGTGAACGCCTCGTGACCCGGGGTGTCGATGAAGGTGATCTTGCGGTCTTCGCCGTTGACCTCGGTCGCGACCTGGTAGGCACCGATGTGCTGGGTGATGCCGCCGGCCTCGCCCGCGATGACGTTCGTCTTGCGGATCGCGTCGAGCAGTCGGGTCTTACCGTGGTCGACGTGACCCATGACGGTCACCACCGGCGGACGGACGACCAGGTCCTCCTCGGAGCCCTCGTCCTCGCCGAACTCGATGTCGAAGGACTCGAGCAGCTCGCGGTCCTCCTCCTCCGGGCTGACGATCTGAACCGAGTAGTTCATCTCGTCGGCGAGGAGCTGAAGGGTCTCGTCGGAGACGGACTGGGTCGCGGTGACCATCTCGCCGAGGTTCATCATGACCGCGACGAGGGACGCCGGGTTGGCGTTGATCTTCTCCGCGAAGTCGGTGAGCGACGCGCCGCGGGAGAGACGGATGGTCTCGCCGTTGCCGCGCGGCAGCATCACGCCGCCGACGCTCGGGGCCTGCATGGCCTCGTACTCCTGGCGCCGCTGCCGCTTCGACTTGCGGCCACGACGCGCCGGACCGCCGGGACGGCCGAAGGCGCCCTGCGTGCCACCACGGCCACCGGGACCGCCGGGACGGCCGCCGAAGCCGGGACGGCCACCGCCGCCACCGCCGGGACCACCCGGACGGCCGGCGAAGCCGCCGCCACCGCCACCGGGACCAGCCGGACGGCCGGCGAAGCCACCGCCGCCACCACCGGGACGGCCGGCGAAGCCGCCGCCGGGACGACCGCCGCCGCCACCGGGACGACCACCGGCACCGGGACCGCGACCGCCGCCACCGGGGCCGGGACGCGGGCCGGCAGCGGGACGCTGCGGCATCATGCCGGGGTTCGGACGCGGACCGGCCGGGCCGGGACGCGGACCGCCCTGCGGGCGGGGCATGCCGGCCGGGGACGGCCGGGAACCGCCGGGAGCCTGCGGACGCGGACCGCCGCCCTGGGCGCCGGGCGCCTGCGGACGCGGGGCGCCGCCGGGACCGCCGGGGCCGGGACGCGGGCCGCCCTGCGGGCGCGGGGCCTGCGGACGGGCCATGCCGGCGTTGCCGCCGGACGTGAAGGGGTTGTTGCCCGGACGCGGACCGGCCGGACGGGCACCCGGACGCGGGGCCTGGCCGCCGGGACGCTGACCGCCCTGGCCCGGACGGGGCGCCTGGCCCTGGCCGGGAGCGGGACGGGAGCCGCCGGGCTTCGGGGCGCCGGGACGGGCGCCGCCGGGACGCGGACCCTGCGCGGCCGGAGCCTGCGGGGTCTGCTGCGCGGCCGGGGCGGCCGGCGGAGCGGTGAACTCCGGGGCGGCCGGGGCCGGGCGCGGCGCGGGCTTGGGACCCGGCACCGGACGCGGGCCGGGAGCGGCCGGCGCGGGCGCCGAGGGGGCCGACGGGGCGGCCGGCTGCTGGGCAGCGGGCGCCGTCGGAGGCTTGGGGGCAGCCGGCCTGGGGGCCGGAGCAGCCGGACGGGCCGCCTGCGCCGGAGAGGGCGCGGCGGGCCTGGGGGTGGCCTTGCGCGGGGCGGGCTTCGCGGACTTGCCGCTGCCACCGCCCTGGAAGGCGTCGGTCAGCTTACGTACAACCGGCGCTTCGATGGTCGAAGACGCCGAACGGACGAATTCACCGAGTTCCTGGAGCTTGGCCATGACGACCTTGCTCTCGACACCGAACTCCTTGGCGAGTTCGTATACCCGGACCTTAGCCACTTCGCTCCTTTGAGGTCCGGGTTGAAGCCGGACCGTCGCTAGTTCATGGGCGTACTCATCGCGTACTCATCGAGTGCTCATCGCAATCTCGACCTGCTTTCGACTCGCGAGGTACCAAGCCGTACGGGGTTCCGTACGACACGTCTTACGGCGTTGCCTGCTCGGCAACTGTTGTCTGCTCGACGTATCGGCGCAACGCCTTTGTGTCGAGCGGTCCCGGGACGCGCAGTGCCCGCGGGAACGCCCGGCGGCGAACCGCCTGGTCGAGACAGACCAGGGCGGGGTGCACATAAACACCCCGGCCGGGCAGCGTACCGCGAGGATCGGGGACGCATGCATCCTCGATTCCCACGATCCGCAGGAGATCGTTCTTGGCCGCCCGCTCCCGGCACCCCACACAGGTGCGTTCAGGGCATGCTCGGGTGTGCGTCCGGCCAGACACAGTTAAGTCTACCTCCCCGTACCGACCTCACCCCTTTGGGGCAAGAATCGAACGGCTGTTGTCGTGATCTCAGCGTCGGGCGGCCGGGATCTGTTCCCCGGCCCCGGGTCCGCCGTGCGGCTCCGGGGCTGGTCAGGGCGCCCTCGGTGGGTTACGCGGCTACGCGTCGGCCTGTTCGGTGTCTGGCCGGATATCGATCCTCCAGCCGGTGAGGCGGGCGGCGAGGCGGGCGTTCTGGCCCTCCTTGCCGATCGCCAGCGACAACTGGTAGTCCGGCACGGTCACCCGTGCGGAGCGGGCGGCCAGGTCCACGACCTCCACCTTGCTCACCCGAGCGGGTGACAGCGCGTTCGCGACCATCTCCGCCGGGTCGTCCGACCAGTCGACGATGTCGATCTTCTCACCGTTCAGCTCGCCCATGACGTTGCGCACCCGGCCGCCCATGGGGCCGATGCAGGCGCCCTTGGCGTTCAGGCCCGAACGGGTGGACCGTACGGCGATCTTGGTGCGGTGACCGGCCTCACGGGCGATCGCGGCGATCTCCACGGAGCCGTCGGCGATCTCCGGCACCTCCAGGGCGAAGAGCTTCTTCACCAGGTTCGGGTGGGTGCGGGAGAGGGTCACGGACGGGCCGCGCACGCCCTTGGCCACGCGGACGACGTACGACCTCAGGCGCATGCCGTGCGGGTAGGTCTCGCCGGGCACCTGCTCCTGCACCGGCAGGATGGCCTCCAGCTTGCCGATGTCCACGAGCACGTTCTTCGGGTCGCGGCCCTGCTGGACCACGCCGGTGACGATGTCGCCCTCGCGGCCGGCGTACTCGCCGAGCGTCGCGTCGTCCTCGGCGTCGCGCAGCCGCTGCAGGATCACCTGCTTGGCGGTGGTGGCGGCGATACGGCCGAAACCGGACGGGGTGTCGTCGAACTCACGGGGCGCCTGGCCCTCGGCGAGGTCCTCGGGGTCCTCCTTCGCCCACACGGTCACATGCCCGGTCTCCCGGTTGAGCTCCACGCGCGCGTGTCGGCGGCTTCCCTCGGTGCGGTGGTAGGCGATGAGGAGGGCCGACTCGATCGCCTCGACCAGCAGGTCGAAGGAGATCTCCTTCTCCCGGACCAAGCCCCGCAGGGCGCTCATGTCGATGTCCACGGCTACGCCTCCTCCTCTTCCTTCATGTCCTTCTTGGTGTCCTTGCGGTTGAACTCGACCTGCACGCGCGCCTTGGCGATCTCGGGGAAGGCCAGTCTGCGGGTGGTGGCCTTGCGGCCCTTCACCCCGGGCACCTCCACGCCGACGCCCTCGTCGTCGACGTCCAGGATCCGCGCGACCAGCTCGCCGCCCTCCGTGAGCTGGAACTTCACGAGCCGGTCGGTGGCGCGCACGAAGTGCCGGTGCTCGGTGAGGAGGCGCTCCGCGCCGGGGGTTCCGACCTCCAGGTCGTACGCGCCCTCGCCCATCGCGTTCGTCTCGTCCAGCTTCGCCGAGAGCGCGCGGCTCACATCGGCGATCCGGTCCAGGTCCGCTCCGGTGTCGGAGTCCACCACGACGCGCAGCACCCGCTTGCGTCCTACGGAGTCCACGGCGATCTCTTCGAGATCCAGCCCATGGGAGGTGACGAGCGGTTCCAGCAGCTCTCGCAGCCTCTCGCTCTGGGTGGTGCTCATCCGGGTGACTCCTCGGCCGCGTGTGCTGTTGTGGGATGGGTCGCGTGTCTGGTCAAAGCGTACTGCCTCCGGCGGGGGGTGCTTCGCAGCGGAGCCCGGGGCCGCGTGCCGACCGGCCGCGTGCCCTCGGGTGGGACCGCTGAGCCGGTGACATGCGGTGGGCGGCTGCGCGGGTACCGTGATCAACGGCGGGTGCCGTCCCGCCCGTGTGTTCGTACGAGCCCCCCGAGGACGTCAGCCGTGCCGTACCCCCCGCCGTCGCGCACCCCCTCGGGGCCGCGCAGAAGAACCCTGCTGGCCTCGGCCGCCGGCGCCGCCCTGCTGGCGGGCTGCTCGGCCGGGGCGGACTCCGGCGACGACGGCCCGTCGGCCGCCGCGCGGGCACGCGCGCGTGCGGCGCGGGACAGCCGGGGGCTGCTGGCGCGCTACGACGCCGTGCTCGCCGCGCATCCCGCCCTGACGGACCGGCTGCGCCCGCTGCGGGCCGAGGTCGCGGCGCACGCGGCGGCGTTCGAGGAGGGCACGAAGCCCTCGCCGGCGGCGTCGAAGCCCCCGGCCTCGGCCGCGCCCGCCGCCGTACCCGCCGCCGAGAAGGACGCCGTGACCCAGCTGGCCACCGCCGAGCGCGCCCTGGCCGACCGGCGGGCCAAGGAGCTGCTTCAGGTGCCGGGCGAACTGGCGCGGCTGCTGGCGTCGGTGGCGGCGGCCGGGGCCGCGCACGCGTACCTGCTGACGGAGGTGGCGAAGTGAGCGAGGAGGCACGGCAGGCCGAGGTGACCGCGCTCCAGGCGGCACTGGCGGCGGAGCACGCGGCGGTGTACGGCTACGGGGTCGTCGGCGGGCGGATCGGCGAGCGGCGCCGGACGGAGGCGCGGACGGCGTACGACGCCCACCGGGCGCGCCGGGACGCGCTGGTGCGCGCGGTGCGCGATCTGGGCGCCGCCCCGGTCGCCGCGAGCGCCGCGTACGAGCTTCCGTTCCCGGTCGGGGACGGCGCGGCGGCGGTGCGGCTGGCCGCGCGGCTGGAGGAACGGCTGGCCGCGGTCTACTCGGACCTGGTGCGGGCGGCGACCGGGACGCGGCGGGCCGACGCGGCCGGGGCGCTGCGGGAGGCCGCGGTGCGGGCGGTGCGCTGGAGCGGGGAGAGCGTAGCCTTCCCTGGGCTCGCCGAACGGTCCGGCGCCCGGACCGACGAGCGGACCGGTGCGGCCGGCACGACTCCGTCGGCCACCGCGTCCATCACGTCCGGCACGTCCGCCACGGCTCCGGCGAGGCACTGAGGCACCGCGGCACCGGCACGGCTTCCGTACGCCCGTCGCAGGACGGACCGGGAGCCGGCAAGGACCCACAGGAAGGGAACGACTCGCGCATGGCTTGGGAAGCGCCGCCGCGTCTGGTGCGGGCGCTCGGTGAGACGGCACCGGCCGGGGACGACTGGCTGGCGCGGCTGCCCGCGGCGGCCGAGGAGGCCGTCGCCCGGCGCGGGTTGACCGTGGAGCGGGTGCAGGTGCCGGGCGGGCGCAGCAGCCTGGTGCTGCTGGTACGGCAGCCGGACGGCAGCCCGGCCGTGCTGAAGCTGGCGCCGCCCCGGGCCCGCCCGGAGGGCGAGCGCGCCGCGCTGGCGCGGTGGGCCGGGCTGGGCGCCGTACAGCTGCTGGAGGACGACGCCCGGGACGGGGCGCTGCTGCTGGAGCGGCTGCACCCGGATGTGTCGGTGCGTTCGCTGCCGGAGGCCAAGGCGCTGCTGGAGGCGGCGGGGACGCTGCGCAGGTTGTGGGTGGAGCCGCCGGCCGGGCACGCCTACGAGACCGTCGCCGAGCGCACCGGACGGCAGGCGGCGGCCATGCGGGCGAGCGCCGGGGCCGAGCCGGAGGTGGCCCCGCTGGTGGAGGCGGCGCTGGCCGCCCGCGAGGAGCTGCTGGCCGCGCCGCCCGAGCAACGGCTGCTGCACGGCACGTTCCGGCAGAGCAAGGTGCTGTCGGGCGAGCGGATGCCGTGGCTCGCGGTGGGACCGGACCCGGTGGTCGGCGAGAGCGCCTTCGACCTGGCGCGGCTGGTCCGGGACCGGGTGGAGGACCTGATCGCCCAGCCGTCCGGCCCGGCCACCACCCGCCGCCGGATCAAGCGCCTCGCGGAGTCGCTGGAGGTCGACCAGGACCGTCTGCGCGGCTGGACCCTGTTCCGGGCGGTGGAGTCCGGCGTACGGGCCCTGCGCGTGGGCCGCCCGGCGGACGCGGAGCTGCTGCTGGAGTTCGCGGGCTGGCTGTAGCGATCAGTTGTGGCGACGCCCCCGGGGAAGCCCCGGGGGCGTCGTCGTAGGCCGGGGGGTCAGGCCGTCAGGCGGGCGATCGCTTCCTCGACCGTCAGTTCCTCGCGCTCGCCGGTCTTGCGGTCCTTCAGTTCCAGGACGCCCTCGGCGGCGCGGCGGCCGGCGACCAGGATCCGGGGGACGCCGATCAGCTCGGAGTCGGTGAACTTCACGCCCGGGGAGATCCCGGCCCGGTCGTCGACCAGGACGCGGACGCCCGCGTCGGCGAGCTTCCCGGCGACGTCCAGCGCCAGCTCGGTCTGGAGCGCCTTGCCGGCGGCGACCACGTGCACGTCGGCCGGGGCGACCTCCTTGGGCCACACCAGGCCCTTGTCGTCGGCGGTCTGCTCGGCGAGCGCGGCGACGGCGCGGGAGACGCCGATGCCGTAGGAGCCCATGGTGACGCGGACCGGCTTGCCGTTCTGGCCGAGGACGTCCAGCTTCAGGGCGTCGGCGTACTTGCGGCCCAGCTGGAAGATGTGGCCGATCTCGATGGCGCGGTCCAGCTTCAGGCCGGTGCCGCACTGCGGGCAGGGGTCGCCCTCCTGGACCACGACGACGTCCACGTACGCGTCGACCTCGAAGTCACGGCCGGCGACGACGTTCTTCGCGTGCGTGTGCTCCTTGTTGGCGCCGGTGATCCAGGCGGTGCCGGGGGCCACGCGTGGGTCGGCGATGTACGTGACCTTCTCGCCCAGGCCCTGCGGGCCGACGTAGCCGCGGACCAGCTCGGGGTGGGCGGCGAAGTCGGCCTCGGTGACCATCTCGACGGCGGCCGGGGCGAAGTGCGCCTCCACCTTGTCCAGGTCCACCTCGCGGTCGCCGGGCACGCCCACGGCGACGATCTCGCCGTCCACCTTGACCAGCAGGTTCTTCAGCGTGGCGGAGGCGGGGACGCCGAGCGAGGCGGCCAGCGTCTCGATGGTCGGGGTGTCGGGGGTGGGGATCTCCTCCAGCGCGGGCACGGCGGAGCCGTCCACCGGCTTCAGCTGGTAGGTGATCGCCTCGGTGTTGGCGGCGAAGTCGCAGTTCGGGCAGTCCGCGAAGGTGTCCTCGCCGGCCTCGGCCGGGGCCAGGAACTCCTCGGACTTGGAGCCGCCCATGGCGCCGGCGGTGGCCGCGCAGATGCGGTAGTCGAGGCCGAGGCGGGCGAAGATCCGCTGGTAGGCCTCGCGGTGCAGGGCGTAGGAGGTGCCGAGGCCCTCGTCGTCCAGGTCGAAGGAGTACGAGTCCTTCATCAGGAACTCGCGGCCGCGCAGGATGCCGGCGCGGGGGCGGGCCTCGTCGCGGAACTTGGTCTGGATCTGGTACAGGATCACCGGCAGGTCCTTGTAGGACGTGCACTGGTCCTTGACCAGGAGGGTGAAGATCTCCTCGTGGGTGGGGCCGAGGAGGTAGTCGCCGCCCTTGCGGTCCTTGAGCCGGAACAGCTCCTGGCCGTACTCGTCCCAGCGGCCGGTCGCCTCGTAGGGCTCGCGGGGCAGCAGGGCGGGCAGGGAGACCTCCTGGGCGCCGATGGCGTCCATCTCCTCGCGGACGACGCGTTCGACGTTGGCGAGGACCTTCTTGCCGAGGGGCAGCCAGCTCCAGATGCCGGCCGCCGTGCGGCGGACGTAGCCGGCGCGGACGAGGAGCTTGTGGCTGAGGACCTCGGCGTCCGCCGGGTCGTCGCGCAGCGTCTTCGCCATCAACTGGGACATGCGCTGGACCGGTGCCTTGGCCATGGTTCTCGTACTCCTGCCGGGTAAAGGTGGTGGCATGGAGGTTATCCGGGCCGCCCGCACCGGCGGAAATCGGTTAACGCCGGCGCAGCGGCAGCGGGGCGCCCATCACGGCGTAGGGGCGGGGCGCGCTCGGGAAGTGCACCTGGCGGGCGAGGTCGGTGTAGCCGAGGGAGTGGTACAGACCCCGGGCGGGGCTGTCGGTGTCGATCGCGGAGAGGATCGAGCGGGGTTCGTCGGCGGTGTCGGTGATGGTGGTGATCAGCTTGCGGCCGATGCCCAGGTTCTGGTGGTCGGGGTGGACGTGCAGTTCGGTGATGACGAAGGAGTCGTCCAGCCAGAAGTCGTTGCCGTTGGCGCGCAGATAGGGCTCCACCACGGTGGACCACCAGTGGATGCGGCTGTTGGGCATGCCGTAGACGAAGCCGACGAGCCGGCCGCCGGCGGTCGCGCCGTAGGCCCGGGCGCCCTGGTACTGCATGTGGCGCTGGACGATCTGCCGGCGTACGGCGACCTCCTCGGGGCCCAGGCCGAAGGCGAGGGCTTGGACGGCCAACGCCTCGTCCACGTGGGCGGTGAGGTCCAGGGGGCCGATCACTGGGTCCATGCGGGGAGCGTACAGGGGTGTCAGAAGAGCACACTCATGAAGGCGCCGACCTCTTCGAAGCCCACACGCCGGTACGTCCTTCTCGCCGCGGTGTTGAAGTCGTTGACGTAGAGGCTCGCGACGGGGGCGAAGTCCGCGAGGGCGTAGCGCAGCACGGCGGCCATGCCGGGGGCCGCCAGTCCCCTCCCCCGGTACTCGGGGGCCACCCATACGCCCTGGATCTGGCAGGCCTGGGGGGTGGCGGCGCCGATCTCCGCCTTGAAGACGACCTTGCCGTGCTCGTCCACGCGGGCGAAGGAGCGGCCGGCGCCGACGAGTTCGGCGACGCGGGCCTGGTAGAGCAGGCCGCCGTCGCCGGCCAGCGGGGAGACGCCGACCTCCTCGGTGAACATCGCCACGCACGCCGGCATGATCGTTTCCATCTCGTCCTTGCGGACGCGGCGGACGTAGGGGTCCGGGGCGATGTCGTCGGGCATGCGGTCGGTGACCATCAGCGGCTGGTGGGCGCGGACGTCGCGGGCCGGGCCCCAGTGGGGCTCCAGCAGCCGCCACAGTTCGGCGGTGGCGTCGGCGGGACCGACGATGGAGGAGCAGCGGCGGCCGGCCCGGCGGGCGCGGTCGGCGAAGGCGCGCACGGCGCGGGGGGTGGCGCAGACGGGGACGAGGTTGGCGCCCGCGTAGCAGAGGGACGTGAGCATGCCGTCCTCGTACCAGCCCCACATCTCGCCGCCGAGCCGCCAGGGGTCCAGTCCTGCGACCCGGACCCTGGACGTCACGAAGGCGTTGGCGACCGGCTCACGGTCGAGCACGGCGAGCGCCGCGTCCAGGTCGTCCGGTTCCAGGACCCGGGTGGTGGTCTGGGTCAGCACTACGGGGCCTCACGGTGGGGTTCTGCTGGTCCCGGCACTGTACCCCGGGCGCCCGTGAAGCGCTCCCCACCGGTCCCGGACCGACCTGCGGTAATCCTCCGGAGGCAAATACGAGTGATCCTCCACGTAATGGACAATCATGGCGGGGGACGCGTAGGTGACCCCTCTCCCGTTCGGCACGTGGATCTCTCCGCATCCAGCGATAGCCAGCCCACGTTGAGCATTTCCCGGCCGCCGGCATCGTACGAGTAGGGACTGAGGTCGGGATAGTAGGCCATTACGTCACCAAGGTTCACGCGAAGCCTCGGTCATCCGGCCTCCGGATCCAGCGAGCGAGCCATGGCCCGGAGGACGGAATTCGGGGTGGACCTGTCCGCCGGATCGTCCATACCCAGGAGAGGGAGGTCGAAGACCACCGTCTCGATCTTGGACGAGTCATTGCGCGAGTTCCAGCGCTCCATCGCCTCGAATGCCCGAGAGGTGGCGTAGTAGGCGGGACTCTCGGTTGCGAACTCCGGAACCACTTCCAGCGTTCCCGCGGCTGTGCGCCGCAAGGGCCGGGAGGGTGGCACCACAACGAGCGAAGGGAGGCCGTCGTTGCGAAGGTTGTCCAGAATCTGCGCCACGTCGTTTCGCGGAGCTCCCCCGTAGCGCTCCAGGGCGTAAACACCCGACATACAGATGGCATCCGCCCGCAGAGACCTCGGATACGATTCGACGAATTCAATCTCGTCAAACCGAGGAAACACAGACTGCCACGATCGGATGGTCTCGGAACTCTTTGACGTGATAAGGATGTGCATGGCTTCCCTGTTTACGGAATGGGCATGGAGGGCAGGATGCGAACCCTGCCTATTTTGGCCACTTCGCCGTTCGACAGGGCCATGGGGGCATCCACCTTACCGCCCGCGTCCGCGAGGTGCTCAATGATGCTTTCAGGATTGATATCACTCTCGCGGATGATCCCTCGCGTAAGAGTGTACGGGCTGCCGTCACCAAATGTATGGAATGCCTGCCGCGCATAGGCGGCAGCACCTTCCGGAGTGGTGGAGAAGTACTTCACCTCGGCACCACCGAGATTCCTGTACCGGCGCGCCGCCGGCCCCACAATGTCGTCCAGTTCGTTATCCATCACCGCACGGTAGACATAGATCTCTCCTGGTTTGAGTTTGCGCTCCGCTCCGGCTTCTCCCTCTGGGCAGACGACCGGAGCGAGGCCCAGCGGATCGACCCAGACATGCGGGTTATGGATGTACGTGACCGGGTTCGGGGCGGGTGCCAGACCCAGCGGGTCCGGGGTGAGGTAGCGGGCTGTTTCGGGGTCGTAGTGGCGGAAGTAGTTGTAGTGGAGGCCGGTTTCGGGGTCGTAGTACTGGCCTGGGAAGCGTAGGGGGGTGTAGGTGGTG
>NZ_JODT01000043.1 GCF_000720835.1 Streptomyces achromogenes subsp. achromogenes | reverse complement strand
GCGGTCTGGTCGTCGTCTTCAACGCCACCCCCGAGCAGCAGCAACAGCGCATCAGCGCCCTCGCCGGCACCCCCTACACCCTCCACCCCGTCCAGGCCACCGGCTCCGACGACACCGTGAAGTCGGCGTCCTACACGACCGGTTCGGGCACCTTCACCGCCCCCGCCCGCACCGTCGCGGTGTTCACCCGCTGAGTCGGTTCATCCCCGCGCACACAACGGGTGCCCCTCGCTCGGCGAGGGGCACCCGTCGGTCGTTCCGTGTCAGGGGAGATGGACTCCGGTGGCGGCGAGCAGCGCACCGTTGGCGGCCCGCTGGGTGGCGATGAGCTGGGCGCGCAGGGCGGCCGGCACCCGGTCGCGGTCGCGGGGGTCGACCGTGAACGCCGGGTCGTCCGCCAGCTCCGGATGCGCCGACTTCTGCGCGTCCGTGAGCTTCGACGGGATCAGCCGCAGCCAGTGGCCCTCGTCGGACAGCGCGCCGTCCTTGACGGTGATGCCTCCGTCGGGGGCGTAGACGAGCTGCTGGCTGGTGGAGTCCGTGGTCTTCACCTTCCACACGACCGTGTCCGTGTCGAGCCAGCGGGCCTTGGCCGTGCCGAGGTCCAGGTCGGGGGCGCTGCCCACCGTCGGCAGCAGATAGTCGCTGTCACCGCCGATCAGCCAGGTCTCCTTGCCGTAGGTGGCGAAGTCCAGCGAGCGGTCAGCGCTGATGTCCTTCTCGTCGCCCTTGTGGACGATGTAGCTGAGCGAGGTCGCGCCGTCGGCGAGCGGCACCTCGAAGGTCACGCCGAAGGCGTCCCTGCCGGTGGGTGTGAGCGGCGCCGACCAGTCCGTGGGGTGCTTGGCGCCGGTCCAGGTGTGCAGGCCCCAGCCGTCGTAGTCGCCGTCGGCCCGGTGGTAGTGGATCACGGCCTTGGCGGGGTCGGGGGCCGGGTAGGCGCCGTGCGGTGCCGTGTCCGACTGGCCGTCGTCCCCCTGCCGGATCCAGACCTCGCCCGTCTTGTCCAGGTCGATGGTGCGCGCCGGGCCGTCCGCGGTGCCGTTGCCGGTGACCGTGTACGTCAGGCTCCGCGCGCCGTCCTCCGGCTTGACCCAGGCGAACGCGCCGTAGGCGTCCCGGCCGGTGAACTCGGCCGACCGGCCCGCGCTGTCGAGTCGCCAGCCGGTGTAGTCGCCGTCCGGGCGCGCGTAGTGCACGACGGCGTAGGGGCGGTTCAGGGCGCTCGGCGGCCTGGGCGCCGCCGCCTGGCCGGCCGTGGTCGTGGCGAGGGCGCTCGCGGTGCGGCCCGCGAGGTCGACGGCCACGGCCTTGTAGCGCAGGGGGGTGCCCTGCCGCACGGTGTCGGGCAGGTGCTGGGTGACCTTGTACGGTGCGTGGTCGGCGGTGCCGAGCGTCTGCCACGGGCCGTTGCCGACCTGGGCGGCGAAGACGACCCGGTCGAGGCCGCCGCCGCTGACGTCGGCGGTGATCTCGACGTCGCCGGTGGCGCCCGCCGTGGGGGCCTTGAGTTCCAGGGCCGGCCGGGTGGCGGGCGTGCCGAGCCGCCGCTTAGCCTCCAGCACCACGGACGACAGCGGCGGGACGGTGACGGTCACGCGGGTGTCGGCGCCGCTGGCCACCGTGCCGGTGGTGCCGTACAGGCCTCGGTAGGACATCCCGGCGACGCCCGTGGGAATCCGTACGGTCCGTGCCTGGGTGGAGTTGTTGGCCGCGACCAGGTAGTGGTCGCGCCGGTGGGTGTCCGTCCGGGTGAAGGCGTAGACGGAGCCCTGTGCGTAGCGCTCCACCTGGACGCCGTCGCGCAGGGCGGGGTGCTGCCGGGTCAGCCGGGACAGAGTGGCGATCGCCCGGTACAGGGGGTGGGAGGGGTCGTAGGCGTCCGAGGAGGCCGTGCGGCCGGTGCCTATCTCGTCGTCGTCCAGGTAGTCCGGCACCTTGGAGGCGAACATCGTCTGCCGGGCGTCCTTGTCGCCGCCGGCGCCGGTGAAGCCCTGCTCGTCACCGGAGTAGACGACCGGGTTGCCCCGGGAGAGGAACATCAGCTCGTGGGCGAAGCGGTCCCGGCCGAGGAGTTCGGCGTCGTCGGCCCCCGGGTTGTCCTTGAGCAGGAAGCCGCCGATGCGGCCCATGTCGTGGTTGCCGAGGAAGGTCACCTGTTCGTAGGCGTTCGCCTTGTCGGTGGTGTAGCGGTAGTCCTGCGCGAAGACGTCGGCGAGCCGGTCGGCCGTGCGGCCCTGGGAGGCGTACTGGCGGATGGCGTCCTGGAGCGGGAAGTCGAGCGTGGCGTCGAGGCGGCCCTGGCGGACGTACGGGGAGGTGACGGCCGGGTCGGAGGAGAGTGTCTCGCCGAAGACGAAGAAGTTCTTCCGGCCCTTCCTCGCGGCGTAGGCGTCGAGTGCTGTCGCCCACTGGGTCCAGAACGCCATGTCGACGTTGCGGACGGTGTCGACCCGGAAGCCGTCGACTTGGAAGTCGTCGACCCACTTCTCGTAGATCTCCTCCATGCCGCGCACGACTTCGGGGCGTTCGGTCCACAGGTCGTCGAGGCCGGTGTGGTCGCCGTAGAGGGTGCTCTCGCCGGCGAAGGTGGAGTCACCGCGGTTGTGGTACATGGTGGGGTCGTTGAGCCAGGCCGGGACCTTGGCGTTCCGTTCGGAGGGGGCGACCTGCGGTGTGTAGGGGAAGCCACGGGCGTCGGTCTTCCGCATGCCCTTGGTGTCGTCGAAGGGGCGGCCTTCGGTGTCCAGGTAGGGGTAGGCGCCCTTGCCGCGGTACGTGAACGTCTTCTCGGTGTTGGTGACGGTGTCGGCCGTGTGGTTGGTGATGACGTCGAAGAAGACCTTCATCCCCTTGGCGTGGGCCTTGCGGATGAGTTCCGCGAGGTCCGCGTTGGTGCCGAAGTGCGGGTCGACTCGGGTGAAGTCGGTGATCCAGTAACCGTGGTAGCCGGCGCTCTCGCCGTTGCCCTGCACCGGTTTGTTCTTGAAGATCGGGGCCAGCCAGATCGCGGTCGTGCCGAGCCCCTTGACGTAGTCGAGCTTGCTGATCAGCCCCTTCAGGTCACCGCCCTGGTAGAAGCCCTTGTCGGTGGGGTCGTAGCCGGTGGTGGTGCGGTCGCCGGTCAGCCCGCCCCGGTCGTTGGCGGCGGAGCCGTTCGCGAAGCGGTCGGGAAGGAGGAAGTAGAACTGCTCGCGGGTCATGTCGTGCCGGGCCGGCACGGCGGCCAGGCGGGCGTCGGACGGCGGGACGGGCGGACGGCCCGTGGCGCTCGCCGGCCGGGCGCCGCCTGGGGCCGTGGCGCTCGCCGGCTGGGTGGCGTGCGGGGCGGTGGCGAGCAGTGTGGCGGTGACGGCCACGGTGGCGGCGCGGGTGACGGCGGCCGGGAGACTCCGGCCGCGCGGGCGTGCCGGTGGTCCGCCCGGGTTGCCTCGGGCGGTGGGTGCTGGGGTCACGGTGCGGCTCTTTCCTTTCGTACGGTGTGCTGGGGAGGTCAGCCGGGTGGCAGGCGCACGGTCGTGGCGCCGAGCAGGGCCCCGTCCTGTCCTCGCTGGGTGGCGATCAGCTGGCGGCTCGCCCGGGCCTCGGCGATCCGGTCGCGGTCCCGGGGGTCGACGGTGAAGGCCTGATGGTCCGCGAATCCGGGATGGGCGGACCGTTGCGCGTCGGTCAGCTGCGCGGGGATCAGCCGCAGCCAGTGTCCCTCGTCCGACAGGGCACCGTTCTCCAGGCGGATGCCGCCGCCGGGTGCGTACACGAGTTGCTGGCCGGCGACTCCGGCGCCGGTCCCCCGCCATACGACGGTGTCCTCGTCCAGCCAGGTCGCGGCGGACGTGCCGAGGTCCAGGCCGAAGGCGCCGCCGAGGGTGGGGGTGAGGTAGGTGCCGTCGCCGGCCACGCGCCACACCTCGTGGCCGTAGAGGGAGAAGTCCAGGGTCTCGTCGGAGGGGACGTCCTTCTCCTCCTTCTTGTGCAGGATGTAGCTGAGGGAGTCCGCGTGATCGGTCAGCGGGACCTCGAAGACCAGGCCGAAGGAGTCCCGGCGCACCGGGCGGATCGGGTCGTTCCACTCCGGCGGGCGGGCCGCTCCCGTCCAGGCGTGCAGGCCCCAGCCGTCGTAGTCGCCGTCGGCGCGGTGGTAGTGGACGACCGCCTTCGCCGGGTCCTGGGCCGGGTACGCGTCCACGGGTCTGGTGCCCGTGACCGTGTCGCTGCCCTGTTCGGTCCACACCTCCGGTGTCGCGGCGAAGCCCAGGGTGCGTGCGGGGGCGTCGGGGACGCCGTCCTTCTCCACGGTGAAGGTGATCTCGGTGGTGCCCTCGGCGGGGGCCAGCCAGGCGAACGCGCCGTAGGCGTCCCGGCCGGTGAAGGCGGCGGTGCGGCCGTCGGCGGTGCGCAGGCGCAGGCCGTCGTACTCGCCGTCGGGCCGCCGGTGGTGGACGACGGCCCAGTGGCGGGCCGCGGTCGGTGCCGGAACCGGTGCGGTCCGGCCCGCGGTCGTGGCGGCGAGGGCGCCGGCGGTCCGGCCCGCGCGGTCCACGACGACCGCCTTGTATCTCAGCGGTGTGCCCGCGGGGACGTCCGGGGCGATGTGCTGGGTGACCTTGTACGGGGCGTGGTCGGCGGTGCCGAGCGTGTGCCACGCACCGTTGCCGGCCTGGGCGGCGAAGACGACCCGCTGGTAGTCGCCGCCCGTGACGTCGGCGGAGACCTCCACGGTTCCATGGGCGCCCGCCTGGGGGGCGGTGAGTGCGAGCGAGGGCGCGGCCGTGGGCGGGTGCGGTGGCCGTGCCGCCTGGTACACGACGGACGACAGGGCCGGGACGGTCACGGTGGTCTTCCCGTCGGCGTCCGCGCGTACGCTGCCGGTGGTGCCGTACAGCGCACGGTAGGGCGTGTCCGGGGAGCCGGTCGGCAGGGTGACGGTCCTGGGCTCGGTGGCGTTGTTGAACGCCACCAGGTAGTCGCGTCCCGCGCGGACGTCGGTGCGGGTGACGGCGTAGACGGAGCCCTGTGCGTAGCGTTCGGTCTGGACGCCGTCGCGCAGGGCGGGGTGCTGCCGGGTGAGCCGGGACAGGGTGGCGATCGCCCGGTACAGGGGGTGGGAGGGGTCGTAGGCGTCCGAGGAGGCCGTGCGGCCGGTGCCTATCTCGTCGTCGTCCAGGTACTCCGGCACCTTGGAGGCGAACATCGTCTGGCGGGCGGCCACGTCGCCGCCCGAGCCGGTGAAGCCCTGCTCGTCACCGGAGTAGACGACCGGGTTGCCCCGGGAGAGGAACATCAGCTCGTGGGCCAGGCGGTCGCGGCCGAGGAGTTCGGCGTCGTCCGCGCCGGGGTGGTCCTGGGCGAGGAAGGTGCCGATGCGGCCCATGTCGTGGCTGCCGAGGAAGGTGACCTGGCTGTAGGCGTTGGTCTTGTCGGTGGTGTAGCGGTAGTCCTGCGCGAAGACGTGGGCGAGGTCGTCCGCGGGGCCGCCGCGCGAGGCGAAGTCGCGGGCGGCGGCCTGGAACGGGAAGTCGAGCGTGGCGTCGAGCCGGCCCTCGGTGACGTAGGGGGCGG
Organism: Streptomyces achromogenes subsp. achromogenes; assembly: GCF_000720835.1. GTDB lineage: Bacteria > Actinomycetota > Actinomycetes > Streptomycetales > Streptomycetaceae > Streptomyces > Streptomyces achromogenes. Next base: position 55,510 of record NZ_JODT01000043.1, on the reverse strand, counting down.
TGATGGCCGCGTCGGCGGAGAAGGCCTCGGCGAAGAGGAAGAAGTCCCGGCGCCCGTGCCGTGCCGCGTGGCGGTCGAGCGCGGTGGCCCACTGGGTCCAGAAGGCCATGTCGACGTTCTTGGCGGTGTCGACGCGGAAGCCGTCCACTGCGAAGTCGTCGACCCACTTCTCGTAGATCTCCTCCATGCCCCGGACGACCTCCGGGCGTTCGGTCCACAGGTCGTCCATGCCCATGAAGTCGCCGTCCAGGGCGCTCTCCCCGGCGAAGGTGGAGTTGCCGCGGTTGTGGTACATGGACGGGTCGTTCAGCCAGTCGGGCACCTTGCGGTCGTCCGGGTCGGCGGAGACGCGCGGGGTGTACGGGGCGCCGTCCGCGTCCGCCGGGCGCATGCCGGTGCTGTCGTCGAAGGGGCGGCCCTCGGTGTCGAGGTAGGGGTAGGCGCCCTTGCCGCGGTATCCGTAGCGTTTCTCGGCGTAGTCGATGGTGTCCGCTGTGTGGTTGGTGATGACGTCGAAGAAGACCTTCATGCCCTTGGCGTGGGCCTTGTCGATCAGTTCCGCGAGGTCGGCCTCGGTGCCGAAGTGCGGGTCGACGCGGGTGAAGTCGGTGATGGCGTAGCCGTGGTAGTTGGCGGTCGCCCTGCCGTCGCGGACCGTCACGGGCTTGTTCCGGAACACCGGCGCGAGCCAGATGGCGGTGGTGCCGAGGCCCTTGACGTAGTCCAGGTGGTCGATGGCGCCCCGCAGGTCGCCGCCCTGGAAGAAGTCCTTGTCGGTGGGGTCGTAGCCGGTGGTGGTGCGGTCGCCGGTCAGCCCGCCCCGGTCGTTGGCGGCGGAGCCGTTCGCGAACCGGTCGGGCAGCAGCAGGTAGAACTGTTCCCGGCTGGTCGCCGGGCGGTCCGGCTCGTGCGCGAGCCGGGCGTCCGCCGGGGGCGGGGGCGGCCCCGCGGCCGTCGCCGGTTCCGCGGCCGTACCCGGAGGCGGTTCCGCGGCCGTCGCCGGGGGCGTCAGCGGTGGCAGAACGGCTGTGCACAGGGCGATGGCCAGTGCGGTTGCGTGATGTCGGGGTCTGCCGGCCACGTGACGCGTCTCCTCGGGGTGTCGGTCGCGGGCAAGGACGGGCTGCGTCGCGCGGCGGGGTGCGGGACCGCCCGGCACCGGTGGTCGGGCCGGGCGGTCGTCGCCGGTGTGCGGAGTCCGGCTCCGGGTGGGCCGGTCAGCCGCGCCAGGTGTCGTTCAGCGTGACCACTCCGCCGACCGGCACGGTGGCCGTACGGTTGGAGCCGCTCTCCCAGGTGACGTTGCCGCTCGCGTCCTTGCGGAGGTACTTGTACTCGAATGCGGTGCCCGCGGGCAGGGGCTGGGCGAGCTTCCACACGGGGTAGCTCGCCGGGTCCAGCTTCAGGGCGTTGGAGGGGTTCCAGTTGCCGAGGGCGGAGGTGCTGCCGACGACGTAGATGTCCTGGCCCCACTGGGTGGTGGCGTTGACGTTGAACGAGGCTCCGGTGGTGGGAGCGGGGTCGGGGTCGGGGTCGACGGTGGTGTCGCAGTTCTTCGCCCCGACGTGCAGGGCGAGGGCGGAGTTGGCGCCCAGGGTGGCAGTGAACCGGCCGGACGAGTCGACGGTCACGCCCTTGCCGCTCTGCACGTCGCAGTAGCTCCCGGCGGGCAGCGAGGTCTGGAAGGTGCGGGTGAGGGTGGAGCCCTCGTGGTTGATGGCGACGTACGCCTTGTCACCGCGGCCGAAGGCGATCTGGTTGTTGCCGTTGTCCCACCAGTCGGTCACGGCGGTCCCGGCCGCCGTGGTGCGGAACTTGACCATGCTCGCTATCTCGCGCCAGGCGTGCTGGCACTTCCAGCCGTCGGTGTAACAGGCGTTGACCTGGCCGTTGTTCGGTCCGCCGGCGTCCTTGTCGCTGAACTCGTAGCCGGAGTGCACAGCGGGTGAGCCGTACGGCCAGGCCAGCATGAAGACGTTCGCGAGGGTGTAGTTGGCGCCGTCCTTGTAGGTGAGGCTGCCTCCGTTGCGCTCGGTGTCGTGGTTGGTGACGAAGACGGACGCCTTGCCGCTGGAGACGTAGCCCCACGCCTCGCCGAAGTTCTTCAGCTCGGCGAGCTTCTCGTTGTTGAAGACCCGCTTGAGGTCGTAGGCGTAGCGGAACTCCTGGACGTCGCCCGTGTTGTAGAACTCGGGCGGCTGGACCGCCTCGCCGGGGGCCCCGATCGTCTCCTGGTTCCAGTACACGCCGGGGTTGGTCAGGCGGGACTTGATGTTGGCGAGGTCGTCCTCGGGGATGTGCTTGGCGGCGTCGATACGGAATCCGTCGACGCCGAGGGACAGCAGGTCGTTCAGGTAGCCCGCGATGGTCTTGCGGACGTACTCCTCACCGGTGTCGAGGTCGGGCAGGCCGCCCATCTCGCAGTGCTGGACGTTCCAGCGGTCGCCGTAGTTGCTGATGCTCGTGGTGCAGTCGTCCATGTCGGCGGCGGAGTAGGTGCCGGGGTAGGCGTACTTGCTGAAGGACGACCCGGCGGTGCCGGTGCCGGAGGCGTTCGCCATGTGGTTGATCACGGTGTCGGCGACCACCTTGACGCCTGCCGCGTGGCAGGTGTCCACCATGTTCTTGAAGTCCGAGCGGTTGCCCAGCTTCGTGCCGATCTTGTAGCTGACGGGCTGGTAGGCCGTCCACCAGGAGGGACCCTGGATGTGTTCGTTCGGTGGGGAGACCTGGACGTAGCCGTACCCGGCGGGGCCCAGCTGGTCCGTGCACGCCTTGGCGACGGACGCGAAGTTCCATTCGAACATCACCGCGGTGACGTCCTTGCCGCCGGGCACGCTCGCCTGCGCCGGCGTCGGTCCCGTGACGGCCACAGCGGCTCCCGCCAGGGCGGCGAGTGCAGCGGCCACGGTCTTTCTGGCCATGGTTGCTCCAGTGGGGATGGGGGGCGGTACCGGAGTCAGCCTCGGTTGACAACGCGCCATGCCAGGTAAGGCCGTTCACTGGTTCTTGCAGCAAGAAATTGCGGTCGAGACCGTACGGCGCCGCTTACCGCAGGTCAACCCCTCGCGCAGAACTGCCGATTGAACAGGCAATAGTTGAACTGGCTGCGCGCAAAGCCTTTCGCAACGGTTTTCAGGGTGTTACGTTCAACGAACTCCGGTCCCCGGCCGCGGGGTTCGCATCCGGTGCGTCCCCGACGCGCCCGGCCGCGCGGACCGGAGTCACACGGACTCCAGCAGGGGTTCCCACCACGCCCGATGGGTGCGGTACCAGTCCGCCGTGGCGGCCAGTGCCGCCTCGAAGCCGACCCGTGGCCGGTATCCCAGCTCCGCGGTGATCTTGCCATGGTCCACCGCGTACCGCCGGTCGTGCCCCTTGCGGTCCTCGACGTGCGTGATGCGCTCCGGGCCGGCCCCGCACCACCGCAGCAGGCGGTGCGCGAGGTCCAGATTGGTCAGCGAGGTGCCCCCTCCGATGTTGTACGTCTGCCCCGGCCGCCCCGCCGTGCGCACCAGCTCCACCGCCCGCACGTGGTCGTCCACGTGCAGCCAGTCGCGCACCTGCCGCCCGTCGCCGTACACCGGCAGGTCACCGCCGGTGAGCAGGGTGGCGACGAAGCGCGGGACGGCCTTCTCCGGATGCTGGTACGGGCCGAAGTTGTTGGAGCAGCGGGTCACCCGGACGTCCAGGCCGTGGGTGTGGTGGTGGGCCAGGGCGACGAGGTCGGCCGCGGCCTTCGACGCCGCGTACGGCGAGCTGGGTATGAGCGGGTCCTCCTCCCGTGCGGCGCCCTCGGGTATCGAGCCGTAGACCTCGTCGGTGGAGATCTGCACGAAGGTCCGCACCCCGTACCGCAGCGCGGCGTCCAGCAGGGTGTGGGTGCCCATCACGTTGGTGTGGGTGAAGCCGGTGCCGTCCTGGATGGAGCGGTCGACGTGCGACTCCGCCGCGAAGTGGACGATCTCGTCGTGCCCGGCCGCCAGCCGCCGCACCGTCACGGCGTCGCAGACGTCGCCGTGCACGAAGGTCAGCCCGGGGTGGCCGCGCACCGGATCGAGGCGGGCGAGGCTGCCCGCGTAGGTGAGTTTGTCCAGGACCGTGACCGAGACGCCGGGCGGCCCGGCGGGGCCGAGCAGCGCGCGGACGTAGGCGGAGCCGATGAAGCCGGCTCCGCCGGTGACGAGGATGCGTGAGGTCATGAGGTGAGCTGCACCTTGCTGTGGTCGCCGAGGACGAGACGGTGGGCCTGGGGCGGACGGGGCGCGGCGGTCACCACGGCCTCCCGGCCGATGAGCGACCGCTCGATCCGTGCGGCCCCCTCCACGCACGCGCCCTGGAGCAGCACCGAGAACTCGATCGCGCTGTCCTCGATCCGGCAGTCCTCGGCGATGGCGGTGTACGGGCCGACGCTGGAGTTGTTGATGACGGTGCCCGCGCCGACGACGACGGGCCCGACGATCCGTGATCCGCGCACCACGGCCCCGTCCGCGATGCGGACCCGGCCCACCAGGACGCTGTGCGGATCGACCTTGCCGTCCACGCGGCCCTCCATCCGGTCCAGGACGTGCCGGTTCGCCTCCAACAGGTCCTCGACGCTGCCGGTGTCGCGCCAGGGACGGGTGGTCGTCTCGGCGCGTACGCGCAGTCCGCGGTCGATCATCCACTGCACCGCGTGGGTGATCTCCAGCTCGCCGCGCCCGGAGGGGCGGATGGCGCGCACCGCCTCGTGCACGGCGGGGGTGAAGGCGTAGACCCCGACCAGGGCCAGGTCGCTGCGGGGCCGCTCCGGCTTCTCCTCCAGCCGGCGCACCACTCCGTCGTCGTCGACCTCCGCGACGCCGAAGGCGGTGGGGTCGGGCACGGGGGTGAGTAGCAGCCGGGCGGCGTCCCGCTGGGCGGCGGCGCGCCGGACGAACCCGGCGACGCCGTCCTCCAGGTGGTTGTCCCCGAGGTACAGCAGGAAGTCGTCGTCCGCGAGGAAGGGGCGGGCGACCGCCACCGCGTGGGCCAGGCCCAGGGGCCGAGGCTGGTTCAGGTAGGCGATGCTCAGCCCGAAGGCCGAGCCGTCGCCGATCGCGCGGCGGACGTCGTCCCCGTGGTGGCCGACCACCACGCCCACCTCCTCGATGCCGGCGTCGGCTATCGCCTGCAGGGCGTAGTGCACCACCGGCCTGTTGGCGATGGGGAGGAGCTGCTTGGCGCTCGTGTGGGTGAACGGCCGCAGCCGGCTGCCGGTGCCGCCCGCCAGGACCAGGGCTTTCACGCCGGGCACCGGTGTCGCGGCGGGGACTGGATCTGTGGTCTCACGGATGTCTCCTTGAGCGAGAGTCGCGGGGTCACCGGTGGGTCTGTTCCCGACTCAAGCAGAAGCCGGACCGGGCGCGCAAGGTCGTTCAGCAACTTTCAGCAAGTTCTTGCACCCAGCGCCGCGTTGGTGTTTGACTCGCTTCCGGCACCGCCCAACGGCGCTGCCCGGAACAGCAGTTCACACAGAAGGGGGTGGGCGGCGCATGACGGCTCGGCACCAGCGGGAACGGCTGGAGCGGGAGGCGCGGCACCTGGCTCCGGGCGCCTCCGAGGAGGCGGCCGTCGGGCGCCGGGTCTTCGCCGAGGGGCGCGGTCCGGTCCTCACGGACCTCGACGGCAACCAGTACCTGGACTTCGCGGCGGGCGCCCTGACCCAGTCCCTGGGACACGGCCATCCGGAGGTGGTGGCGGCCCTCACCGCGCAGGCCCGGCGCCTGTGGAACGTGCACGACTCGGCCACGCCCGACCGGGCCGCCCTGCTGGAGCTGCTGGCCGGGCTGCTGCCGGAACGGCTGGACACCTACGCGCTGTTCTCCACCGGCGCCGAGGTCGTGGAGGCCGCGCTGCGCGTGGTGCAGGCCACCGCCGCACCGGGCCGCAACCGGATCGGCGCGCTGCGCGGGGGTTTCCACGGCAAGACGATGGGCGCGCGGATGCTCGTGCACTGGGACGTGGGCCACCAGGCCTTCGCCGGCAACTCGATCCTCGGGTACTCGGCCTACTGCTACCGCTGCCCGCTGGAACTCACGTACCCCTCCTGCGGGGTGCGGTGCGCCTCCCTCGTGCGCAAGCACATCGCCGAGAAGCCGAACGTCTCGGCTCTGGTCTTCGAACCGGTCCTCGGAGCCGCCGGCGTCGTCGTGCCGCCCCCGGGCTACTGGGAGCAGATCGCCGACGCCTGCCGGTCCAACGGCGTCCTGCTGGTGGCCGACGAGGTGCTCACCGGCGGCGGCCGGACGGGCACCTTCCTGGCGAGCGAGCAGTTCGGTGTCGAGCCCGATCTGGTGGCCCTGTCCAAGGGGCTGGCCAGCGGTTTCCCGTTCGCCGTGCTGGCGGGGCGGGCCGACCTGATGCACCATCCGGCGGCCTCCGGGGCCGGCGCCTACGCGTCGACGTACGCGGGCAATCCGCTCGGCATCGCGGCGGCCCGGGCCACGCTGGAGGTCATCGAACGCGACCGGCTGATCGAGCGCGTCCGGGTCCTGGGCGAGCTGCTGCACGAGCGGCTCCGCGCCCTTCCGGCCCGCTTCGAGAACCTGGGTGACGTACGCGGCCTGGGGCTGCTGTACGGTCTGGAGTTCGTCACCGACCGGGCGAGCCGCACCCCCGCGCCGCACCTCGCGCGGGCCGTGTACACTACCGCCCTCGACCTGGGTCTCCGCGTCGCCCTGGGCGGGCACATCCTGCGTCTGGCACCGCCTTTCACCCTCGACGAGCCGCTGCTGGACGAGGGCGTCACACTGCTCGAACAGGCCCTGGAACGGGTGCTGTCGTGATCGTCGCGGAGCACCTCGTCAAGGAGTTCCGGCTCACCGAGCGCAAGCCGGGCCTGGCCGGCAGTCTGGCCACCCTCTTCACCCGGGAGCACCGCGTCGTCCGCGCGGTCGACGGCGTGTCCTTCACGATCCCGGCCGGCGCGAAGACGGCGTACATCGGCGCCAACGGGGCGGGGAAGTCGACCACCATCAAGATGCTGACCGGCATCATGACGCCCACCAGCGGGCGCTGTCTGGTCCGGGGCATCGAGCCCTACCGGCACCGGCAGGCCAACGCCCGCGGCATCGGGGTGGTCTTCGGGCAGCGCAGTCAGCTCTGGTGGGATCTGTCCGTGCCGGACTCGTTCCGCATCCTGCGCCGGGTCTACGACATCCCGGACGCGGTGTACCGGCGCAATCTCGCCCTGTACCGGGAGCTGCTGGACATCGACGCCCTCGGCACCACGCCCGTGCGCCAGCTGAGCCTGGGGCAGCGGATGCGGGCCGAGATCGCGGCGAGCCTGCTGCACGATCCGGCGGTGGTCTTCTGGGACGAGCCGACCATCGGCCTCGACATGGTGCTCAAGGACGCGGTACGGCAGTTGGTCAACCGCGTCCACGCGGAGCTGGGCACGACCGTCGTGCTCACCAGCCACGACATCGCGGACATCGCCGCCATCTGCGACAGCGCGCTGGTCGTGGACCGGGGCCGGGTCGTCCACCAGGGCAGCATCCGGGACCTGCTGCGCACCGCCGACCGGCGCTCGGTCGTCTTCGACCACCGGGGCCGGCCGGATCCCGGGCCCGTCCGCGCGGAGATAGAGCGGGGGCTGCCCGGGGTGAGCGCCTCGTCCGCCGAGGACGGCCGGATCAGGGTCGACTACCCGGCGGACCGGTTCACCTCCCGGCAGGTGCTCGGCTTCCTGCTCGACCGCTTCGACCTGGCCGACTGCTACGCGCCCGAACCCGACCTGGAGGACGTCCTGCGGAGGATCTACGGCGGGCACCGCGAGGCCCCGTCCACCGGGGTCCCGTCCACCGGGGTCCCGGGCGGCGGCGAGGAGGGTGTGGCATGAGCGGCCCGCTCCGCCCGGAGACGCACGGCCCGCTCCGCCGGGTGCGGGAGAACCCCACGCCCCTCTCCCCGGCCGCGCGCGCCCGGCGCTATCTGCCGTTCGCCACCGGGGGGCTGCAGTCCCTGCTCCAGTACCGTTCGACGTTCCTCACCACCGGGATCACGGCCGCCGCCGGCGCGGCGATCACGGTCTTCCTGTGGCGGGCGGTGTACGCGGACGCCCCGCCCGGCGGCGGCCCGGGCGGCTTCACCTCCGAGAGCATCACCACCTATCTGCTCGTGGCGCAGGTGCTGCAGATCCTGCACGCCAACCGGGTGGACGACGAGGTCGCCGCCGAGGTCTACCGCGGCGACGTCGCCGTCATGCTGGTGCGGCCCGTCAGCTACCCGGTGATGCGGTTCTTCGCCTGTCTGCCGGTGGTCGCGGCCAACGCCGTCCTGGTCGGCGTCCCCGTGCTCGTGCTGTTCGCGCTGCTCGTGCCGCTGACCACGCCACGGCCCGTGGACGTCGTGCTGTTCGCGGTGTCCACCGCGCTGTCCGTGCTGCTCGCCTTCCTCGTGAACCTGCTGACCGGGATGACGGGTTTCGTCACCACGAACACCTGGGGGGTGCGGATGGTGAAGCAGAGCGTGGTCGCCTTCTTCGCCGGACAGCTGGTGCCCCTCGCGCTGATGCCCGGGCCGCTTTCGGCGCTGGCGTCCGCGCTGCCCTTCCGGGGCATGGTCGACGGACCGCTCACCCTGCTGCTCGGCCGTTACGACGGGGTGGCCGGCGCGGCCGACGTGCTGGCCCGGCAGATCGGCTGGGCGGCCGGTCTGACGCTGCTGGCCGGCGTGCTGTGGCGGGCCTCGCTGAGCCGTCTGGAGGTGCTCGGCGGATGACCGGCACGGTGTGGCGCCATGTGCGGCTGGCCTTCTTCCTCGGCGGGGTCGGGCTGCACCGGCTGAGCATGTACCGCGTGGACTTCGCCCTGGGCGCGGGGGCCTTCCTGGTCCGGGTGGGCCTGCAGACGGCCGTGGTGGGCCTGGTGTTCCGGCAGGTGCCCGCGGTGGACGGCTGGACCTATCACGAGGTGCTGTTCCTGCTCGGCTTCTCGCTGCTGCCGCGCGGCCTGGACCACCTCTTCACGGACCAGCTGTGGGAACTGGGCCGCAAGCTGGTCCAGCGCGGCGAGTTCTACCGCTATCTGATCCGCCCGGTGAACCCGCTGTTCTCGCTGCTGTCGGAGCGCTTCTTCCATCCCGACGGCCTCGGCGAACTCGCCGTGGGCGCCGTCCTGGTGGGGTGGTCCGGCAGTGAGCTGGGGCTCCACCTCACCCCGGTGCAGTGGCTCGTCGCCCCGTTCCTCGTGCTGTGCGGCGCCCTGATCCACACCTCGGTGAAGCTGCTGTTCGCCTCGCTGTCCTTCTGGACCGTGACCAGCCTGCCGTCGATGTACGCGGCGAACCAGGTGTCCGAGTTCGCCGCCTATCCGCTGGACATCTACCACCCCTCGCTGCGCGCGGTACTGACCTGGGTGCTCCCCTTCGCCTTCACCTCGTACGTGCCGTGCGGCTATCTGCTGACCGGCGCCACGGGACGCGTGGTCTGGCTGCCGCTGGTGACCGCCGGGGCCCTGGCCGTCGCCCTGGCCGTCTGGCGGCGCGGCATCAACGCTTATGAAATGACCGGGAGTTGAGCACGCACGTGTTCCGCGACGACGATCTCCAGCCCCTGCACCTCGAACCCCTGCTGCGCTCCGCGCCCTGGCTGCCGCGCGATCTGCGGGCCGCCCACCGGTGGGAGGCGGTCGACCACGCCGAGCTGGGCTCCGGCGAACTGCTGCTGGTGGTGGCCGCCGTCGGCGGGCCCGCCTCGGGCGAGCGGGTCTTCCTGACCGCGCGCCGGGATCCGTCGGGCGCCCTGACCGCGGCCGGCGACGACGGGCCGCACGGACTCGCGGCCGTGCGCCACGTGCTCGCCGGCGCCCGGCTGCGCACCGCCCGCGGCGGGCACGTCGACTTCCGCCGGGCGCCCTCGGCCCCGGCCGGCGAGCCGCGCCGGCTCCCCTTCGACCAGGGCTGGTCCTCCAACTCCCTGTCCCTGGTGGAGGTGGCCGGGGCCGCGTACCTCCACAAGACCTACCGGCGGCCGGCCGAGGCGGTCCACGAACCCGAACTGCTCCGCCGCATGAGCGGCACCGGGCACACACCCGAGTGGGCCGGCGACTACACCTACACGGACCCCGTGCGCGGGTCCCGGCACCCCGTGGGCGTCCTCTACCGCCATGCTCCGGGCCGGGGCATCGACGCGCCGCTGCGCGAGAACCTGCGCTCGCTGTGGCCCCGGCTCATGTCCGGCACCGCGCCGGACCGGCTCGTACGCGACCATCTGCTGCCGCTGGAGGCGAGGTTGCGCGCCGCCGGGCGTTTCCTGCGCGGCTTCCACCGGGATCTGGCGGCGCGCCTGGGCGCCCCCGCCACCGGCTACCCGGTGGCCGACGCCCTGGCGCGGGCCTCGGCCCGGCTGGCCGAGCTGGCCCGGGCCGGCGCGCCCCTCCCTCAGGACGGCGCGCCCCTTCCGCGGGCCGCCCGCGACGCCGCCTTCGACGCGCTCGCCACCGAACTCGCCCGGCTGGAGGGAGAGTTCGACGGCCGGACGACGGCGTCCGTGGCCGGCCCCTGCCACGGCGATCTGCACCTGTCGCACCTGCTGTGCTCCGACACGGCCGACGGCACCTGGCACATGAGCGTCATCGACCTGTCCACGCCCGCCCTGTCACCGGACGACCCGGAGTACGCCGCCCAGTCCCCCGTGCAGGACCTCGTCGCCGTGCGGCGCGCGCTGGAGTACTTCGCCGCCGACGAGGCCGCCTTCGAGAGCTCCCGCAGGCTCGGCGTCGACGCGACCGAGACCATGTACGGCTCCCTGGACGGCGCGCCCGGCCTGCCGGCCGCGGACCGGGCCGTGCTGACGAGTGTCTTCCGCACCGCCGACCTCTGGCGCGAGCGCGTGCTGGGCCTGCTGCTCGGCCCCGCCTCCGGTGATCCGCTGCGGCGGCTGCTGTACCTGCGCCGGCTCCTGCACGAGCTGGGCTACAACCACGACCACGCCCGCCCGTACCACGCCGCGATCGACCTGCGCCACGCGCTCGCGCTGGCCACCCCCGCCCCGACGACCCACGCGAGGACATGACCGTCGTGAACGCGCCCAGGATGCACATCATCGAGACGTACTTCGAGTGCTGCGGATTCGACCACACCTTCCTTCAGGGCGGCACGTCCGTGTACCTGTGGAACCTGTCCAAGACCTTCGCCGCCCGGGGACACCGGGTCTCCATCGTCACCCCCGCCCACGGCCGGCTGGACGACCTGCGGCGGCGCTACGAGGTGGAGGACCTGCCCTACGAGGACACCTACACGCTGCCGGTGGTCCTCGACCCCCGGGTCTGGCAGGGCTTTCCCGCACAGGCCGAGCTGGCACTGCGCACCACCGCCCACCGCATCCGGCTGGCCGGCGTGGACCTGTACTTCCTGGCCAACGAGTACCTGAACCGGCTGCCCGACACCTTCTACCCGCCGTACTCCGCCAAGGGCCGGGACCTGGTGTTCTTCAAGCCCCTGGTGTTCCAGGTGGACAGCGTGCGCTTCCTGCGCGGCTGGTTCGGCGGCGAGAAGGCCGTCGTCCACGCGCACGAGCCGTACTACCACTACCTGCTGCCGGCCGCCCTGCGCGACGACCCCACGAAGCTGGTCGTCAGCAACGTGCAGAGCAACATGCCGATCGCCAAGAAGGTGTACCGGCCGGAGGTGGAGCGCCTCTTCGAACTGCTCGACGTGAACGTCGAGTTGCCGGGCCCAGAGCCCGAATCCGACGTGCCCGCGGCGATCGTGCAGTACCAGCAGCTCACCCATCTGCACTACACCTACCCGCCGGACCACGTGGCGGTCTACGAGCTGACCGCCGAGCACGCCGACCTGATCGACTTCCTGTCGCCCGGCCAGCTGGACTTCTACGCGGGCTTCCGGGACACCCCGTTCGAAGCGCTCTTCCGGCGGCTGCCGATCGCCGGCGTGGTGCGGCGCAACGCCCACAAGATGTTCGTCGGCGGCTGCGCCATCTCCGACCAGTGGCTGGCCTGGGACCCGGCCGGCGTGGACCGGGTGAAGGTGCTCGGCGGCCTCGGTCTCGATCCCGCCCTGCCGACGTTCTTCCACAACGCCCGCTACGCGGTCCACCACAAGGGCCAGACCGAGCTGATGCGGGCCGTGGACCGGGTGCTGAGCGAGGGCCTCGCGGCCAACTTCGTCATCCGCTGCATCTCCGGCAACGGCATCGACAATCCCTTCTTCCACGAGGTGGCCGCCCGCCATCCGGGCCGGCTGCACTTCGAGTGGGAACGCGTCGAGGAGGCGCAGGTCTTCTCGTACGCCGCCGCCAGCGACTTCGCCCTGTTCCCCTCCAAGTTCGAGATGGACACCTTCCTGATCGCCCAGGGCGAGGCCATGGCCGTGGGCGCGGTGCCGATCGCCACCGACCAGCGCGGCATGGAGCACTTCCGGCACGCCGACGGCCCGGACACCACGACGGGCTTCGCGGTGAACCGCTCCTTCGCGGAGGACGACGACCTGCTGACCGACGCGCTCGCGCGGCGGATCCGGCAGGCGGTGGCCCTGTGGTCGGACGATCCCGGCCGCTACCGTGAGCTGTCCGGACGGGCCGCAGCCGTCGCCCGGGGCTTCACCTGGGACCACTGCGCCGACCTGCACCTGGCGGCGTTCACCGGTCTGTGGGAGGGCCGCCCCGCCGTCCTGTCCACCGAACTGGCGCTGCGGCACGGCTGGTTCGACCTGCTCCCCGACGCGTCGGTCACCCCCGGTGCCGCGCTCGCCCACGGTGACATCGCGGCCTGGGAACGCCGTGCCCCGTTCGATACGGACGCCGCGCTGACGATGTTCCGTGCCGCCTGGGAGCGGGCCGACTTCGCGGTCTGCGAGCGGGTCCTGGAGCGGCTCCCCGAGGCGGTGCCCGCGGCGGAGACCGCCCGGCTGCGCGGGCGGTTGCGGATCCTCGGTGACGGGCGGCTGGAGTACCGGCTCCCGCACGCCGAACGAGTGGAAGTGGTCGAGCCCCGGCGGGGCCCGGACCGGTCCCTTCCGGAGGTGCGCACCCTGGAACGCACGGCGCCGGGGCGGTTCGTGGGCGAGGCTCCGAGCGACGCCGGGCGGCTGCTGCTCACGCTGTCCTCCGGCCGGGTGACCTGGGACGAGGTGCGTCATGGCTGATCTGAGCACGGTACGCGCGGTGCTGCTGGCGGGCGGTGAGGGCCGCCGGATGGGCCCGCTCGGCACGGGGCGGCTCAAGCCGCTGGTCCCCTACGGGGGAACCTGCCGGCTCATCGACTTCAGCCTGGCCAACGCCCGCGCCTCGGGCCTCGCGGAGGTGCTGCTGCTCTCCCAGTACGAGGAGCGGCTGCTGATGGACGACCTGCACCGGACGTGGAACACCGGGCCCGGCTTCCGGGTGCGCTTCGGCCCCTACGACGCCGCCTACGCGGGTCCGGAGCTGCCCGCCGCGCTGCCGCCGCGCACCTGGCCGCCGGAGCGGGGCACGGCCGACGCGCTGATCCGCAAGGCGGAGTACGTCTTCACCGAGGGCACGAGGGACGTCCTCGTCCTGCACGCCGACCATGTCTACCGCTACGACTACGGTCCGCTGGTCGCGGCGCACCGCGCCTCGGGCGCGGCGCTGACCGTCGCCTACCAGCGGATCGACATGCGCTGGGTGCACCTGTTCGGCATGGTGCGTTTCGACGGCGGCGGCCGGCTGACGGAGTTCACGGAGAAACCCGAGAACCCCACCTCCGACCTGGTGTTCGCCGCGTTCTGCGTCTTCGACGCCGCCGTGCTGCGCCGGTATCTGACTCAGCTGGACGGCACCGACTGGCAGCACGACATCAGCCGGGACGTGATTCCCGCGATGCTCGCGGCCGGGGAGCACATCCGCGGTCACGAGGTGCGCGGCCACTGGGAGGACATCGGCACCGTCGAGCGCTACCACCGCGCCCACCTGGCCCTGGCCGCCGGGCCCCGGGCGCCCCTGCCCGTAGGGCGGATGCCGCGGACGGTGCGGCCTCAGGTCGGGCGGCGCTGGGTCGCCGACGCGCCGGGAGTCCGTGCGTCGGTGGTCCCGTCGGACCTCGTCAACGCCGGGCTGGTGCGAGACAGCGTGCTCTTCCCCGGGGTGCGGGTCGGCGCGGGCGCCCGGGTGCGGCGCAGCGTGGTGCTGCCCGGCGCGGTGATACCGCCCGGCGCCGACATCGACGGTGCGGTCGTCCTGGAGGACGGACGCGTTCAGCACGTTGCCGAAGGAGTGAGCGCATGACCCTGCCCGAACACCACACCCGCGCACCGCGTCCGGCCGACTACGACGTCCTGGTGGTCGGCGGGGTCGGGGTGGACACCATCGTGCGCGTGGACGAGCTGCGCGTACCGCCGGGCGACTCGGTCTTCGTGGAGCCGCTGAAGGACTACGTGGGACACACCGGCAACGGTGTCGCGCTGGGCTGGCACGCGCTCGGGCTGCGCACCAAGTTCATCGACTTCCTCGGCGACGACCCGCAGGGCCGCATGGTGCTGGAGCACTACGCCCGCCAGGGCCTCGACTTCAGCCACCTCGTCTCGCCGCACGGCACGCCGCGCTCGGCGAACCTCGTGGACCCGCACGGCCGCCGCTTCTCCTTCTACGACGGCCGCCACCCCGCCGACCTCCGGCTGCCCCGCGACTTCTACCTGCCGTTCCTGGAGCGGTCGGCCCACGTCCACCTGTCGATCATCGGTCACAACCAGGACATGTACGAGGACGTCCACCGGCTCGGCGTGACCAGCTCCACCGATCTGCACGACTGGGACGGGCACAATCCGCACCACCGCCACTACGCCCTCAACTCCGACTACGTCTTCCTGAGCGCGGCGGCGATCCACGACCGGCTGGACAGTGTGCTGCGCACGATCCTCGACGAGGGCCGGGCCCGGTTCGTGGTCGCGACCGACGGCGCCGACGGCTGCCATGTGCTGGAGCGCGGGGCCACGCGGGTCCGGCACTTCCCCGCGGTGCGGCCCGAGCGTCCGGTGGTGGACAGCAACGGTGCAGGGGACGCCTTCGTCACCGCGTTCCTGCACTCCTGGTTCGAGGGCCGCCCACTTCAGGAGTGCGTGCTGAGCGGTTCGGTGGCCGGTGCCTTCGTGTGCGGGAGCGTCGGCACCCACACCGAGTTCATCGACCTGCCGGGGCTGCGCGCGGCCGGCGCGCGCGCCGCGGCGGACTGGTGAGGGGGCGGCCATGCATGTCATCCACTTCGCCTTCGAGTGCGGCGGGTTCGACAACCGCCTGATGCGCGGCGGGCTGTCGCCGCTGGTGTGGAACCTCTCGCGGGAGTACGCGGCACGCGGTCACCGCGTCTCGCTGGTCACCCCCGCCCACGGGCTCCTGGAAACGCTGCGGCACGACCACCCGATCGAGGAACTGCCCTACGTCCACGAGCACCATGTGCCGCTGGTGCCGGATCCCAAGGTGTGGCCGGACCACCCGGCCGAGATCGGCCTGGACCTCACCACCCGGGCCCACCGGCTGCGCAGGGACGGCGTGGACGTGTACTTCCTGTCCGACGCCTTCCTGGACCTGCTCCCCGACCGGCTGTATCCGCCGCCCGGCATGGAGGGCAGGGACCTCGCGCACTTCAAGCCGCTGGTGTTCCAGGTCGCGGGCGCCCACTTCGTCCAGCGGTACCTGAGGGACGGGGAGGCCGTGGTCCACGGCTTCGAGCCGTACTACCACTACCTGCTGCCGACGATCTTCGCCGGCGATCCGGCCCTGCGCACGGTGAGCACGGTGGCGGCCAACGCGCCCGTCGCGCAGGCGGTGTACCGCCCGCAGGTGGAACGGCTGCTGGGCGTGTTCGGCGTCGAAGCGGACCTGGACGCGTTCGCGGCGCCGCTGCCCGCCGAGGACAGCCCGGAGGCGACCATGGCGCGGGTCCTGGCCGGCACCCGGATGCACGTCGAGGCCGGCCCGGACCACATCGCGTTCCTGCCGATGATCCTGGCCCACGCCGATCTGGTCGACTTCGTCTCGCCGGGCCAGCGCGACCACTACAGCACCTTCCGGGACACACCGTTCGAGTCGCTGTTCCAGGCCCTGCCGGTGTCGCGGATGCTGCGCGAGCGGGCGCCGAAGCTGTTCACCGGGGGCTGCGGGATATCCGACAGCTGGCTGGCACGGGATCCGCGCGCGGTGGACCGTGAGGCGGTCCTGCGGGGCCTGGGGCTCGACGCGTCGCTGCCGGTCTTCTACCACGCCGCCCGCTACGCGGTGCATCACAAGGGGCAGTTGGAGCTGGTCCGGGCCGTGGAGGAGGTCCTGGCGGGCGGTACCGAAGCCGTGTTCGTACTGCGTTTCGCGACCAACGGTGGCGGGCGGACGGCACCGGCCGCCAACGCCTACTTCCAAAGTGTCGCCGACCGGTTCCCGGGCCGCGTGCACCTGGACTGGCGGCTGGCCGACGAGGACACCTTGTTCGAGCAGGCGGCGTGTGCCGACTTCTGTGTGTTCCCCTCCAAGTTCGAGCTGGACGGCTTCCTCATCGCCCAGGCCGAGGCGATGGCGTGCGGCGCGGTGCCGATCGCGACCGCGCAGAGCGTCACCGCGCACTTCGGGCACGCGCTGCCGGCGGACGACCCGCGGGCGACCGGCCTGTCGCTGCCCGGCTCGTTCCGCGACGACGATCCCGCCCTGGCCGCGTCGCTCGCCGAGCGCATACGCCAGGCCGTGGCACTGCGGCGCACGGCCCCCGGCGACTACGCCCGGCTGTCGGCCAACGCCCGCGCCACGGCCCGCCGGTTCACCTGGTCGCGCAGCGCGGACCTGCGCCTCGCGGCCTTCGAGGACCTGCTGCGCGACCGGCCCAGGCCTTTCCCCGTCAAGGACGCCGTCCGGTACGGCTGGTTCGATGCCCTGCCCGCCGAGGCGTGGTCCCGGCACCGGGAACTCGTCGCGCGGTCCGCCGCGGACCTGGGCGACACCGGGGCCTACGGGCGGTGCGCTCCCCTGGACGAGCGGGCGTACGAGCGGCTCTTCGAAACCGCGTACGCCCGCGCCGACTTCGTGCGGTGCGCCGAGACCGCCCGCGCGGCCGGACGGGACGACTGGGCGGCCCGGGTGCGCGGACGGTACCGGGTGCTGCCGGACGCCACGGGCGGCCGGGTGCTGGAGTACCGGCACCCGCACGCGCGGCACGTGGAACTCGCGGTCCCCGGCACCGCCGCCCCGGCCACGGGCCTGGAGTCGCGGGCCGAGGCCGTCGCCTCCGACGAGGCCGTGCCCGCGGACAGCGGCATGGTGCTGACGGCGCTGGCTCCGGTCGGGGACGGCGTGTTCCGGGGCGCGCTGCCCGGCTCCCCCGCCGGACGCGGGCCGCTGGTCATGCTGACCCTGGACTCCGGGCGGGTCACCTGGGACACCCTGCCCGGCGACGGGCTCGCGGACCGCCCGGCCTTCCGGCTGGTGGCGACCGACCTCGACGGCACCCTGCTGCGCGACGACCAGACCGTCTCCGAGCGCACCCTGCGCGCCCTCGCCCGGGTGGCCGAGGCCGGGGCCCGGCACCTCGTGGTCACCGGAAGACCCGCCGCGGCCTGCAAGCAGTACCTGGCCGCACTCGGCTACCGGGGGCTCGCCGTGTGCGGGCAGGGCGCTCAGCTCTACGACGCCGGAGCCGACCGGCTGCTCAGCTCGGCCTCGCTCGACCTCGGCCTCGCCCAGGAGGTGGTGGAACGCGTCGAGGCGGTGCTGGGGCCCCTGGAGCTGGGGGTCGTGACGGCGCCGCCGGAGAGCCGGTTCAAGGTCACCCCCCGGTTCGGCGAACGCGTCCGGCACGGCTGGGACGTCACGGCCGACCGCGGCCTGCTGTGGACGGACCCCATCGACAAGCTCGTCCTGCACCACACGAGCGTCCCGGAGGACGAGGTGGAGTCCGTGGCGCGGACGCTGTGCGGGGACCGGGTCACCGTGGTGCACTCGGTGCGGGGCATGGTGGAGGTGTTGCCGGCGGGCACCACCAAGGCGGCCGGGGTGGAGCGGGCCGCGCGGCTGCTCGGCTGCGACGCGGCCGAGACCGTCGCGTTCGGTGACATGCCGAACGACATACCGCTGCTGGCCTGGGCCGGGCACGGGGTGGCCGTCGCCAACGCCCACCCGGCGCTGCGGGCCATGGCCGACGAGATCGCGCCCGGCAACGACGAGGACGGTGTCGCCGTCGTCCTGGAACGCCTCTTCGGCACCCCTGAGGAGCCGTCATGACCGACGCCCTGCGCGCGTTGGCCCGCGCCCACCGCATCGCCACCGCCTACACCACCGACCGGGGGCAGCGGGTGGCGGTGTCCCCCGACACCCTCGTGGCCGTACTCGCCGCGTGCGGTGTCGACGCGGCCACCGGCGCGGCGGCCCGCGCCGCCCTCGCCGCCCACCGTGAACGTACGGCGGCCCGGTCGCTGCCCGACTGCGTCGTCGTACGCGGCGGCGCCGTACCCCCGCTCGGACTGCCCGGGAACGCCACCGCCGAGGTGGAGTTGGAAGGAGGGGGCACCGCCGCCCTGTCCGGCCCGCTGCCCGTCGGCCGGCACACCCTGCACGTCACCGCGCCGGGGCGGAGCGAGTCGGCGCCGCTCCTCGCCGTACCGGAACGGCTGCCCGTGCCGGCGGCACGGCACTGGGGGTTCCTCGTCCAGCTGTACTCGGTGCTCTCGCGCCGCTCCTGGGGCATGGGCGACCTCGGTGACCTGGCGGAGCTGGCGGCATGGTCGGGTCGCGCGCTCGGGGCGGACTTCGTGCAGCTCGGTCCGCTGCACGCGATGGAGCCCGGTCCGCTGCCGGACCCGTCGCCGTACCGGCCCGGCTCCCGGCGGTACCCCGACCCCATGCACCTGAGGGTGGAGGCGATCCCGGAGTACGCCTACCTCGCGGGAGAGCCGCGCCGCGTCGCCGACGGGTGTCTCGCCCGGGCCCGGGCCCTCAACGAGGGCGTGCTGCGCGGGGAGCTGCTCATCGACCGGGAGACGGTGCGCCTGCTCAAGCACGAGGCGCTGCGGGCCGTGCGCCGGGTGCCGCTCTCCCCCGGACGGGCCGCCGCGTTCGCCGCGTTCACCGCGCGGGAGGGCCAGGACCTGACGGACTTCGCCACCTGGTGCGCGCTGGCGGACGTGCACGGCGGGGCGTGGCGTTCCTGGCCGGCCGGGCTGCGGGACCCGCGCTCGCCCACCGTGGCCCGCGCCCGCGAGGAGCTGGCCGCCGAGGTGGACTTCCACCGCTGGCTGGCCTGGATCACCGACGAACAGCTGGCCGCGGCGCAGCGGGCGGCCATCGACGCCGGCATGGAGATCGGCCTGATCCACGACCTGGCCGTCGGGGTGGCCCCGGAGGGTGCCGACGCGTGGGCCCTCCAGGACTGTCTGGCCGCGGGCATGAGCGTGGGCGCGCCCCCGGACGACTTCAATCCGCACGGCCAGGACTGGGGGCAGCCCCCCTGGCGTCCGGACGGGCTGGTCGCGTCCGGGTACCGGCCGCCGGCCGCGCTGCTGCGGGCCGGGTTGCGGCACGCGGGCGCGCTGCGCGTCGACCATGTGATGGGCCTGTTCCGGCTGTGGTGGGTGCCGGAGGGCCGGCCGCCGTCCGAGGGCACGTACGTCCGCTACGACGGCGAGGCCATGCTGGGCGTGCTGATGCTGGAGGCGCACCGTGCGGGGGCCGCCGTGATCGGCGAGGACCTCGGCACGGTCGAGGACGGGGTGCGCGAGTCCCTGGCCGCGCGGGGCGTCCTCGGCACGTCCGTGCAGCGTTTCGAGTACCTCGGGGGCTCGGCGGGCCGGCACGGTCCGCTGCCGCCCGAGCGGTGGCGGCGCGACTGCCTCGCCACCCTGACCACGCACGACCTGCCGCCGACCGCGGCCTGGCTGAGCGGCGAGCATGTCGCGCTGCGCGCCCGCCTGGACCTGCTCACGCGCCCGGAGGCGGAGGAGAAGGCCGCGGCCACGGCCGAGCGCGACGGCTGGCTGGCGGAGCTGGAGCGGCTCGGCCTGCTGCCCGACCCGGAGGGCGAAGTGGTCGCGCTGCACCGTTTCCTGTGCCGGACACCGGCGCGGCTGCTCGGTGTCTGGCTGCCCGACGCGACCGGCGACCGCCGGTCCCAGAACATCCCGGGCACGTCCGCGGTGTACCCCAACTGGAGGCTGCCCGTGAGCGACGCCCAGGACCGTCCCGTACCGCTGGAGGACCTGCCCGGACAGCCCCTCGTGGCCGCTGTGTCCCGGGTGTTCGGGCACCTCTCGCGGCAGGGGGAGACCACGTGAGGAGAGAGATGACAAGCCAGGTTCTCGACCGGGTCGGGCATCCGCCGGCAGGGGTCCGCGAGGATTCCGGCGGTTTCGACCTGAGCGCGCCGGACGGCACCCGGTACCGGGTCGACCTCGGCTCCGGAGTGCTCGACCCGGACAACACGCTGCTCGCCGGCCACCTGGGGGAGCGCCGGGTCGTGGCCTTCGTCAGCCGGACCGTCGACCGGCTCTACGGCGACCGGCTGCGCGCCTACCTGGAGGCCCATGTCCGGCCCGGCCAGTGGTCCTTGCACGTGATACCCACCGGTGAGCACCACAAGACCCTCGCCGCGGTGGAGCACGTGTGCGCCCTCGCCAAGGCGGACGGGCTGGACCGGCACGGGGTGATGCTCGCCGTGGGCGGTGGCATCGTGGCCGATGTCATCGGCTTCGCCGCGTCCATCTACGCCCGGGGCATCCGCTACATCAAGGTCAACACGACCCTGGTCGGCCAGGTGGACGTCGGGGTCGGGGTCAAGACCGGGGTGAACGCGCTGCGGACGAAGAACATGTTCGGCGCCTACCATCCGGCGCACGCCTCCCTGAACGACCCCGCCTTCCTCGCGACGCTGCCGCACCGGGAGATCCGCTGCGGGCTCGCCGAGATCGTGAAGATGGCGGTGATCCTGGACGAGGACCTGTTCCAGGCGCTGGAACGGCACCCGGACGCCTTCCGGCGCCCGCACGGCGCCGGTGACGGTGACGGCGCGCACCATTCCCACGGGGAGCTGGAGACCTACATCCTGCGCACGTCGATGCGGCTGATGATGGAGGAACTCTGCCCCAACCTCCGGGAACACGAGCTGGCCCGGCTCGTCGACTTCGGCCACACCTTCAGCCCGGTGGTGGAGACGGCCGGCGACCACCGACTGGAACACGGCGAGGCGGTCGCCGTCGACATGGCGCTCTCCGCCCATCTGGCCCGCCTGCTCGGTCTCGCGGACGAGGAGACCTGCGACCGCGTGGTCCGGCTGCTGCGGCGGATCGGGCTGCCGGTGTTCGATCCCGGCACCTGCACCCCGGAGCTGATGACGCAGGCGCTGCGTGCCTCCTGGCAGCGCCGAGGCCGCAAACTGCACCTCGTGGTGCCGACCGGGATCGGCAAGGCGGCCTTCGTGGAGGAGCTGGAGGACGTTCCCGCGGACGTCCTGACGGCCGCGCTCACGGCACTGGCGGCGGACGGGGGCCGGCGCGATGCCTGAGACGGTGGTCAACCTGCGGGACCTGCTGGCCGGCAAGGAGCGGGACCACGGCGGTCTCGGCACGATCCTCGCCCACCGCGTCTTCGCCCGCCGTCCCGGCTCCCCGGGCGCGGAGTTCATCGACCTGGCGGTGCTGCCGCCGGGCACCTCGATCGGCCGGCACCGGCACGGCGCCGACCGCGAGACCTACATCGTGCTGGACGGCGACGGCCTGATGTACCTCGACGGCGAGGAGTTCCGGGTCGGTCCCGGTGACGTGATCGTCAACGGGCCCTATGGCGAGCACGGGCTGCTCAACGACGGTGAACGACAGCTGCGGCTGCTGGTCTTCGAGGAGGGGACGCCGTGAGCGGCGGGCCGGCCGACGAGATGTTCACCGTGGTCGACGTGGGCGGCACCACGCTGCGGGTGGGCGACTACGACCCCGCGACCGGGGCCGTGCACCGGGTGCGCCGGGTGCCCGTCGACGGCATGCACCGCGATCCGGGCGCCCCGGTGGCGGTGCTCCAGCGGCGGGTGGTGGACCAGATCGCGCGCGAGGTCGCCGCGCACACGGGCGGACGGCCGCCGCGGGCGCTGGGTGTGGCCTTCGCCGGGCCGATCACGGCCGCCGGTCTGGTGCTCGCCGCGCCCACCGTCTGGGGACGGCGCGGGGATCCGCTGCCGCTGGGCGAGTTGCTGACGGAACGGACCGGCACGCCGGCCGTCGTCGTCAACGACCTGACCGCGGCGGCCTGGCGGTACGCCGCGACCGAGCCCGGGGACTTCTGCCTGCTCACCATCAGTTCGGGCATCGGCAACAAGGTGTTCCGCGGGGGCGAGGTGCTGCTGGACGCCGACGGCCACGGCGGCGAGCTGGGCCACTGGGTGTGCGACCCGTCCCCCGACGCGCCGCTGTGCGACTGCGGGGGCCGTGGGCACCTCGGCGCCATCGCCTCCGGGCGGGGCGTGCTGGCGGCGACGCGCCGGGCGGCGCACGCGCGGCGGTCCGCTTTCCGGGACTCCCGGCTCGCGGCGGCGTGCGGCGGCCGGGCGGACCGCGTCGACAACCGGGCGATCGCGGCGGCGGTCCGCGCCGGCGACCCGTTCACCACGGAGGTGCTGCGCGGCACCCTGACCCCGCTGGCCCAGGCGGTGTCCGGGGTGTTCGCGTCAATCGGGGTGTGCCGTTACATCCTGATGGGCGGCTTCGCCCTGGCGGTCGGTGAGCCGTACCGGCGCCTGCTGGTCGCCGAGTTGGCGCGGCTGGGCTGCTTCGGTCTCGGTCCCGGGCAGATCGACGCCATGGTGTCGCTCGGGGTCGCCGACGACGACCACGGGCTGATCGGCGCGGGCCGGCTGCTGGCGGACCGGATGCCGGCGCGGTTCTCCCGGGGGGCGTCGTGACCGGGCCGGTCCTCGTCGTGGGCAGCGGTCTGGTGGGCACCGGGATCGCCCGGCGGCTGGCTGCGGAGCACCCTGTGACACTCGCCTCGCGCCGCCCTCCGCCGGTGCCGCCGACGGCCTACGGGGCGCACTGGACGGCCCTGGACGCCACCGACGCCACGGCCTGCCGGCGGTTGCTGGACCGGCTGCGTCCCGAGGGCATCGTCCTGGTGCACGGCCCGTCCGACGTCACCTGGTGCGAGGCCCACCCGGAGGAGGCCCGGGCCGCGCACGTCACCGTCGCGGAGACCTTCGCCGGCCTGGCGCCGGACACCCGGATCGTGATGATCTCCACCGACAACGTCTTCGACGGCGGCTCGCCGGACAACACCGAGAGCAGCCCCGTCTCCCCGGCCAACGCCTACGGCCGGGCGAAGGCGGAGGCGGAGCGGGCGCTGCTCGCCACGGCGGCCCGGGCGGTGGCCCTGCGGGTCAGCCTCGTCTACGGCCACGAGCCGGCGGACGCGGGCAAGTGGCTGAACTTCTTCGCCGCGTGCGCCCACCGGCTGCGGCACGGGCAGCGGATCGAGGCCCCGGACGACCACTGGACGACACCGGTGCTCCTGGACGACGTGGCGGATGTGACGGCGGCCCTGCTGCGCGCCGGGCACCCGCTGCCCCCGGTGCTGCACCTGGGCGGACCCGACCGGCTCACCCGTGCCGAGTGGGCCGCCGTCATCGCCCGGCAGCTGGGGGCGCCCGCGGACCTGGTGACTCCGGTACCGCGGGCCCTGACCCGCTATGCCTCCCGTCCGGTGAACGCCTGCCTCACCAGTGAGCTGCTGGCGACCCTGCCCGCCACCGGGCGGATCGCCCTCCGGGGGGTGCGCGAGGGAGCGCGCCTGCTGGCACCCGCGTTCGCCGGAACCCCGGCCGTCTGAGATCCCGTACCCGCAAGGAGCCCCGTGGCCACCGCACCCACCCGTTTCCGGCATGCCCGGCTGTATCTCACCTTCCGCTGCAACTCCCGCTGCGGGTACTGCAATGTCTGGCAGGACCCCGTCTTCGACGGCCACCGGGAGCTGACCGCCGACGGGCTGCGGCGCTGTCTCGACGAACTCGCGGACCTGGGCGTCACCTACCTCGACATCACCGGTGGCGAACCGTCCCTGCACCGGGAGCTGGTCACGGCGGTGCGGCACGCCCGCGACCTGGGCATGACGGTGGAACTCACCACCAACGCCATCCGGTTCGCGCCGCTCGCCACCGAGATCGTCCCGTACGTCGACACGCTGAACATCTCCCTGGACACGCTCAGCGCCGAGCGGTACCACCGCATCCGGGGCACCGACACCCTGGACCGCACCGTCGCCCTGGTGGAGGGCCTGCGGGCCGAGGGGGCGGACAACCTAAAGCTGATCTGCGTGGTGACCGACCGCAACGCCGACGAGGTGGAGGACGTGGTCGCCTACGCGCAGCGGCACCGGGTCACCGTCTATCTCGCGCCGATGTTCAGCTACTTCGCGGCGCAGAGCGAGGTGCGCCCGGCCGGCTCGGTACGGATGCTCAAGCTGGCCGCCGTCAACGGAAGGTCCGCTGCGGCCACGGCGACGGAGGCGCCCGCCCGGGCCCCGTCGACGGTGCTGCTGCGCCGGGTCGCGGAGCAGCGGTACGCGCCGTACACGCTGGTGAACCTGGCCTTCCTGCACCATCTGCGGACGCTGTCCCCGGCGAGCGTGACCGCGTGCGGGGCCGACTCCCGGATCCTCACCGTCGGTCCGGACGGCCGGGTCATGCTGCCCTGCTATCACGAGTGGGACGCCTCGCTCCCCTGGGAACGGCCGTACCGGGAACTGGTGCGGGACCCGGAGCTGGTCCGGGTGCGGGACGAGGAGGTGGGACACCGTCCCGCCTGCCGCACCTGCGCGGTCTTCCCGTACCTGGGGCTGCCGATGAGCCACCGGCTCACCACCCCGTTCCTGCTCCAGGCGTTCTCCCGAGAGGTGGACCGGCTCAAACCGTACGCGGCGGCGCTGACGCCCGAGCGGCGTGCGGCGCTGCTCGAACGGAGCGACGCGCTGCTGGCGGAGCTGGAGCGGGTGTCGGCGCCGCTGCGGGCCGGAGAGCACCTGGACGAGCTGTACCACTTCGAGGCGGCGGACACCGGCGTGCGCACCGGCCTGGCGCGGGAACCGGTGCGGGTGGAGGAACTGCTCGCGGACCACGCTTACGACGACTGCTGGCAGGTCCAGCGGACCCCGCATCGCGTCGTCCGGCTGCTGTACACGGAGATCCTGCCCGCCCTGGCCGCCCTGGCCGGGGACCGGCGCGGCCCGGCACGGGGGCCGGCGCTCGCCTTGGACGTACTGGACGCCCATCTCGACTGCTGGCGCGTCCTGTTGGCGCTGCTGCCCGGGGGCGAGGCGCCGGACCTCACCGTACGGCGGCGGCTGGCGGACTGGTGCGCGCGGGCCGGGCAGGTCCTCGCCGGCCGTCCCGCGGCGTCGGCGCTGGCCCTGCTGGCGAGCCTGAGCGCGCTGCCCGCCGCGGAGATCGCCTCCTGGGGCTCGCCCCGGGGACACGCAGAGGAACCCCTCGTGGTCAAGCTGCTGTGCTCGCTGGCGGGCCCGGAGCGCCGCGTGGAGCTGGCGCCCCTGTTCGCACCGGAGTTCACGCCCGCGCTGACGGGAGAGCCGGTGGCCGGATCGGTGCCGGTGCCGGACGCCGGGCCGCCGGCGGCGTCCGAGCGGGTGCCGACGCCGGAGGAGGCGCGCGCCGGCCACGGGCTGGAGCGCTTCGTGGCCGCGCTGCGCGGGGCGGACACCGGTGCGCTGCGCACGGCGCTGCGGCGCTGGACGGCGGCGGCGGACCCGGTGACGGCTCCGGACATCGCACGGCGCCTGCTCCTCGCCGAACTCGGCGCCGGCCCCCGGTGATCCCGCCTCTCCCGCACGGCGGTCCACGCCTCCCCGTACCCCGTACCCCCTACCTCGTATCCCCACCCGATCTCTCAGCGGAGCGACCATGACCATCCCGTCCCTTGCGTCCGGCTACGACGTCGTCATCCTCGGCGGCGGAGTGGCCGGCTGCGTACTGGCGGCACGCCTGAGCGAGGACCCCGGCCGCACCGTGTGCCTCGTGGAGGCGGGCCCCGACTACGGCGCCCGGCAGGAGGACTGGCCCGGGAAGATCCTCGACTCCCGTGCCCTGCCACGCGAGAACGTGTGGGAACGGCACACCGAGTCCTACCGCATCCGGGCCCGTGTCCTCGGCGGCTCCTCGTGCGTCAACGGCGCCTGGAACACCTGGGGTTCGCACGCCGACCACGCGGAGTGGACCCGTGCCGGCGGTGACCACTGGTCGGCCGGCGCGCTGGAGCCGTACCGGCTGCGGGCCGTGGAGCGGATGGGGCTGCGCACCGTACCGGACTCCGAACTGTCCGCCTGGGCCTCGGCCGCCCTGGTGGCGGCGCGCGAACTCGGCTACCCGGAGGTGGACATGGGCACCCCGGGCCGGCCCGGCCACGGCCGGCCGCTGCTCAACTCCGTGGACGGGCTGCGCTGGAACGCCGCCTTCGCCTACCTGGACCCGGCGACCCGGTCGCGGCCGAACCTGACGATCCTCGCCGGCGCCCTGGTGGACCGCCTGTCCTTGCGCGGGGGCCGGGTGACCGGTGCGCACGTCGTCCTGGACGGGCGGCCGGTGACGCTGACGGCCGGCACCTGTGTCCTGGCGTCCGGCACCTTCGGCTCCCCCGCCGTGCTGCTGCGCAGCGGCATCGGCCCCGCCGCCCACCTGGAGCGGACCGGCATCCGCTGCGCGGCGGACCTCCCCGGTGTCGGCGCCAACCTGTCCGACCAGCCGGGGATCTTCGTCCCCCTGTCCCCCACGGACGGACTGAACAGGGCGCTGGCGGCCAAGGAGGCGGCCGGGGAGCTGTATGTCAGCCGGATGCTGATCCGGGCGGCCAGCGAGTTCTGCCCGGACGGGGCGTGGGACCTGCATCTCCTGCCCACGGCCGGCCCGCCGCTGTTCGGCTCGCTCCCGCCCGGCCAGTACGAGGCCGGTGTCTCCGCCTTCCTGATGAAGCCGGTCTCGCGCGGGCACGTCCGGCTGCGCTCGGCCGACCCCGAGGAGCCCCCCGAGATCGCCCCCGCCTTCCTGTCCGACCCGGCGGGCCGGGACCTCGCCGTCGTCCGGTCGGGGCTGCGGAAGGCCGAGGAACTCGCCACGGCCATGAAGCCGCTGGCGGGCCCCGCCGACTCGGTACCGGCGCACACGCTGCCCGACGACCTCCTGCGGGCCCGGGTGGGCACCTACTGGCACCCGGTGGGTACCTGTGCCATGGGACCGGCGGACGATCCGCGGTCCGTGGTCGACGGGCAGGGCGCCGTGCACGGTGTGGCGGGGCTGCGCGTCGCCGACGCCTCCATCCTGCCGACGGTGCCCGCCGCCAACACCCAGCTGCCGGTGCTGGCCGTCGCCGAGATGCTCGCCGACACCCTCCGCGCCTGACCGCCCCTCCACCACGGGAGACCGACATGACGGCAGAGACCGACATCCGCGCGCACAAGCTGCTGTACGGCTGCATGGGGCTCGGCGGCGGCTGGGACACCGAGCCGTACACGGCCGACGACATCCGGCGCGCCGAGGCCGCGATCGAGGCGGCGCTGTCCGCCGGGATCACGGCCTTCGACCACGCGGACATCTACAAGTACGGCAAGTCGGAGGCGGTCTTCGGCGAGGTGCTGGCCCGCAGCCCCGGCTTGCGGCAGCGCATCGTCGTGCAGACCAAGTGCGGCATCCGGCTGCCCGAGGGCGACCGGCCCGGACTCTACGACCTGCGGGGCGCCGCCATCGTACGGCGGGTCGAGGAGAGCCTGTCCCGGCTGCGCACGGACGTCCTGGACGTCCTCCTCCTGCACCGTCCCGACCCGCTGACCGATCCCGGGGAGATCGCCGCGGCACTGGACTCCCTGCACGCCCAGAGACTGGTCCGGCAGTTCGGCGTGTCCAACATGAGCGGCCCGCAGATCGCCGCGCTGCGAGCCCATACGGACCTCCCGCTGGTGGTCAACCAGCTCGAGATGAGCCTGGCCCGGCGGGACTGGGTGGAGGCGGGCGTCCTGTTCAACACGTCCGACGCCGCCCGGCTCGGCTTCGCGCCCGGCACGCTGGAGTGGTGTGCGGCGAACGGCGTCCGGCTCCAGGCATGGGGGCCGCTCGCCCGGGGCCGCTTCACCTCGGGCGCGGACACGCGGGCGAGCCGGCTGGTCGCGGAGCTCGCCCGGCGCAAGGACACCACCCCGGAGACCATCCTCCTGTGGTGGCTGCGACGCCACCCGGCGGGCATCGCCCCCGTCATCGGCACCACCCGCCCCGAACGGATCAGCGCCTGCGCGGACGCGGCCCGCCGCGAACCGGACCTCACGCACGAGGAGTGGTACGACCTGTGGACCGCCGCGCGTGAGGCTCCCCTGCCCTGAAAGCAGGACGTGTCGCCTCTCTCGTGGGTCGTCCACGTCAGGCCCGTGGGCGCGCTGTCATCCGGATGCCGTCGCGGGCCCACAGTACGAAGCGTTCCGTTGGCGTCACTTCGTGCCCCGGCGCGGGGCTGAAGCGCAGGCGTTTGAGGAGGACGGCCAGGACGAGCTGGGCCTCGACCGTGGCCAGGGCGGCGCCCTCGCAGCCGCGGGGACCGATCCCGAAGGGGATGTACGCGAGGCGGGGCCGCTTGGCGACCTCTCGGGGCGTGAAGCGTTCGGGGTCGAACCGTTGCGGATCGGGCCAGTACTCGGGGTTCAGGTGTACCGCCCAGAAGGGGTAGAACACGGTCGTCCCGGCGGGGATCCGGTACGGGCCCAGGGTGAGGTCTTCCGTCGTCTCGCGCGCGCCGTACGGGCCGGGCGGGAACAGGCGCATCGACTCTTTGAGCACCCTGTCCAGATACGGGAGCCGTCGCAGGTCGCCGTAGTCGGGCGCGGCGCGGTCGCCGAGGACCTGGTCCAGTTCGGCGGCGACGCGGTCGGCCGCGTCGGGGTGTCGGCCCAGCAGGTGCAGTGTCCAGGAGACGGCGACGCCGGTGGTGTGGTGGGCGGCGAGGAGCGTGACCATGACGGTGTCCCGGATGCGCGCCGGGCTCTGCCCGGCTTCGATGAGCGCCCCGATCAGGTCGCTGCGGTCGGCACGGCCGTCCGGGCGGTGCGCCGCCACCACGCGGTCGACCGTCGCGCGCAGGTAGGCGAGCGCCGCGTCGGCCCGCCGTGCCGAGCGGGGGTCGGTCCGCGGCACCTGGTATAGCCGGCCGAGGTGCTCGGTGAGTACCTCTTCGAACGCGGTGACGACACGGTCCGCGTCCGTGCCGGCGTCCGCGCCGCCGAGCGCGAACTCGCAGATCATGCGGAGCGAGAGGGCGGTCAACTCCTGCTGCAGTTCCACGGGTTCGCCGTCGGGCTGTCCGGCCCAGCGGTCCGCGAGTTCCCGTGCCAGGCCGGTGAAGTGTGCGAAGTGCCGCTCGTGGGCCGGGCGGCCGGCGAGCACGGAGAGCAGCAGGCGGCGCCAGGGGGTGTGCTCGTCGGCGGGGAGCACTTGCAGATTGCCCGCCTCACACAACGGCTCCAGGAAGGTGAACAGTTTCTCGGGCCGCTTGTCGATGTGCGCCGTGGCCTCAAGGAGCACGGGATCGGCGACCGACACGGCCTCGCCCACGCCCGGCAGCTGGAAGCGTACGACGGGGCCGTAGATGTCGTGCAGGCCCAAGGGGTAGCGGTGCAGACCGCCGGCGGCCGCGACGGCACGCACCCCGCCGTCCTCCTGGTGGTCGGGACCGGGAATGCGCATGCTCGTGCCTCCTGTCGGGGGTGCGCGCAAGTCTGGTCCAGGTGTGCGCCGGTGTCACGTTCCCCGCGGACTCGCCCCCCGGCACGTGCCCGCGGCCGTCGACCTCAGATGTGCGGCTCGGGGGGAAAGCCCGTCCAGCGTAGCTCGGTGGGCAGGTGGCTCATGTCGTTGGAGACGAGGACGGAGGCGGGTCGACCGGGCGCGTAGCGGATGACCGTGAGTGCCGCGTTGCAGTGGTTGAGGCCGAGCCAACGCCACTTGGGTGCGTGCAGGGCGTCCCGGACGAGCCAGGCGACCAGGAAGTTGTGGGTGACGACGAGTTCGTACCGGTCCTCCTCGCCCGCCACCGGCCCGGTGAACAGCTCCAGGGCCTGACGGGCCAGCGCGGGGCCACGGCTCCGCTCCTCGTCGGTGGCTCCCTCGAGGAAGCGGAGACAGAAGTCGGCCGATTCGGCCGGCAGCTCGTCCTTCTCGGGTATGTAGGGCACGTAGTCACCGGCGACTTCCGAGACGTGCAAGGGAACGCACTTCAGTTGGTCGCCGATCAGGCGTGCGGTCTGTTCCGCCCGCGGGAGAGGACCGTGGTGAACAGCCGTGAAGCGGACGTCCCGGAGGCGCCGGCCGAGCAGTGCGGCTTGCCGTCGGCCACCCTCTGTCAACCCGCTCTCGTCCGGTAGTGCCTCGCCGTGCCGGGCGACATAGAGGTAACGGGTCGCCGTGCCGGTCATCTCGAGCTCCTCTGCGCCACTGGCGAGCTTTCCGCGGTGCCTGTTCCCGAGACGCTGACGCGGTAGCGTCGGCTCCCGTGATCGTATGGCTGAACGGTACCCATGGCGCGGGCAAGACCACGACCAGTGCGCTCCTGCCGCGACTGATCCCGGGTTCGCGGGTGTTCGATGCCGAGAAGGTCGGCGAGACACTCATGGACATCACGCCGGGGCTGCCCGCGACGGACAACTTCCAGCACCGGCCGCCGTGGCGGTCGCTCGTGGTCGAGACCGCGCGCCGGGTCCTCGACTACACCGGCGGCACCTTGATCGTGCCCATGACCGTCCTGGTCGAGCAGTACTGGCGCGAGATCAGCTCGGGCCTTGCCCGGCACGCCATTCCGGTACGGCACTTCGTCCTCCATGCCGATAAGGACACCCTCCGCGCGCGCATCGCGGGCGACACGGTCCTCGGTCCCGACTCCCCGTTCCGTCTGCGCCACCTCGCCCCTTACGCCGAAGCGGCCCGCACATGGCTGCACGCCGAGGCCGAGGTCGTCGACACCACGCACCTCACGCCCGCCCAGGCCGCCGCGCGGATCGCGCGGGCCGTCGAAAGCTGAGCACGACGGCCCGCGGATCCCCAGGACCGGGTACCGGATCCCGGTGAGTAACGCCCGCGCGGGCAGGGGAGTCGGCTGCCGCCGCCCGGGCCGGGTACCGGGCGGCGGCGGTGTGCGGGTGGTCAGGCGGTCGCCGGCACCGGCGCGGAGCGCTCGGCTTCCCAGAGCCACTCGATCAGTGAGGTGCGGGCCCGCGCGACCCGTGAGCGCACCGTGCCCACCGGGCAACCGCTCACGTCGGCCGCCGCCGCGTAGGGAAGTCCGAGCAGCTGCGTGAGGACGAACGCTTCACGGCGGTCGACGGGGAGCGTGTCCAGCAGGTCGGCGAGGGCGATGCCGTCGTCGAAGCCGGGCAGTCCGCGTGGCTGGGCGCGTTCGGCGGCCGACTGCCAGTCGCCGGTGCCGGACAGGCGGGGGCGGGTCGAGTTGTGGCGGATGCTGTCGATCAGCGTGCGGCGGGCGATGGACAGCAGCCAGGTGCGGGCCGACGAGCGGCCCTCGAAGCGGTGCAGGCTGCCCAGGGCCCGTAGGAACGTGTCCTGGGTCAGGTCGTCGGCGGTGTGGGGGTCGGCTCCGAGGAACGTCACATAGCGGTGGACGTCCCGGTGCAGGGCGCGGACGAACAGGTCGACGGCATCGGGGTCGCCGCCGCGGGCGGCGAGTGCCCAGGCCGTGATCGCATCGTCTTGCGGGCGTCGGTCCGCGGCTTCGCGTGGTGTGGTCAGGGCAGGAGTGAGCACCTTGCTGTCTCTCCTTCTCGGGAATCCGGGCGCGCCGGCCCCACGGCGGGCGCGCACAGGGCGGCGCGCGGGGCACAGCGGCACCGGTGAAAGGGGTGAGCGGCCGGGCGCGCGAGCGCGCGGCCGAGGCCCGAGGCGAGGACCCGGCGACTCGTCGTCTTCGCCGACGGTCCCGGGAATCCGGCTGGTGTACGGCCTCGGGGAGCCGGCTGTCGTCAGGCGACAGCGCACCCCGCCGGCGGCCCCCGGGAGGTGACCGCTCGGGTGAGAAGGAGCCGCCGCAGCGTGCCGTCCGAACGGCCCCGGCGGGCGCGCAGGCGTGACCGGTAGGGCGGCACGGGCAGCCGGAGGAGCAGGCGCAGCGGAGCGACGAGCCACCCGGCGAGGGCCCGCAGGATGCGGAACGCGGCCCGCTCACCGTAAGCCAGCCACAGGCCGCACAGCAGCGCGGCCAGCAGGTGGGCGGTGAGCATACCGGCCGAGGACATGCCGAACATGCCGGACATACCGTGGCCGGAAGCGTGCGAGGCCCCCATGTGGTCCATCGACCCCATGGAGTGCGTGCCGCCCATGGAGTGCGTGCCGCCCGTTGTGTGCCCCATGGAGGCCATAAACGACGGCATGCCACCGTGCCGCGCGCCGGGACCCGGCGGTGGACCACCCAGCAGACAGCCCAGCCACCGCCGGCCGAGCGACCCGGCGTCCGGGGCGTGGGGGTGAACGGCTGCCTGGGTGAGCGCGAACGAGGCGTGGAGTACGGCCTGGGCGGCGACCGCGAGGGAGCCGACGGCGGTCACCCCGCGCTCCCGTCCGGCCAGCAGCCAGGCCGTGCCGCCGGTCACCGCCGCGCCCGCGGCCATGGCCCACCAGGGCACGGCGGTTCCCGACATCATGACGTGGCCCAGGGAGGCGAGCAGCACGCAGACGGCCGCGAACACGGCGGCCCTGAGCGTGCGGGAACACCACCCGGCCCTCATGCGCCTCATCCTCGCAGCCCGGGCCGCACGGGTCACGCGAGGGTGGGCCCGCGCCGTCCGCCGTCCGGGTTCGCCACATCGTCCCGCGCGGGAACTCACCGGCCGTCCCCAACGACCACTCCCCCGGGGGCGGTTCACGGACCGCTCGCCGTTTCCCGAAGTCCCTCGCGGCTCACACAGGAGGCACACCGATGGAACGCAGAGAGTTTCTTCGCCGGACGTCAGCGGCGGGCGCGGCGACTCTGGGGGCCGGGACACTGGCGGCCACGGCGGCGGGTACCCGGGCGGCGGCCGCGACGCCCCGGACGGGGCCGCTGCGGGTCGACATCGTGGTGTTCGACGGAGTCGAGGAACTGGACTGCGTCGCTCCTTACGAGGTCTTCTCGGCCGCCGCCATGCACCATGCGAACGGCGTCGAGGTCCGCTACGTCACCACCGGACGCCCTGGGCTGATCCGCTGCGGGTACGGTACGGGCATCCAGGTCAAGCACCGTTGGGCGCCGCGCGAGACGGACCTGATCGTGGTGCCGGGCGGCGGCTACACGCGCCGGGACGGTCCGGGCGTCTGGGCCGAGATCGACAACGGCACCCTCCCGCGAGCGCTCGCCGCGGCCCCCCGCGAGGGGCTGACGATCAGCTCGCTGTGCACCGGAGCGGTACTGCTGTCCGCGGCCGGCCTGACCCGGGGGCGGCCCTGCACCACGCACCACGGCGCGAAGGCGTACCTCGCGGAACACGGTGGTCTCGTCAAGAACGCCCGTGTGGTCGACGACGGTGACCTCGTCACCGTGGGCGGCATCACCTCGGGCCTGGAACTGGCCCTGTGGCTGGTCAAACGCGAACTCGGAGCGGACGCCGCGACCGGCGTCGAGACGATGCTGGAGTACGAGGCACGCGGAACGGTCTGGCAGGCGTCCTGACTCCGGCGGTGTCCCTGTACTTGTGGCGTCCCGCGCGGGATCAGGCGGCCCAACTGCCGTTGGACAGCGCCGCCGAGCGGAAGAGAGGAACGGTCGTCGCCCGGGGAGCGTCCGCGTCCCCGGGGGCGGTCGTGGAAGGCGCCGGGCGGCCACGGTCTTCGAGTCGCCGGGCTCCGGCGCGTGGTCTCCCCCTCGCCACGCCCCGTCGCCCGGCGACCGCCACCGATCCTGACGGCCTTCGGGGAACGAGAACAAGGACCGCTGTTCGTCCCGGACGGCACCAGGCTGTCCGGGCAGGTCGGAGCTCCGCCGTGGGTCCGTCCGGGACAGAGGGCGGAACG
Organism: Streptomyces achromogenes subsp. achromogenes; assembly: GCF_000720835.1. Lineage (GTDB taxonomy): Bacteria > Actinomycetota > Actinomycetes > Streptomycetales > Streptomycetaceae > Streptomyces > Streptomyces achromogenes. The sequence goes on along the minus strand of NZ_JODT01000043.1, from coordinate 21,530 downwards.
ACCGCCCCTTCTCCCGGACTTGCCGCGCTCCGGTGACCCACGTCACACCCGACTTCTGTCAGGAATCGGGGCGCCGTCCCGTTCAAGGGGCACGCGAACGAGACAGGAGCATTGCCGTGAAGCACCGCATCGTCGTACTCGGCGCCGGATACGCCGGGGCCTTCGCCGCCGGGAACCTGGCCCGCCGGCTCTCCCCCGCCGATGTCGAGATCACCGTCGTCAACGCCGTGCCCGACTTCGTCGAGCGGATGCGACTCCATCAGCTCGCGAGCGGCCAGGACCTCGCGTTCCGCAAGCTCGCCGACGTCTTCGCGGGGACCGGGGTGCGGCTGCGCCTCGGGCGTGTGACCGGCGTCGACCCCGAGCACCGGACCGTCGCCGTGACCGGCACGGACGGCACGGACGCTGAACTCCCGTACGACACGCTTCTTTACGCGCTGGGCAGTTCCGTGGCGCACCAGGGCGTGCCCGGCGTGGCCGAGTACGCCTTCGACGTGACCGGCCTGTCCTCGGCGCTGCGTCTGCGTGAACGCCTGGCCGGGCTGGGCCGGGGCGGTACCGTGCTGGTCGTCGGCGAGGGGCTGACCGGCATCGAGACCGCCACCGAGTTCGCCGAGTCCCGGCCCGACCTGTCGGTCGCGCTCGCCGCCCGCGGCGAGCCGGGCGCCTGGCTCTCCCCCAAGGCCCGCCGTCACCTGCGCCGGGCCTTCGACCGGCTCGGTGTGACCGTCCACGAGCACACCGCCGTCGAAGCCGTCGAGCCGGCCCGGGCGATCACCGCCGACGGCAGGTCCATCCCGGCCGATGTCACGGTCTGGTCGGCCGGGTTCGCCGTACACCCCCTCGCGGGCGCCGGCGGCCTGGAGGTCACCGGGACCGGGCGGATCGTCGTCGACCGCACCATGCGCTCGGTCTCGCACCCGGACGTCTACGCCGTCGGTGACTGCGCCCACGCGATCGGCGACAACGGCAGGCCGCTGCCGATGTCGTGCGCCTCGGCCGGCTACACCACCATGCAGGCCACCGCCGCGGTCATCGCGCGTCTGACGGGCGGCACGGTCCCGACCACCGCGCTGGCGTACCACGGCAACCACATCAGCCTCGGGCGGCGGGACGCGATCTTCCAGGCGGTGGACGCGGACGCCCGGTCGACGTCCTGGTACCTGGGCGGCCGGCCCGCCGCGTGGTTCAAGGCGGGCATCCTCACGGGGTCGGGATGGAGCATCGCCCACCCGACCTTCGGTCTGCCGAAGCGCGAGCGCCGCCTGACCACGGCACCTGACCGGGACGGTGTGAAGGCCGCCGCATAGGCTCCTCCCCATGGACAGCGCAGCCATCGATCGGTTCGAGGCCGGCCGGGGCCGGCTGGCCTCGCTCGCGTACCGCCTGCTCGGCTCGGCAGCCGACGCCGAGGACGCCGTGCAGGACGCGTTCCTGCGCTGGCAGGCGGCGGACCGGGAGCGCATCGAGGTGCCGGAGGCGTGGCTGACCAAGGTCGTCACCAATCTCTGCCTCGACCGGCTCCGCTCCGCGCAGGCGCGTCACGAGCGCGCCGTCGGTGACCGGCTGCCCGAGCCGCTCCTCGAGGGTGACCCGATGCTCGGCCCGGCCGACACCTTCGAGCAGCGCGAATCGGTGTCCATGGCCGTACTGACCCTCATGGAGCGCCTCTCACCGGTCGAGCGGGCCGCTTACGTCCTGCGCGAGGCCTTCTCGTACTCCCACGCCGAGATCGCCGGGATCCTCGACATCACGGAGTCCGCGAGCCAGCAGCATGTCCACCGGGCCCGACGTCACCTCGCCGCCGGACGCCGCGGCGGCGAGGTGGACCCCGCCTCCGCGCGCCGGATCGTGGAGGAGTTCCTCGCCGCGGCCGTGTCGGGGCGCACCGATCGGCTGGTGGAGCTGCTCACCGCCGACGCGACCGTGGTCTCGGACGGTGCCGGCCTCGCCAGGCGGCTGCTGCGGTACACGACGCCCGAGCGCATCGCCTCCTTCGTGCGGGCCGGTTTCAAGCCCACCGCGGCGAAGCGGCGGCTGGCCGGTGGCTCCGTCGCGCTGCACATCGCGCTGGTCAACGGCTCCCCGGCCGTCCTCGGTGTGGTCGACGGCCGGGTGGTGGGCATCGTGGTGTTCGAAGTCGCCGACGGCAAGGTCGCGTCCCTGCGCGGCATCGCCGCCGCCGACGGGCTGGTGCGCCTCAACGAGGCCTGGCGGCGGCACGAGACCGGCGCGCCGGTCATCAGCGCTTGGTAGCACACCGGCATCCCTTCCCCGATGGCCGGGCTGTCAGCGGCACCCGCGGCCGGCGCGTCGTGCCCGGCGAGTCCCGCGGCCCTGTCACCAGTTGGGGTCGAGTCTCAGCACGGTGTCGTCGTCCGCCATCCACCGGTCGAACTCGGCCTGGGTCGCGAAGACGGGCCGGCCGCCGACCGTGCGGGTCAGCTCGGCGAGGGCCGGCAGGGCGCCGGCCGGGTCGCTCGTCGCCATCTCCTGCTGTACGCCGGAGAGCCGGGGCAGGAGCACGGCGGCGGCGTGCGTGACCCGCTGGTCGTCCAGGTGGCCGATCGCGCTGCCGAGCAGGCCGGAGGTCGCGGCGGCGGTGAGGAGTTCGCGTTCCAGGAGGTCGGTGGCAGCGTCGTCGGCGCCGTCCGCGCGGGCCGCGACCAGGGCGGCCTGCAGGCCTTGGACGACCAGCGCGGCGGCGGCCTGACCGACGAGCCCGCCGAGGAGGGCGCCGACCACGGGCACGGGCACGACCGTCTGCGCCACCGCACCGCAGGCCCAGCTGAGGGCGGTGGTCAGGGTCGCCTCGCAGCTCAGGGCGGCGAACTCGCCCGTATCGATCCGGCCGCGGGCCAGGTCCAGCCCCGCTTCGGCGACGGTGTACGCCGCTCGGGCGGTGGCGAAGGGGAGGTCGCCGCCGCCGAGGACGGCCGGGAGGCGGCCGGCCCGCGCGGCGCTTCGGACCAGCGAGCCCAGCGCGGTCAGACTTCCCGATCTGACGGCGGCACGTGCGGCGGCGGCCGAGGCCGTGAACGCGGCGCAGGCCGCGGAGGTCTCGCCGGCCCGTACGCGTGCGGCCTGTGTCGCGGCGCTGGTGACACCGTCGATCAGGCCACCGAGGGCGGCTGCGGTGGCCCCGGCGGCGAGGGCCTCGCCGCCGGCCGCTCGGACGGCTTGCCCGCGGGCCCAGCCCACGGGGTCCCGCGCGGCACGGTGGACGTCCGCGAGGCCGACCGGTGTGCTGCTCACGCCGGCGTGCTCGAGGCGGTCCGTCAGATGGGCGCGGGCGTCCGAGTAGTCCGCGTACCGCACACCGTCGGGATTCATGGCGAGCCGGCGGTCCAGGAGGTCGTCGACGGCCGCGATCCGGTCGGCCGCCACCAGTCGCGTCATCCCCGCGTAGTCCCGCCGGGAGATCTGATGAGCGGTGGTCGTGGCCCTGTCCACGAGTTTGGCCTGCGCCTGCCCCACGACGGTCCCGTGGTCGACGAGGTGGAGGTCGGCCGCGGCGGTCTGTGATCCGCCCGCCATCCACTCGGTGACCCGGGCCCGGACCGGGGAACCGGCCAGGATCGCACGCCGGTTGAAGGACAGCTCGTGCATCACCTCGAAGAGATGGCCCGCGCGCTGGGCGTTGGTGACGTTCGCGTAGCGCCGCGCCAGCTTCCGCACCGTCTCCTGGGTCCGCAGCGTCTCGACGGTCGCCGCCGCCAGCCGCCGGGTGGCCGCGTCGGCGACGGCCCAGACGGCGTGGTCGGTGCCATGGGGGATCACCGAGCGCCCCACGGCGCCGGGTACGGAACTCACGACTCGGTGTCCATGGCCCGCAGCCGGGCCTCGGCGTCGGCGACGACCCGCCCCGACTCCTCGGTCATCCGTCCCTCCGCGTCGGTGATCGGGCAGCTCATGACCATGACGGCGAGGCCGGCGAGATCCACCATCGCCGCCACCTCGGCGCGCCGACGGGCGTCGTACCGGGCGTAGTCGTCGCACGCTTCGACCAGCGCGGTGAACGAGGGCAGCCGCTGCACCAGGACGTACCGGAGGTCCCGCAGGAGGCGCCGCATCCGCTTGCTGCGCTCGTACAGGGCGGAGGCCGCCTCCTCGACTTCCCGCATCTCCGTCTCGGCCCGCTCCAGGTCCTCGGCCATCTGCCGTTGGCCGCGCCGGGCTCTGCGGCTCTGCCACTCCGCGACGGCGGCCAGCGAGAGGACGGCCGGAGCCGCGACGATCAGGGACAGCACCGTGGTCCCGGCCGCCACCCCGCCACCGCCCGCGGCGAGGGACCCGCCGCCCAGCCAGGCGAGCGTGGCGCTGGTGGCCGCCGCCCCGGACAGCCCCGAGATCGCCGTACCGGTGGAGGCGGTGGCGAAGGCTCCGACCGCGAGGAAGGCGCCTGCCCCGGCTCCCGAACCGGCGAGCGCGCCGCCCGCCAGCGCGCCGACGGCGGCCGTCACGGCGCCCTCGCGCAGCCGGCGGAACTCGACGCCCACCTCGCCGCCGACGGCCGGCAGCTCGATCTCGGCCAACTCGACCAGATCGACGCGCTTGAGGCGCTGGAAGGCGTCGCGGAAGGGGACGAGGGCCTCGTCGTAGAGCGTCTGCCGTGCCTTCTGCTGGGCGGCGTTCTCCGCGGTGGCCCGCTGACCGAGCTCCTCCTGGCACTCGACCAGACGTTCGTACCTTCGTCGGTTCGCTTTCGCGAGCCTGACGGCATCGACCATGGCGACGGCCATGCTCCCCCCTTGTTCCTCGGCTCGGCGATTCTAGTGCCGCAACAGGCCGTCCCCGCCCCGTTGTTGAGCCCCACGACCGAACGTACGGCGGTGCTGAACGTCTCGAAACATTCGAACCCGCGCGACCCGTTGACCGACGCCGCTCAGGTTCGTAATCTCGCCGTCACATTCGATCATATGTGCGAAAGTTTCGACGGAGGAGATGGCATGCTCATGACTAGATCACTGCCCCGGCGGACAGCGGGGGCGGTCACCACCGCGCTGCTCGCCGCGACGATGGTCACGGCCCTGTCGCACAGCGCGACCGCGGCCGAGGACACCCTCGGCTCCGCCGCGGCGGCCAAGGGCCGCTACTTCGGCACCGCGGTCGCGGCGAACCACCTCGGCGAGTCCGCCTACGCCGGCACCCTCGACCGCGAGTTCAACGCGGTCACGCCGGAGAACGAGATGAAGTGGGACGCCACCGAACCCACGCGCAACACCTTCACCTTCGGCGCCGCCGACCAGATCGCCGCCCACGCCCAGAGCCAGGGCATGAAGCTGCGCGGACACACCCTGGTCTGGCACTCCCAGCTGCCCTCCTGGGTCTCCGGCCTGGGCGCCAGTGACCTGCGCACCGCCATGAACAACCACATCACCCAGGTCATGCAGCACTACAAGGGCAAGATCTACGCCTGGGACGTCGTCAACGAGGCCTTCCAGGACGGCACCAGCGGCGCCCGGCGCAGCTCGCCCTTCCAGGACAAGCTCGGCAACGGCTTCATCGAGGAAGCCTTCCGCACCGCCCGTACCGCCGACCCCGACGCCAAACTCTGCTACAACGACTACAACACCGACGGTGTCAACGCCAAGAGCAACGCCGTCTACGCCATGGTCAAGGACTTCAAGGCCCGCGGCGTCCCCATCGACTGCGTCGGCTTCCAGTCCCACTTCAACAGCGCCTCCCCGGTCCCTTCCGACTACCAGGCCAACCTCCAGCGCTTCGCCGACCTCGGCGTCGACGTCCAGATCACCGAACTCGACATCGAGGGCTCCGGCACCGCACAGGCCGGCAACTACGCCAACGTCGTCAAGGCCTGCCTCGCGGTCACCCGCTGCACCGGCATCACCGTCTGGGGCATCACCGACAAATACTCCTGGCGCTCCAGCGGCACCCCGCTCCTCTTCGACTCCAACTACGCCGCGAAGCCCGCGTACACCTCCGTCCTGACGACGCTCGGCGGGACCGGGAGCGGCGACGGGGGCGGGGGTGACGGCGGCGGCAACCCCGGTGCGGCGTGCACCGTCGACTACGCCCGCACCTCCGACTGGAACGACGGCTACAACGGCCAGGTCACCGTGACGGCCGGCACCGCGCCGATCACCGGCTGGACCGTGACCCTCACCTTCCCCTCCGGGCAGAAGGTGTCCTCTCTGTGGAACGGCAGCCCGACCTGGAACGGTGATGTCGCGACGGTGCGCTCCACCGCCTACAACGGCAGCCTCGCGGCGGACGCCTCGACCAGTTTCGGCTTCACGGTCATGAAGAACGGCAACTCGGCCGCTCCCACGCTCGGCACCTGCACGGCGTCCTGACACCACCACCGCCCGGCCGCCGCCCGGTCCCGCTGCGGACCCGGCGGCGGCCGGTCACGGTGCCGAGGATCCGCCCGCGGTGTCCGCCTGATCTAGTCGCCGGTCGTGCCGTCGAGCATCTCGCGCAGGATGTCCAGGTGGCCGTTGTGGCGGGCCGTCTCCTCGATGAGGTGGAGGAGGATCCAGCGCAGGTCGACGTGGAGGCCGTCGCGGACGGGACGCTGGGCCTGCTTGTCCAGGGCGTTCGCGGCGACCAGCCGGCGGTAGCGATCGCATTGTCCGGCGTATTCGTCGAGCAACTGGGTGAGCGGGAAGTCGACGGCGATCCGCATCTCGCGGTCGGGGTCCTCCTCGGTCCACGGGCCCTGGTCCTCCTCACCGAGGAAGACCACTTGGAACCAGTAGTACTCGACCCAGCGGAGGTGGTTGACCACTCCGCTCAGGGTCATCAGCGGTGAGCTCGGCAGAGGCGCTGTGCGCGCGTTCTCCGCGGAGACGCCGGCGCACTTGGCGCGGGCGGTGTCACGTGCGTAGTCGAGGAATGTGGTGAGCTGCGTGCGCTCGTCCCACGCGGGTGGCGTGTCATCGATTCTGGTCATCGCGCGAAGCGTCCCCGATCACCTCCACCGGTGTCGAGCCATTTGTCGCCCGCCCCGGATCCGCCGGGGCGGGTCCTTTCCGGGGATCACCCCACCCGGTTTCAGGGTTCTCCCGGCGGCGCGGCATCGGCAGCTACCGGCGTGCGATCGAGGCATCCCGCGAGCGCTACCCCCTCACCGGGCCGGTGGCCGGCAACAACACCCCGTGCGAGTTCTGGAAGCGGCCCGCCGAGGCGCCGACCGTGCTCGACAACGACGTCCCCGCCCTGCTGGTCGCCGCCACCGGAGACCCCCGCACCCCCTACACCGGCGCGGAGGCCGTGCACGAGCAGTGGCCCACCTCCCGGCTGCTCACCGTGTCGGGTGCCCGGCAGCACGGGCTGTACGGCGAGTACGGCAACGCCTGTGTCGACGAGCGCGTCAACGCCTGCTTGCGCACGGGACGGCTACCGGCGCACGACCCCACCTGCGCGGCGGCGGCTTCGTCCCCGCGTCGTCCCTGAGTACCCATACGGCGCCGCCCCGAGGAAGCGCGTCCGTCCCGTCGGCATCCTCACTCCCCCGCGCTTCCGCACCCACCTCCGTCACCGCCGCCGCACGCTCCGGCGTACCCGCCGGCACTCCAGTCCCCGAACGTGCCGAACCCGGTGGCGGAGGCGCCGCCGAAGGCCGGGTCCCCGGCCCTCCAGGTCTCGGGCGTGACCAACTCCCTGAATTCCGGCTCTCGGGCGGCGGACAGTCCGTCGAGGGCCACCGCGCCCACAGGGGTGACGGCAAGGGCGGCCAGGGCGTCTGCCCGGCGCCACCGGGCGGGACGCTCGCGTTCGCCGCGCAGGCTGCCGAGTGCCGACCGGACCCGGTACGGCACCTGGGCCTGGGCCGGCTTGACGAGCGTGGCGGTGAGGGCCGCGCCGGCCGCCAGGGCCACACCGGCCCACCAACGGTCAGCGGTACCGGCGGTGAGTTCCCACACCGCCGGCACGGGCGCGAGCGCCGCCGACCACCACAGCAGACGCCGGGCACGATACTGCCGGCGCCACAGGGCGGGGTGGATCAGCAGGCCCTCCGCCCGCAGGCGGTCCCCGACCGACCGTACCGCGCGGCTCGCGGCGGCCTGGGCGACCAGCTTGCCCACCCGTTCACTGCGGGAGATGCCCGCCGCCTCGATGAGCGCCCGCTCGACACCGGTCGCCGCGCCGGCCGCGTAGCTGCCCTCGGGGACGGTGACCGTGCCGTCCTCCGCCACGGCCAGACGCCCCTGCCCCACCATGCGGAACAGCACCGTCGCCACCGTCCGGCGCGACCCGCCCGCGAGGTAGGCCAACTCCTCCACGGACAGATCCTCGCGGACCGTCACCTCCGCCCTCAGCATCAGCGCGATCCTCACGGCGACGACGATCCGGTACCCGATCGCGCCCGCCGTCAGGACCAGTACCGCGAGATAGAGCCCTTCGTACAGCATCGCCATTCCCCAGTAGCCCCCGTCCACTCAAGACGGTTGTCCCCGCCACGGCAGATCGACAAGCCGCACATGGCTCCCCGGCTTCAGGTGCGGGGGTTCAGTGGCCCGATGCGGTGGAGGACCTCGTCGTGGTCGCCGCCCGGGAGGTCCTCCGCGCGGAACAGCAGTTCGGTGTGGGTGTCGGCGTCGTACGTCGTGGCGACCATGTGCAGCAGCATCACGATGGCCTTGTTCTGCCGGGAGACACTCGTCTCCACGTACTTCGCCCCCAGGCCCAGCTGGGGGTCGATCGCGTGCACGAGGAGGTCGATGCCGAGGCCCGAGATGCCGGTGCCGGGTGTGACCGCCGCCTGCCAGATGAAGAACGTGTCCGGTGCGTCGGGTCGGCGGTAGCCCGTCAGGAAGCCCACGATGTCGTCGCCGGCGGTGGCCACCATGGAGGTCTCGGCGAAGTCCCGGAACCACAGCCTGTAGTGGTACGGGCTGTTGTCGTCCAGCATCGGCTCGTCGAGCACCATCCGCCACACGGCTACGGCGTCGTCCGGAGTGGGCGTGCGGTAGCGGACGGCGGTGCCGGTCTTCTCCGACGGAGAGGCTGTCATCGTTGTTCCCTTCGCTTCAGGCGGATCGAGTGGTGCCGGTGGCGGCCGGGGCGGACAGCGACCGCGGTGCGAGGGCGGTGATCCGGCGCGTGCTGGCGATCGCGGCGATCCGGTCTCCCTCCACCGGGGCGTCCCGCAGGTGGATCGGGAACGCGGGCCAGTCCTCGGCGGGGCTCCCCACGGGCCGGGCGAGGTCGCCCCGCACCTCGATCCGGTCCAGCCGGGCGGCCAGGCCGTGTCCCGTGAGTTTGACGACGGCCTCCTTCCGCGACCAGAGCCGGGTGAACGCCTCCGGCAGCTCCCGCGCGGGCAGCCGGGACAGGGCCGCGCGTTCACCGGGGGTCGTGATGCGGGCGATGAGACGCCGCAGGACACCGGGGTACGGGGAGGTGTCGAGGTCGATGCCCACGCGGCCCTCGGTCACGACCGCGATGAGGACCCTCCGGCGGGTGTGGGTGACCGAGTAGTCGTACCCGCCGTGGAGGACCCGGGGGCGGCCGTGGCCGGCGCCGCAGCGGGCGCAGGCGCGTTCTATGCGCACGCCTCGGGCCGGCCTGCCGGTGTACCGGTGGGCGACCAGGCGCTGCGCCGCGCGCGAGGTGACGAGCAGGTCCCGCCGTACGCCCCTGGGCATCGCCGCGGCGCGGGCCGCCTCGTCGGGGGACAGCAGGGCTTCCCACTCGGGGCGGGCCCGGACGGGCACCGACCAGAGGTGGCACTCACCGGTGGCGGGCAGGGCGTCGACGGCCGACAGTGTCGCTCCTCCTTCCGGCGGTGGTCGCGGACGGTTCTCGGCGAGGTACGGGTACGGGCCGGTTCCGGATCGCTCCCGGATCACCGCCGCGCTCACCGCCGCGGACCCGACGGCCGGGGCTCGGTGACCCGGCGGCCGAGTCCGCGTTGACGCGGACCGGCGTCAGACCTCGTACTCCGTGCCCACGCCGTCGAAGCGGAGGCGGTCCTGGATGACGACCTGCTCGCCGTTCTTGTCGTAGCCGGTGAGCAGGCCGGCCTCCATGAGGCGGATGACGATCTGTGAGCTGAGTTCCTGCTGGTCGGCGTCGCTCAGTTCGCGGATCAGCTCCTTGTAGCCGACCTCCTCCTTGAGGAGACGGCTGAGGATCTGCCGGTGCCGTTCCTCCAGCGGCCACTTGATCATGTCGAGGCCGTCCTCGTTGGCGAGCACCTGCTTGGGCTCCAGACGGAAGGTCTCGGGATCCACCTTGTAGTACGGCTTGAGGGTGACCTCCGCGCCGTTCCACTCCAGGCGCTTGATGCGGTTGAGCCGCTTGGTCAGCCGGCTGATCCAGCGTACGCGGGCGGGGTTGAGCTCGTCGTCGGTGAACTCGTCGCTCAGTTCCATGCGTTGGTGGCGTCCGATGCTCATCATGGTGGTCGCGCGGTCGCGGAAGTCGGCCACCGACAGGGTGCCGTCGCCGCTGGAGGCGGCCAGCCGGGTGAACCAGCGCTTGCGGTTCAGGCGCCCGTCGTCGGATGCGCTGATGCGCCGCTTCGACCAGAACTCGGACTCCGGCTCGGTGAAGGAGGCCAGCGTGTAGAAGGAGGCGAGGAACTCGTGGTACTGCTCGTAGGTTTCCCGGTAGGCGCGGTTGTACCAGGCGTGGACCTCGTCCCTCTCCGCTTCGCGCTGGGCGATCCGGTCGATCGCGGCGGCGGCCGAGACGGCCGACTGCGTGGCCAGGTGGACGCCCTGGGAGAACAGCGGGTCGGTGAAGCAGGCGGAGTCGCCGGAGAGGAAGTAGCGTCCGCCGGAGTACACCTCGGAGTCGTACGACCAGTCGTGGACGACCCGTACCTCCTCGACCATCTCGGCGTCCCCGAGGATCTCCTTGGCGCGGTCGGCCTTGGCGAGGGTCTCCCGGTAGAAGCGTTCGGGGCCGGCCTGCTTCACCTCGCTCGCCTTGGAGCGGTCGACGACCAGTCCGACGCTGAAGAGGTCGTCCTTGAGCGGGATCATCCACACCCAGCCGTCCTCGAAGGTGATGGAGTACGTCGTCCCCTTGAGGTCGCCCTCGAAGGGGTCGGGGCGGCGGAAGTAGGACCAGATGGCGAAGCTCTTGTAGAACTCGTCGTAGCGTCGTACGTCGAGCTTGCGGGCCAGTGGTCCGTTGGAGCCGCCGGCGTCGATCACGAAGTCGAACTCCAGGCGCTTGGCGGTCTCTCCCCGGCCTGCGGTGAGCGACACCCTGTCGGGGTCCGCTATGTCGACGTGGGACACCGGTGTGTTCTCGTGCACCTCGATGCCGCGTTCCCTGACCTCGTCGAGGAGCAGCTGGTCGAACTCCTTGCGCTGCACCTGGATGGCGTGGTCGAAGACCCACGGCGAGGTCCGCGGTGTGGTGAAGGAGAAGGTCCACGGGGCCTCGTCGCGTCCCCACAGGAACGTCGCCGAGGGCTTCTTGACGAAACCGGCGGCGTCGATCCGGTCCTGCAGGCCGAGCCGGTGGAAGATGGACAGCGAACCGGGGAGGAAGGACTCGCCGACCCGGTAGCGGGGGAAGGTGTCCCGCTCGTAGACGACCGGTGTGTGACCGAGCCGGTGCAGGGTGAGGGCGGCGGTGCAGCCGGCGGGGCCGGCTCCGATGATGGCGACGGTCGATCGGTTCATGGGTGCTTCCTTCACGACTCGGTGGACTTGATGGCTTTGATGCGGCTCGGGGAGAGGTAGGAGAATCCGCTCGCGGCGTTCTCGAAGAGGGTGAGACCCGCCTGGAACCGGCAGGTGTCGCCGATGCGGACCTCGGGGGCGACGGTGCAGGCCAGGCCGAAGAAGTTCCCGTCCCCGATCTCCACGCTGTTGCCGGCGTGGAAGTTCGGGGCGAAGAAGTTGCCCGAGCCGATCCGGGAGTGGTGCCCGAACGTACACCGGTAGTTGACGACGTTGTAGCTTCCGAGGACGGTGCGCACGCCGACGTAGTTGTCCGGTCCGATGATGTTGCCCTGTCCTCCGATCGCCGCGGGGTCGACCCGTGAGGAGGGGTGGACGACGTTGACCGCCTGCCATCCGCGGGGAGTGATGTACTCCTCGATCACCTCGCGCCGCTGCTTCATGCCGGACACGGCGAGGACGACCTTCGTGCCCTCGTCCGGCGGGTGCGCGGCGAGTTTCGTCCAGGTTCCGTCCGGCGCGTGGACCTCCTCCCCTTCGACGGCGAGGTAGCGTGCGACGCCGTATCCGGATTCCTCGGTGTAACGGGCCACTTCACGGGCGAACTTGCCCGCGCCTATGACGACCACGTCGGTCACGGCCGGCTCCTCTGCTTCTTGAACCGGGCCGATACGGGTATCTCGTCGATCACGGTCACCTTGGCGGGCATCTTGAACGGCTCGACCTTGCCGTCCAGGAACTCGCGGACGTGCCGGCGCACTTCGGCCCTGGTCATCGCGCCGTCGGGTTTGACGTCGACGTGCACGGCCTGTCCCGTGATGGAGTTGGGCTTTCCGTAGACGGCGCAGTAGGCGATGCGGGGGCTGCCCATGAGGATCGATTCGAGTTCGAGCGGGAGGACCTTCTCGCCGCCGACGTTGATGATCTCCTTGGCGCGGCCCTTGACCTTGATGTAGCCGTCCGCGTTCTCCTCCACGAGGTCCCCGGTGCGGAACCAGCCGTCGGAGGTGACGGCCTCGTCGGAGTAGTTGAGGTAGCCCATGAACTGGGTCCGGGTGCGCAGTTGGAGTTCTCCGTCCACCACCCGGTACTCGACTCCCTCGTCGGAGATCCGGAAGTACGTGCTGGACGACGACTCGCTCTGCGTGGTGGAGATGCCGGTCTCGCTGGTCCCGAACGTCTGCAGCAGCCGGGCCCGTGGGAAGGCGGCGTGGACGCGCTTGAGCAGTTCCTCCGGCATGGGTTCGGTCCCGTAGGTGATCAGCCGCAGGCTGGAGAGGTCGAACTTCTCGTGGAAGTCGCCGATGAGGATGAGGTTGAGGAAGGTGGGGCTGGTCGGCAGCAGGCGGATGCCGTAGGCCTCGACCAGCCGGCAGATCTCCTCGGGTGTGCGCTTGGCCGGCACCACGGCGGTCGCCGCGCCGCGTACGACGCCGAGCAGCGAGTTGATCCCTCCGATGTGGTCGGCGAGCAGGAACAGCAGGATGTGCGGGGGCTTTTTGCCCACGCGTTCGCCCGTGCCGATCCTCTCCGCCACCAGGGCGTCGAAGTCGTGCAGGACCGCCTTGGGCGCCCCCGTCGATCCGCTGGAGAGGAGGACGAGCCCGGCCGAGCCGGACGCGATCAGGGCTCCGTAGAGTTCCGCCGCCTCGCCCGGGGGCGAGTCGAACGGTGCGACGGTGACCTCGTCCTCCACGTGCACGACGTGCCGGGGGCGGCAGGCGTCGCGGACGGCCTCCAGGGTCGTCTCGGTGAACGTCACGACGGGCACCACCACGGCCTTGCGGCGGTAGAGCGCGAAGAGCGCGGCGATCTGGGAGAAGGAGAAGTCGCCTTTCAGGACGACGGCTTCGTGCGGTTTCACTCCCGCCTCGTCCAGCAGCGTCTCGATCCGCCGGATCTCCCCGGCCAGTTCCGCGTAGGTGTGGCGGGACGAGTGGTGGACGACGGCGGTGCGGTCGCCCCACCGCTCCAGCCTCTCGGTCAGGGTGTCCCTCATTGGACTCCTCCCAGGTACAGCGTCTCTCCGGTGACGAAGGCCGAGTGGCCCGTGGTCAGGAAGTCGACGGGGCCGACGATGTCGTCCATCTCGCACATCCGCCCGATCGTCTGCCGCTCCACGACGGCGTCGAGGGTTTCCGGTGCGAGGGTGCGGGTGAGGACGGTGCGCACCGGCGGCAGACCGATCCCGTTGACCCGTATGCCGAACGCGGCCAGTTCCTTGCTCATGACGCGGGTCAGCTGCTCCACGGCGCTCTTGCTCGCCGAGTAGACGAGCTGGCCGTCCAGCGCCCACGGCACGGCGACCGTCGAGACGTTGAGGATCGCCGCGGACCCCTCGGGGCTCCTCTGCAGCAGTTTGGCGGCCTCCCGGCAGCAGTTGAGCACCGCGAAGAAGTTGAGGTCGAAGAGGGCGCGGGCCGTCTTCTCCGGCGTCATCATGAAGTGGTTCATGACCGAGGTGCCGGCGTTGTTGACCAGTGCGTCCAGGTGTCCGAACTCGCGGCGGACGGCGCGGAACATGGACCGTGCCTGTGCCGCGTCGGTCAGGTCGATCTCGTGATGGCGGTAGGCGGGGTGCCGGATGCTCGACGGCCTGCGGCTGCAGCCGATCACCGTGTCCCCGCGGTCGAGGAAGTGTTCGGCCAGGGCCTTTCCCACGCCGGTCCTGGTTCCGGTGACTAGGGCGATCATCAGGCGGCCCGGGCCGGTCACACCGGCTGGGAGACGGCGACACCGGCCTCGGCCAGCTCGGCCTCGATGAACTCGGCGAGCCGGCTCACCCTGCCGAACGGGCTCACCCGCTGGGAGACGGCCTTCTCGGAGGTCAGCGAGATCTCCTCGCCGTACTCGTCCTCCACGGCCTCCTCCACCTGGGTCAGGAAGTTGACCAGCTGCATGGAGTCGAAGACTCCGTTGTCCCCGTAGAGGGCGAGGGAGGTCAGTTCCGTGACGGGGATCTTCTCGTCCCTGCGTTCGTTGACCTCCTCGATGACGTCCTGGATGAGAGCGAGAAGCCGGTCGTTCATGGTCGCCATACCTTCCGAAGTGGGGTGGCCGGGTTTTCCAGGGGCGGCGGGCGGCACATTTCTCTTTCCTTCGAGGAGCCGCTCTTTTCATGCGAGATGCCGCGTCCGAAGGGGCAATCAACTCTCGGAGTCGTGCCACGAGGCTTTCGCCGGGGCACGCGATTCCGTGTTCCGTGCCGCGCCGGTATCCGGGTCACGAATGTGCCGGACCGCATTCCGCTGTGTCAAACAGGTCCGGGAGGCGCCGGGTCAGGACAGCGCGCTCCACTCCCTTTGCTCGGCCTCCCGGATTTCCTCCTCGGCCGTTCGCTCGACGCGCGCCATAGCCAGGCGCAGGATCGGCGGGGCCAAGAGGGAGGTCACCACGGCGACGAGCACCACGATGGTGTACGCCGCCACGCTGAGAATGCCGAGCCGCAGCCCCACCATTCCCACCACGATCTCGATGACCCCCCGCGCGTTGAGTCCGGCCCCCAGGGCCAGCGCCTCCCACCGGCCGAGGCCGCTCACGCTCGCGCCGGCCCACACGCCGAGGAACTTGCCGAGGACGGCGACCGCGAGCACGCCCAGCCCGGCCAGGGCGACACCGGGATCCGCCAGCGCGCCGAGGTCCATGCGAAGACCCGCGGTGGCGAAGAAGACCGGCGCCAGCACGGACAGGGCGATGGTGCGGAGCGGGGCCAGCCGGGCCGGCTCGACCTTCCCTTCCCGTCCGACGAGGACACCGCCGAGGAACGCGCCGAGGACCGGCTCCAGGTGCAGCGCGTGGGTGGCGGCCGCCGCCAGCAGGATCACCCCGGCCGCCGTGGCGGCCGGTACCCCCGGTTCCGGGCTCGTGCGCGCCAGCCGGAAGGCGTGCCGCACCGCCCACCGTCCGGCGGTCAGTGCCACGACCGCCACGACCGCCACCGAGGCGAGTGCCTCCACGACCGGTGCGCCGCTGATGCCGGTGACGGCGATCGACGAGACGACGGACAGCGTGAACCAGCCGAAGACGTCGTCGATCACTCCCGCGGTCAGGGTGAGCTGGCCGACGGTGCGGTGCAGCAGTCGCATCTCCATCAGCGTCTTGGCGATGACCGGGATCGCGCTCACGCACATCGCGACGCCGAGGAACAGTGCGAAGACGCCCCGCTCGGTACCCTCCGGGACCAGTGCGGCGGGCACCAGGAACGCCGTACCGACACCGAGGCCGAGCGGGACGATCAGGCCGCCGGCGCTGACCAGCACGGCCGTCCTGCCGCGCCGGCGCACCAGCCCCAGATCCAGGTGCATGCCCGTGACGCCGACGAGCAGCAGCACCCCGAGCTGGGCGACGGCGTCCAGCAGGTGCGCCTGTTCCCGGCCGCCGGGAAAGAGCCAGCCCGACAGTCCGGGGGCCAGGCGCTGGAGCACGGAAGGGCCGAGGACGACTCCCACGAGGAGTTCGCCGACGACCGCGGGCAGGCCGGCGCGGGCGGCGATCCTGCCGAAGAACAGCGCCGACAACAACAGCAATGCCACTTGGAGCAGAAAGACCAGTAATTCGTGAGCCGCGAGTGGTGTGGCCGTCGTCGGCGCGTACGAGAAAAGCACATGTCCTCCATGGGAAAAGGGCCCGCCGGTGTCCGAACGCGTCCGGGACACCAGTTTTCAGACCTCACCCACGAAAAAACCAGCGGAGCCCCTCGGTCGCCGGGGTTGAACAACCCGGCGACCGAGGGGCTCCGCCGCACACTGCCGCCTCCGGCCGATTCTCTGTTCAAGTGTGGATTGTCGCCGGTTGAACACCGCGGTGCCCGCTAGTCCGCCCGTCCCGCGCGGTCTTCGAGTTCCTGGGCGAGGCTCCGCCACATGTCCGAGCACTGGAGGGCCAGTTCGGCGACGGTTTCCGCCAGGTGCGGCGGGATGTTCTCGACGACGTGCGGATATTTCGCCTTGGCCTGGTACTGCAGGAAGAGCCACCGCAGCAGCTCTCTGCCCGATTCCGAGAACCTGAGGGAGGGGTCCCGCCGCAGCGACTGCAGCCGGGCCCTCATGTTGCGTGCCTTCCGCTCCAGTTCCTCCGCGGTGACCGCGGCCTCCCCGGCCACCGCCCCGGGCTCCTGGCGGCCTCCGGGCCGTCGCGGTTCTTCGCGGTCCCTGGGCACGACGGGGTCTTCGCCACGCCGCACCCGTTCCCTGACGTCGTGTGCGGTGCCCACGGAGACCCCCGCCGCCTTCGCGATCTGCCGCAACGGGGCGTGCGGGCGGGCCGTCAGCGCCTCGGCCGCACGCCGTCTTCCCTCGGCGGCGCTGAGCGGCCGGCGGCGGCCGTCCCTGCCCAGCCGCACTTCCTGGCGCGAGGACCCGCCGTTCAGCCGCCGGCGGATGCCGCCGACCGTCTTGGTGGACAGGCCCGTGCATTCGGCGATCGCCCGGTCGGACATGTCCTGCCGGGAAGCGACGATGCGTTCGGCCGCCGACCGCCGGTCCTCCAGGGACAGGGGGAGGCCGTGCCGGATGTTGGCCCGTACGGCTTCGACGAAGGCCGCCTCCGCGGTGCCGTCGAAGAACTCCGCCTTGATGGAGTGCCACCCTTTCTCCTTCGCCGCGCGGAGTCTGTGCATCCCGTCGATCACATGCATGGTGGTCCGGTGGACCAGGATCGGCGGCCATTCGGTCTCGCTCTCGGCCAGCCTCCGCGCATGCTGCTCGTCCTCGCCCGCGAGGCGGGGGGAGTCGGCCGGCTGAAGCTGGTCCACGGGGACCAGATGAGGCACTGGCCCGCCGGGGACCAGGCCTCCCGGTCGATCGCTGTGATGGAGCTGAGCTTCCATATCGGCCCCCAGCCGGTATGTCCGGATCACCGTGCGCGCGGATGGTCTCCGATACGCCGTCCGCCTGCCGCGTTCGGACAACTTCTGGTCGTAGCGCTGTCAGCGTGGCATCCCTGAACGGGGCACGGGCTCGTTAGCGATCGGAACCGGCCGTGCCGCGGACGCCTCCGGCACGGCTGTCTCCGCGTGGGTGCGCCCAGGCGTCACAGGGGTGGAATCGGCAGGGACCGGTGCGGCGATTCGAAGGTTTTGTGAAGCAGGTGTCCTCCCCCGGCGTGGAGCCGACGGGCGCGGGTACACAGCGGTCCGCCAAGATCAACTCACGGCTGGAGCCGGTCAGTTGGCCGAAAATACGCGATCGGAAGCGGCAACGGCCCCCCGCGCACCCATGGTTGATACCCGGCGCCCCTGTTGGTCTAATGGGCTGACCAGGCGGACGCCAAGATTCCGCGGTGCGCCGGCGCCATGGGCCAGTGGTCCGGCCAGGATCACCCGTGGCCGTATTTCCCTCTTGCGGGGTCTACGAGTGCGCGGCCCGCGCAGTGGTACGCGGTTCCGCCCGTCCCACCCGAGGCAGATGCGAGCGAGCGTCCGAAGGCAGGCGCCCGCACCGTGAGCGAGGCCGCTTCCGCCCATCCACGACTCAAGGGGGCATGACCCGTCGTGATCGTCCGTTCATTCAGCGACATCGAGGGCACCGACCGGCACGTCAAATCCAGGTCCGGCACCTGGGAGAGCAAGAGGATCGTCCTCGCCCGGGAGCGGGCCGGCTTCTCCCTGCACGAGACCACCGTCTACGCCGGCACCGAGACGTTCATGTGGTACGCCCACCACGTCGAAGCGGTGCTGTGCGTCGAAGGGGAGTCCGAGCTGACCAACGAGGAGACCGGGGAGAAGCACTGGCTCACCCCCGGGACGATGTACCTCCTCGACGGCCACGAACGGCACACCCTGCGCCCCAGGACCGACTCCCGCTACATCTGCGTCTTCAACCCGCCCATGACCGGCCGGGAGGACCACGACGAGAACGGCACGTACCCGCTGCTCACCGACGCGGAGGGCGCGGATACGGCCTGAGACGGCAGCCCGGCCCGCGAACCGGGCACTCGCACGGCACGATCGGCTCCGAAGGAGAGCGCTGTATGAACACCACTGTGCGTCCTGACCTGTACCCGACCCGAGTCAGCGGCGAGGCCGTGCCCCAGCCGCGGGTCGACCCCGTGGTGTGGGGTGACGCGCCGGGCCCGCTCGACGAGGAACAGCTGGCCCGCTACCGGTCCAGCGGCTACCTGGTCCTCGACCACCTGCTGTCGCCGCGGGAAGTGGAGGCGTACCGCGCCGAGTTGCGGCGGCTCGGCTCCGACCCGGCGCTGCGCGCGAGTGAACGCGTCATCCTGGAGCCGGGGTCCGACCGGGTGCGCTCGGTGTTCGAGGTCGAGAAGGTCAGCGAGCTGTTCGCCGGTCTGCTGCACTCGCCCCGGCTCACGGACATCGCACGGCAGGTCCTCGGCTCGGACGTGTACATCCACCAGAGCCGGGTCAACTACAAGCCCGGGTTCGGCGGCGCCCCGTTCGACTGGCACTCCGACTTCGAGACCTGGCACTCGGAGGACGGCATGCCCCGGCCGCGGGCGTTCAGCGTGTCCATCGCGCTGAGCGAGAACCTCCCGTGCAACGGCCCGCTCATGGTCATGCCGGGCACGCACACGACGTTCGTCCCCACGGTCGGGGAGACACCGCCCGACTACCACAAGGAGTCGCTGCGCGTGGAGCGCCTGCCGGTCGGCTCCCCCGATCCGGACCATCTGACGCGGATGGCCGAGCAGCATGGCATCGAGCAGGTCACGGGCCCCGCCGGGACCGCGGTGATGTTCGACTCGAACCTGCTGCACGCTTCCAGCGGCAACATCACGCCGTTCCCCCGCTCCAACATCTTCATCGTCTACAACAGCGTCGAGAACACGCTGGAGGCCCCCTTCGCGGCGGCCAGGCCGCGCCCGCAGCACCTCGGCAACCGGGAGTTCCCCGTCTGAACCCCGGCCACGGGGCGGCACCCGCTGATTCCGTCCCGGCCGGTCCCGTTCCGGCGGGACCGACCGGGACGGGACCGGAGCAGGACGTCTCCCCCTGTCCGCACCCGACGTCCGAGCACTGCCCGCACCCGACGTCCGACCACTGCCCGCACCCGACGTTCGACACGCTGCCGCGCAGGACGAAGGCGACATGACCTCCTCTCCCCGTACCACTCGTTCCGCAGCGATCTGGACCCTCGCCGGCCTGGTCCTGCTGACCCTCAACCTGCGGGCGGCCATCACCGGCGTTCCCCCGCTCCTGGGCGAGCTCCAGGACACGTTCGGGCTCACCGGTGTCGAGGTCAGCGTGCTCACCACGCTGCCGGAGCTGTGCCTGGGCGTCTTCTCCGCCCTCGCCCCCCTGCTCGCCCGCCGGATCGGCACCGAGGCGGCGATCACCGTGGCGCTCGTGGTGATCACGGCGGGGCTCCTGCTGCGCGTGGTGCCCGCCGAGACCGCGCTGTTCGCCGGCACGGTGCTGGCCGCGGCCGGGATGGCGACGGGCAACGTGCTGGTGCCGGCGGTCATCAAGCGAGGGTTCCCGCACCGCGTGGGGACGCTCACCGGCCTGTCGATGATGCTGCTGTCGGTCGGCGGCGCCGCCGGGGCGGGCCTGGCCGTCCCCCTGGACCACCTGGGCGGCTGGCGGCCCGCGCTGGCCGCGTGGGCGGTTCCCGCCCTGGTCGCGGCCCTGGTGTGGGGCCCGCTGGCGCTCCGCGCGCGCACCCGCCGGCCGGAACGGCCGGCCGCCGACACCTCCCCGTCCGCCCCGGCCGGCCCTCCGCGGGCCCCGGCGGACACCGCCGCGGAGACGGCGGCCCGGGCCGCCGCGGGCCAGGGCTCGCTGCTGCGCTCGCCGCTGGCGTGGGCCGTGATGGTGTTCATGGGCATGACGTCGTTGATGTTCTACACGCTGACGGCGTGGCTGCCCGAGATCATGCACGATCACGGGTTCACGCCCGCCACCGCGGGGATGATGAACTCGGTCATCATCGTCATCGGCATCCCCCTCGGTTTCGTCGTACCGGTGGTCGCGGCCCGCATGCGCGACCAGCGGCCGCTGGTCCTCGGGGTCGTCGCCCTGATGGTGGTCGGGCTCGGCGGCCTGCTCCTGGCTCCGCGGGCCGGCTGGGTGTGGATCGCCGTCTTCGGAGTCGCCACGGGCAGCGCCTTCCCGATCGCCCTCACCCTCCTCAACCTCCGTTCCCCCGATGCCGCGGTCACGGCGCGGCTCTCGGGCATGGCCCAGTCCGGCGGGTACCTCCTCGCCGCCACCGGTCCGCTCACCTTCGGTGTGCTGCGCAGCGCCACCGGCGGCTGGGAGGCGTCGATCTGGCTGCTGCTCCTGCTGGTGGTGCCCGAACTCGTCTGCGGTCTGCTGGCCGCACGGCCCGGCTTCGTACGGCCGGTCCCCCCACCGCCGGACGGTCCCGAGGAGAGCCGTCCCGAGCCCGCGCCGGTCTCCGTGCGGTCCACCGAGTCGGACCGAGCGCGCTGAGAGACCGGCCCGCCCCCTGTCCGCGCGCGCTGAGAGACCGCCCGTCCCCTGTCCGCGCCTCGCCCGAGCCGGGCGAAGCGCACTCCCGCACCTTCCGCGTCGACCACAGCCGTTTGACGACCCCCGGGAGCACGCATGACCATCATGCCGCCCGACCTGAGCATCTTCGAGAGCCTGGAATCCGAGGTACGCAGCTACTGCCGCGACTGGCCCACCGTCTTCGACCGCGCGCACGGCACACACCTCGTGGACGAGGACGGCCACCGGTACCTGGACTTCTTCGCCGGCGCCGGATCACTCAACTACGGCCACAACAACCCCGTGCTGAAACGGGCGCTGCTCGACTACCTGGAACGGGACGGCGTCACCCACGGGCTCGACATGGCCACCACCGCCAAGCGCGCGTTCCTTGAAACCTTCCAGCGCCTGGTGCTGCGTCCGCGGGATCTGCCGTACAAGGTGATGTTCCCGGGGCCGACGGGCACCAACGCGGTGGAGTCCGCGCTGAAGCTGGCGCGGAAGGT
>NZ_JODT01000042.1 GCF_000720835.1 Streptomyces achromogenes subsp. achromogenes | reverse complement strand
GTAGCAACCCGGCCTGAAGCGCTACCACCACCAGGCACCAAACTGATCAGCCCAGACCAACCCCATGACTCACTGATCAGAAAGACCGCTCCTGGACAGCCGCCCTCGCGGAGCTGGGAATGGACTGGGCTCGGCCGGTGACGGTCCCCCAGGCCAGGGCGGATAGCCCCTGACCCTCTCCCAGCGTCGTGACCGTGCCCCGGGCCGCTTGAGGCCCGGGGTTCGTCGTGCTGCGGCTGGTAGGTGACCGATGCCGTTACACGTCTCAGCCTGTAAGCGTGTGGCGGAACTCGGGGTTGAGTCGGTCGGTCAGGATGTCCCCCTCGGGAGTCAGTACGTGAGGCTGGTGGCTTCCCATGTCGGCCAGCAGGTCGGAGGCGAGAGCCCAGGCCGCGACGACAGCCTCACGTTTGTCGTTGATGACGGCAGCGAGATCCGCAGTGGTTTGCGCCGGAGTTGCCGGAAGCCGCGTCGGAGCGCCGTGCTCGAAGGCGCTGTCGGACACGACCAGGCGTACCAGCTTGTCACTGCCGTCGTAGCGGTGTAGCGCTGCTGAGAGCATCAGATCTCCGGCAGCTCCGGTCTCTGCCACCCAGGCTGCGGCGGCCTGCACCAGAGCCACGAGGTCGAGTTCGAGTGCACGCTGTGACAGACGATCGGGGCCATCGGAATCGAAGTGGTCGTTGGTGAGCTGGAGGGTCAGCGCGGCGTAGAAGCTGCCGTCCTGATGGAGTTGACCGGTCGGAGTGCCCTCGAAGCGAGCCTGGCGGCGTCCGACCAGCACAGGGCGTTCCGGTTCCACCCGGGTAGTGATGCCTTCCCTAGCGAGTGCGACGAAACGGTCGAACGCCGCGTTCCGCTCCGCCTGAGTGGTCAGGGGGTAGGTGCCGCGGACGGCCGGAACCGCGGCCAGAGTGACCCAGGCCGGGTAGTACGTGGTCCTGGGGCTGCCGCCGTGCTCTGTGCTGGTCAGGTAGGCAGACAGGTAGCCGAGACCTGCGTCGGCTACCTGATGCAGTCGGTCGACGTCGTCGGAGGCCGCCTGGATGCGGTCACGGTAGCGCTGGGCGATCTCGGATTCGGCGAGGGTGCGGGTCGTGGTGCCATGCCGGACGTGCACGCGGAAGTGGTAGTCGTTGCCCGGAGCCGCGACGGCGTGCGGGGCCTGGGGGCTCGGGGGCACGGTGAGCAGCCAGTAAATCTTGCCCTCCTTGACGACCGACTTCACGATGCGGACGCCCACATTGGGTACGACGGGCTGGATCCAGTTCGCGAGCACTGAGCGGATCCACTCCTCGCCGCGGCCCGGGACCGGCTCGACAGGGGCCAGGGCGTGTGCGTGGTCCTGGTTGCCGTCGTCGACTCCGATGACGACCATGCCGCCGGCGGTGTTGGCCATGGCGCTCACATCCTTGGCGAGTTCCTTCTTGCCCGCTTCGGTGCCCTGGTAGAACTCCTTCTTCCAGTCGAGGTCGATGCCCTCAGGTATCTCGCTGTCGACCGCGCGCTGGAGATCGTCCTCGGTAAGGTGGTCGGGGTGTCGTCCCAGGGCGGCCGTGAGCCGTGCGGGCAAAGCCATCGGTACTCCAGTGTGTTCACCTAGTGCTGCTGACGATCGCCAACCAGATCACGCTAAACGGGCTCACCGGGCCATCACCATGCATTTCCCGGAACTCGGCGGTGGCTCGCTCGGCGGGCCGACTGTGCAGCCCGGGCGCACGGCCGACCGTGCCCAGCGCGGATCTCCTCAACGGCGCGGCTGGGTAATGCGGGCGAGGAGGGCGGTGGCGTTGTCCGCGTACGGGTCGCTCAGTTCGTGCGCGCGCCGGACGGCGTCGTCGACCAGGCGCTCGGCGGCGGCGTGCGGGGCGCCGGTCAGGTAGCTGGCGAGGTCGTGGCCGGCGTCTTCGTGGGGTTCGTAGGCGCCGTCGGAGGCGAGCAGCAGCCGGGCCAGGCCGCGAAGGTACTCGAGGGCCGGGTGGCCCCAGATCTGTTCTGTCTCCTCGAGCCCTGGTCCTCGATGACGGCCCGCACGGCGGCACCGGGGCGGGCACGGGCGGTGCTGACCATGACCGCTGACCAGCTGAACGAGGCGCTACTCTCGCCAGACCAGTCACCCGCTCCCGGGGGAAGCCATGCACCGCATCGAGGCCCGACAGATCTATACGACGTGCCGGGGCGGGGCAACCTCCCACTACCCCGAGACCGTCATCGTGCACTCCTACGAGCCAGGCGCGCGAACCGTGGAGGTGACCGACGAGTCCGGCCGGGACCGCCGCGTCTTCAGCATCCCCGCGTCCTACTTCCACGCCACGAACACCACGAAGGCGGGCCGACGCCGGATCACGGGCTACTACCAGACGGGCACCCTGAACGGCTGACCCCCGGGCGGGATGGCCGGCGGGCCGGGACCGACGCCGTGGTCCTGCTCCCCGGCCGCGGCCGTACCGCCCCGCATCGCGGCAGTGAGGACCAGCGGTACCCGTCCTTGCCGCGTCGGTGTGCTCGGCTGCGGGCAGTCGGCGCCGGGTGGCGTTCATGCTCTCCCGCCTCCAAGGAGCGAATCACCCTGCCGGGTGTACAGGCGTGTCCTGCCGCCCGGCCGGGCTACCAGCGGCGCAGGTCCTTGGTGAGTTCACGGTGCCACTCGGTGCGGCGCGGTACGTACGCGTCGGGCGCCGGTCCGAGCGCGACGACCTGGTCCGTGATCCCGTAGGTGACCCGGTAGGCCAGGACCTGGGTGGCGAGGTCCATCCACTCCTGGGTCTTGTGCGCCGGCGGCACGGGACCGAGCACGGTCACGAACCACATGGGCAGCAGGGCGCGGTCGCGGATCGCGTCGGCCAGACGGCCGCGCAACAGCCAGTTCAGCTTCCGCTCCGCCTTGTCGCCTTGCTCGATCAGCGACGCCTTCGCCTGCCTCAGGGAGTCGTCCTGGGCCAGTGCGGCCTGGGCGGTCTGGGCGGGGCCGGCCAGTTGCCGGGCCCGCTGATCGTTCCTCTCGGCGAGGGTGCGGGACATGCCGAAGTCCATGACGGCCTGCTTGAACTCGCGGGACGTGCGCGGCTGACTGGCCAGGATGCCGGCGGCCTCCACCACCTTGTCGCGGTGCTCATCGCGTTCGGCGATCGCGCCTTCGTACTCGCGGACCTTGAGGCGGTGGGCCTCGCGCTGGTGTCCGTGGAGCAGGCCGGAGCGTACGTTCCAGCCGTGGCTGGCGGTCCTGGCCAGCTTCTGCCACTCCGGGTCGATGGTGTCGAGGTCGGCGAGCGGGGCGCCGCCCGCGGCGAGCAGGTGGGCTTCGAGGGCCTGGACGCGGCCGGTCAGCCGCTTGAGGGCCTGCTCGGTGTCCCGGATGTCGTCGCGTACGTCGTCGTCCAGCTCGGTGAGCTGGTTGCGGACGGTGCTGAGGTCGTCCTCGAGGCTGCGGATGTCGCTGCGGATGTCGCGCAGTTCGTAGTCGAGGTCTTCGACCTCCCCCAGCTTCGAGCGCAGTGAGTGCAGCTCGTGCTCCATCCCGCCGGTCCGGGTCTCCAGGCGGCGGACCTGGTAGCTGTAGTCGTCGCTCATCGCCGTGCCTCCTTCGGGTCGGCGCCCGTGTTGTCCATCGAGGCCCCGGCGACGAGCATCCAGCCCACGGCGGTGGCGATGATGAACCACCGGCTGATCACGCTCAGGCTGATGAGAGCCATCAGGAGCGCGACCACGTGCAGGGCGATGGCCCCGAAGCGGCGGTCACGGTGCTGTTCGGTTCCGACCTTCTGGAAGCAGCCGGCCACCGTTCCCGCGAAGTGCGGGACCAGCAGGACCAACCACCACGAGGAGCGGTCAAGGGTGAAGACGAGTGCGATGAGCACCGCGCCGAAGGCCGCCTGGCCGCGCCAGGACCATGTCACGATGCGCTCACTGCGTCTGCGCTCGGGTTCGGCCAGCCGCTCGGGGATCGTCTTCTCGAACTCCACCAGTTCACTGGTGACGTGCACCAGCTGGGCGTACTCCTCCGCGAACCGGTCGCCGTCGGAGTGCTTCAGCACCTCCGCATGGCGAGCGCCGACCTTCTGCTGAAGCTGCGCGAACTGCTCCTCGATCTCCTGCTCGGTGCTGCCCACCAAACCGCCCTTACCTGCGATGCGACGACACGCCGACCGGACGCTTCCCCGGCCGGCGGACACCGCCAGCCGTCAAACCGATCGACCGTATCCGCAGTTGTCCCGGGCCCGCCGGGCAATCAGATGCAGTGGCCGAAACCTTGCCGATCAAGGCCGTGCGTCGATGCCTGGCCAGGGGCTTCGGGCTGGCGACAGATCCGGAGA
The DNA here is from genome assembly GCF_000720835.1 of Streptomyces achromogenes subsp. achromogenes. Classification (GTDB taxonomy): domain Bacteria; phylum Actinomycetota; class Actinomycetes; order Streptomycetales; family Streptomycetaceae; genus Streptomyces; species Streptomyces achromogenes. The sequence goes on along the minus strand of NZ_JODT01000042.1, from coordinate 57,125 downwards.
AGGCGTAGCAGCAGCTGGGCAGCGGCGGCCGTCAGGCCGCGCGCTTGCGGTGCAGCAGCATCACGGCATACAGCGGGGAGTCCGGGAACGGCTGGCTCTCGCCGATCTTCCGGTATCCCCAGCCCTCGTACATCGCCTGGAGCCGGGGCCGCTTGGTGTCCACCGTGAGCACGGCCAGGGCCTCCGGCCGGCCGGCGAGCAGCTCGTCGTGAAGCCGCCTCCCGAGGCTTTGCCCGCGCCACTGCGGCTTCAGCATCAGTTCCGAGACGGAGAACGTCGACGGGTTGGCCAGCTCTTCGCTCAGGTACTCACGCCACCATTCGCGGCCCGGCTCGCCCGGCGCCCCGTAGGTGAACCCGATCGGCTCGCCGTCGGCGTAGGCGACCACGCACGCGAATCCCTCACGTCCGCCCCAGTGCTCCACGAACCAGGGGAAGCGCTGGACGAACTCCTCGTGCCGCCGCTCGTAGTAGGCGCTGGCATGGACGTCGAGCAGGGTCTGCCGGATGCCGGGCAGGTCGGTGTGTCCGTAGCGGCGCAGGTCGATGACGGGTGCCGTGGTCACGCGGGGCTCCATTCGGATCGGTAGCGGTCAGCCCACTCGCGCGCCACTGTGGTGGAGGGCGCGAGTGTGAGGAGATCGCGGTAGAAGTCGCCGAGCAGGACGCGCAGCCGGCCCGGCAGCGGGCTGCCCGACATCAGGGCGAATGCTTCCTCGGTCGTGGCGCAGGCGTGTTCGGCGTCGCCCTGGTGGAGCTGGGCGATGGCGAGGTCCACGATGGTCATGGCGCGGTTGCGCCGGTAGGCGGCCGGCAGTGCGGACAGGGCCCGGTGGGAGGCGGCTTCCGCTTCCGCGGGCTGGCCCAGCCGGCTGCGGACCACCCCGCTCAGGGCGTGCAGTTCCGCGGGCCCGTAGAAGGCGATCCAGGACGGACGGGGGCGTGCCTCTGCTCGTACGAGGGCCTCTTCGGCGTATCCGATGGAACGGATGGCGGCCTGCCGGTCGCCCCGGTGGGCGTGCCCCACCGCGGCCCGGGCGTGCGCGAGGGATCCGAACAGCGGGTCGCGGCGCGTGATGGCGCAGGACTGGGCGGCCTGGGCTGCTGCCACGCCTTCGGCGTAGTGGCCGAGCTGGTGGGCGAGGATCGCGGTGGAGTTCCACACCCGCATCAGCGACACGGCATCCTGGGACAGCCCGGCCAGTCTCAGCGCCTCGTTCACGTGGCTGCGGGCCCGGTCGAGCTGGCGGGCGTCGATGCACGACCAGGCGGCGGTGGTGGTGTAGTCGGCGGCGACACCGAACAGCCGCTGCCGGATCCTCTGCGAGGCGGACCGGTCTTGCAGGCCCACGGCCTCGGCCGCGCCGGCGAGCGCGGCGCGTTCGAGAGCGGCGTGTCCGCCGTGTCTTTGGTCGAGCGCGGTGAGCCGGTCCAGTCCGTCCCGCAGGCGGAGCACGTCGGAGGTGCCCACGCTGGTGGGGCGGGTGCTGGGACGGGTGCCGGCGGCTGGCAGGGCGGTTGCTGCGACGGCGGACGTGGCGGCGGTGCAAAAGCGGCGGCGGAGCATGGCTGAGAGGTCCTCGTGGGGCGGGGCGGGCGTGCCCGGGGGGTAGAAACCGAGGCAGGCGGGGGTGCATCCGAATACTGCCGCCAGGGCGTCGCGCTGGCGCTGGTGCGGCCAACGGGTTTTTCCGGTCACCCAGTTGCGGACCGTGCGGTCACCGACGGTCCCCTTGTGACCGGCCGCCTTCAGCTCCTCGTTCACCCTGTCGGCCAGCACGCCCTGTGTGAAGGCGTGTTCGACCATGTGGGCCTGCAACCGGGAATTTCCTTCCACGCACTCACCGTAGCCGCGTGCTCATGCGGCGTGGAGAGGTTACGGGGATCCCGCCCCGCCAAAATTTCCGGTCACCGCGAGTAGCAACGGGCCGACTTTTCCTACCCATTGCGCACGCCCCGGCGTTGGACTGGACACGCGCCCCGGCGAACACCGCGGGCGCCGGCGGCCGTCCCTCGTTCCCCCGTCGTGGACGGCCGCCGCAGGCTTTTCGACCGCGAGCGCGAGGCACCCCACATGACGACGCGCAGCACGCCGCCCCAGCCCCTTGCCGGGGCCTACGTGGACGCCCCGGCGATCCACCGCGAGCGGCTGAGCACGCAGCAGATCCAAGGCCGCTCATGCTGCTGGTGCAGCGGAACCCCCAGCCCCCGCTTCCCGGTGCCGATACTGCGCGATGCCCCCCTGTACGCCTGCGCCCCGTGCGCGGCCATGTACGGCGTCCCGGCCGTGGAGGCCGACCAGTGATCAGCGCCGAAGACTTCCCGGCCGGGCTGGACCACTGGACCGCACGCGACCGGGCGGACTACCGGGCCCGCATCGAAGACGGCGAAGGCAGCGCGCACGCGATCGACGCCATCCAGCGGCGCATCCGCCGTCGCCGGGCGCAGAACGAGACACCGCAGGAGAGCGCCCGGTGACCGGCACACCGGTGCCCCCCCCACGGCCGGAGTAGGGGACCTGGTCCGCGACACGTCCCGCGGCTGCCAGGCCGTGCTCACCGACATACGCGACAGCGTCCCCTACCTCCGGCCCCGGTACGGCGGCACCTTCACCCAACCGTGGCCCACCACGTGGGCGGCCATCGAGATGATCGCCAAACGCGGCACCTGGGAGCTCACCTGACCGTCAGTCCATGCTCGGGGTGAAAACCCACCCACCCGCGCAGCAGCGCGCTGCCGGACGAAGTCGCCGCTTGCGCCAAGGCGGTGGTGCCGCACTTCGCCCAGGCCGCCCAGGCCCCGTCCAGCGCGGTAGCGCTACGTCCTCCCCGTCGCGCCCCAGCCCCGTACGAAGGCGGCCAGGGCGCGGCGCTGTTCTTCCTCGCGGGCGATCTGCCGGGCGAGCACGTGGCGGTCGATGTAGGGGGCGACGGCGGCGAGGACCAGGCGCTGCAGTTCGTCCGGCTCCAGCGCCTCCACCTCCCACTGCACCGGATGCTGAGGGTCGAAGCCGTAGCGGGCGGCGAAGGCCGGCCATCTCGGGTCGCCGTGCTTGCCCTGGGCCGACAGCAGCTCGTATTCGATGGTCTGCTCCCGGGTCAGCAAGATGCGGCGGACTTCGCTCCAGCAGTCCTCGGTGCGCCGGACCCAGTCCCGTTCGATCTCAGCCCCGCTCGCATCGAAATCGCCGACGTTTCTCCGGGGCGCCACGAGTGTGCGGAAGGAGTTTCCGCAGCTCAGGAGCGGTCCCGAGCACTGTAGCGGATGCAACACCTGTGGTGCACGGGCCTACTCGTCTTCGTCGTCTTCGGCGGCCGGGGCGGCCGGATCGCCTGTGGAGCGGTGAACGATCTTCTTCACCGTCCCTTGCAGGGAACGCAGGAACTCCCGCTCGGCTTCTTCCATCCGGGCCTCGATGTTCCGCTGCCGGACGTCGTCGACCAGACCCTCGATCGTCTCGTCGAGCCGCTCCCGCAGCAGCCCGGGGCGGAGGGCTTCGACCTGACGGCGGTGTGCGCATCGATGCCTTCGCGCATGCGCTCCTCGCGGTAGCGGGCGAAGTTGACGTCGCGGACGTTGACGTCATGGGTGGTGAACCGACCGGAGCGGACGTCATCGGCGGTGATGGCGCTCTGCCTGAACTCCAGGTCGAGTTCACCGTTGCCGTAGCGTTCCATCCGATCGACCACGGAACGAGGGATACTTCTGCCGGTAGGGTCCAGTCGCCGCAGAAGACCACTATCACTCCTTTGCCCTGGTGGGCGTACTGCTGCACCGCCTCCCAAACGAAGGTCTTGGAGGACTGGCCGCGACAGGAGTACAGCCCACGCCCCAGGCCGAGGTGACTGGCAGGCGCACGCCGCCGACCGAGTCGCTTATCCCGCCAGTGTGGTGCGCGCTTCTGACACGGCTGCTGAGGTTGTTCTTTCTGGTGAGAGAGCTGGAATGACGGCCAGCACCTGCAACAGTGGTGTTGCCGCGGGGCCGCTACGCGATGCAGCCGGGTCGAATCCAGGCGTCGAGCAGGGAAGTTGGTGCTCGGACTGATGTCGGACCTGCCGGCCAAGAACTGCTCATCAGAGACCCCCATGCATGTCACCGCCGAACGCGACCGGCGCGTGGGCTCCAGCCAGTGCGCGATGCTCAGCCCAGAGGTGTGGTGTTCGATCAGGATGACGAGGTTCTGGTCGTCGTTTGGGGCGAGGAACCGGCCGACGATCTTTGCGAGGATGTACTGTGTCGTCAGCCTGTGCCCGATCGCACTCGTTGCGCGTACTCGACTGACGGGCCACGGCCGACCGGCTATCCCTTCCGCGTGAACGAGCAGGTGCGATCCTCTTCCTCGAACCGCATCCCGGTGAGGGCGCCGTCGGATGATCGGGTGAAAAGGAGCGAGAAGAGGGTCCTGTCGTATTTCAGGTCGAGGGAAGGGGGCGGGGCGCCCTTTCCTCCGCGATACAGGTACCACTGGCCGCTCCCGCTGAGCCGCAGCTCGTCGTGTGGTCCCTCCCCTGACGGGAATTCAGCGAATGCGAAGTGACCGTTTCTCGCCACATCGAGAGTGGCGCCGCAGTCACCCTTCCAGTGGCCGATCACGGCCGAGGACGAGACAGGTGCCAGACGTTTCTCCTGGCCGGCGCACCCGGTGACCGACCCGAGCAGGGTCGTGCACGCCACCGCCGCGACGATCCATCTCATGGACACCTGTCTCATCCTCCTTCACTCACTCGTTACCGTTGGTGCTGTCCGGGCTAGAAGAAGAAGCTGAACAGCCAGAGGGTAAGCGTGACTGCCCAGGACAGGGAGCCACCTCCGCCTCCGTGGCCGCCACTCCCGCCAGAGTTGGAGGGTCCGTAGTGGATGGTCTCCGTCCAGGTGATCGTCTGGGTCCTCTTGGACATCACTCCCTTTTTGAACACCTCGTTGTCGAGCGGATGACCGATATTCTTGTCCCACCATGTGCCGTAACCGACACCGCCGGGGTGGGTGGCGGAGTTGATCGTACTTGCGTTCTCCGCGGTGAAGCGGACACGGGCCGTACCCTCCGCCTTGTCGACGGAGGTCACCTTGTACTTGAGCTCGTACGAGCCGAGGAAGGCTGCCGAGAGGTTGCTGGTGAAGTCACTGTAGAGCTTGCCGAAGCTGTCCGAGATTGAACCGCCCAGGCTGTAGTTGTTGAACCCGGGGTCCCCGGCCTGCAGTTTGCCGGAGCGCAGGTCCTGAGCGATCTTGGTTCGCGTCGCCTTCACATGCTTGTGCGACTTGAGCGTCTTGGTGAAGCGGCTGTTGCCCGTCAGATCACGGTGACGCGGACCAGTGTCGGTGGCCCATTCCCAGGCGATGCGCAGGGCGTTGGGGTCGTCCGGGGGCCCGAAAACGAAGTTGGCGATAGGGTCGGGCACGTCGACGAGGGTGTCCACGAGCTTCAGCCCGTAGCCCACGTTGTGCCCCACGTAATCGACCGCTACCACCCACGTGGTGGCGAAGACCACCTTGCCGGTGCTCTTGACGTCGTCCGTGAAGTCGTCCCAGGAGTACAGGCCGGTCGAGTCGGTGAGGTTGACGGGGTTGTTGCGGGCGTAGCTGTACAGGTTGAGGGTCTGGGGCTGCTCCGGTGCGGTCACCGGGTCGGTGCTGAGGAACCGGCCGAGGCTCGGGTCGTAGACGCGTGCCCCCATCAGGGACAGCCCGGTGCTGTCGTCCTCCGCCTTGCCGACGAAGCCGCGGTCCGTCTCGGCCGGCAGGTTCGCCGTGGTCCCGCGCTGCTTGCCGAAGGGAGTGGTGCGCCGTCGGACCAGGACGCCGCCGACTGCTGTGATCATCAGCTGCGTGGAGGCCTGCCCGTCGGAGAGCAGCCAGGTAAGCTTGCCGTTCGGGTCGGATTCAGTGGCGGTGCGCATGGCGACGCTGCTGCCGTCCACGGCGTAGTACCGCGTCGCGCGGGTCTTGTCGGTGCGGTGGAGTTCGGTTGCCTCCAGGTAGAGGACCTTCTCCTTCGGTGTGTTGCGGACGACGGGGTTGCCGTCGGCATCGTAGACGTAGGTGGAGACCTCGTCCCCGGCCGTCTTCTGCTGCGTCACCTTGGCGAGGTGTCCCATCGCGTCCCAGTCCAGGACGGAGGGGACGGAGCCGACGGTGCGACCGGTCATCTGCCCGGCGTCGTTGTAGCTGTAGATGTCGGTGCCGCCGTTGCTGCGCGTCACGCCGGTGACGGCGTGCGGGCGGGGCTGGTCGGGGGTGTAGGTGGATTCGTCGGTGCTGTAGCCAGGGTATTTGTAGTCGCTCGTGATGGCGGCTGCCGAGGCGGACGCCTTGTCGGTGACCGACTGGATGTTGCCCATCCGGTCGTAGGTGTAGCTGCTCTGGTAGGGGTCGGGACCGGCGAAGTCCGACGTCGGTGTGCCGGTGCAGGTGGTTGAGGCAGTGGTCCAGGCCCCGGTGATCCTGCGCAGCTCGTCGTAGGTGAAGCATTGCTGCTGGTTGTCGGTCCCTTCCCGCAAGGCGGTGACCTGTCCGCCGTTGTTGCGGGTGTAGCTGTCGTTTTGGACCGTCTTCGTGGTGCCGCCGGCGGTGGTCTCGGTGGTGATGTTCTTCAGCCAGCCGGAGCCGTTCGCGTCCTCGTAGCCGAAGCGGCGCACGACGCTGGTGTTCGTCCCCACGGTGCCCAGACTGCGTGAGGTCAGACGGCCGATGTTGTCGTAGCCGACATCGGCGACGTACGTAGCGAGCGGGCTGGAGACCTTGGTGGCCCGTCCGTCTTTGTAGGTGGTGGTGACGGTCTCGGCGGGCAGGCCGCCGAGCGCCGGGTAGTCCACCGCGGTGACGTGGTCGGCCAGGTCGTAGTGGTACTTGGTCTGGTAGGCACCCGCGAGTCCGGACCCGTCGTCGGGCATCACGAAGGTCTTGGCGGTCGCCCGCCCGCGCACGTCGTATCCGTCGATCCTGGACGTGTACGGTTTGCCCGCGCTGTAGCTCGTTGCGGTGGCGAGCAGGCCCTTGCCCTGAGCGGCGGTGTCGTAGCTCTTCTCCGTCAGCACGCTCGCGCCCTGCTTGACGGTGGTGGGGCGGTTCAGAGTGTCGTAGTCGTAGGTGAGGGTGATGTTGCGCTGGTCAGTGACGGTCTGGATCTGCCCGTTGGCGTCGAAACCGGTGGTGGTCCTGCCGGTGTCCGGTTCTTCGCTGAGGACCCGCTCACCGGCCCAGTCGTAGGCGTAGTGGCTGGTGTTGCCCGCCGCGTCGTGGACGTACTTCAGCTGGCCCTTGCGGGTGTACTCGTAGGTGGTGGTGAACTGCTGGGCACTGAGGTTCTCCACCACCTTGGCAGTGAGGCCGAAGGTGTCCCGGACCGTCTTGGTCGGACTGCCGGCCGGCGGGAACACGGTCACCTCGTCGGCACCCTGGTACTGCGTGACCGTCTTGCCGGAAGCCTGGACCACGCCCTTGGCCTGCACCTGGGAGAGGATGGTGCGCCCCGCCCAGTCGCTCTTGAGGTCGGTGTAGGAGGGGATGGCGGCGACGGCGGGGTTGACCAGACCGGAGCCGGCGGCTTCGCTGTTGTAGAACACGGCGGTGGTGCCGGCCACGTTGCCCGAGGAGTCGTAGCGGGTGACCTGGACGTCCCGTCCGGTTCCGTCGGGGGCGACGGTTTGCTTCTCGCGCTCGCGGCCGAGTCCGTCACTGTAGGTGTAGGACGCCAGGTAGGTCGTGCCCGATTGCAGCACGCGGGTCGTGGTGCGCACGGGGTCGCCGGTGGCCACCCGCGGTACACCGGTTTCCGACGATGCCACCGGGACCTGGTAGTCGAAGGTCATCGAGGCGGTTCCGTCGGGATAGTTCGCCGCTTCGGTGGGCTTGAAGACCTTCGACAGCCGTCCCACGGCGTCGTAGACGAGCTGGGTGGTGCTGCCGTTGGCGTCCACCGTCTTCCACGCCTGGCCCCAGAACCGCGACAGGTAGCGGGTCGTGGTCAGGGGTGCGCCGGGGCCGGAGCCGTCGGGGTCGGGGGTCGTGGTGGTGATCCCGTCCACCGGCCAGGAGGTCTGCGGCTTGTAGACGATCGTGGTGCTCTGGTTCTTGCCGTCCCACGTCTTGGTCTGCCGGCCCGCCGCGTCGTACTGGGCCCTCACGGTGTGCCAGGCGGTCTCCGAGGTGTACGTGCGCACCTCGGTCGCGTTGCCGTCGACCAGCGCCTTGTCGTTCTCGGCGAAGGACAGGGCCCCGTCATAAAAGGTGGTCACCCGCTTGTCCATGTGGGCTGCGGGGGTGCCTGCGGTCTCGTCGCCCGCCACGGTGCTGCAGGAGACGCTGTAGTGGCGCTCGTCGTCCTGGTAGACCATCCAGCGCTTGGCGCCGTCGTCGGCGTCGGTCAGGTCGTCGGTGTTGTAGGCGCGTCCGTACTCGGTGCAACTGTTGTCCGAGACGTTGGTCTCGCCCCAGTCGTCGACGCGCATCGGCAGGCCGAAGACGGTGGATGCCTTCTCGGCGTCGTCGTACTCGGTCTCGACGATGTGCTCGCGCCAGCCGGAACCGTCGGCGGAGTTGGTGACCTTCTCCAGGGTGCGGATCTTGTCCTCGCGCACCATCCGGGCGTCGGGCATCCCCGTGTACTGGGCGGTGTTGTGGGCCCAGTACTCGTGCCACTCTCGTTCCTGGGAGTCACCGTTGTGGTCGCGGCTGGAGGTCTCCAGGGTCTGTCCGGCCAGCCATGCGCTGTCGGTCCACTCCTTCGCGTCGGAGTCGGCGACCTTGACGCTCGCGGTCTTTGAGGCGTCACTCTTGGAGGTTCGGCCGCCGTCCAGGCCGCGGTAGAGCCAGTGGTAGGTGGAGTGCTTGTTTTCGTTGGCGCCCGTCGTGACAAGCACCTTGCCGTATCCTCGCCAGTCCGACCACGTCTCGTCGTCGTCATCGACCAGCGGGTCGTCGGTGTAGCGCCAGCCGGGGGCTCCGTCGTACTCGTAGTCGGTGATCATGGGCGGGGCGCCGTCGTTGGCCTTGCCCGGGTCCACCTGGACGCGCTTGGTGACAAACTTTTTGAACCAGCCGGTGCGTTCTGCGTCCGCGCCTTCCGGGACCCACTTCTGCCAGAAGCACTCGTAGTGGTTGTCCGGCTCGGAGGGTGCACCCCCTTCGGGGCAGGTGCGGTCGACGGTGCCGCCTTCGTCGGTGGCGTGGCCGTACGTTGCGGTCACGGTGGAACCGGCGTCGGTGAAGATTTTGTTGACACGCCGGAAGTTCAGCTCCCCGCTGCCGACCTTGTTGTCCTGCCACTCACCGTTGAAGTTGATGGTCGGCATGTCGATGTCGTCACCGGCGTAGCCGCGGCGCTGGATGTAGTCCAGCCAGAGCTGGTCACCGACCGAGCCCGAGGGGTTCATCAGGGCGTACTTGAATTGGTACTGCTTGACCAGGTCCCAACCGGAGGTGTTGGTGTCGCGGACGTGGATGGTGATGTCCCACAGCATGTCGCGCTGGAAGAACGTGGGGTAGTACGTCTTGCCGGCGCAGGTCTCGCCGTCCTCCGGGCCGTCGCAGATCAGGTCGACGGGCACGTCGGGGTAGGACTCGGGCTTGGCGTCGATGGTGGGACAGTCGGGTGTGGCGTTGTTGAGCGGGTCCTTCTCCGTCATGCGTTCGACGCAGCGGTTCACATGCTGGAAGTCGATCATGGCGGGCAGCTGCGCGCCGGGGATCTGGGAGGACCAGCCGTAGTCGATCCGGGAGAGGTAGGACCCGGCGTCGTAACCGCGCGCCTTGTCCGCCGCGGCGACCGAACGGTAGTAGTTCGTCTCCTTGTTGTAGAAGTAGGAGTTCTCCACCTCGTTGGAGGTGACGACACGGTCGAGGCTCCAGCGCCAGGCCTGCTTGCAGGGCTTCGGGTAGGAAGCATGGCAGGGCTCGCCCGTGTCATCGCCGATGACCGGGACAGTGAGGACGGAATTCGTTTTCTCCCGTACGTTGTCCAGGTTCAGTCGCTCGGTACGGCCCCAGCCGAAGTAGTAGCGGGTGCCGTCCTGCTTGGTGACGACCCAGTATTCGTCGGTGTTGTCCGAGCCGTAGCCGCCATTGAGCTTTTGAACCCGCCAGCCGGGATCGTCCTTGATACGGAAGGACCCGGTGCCGGTGCCGTCCTGGATGAGGTCCGAGGTGACACCGTCCAACTGGATCGTGTAGACGGCTCCGTTGGGATCCGAGTTGGAGTTGGGAGAGTCCCAGCACAAGTCACCAAAGGTTTTGTGGCCGTCGTCGGCGCAGTTGATGTACCGGCGTTCGATGGCGCCCACGTTGAGGTCCCAGCCCATACCGACCCATGAGGCCTGGTTGTTGGAGGCCGAGGTGCGGCCGTCCACACTCTGGGAGTTGTACGACAGGGACAGGTCCGGCGCCATGCCCATGGGAGGCTGCGGCACCTCGATGGGCACGGAGTAGGTGAACGCGCCGGAGGACAGGGCGACGTCCCACTTGCCCGACGGGTTGACCGCGGTCGCGCGATAGTCACCCGCGTCCGACGACGAACCCGAGACGAGCGCGTAGATGGCGGGAGCCACCGCGGAAAAGCGGCCGGTGACCGTGTCCGGGAGCCTTGGGGAGCGGGGCGTCGCGACGTCCGGGGCCGCCTGCACCGGTGCGGTCAATCTCCCGGACCGCACGTCGTTGCGCTGCCCCGGGACGGTCCGGGCCATGCCGCATGCCTTCTTGTGCGGGGTGGTCACGGCACAGGCCGGATACTCGACCAGCCGCAGACGCGAGGCGAAGTCGCCACCGTAGGCGTGTGCGAAGCCCGAGTAGTCCAGGATCGCGTTGACGGTACCGGCGGACGGAACACCGTCCTTCCGCGTCACCCTAAGCCCCATGCCGACGCCGCCCACCGGCGCCACGGCCTTACGATCCAGGACCTCCACCCGGACCGTGGCCGGGGAGGTGTCGATAGGCTCGGTGATCTTCTTCGGCTCCGCCGTGGCCGCGGCGCCGATGGACACCACGGATGGATTGTCGGCCGGTTCCGCCCCTGACGCCTCACCGGTGGTCATCGCCCGAGGCGCCGAGCCGACAGCGGGGACATCGAGCGTCGCCGACTGCGATCGCGGCCATGTCACCTTCGGAGCCCTGGCCATGCCCTGCTCGACGGGCTGCGACAGCGTCGGCCCCGTCGAACGGCCTGGAACGCTGGGCTGGCGCTCCGCGGCACCGGCCATGACGGGTGCCAGTAAGACGGATGAGAGCATTCCCGCCAGCAGTACCTTGACAGTCGTTAGAGCGACGGCTTTATGTCTCACACTCATAAGCCCCCCACACGTGTCGACGTAGGCATGCCAAAGTACTGCTGCTCTCTTCGGCATGGCATGAACTTGGCACATGGAGGCTTGAAGTGCCCCCTGCGAATGGATGCGGGCGAGGTCAAATCCGCAGATCAGGCGCGATTTCAGGGCAGTGAGGACTGTCGCAAAGCTGTGGCGTCTGTCATAGTCCACCCGTCACACAGCCGACCGGAGAGGTGAGGGCGGCGCACTCATCAACATGGAAGGGGAGCCATGCGTCTTGGTACATGCGGGATCGCGGCCGCTGCCGTCGCCACGGCGGCGTCGCTACTGGCGGTCGGTCTTCCACCGGCAACGGCTGCGGAAACTGGGGCCAGCGCGGCGCCGGCCGCCACCGCCGAGCAGTCCGGCCCCATCTTCAACAATCCGCTCGGAACAACGGCGGATCAGAACGTCATCCGCACCAAGATCCTGGCGTACGTCGGAACGGCACCAGCGGATTCGTCGATCAAGGTCGCGTTATACCACCTGTGGGACCAAGAGGTCGCGCAGGCTCTCGCCGACGCGCGCCAGCGAGGCGTCCACGTACAAATGGTGCTGGACGAGTCCACCGTCAGTTCCCGACCCAGTGAGGCCAGTTACGGCATCCTGCGGGACGCTCTCGGCACCGACATCACACAGGGATCTTTCGTCACCCTATGCCCCGCGGGTAAGTCCTGCCTCGGCCGTCCAGAGTTCGGAGCCTCCATCAACCACAACAAATTCTGGCTGTTCTCTCAGGTCGACGGGGCATCGGACGTCGTACTGCAGACCTCCTCCAACATGTCGCCCGCAGCGTATAACGCGTTCTGGAACGACGCCTACGTCGTCACCTACAACACCGGGATCTATAACGCGTACAGCGGATACTTCACTGCCCTGGCCGGCAAGGACTGGGAGAACTGGCGCTACACCTCCAGCGCCTGGAGCCCGTACAAGGCCTACTTCTTCCCGTACTATCCGGGCAGCGGCAACACCACGGACACCATCTGGAACATCCTCGACAACGTCACGTGCACGTACACCCAGGACGGTGCGACCAAGCACACCAAGGTCAGGGTCGCCATGTTCAAGTTCACCCGGCAGGGTGTGGCCGACAAGCTGGTCGAGTTGAAGGAGGCCGGATGCTCGGTGGAACTCGTGTACACGTCCACGGACAGTAAGGACAGCAGCGGATCCGCCGGCACCTGGGAGACGCTCCACTCGGTCTCCGGTCTCTCGCCGATCTGCTACTACGACGACCACGACAACGATCCCGCCACCGCCGCCCGCATCGTGCATAGCAAATACCTGCTGATCGATGGCAAGTACGACGGCGCGGTGAACAAGGTCCTCTGGACGGGCAGCCACAACTACAGCGGTCCGGCGCTGCGGGAGAACGATGAGGCACTGCTCAAGGTCGACGACTCGGCCGCGCACGACGCCTACGTGGCCAACTTCAACACCGTCAAGGCGGCGGCCAAGCCGGGCGTCAACGACAACACCCCGGCCTGCAAGGGCGTCGTCAGCCAGCCGGAATAGGCCGACTGCGGGTCAGGACGGCAAGGCCGCGCGGGCCCGCCATCGCCTCGGCCTGCTCCACGAAGGGGGTCACCCGCGGGTCGCGGGTTTCATTGACGCTGAGCCATGGGCGGGCAAGATCTATCGCGCGATGGCCGAGCACCCCGCCAGCATGAGCGAGGAGAAGCTGGTTGACGCGACCGGGCTCACTCCGGCCCAGATCGAGCTCGGCGAGCTGTGGCAGAACCTGGGCGCCCTGCGCTGGTGGGAACGTCCTCGCGGGTGATGACGAAGTCGTCCGGCAGGCCCGCCAGCGGCTCCCCGGGACGGGTCAGTCCCATGGCTCTGCCCTGCCTGAGCACGTTGCGGGCCTTGCTGATGTAGGCGATGCGCGTGAGCGTGCTCATCTCGTCGTTCGCTTCGAGGAACGACATCCTGTTCAGGAAGTTCTCGACATCGGCGCGGGCCAGCGCGGCTTTGTCCAGGCCGCGGTCGGGCCGCGCGCGCAGGCTGTCCGAGAGCTTGGCCAGGCCGTGAAGGTGCTGCTGCGCGTGCGAGGCCACGCTCTTGGAGCGGACCTTGGAGAGGTAGTCGCGCGCCCAGCGCTTCGCGCTCTCCCGCAGCCAGGGCTGGTGGATGTCGGTGAAGACGAGGTAGCCGCGGTGCCCGAAGGCCACCAGGTCCCACTCGTCCTTGGCGTACTCGCCCTCGGGCGTCTTCACCGCTCGGATCGCGTAGATGCGGGTCCGGTTCAGCAGGCGCAGGGCGCCACTGTTCGCGGCCGGGTCGGGGACGTCTTCCAGGCGCTGGGCGAGCGAGGGGCGGATCGCCTTGTCGATCAGGGCACGGAAGTTGCCGGCCTCGGTGCGGGCGCCGCGGTCACAGCGGTGCTGGAGCCCGAACAGCAGCTGGGCAACGACGAGCTCGGGCAGACCGCGAAAACTGATCTCGATGCCGTAGCCGCCCGACGGCGCGGTCCGCAGCCACATCTCCTCATCGAATCCGGGCTCCCGGCGCAGGGCGGGCAGCGATTTCCCGTGCGGATGGCACAGTCTCGTGCCGAACTCGCTGACGGCCTGGCGGTTGCAGGCGCGCACCGAGCAGTCCCCGAGGCCGGGCAGACCCTTGATGCTCGGGTCGGCGAGGAACTCCTCGAGCGTGCCGCCGTGCTTGATCCTCTGCCAGCGGTGGGCGCGGCATACCGGCTCCTTCCCCGAGTTGTTCCACGGGCGCTCGCAGCCGGAGACGCGGCAGGTCCCGGTGCCCAGGTGCAGGTGACGCGAGACGCGGGGGATCTTGATGAACTCCTCGGCCGGTATCCCGGACTTGCGCTGGCGTGAGTAGCACGTGCTGCACAGCTTCTTCCCGCGCACCGGGGACTGGCAGTTGGGCACGGGACACTGCCTGCCGCCCATGGTGGGGTGTCCCACGGGCGTCATGACGCGGCGCTCGGCGTCCCAGCCGGCCTCGGCCAGGAAGTCCTCTCTGATCATCGACCACAGGAAGGTCGTCAGCTCGGCGTCGGAGGCGTCGGGGCCTGGAGCCGGTCCGTCGACGACCGGCGCAAGGAACGTCGTCACCGGGCACCGCCCGCGAACTCGCGCGGCGAGGGAACAGCGTTCACCGCGTCCCGCAGCCGGTCGGGGGCCGGCGTCAGGTACGGCTCCGCACTGGACAGCCGGGAGTGGTCCAGCAGCGCGGCGATCTCGTCCTGGCCGCCGCCGGCGTCCGCGACGTTGCTGCCCGCCGCGCGCCGCAGCATGCGCGGTGTGACGTTCCTGCTCAACCCGGCCCGCTTGGACAGGCGCCCGAACAGCTCGGTGATGCTGTCCGCGGTCATCGGCGCGCCGAGCGGCTCGGCGAACAGGTTCACCAGCACGAAGTCGCTGTCCGGGCCGTGCGGCAGCGCCATTCGCTCCATCACGTACTGGTCGTAGGCGAGCACCACCAGGTGGTCAACGGGCTTCCACCGGCCCGGCGCGGCCGTCGGCTGCCGTTTCGCCCAGGCCCCGTTGGAGTTGTCCCGCCGCAGCGTATGCAGGTGAGAGCCCTTTTTCGGGCAGCCGAGCGCCGAAGAGTCCAGCATGAAATGCATGTCCTCGCGCCGCAGCCCGGCCGCGCCTCCCGGACGCAGTCCGGCCCGGCCCAACAGCAGCACGATGAACCTGTCCCGCGCGTTGCGGCAGGCCAGGAACAACTCCACGATCTCGCGATCGGTCGCCCGCTCGCCCTTCTTGCGCGGGACCTGCACCCGGTGCCGGGGCCGCATCCGGTAGCCGGTCACATCCTCCCCACGGGCCTGTTCCGGCAGATCCCAGTTCTCCGCCACCTCGTACATCTGAGCCATCACGTGCGAGGGCACCGTCTTCGCGGTGATGCCGTGCAACAGGAACTGGCGCACTCCCGTGAGGATGTTCTGGATCCGCGCCGGCTCGCGTATGACCTCGGCCCCCGGCCCGGGGTGCACCAGTCCGCTGCCCGAGGGACGGTCGATACCCGTGACCTGCTTCGTGCCGAACTTCAGCCAGACGATGAACATCCCCAGCTCCGCGGCCGCCACCCGCCAGTCGGGGCCCGTCCGTATGCACCAGCGCAGGTACAGCGCGATATGCCCGGCGTACGTACGGGTCGTCAGCTCGGCCTGGTCCTTACCGAACCGGACGTGCCGCAGGAACGCATCCGCCTCCGGGACCACGGCCAGGTCGTCGTTCACAACGGTCCAGTACCGGACGCCGGACGGGAGTTGAGCAGGAAAGGCCCGCAAGGGTCTCCTCCGATCTCATGTGCAACGTGTCGCAACACTCGCGACAGCCCCAGAGATGCTAGAGAAAACCCCAGGTCACACGGCTAGCGCGACGTCACACCACACTCGGAGAAGCCCGGGAGAACGCACCAGAGCAGGGTGGCGCGGCCGTGCCGGGCGGTGCGGCGGCGCACGACGTCGGCGTAGGACTGGGAGGCGAAGCCGCGGACCACCAGGACCGGGATGCCGTATTCGGCGAGCCAGGTGGTGAACATCTGCCGGAGGGTGTCCTTCTCCGCCGCGACGTACACCGGGCGCTGGCCCTCGGTGCGGTCCAGGGCGAACCAGTCCACGGCCTCGCGCAGGAACGCGGCGGCGTCCGGCCAGGACGGCGGGACGTGGACCTCGCGCAGGGTGTCGATCAGGTCCGGGAAGCGGCCCTCGCGGCGTGCCTGGGCGAGGTGGGAGGACAGGTGCCGGTACATCGACGGGGTGTGCCCCAGCACGCCCTCGGAAACCAGCCGGTACATCACCTGGCGCAGCGTGACCCCGCCCTCGTAGCTCTCCACGATCTCCCGCGCCCGGTCCACCACGGCCGGCCACCGCACCCGCTCACCCACCATGCGGTACATGTACCCCTCGCAGGGCCGGCCTGCGTGTGCACCAGCTCGCCGCGTCCTCGGTGATGTCACATCGGACACGCCCCGACCAGGGCTGTGGCCGGCGTCGTGCCGGGTGTGGCCGGCCTCGTGGTGGGGCCTTTGGCCGGCCCGCCACGGTGGTCCGGTCCGGGACGTCGGCGGCCCCGGGCGGGTGAATTCTCCTTCGCGTACGCGGGCGCAGTGCTAGCTGTGCGCGTCCAACTTGCTTACTTCCGAGAGCTATTGACAGCTTTTCGGATGCTCTGTCATGTTCTGTCCGCCGCTTCCGGCGAACGCGAGCGAGAGGTGATCTCATGCGACGAACCGAGTACGACGCGGGCCAGGCCGCCAAGCGCCTGAAGGTGCCCGTAGCCGCCTTCCGGTGGGCCCGGCACACCGGCCTCGTCCCCGCTCCCGACGTGCCGCCGTCCCGGTGGTCGCGTGCCGCCGTGGAGGCGATGGACGCCGACACCATCCAGGCCGCCATGTCCACCCCGCCGATCTCCGGCGGCGCGGCGGCGGACCGGATCGCCGACGCGCTCGGCACCCCGAACCCGGCCACCTACGGCGAGAAGACGAAGGTGACGGCGTTCGTAGTGCGCCGGTTCGTCGACCGCGGCCTCCTGGTCGACCTGAGCGCGAACCCGGACGGGACGCTGCACCACCCCGGCCAGGTCGACCAGGTCTGCCGCCGCGAGGACCTGGCGGAGCTGGTCGCCGCCGACACCCCGCTCGGGCCCGAGCAGGCGGCCGCCCGGCTCGGGGTGCGCAGGGTTGAGTTCGATCACATGGTCCGGCTCGGTTGGGTCCGCTCCCCTCAGTCGGTCGAGGTCCGCTTCGGCACCAGCCGGGCCGGGGCCGTCGACGTCGCCCTCTACACCACCGCCTCCGTCGACGCGATCCCCACCGCCCACCCAGAAGTCGACTGGGAGCAGCTGCGCACGGTGGAGAAAGGCCGGCGCTCCCCGCTCGCCGCGCTGGCGAAGCAGGCCGCCCCGGCCTGACCTGTACCACTGTCCGGCGACGCCGCCCCTCCCCGCTGTGGCGGGTAGGGCGGTGTCGCCCTGCCGGGGCCAGCCGCGCGGCGAATCGAACCGATCAACCGGCTCAAGCGCCACCGGGCCGTCGCCACCCGGTACACAAACTCGCCGTCCGCTACGAAGCGACCGTGCTGGTCGCAGCCATCAACGAGTGGCTGTGACCAGCACTTTCACAACAGACCCTAGAGGCGTATGCCGCCCCCGTCGCCTCGACCGAGACGGAGCCGGGCGCGCCGGGCGCTGTCGCTGCGCTGGCTCGGGTGATCGCGGCGCCGCCGTCCGTCGCACGGGCGTCGCCGCTGTCCCGCATCTCGGCGCCTGACCGCGCGTCGCCGCACCCGTTCTCATCCCCCATCGATTCGCTCCCGGAGACTGGCTGTGGTCGACCCAGGTGCCGGCACTGCTGCCGGCACCGTCAGTCTTGGTGTCACCACTCCGCCCCACCCGCCCCATTCCCGTGCCCGCCCCACCGGGCCTGCGTTCCGGTGTGCGCGGACCCGGCACCAGACGCCTTCGCCTGCCCTGTATCCGTGGCCGAATCCCCGCGGTCGGGCTGCGACCAGGTCCACACCAGCGCTGTAACCCCGGTACCGGCCTGCAGTGGTGTCACGGACGCTACGGCTCCTGAAATTCGCATCAGGGATCTCCTGGCCTTCGAGGAGCCCTTCAGCGGGACGTCGGCGGATCGGGGAGCGCGGCGATCTTCTCGCTGTTGTCCGCAGCCAGGCGTACGAGGCGCTGGTACGCCTCCTCGGTGAGGGCGCGATCGGAGGTGTGGATCTCGCCGCGGTACTGCCCCCGGGTCGCCTCTCCGACGGACGGCCCGGTCGCGGTGCACGACAGGTCCTTCGACTTGCCCGGCTGGATCACGAGGGTGCCCGAGCACTCCGGGTCCAGCTCCACCAGCGTCCCGTCCCGGTCGACAGTCCACGAGTAGGTCACCGGGACAGCCTTGGAGGCGTCCGGTTCCGAGGTGGACCCCAGGTAGGTGACGGTCACCCGGGCGGTGAAGACACAGGCCGTGGGGGCGCACTCACCCTTGTAGTCGCGCAGGATCTGGGTGGTCACGTCGATCCGGGGATCCACCGCGTCGCGGATCTCGGGCAGTGCCGCGCGGAAGTCGGCGGAGAACCGCTCCACCTCGGACCTGGACGGCACCTTGACGTCGAGCACGGCCGTGTCCCCGAAACTGATCCGGTCGACGAACCGGGCGCCGTCCGCCTGCCGGTCGCTCAGGCAGATGGTGGTGTCGCCGACGTGGAACGGGGTGCAGGTGTGGTCCCCCACAGTGACGGGGGCGCCGACGGTGATCTTCTCGTCCGGGTCCTTTGCCCGCACGGTCTTCGCCAGCGCCGGGGGAGCCAGCGTGGTGGCGAGGTCCTGGGAGAAGAACATTCCTGGCTGCACCATCGAGGGGTGCTCGGCGAGTACCTTCGACTTCTCGGCCATGCCGAGCGCCCGCCAGGCCTCGGTCTCCCCACGCAGGAACGACCTGCCGCCGATGCCCGTGTAGTCCAGTGCCGGACTACTGGGCATCGCCAACGTTCCAAGCGCGTCGGCGGGGTTGCTGACGATCAGGTCCACCCGTGCGTCCTCGCCGCCCGCAGCTCCCTGGGCTCCTGTGATCTTCATGGTGCCCGTGTAGTGCAGCGCCGGGAGTTCACGCAGGAGGCCGGCGGCGCGCGTCAACTCGGCGCGTGGTGACGAGCCGCGGGCGTCGTCCGCCCCGTCGTCGCCGTCCGGCCCGATGAAGATCCACAGGAGCAGTCCGGTGATGGCGAGGAGAAGAAGCAGCGCGAGCAGCAAGGTCCGCCGCCGTGAGCGGCGGCGCGCGTCCGGATCCGGCGCCGGACCGGGGGCGAGGGAGGAGACGGACTCGGTCACCGCTCGTCACCGTCCTTGCCCTTGAGCGGCGTGAGACAGGTGACCGGGATGATGGTGGGCCAGGTGTACGACTGCTCCACGACGACCTTGCCGTCGACGGTGATGCGGCAGGTGGTCGTGCCTGTTCCCGCCAAGTCCTTGCGGTCCGGGATGGCCCCGGTCTCGCAGGAGTCACCGCCGGTCGCGCGGCCGAGACATCCGGTGCCGTTGGCCATCAGGCTGACCCACAGGTCCTTGCCCTCCACCGTGAGCGTGGTCTTCCACGGCGACTGCGCCGACAGTTCCCCGTCCTTCTGCCCGAGCACCTTCATGCCGTCAGGGCCGGTGATGTGCCCGAAGTAATTGATCGCGACCGGCCGCCCGTAGTCGGAGATGACCTCGAGGACGGCGGTGTGGCGTTCGCCCGGTTTCCTGTCCGGGGCCGTGGCGCCCTTGTCCGCGCCGTCGCCGCCTCCGCCGCACGCGGTCAGTGCGAGTGCACCGCTCAGCAGCAGGACCGCGACGCGCCGCCGACGCGATGTGGTGGGGGTGATCGTCATGTGTGCGCCCTCCGGTGGGGTCGAGTGCGGGTCGGTGATGTCGGGTGAGCCTGCGGACTTGGGGTGCCCGGTCGGCGGGCTCGGCTCCGGCCTTCGCGGGGTCGGCATCACTTCGGTCGGATCGCCCCCTTTTCGGCGAGCCAGTAGGACATCGCGTCGACCGAGTCGATCGCGTTCCTGCGGGCGGTGTCCGCCGCCTCGGCCGTCGTGGCGTCCGGCCGCGTGGCCAGGGCCCGACAGGTGTCGGTCATCTCCCGGTGCCGGGTCAGCACACGCGTCCACATTCGCTGTCCCGCCGTGGAGGGCACGCTGAGGTAGGCGCCCGCCCGCCGCGTGGCCCGGTCCATCGCTCCACAGGCGCTCGTGACCCGGTGCATCGCCTGGAGAAATCCGGCGTCGTCGGTGGCCTCGCTCACGGCTGCGAAAGCGGCGCTGTACCGGAACTCCGCGGTCCGCAGCGCCTCGATGCGTTCCAGGCCGCCCGCCTTCGCCCACGCCTGGTGTTGGAGCCGGGACACCGTGGCGGAGGGTTCGGGCGCTGCCCGGTCCGGCACCAGGGCTGACAGGGAGGCCGGTCCTGGCGACGCGGACACGTCCACGGCGAGTGCTGTCGCTCCGACCCAGGTCACGACGGCTCCGACCGCGGCCAGGCGGACAGCACGCCGCCACTTCGGACGGAGCGGCCGCTGCGCGGCCGGCGAGGGCTGCGCGGCCGGGCGCGGCCCGGCCCCGCGCCCGGTGGTCACCTGACGCACGAGCAGGGCGGCGCCCCGGCCTGCGAGCCCGGCGCCGCGACCCACGAAGGCGGCCAGGCCCGCCACCGGCGTGCCCAGGGCCACGGCGTAAGGGAGGTGAACCTCCCGCGAGAGCGACCAGGCCACCGCCGACGGCCCGCTGCCCGCGTCCGCCCGGACCAGGGCGTGCGCGGCCGCCACGTCCACCAACGCGGTGATACCAGCCGCCGCCAATCCGGCTGTCAGCCACCTGGAGTCGGTCAGCGCTGCGACGACGGCGGCGGTCAGGGCCATCGCGGCGCAGATCACCAGGACGGGCACCATCATCTGTGCGAGGCGGAGCGGCCCGACCGCCCCTGGGGTTCCGAGCTGAGCGTCTCGCAGCCGGGCCAGCGCCACGGCCAGCCCGGCCGAGCAGACAATTCCGCCCGTCAGTACGCCCGCCGGCCCGGCGAAGGGCGACCGTCTCCCTCCGCCCGCCCCTTCGCCGCCCGGGCGGGAGGCGACGACCAGCGCGAGCACGGGCAGTGCCCAGAGCAGTACCTGTGCCCACCACAGACTCCCGACGCCCGTGAGCGTTCCGGGCAGCAGGCCCAGCACAGCGATGATGTGCCAGAGCGGCCCGGCGTCCGAGGGCGGCAGTCCGGGCAGTCCGTACGAGGCCAGCACCCCGGCCGTCGTGAACGGCCAGCCGTCCGTGAGGACCTCGCCCACGGACCGCCACCAGTACAGGACCGAGGCGTACGCGAGCGCGGGCACCGCCAGGCCCGCGAGCATGGCCGGCCCCGGCGGACGTTCCCGCCGGGCCCGCAGCCACCACTCGGCGTTCTGCGCGGTCCACGTCATCAGCAGGACCAGCGCGGCCACCAGGATCAGCAGTGCCTCGGGGTGGGCGGGCAGCCACTGGTTCATCGCGGCGCGCGGCCCGGTCAGTTCCCCCACCACCACGCCGAGACCGAGCCACAGGCCCGCGGACCACCCCGAGGGAATCGTCCGCCCCGCCCGGAGCGCGTACAGCACGGCACGCCACAGCGCGACACCGCCGATGCCGACGACCAGGCCCGCGACGAGCACGGTACCGAGCCACAGGAACTCGTACGGCAGTGCGTCCAGGTGCCAGACCAGGATGTCGGCCGCCAGCCCCGTGAGGAAAAGGGGCAGCGCCCTCAGTGTGAACAGCGCCATCGGGTCGGCCAGGGAGGCGCGACGCAGGGCCGGCGACGGATGGGTGTGCCAAAGCGCGGCGATCCGGACGAACGGTCTCCGCCACCCTTCTCCGGCGTGCCGTCGGACGGCGCTGTCCTGCCACGGCTGCGCACTCGCACCCCAGCGGACGGCCATGAGGTCGGCGTAGATCTCGCGATGGCGCAGGATCTCCAGCCGGGAGAGGTAGACCGCCAGGACCAGCAGGCCGCCGAGTACTTGGGCGTGCGTGTTGAACGGGGCGTACACGCCCCGGACCTCCGCCGAGCCGCGCAGGAGGAGGATGTCCAGGCCGACGCCCGTCCACGGCAGCAGCACCAGCACGAGGAACACCCGCCACAGGGCTACGGCGGCATAGGTGATGTCGATGTCCTTGTGGTGCAGGTGCGCCAGTTCGTGCAGCACCACGGCACGGAACCGCTCCTGTTCACTGTCGGCGGTGACCACCAGACCGCCGTCCAGGCGGATCACGGGCCGGCGCGAGCGGCCGAACGCGACGGCGCCGGTCGCCCGCGAAGCCGGATCGACAACGAAGCGGGGCGTGCGGCCGAGCCCGGCAACGGTTACCAGCTCGTCCAGCAGCGGCCGGAGGCGGCCGTGCACGTCTACGACGTCCAGGGGGACGACCCTGGTGCGCCGGGTCCGCCACAGAGGCAGCAGCCGGTGGACGGTGAATGCTGCGGCGAGCGCCACGAGCCCGACGCCGACCGACACGGTGGTGAAGTCCTGCGCGAAGCGGGCCGTGCACTCCTCCAGCGCGGCGGGCTGACGCTGGGACTGGACGAAGCTCGCGTTCGCCGACACGCTCGGGTCGATCCCCGCCGCCAGGAAACAGGCCGCCTCCCGATCGGCCTTCTCCGATGAGGCGAGGAGGTGCCAGACGGTCCGGGGGATCATGCTCACGCTGGCCGCGACCAGCAGGGCCAAGAGCAGGGCGAAACGTAAGGTGGTGCCCGCCGCGAGGACCCGCTCGTCGAGCGGGGCGGCGTCGGCGGGCTGCTCGGCGGCCCTCGCGCCGGAGGATAAGGCGACCATCAGGCCCCGACCGGCCGTGTGGGTTCACCCGGCTGTTCCGGCTCCTCCGGGCCGCCGTCCCGCCCGGCGGATTCGTCCGGTTGTGCCGGTGCGTCCGGCAGCTCGGGCCCGTTCGGACGGACCGGGGTGCGCGGGGCGAGCAGTCCGGGTGGGCCGTCGGGCCCGGCCTCCGCCACGGCCGCCGCCTCGGGCTCGGGCTCGTCCAGCACCAGCCGGGTCACCACCGCGTCGGCGATGACCGCCGCGCGCTCCGGCTCCAGCCCGCGCTGCACGGCCATCGCCAGCACCGACCGTCGTACGACCGCGAGCTGTTCACGCGTCAGCGCCGGAATCACGACCGGCGGAGGGGACGACCTGCGGAAGACTCTGCGCAGGGCGATCCCGGTCCTGGTGACCCCCTTCTGCACCCAGGTTCCCACGATCTGCTGCGTGGCCTGGTCCACCGCAAGCCACACCACCGGGGTCACCAGCGCGGCGGCCTCACCGAGCCCGAAGCCCAGAGGCTCCCGCCGCCGGACCTCGCCGCCCAGCCGACGCACGGCCGTGGCGTCGTCGAACCCGGCGAGACCTGCCAGCAGCGGCAGCTCCTCCGGTGCAACCTCGGTCACCACGTCCCGGACCACATCTCGTACCCGAACCGCTTTGACGTCCACGGCACCTCCACCCAGCCGCCGGCCGACGACATGAAGTTAAAAACTAGCGCTCCGGGCACGGTACGGAGTCCGGAATGGCACCTTCCGGAACGGGCCCCGAGCGCGGTGGCGCTCAGCGCGGCAGGTACCGAAGATCCCGACGGTGCAAGTCCAGGAAGCCGTGCTCCGCCGCGATCGCGCCCGCAGCGTCCTCGACTGAGCGGCACGTACCCCGCACAGCCGGCCACAGTATCCCCGATGTCCATCACACCGAACCCGGCGTCTCCCGGCACCACATGGGCCTCCACCACTCCCACCCGGCCGGCTCCCCGTCCTGGGCGATCACGGTGCGTTCTGACCACCGATCAGATGACGGTCCTCCGAAGCGCTCCTCGCGACCGGTTCAAGGATGGCAACGCACTCCACATGATGCGTCATCGGAAAGGTGCCGGCTTGGACGCAGACGTGAAGACAGCAGGTCAGAGCGCTTCTCCCATCTTGGATGAGGGCCGTCGGGTACACGGAGCGTCAAATGAGCGTCACGGCGCAGACCCAGGGACGGCTGCGCGGCGGATGCCCGCTGGGGAGCTTCGTCTGCCGTCGGCCGGGCGAGGGCAGACGGACGGCTCCACATCTGTCGGGCTGCCTCCGCAGCTGGTCGAGGACACCTGCGGTCGCCTCCCACCACTGGCCATCCGCTCCCCCGTCTCGAGGATGTGGCCGGTGTCCGTCAACGTCAACAGGGCGGGCAGCAGCCGTGGTAGAGGGAAGCCGGCGAGGCCATCGTGGAGCCGACGCAGGGCGCCGAGAACCTTTACGGGCGGACCGGCCGCAGTGAGTGCGAAGGCTGGAGATGGCGCTGATGTTGGTGTCCAGGGACGGCGCCAGGTAGTCGATCACCATGGTGGTGACCGCTCCATCGTGCGCAGCGCTCCGGAGTGAGGCGGTGCTCGAGGTGGGAACGGCGGCGGGAGTGGTCTTCGCCGTCACTGCACAGTGAAGTGCCCTGACCCATTGGGCTGCCCATGGAGTTGAGTGCGACACCGCCCGTGGAGATGAAGGTCTCGTCGTCCAGGAGCATCCGCTTTACTCGGCGTAGCGGAAGACCAAGCACAGCGCGGTGGCGAGGATGGTCCGTGCGGTCGTCACGCCGGCTGCCCCCGGCGTTCGGCGCCCAGTCGGGCATAGTGGTCGATCAGGCCGGGGGCGTCCACGGTTGCGCGGTTGACGACCTGCTCGACCGGGGCACCCTGGAGGAGGCGTTTGACGGGCACTTCGAGTTTCTTGCCGGTGCGGGTGTGCGGGATGACCGGGACTTAGATGATCTCGTCGGGGACGTGGCGGGGTGAGGCCCCGGTCCTGATCGCTTCCTTGATCTTCTCACGGAGGGTGTCGTCCAGGGTCACCCCGGCGGCGAGGACGACGAACAGGGGCATCCAGTAACCGCCGTCGGGCTCCTCCGCACCGATGACGAGGGCCTCGGTGATCTCGGGAAGGCGTTCGACCGCGTCATGGATGTCGGCGCTGCCCAGCCGTACGCCATTGCGATTCAGCGTGGAGTCGGAGCGGCCGTGGACGATCACCGAGCCGTGGGAGGTGAGGGTGATCCAGTCGCCGTGGCGCCACACGCCCGGGTAGGTCTGTTGTGAAAGCGCTGGTCACAGCCACTCGTTGATGGCTGCGACCAGCACGGTCGCTTCGTAGCGGACGGCGAGTTTGTCGTACCGGGTGGCGACGGCCCGGTGGCGGTCGGGTAGCCGGGTCACGTTGCCGTGGCCCGGCCCCCTCAGAACCGGACGTGCCTGTTTCCAGGCATCACGGCTCAAGCAAGCCCGGAGGCTTCACAGGTTCTGCTGTTTCCGGTCGCTGTCGCCTGAATGGTGCTGGCGATGGCATTCCGAGTGGACGAGCCGAAGGTTCTTGCTCTCATCGGAGCCGCCATGCCGCCGGTAGGTGAAGTGGTGTTTGTGCAACCGCTTCTTCATTGCGTCGAACCATTCGATCCACTCGCGTGGGCTGTCGGGCTCGTATTCCGCGCCGGCGATGAGCGCTTGACCGCACAGCGGACAGATTCCCTTCTGGCGGGCTGCCAGAGTAAGGCTGATCTTGTCCATCGGTGGCGGTGTGCGCGTTTGACGGCGTTGGCTCCAGTAGTTACGGAGTGCAGGGTCGTCAGGTGACGACGTACCCCTGACCAACTGGTGCCGTCTGATGTTGGTCCAGGCGAACTTGGGGAGGTGTGCGCCCGTGGCGCGGTCCCCGAAAACCCAGTTGTTCATCTTGGACCGGTTGAGCCTGCCGAAGTACTTGTTCACGATCCAATGCTTCGACTTCTTCGGGTGGGTGCGCTTGGCCCACTTGTAGGTGAGCGTCCACACGTAGCTGTCCAGTGCAGAGAACGTGCGACTGGACACCACCGTCCGGTAATACGCTGACCAGCCCCTGACGATAGGGGAAAGACGGCGTAGTACGACTGTGACGCTCTGACCCAACAGGGCCTGCATCTCGGATCTCAGTCGATTCCGGACTCTCTTGACCGCGTCCTTGCTGGGCGTGATGATCAGGCTGTCGCCATGGCGGCGAATATTGAACCCCAGGAAATCGAACCCCTCCGAAAGATGGAGGATCCGTGTCTTCTCTTCATTGAAGCGAAGTCCTCGGGGTTGCAACCATTCGACCAGGCGTGACCTGACGGTCTCCGCTTCCTCCTTGCTCGTGCAGAACACGGCGAAGTCATCGGCGTAACGCACCAGGATCGGAGTTCCTTTCGCAGCCCACATGACTTTTCCCTTGCGGGTGGCGAATCGGACTCCTGCGGCCTCCTCCATTCCGTGCAGAGCGATGTTGAGCAACAAAGGGCTGATCACTCCGCCCTGAGGGGTTCCCTCATCGGTCCGGGTGAAGCGTCCGTCGTCGACCACGCCCACCTTCAGCCACTGCCGGATCAATTCCCTGGCTGGGAATTGTCCGACGGCGTCGAGCAGGTGAGGGTGGTCGATGCGGTCGAACGCGGCAGCCAGGTCGGCGTCCAGTACCCACTGGCGCTTGGCAGCCTTGCCCTTCGCGGTGCTGAAGATCGCCTGGATGGCGTCGTGGCAGCCGCGGCCCGGCCGGAATCCGTAGGAACGTGATTCGAACCGGGCTTCCCACTCTGGCTCCAGCGCGTTTTTCACACGTGCCTGGATCACCCTGTCACGCATGACGGGGATGCCGAGTGGTCGTTGCTTTCCGTTGCTCTTCGGGATGTAGACCCGCTTGACGGGCTTGGCCCGCCAGGGTTGTGTCTGGCCGTCGATTTCAACTGCCATCCGTGCCTTCGCCTGGGGAGTGAGAGCACGTTCCCTGTCGATCCCTGCCGTCTTGCGGCCCCTGCTCTGCTGCGTCACCCGCTTCACGCTCACGAGCGTGTTGCTGCGGCTTCTTAGCATGAGCTTTTGCAGATTGCGGACCTTCTTGAGGTCCCCTTCCTGTGTTGCTTTGAAGATCCTCTGTCTCAGGCGCCGTACGTTCTCCTCGGCTCCGGCCCAGTTGATCCTGTGCCAGTCGAGATGTCCGCCCTGGGGTCCGTTCGCTATGGAAGGCCGAACAGGCTTGGATAACTCCAACTGTAAGTTCCTCCTTCGCGTCTAACTTGTCCGCCAGGTTCTGGCTGCTTTACTCGGGATACTGCAAAGGCTCACCTGGTCCACGTGGGCACCCTTTCAGGTCGGGTCACTTGGACCCGTATCCAGCGAGTTATGGCCGGAGGCGTGAAGGTCGCCTCCAGATTTCCTCTGATCTTTCGATCTACCGGCATTCGCTTCTTGGACCATCCTGTTCCCGCTGGAGAGTTGGGCCTTCCTTGCGGTTGGCTTACCGGGCCCTGGCCCGGACTCCATCGGGGTTTCCACGTTCCACACACGTCAGTTGCGACTGGGGTGGGTGCCCCCTCTATCCCGGAACCGGCGGTGTCCTCTTTCCGGTCTCAAATCTCCGGAAGTCGCCTGACGCCTCTCAGCGTCGGGTTCTGTAGCTGCTGATTGCAAACCACCAGACAGCTTCAACCTTACGAGACATCAACGGGGGTTCACGCTGTTCACCCGTCCAGCCTTTCCCTCGCCTGTTGTTCCCCGGTGGTCGGGAAACTCTTGGGCTTGAACACTCAGCTTCACACCCCGCCGTTACCGGCGACGCATGTGAGTGCGGGAACGGATACGGACACTAATCCGGGGTCAGCACATCTCTCCTTCCTTCGCGGCTTTCCCACTTAACGTGTGCGACTTCGTGTCGCACCTTGAGCCGGTTGATCCCGCACTCGACCGCGTGCCACTGCTTGTAGTCGTCCTTGTCGAACTTCGGTGGCCGCCCGCCACGCGATCCGCGCCTGAGGCGGTTGCGGGCCCGGTCCGCCGGAACCGGGATGGTGGCCTTGATCCCGCGCCTGCGCAGGTAGGAGCGGTTGTCACGGGAGTCGTACGCCTTGTCGGCCCGGACCCGGTCCGGCCGCTTGCGTGGCCTGCCGAGCCCCAGCCGGGGGACCCGGATGGCTTCCAGGACCGGCTCGAACTGCGGGGAGTCGCCTCGTTGCCCGGCCGTGATCACGACGGACAAGGGCTTTTGCCCTTGTTCGACCGCGAGGTGGATCTTGCTGGTCAGTCCGCCGCGTGAGCGGACGTGAACAGAGCCACACCGCACTCGCCGCCCACCACCTCGCCCGAAACGAACGCGAACCGCCGCCCGACACGCTTCCCACGCCTTGCACATCCACCAGGAGACCGCTCACCACCCCGGTGACCGCCACACTCGTCAGCTTCTCGCCCGCGCCGCCCGCCATGTAGCCGCCCCGGTAAACAGAGGCCGTCAGACGACGACGGCGGACCCGCGTGCAAGGTCTCCTCAAGATTTGTCCAAGACCCGTAGAGCAAGGTGGCTCCACCGTTGCAAAGCGAGCAACAGAGGGGATACACCATGCTGCCCACACTCGGAAAATGGGCCAGAACCACCGTGGCAGTGACGATCGCCGCGGTGCTGTGCGGGGCGGGAGCGTCGACGGTGAGCGCTTCGTCTTCGTCACCCACCGCCGCTCCTGCCCGCAGCGACAGCGCGGACAAGCCCGTGTACCTCATCCACGGCTATGACCCGACGATCAAGTCGAAGGGGTGCAAGAAGTGGAGCACGGCGGCCAAGGCAATGAAGTCCTGGGGGTGGAAGGGCAAGTTCGTCGGGGTCGGCTTCTACGCCATCGACCAGGGAACTGGTTGCACCGTCAACATCGCCCCGAACGGAGACGCCGACACACCAATCAGGGAGCTGGGCAAGCAGCTCGCCTGGGACATCTACAACCGCTACACGGTCAGAGGCAAGACGGTCGACCTCGTCGGCCACTCCATGGGCGGGCTCATCGCCCGTGCGGCGCTGACCGGAACCGCGCGCCATGAGGCAGGCTTCCCCTCCAAACTGTACGTGGAGGATGCCGTGACGCTGGGCACGCCCCACCGGGGAGCGATGAGCGCCTACCTCTGCCAGGAAGGCCAGCAGTGCGCGGACATGCGCGCCACCTCGTCGTTCATGGAGTGGCTCGGGCCGACTCTCCCGCAGGCGGACCAAGGGACCGACTGGACTCTCATCGCTTCCCACGCCGACCATGTGGCCACGGTCAACACGGCCTCACCCGAACTGAGCGGTGCGCAACACCTCGTGCGGTACGCGGCAACGACTGGCCTCACCCACGGCGAGCTCCGCACAACCACTGACGGGACCTACCGGATGAACTACAGCAATGACGGTAGCCCGTGGCGTCACATCAGGTACGGCGCCGCACCGATCCGCGCAGCGATGCACGGTCTGTACTGGGCCACCAAGTGGTAAGCCAGGCAAGCAGGATCTGACCGCTCGTTGTTTGTTGCAGGAAGCGTGGCCGGCAGGCAGAAGCGCTTTCCCGCCGGCCACACGTCGCTCCGGAGAAGCCAGGCCGTCGTGAACACGGGGGGCAATGAGCGACGGCTATGGGCGATGCTCATCGACCTGGCGTTCATGAGCTGTCACTCCGGCGGGTCGTTCGAATTCCTCGAGCCATCCGGCCCTGCGAGAATTCTCGCGGTGCGGACAGTGGGCCCATCACCGGTACGCCTGCGTTGTGCACGAGAGGACAGCGCGGATGGGCACATCGGGCAGCCGCTGGGCAGGCGGGCTGCCGGGGGCACCGAGGTCCTCGCGGGCGGCGTCGAGCAGGATGGTCAGGTGCTGGCCGCGGATCCGTCCGGTAACCGTCCGTCCCGCCTGGGTGAGTGCGGCGTGGTCGGTGGCGTGCGGGCCGACGCGGAGATTCCCGGCGGCGGACAGCGGGCGGGCGGGGATACGTCCGGCACTCATGGGTCTCCTCCGGTTCGGTTACCGCAACGACGCGGAAGGACCGCGGACCGTTCACCACCCGCCCCGCGCCCGGTCCGTGCACGGCCCGCCGCACCCGGGGACGGCGGGCAGGCAGCGGCTCGCAAGCACCTGCCGGCCCGACGCGGGGGCGCCCCTCGGAAGGGGTACCGGTCAGTGCTGCCAGTAGTCCCGCTCGGGGAGTTCCACCCACAGGTCGGGGGGCCCGGTGAAGGGCCGCGGGTCGGCGGGGAAGAGGCCCGCATAGGCGCAGCACTCGGCGATCGCGTGGGAGCCGTAGATGTACGCGGTGAGGACCTCCTCGGGAGGCGTACCGGTGTCCCGGCCGCCGGGGTGCAGGTCCCAGCCCTCGACGGCACCGTCGCGCACGAAGCTGCCCTGGTTACCGCTCTTGGGGTTGGCGTACATGCGAGCAGACGGTGCCGGCGGAGAGCAGGGCCTGTACGCCCGGCATCTGCGCCCCGTACCCCGAGGGCTGGGTGACGACGCAACCGCCCGGTACGGTCGTCGCCCCGACGATGCGCAGCCCGTCGTCCGTGCCGGCGCCGTACGGGTCGTCCAGCAGCCCGGCATCCGGCAACACCGCTGCCTGACGCCGTACGGCCTCCTGTGCGTCGATGCCGGCCACGCAGGCCAGTCCCGTGCCGTCGTAGTACCCGACGTCGGCCAGGGCCGCGATGCGGCGCCGGCCTTCCCGCGCCGCCGCGGACTCTGCCTGGCTGAGCCCCGGTTCACCCTCGGGCAGCGGGAACAGGTCCGGTGTGGGCCCGGCCAGGCTCAGCCGCCCCGGGGACCAGCCGGCCAGCACCGGCCGCCACGGGTCGGCTCCCGCGGCGACGAGGCCGCGTGCGATCTGAGGCCGGTGCCCGACCACCACCTCCCACAGCGCGGTCGTACCGTCCTGCAGGGCGTCGACGTCGCGCCCGGCGAGCTGGCGGTCGCGGCCCGCCTCGCCGCGCTCCTCACCCGCGCCACCGAGCCGGCCGACCCAACGGGGAGCCCGAGGTGACCCACGACCAGGAGCCGGAGGTCGTCGCGGTCTGCCACACCGCCAGCGCCATCGGCCGGCACTTCGAGGAGCTGCTCACCGACGGCACCGTCTACGCGTGGACCGAGCCGCCGTTCGGCGAGACGTACTACCCCGGCGAGGACAGCCCCGACTACAACCCGATCTGCAACTGCCCCGCTCGGGCCCGAGCAGGCCGCCGCCCGGTTGGGGGTGCGCAGGGTCGAGTTCGATCACATGGTGCGGCTCGGCTGGGTCCGCTCTCCGCAGTCGGTCGAGGTCCGCTTCGGCACCAGCCGGGCCGGGACCGTCGACGTCGCGCTCTACACCACCGCCTCCGTCGACGGGATCGTCCCGCGCACCCGGAAGTCGACTGGGAGCAGTTGCGCGCGGTGGAGAAGGGCCAGCACTCTCCGTTGGCGTCGCTGCGCCCGGAACCGGTGGCGGCATCCGCGTGATGCCTGCCTGAACGGAGGCGGCCCTCGCACCCTGGACGTCGGGTGCGAGGGCCGCCTCCTTTTGCCGCCGTGGTCAGGGTGTGTCGCCGGAGTGGTAGAAGCGGCAGCTCACCCCGGGGCCGGAAGAGCGCGGCTCGCCGGGGCGCGGGTCGTACAGGGCCCGGCCGCCGGGGCCGAACTGCCCCAGCTCGGTGGCCAGGGCGACGCCGGTATCGACCTCGTCGGCCCGCCAGCCGGTGATGTCCAGCAGCAGGCCGTCCAGCGGGCCGCCGACCAGTTCGGCGTAGGTCCGGTGCGGGAGCGGGCCGGGATCGGGATCGTCATGGTCGGCGCCGTAGACCCGGCGGCGCAGCAGCCGTTCGTCTTCACGGTCCATCCGTCAAGCCTGGCAGCCGCCGCTGACAGCCGGGGTGCGGATACGTCGCCGTCCCGCGGTCGCTGAGTCGGCCAGCCGTCCCGGAAGGCCGCCGGTTCCCGCGAGCGGGCGAGGTCTGCGGCGGCTGGCTCAGGCTTGCCCGGTCGCCGGCTCCCACAGGGGTCGGGCGTGTCCGATCCCGTCGCAGTGGAAGCACCGGCCGCCTCCCGGCGTGCTGCGGGCACCGATGGTGCCGGCCGCGTGGCGGAAGAGCCGGGTGAGGCCGGCGGCGTGGGCCTGGTGGATCGGGAGTTCCTGCCGTCTGCCGAGTGTGACCTCCAGCGCGACGCCGGGGCCGGTGAAGTGGGCGTGCATGCCGCCGGTGATCGCACGGAGCGTCTCGTTGAGTTCGTGCATCGTCTCCGCGCCGGACAGCTGCACGCGGGCCGCGAGGACGGTGTCGGTGGCTGCGGCGAAGGACAGCAGTGCGACCGGGCGGGCGAGTGACCCGACGCGGCCCACGGGGTCGGGGTGGGTGTGCTGGAGCTGGGACAGGGCGTGCCACAGGTCTCCCGGCAGGTCCTGAGGTGCGGTTTCTTCTCGGCTGCGTCTCATACGGCCCTGTGTAGGGCCCCCGGTGGGCTGTCGACGTCGGATGGGCCCGTCCGTCCCACGCGTTGGCACGAGGTCTTCGGTGCCTGTTCCGCCCGCCGGGCCGGGCCGGTGGACCGCCTGTCAGACCGTACTTTTGCGGATATCCAGGTATCCAGGGGTGTCTGAGAGAAGTAGTCGGCGTGATTTCCACCCCCTTGACTAGCGCCCTGACGTGCAGGTTTCCCCGTATCCGGGACACGCTGGGGGCAAGTTGTAGAGCAACTTGAAAGGCAAGTTGAAGGGCAAGTTGTAGAGCAACTTGTAAGGCAGGTTGTAAGGCAACCTCCGTTGCCACCCCCGATTGCCATTAGCCCTTGCAGCCCCGATTCGTCCCGTTTCGATCAAGGGGGAGAGTTCTCCCCCGTCGGCAGCCCGGACTCTGTCCACAGGGCCGCAGTTCGAGCATCGGGTTCGAGGCCGCCGCGATCAGCAGGGCGGCCCGACGATGAGGAGCCACCATGACCGAGAACACCGTCACCACGCCGCTCGCCCCGATGGAACTGGACGACGTCGCCGACGCCTTCGCCTACATCCGGGCGCTGCAGGCCGGGGACATCGACACCGCCTGCGCGGTCGCCAACGACACGGGCCCCGAGCTGCGCCGGCTCCTCCTGGACGTCGCCGCGCGCATCGTCATCCCGGTCACCGCCGTGGACGACTGCGACGGGGAGCCGTGCGCGCACTCCTTCCTGGCAGCGGCGCTCGGCCGACTGCTGCTGGAGGTCCTGTGCCACGCCGACGGCGCCTGCCTGGCCTTCGCGCCGGGCATCGCCCGGACCATCATCCGCTTCACCGAGAACATCCTCACCGAGGACCACGACGACGTCGCCGACGTCCTGCGCCAGCTGGAGGCCGCGGGGATGAAGCAGGCGATGGAGGCGGACCCGGCGCACCCCACCACCAGGTAGCCGCACCTCCAGGACGGCGGTGGTGCGGTGCGCACCGGGACCGCACCGTTGCCATCCGCACCGCTGCCGGGCACCGCACCGAGGCGCGGCGCGCTTCAGCCGGGGCGCCTTTATCACACGCCCCCTTGACCGGGGCCTGCTCGCCAGCGGAAACCGGCAATGGCAAGGGGAAACGTCGCGGTAGCGGAGCCGGTCAAGGGGGTCGCGCGCGTCCGGCCGCACCCGACGGGGGCACACCGGTGCGGCGCACCGGGGCGCGCGAGAGTGCCGGGCATCGTCGGAGTGGTGCGGTGCCCACTCGATGTTGTGCATCCGGTGGGATGCGCGGCGTCGGGTGGACTCCACTCAGTGGACGGTGCCGGCCATCGTCACCACAGCCAGGCGGTGGAGTGCCGCAACCGGGACAGAGCCCGCGCATCCCGGCGCGCGGCCGCGTTGCCGATCCGGTTCTGCCGGGGCCAGGCCGGGGCGACTGCCCGGCGGCGAGGCGGCGCCGTCCGGCGGCCTGGATCCGCCCCGGCGGTCTCCGGCTGGGGGCCGCTTCCCAACCGGCTGCCACCCCAGGGACTCATCGTGACTCGGGCTCCTTTCGTGGAGTCCCGCGTGAAGTGGCTCTGACTCTCCGTGATGCCGACTCAGAACCATGGCGCTCTCTCGGGCCCCAAGCTCCTTATCAAGTAGCTGAGGATTTGAAGGAGTTCCTTCCACATGCTCGCGCGCGCTCGATACGACCACTGCGTGATCTCGAAGAGAAGCTACGACGAGCACGGTACCTAGCCTGGGTCGCAGAGCGTGATTCCGCAGAGGACCGAACCGATGTCGTGGACGCTCACAGTCTCGTCAAGGCAGCGGCTGAGGAGCTGGCTTCGCATGGCGGTATTCCTGACATGGTATGGCCCAACCGCACCCACGATGAAAACGGGAACCTCCTCTAACCCTCAGGAATATCTCTAACCATTCACTCTGAAGAACGAGGGATCTCGTGGCGGTGCAGGAACTTCGTCCTCATCAACGTGAAGCAGTAGATTCAGTACTGCGTGCCCTCGAATTTCCCGCAAAATCCACTGTACCTACTCGAGGGCTCCGGGCTCAGGTGATCATGGCGACCGGGTCGGGCAAGAGCCTCGTGGCCGCCCGGAGCGCCGAGGAGCTGCGTGCGGGCCGTGTGCTGGTGCTCGTCCCCTCGCTGGATCTGCTCACCCAGACCGAGGCCGCGTGGCGCGAGGCCGGCCGTGCGGGTCCGATGGTCGGGGTCTCGTCCCTGCGGGGCGAGGACGTGGTCTTCCCCAACACCACGGACGTGGAGGAACTGGTCGACTGGGTGCGACCGTTCGACAAGGTCACCGTGTTCGCCACGTACGCCTCCCTCGGGCTGGGCACGCTGGAGCGCGCGCACCAGGCCGGCCTTCCGGGCTGGGACCTGATCGTGGTCGACGAGGCGCACCGGACGTCGGGCCGGATCGGGAAGCCGTGGGCGGTCGTGCACGACAACACCCGCATCCCGTCCCTGCGTCGGCTCTATATGACCGCCACGCCCCGCCTGTGGCAGCTGGACGAGGACGCTGAGGGCGCGCCGGGTGAGCTGGTCGCGTCGATGGAGGACGACCCGGACGGGCCGTTCGGCGCACGCTGCTTCACGTTGACGCTGTCCGAGGCGATCGACCGGGGGATCTGTGCGCCGTACCAGGTGGGTCGTGAGTGCCTTCGCGGTGCGCCGGCTCATCGCCTGCGGGCTGCTGACCGACCTGACGGCGAACCCGGAAGCCGTGCTGATCAACCCCGACCAGGTGGCGGCGGTCTGCGGCATCGAGGGCCTCGCGCAGCGGCTCGCCGACGAAGCGCCGCTCGGGCCGGATCAGGCCGCCGCCCGGCTGGGCGTGAGAAGGGTCGACTTCGACTACATGCGCGACCTGTTGTGGGTACGGCCGGCGGAACGGCGTGAGGTGCGTTTCGGCACGTCGCGAGCCGGGGCGGTGATGGTCCCGCTGTTCACCACGGCGTCCGTCGACGCGCTGCCCGGTGCGCACCCCGAGGTCGACTGGGAGCAGTTGCGCAACGTCGGAAAAGGCCGGCGCTCCCCGCTCGCCGCTCTGGTGAAGGCCAGGCAGCAGGAGAAGGAGGCCGCCGTGGTGTGAGCGGGCGCCACCCGTGTGGGTGATGGCAGGCGGGCGGTTCGGCGAGACGCTCAGCAGACAACGAGGGCTTGCCCAGGTGGTCCTGGGCAAGCCCTCGCACTGCCGGGAGGCTTGCCCGGGTCAGCTGCGCCAGCGTCCGAGCCAGCTGCCGGCCTTCGAGGCCTGCGCCGCCTCCGCCTCCTGGCGCTCGCGCTCGTCCTGCTCTGCCTGGCGTTGGGTCTCGATCGCCACCCGCAGCTCACGCCACCTACGACAACCGATGCACCTCCCACCAGACAAAATGAGCGACATGGTCAACGACGGGAACACCAGCTTCGTGCTGCCGCGGGGGGCGACAGGCTTCTTCTGGCCGAAGGAGGGCCCGCTCCCGAAGACCGACCTGCGGGCGTTCCGCACCGCTCTGTATGCCGCTGCCCGCAGCGCCGGAGGCAAAGTGGGCGAGGTGGAGGAACAGGCATACCCTCGGACCTTCCACACCGCATCGGTCGTCGGAGGCGCAGGCGAGAGCATCGTCCTATGTCACGCTCATCACCCCTGGATCGCCTTCGCCCACACACGTCGGAACTGGTACGGGGAGGAGTTCCTCGCACCGCCTCCGTGGGCTCATGCCTTTACCGACGCGGACTTCGTCGTCCTGAGCAGCGAGTTGCTTGCCACACCGCTTTCCGACGTGGACACCTCAGTGCTCGGGCCGGGCGAGTGGCGTGAGGTCCGCTTCTACAGCATCACGACGTTGGGCGGAGTCCTCTTCAACGCATGGGACTGACAAGCAAGCAGCTCCGTTAAACGACAAGCTCAGGGCGCCGCCCGCTCCATCACCGACCGGCTGGTGGACAAGTTCCTCACCAACCCGCCCGATTGACTCAAAGCCCTGTGGCACGCGCTACCGAAGCCCTGGGAGTAGCCGACACGCCCCCGGGAGAGTGCTCCCGGGGGCGTGTCGGCTTCAGCGGGTTGCGGCCTCGTCGACCTGGCGGTGGGTTCGCCGCTCGGCCGGGTCGGCCTCTCGCCGTCGGGCGCGGTGGGTCTGGCGGCGGGCGGGGAGGTCGCTGGGGCGGTCGGGTTGTTCGGCGGCCGCGGCCAGCCGGGTGCGGACCTGGCGGGCGAAGTCGGGCCCGGGCAGGGGAAGTTCGCTGTCGGGTTCGCGTAGGTAGCCGACGGCCACGGCGATGGGCATGTAGGTCATCAGTTCCGCGACCACGGCCGACCGGGGCCGGGACACATGGCTGGCCAGGCGTCGCAGGACACGCAGCAGTGTCGTGGTGGAGGCGCCGTCGCCGTCGCGGAGGACCGCGGGCACCCCGTCGTCGTCCCACAGGGCGGGGGTGCGCCTGCGGGGGGTGCGGGTGGTGGGTTTGGGCTGGACCTCGTTGGTCTGGGTGTGCCACCAGCGGGCGGCGTGGGTCTCGCCGAGGGCGAGGTGGTGGAGGTAGAGGCAGTAGGCGGCGGCGGGCTGTCCGGCGCCGGCGGCGTACTGCCACCAGAATCGGGCGCCGTCGTCGGTGTCGGTCAGCTGGAGCACGCAGGCCAGGACCAGTGCGCTGCGGGGCTCGGGGACCTGGTCGGTGAGGAAGGCGGCTACCGCGGTGGTCGGGGTGTGCCGGACCACCGTCTCGCACAGGGCCTTCAGGTCCGCGGCCGCTGTGTTCGCCGTTTCCTGTCCTGTGATCACCGGCCGGTTGGCGGAGCCGGCGTCCTGGGGCGGGGCTGTGTCGCGGGGCACGGTGCGGTCGGGAGCGAGCAGTGCCCTGGAGAGGATGTCCTGGAGTGTGGTCACGGGGTGGGTCCTTCGGTCGCGGGCGGCTCGATGGTCTCGGCCAGGAAGCGTTGGGCGTGGCGTTCGGTGGACCGTACGGTGGCCAGCGAGAGGCCGAGGAGGTCGGAGACGTCCTCGGGCGGGTAGCCGCACAGGTGCCGCAGCACCATGACGTCGAGCTGGGTGTCGGGCAGCCGGCTGATCGCCGCGTACAGCTCCAGGCTCTCGGCCAGCTGGGCGGCCTGGCCCTCCACGGAGGTCTCCTGGCGCAGGGCGACGGTGTCGAAGGCGGCCTCGCCCAGCACGGGCCGCTCGTCCCGGTAGTCGGCCCGGGCCTTGACCGTGGCGCGCAGCAGGTCCCAGGCGTAGCGGCGGATGTCGGGGCTGGCCAGGGCCTCGTCGAAGCTGAGCCAGAGGATGGCGAAGGCGTCCTCCACCGCCGCGTCGCGGGCGTCGCCGGCAAGGAAGGCGCCGGCGTAGGCGCGGTAGCCGTCCTGGACGGTCAGGCGCAGGGCGCCGTGCTCCAGGGGCGGGCCGGAGTGGGCGGTGGCCACGGCGGTGGCGCCCTCTGTGGACCGGTTGATCCAGTCACGGCTCTTGCCGGCGTCCAGGGCGGCCTGCTTCCACAGCCGGTACAGCGGCCAGCCGGGGATGTCGAGGACGGCGGCCAGGCGGTGGATGACCTCCCAGCGCGGGTAGTGCCCGACGCCGCGCAGCAGCTCGGACAGCTTGGACTTGGCCAGCAGGACATGGAAGCTGAGGTCGCTGAGGGTCCGGCCGCTGGCGAGGTAGCGCTCGCGGGTCGGCTCCAGCCAGGCGCGGTGCAGGGTGCCGACCGTGGGCGCGATGGGTCCCAGCTTGCGGCCGGGACGGCCTGGGGACGGCTCCCGTGCGGGGAACGAGGTCACGGGGCGCCGTCCTCCTTGTCGGGCACCGGCGCCACCTGGTGCCCGGAGGCCGGCGTGGTGCGCGGCCGGGTGCCGCGCAGGACCTGGTCGATGGTCATTCCCAGGATCGGGGCCAGCCCGGCGATGAGGGCGGCATGTCCCAGCGCGGCCATCGCCAGGCTCCAGGCGAGCACCGCCAGCACCAGCGCCAGCACCGTCGCTGCCGCTATGCGTTTCCTGCTCATGAGCGTCCTTGTGTCTTGATGTCGGTACGGCGCAGGCATCCGGAAGAGACCACGCCGGGGGAAGCCCTCCAACGGGCGGGTGCCGAACCGCCGTTGAGGGATCTTCAGAATGGACCGAGGCGCACAGATCACGCGACGTGATCACAAAATCACGGAACATTAGGGGTCGCGGACGGTCAGCCGCGACCCGGCAGATGACCAATCAGGTGCACGCAGGGCACACCGCGGGCACCCGTCGGGTGAAGTTCCCGGTTTTCCTTGCAATCCCCGACCGCACACCGTCATATGGAGACAGGACACCTTGGTGTCGGTCCTTCCCATCCGGAAGAACGGCGCGCCCCCGTGCCGAAGAAAAAAGGGGGAACGCGCCACGCGCCCCGCCCGGCCTGACCTAGAGACCGGGCGGGACAGCGCGCCCCTCAACGGGGGAAACGACCGTAACGCAGACCACTGACAACGCCCCCTCGGCAGCGCCGCACAGCCCCAGGCACTCGCACCTGCTCAACGAGCCCCCGCAGGACCGCCAGCCCTGTCGGGCGTGGTCGTCTTCGCCCGCCGGATGGTGGTGCAGCGGATGGCCGCAGTCCTCACTGGGCTCGACGGCTGGATCGCAGCCGACGAATCGGCGCCAGGCGGGCGGCGCCGGGTGAGGAAGGCACGGGCCTGTTCCGCCTGAGTGGCTGGTCCAGTAGGGGCTGAACCGCGCCAACGTGGACACCGTGCACGCCGGCGGCGGCTGGGCGGCGGCCTGGAGGACGGTGACTCGGGCGTGGGTCGGTACCCCGGTGACGGGAGCGATGCGGTCGATGCTCAGACGGGGGTTGTGTGGAGGCGCGGGTTCCTCGGCTGGAGAGAGGTTGCGGCCGCAACGGCGGGCGAGGGTCCGGTGTGG
Source organism: Streptomyces achromogenes subsp. achromogenes (assembly GCF_000720835.1). Classification (GTDB taxonomy): domain Bacteria; phylum Actinomycetota; class Actinomycetes; order Streptomycetales; family Streptomycetaceae; genus Streptomyces; species Streptomyces achromogenes. Next base: position 18,216 of record NZ_JODT01000042.1, on the reverse strand, counting down.
TCTTCCCAGGCCCAGACGAGGGACGGGCGTGCAGCAGTGGTCGCGTCGGCGAGGGGCGGCTCGCACGGCTCAGACTGTCTGAAAGCGTTCGTAGAGCGCCCGGATCGCCGTAATCCGGATGCATGCTCTCAAGGCGTCGTGCTTGGATGCGGTCAACGCGACCAGGAGGGGGCCCAGTTGCTGGGGTTTCCTGGCGCGTCCGTAGTCAACTCTGGGGGAATAGAGTGAAGTTAGGACGGACCATCACTGCCGGTGCGGTCGCGGTGAGCGCGCTGGCCGTCGGAGTCGGTGCACCCGCGGCGGCTGAGCAGCAGGACGCCGGCACGCTGCGCGTCACGGTCAGTCACTCGGCCAAGCAGGCCGGCACGCCGGCGGTGGCGGCACCGACCGCGAACGCCACGTGCACCATCAACCGCATCACGGTGAACCGGTACAGCGAGTGCGAGTGGATCACCATCCACGTCGACGTCGTCAAGATCGTGCGCGGGCGGCCGGTCCTCGAAGGGACCGCTGACTTCGACGTCAAGCACCAGATGACCCTGAAGGCGAAGTCCGTCAACTGGTCGGAGAAGTTCTCCATCTCCAAGGCGAAGACCACGCGGGCGGGCAAGGGTCTGCACGTCAACATCGCCGCCTCGTCCAAGAGCGGGACGAAGGCCAAGGTCCACTTCGACCAGGGCCGCACCCTGGACAGCAAGTCGAGCGGCAGCGTCGACTACACGACCAGCCCCATCCAGAAGAAGAAGATCAACGCCAAGGCGAAGACCACCTACACGTACAGGTTCACCAAGGCCGGCTACAGCCCCGGCACCGTCTCGTACGACTCTGCCGTCTACCGGTGCGACAACTACTACGGCACCAGCGGATGCGCGATCCCCGACTCTCCGACCGGCGTCTCCCTGATCAACCAGCCGATCATCGCCGACGGCATCCGCGGGCTCCGGCACCGCGGCGGCCACTACGGTGACCCCTACGGCGGCAAGCCGCTGCACTGGATGATCAACGACAAGCAGAAGAACAAGAACCGGGCCGCCGTGTGCCCGAAGAACCCGCCGGCCGGCATGAAGCGCGCGGGCCGCACCTCCTGCGACGAGTACCCCTTCGCCTCCACCTACGAGGGCGGCACCCACCTGCCGGCCAAGGAGCGCACCATCACGTGGGTGAGGAAGGCGGAGAACGACAGCCAGGGCGGGACCATCACCACCTGGCGCCGCGCGTACCACGTCATGGACCACGATCCCTTCTTCGTGATCGTCTGAACCGCCGCACCACCTTGTGCTAGACCAAAGGTGCTCCTCCCTGGCCGCCTCGGGGAGGAGCACTTCGGCTGTGAAACGGGAGCTGTTCATGCTGGTCCACGAAGCGGAGTTCACCGTCAACCTCGGCGAGAGCGGATACCTCATCGGCTTCACCGAACACGACGACTACCCCGACGAGATGCCCTACGGCTGGCGCTGCGGGCCCGCCGGCGCCTCCAGCGCCATCGTCCTGCCGACCACCGACACCGGCCCCTTGCAGCTCACCGTCCAGATCCATGACAGCCGGCCCGCCCCCGAGACGGACAGCGCCTGGGAACCCGCGGAAGAGATCAGCCTGCTGGCCGAGACCGACCGTGTGCACCTCGCCACGGTCGACCCAGGCGACATCATGGACGCATGGCCGGAAGAAGAACCGCCCCTGCGTGTACACCCCGCTCCCGGCCCCGACCGCTGGATACGGATGCGTCTGTACTGCCACGCTGACGACCCCGAACCCGGCATCGGCGACCACGGCGAACGGCACCTCATCCAGCTCTGGCCCGCACCGGCCACACCACCCGTCCACCCCACGATCGGTGAGGAAGACCTCCAGGAGCGCGCCGAGTACACCGCGAACCGGTCCGGCCTCCTCACGGACTACACCACCGACCTGCCGGTGCAGGACTGACCACCCGGTGCCTGGGGCCGCAACGGCCGGCCCTACCGGGCGAGGGTGACGCTGATCGGCACGTTCGGGCAGTGGCTGAGGACCTGGGACAGGGCGGCTTCCTCGCCGGAGTCGATGCTCAAGCCCCAGCGCGTCTTGTCAGCGACCCAGTCGGTGACGTACTGGCAGCGGTAGCCGGTGGCCGGCGGCAGCCACGTCGCCGGGTCCTGGTCCGCCTTCGACCGGTTCGACGCGGCCGACACCGCGATCAGTGCCCGCTCGTCGCCCAAATCGTTGGCGTAGGACTGCCGCTCCGCCGACGACCAGGCGGAGGCGCCGGAGTCCCAGGCCTCGGCGAGCGGGACCAAGTGGTCGATGTCCAGGCCGCTGGGTCCGGTGATGTAACGGTCGTCATACGGCGAATACCACCGGCCGCCACTCAACCGGCAGCTCGCGCCTTGCTCGGGCGCGGTGACTGCCTCGGCCTTCAGCACCTCGGCACGCGTGTTGCAGCCGTCCTTGTCCGCGTCAACCCAGTGCTTGAACTTGGTGCGCTCATACCCGCTGCGGTCCTCATCGCGGATAGGCAACTCGGCCAGGGCGTCACGCACCGGCAAGGTGACGGACCGACTGGCAGCGCGCCCGGCGGTGTCGGTGGTCGGGGCGGCATGGGCGGCGGGGGCGAGCAGGGCCGCAAGGGTCGCGGCGAGGGCGGCGGTCCGGGCGAAGCGCACGACGAAGTCCTTTCGGAGATCACTGGTCGTGCTCTTCGTAGCGAGGACTCCGTACGACACGCCCGGAAAACGGTGGGGTCTACCCGATCAGGGGATGCGAGCGATGGCCTGTGCGTGCATCGAGCGGGGCCTTGGCCCGGGCAGATCGTGGAGGTGGCGGCGTTCGGAAGGTGGGGCCGGTTGGTCAATGCGGTCGTGCCGAGGGGCCCCTTCGGCCCGTTCAGTCGCCAGCGTGCCGATCGCGGTGCCCAGGCCTATCGGCTCGCGTCCGTCCCGGCGCACCACCGTGGTAGGACACCTGCTCCATCGGGACCCGAAACGCGATCCGGCAGGTCGAGACCGGACTTCTCCCCGCCGTTCATGCCGGCCTCCACGCGGTGCGGCCGAGACCGAGGCTATGCAGTATCCCGTACAAGAGGACGCGGCCAGCGAATAGCCCCGCGAACGGTGCCGGAACTGCTGCTGGTCAGGCCAGTAGGCCAGCACGGCATCGGTTTCCTCACTGAGGAAGACGGCGCAGGCTCCCAGCCTGCCGCCGCGTTCGCCGATCCAGCCCGCTCCAGGGCATATTCGGTCACATAGGTTCACGCAACCTCCGAGCCAACCATGCGATAATCACTCCATGATCGATCCATCCAGCATCGAGCTGAGCAACTTCCTCACAACTTGGTACGGACCGCCGAACCGCCAGGTAGTGACTATGCCAGAGCAGTACAAAAATTTGCCATCACCGCTGCACAATTGGCATGCACTAGCAGCGAGATGGACCGTACCTCTGGTAAGGAACAAGAAGCTTCTACCACCCGAGGAGATGATCACCAAGAATGGTAAAATCATTTTCATGGCCGACCCCGGTGACGCAATTTGGGGATTTGACCCGGAAAATCCGTCGACCGTATACGAGGGGCGGCTTTACGGAGACTGGGTACGACTTCGGGAGACCCTCACAGACTTCCTGATCCACAACGCTGTGAACGAAGCAGCATATAACGCACCTTATGCGAAATCATGCGAATGCGTGAATGATGACCATCTCACCCAGATTCTCGCACCGATGACAGAGGTGGCTTTCGAGGGTTGGCACTGGCCACGAACAGGGCACCGCATATTTGCAAGTGAATCACTAATCGCAGACGTTGGCCCGGCGATGGAGGATGTGGAGCCCTGGGGAAATAAGCCAGGCTTCAGTGAGGTCCAGATAGGCGCCATCACCGCCTCGTCCCTGGAGTACCTTACCAACATCCCCGGGATTGAGTGGTACTAAGCGCAGCAGAAGCAAAGAATCGTGCCCCGGCGCCCTCTCCACCAATCCCTAAGCGGGAGGAAAAGCGCCGGGGCCCTCTCAGCTACTTGCCAGTGAAAGGCTTTGTCTGAACCTCACCGAACGTATCGCGCCAGGTAACACGCAGCGTCGCCCCCTTCGGCAGCATTCGATCTAGGTGATCGAAGCATCTCCCACATATATACGTTTGATCGATGTAGAGATGTGCATTACTCCACCCCTTGGAACGCATTAGGGCGGCGGCCTGAGATTCTGCGTGATGATAATTTGATGTGTTGCTCCCTGGAGGCCTTACGTACCCCTTCGGAAGGTTGTTAGATCCCGAGGATATATTAGCAACGATATCGTCGTGGCCTTCCACATAGAGCGCGCCGTTCGTGCCACCAGGTTCCTTGAATTTACCTGCGGCCGCCCTAGCTGCAGCAAGACCCTCCTCGTCACTGAGCGTGACTCCCTCGCCTGTTCCGCTGGCGGCACCGTCAGCCTCACGGAAGGCTTGGCCCAGTTTGTCGGCACCCGAGTCGATCATCTTCTTGCCGAAGACCACAGCTCCGGCGCCGCCGGCGATTGAGGGGACTCCTACTTCGCACAGCACTGCGGTGCCGCACTCGACTACGCCCGAGGCGCCAAGGACGACTCCGCCGCCTGTGCTGAACCCTCCGAGGATGGTTTGCCCGAGCCCCGACCAGAAGTCACTGTCCGTCGCCAGACTGGATATATAGTTACCCAAGTTCGAGCTCGAGTCATCGGGTCCTGGGTCTGACGGTCCGCCGCAATATGTCAGAAGGCCAGTCCCAACGCAATGGTAACCGCCGTCGTCCGTTTCTCCGGAAGGCTTGACAGAAACAGTTCCCGATTCCCCAGAATCTCCGTTATCAGAATACTTCTGCGGGAACCGCTTTTTGTACCTTTTCTCGGCTTCTTGGATCGAGCCCTTGCCTCCACACATGCCGCCGGGGAGGTAGAGGCATTGGCCGGTGGGGTCGCTGAAGGTGATCGGTGAGTTGTTGGCGTAGGCGTAGCCGTTGAGTGACTGGTGCTGGTCCAGGGCCAGCATGGGGTCAACGCTGATGAACTGGCCGGTGGTGGAGTCGTATTCGCGGGCGCCGATGTGGGTGAGGGCGGTGGCGTCGTCGGCGGGTTTGCCGAGAAAGGCCTTGTCGTCGGGCCAGGTGGTGGGTTTGGTGCCGCGGGGGGCGCCGAAGGGGGTGCTGTAGCGCTTGGTGAGCGCGTAGGTGCCGGCTTCCAGGGCGATGCTGGAGGTGCCGTGGTGGTCGGCGGCCAGGAAGCTGAGCTTGGTGCCGGTGACGCCGGTGGTGGCGGTACGGACGGCGATGGTCTGGCCGTTGGCCGAGTAGTAACGGGTCGCCGAAGTGGTCTTCGTGGTGCCCTTGGTAGTGACGTGGAGTTCCGTGCCGGCGCCCAGGTAGAGGATGGTCTCGCCGTCGCCCTTGGCGCGGCGGATCAGCAACTCGCCGTTCGCGTCGTAGAGGTAGCCGGTCTCCTTGGTGCCCTCGGTGAGCTTGGTGAGGTCGCCTTCGGTGTTCCAGGTCAGCGTCTGCTGGGCCGTGGGGCCGGGACGGGAGGTGGTGTTGCCGGCGGCGTCGTAGGCGTAGGTGGCGGTGCGGGTGCCGGTGGTCTTGTCGAGGGTGTGGGGCTTGGTGTCGGCGGGGTCGTTGTAGGTGTAGGTGGTGGTCTTGTCGCCGGTGGCGGTGTGCTGGGTCTCGGTCTTGCGCTGGCCGGCCTCGGTGTAGGTGTACGACGTCCAGTAAGGGGCGGCGCCGTCGAAGTTGGCGAGGGTGCGGCCGGAGGCGGTGCAGTCCGCGGTCTTAGGGGTCCAGGCTTCGGTCAGGCGGCGGTTGCCGTCGTAGGTGAAGCACTGGTTGTCGGCCTTGGCCGTGCCGCCCAGGGTGGTGGCGTCGGTGATGGAGGTGACGTTGCCGGCGTCGTCCTGGGTGAACTTCAGCTCCTGCGGCATGTAGCCGTGCACGTCGTCGGTGACGTAGGAGCGGGTGAGGCGGCGGGTGCCTTCCTCGTAATCCCAGTTGAGGTAGGCCTTCTTCGCCGAGGATGTCCCGTCCATGCCCAGGGTGAGCTGGCGCAGGTCGCCCTGCGGGGAGAAGGCGGCGCCATGCAGGTAGCCGGTGGTGCCCTTGGCGGTGACCTGCTGTCCGAGGGCGTTGAAGGTGTAGGAGACGCCTTCGGAGGGCAGGCCGCCGACGGCCGGCGCGGAGTACTGGCTGATCGAGCCGTCGAGGTTGTAGCCCGTGGTGAACGACAGCGTGTTCTTGACGTAGCCGCCGGAGACCAGGGGCTCGCTGTCGGGCAGGAGCAACTGGCTGGCGGTGACGTGGTACATCGCGTCGTAGGCGGTGACCTTGCTGGTGTAGGCCTTGCCGGTCACGCCGCCGTCGTAGCGGGTGGCGGTGTCCTGCTGGCCCTTGGCGAGCTGGTCGAAGCTCCAGGCGGCGAGTTTGTTGGCGTCGGTCTTGTCCTTCTGCCACATGCCGGTCTTGCGGCCGAGCTGGTCGTACTCGTAGAGGAGTTTCTTCGAGGCGTCGTCGTTGGGGGTGGTGCTGACGACCTGGTCGAGGTCGTTGTACTCCGTCGCGGTCTTGCCCTTGTCGGGGTCGGTGGCCGTGGCCTGGCGGCCGAAGAGGTCGTAGGTGTAGGACCACTTGGTCTGGTCGGGGCCGGTGACCGTCTTCTGCTGTCCGGCGGGGGTGTAGGTGTAGTCGGTCGTGGTGAAGTTGGTGCCGGTCGGTGTGGGGCCGGCGTACTCGCGGCGCTGGGTGGTCTGGCCGAGGGCGTTGGTGGTCACGGCGGTGGCCTGGCCGCCCGTCGGGGCGGTGGTGGCGACGGTGTCGCCGGTGTAGGTGGTGTCGGTGGTCCAGCGGGTGACGCCGTGGATCTTCGTCTCCGCCTTCACGGGCCGGGCTGCCCCGTCATAGGTGGTGTCCGTCTGCAGAGGTGCCTGGCCGCCGGAGACCTCCACCGCGGTGGAGCCGGGCAGTGCGGTGCTGTCCCAGATGTCGGACTGCTGACTGACCGCGAGACCCCGCGCGTCGTACTCGGTCAGGGAGACGAGCCGGCCGCCCTGCGGAGTGGGAGCCTGGACCTGACGGGAGCGCAGCAGGGAGTCGTAGAACTCGTAGACGGTGTTGTATCCGGAGCCGTCGTGCTTGATGGTGCCGGTGGACACCCACGACATGTCCGTGCTGGTGACGTGGTAGGTGTAGACGTAGTTGGGGGTCTTGTCCAGGACCGTGAGCCGGTTGGGGAGCCAGAGCTTGGTGATGCGGCCGAGGCTGTCGTATTCGCTCTCGGTGACCTTGCCGTTCGGGTCGGTGACCTTCAAGGCTGCGCCGGTCGCGAAGTCCAGGTTCTGGGTTGTCTTGTAGGTTTTGGCGTCCTCAACGGTTGTCGAGGTCAGCGGGCCGGAGTCGGCCGGGTCGTAGGTGGTCGAGGCGACCGGCAGGTCGTTGGTGTCGGTGACGGTCTTGACGCGGCCGAGGTCGTCGTACGTCGTCTTGGACACCTTCTGCCAGGCGGGGGTGTCGTCAATGGCGTAGCCCTTGGCGCGTCCGGTCCAGGTGACCTCGCCCTTGAGCGGCTTCTGGGACGGCGTCCAGGTGGTGGCGGTGGGGTCGTCGTAGACGGTGGCGGTGTCGGCGATGACGTCGCCGGGCCGGGTGGAGTCGGCGGGCAGGTCGAGGGCGGAGTCGGCGGTGGCGCAGGTGGCGGCGACGGTGCGGTTGCGGGAGACGAGGGAGTTGATGCCCTTGTCGTCGTTGCGGGCGTACCAGGTGCGGGTGCACTTCTCGTCGCCGGTGACCGCGTCGTCGCCCTGGTCCTCGACGGTGGTGGCCATGCCGTAGTCGTCGTAGGCGGTTTTGACGGTGGTGACGCGGTCGTAGGGGGTGAGTTTGCTGGTGATGCGGGTGCGGGTGTGGGTGGCGGCGGTGCGTACGTAGTACGCCTCGGTGTCGGCGTAGGACTTGTGCTGGGTCGCCGTCCGCTTGGACCACGGGTCGTTGACGGTGCCGCCGACTTCCTCGGTGCCGTTGTAGGTGACCGATTCGCGGGTGAAGCCCGCGTACTGCTCGGCGTCGGTGATCTGGCCGGCCTTGATGCCGGTGACGGTGATGGTCTTGCGCTGGTCGGGGTCCGGGGTCTTGCCGTCGGAGCTGAGGACGCGGTCGCCGTTCATGCCGCGCAGGTGGATGCTGGTCTGTTTGCTCTGGGTGCGCCCGGGGATGCCGGTGAGGTGGGTGACCTGCTGGTAGCCGCGCCAGATGGACCAGGTGCGCTCCTTGGCGGGCGTCATCGGGTCCTCGTCGTAGTGCCAGGCGCCGCCGCCGGTGTACTGGTAGCTGTGTTGTACGGCTTCGGAGCCGCCGTGGGGATCGGTGGTGGACACGGCGCTGACCGGGTACTTCTGGAACCAGTCGAGCCGGGGGTCCTTCTCGCCGTTGGGCGACCAGTACACCGGGTAGCAGCGCCGGGTGTTCTCGTCCAGCTTGGGCTTGGTACCGGCCGCGGTGCAGTCGGCGTCCAGGTAGGTGACGATGGTCTGGGCGCCGGTCTCGGAGGTGACGGCCTTCAGGCGGGGCTTGTTCAGCGGCAGGATGTCGTCCGCCGTGCCGTCGACACGGTTGGGCAGCATCACGTGGTCGAACGTGACCGGGTCGAGGGAGAGGTCGGTGCCGCGCTTGCCGGTGTGCCGGATCTCGTCGAGCCAGAGCGACTGGTCGGTGGAGTCGCCGGTGTCACCGGGGTCGAGGTAGAGGTGCTTGAGCGCCCAGACGTCCACCGGATCGTAGGCGGGGGTGGCCGCCTTGGCGTTCCAGGCGTAGGTGGTGATCGTCGTCAGCCGCTTGCGGGTGAAGAAGGACGGGCCGACGTTGCCGGTGCACTTGTCGCCGTCCTTGCACAGGGCGTCGAAGGGGACGTCCGGCCAGTTGTCGCGGGTGTCCTTGGTCAGTGAGTCGCAGCCGGTGCCCGTGGCCAGGCATCGCTCGGCGTAGTCGAAGACGACCTTGTCGGAGGCGGCCGGGGAGGCGGAGAACAGCTTGCCGGCGCGCTGGCCGTAGCGGATCTCCTTGAGGTAGCCGCCGCGGATGTAGTCGGTGCCGGTGGTGTCGTCGCCGAGTTTGTCGTAGTTGTTGTGCTCGGCGGTGTACCAGTAGGACGAGGCGTTGCCGTGGGTGTCCTCGATGTAGTCGAGGTTCCAGCGCCAGGCCTGGTTCTTGGCGCGCCCGGCGAAGGAGTCTCCGGCGCTGTAGCCGGGCTCGCCCTGGTCGTCGCCGAAGACGGGGACCGTCCATACGGAGTTGGTGCGGTCGTCGGTTGAGGCGCCGTCGAGCTTGTTCAGGCCGAAGACGTACTTGGTTCCGTTGCCGGTGACGACCGTCCAGTACTCGCCTGCTCCGTCGACGCCCGTTGTGCCCTCGTCGCCGTTGTCGGCGCCGGTGGAGTGGGTGACGGTGGAGGCGTCGTCGTCCTTGAGCCGCCAGGTACCCGTCTGGTCGTCCTTGACCAGTTCGGTGGCCTTGCCGTTGAGGACGAGGGAGGCGTTGTCGTACTTCCAGCACAGGTCGTACTTGCCGTCCTGGCCGTCGTCATCGCAGGAGTGGTACTTGCGCTCGATGTAGGAGGAGGTCAGGTCGAAGCCGGTGCCGATCTGGCTGCCCTGGTTGTTGGAGTTGGCCGTCTGGCCGTCGACGGCTCCGGAGTCGTAGGAGATGGTCAGGTCCGGCTGGGGGCCGGCCGCGGCCGGGGGCACCCGCAGGGGGTAGGACCAGGTGAAGGAGCCCGAGGAGCCGCCGGCCTCCCACGTGGAGGAAGCCGACAGCGGTGTCGCCTTGTAGCTGCCGGCCCCCGATGTCGCGCCCGCGGTGACGGCCAGCAGCATCGGCTGCCCGCCCCCGGGGAGGGTCACCGGTGCGGAGATGCTGTTCGCCTCGCGGTTGTTGACCGCGTCCAGGACGTCGCGCTGGTGGCACTTGGCCGCGGCGGGGTCCTTCAGGGCGCAGTCGGCCAGGCGGGCGAGCTGGAGGCGGCCGGCCCAGTCGCCGCCGTAGGCGGAGGCGAAGGCGGAGTAGTCGATGCCGAGCCGTGTGGTGCCGCCGGTACCGGCCCCGGTGAGTTTGAGGACCACGCCCTTGACGCCGAGGGTGGAGGCCGTCTTCTGGTCGAGAACCTCGACGGTGACCAAACCGGCCCGCTTGCCCTTGACGGGGCTGGTTGCGGTGACCGGAAGCGAGCCGGGAGCGGCCTTGGCGGTGCCCTTGTCCGGGACGGTCAGCGAGGCCTTGCCGGCCTTCGGCCAGGTGACCGTGCGCTGCTGGTCGTGGCGGGCGCGAGCCGCGGCCGCCTGGTCGGCTGCGGCGGCCTTCTTCACCTCGGCTGCGGCCTTCTTGTTCACCTGGGCGGTGAACGGGCTGACCTTGGTGGCGTGTTCGGGCTTCAGGTGTGGGCGGCCCAGGGGGGTGGTGTCCGCGGCGAAGGCCACGGGGGTCAGCAAGCCGGGCAGCAGGGCCAGACCGGTGGTCGCGGCGATACGCCGCGACCAGCGTCTTCTGGTTGCGGACCCGCGGCGGTCCCCGTCAGGGCGGGGTATGCCAAAGGGGTTCATGCTGGGTTCTTCCTACGCGGCGCCCGGCCGCGTCGGGCCGGACGGGGTGCCGTTGAAAACAGGAGGCAGAACAGAGAAAGAGAAGGTGCCCGCAGGCACCACGTACGCCGGTGGCGAGTGCTGCCCCGCGTGTGGCGGGGCAGCACTGCCGGCGTCGGTGTTCCTCAGACGGTGTCGTGGCTGTGCAGGACTTGGGAGCGGATCTGGTCGAGGTTCATCGCCCCGGTCCACATCCGCAGGGATTCCAGCGAGCCGGGAAGGTAGTAGCCCGTGGAGCCGCCGGCCGTTCCCCTGCCCGCGGACAGTGTGCCGCTGCCCTGCTGGACGGCGGAAAACCCGGGGTCGTCCTCGCCGAGCTGCTCCTGCCCGCCGACGTACAGGTGCAGCCGGCCCATGCGGTCCTCGGTCCTGGTGGGATCAGCGGGATCAATCCACTGCCAGTTCTCCTGCGCGTCATAGACGCCGGTGACGTCCACCCAGGTGTCCAGCTCGGCGAGGTCACCGGCTGCCACCTGCGCGCTCTGGCTGGCCTTTCCGTCCGCTCCCACAGCGGTCCGGGTGAACTTCCACTGGTAGGTGTCGGCCTTGGACTTGACCACCCACAGCGCCCACGAGGACTCGCCGCCTGCGGCCTGCCCCGCCACCTGGGCCTCGTAGCCGACCGGCTTGTCCGCCAGCTTGTCACCGTCCAGCCGAACGCGGGCGGAGACGGTGAACGAGCTCGTCTCATCGGTCACCGGACCGGTGGCCGAGGCATAGCCGGACGTCCCGTCGAGGACAAGATCGTTGTTGTCCGCGTCCAACACCGCGCCGGTGGACGACAGCGACAGCTCCGGTACCGGGTAGGGGCTCAGCTCCTTGATCTGGGTGCCGGTCGAGGATGCGGCATCCCAGTCGGCGACGAGTTCACTGGCCGGCACACCGTCCTGCGTCAGCTGGGCCTCCTCCGCGATCTGCTCGGGGCTGAGCGCGTACTGCCACACCGAGACCTCGTCGATACGGCCGCGGAAGTACTCACCCCAGACGCCACCGACCCGGGAGCGGCCGATCTGAAGGCCCTCGGTGGAGGTCCAGGGCTGGTACGCGGAAGATGCCGCGTTCAGCACGACCGGCTTGCCCTGCGGGCGGCCGTTGACGAACAGCTGGATGGTGTCGTTGGTCTTGTCCGTGTCGCCCTTGGTGTCGAAGACGGCTGCCAGGTGCGTCCACACCTTCAGCGGCGGCGGCCCCGCATCGGCGACCGACCGCAGATAGACCGGGTCTTGCTTGACGTCGGTGGCGACGCGGTTGAACACCCACTTCTTGAGGCTCGTCGAGTAGTAGAGGGTGAAGGCCGAGGCGTTGCTGCCGGGTGCCGACAACACCACCCGGTTCTGTGAGACGTCGGTCAGATAGACCCAGGACGAGACGGTGAAGGAATCCTTGGTGTTCACCGCCGGCGTGGACGTGGCGGCATAGCCGGAGCGCAGGGTGTCGTCCGAGCCGTCGTTGAGCCACAACGAGTAGTCCGTCTCGCCGCGGCGCCCCAAGGTGGACCAGCCTGCGCCCGCCGTCTGCAGCGTGGCGTCGTGCCGGGTGCCCTCCGTCGCGGTGTCCTTGGCCAGCGTCGCCCCCGAACCGGGGAGTGCGTCGTCGAAGTGCCAGCGTCCCACCGCGCCGGGGGCCGGAGCCACCTTGAAGGTGAACTCGGCAGGCGCGCCCCACCGGTTGTAGACGTCCTTGGCCCGCACCGACAGCACCTGGGTACCGGACAGCGGTGGCGTTACGTCCCTGGCCTCGGCCTTGAGCCCGCCGGTGACCTGCCGGGCAGACGTGGACAGCAGCTTCCACTCGTAGGCGGTGTTGTCGGTGTGCCCGGTGGTGTCGATGTCCGCGGTGTTCGGCTGGAAGGTGAACGATCCGGGAACGCCTGGGCCGCCCTTGCCCTCGCACAGGTTCGCCGTGCACTCGGTGTAGGGGGAACCGGCGGTGATGCGGGGCGCCTTGGGTGCGGTCGAGTCGACCTTGAAGTAGCACCAGGAGCTGTAGGGCGACCACAGGTCACCGCTCTTGCCGGCGTAGGACCAGTGCGACTGCGTCCGTGCCTTGTAGCGGTACAAGCCCTTGTCTGCTCGGTCGTTGGTGCGCAGCTTCTCCAGGGTCTCGTCCGGGTGCCAGCCGGGATTGGGCATGTACCCGGTCCACGCCTCATGCCAGGGGGAGTCGTCTCCGCGCTCGATCACGAATTCGGCCTGCAGCGAGCCTTCCTCGTCCCCCATGTGGGCCTCGACCAGTGTCTGCACGCGGGCCTGGACCATCGGGTCCCTGCGTGTCACCACCAGCGGGTCGGAGGAGGACTTGTTGCAGTACGCCGTGGACCCGTCGCCTGGGATCACCCCGACGCTGGTCGGCACGCCCGGCTTGTAGGCGAAGACCACCTGCAGCTCGGCGCTGTCGTCGAACCGCTTCCACGCCCGGGGATCCCCCTCGTCCTTGGCGCGCAGCATCAGCGTGAGCCTGCTGAGTTTGCCGTCCGCGAAGGAGCGGACGGTGCTCGTGAGGTTCTCGTCCGTCTCCGCGGGGTTGTCGTGGAATTCGATCCACGCATCCGGCTGGTCGGGGCTGCACAGGTCCCCGCGGCCCGCCGCGACGTAGCGATCGCCCATCCAGTCCAGCTGCTTGGGGCCGGGCCAGACGGTGCCCTCGGAGATGTTGTCGGTGCGCACCAGGTCCACCCAGTGCGGGTCGCAGTTGAACGACCATGTCTCACGGGCCCGGAAGGTGGCGTCCAGTACGTACTTGCCGGCCAGCTTGGTGGGGGCCAGCTCGAAGTACATGCGGTCGACGTAGCCGCCACCGCAGTAGTAGCCGTCCGCGGTACCGCACTTGCCGACGCCCTTGTCACCGTCGAACATCCAGAACTTGTCGCCGTCGGAGGACAGCTTCGTACGCTCCGAGACGCCCAGGCCGACCGAGGGGTCGATGTAGACGGGGTAGACGGTGTCCTCGCCGCGCAGCAGGTCCAGGTCCGGGTGGACCGTGACCGCGCCGTCATCGACCTTCACCGGCAGCACCGCGGTGGCATCGCCGTCCCCCGGCTGCGACGGATCGTCGTCCCCCGGCGCGCCGACGGTGGCAGGGGCATCGGTGCGCATCAACTGGGTTTGCGGGCCGCTCTCGTCGTCGCCGGCGGAGTCCCACATCTGTCCTGCCGGGCCGCGGAAGACGGCGTTGCCGTCCTCGTCGACGGCGCGCAGGCCACCGCCCGCGCCGGGCACGACGGACAGGCCGTCCCCGGATGCGGCGAGCGTGACACGTTCCAGGGCCGGGTTCTGCGCCGCCTCGGGCGTTTTGACGACCAGGATCTCCCGGTAGCCCTCGGCGGTCGCCGTCAGCTGCAGGTCGACCCCGTCGAAGACGTTCGCATATGTGGCCGTCGGACCGTCCAGTACCGGCTGCGGCAGTGTCCCGGCCCAGTCCAGCGTGACCGACCGCCCGCCCTTGCCCAGACGGATCATCCCCGAACCGGGGCCGCCGCCGGAGAACGACAGATCCACCACCGCGCCCCGGGGAGCCACCCGCCCGTCCGCGCGCCGCTCCAGCACCGGATCGACCCCGCCCCAGCCGCCGTCTGCCTCTTTCACCCGCTGAGGAGTAGTGGACTGCGTGAGCGTGAACGATCCGTCCGGGTTCGCATGCGTGGTGGAGTACTCCGTACGGTCCGCCGTCACCTCCACCTGCTCCCCCGAGGCCTGGGCCTGAGCCGACGCCGTGGCCTCATCGATCTCCCCTGCCCCGGCGTCAGCGGTGACCGCCGACGCCGGTGACACGGAGACCGGCAGCACAGGCAGCGCCGACACCACCAACGCCGCCGCAACACCCCCCAGAACCGCTCCACGCGGTCTTCGACTTCTCCACGACTGCCCTAAAGATCCCCACCAGTTGTCCACGTAATCCCACCCCTGACACAGAACACACAAAGATCCCGCAAAGTAAATGCACCGTTACCCAGAGGCGTCAATCGAGTGTGTTTCAGGTCACAGCAACATGGCTGAAAGCAGCTGACCTGCGCAAATCGCGACGCCGTTCATCCGTGAACCCTGAACCGGGACCCACCCCTACAGTCTGGTTCAGACCAAACATCGCACTGCGTACAGACGCGAATACACACAAACGAACAGCGCCGGGGTGCGCCGGGGGCAGGCCGTGAGCAAGGTCATGCCGTCCGCAGTAACGTGCGGCCCCGTCCCGCACCTCAACCCTTCACCAGGCCGCCAAGCAGGTGGGGTGACACCGCTGCGACGGCGGCATCCCGTCTCACCACCCGGCATCCGCACGACGGTCGACCCGCCGCAGCTCGCTGTCCGGGCAGGCCCCTGCCTCGCCATGAGCCCCGCGCCGCGGCCTGCTCAACGGTCGGGCCGACCGCGGCGTAATGGGTCCTGGCCAAGGTGGAGCGGCAGCACAACCGCACGCCAGGCTTCCCTGGGCGTCTTGACCGTCCAGTCATGTCGCCGTCGCGGGCCAAGCGGAAGGCAGGAACACGACGGCGCTCGCACCCGCTCGTCAGCAATCCAGGTATCGGTCCCCTAACGCAGGCTGCCCGCCGGTGATTCGAACCACTTTCCTGCCAACGCACCTGGGTGCGGGCTACCGTTGGCCGGTGATAAAGCGAAGATCGGTTCGATTAGCGACCCTTGTGGCATCCGCTGTCACTGTGACGACCGCCTGTTCGCCGCCCTGGGCGGAGGACACCGCAGCCACCGCGGACACGACCGCTGCCGCTGCCGCGTTACGGTGCACAGTGCCCCAGGTGATCGGCCATCGGGGCACTCCCGAGGACGAAAACACGTTACGAGGGCTGCGGGACGCCGCCAATGCGGGGGTGAGCGGCGTGGAGTTCGATGTGTGGTGGACCCGGGACGGCGTACCGGTCCTCTCTCACGATCCGACTGTCGACCGCACCACCACCGGGCACGGGCTCATCGCCGCGATGACGGCCTCTCAGGTACGTGCCCTGCGCACCAAGAGGGGTGAGCCGGTGCCGACCCTCAAGGAAGCGCTGAGCTTCACGGCCTCGCGTCGCCTCACGGCGATGGTCGAGCTGAAGCCGACGCCGACGCCCGCACAATTGCACTCACTGCTGACCACCATCCGCGCAACCGGCGCAGCCCCCTACGTCGTCGTGCACAGCTTCAACGCGGACCCGGTCCAGGCGGTACAGCGGGCCGCGCCCGAACTGCACACCGCGCTCACCCACGAGAAGACCGAGATCACCGGCAAGGAAGCGGCGCGGTACGGCACCTCGCTGAACGTCTCCCGATTCCTCGCCACCCCGAATGCGGTCCGCGACTGGCACACCGCCGGGCTGAAGGTCTACACCTGGACCGCGAACTGGCCGCCGGCATGGGAAAAGGCGAAGGCCGCCGACGTGGACGCGGTACTCACCGACCGCGTGGAACCCTACAAAGAGTGGACCCGCACCGCGTGCGACCCGACCACGACAGCAGCACCGTAACGCCGAACAGGTCCGAAGACCCGCTGTCATCAGTGCTTCGGGACTGGTGGGCCGCCAAGAGGTCGAGACCTCTGCGTCCGCCGCACCGTCACACTCGCCCGGGCAACCAGCGTTCTGGAGCCGGTCGTGCGCATGGCCGAGGGTGACACGTCCGTACGAAGCCCGCCGCTGGCGCCGGGCAGAAACCCTTTTCCCCAGTCGACCGGGGGTGGCCGTACATGACGCTGCGCCGCTGTCGGTCGCTCAGCACGGCTCACGGACGGCGGTACCGGCGCCGTCGCCCGAAGGGGCCGGGCCCTACCGGGCGAGGGTGACGGTGACCGGCGCGTTGGGGCAGTTGCTGAGGGTCTTCGTCAGGGCGACTTTCTCACCGGTGTCGATGGTCAGGCCCCAGCGCGTCTTGTCGGCGATCCAGTCGGTGACGTACTGACAGCGGTAGCCGGCGGCCGACGGCAACCACGTCGCCGGGTCCTGGTCCGCCTTCGACCGGTTCGACGCCGCCGACACCGCGATCAACGCCCGCTCATCGCCCAGGTCATTGGCGTAGGCCTCCCGCTCCACCGACGACCATGCCAAGGCACCAGAATCCCAGGCCTCGGCAAGCGGGACCATACGGCGAATACCAGCGGCCGCCACTCAGCAGTTCGCACCTTGCTCGGGTGCGGTGACGGCCTCGACTTTCAGCACCTCGGCGCGGGTGTTACAGCCGTCCTTATCTGCGTCGACCCGATGCTTGAACTTTGTGCGCTCATACCCGGTGCGGTCCTCATCGCGGACGGGCAGGGCGGCTAGGTGTGCTGTCCGGACAGGATGGTGACGCGGCTGGCAGGTGTCTGACCGCCGATTCCGGTGTGGGGTCGGTGGTAGTTGTACCAGTGGCTTCGTTCACGTGAAGTAGCAGCGTTTGATCAGCAGTTTGGGCAGCAGTTGGCGATCGTGAGTGCTGCAGATGCTCACGAGAAATGACGTCGCCTTGGTGCGTTGCCACCGTAGTGCGGCAGAAGCGGTCCGTCCCTTGATCACCGGTCGTTAGACTCCCGGCGTTCGGATGCTGTCGATGGACCGGAAGGCCAAGCCATGGACGATGACCGTTGGGACGACTGGCCAGAACGGTGGGTCGGCACGGACTGTGACGTGCGGGCGGCCGTCAGCGCGATCCCGCGGGAGGTCAAGGACGGCTTCAGGTACGACGAGGTCCCCTGGCAGCGGTTCCGGCACTTCTACGGCCCGGGCGAGGAGATCCCCGGCCTGCTCGCCACGCTCGTGTCCGAGGACGCCGAACCTGCCGACAGGGCCTTGCGGCAGCTCTGGACGAGTCTTCACCACCAGGGCAACACGATCGCGGTAGGAGCACTGGCGGTGCCGTTCCTACTCCGGATCGCGGCGATCGCGCGCCCCGAACTCCGTGCGCAGACCCTTCGCCTGGTCGCCGAGATCGGCCGGTGCCAGCACATGGGGGACGGATCGCGGGAAGGTCTGCTCCAGGTCGCCGAGGAGCCAGAGATGATCGAGGGCAGCACGATGTGCCCGGTGGACTGGACGATCCAGGCCGCCCGACAGGCCGTCACGGACGACCTGCACCTTTTGCTCCCGCTTCTCTCCGCCCCTGACCCCGAGGTGCGTTCCGTGACCGCGTACGTTCTGGCGGCGGCGACCGACGGGCTTTCACACGTCTCCTCTGCTCTGCAGTCCAGGCTGGCGAAGGAAGACGACGCGGTAGTCCAGGTGAGCCTGATCCTGGCGATCGCCCAACTCGCCCGCGAACACCAGGATGAACACGCTCCCAAGTGGGCCCGGGGCCTGTGGTCGGATCCCGAACGACCGCCCGTGGTCCGCATCGGCGCCGGCCTGGCCTGGCTGTGCCTGGTCACCGACCCCGCCCCCGACGAGCTCCGCGCCCTCCTCACCGACCCCGGCACCCGTCAATACGACGGCCTGCTCCAGCCGGTGCCATGGCTCACCTGGATCGACTCAACCGGCGTCGGGCTGCGCAGCTGCATCGACGAAATGCTCACGGCGAACACCCCCGAAGCGGTGCTTGACGATCCTTGGGGTGGAGGACTGTCGGCGTACAAGCGAACGTGCACCACCTCGTACGGATGAAAGTGCACCATTCCTGATGCGGTGACGGGGTACCGACCGTGAGTCTGCTGCTGTCGTT
>NZ_JODT01000041.1 GCF_000720835.1 Streptomyces achromogenes subsp. achromogenes | reverse complement strand
GGGCTGGTCTCTGCGGGTGCCGGTGGGTGATCCCCGTAGGGGCTGGGGGTGGTCTCCGAGGAGGCTGGGGGTTGGTATCTGGGGGCGCCGGTGGGTGGTCTCCGTGGGGGCTGGTTCTCTGCGGGTGCCGGTGGGTGGTCTTGGTGGGCGCCGGTGGGTGGTCTCTGTGGGTGCCGGCGGGGGGTCTTGCTGGGCGCCGGTGCATGGCCGCCGGGGGCACGGGTGCGTGGTCGCCGAGGGCGGCCCGGTGTGCAGTCCCGGTGGGCGCCGGTGCACGGTCTCGGGGCGGTCGGCGCATGGTCCCCGTGGCGGCCGGTACACAGTCCCGAGGAGTACCGGCGCACGGTCCCCGTGGCGGCCGGTACACGGTCCCGGTGGGCGCCGATACTCGGGTCCTGGGCGGCCGGTGCACGGTCTCGGGGCGGTCGGCGCATGGTCCCCGTGGCGGCCGGTGCACGGTCCCGGTGAGTGCCGGTACACGGTCCCCGTGGCGGGCGGTGCATGGCCCCCGCGGGCAGCGGGTACGTGGCGATGTCATGAAGCTGGCGTTCTCCACTCTCGGTGTCCCCGGGCTGCCCCTCCCGGAAGTCCTCTCGCTCGCGACCGCGCACGGCTATCACGGGGTCGAGCTGCGGGCCCATCCGGAGGAACCGGTGCATCCGGGGCTCACCCCCGCCGAACGCGCCGAGGCCGCCGCCCTGTTCCGGGCCGCCGGAGTGGAGGTGGTGGGGCTGGCCGGGTACGCCCGGGTCGCCGCGGCCGGTGAGGACGCGCCCGTACTGGCGGAGATCCGGGAGCTGGTGCGGCTGGCCCACGACCTCGGCGCGCCCTTCGTACGGGTCTTCCCCGGCGCCGACGCGGACCTCCCCCGCGAGGAGGCGGACGCGATCGCCGCGCGACGGCTCGGTGCCGCCGCCGAGGACGCCGCCGCGCTCGGCGTCCGCATCCTGCTGGAGACCCACGACTCGCACCGCACCGGCGCCGACGCGATCCGGATCCTCGGCCCGGTCGGGCACCGCCATGCGGGCGCGCTGTGGGACGTGCTGCACACCTGGCTGGGCGGCGAGCAGCCCGCCGACAGCTACGCGGCCCTCGCCCCGCACCTCGGCTACGTCCAGGTCAAGGACGTCGCCTCGGCCGAGGACACCACCCCGCTGCCGCTCGGCGCCGGGGTGCTGCCGCTCGCCGAGTGCGTGGACGTGCTCACCCGGCGGGACTGGGACGGCTGGCTGTGCTGGGAGTACGAGAAGCGCTGGTACGAGAAGGCGGCGCCGCTCGCCGAGCTGCTGGGCGAGGGCCGGGAGTACCTGGCGCGGCTGCTGGGGGAAGCCGCCTGAGCGAGGGGATAAGCGTTGGCGGCCGGCGCGGGAAGCCGGTTAGCCTCCCCCGGTGACACCGCTGCCGGGGCCCCGCGCCCGCCTCCGCTCATGAGCCTCGCCGGCTCCTTCCTCGACATACGGCCGCTGCGCACCTCGCCCGTCTTCCGGCGGCTGCTGATCGGGCGGACCGTGTCCGTGCTCGGTGGGTTCATGACCATGGTGACGGTCATGTACCAGGTGTGGGACCGCACCCACAGCACCGCCTGGACCGGCGCCGTCGGGCTCGCGCAGGCCCTGCCGCTGGTGGGGTTCGGGCTGTTCGCCGGGGCGTGGGCGGACCGGGCCGACCGGCGCCGGGTGTTCCTCACGGCCACCGTCGGCCAGGCGGTCTGCTCCCTCGCGCTCGCCGTGCAGGGCTTCACCGGACACGTGCCGGTGGCCGGGGTGCTGCTGCTGGTCGCGGTGCAGTCGGCGTTCGGCGCGCTCGGCGCCCCGGCCGCGGGAGTGTTCCTGCCCCGGCTGCTGCCCAAGGACCAGGTGGCCGCCGGGCTCGCGCTGCAACAGGTCACCGCGCAGTCGATGATGCTGCTCGGGCCCGCGCTGGCCGGGGTGCTGCTGGGCTGGTTCGGCATCGGCGTGTGCTACCTGCTGGACGCCCTGAGCTTCGGCCTCGCCTTCTACGGCGCCTTCGGACTGCCCCCGCTGCCGCCCGAGGGGACGCCCGGCCGGCCGGGGCTGCGCGGCGCGCTGGACGGGCTGCGGTTCCTGGCCGGGCACCGGGTGGTGCGCGGTGCGCTGATCACCGACCTGGCGGCCACCGTGCTGTCGTTCCCGGTGAGCCTGTTCCCGCTGGTCAACGCCGAGCGGTTCGGTGACGACCCGCGCACCCTCGGGCTGTTCCTGTCGGCCCTGGCGGTGGGCGGGGTCGCGGCGACCGCGCTGTCCGGTCCGCTGACCCGGCTCGCCCGGCCGGGCCCGGTGATGCTGTGCGCGTCCGCCGGCTGGGGCGCGGCCCTGGTCCTGTTCGGGCTGTCGACCAGCCCCTGGATGGGCCTGGCGCTGCTGGTCCTGGCCGGGGCGGCGGACGCGACGGCGGTGGTCGCCCGGTCCACGATCGTGCAGACCCGCACCCCGGACGCGCTGCTCGGCCGGGTCACCGCGGCCGAGCAGATCGTCGGCCAGGCGGGCCCGAGCCTCGGCAACGTACGCGGCGGCCTGCTGGCCGGCTGGACCTCCGGCGCCACCGCGCTGGTGGCCGGCGGCGCGCTGTGCGTCCTGGCGGTGGCCGGGGTCGCCACGACGACGCCCGAACTACGCGACCGGAAGACACCCGCTACGGAGCCGGCCGTGTCGTAAGAGAGCCGGCGAGGCGGGCCGCACCCGGAACGGCGGCGGCGCAGCCGCCGGAGTACGAGTGCGAGGTGGAAGACGTGACGGAGGTCGGAACGCCGGCCGTCGGCACGACCGCGTGGCGACGGCCCGGCCGGGGTCCGGTCCGGGCCGCTCCAGGGGCCGCAACCGGCGCGGGAATCCCCGGTCGACGGTCTCTTCCTGGTTACTGTGCAGTCCCTTGACGGAAAGAAACTTCCCGGATATTGGTGACTCCTCGGAAGTTTCCTTCAGCGGTTCTCCTCTGGAAGGAGCGCACGTGCCCGACACCAGCACGGGAAGCGACACCGGTACGGGAAGCACGCGAAGAGACACCGCACGGCCGTCCCGGCGCGCCGTCCTCGCCGCGACCGCGGGCCTCACCGCCGCGCTGACGGTCCCGGCGGGCGCCGACGCGGCGGACGGCGACCGCCGGCTGCGCGAGCTGATCTCCCGCATGACGCTGGAGGAGAAGGTCGGCCAGCTGTTCGTGACCCGGGTCTACGGCCACTCCGCCACCGCCCCCGACCAGGCCGACATCGACACCAACCTGAAGGAACTCGGCGTCCGCACCGCCGCCGAGCTGATCGCGAAGTACCGGGTCGGCGGCGTCATCTACTTCGCCTGGGCGCACAACACCCGCGACCCGCGGCAGATCGCCGCCCTGTCCGACGGCATCCAGCGGGCCTCGCTGGCCCAGCCGCGCGGGCTGCCCGTGCTCATCGCCACCGACCAGGAGCACGGCGCGGTGTGCCGGATCGGCAAGCCCGCCACCCTGCTGCCCGGCGCGATGGCGATCGGCGCGGGCCGCTCCCGCTCCGACGCGCGGACCCTCGGCCGGATCTCCGGCGCCGAGCTGCGCGCGATGGGCGTCCACCAGGACTACGCCCCCGACGCCGACGTGAACGTCAACCCGGCCAACCCGGTGATCGGGGTGCGTTCCTTCGGCGCCGACCCGGACGCGGTCGCCGCGCTGGTCGCCGCCGAGGTGAAGGGGTATCAGTCGGCCGGGGTGGCGGCGTGCGCCAAGCACTTCCCGGGCCACGGGGACACCTCCGTGGACAGCCACTACGGCTTCCCGGTCATCACGCACAGCCGCCAGTTGTGGGAGCGGCTGGACGCCGTGCCGTTCCGGGCGGCGATCCGGGCGGGCGTCGACTCGGTCATGACCGGGCACATCCAGTTCCCGGCCCTGGACGGCTCCGGCGACCCGGCCACCCTGTCCCGGCCGGTGCTGACCGGCATCCTGCGCGAGGAGCTCGGCTACGACGGGGTCGTGATCACCGACTCGCTGGGCATGCAGGGCGTGCGCACCAAGTACGGCGACGACCGGGTGCCGGTGCTGGCCCTGAAGGCGGGCGTGGACCAGCTGCTCAACCCGCCCTCGCTGGACGTGGCGTGGAACGCGGTGCTGACGGCCGTGCACAACGGCGAGCTCACCGAGGACCGGCTCGATGAATCGATCCTGCGCATTCTGCGGCTGAAGGCCCGGCGCGGGGTGCTCGACCACCCCTGGGCCCGCCCGGACCGGATTGGCCGCACGGTGGGCACGAAGGCCCATCTGGCCACCGCCGACCGCATCGCCGAGCGCACCACCACGCTGCTGGTCAACGAGGACCGCACGCTGCCCTTCGACCCCCGCCGGGAACGGCGGGTCCTGGTCGTCGGCGCCGACCCGGCCTCCCCGTCCGGCACCACCGGCCCGCCCACCGGCGTGCTGGCCGCCGCCCTCACCGCACTGGGCTTCGCCGCCACCGCGCTGTCCACCGGGACCGCGCCCTCCGCCGCGACCGTCGACAAGGCGGTCACGGCCGCCGGGAACGCGGACGCGGTGGTCGTGGCCACGTACAACGTGACGGCGGGCAGCTCCCAGCGCACCCTGGTCGACCGCCTGCTGGCCACCGGCAGACCGGTGGCCGTGGTGGCGGTCCGCAACCCGTACGACATCGCGCAGCTGCCCGCCGTCCGGGCGTGCCTCGCCACGTACTGCTGGACGGACGTCGAACTGCGCGCCGCCGCACGGGTCCTGGCCGGCCGGGTGGCCCCGCGCGGGCGGCTGCCGGTGCCGGTGCAACGGGCGGACGACCCGGCGCGGGAGCTGTACCCGATCGGGCACGGGCTGACGTACTAGCCGGCCGCCCGGGGCCGCGGCGCGGGCTCCCGCTCCACGTCCCGTACGTCCAGCCGGGCGTCGTACCGGGCCAGCGGCCGGGCCTGGTCCACGGTGGCCCGCGGCAGGCCCGCCCAGGCCAGGATGCGGGCGGTGGCCAGGGTCTTCTGGTCCGGGACCAGGCCGGCCACGTTGGCGCCGTGGTTCATGCCGGGCGCGGTGAACACGTAGGAGTCACGGGCGCCCGCGCCGGGCCGGAAGCGCTCCGAGCCCCAGGGGTCGTTCTGGCCGTAGACGAAGAGCATGTGCGTGGCGTGGTGCCGCACCCAGGTGTCCACGTCCCGCATCGCCCACGGCTGGAACCGCATCGGGATGGAGCGGGGCACGTAGTTCCGGGGCGGCTGGTAGCCGTAGCGGATCAGGTGCCGGTCGATGCCGGGGAAGTGGATGGTGGGGGCGCCGAGCTGGGTGCCGGCCTGGTAGTAGTACGGGGTGTACGGGTCCAGTCCCTGGTCGGTGTAGGCGTCGAAGCCGGAGATGGTGTCGAGCGAGGTCCACAGCGCGTCGTCGTCCGCCGTGGCCGCCGGGATGGTGTCGCAGTCCTGGAGCAGGCTGTACTGCCAGAAGCCCCAGGCGTAGTCCAGGACGACCGCCTCGTAGGCCCGGTCCAGGCCGCCGATGGTGTCGAAGGTGTAGTTCTTGGCGGCGGCGTACTCGGCGTACTTCTTCTCCAGGCGTTCGCGGCGCACCAGTGCCTCGCGCTGGACGGCGGTCAGCTTCTCCCGGCACTCCTGGGTGCCGACGCGGGCGAAGAACCGGTCGTAGGCGGAGTCCTCGTCGTCGACGACGTCGTTGGGGGCGACGTAGGCGACGACGCCGTCCATGTCACGCGGGTAGAACCGCTCGTAGTAGGTGGCCGTCATGCCGCCCTTGGAGGCGCCGGTGGCCAGCCAGTTGGCGGGGTAGAGGGACTTCAGCGCCCGGAAGACGCGGTGCTGGTCGCTCGCGGCCTGCCAGATGTCGAGCGTGGACCAGTCGGCCGGGTCGGGGCGCGAGGGGGTGAAGAAGCGGTACTCCAGGGAGACCTGGTTGCCGTCCACGATCTGGGTGGGCTCGCGGCGGGAGGGCTTGGTGGAGACGCCGTAGCCGCCGGTGTAGAAGACGGTGGGCCGGCTCACGTCCTTGTGCAGCACGGTGATCCGCTGCTGGAAGGTGCCCCGGTCCGGGTGGCGGTGGTCGACCGGCTGGGTGAAGTTCAGGACGAAGTAGCGGTAGCCGGGGTACGGCTTCTCCTCGATCAGGCTCATGCCGGGTATCGACAGGAGCCGGTCCTTGATGTCGGTGGGCTCGTCCCCGGCGGCGGTGGCCGCCCCGGCCGTCGTGCCCAGCGTGCCGATGAGCACCGTGAGCGCGAGCAGCCATCTGAGCGCCTTGCGCATGCGCACTCTCCCCTGTGAGACAGATGTGCGCGGAAACTATCCCAGCAAGTCCCGCCCCACCAGAGGACGTTCGCCCGGTCGCCGGGCCGCCGCTGCTCAGCGGGTCAGCACAGGATCCAGCCGGAGCTGACCGAGGAGCGGCCCACCGCGCCCTTGATCCACACGCAGCGGTGCCCGGCGTGCACGGTCACCGGGCCGGCGAGACGGGTGTAGCGGCCCGCGTCGACGACCGGCCGGTTGCCGCGCGCCTGCACGCTGACCGACATGACGCGGGCGGAACCGGGGGTGCGCGGGACGGTGACGGCGCAGACGTAGCCGTCGCGTTTGTAGACGTGGGTGATGCCGGTCTTGAACGGCAGGGTCCGCACCTCGCGCCCGGCGCAGCCGCCGGTCGCGGCCTGCGCGGTCCCGGTCGCCGTCAGCGCGAGCGCGCCGGACGCGGCCAGCACGGCCGCGCCGAGGGCGAGCCGCCGGCGTATCGCACCACTGTCCACTTCGTCCTCCCCGTACCCGGTCACACTCCCCCGTTTCCGTACTGTTGTACGGACGCACGGGTGTGCCGGATGGTTGCACGACCGTCAGCCAAACGATTCGGCGGGGGGCGTGTCAGCGGGCCGCGCCGACCGGCTCCTCCGGCTCGGACCGGCCGACGAAGGTCCGCCACAGCTCGGCGTACCGGCCGCCGCGGGCCAGCAGCTCCTCGTGGGTGCCGTCCTCCGCGACCCGGCCGTGGTCCATCACCACCACCCGGTCGGCACGGGCCGCGGTGGTCAGCCGGTGCGCCACCACCAGCGTGGTACGACGGCCCGCCAGCCGGTCGGTGGCCTGGTTGACCTGGGCCTCGCTGGCCAGGTCCAGGGCGGCCGTGGCCTCGTCCAGCAGCAGGATGTCCGGGTCCACCAGCTCGGCGCGGGCCAGGGCGATCAGCTGGCGCTGGCCCGCCGAGAGGTTCCGGCCGCGCTCGGCCACCTGGTGCAGATAGCCGCCCGGCAGCCGGGCGATCATCTCGTGCGCGCCGACCGCCCGGGCCGCCGCCTCCACCTGGGCGTCGGTGGCGTCGGGCCGGCCGTAGGCGATGGCGTCGCGGACGGTGCCCGGGAAGAGGTACGCCTCCTGCGGCACCACCCCGAGCCGGTGCCGGTACGAGGTGAGGTCCAGGGCGCGCAGATCCGTGCCGTCGACCGTGACCCGCCCGGCGGTCGGGTCGTAGAACCGCGCGACCAGCTTGACCAGGGTCGACTTCCCGGCGCCCGTCTCGCCGACGAAGGCGACCGTCTGCCCGGCCGGGATCGTCAGGTCGATGCCGGTGAGGGCCTCCTCCTCGTCGCCGTAGGCGAACCGGACGCCCTCGAAGGCGATGTCGCCGCGCAGCGAGAGCACGTCGAGCGGGGCGTCGGCGGTCTTCGTGGACGTCGGCTCCCGCAGCAGTTCCTGGATGCGGCCCAGCGAGACCGTGGCCTGCTGGTAGCCGTCGAAGACCTGGGAGAGCTGCTGGACGGGCGCGAAGAACAGGTCGATGTAGAGCAGGTAGGCCACCAGGGCGCCGGTGGTCAGCGTCGCCGCCTCCACCCGGCCCGCGCCCACGATCAGCACGGACGCCGCCGCGACCGAGGACAGCAGCTGCACGAACGGGAAGTAGACCGATATCAGCCGCTGGCCGCGGATGCGGGCGCTCCGGTAGCCGGCGCTGCGCTCGGCGAACCGCCGGCCGCCGTCCCGCTCCCGCCGGAAGGCCTGCACGATCCGCAGTCCGGCCACCGTCTCCTGGAGGTCGGCGTTGACCCCGGAGACGCGCTCGCGGGCCAGTTCGTACGCCTTCACACTGGCCCGGCGGAAGAAGAAGGTGGCCACGGCCAGCGGGGGCAGGGTGGCGAAGACGACCAGGGCCAGCCGCACGTCGAGGACCAGCAGGGCGACCATGATGCCGAAGAACGTGACGACCGAGACGAACGCGGTGACCAGGCCCGTCTGGAGGAAGGTCGACAGGGCGTCGACGTCCGTGGTCATCCGCGTCATGATGCGGCCGGTCAGCTCGCGCTCGTAGTAGTCCAGGCCGAGCCGCTGGAGCTGCGCGAAGATCTTCAGCCGCAGGGTGTAGAGCACGCGCTCGCCGGTGCGGCCGGTCATCCGGGTCTCGGCGATCTGCGCGACCCACTGCACCAGCACGGTCAGCAGCGCGAGCAGGGAGGCCGACCACACCGCGCCGATCGCCATCCGGGTCACGCCGGAGTCGATGCCGTGCCGGATCAGCACCGGCAGCAGCAGGCCCGCGCCCGCGTCCACGGCGACCAGCGCCAGGCTGATCAGCAGCGGCGGCCAGAAGCCGCGCAGCAGGCGGCGCAGGCCGTAGGACTCCTCGGGCAGCGTCGCGCGGCCCTCGTCGATGTCCGGGGTGTCGGTGGCCGGGGGCAGCGCCTCGACCTGGGCGAGCAGCTCAGGGGTGGCCGGGGAGCCGGACAGCGCCCGGTCCTCCGGTTCCCGGTCGCCGGACCACAGGCGGGGGGTCACGCCGCGCTCGGCGTCGAACTCGGCGTCCAGCTCGTCGCGTACGGAGGTGTCCTCGGCGGGCGTGGCCGGGCGGGCGCGGCCCGGGGAGACGCCGCCCAGCTCGTCGGGGTCGGTGAGCAGCCGGCGGTAGAGGGCCGAGCGCTCCTGGAGTTCGTCGTGGGTGCCGAGGTCGGCGAGCCGGCCGCCGTCCAGGACGGCGATGCGGTCGGCGAGGTTCAGGGTGGAGCGGCGGTGCGCGATGAGCAGGGTGGTGCGGCCCCGCATCACCTGGGCCAGCGCCTCGTGGATCTCGTGCTCCACGCGGGCGTCGACGGCCGAGGTGGCGTCGTCCAGGACCAGCAGGCGGGGGTCGGTGAGCAGGGCGCGGGCGAGCGCGAGGCGCTGGCGCTGGCCGCCGGAGAGGGTCAGGCCGTGTTCGCCGACCTTGGTGTCGTAGCCGTCCGGCAGCTCGCTGATGAAACGGTCCGCCTGGGCGGCGCGGGCGGCGGCCTCGATCTCCTCGTCGGTGGCGTCCGGGCGGCCGTAGGCGATGTTGTTACGGACGGTGTCCGAGAAGAGAAACGAATCTTCGGGGACGAGTCCGATCGCGGCCCGCAGCGAGTCCAGGGTCAGCTCGCGCACGTCGTGGCCGCCGATCAGGACGGCGCCGCGGTGGACGTCGTAGAAGCGCGGCAGGAGCAGCGAGAGGGTGGACTTGCCGGAGCCGGAGGAGCCGACGACGGCGAGGGTCTCGCCGGACCGGATCTCCAGGCTGATCCCGTCCAGGACCGGGCGCCCCTCGTCGTAGCCGAAGCTCACGTCGTCGAACTCGACGGTCGCGGGCGCGTCGGCGGGCAGTTCCTTGGTGCCGTCCCTCAGGGCCGGCTCGGTGTCGATCAGCTCCAGCACGCGCTCGGTGCCGGCCCGGGCCTGCTGGCCGACCGTGAGCACCATCGCGAGCATCCGGACCGGGCCGACCAGCTGGGCCAGGTAGGTGGAGAAGGCCACGAAGGTGCCGAGCGTGATGTGGCCGTGCACGGCGAGCCAGCCGCCGAGGGCCAGCATGGCGACCTGGCCGAGCGCCGGCACGGCCTGGAGGGCCGGGGTGTAGCGGCTGTTCAGGCGGATCGTGCGCAGCCGGCCCGCGAACAGCCGGCGGCCGACCTCGCGGAGCTTGTTGGTCTCCTGCTCCTCCTGCCCGAAGCCCTTCACCACGCGCACCCCGCTGACCGCGCCGTCGACCACGCCGGCCACGGCGGCGGCCTGCGCCTGGGCGTACCAGGTGGCGGGGTGCAGCCGGGTGCGGCTGCGCCGGGCGATCCAGCCGAGGGCGGGGGCGACGGCAAGGGCGATCAGGGTCAGCGGCAGCGACAGCCACGCCATGATCACCAGGGAGAGCAGGAAGAGCAGGACGTTCCCGATGGTCATCGGGAGCATGAAGAGCAGGCCCTGGATCAGCTGGAGGTCGCTGGTGGCGCGGCCGACGACCTGCCCGGTGGACAGCTCGTCCTGGCGGCGGCCGTCCAGCCTGGTGATCGTGCCGTACATCTCGGTGCGCAGGTCGTGCTGGACGTCCAGGGCGAGCCGGCCGCCGTAGAAGCGGCGTATGTAGGTGAGGACGTAGACGAGGACGGCGGCGCCTATGAGGGCGCCGGCCCAGGGGGCCATGGCGCGGCTGTGGCCGCCGATCACGTCGTCGATGATCACCTTGGTGATCAGGGGGACGACGGCCATCACCGCCATGCCGGCGAGGGAGGAGCCGAGGGCCAGGACGACGTCCTTCGGATACCGCCAGGCGTATCCCGCCAGCCGTCGTGCCCATCCCCGTTGCGCTGCCACGCCGGTGCCTTCCGTTCGTCCTGCCCTACCGCAAGGCACCAACGCGGCGGCGAGCGGATTTCATCCCTCCGCAACAAACCGGGGGACCCGAGGTCAGGCCCGTACCCGCAGGTAGTAGAAGCGGGTCGTCTGGGCCGGGTTCTGGTTGTCGTCGCTGACCAGGAGGACCTTCAGGCGGCCCTTGGCGTCGCGGCCGGTGACCGTCATGCCCTCGATGTTGTCCAGCAGGGGGTTGGGCTGGGGCTGCCTGGCCGTGGCGCCGAGGGACGGGCAGGCCGCGATGTCGGCGAGCAGGGTCTTGTGCACCGGCCGGACGCCGCTCCGGTCCGTCAGGTTCTCGATGTTCCGGGTGTCGGTGGCGTGGCGGGGGTCGGCGAGGTAGAGGCGGACGGTGTTGCCGACGCCCGCGGTGAAGCCGCGCTCCAGGACGAGGAGGCGGCCGTCGGGGGTGGCCTGGACCTCGGGGACGCCGAGGCCGGGGTCGGTGCGGTAGGCGTACTGGGCGGCGGGCGTGAAGCGGCCCCGGTGGCGCTGCCAGGTCTGGAAGCGGACGGTCCCGGCGGAGTCGCCCGCTATCGCGTACTCCATGGAGGCCAGCAGGGTGCGGCCGCCGGGCAGCAGGGTCAGGCCCTCGAAGGTCTGGTTGGCGGTGGCCCGGCCGGCCGGGGCGACCTGGAGGGCGGCGGGCACCGGGAGGCGTTCGAGGAGGCTGCCGTCGGGGCCGTAGCGACGGACGGACGGCTCGGTCTCGGAGGAGACCAGCCGGGTGCCGTCGCGGTCGATCGCCAGGCCCTCGGAGTCGAGGTCGGCGCCCTTCTCGTCGGCGAGGCGGATCACCCCCGTCGGCCGGAGGGTACGGGCGTCCAGCCGGAACAGCGACGAGCGGTCCCCGAGGGCCGCGAGCGAGCCGTCCCGGTCCACGGCGAGGGCGGAGAAGTTGCCGGTGTACGTGCCGTCGTACGTCGTCTTGTCGAGCGCGTCGGAGAAGCGGTCGAGGACGGCGTACGGCGAACAGGTGTGGTCGTCCGGCGCGTGGGCGGCGGCGGGCCCGGCGGCGGTCAGGGAGGCGACCGCCGCCAGGCCGGCGGCGAGGCCGGCGCATACGGTCTTCAGGCGCATGGCCGTCACCGTAGGGCCGGCCGGTGACGCGCGGGAAGCCGTCCCGTGAAGCGTCAGCCCTGCGGCGGCGCGGCGACGAACGCCTCGCTCGGCCGGCTGGTCGGCGTGAAGCGGGTGACGCCGGAGGTGGTCGGCACCAGGTCCTTGTGGATGGCCTTGGCGACGTTCTGGATGGTGGTCACGCCGTAGTTCATCGTGCTGTTGTCCTGCGTCAGCACGGTGATCATGTAGTCGTGGCCGGCGCCCTTGAAGGTGCCCAGGCTGTGCACGCGCCAGCCGTGCGTGGAGCGCTGCAGCCAGCCGTTCTTGACGTGCACGGAGACGGAGGACGGCGCGCCGGCCGGGGTGCCCCAGCGCTGCGAGGAGACGACCTGCCCCATCAGCTTCTGGATGTAGTCGCGGGAGTTGTCGCTCAGCACGCTGTTCTTGGCGGTGATCAGCTGGAGCAGCTTCTGCTCGTCGTTGACGTTCTCCTGGGTCAGGCCCCAGTAGCCGCCCGTGCCCGGCACGGTCTTGGTCATGCCGGCGGCCTTGAGGAAGCCCTTGATCTTCGTCATGCCGAGCTGCTTCCAGAGCTTGCTGGTCGCGTTGTTGTCGGACTGGGTGATCATGGCCTTGGCGAGCGACTGCTCGGTGCTCGTCAGGTACCGGTTGTGCTTCTTGGCGTCCCACAGCAGCGTGGCGAGCACGGTGACCTTGACGGTGCTGGCCGAGTCGTAGGCGCTGGTGGCCCGCAGGGTGCAGGTGGTCTTGGTGCTGCGGTCGTAGAGGCCGACGGCGACGGTGCCCTTGCGGCCCGAGAGGGCGGCCGTGATGTCCTTCTTCAGCTTGGCGGCGAGGCCCGCCTTGGCCGACGTGCAGGTCACGGCCGGGGTGGCGGCGGCGGCCGGGGTGGCGGCGGTGACGGCGGGTATGAGCAGCGCGGCGCTGACGACGGCCGCGAGCGCGCCGGCCCGGCCGGTGGTCCGGTGAGTCATGGAAAAGTCCCCTTGGAGGTCCGGGCGTCCCCCTGAACGCCCTGGAGCGCACTGGTGCGCTGCCCTAGTGGACTCGCCAAGACTGCCGACGGTTGCACGTACGTTCGGAAAGGCGGGGTTGCTTACCGAATTGGTCCTACTAGTCCCACTTCTTCCCTCACACCGGGGACGGGGCCGCGACCGCCGGGCGTGTCAGGACAGCCTGCCCTCACCATGACGATGCCCGGCGCACCGTCCTGCCGGCCACCCCGACTCCCCCCTCTGGAGAGCCATATGAAGCAGCTCCGCTCCTGGACGCTGGCCGCCGCCCTCGCCCTGACCGCCGTACTCCTGCCCACCCAGACCGCGACGGCCAAGGCCGCCCAGCCCTCCTGCCCCGACGGCTCGGTCTGCTTCTGGAGCGGCGAGAACTTCGGCGGCTCCTCCTGGGAGTGGACGGCCCGCAGCGGCTACCGCGACATGCCGTCGTTCCTCCACGACCACGTGGGCTCGTTCGTCTCCTCCACCCGCGCGTGTTTCATCAACTGGGGCCCGGTGGAGAAGCGAGACGTCTTCAACGGCGACTGGCGCTCCCGCTACCTGAGCGACTTCGGCGGCCGGATCGACGGGGTGGGCCCGAACGGCTGCTGACCCGCGCCGTCCGCGCACCGACTTCGAGGACTGAGGAGGCAGTTGGCGCCCTCAGGTCTCGAAGTCGTACTCCAGCACATAGGCCGACGAGTCCAGCACCATCTCGTTGACCTCGACCGCGAACCCTTCGGCGTCGAAGGCGGTGCGCGCGATCAGCACGACCGGCACACCCGCCGGCAACTCCAGCCGCCCGGCCTCCTCCGCACCCGGCATCCGCGACCGGACCTCCTCCCGGAACCGCACGGGCCCGCGCCCCAACTCCGCGAGCCGCGCATACGTGCCTCCCGGCCCGGTCTCCGCCCGGCTGATCGCCGTACCCGCGACGAGCGCGGCCGGCAGATAGGACGTGGACAGCAGCACCGGCTTACCGTCGAGCACGAACCGGCGCCGCCGGACACAGGCGTGCGCGCCCTCACCGAGTCCAAGGACTGCCGCCACGGCAGCGGGCGCCGCCTCCTCGGTCACCTCGACGGAGTCCACCACCAGTTCCCGGTCCCCGATGTCGGCGGACCAGATGGACCGCCCCTCGGCCCAGCGCTCCCGCGCGAGCCGCTGGACGCCCCGGCGGCGAAGTTCCGCCCCGGCCCGCTGGTGCTCGGGCTGCCGCACCGTCTCGTGGCCGCTCAATCCAGACCTCTTCTCCGGATATCTCCAGACGTTTCCCGATGTCTCCAGACGTTTCCGAAGAAGAGATACCCGACGGCCGGAATGGGGATGCGTGCCCTTGCTCAACCCAGGTGAGTAGGCGCGAACATCCGCAAGACCGCCGGGAGTACGACCACCGACGGGCCCGGGGTGGTCAGGGCCCTTGCCAAGTCCTCTCGCAGGGTTTCCGGGGTCGTGCGTACGCCCGTCACCCCGAAGGACTCCGCCAGGGCCACGTAGTCCGGGCGGTGGAGTTCCGTGGCCGTCGGTGCGCCGAAGGCGTCCGTCATGTACTCGCGGAGAATGCCGTAGCCGCCGTCGTCGATGATCAGCCAGGTGACGGGGAGGTCGTACTGCCTGGCCGTGGCCAGTTCGGCGATCGAGTACAGGGCGCCGCCGTCGCCGGAGACCGCCAGGACCGGGCGGGTCGGGTCGGCCGCCGCCGCGCCGAGGGCCGCCGGGAAGCCGTAGCCGAGGCCGCCCGCGCCCTGGGCGGAGTGCATGAGGTTCGGGCCCTGCGCGTCGAACGCCGACCAGGCCCAGTACGCCAGGATCGTCATGTCCCAGAAGGACGGGGAGTCGGCGGGCAGAGCCTGGCGGACCGCTGAGAGTACGTTCCGTTCCAGGGTGCGGTCCTGCGCGTCGATGCGGGCCGCCACCCTGGCCAGCAGCTCGCGTACGCGCTCCCGTGCCGTTGTGTCCGGGCGGTCCTCCACCGTCTCCAGCAGGGCCTGGAGGGCCAGGCGGGCGTCCGCGTGGATGCCCACGGCCGGGTGGTTGGACTCCAGCTTGCCGAGGTCGGCCTCGATCTGGATCACCCGGCCCCGGGGGGCGAAGGTGTGGTAGTTCGAGGAGAGTTCGCCCAGGCCCGAGCCGACCACCAGCAGGACGTCCGCGTCCTGAAGGAAGTCCGTCGTGTGGCGGTCCTCCAGCCAGGACTGGAGGGACAGCGGGTGGTTCCAGGGGAACGCGCCCTTGCCGCCGAACGTCGTCGCCACCGGCGCGTTCAGCCTCTCCGCCAGCAGCCGCAGCTTCCCCGAGGCGTCCGACCGTACGACCCCGCCGCCCGCGAGGATCGCCGGGCGTTCGGCGCGGGACAGCAAGTGGGCGGCCAGCGCCGTCAGTTCGGGACGCGGGGGCAGGTCGTCCGGCGTCGCGTCCGGTGCCGTCACCACCGGCAGGGACGTCTCCGCCAGCAGCACGTCCTGCGGGATCTCCACCCACACCGGGCCGTGCGGGGCCGTCAGCGCCGACTTCCAGGCCGCCGCGATCGCCGACGGGATCTGGGACTGACTGCGGACCGTGTGAACCGACTTCACCACGCCCCGGAACGAGGCCGCCTGGTCGGGCAGTTCGTGGAGGTAGCCCTTGCGGGCCCCGCCCAGGCCCGCGACCGGGATCTGGCTGCCGATCGCCAGCACCGGCGCGCTCGCCGCCGCCGCCTCCTGGAGCGCGGCCAGCGACGTCAGCGCCCCCGGCCCCGTCGAGAGGAGCAGCGGGGCCGCCTCGCCCGTGATCCTGCCGTACGCGTCGGCCGCGAAGCCCGCGTTGTTCTCCACCCGCAGGCCGACGTAGCGCAGCGAGGAGCGGCGCAGGGCGTCGAACATGCCGAGGGCGTGCTGGCCGGGCAGGCCGAAGACCGTCGTCGCCCCGAGCCCGGCCAGCGTCTCCACGACCAGGTCTCCGCCGTTGCGCCCCGGGGGCGGGTTCAGGGCGGCGGTGATCTGCGCCGGCGTCGGGCGGAGTACCAGGTCGTGGTCGTGGGTCACTTCGCTTCAGCGTCCTTCCGGGCCGCGGCGATCTGGCGGCTCATGATGGTGGTCAGTTCGTAGGCCGTGTGGGAGGCCGCGACCGAGGTGATCTCGGCGTGGTCGTACGCCGGGGCGACCTCCACCACGTCCGCCGAGACCAGGTTGCACGACGCCAGGCCGCGCAGGATCTCCAGCAGCTCGCGGGAGGTCATGCCGCCCGCCTCGGGGGTGCCGGTGCCGGGCGCGTGCGCCGGGTCCAGGCAGTCGATGTCGATGGAGATGTACAGCGGGCGGTCGCCGATGCGCTGGCGCAGCTGGTCGGCGATCTCGTCGGCGCCCCGGCGGTAGACGTCCGCGGAGGTGACGATGCCGAAGCCCATCTTCTCGTCGTCCGTGAGGTCCTGCTTGCCGTACAGCGGGCCGCGGGTGCCTACGTGGGAGAGGGCCGAGGTGTCGAGGATGCCCTCCTCCACCGCGCGCCGGAACGGGGTGCCGTGGGTGTACTCGGCGCCGAAGTAGGTGTCCCAGGTGTCCAGGTGGGCGTCGAAGTGCAGCAGGGCCACCGGGCCGTGCTTCTTCGCCACCGAGCGCAGCAGCGGCAGCGCGATGGTGTGGTCGCCGCCGAGGGTCATCAGGCGGGCGCCGGTGCCGAGCAGGTCGTCGGCGGCGGCCTCGATGGTCTCCACGGCCTCGTTGATGTTGAACGGGTTCACCGCGATGTCGCCGCCGTCGGCGACCTGCGCCAGGGCGAACGGGGAGGCGTCCTGCGCCGGGTTGTACGGGCGCAGCAGCCGGGACGCCTCACGGATGGCGTTGCCGCCGAAGCGGGCGCCGGGCCGGTACGAGACGCCGGAGTCGAACGGCACGCCCACCACGGCGACATCGGCCGTGCCGACCTCGTCCAGGCGGGGCAGCCGGGCGAAGGTCGCGGGGCCGGCGTACCGCGGGACGCGGGAGGAGTCGACGGGGCCGCGGGGCGTCTCGTTGCTGCTCATCGTGAAATGCCTTCTTTCTCGCGCTTCGTCGCGCATGTACTGCTTTTCCTATGACTCTACTGGTGAGCCGGGACCGTTTCGGACGCAAGTTCGGGGGACCGTCCGGCGAGGCGCTCGCGCCAGGCGGCGAGCACGGCCTCGTCGGTGGGCCGGGTGGCCAGGGAGACGGCGACGTAGGCCACCAGGGAGGCCGGCAGGCCGTAGTAGACGGGCTCGTTGGCGAGGATGCCGTAGCCGGCCATCAGGCCGATGACGGCCAGGCCGCCGACGGCGACGGCGGCCAGCGCCCCCTCGGCCGTGCCGCGCTTCCACAGCAGGCCGCCGAGGATGGGCACCAGCAGGCCGCCGACGAGCAGGTTGTAGGCCACGGTGAGCGCCTCGACCACGTCGTTCAGCGCGATCGCGGTGCCGATCACGGCGAGGCCCATGACGAGGATGAAGGCGCGGTTGCCGGCGACCTCGTCGTGTTCCTCTCCGGAGCGCTTGCCGAGGCCGCGCAGCCGGGACCAGATGTCGTTGTTGGCGACCGTGGCGCAGGCGATCAGGGCGCCGGAGGAGGTCGACATCACGGCGGCCAGGGCGGCGGCCAGCACCAGGCCGCGCACGCCGACGGGGAGTTCATCCTTGACGATGGTGGCGAACGCGTCGTCGGGGCTGCCCAGGTCCGGGTAGAGGACCTTGGCGGCGGTGCCGATCACCGCGCCGGCGAGGGCGTAGGCCAGACAGTAGGTCCCGGCCACCGTGCCGCCCCAGCGGGCGGTGCGGTCGCTGCGGGCGGTGAACACGCGCTGCCAGATGTCCTGGCCGATCAGCATGCCGAACGTGTAGATCAGCACGTACGTGAAGATGGTCTCGCCGCCGACGCCCAGCGGGTCGAAGTAGGAGGCCGGCAGCTTCGCCCTCATCTCGGCGAAGCCGCCCGCCTTGACCACCGCGACGGGCAGCAGCAGGAGCAGGACGCCGATCGTCTTGACGACGAACTGCACCATGTCGGTCAGGGTGATGGACCACATCCCGCCGAGGGTGGAGTACGCCACGACGATCGCGCCGCCGAGGACGATCGCGACCGTGCGGTTCACGTCGAACAGCACGTCGAAGATGGTGGCGTAGGCGATGGTGGAGGTCACCGCGAGCATCAGGGTGTACGCCCACATGACCACGCCGGAGATCACGCCGGCCCGGCCGCCGTAGCGCAGGTCCAGCATCTCGGAGACCGTGTAGACCTTCAGGCGGGCGATGCGCGCGGAGAAGAACACGGACAGGGCGAGCAGTCCCAGGCCGATGGTGAAGACCATCCAGGCGCCGGACAGGCCGTACTGGTAGCCCAGCCCCACGCCGCCGATGGTGGACGCGCCGCCGAGCACGATCGCCGCCATGGTGCCGGAGTACATGACCGGGCCCAGGCGGCGGCCCGCCACCAGGAACTCGCTCTTGGACTTGGCGCGGCGCATGCCCCACCAGCCCATCGCCAGCATGCCGGCGAGATAGACGACGATCACTGTGTAGTCGACGGCCATGGGGCGGCCCTCCTTCGCGCACTGTCCGGTGGCGTGTCGTGCAGATCCTTCGGTTCCCTCGGCAGCGGCTCGCGGGGACATCCGCCCGTACCCGCGGCTGCCGTGCTCACTTGACAGTAGGTGGCCGGAAAGCGACTGCGAAGTGTACGTTTCATCCACGGGAACGGGGTGGGATGGAGGGTTCGCACACCATGTCGGAGACGATCACCCCGGCACCGGCCGTGCCGCCGACACCGCCGGTGCCGCTCCAGGCGCTGCTGGCCCGGGAGGACCTCGCCCTGCGGCAGATCGCCGGGCCCGCGGACGCCGGGACCGTGATCCACGGCGCGCACACCTCGGAGATGGCCGACCCCTTCCCCTACCTGCTGGGCGGCGAGCTGCTGCTCACGGCCGGGGTGCACATCCCTCAGGCGGCGGACTCCGGCGCGTACTTCGCCGACTACGTCTCCCGGATCGTGGCGGGGGGCGGCGCGGCGCTCGGCTTCGGGGTGGCCCCGGTGCACGACACGGTCCCGCCCGCCCTGGTCGCCGCCTGCGAACAGCGGGGCCTGCCGCTGCTGGAGGTGCCGCCGCACACCACGTTCTCGGCCGTGGCCCGCGCGGTGTGGCAGCTGATGGCCCAGGCCCGGCTGGCCGAGCTGCGCCGCGTCACCGAGGCCCAGCAGAGCCTCGCGGCGGCCGCCGCCCGCCCCGACCCCATCCCCTCGGTCCTGCGCCGGCTGTCCCGGCGCCTGTCCGGCCGCGCGGTCCTCTACGGCCCGGACGGCACGGAGGTCGCGGCGGCGGGGCGGGAGACACCCGGGGAGGTGCGGGCGGCCCTGGCCGGGCTGGTCGACGTGGTCAGGCCGGCCTCCCACCCGGCCAAGGCCCCCTCGCATCCCGCCTCCGCCACCGACACCCACGGCGGTGTGCACCTCGCCGTCTACGCGCTCGGGGCCGGGCAGGGATTCGTGCTCGGGGTGGCGAGCGCCCGGCGGGAGGCCGGGGACCACACCATCGCGTCGGTCGCCGCCGTGCTGCTGGCGCTGCTGACCGGGGAGCACCACAGCGGGGCCGGCGCGGCCCGGTCCTCCGCGCTGGTGCGGCTGCTGCTCGGCGCCCCGCCCGAGGAGGTGGCCCCGCTGCTCGGCGCCGGCCGGTGGCTCGTCGTGCACGCCCGGCCGGAGGCCCAGGCCCCGGACCCGGTCGCCGCCTCCGCGCTCGGCGCCGCCCTGGGCTCGCCGCTGGTCGACCTCGCCGACGAGGTCGTACGGGTGCTGGTGCCCGCCGACCGGGTACCGCAGCCGCAGCCCGGCTGGACCCTCGGGGTGAGCGCCCCGGCCGGGCCCCGGGAGTGGCCGGCCGCCGACACCCAGGCCGCCCGCGCCCTGGCCCGGGCCCGCGCCACCCGCGCCCCGCTGCTGCGGCACGCCGCCCGGCCGGCGCTCGCGGACCTGGTGCCGGCGGCGGAGGCCGAGACCCACGCCCGTACCCTGCTCGCCCCCCTCGCCGGGCGGCCCGCGCTCGCCGAGACCCTGCGCGCCTGGCTGTCGTTGCACGGCAGTTGGGACCGTACGGCGGTGGCGCTGGGCGTGCACCGCAACACCGTGCGGCAGCGCGTCGCCCGGTGCGCGGCCCTGCTGGAGGCCGACCTGGACGACCCGGACGTACGCATGGAGCTGTGGTTCGCCCTGCGCCACCCCTGACCGCGCCGGTGCGTGACCCCCGTCCCAGCGGGCGATATCCCGGGGACCGGCGCCGCCCGCTGCCCCACAATGGGAGCCATGCCGATATCCGGGACACCCAGCCGCGCCCAGCTCGTCGACCATCTGGTGCGCACCCGCATCGCGGGGGACGTCGCCACGCCCCGCGAGAACAACCTCTCCCACTACCGTCAGCTCGCCAACGGTGTCCGCGGCTTCTGGCTCGGCCTGGAGCTGGGCGACCGCTGGACGGACGAGCAGGACGTGCTCGCGGTGATGGCCGAGCGGGTGGGTGTCAACGACGACCCGGAGTACCGGTACGGGCAGGACACCATCGACCCCGAGCTGACCGTGGACGCGCTGGACCGGATGGCGGCGCGGCTGCGCAAGGCGGCCGAGGGGCGCGAGCGGGTGCTGTTCGCCACCGGGCACCCGGGCGGGCTGCTGGACGTGCACCGGGCCACGGCCGCCGCGCTGCGCGCCGCCGGCTGCGAGATCGTGGTAATCCCGGACGGGCTGAGCACGGAGGAGGGGTACGTCATGCAGTTCGCGGACGTGGCCGTGCTGGAACACGGGGCGACGCTGTGGCACACCCACTCCGGGGAGCCGATGCGGGCCATCCTGACCGCACTCGAGCGCGCGGGGCGTCCGCTGCCCGACCTGGTCGTGGCCGACCACGGCTGGGCCGGATACGCGGGACAGCACGGCGTGGACTCCGTCGGGTACGCCGACTGCAACGACCCGGCGCTCTTCCTCGCCGAGGCGGAGGGCACCGTACAGGTGGTGGTCCCGCTGGACGACCATGTGGTCAGCCCCCGTCACTATGACCCGATGACGGCGTATCTGCTGGCCGGGGCGGGACTGCTCTGACGGATCGTCGGTACCAGCGGGTGGGGCCGGGCTGACGGATCGTCGGTACCGGCCGGGTGGAACCGGGTTGACGGCTCGTCACCCCGGCCGCGGAAACGACGTGCGGCCCCGTCGACGGGGCCGCACTCGGTGTTCGGTTGTTCAGACCGGATCAGTGACCGCCACCACCGCCTCCGTGGCCGCCGCCACCGCCACCGCCGTGACCGCCGCCACCGCCGTGACCGCCACCGTCGCCGTGGCCACCGCCGCCACCGTGGTCACCACCGCCGTAGCCGCCGTGGTCGCCGCCGCCGTAGCCACCGTCGTGGTCGCCACCGTAGCCACCGTGGTCGCCACCGTAGCCGTAGTCGTCGTCATCGTCGTCCCACCAGCCGCCGCCATGGTCATCGTGGGACCGGCTGTAGGAACTGTCGCTGCCGTAGTCCGAG
This sequence comes from Streptomyces achromogenes subsp. achromogenes, assembly GCF_000720835.1. Classification (GTDB taxonomy): domain Bacteria; phylum Actinomycetota; class Actinomycetes; order Streptomycetales; family Streptomycetaceae; genus Streptomyces; species Streptomyces achromogenes. The sequence goes on along the minus strand of NZ_JODT01000041.1, from coordinate 41,299 downwards.
GCGGAGGCCGTCGCGGCCGTGCCGAACGCGGCTCCGCCGGCCAGCAGCAGACCGGAGGCGGACAACGCGACAAGACGCCTCGTGCGCTGTGATCGCATGGGAATACCTTCCATCTCCATCGTCTCTCACGTTTCCCGGGGGAAAGCGCGAGGTGGATGGCCGTCGCCGCGACCGATGAGGAAGATGCGGCGCGGTCTTCAGGTGTCACCGCAGCAGAATGAACGCATGGGCGTTCACTGCGGCCCTTCACCCAGAGAGCCTAATCGGACATACGCCACAAGTCATCCCGAGCGGCACATCCGTCACGGCTGTCTCGGAACGCGGACCACGCCCTCCTGGATGACGGTGATGGCGAGCCGCCCGTCCTGCGTGTATATGCGGGCCTGACCGAGGCCCCGGCCACCGGACGCGGACGGCGACTCCTGGTCGTACAGCAGCCATTCGTCCGCCCGGAAGGGCCGGTGGAACCACATCGCGTGGTCCAGGGACGCCCCGACGACGTCCCCGACGGCCCAGCCGCCGCGCCCGTGGGCGAGCAGCACGGAGTCGAGCAGGGTCATGTCGGAGACGTAGGTGGCGAGGACGACGTGCCGCAACGGGTCGTCGCCGTCGAGCTTGCCGTTGACGCGGAACCACACCTGGGAGCGCGGCTCGCGCGGCTCGCCGTAGCGCCCGTACGGCGGCTCGTCCACGTATCTGAGGTCGACCGCCTCGCGGGCCTCGAGGAACCGCTCGACGACCTCGGGGGCGAGGTGGCCGTAGCCGCCCAGCCGCTCCCGGGAGGTGGGCAGGGTGGCCGGGTCGGGCGCGGCGGGCATGGGCGCCTGGTGCTCCAGGCCGTCCTCGTACGTCTGGAAGGACGCGGAGAGGTGGAAGATCGGCTTGCCGTGCTGGACGGCGACCACCCGGCGGGTGGTGAAGGACCGGCCGTCGCGGATGCGGTCCACGGTGTACACGATCGGCGCGCCCGGGTCGCCGGGGCGCAGGAAGTACGCGTGCAGGGAGTGGGCGGGCCGGTCGGCGGGGACCGTGCGCCCGGCGGCGACCAGCGCCTGCGCCGCGACCTGCCCGCCGAAGACGCGCGGGACGACGGCGGGGCGGGACCGGCCGCGGAAGATGTCCTCCTCGATCTGCTCCAGGGCGAGCAGATCGAGGAGGTCCTGGAGTGCCTGGCTCATGACGTGCAGGTATACCGCCCGGGGCCCGGCGTCCTCAGAGACCCATGTCCTTGGCGATGATCGTCTTCATGATCTCGCTGGTGCCGCCGTAGATGCGGTTGACGCGGTTGTCCGCGTACAGGCGGGCGATCGGGTACTCGTTCATGTAGCCGTAGCCGCCGTGCAGCTGGAGGCAGCGGTCGATGACGCGGTGCGCGACCTCGGTGCAGAACAGCTTGGCGGAGGCGGCCTCGGCGGGGGTCAGCTCGCCGGCGTCCAGCGCCTCCAGCGCGCGGTCGGCGACGGCCTCGGCCGCGTCCACCTCGGCCTGGCAGGCGGCCAGCTCGAACTTGGTGTTCTGGAAGTGCGCGACCGGCTTGCCGAAGACGGTGCGCTCCTGCACGTACTGCTTGGCGAACCGGACGGCGGCCTTGGCCTGGGCGTAGGCGCCGAAGGCGATGCCCCAGCGCTCGGAGGCCAGGTTGTGGCCGAGGTAGTAGAAGCCCTTGTTCTCCTCGCCGAGCAGGTCCTCGACGGGCACCTTGACGTCCACGAAGGCCAGTTCGGCGGTGTCGGAGGTGCGCAGGCCCAGCTTGTCCAGCTTGCGGCCGATGGAGTAGCCCTCGGACTTGGTGTCCACGGCGAACAGCGAGATGCCGTGGCGGCGGTCCTCGGCGGTGGGCGCGGAGGTGCGGGCGCAGACGATCACCTTGTCGGCGTGCACGCCGCCGGTGATGAAGGTCTTGGCGCCGTTGAGGACGTAGTGCGTGCCGTCCTCGCTCAGCTTGGCGGTGGTCTTCATGCCCGCGAGGTCGGAGCCGGTGCCCGGCTCCGTCATCGCGATGGCCCACATCTCCTCGCCGGTGACGAACTTCGGCAGGTAGCGCTTCTTCTGCTCCTCGGTGGCGAGCATCTTGATGTAGGGCAGGGCGAGCAGCACGTGCACGCCGGAGCCGCCGAACTGCACGCCCGCGCGCGCGGTCTCCTCGTAGAGGACGGCCTCGAACTTGTGGGTGTCCAGGCCCGCGCCGCCGAACTCCTCGGGCACGCTGATGCCGAAGATGCCCAGCTCGCCGAGCTTGTAGTAGAAGTCGCGCGGCGCCTGGCCGGCGGCGAACCACTCGTCGTAGACCGGGACGACCTCGGCCTCGATGAAGGCGCGAAGGGTCTCCCGGAACGCCTCGTGATCCTCGTTGAACACCGTACGGCGCACGCCGCCACCTCCACGTACCTCGGCATGACTTCGAGCATGTCTAAGCGCTTGCTCACTCACCGTACCGGCGAGTACGGAATCCCGTCCAGGGGGGTTGCGCCGTAATGCTCGTCACGCCCGCGACGACGGCGCGCGGGGACACGGCCCGGCGGCGCGAGGACACGTACGGTCCGGTGCTCCCGGACGTGGCCCGGCACCGAGGAAGAGCCCCCGCGGCACCCGGCCGCGCACCGACGGCACACCGGGCGCGAGAGTCGGCGCGGGCCACGCCCGACGGGCCCGACCCCGGGAGGCGAGGCACGCCCGACGGGCCAGACCCCGGGACACGGCGCACAACCGGCAGGCCCCACCCCGGGACACGGCGCACGCCCGACAGGTTCCACCCCGGGACACGGCGCACGCCCGACAGGCCCCACCCCAGGACACGGCGCACGCCCGACAGGCCCCACCCCAGGACACGACGCACGCCCGACAGGCCCCACCCCAGGACACGACGCACGCCCGACAGGCCCCACCCCAGGACACGACGCACAACCGGCAGGCCAAACCCCGGGACACGGCGCACAACCGGCAGGCGGCGGCCCTTCCAGCGCCGGGCACCACGGGCGGCGGTCCGGCGCGACCGGCGGCGGGCGGGAGGCAGGGGCGACAGGCGGCGGGCAGCCCGCGGGCCACAGGCCGCGGACAGGGGCCGCAGGCCGCAGGCGACGGACAGGGGCGGCAGGCAGCAGGCAACAGGCCAGGCCAGGAAACCCACAGGCGGCGGGCCGCAGGCGCCCGGACAGGAACGGCAGGCGGTGCCAACCCGGCCCCGGCGGACGGCCCCCCGAACACCCGAGACGCCCCGCAAGGGAGACAGCCGTACGGCTGCTCCCCCCGGCCGCTACTCCCGCCCCGCCGCCTCGAACGCCCCCCGCGCCATCCGGTGCAGCAGGGCCGCTGTCGTCCCCCGGCCGGGGAGCGTGCCGGCGCGGCCGAGGTGGGGGGTGGAGTTGAGCAGGCCGAAGACGGAGTGCACGGCCGAGCGGGCGGCCGGTTCGGTCAGGCCCGGGTAGGTCTCGCGGACCACCTGCACCCACAGCTCCACGTACTGCCGCTGGAGCTGGCGCACCAGCTTGCGGTCGCTGTCGCGCAGCCGGTCCAGCTCGCGGTCGTGCAGGGTGATCAGCGGGCGGTCGTCCAGGGCGAAGTCGATGTGGCCCTCGATCAGGGAGTCCAGCACGCGGCTCGCGGGGGTCCCGTCGGCCTCCGCCAGCCGGCGCCGGGCACCGGTGAGCAGCTGTCCGCTGATGCCGACCAGCAGCTCGGCGAGCATCGCGTCCTTGCCCGGGAAGTGCCGGTACAGCCCGGGGCCGCTGATGCCGACCGCGGCGCCTATCTCGTCCACGCCGACACCGTGGAAGCCGCGTTCGGCGAAGAGCCGGGCGGCTTCCTTGAGGATCTGCTCGCGGCGGGTCGGGGCGTCGGTTCTGCTGGCCATGCCGTCAATTCTAGACAGCGACGTTAGCGGTCGTTAACCTGAGGGAAATGGTTAACGCTCATTAACAGGTTCGGACACCGGTGAGGGGACCGCAGGATGCAGGAGGCACCGGAGCTTCACAGCGCGGCCGATCCCGCGTCGGAGGGCTGGCGGGCCAACGAGAGGGCCCATCTCGCACTCGTGGAGGAGCTGCGCGGCAAACTCGCCGCGGCGGCCCTCGGCGGCGGCGAGAAGGCCCGCGCCCGGCACACCGCGCGCGGCAAGCTGCTGCCCAGGGACAGGGTGGACACCCTGCTCGACCCGGGCTCGCCCTTCCTGGAGCTGGCGCCGCTCGCGGCCGACGGGATGTACGACGGGCAGGCCCCGGCCGCCGGCGTGATCGCCGGGATCGGGCGGGTCGGCGGCCGCGAGTGCGTGATCGTGGCGAACGACGCCACGGTCAAGGGCGGCACGTACTACCCGATGACGGTCAAGAAACACCTGCGCGCCCAGGAGGTGGCCCTGGATAACCGGCTGCCGTGCGTCTACCTGGTCGACTCCGGCGGGGCCTTCCTGCCGATGCAGGACGAGGTCTTCCCCGACCGGGACCACTTCGGCCGGATCTTCTACAACCAGGCCCGCATGTCCGGCGCGGGCATCCCGCAGATCGCGGCCGTCATGGGCTCCTGCACGGCGGGCGGGGCGTACGTCCCGGCGATGAGCGACGAGGCCGTGATCGTACGGAACCAGGGCACGATCTTCCTCGGCGGGCCGCCCCTGGTGAAGGCGGCCACCGGCGAGGTCGTCACCGCCGAGGAGCTGGGCGGCGGCGAGGTGCACTCCCGGGTCTCCGGGGTCACCGACCACCTCGCCGAGGACGACGCGCACGCCCTGAGGATCGTCCGGGACATCGTGGCCACGCTCCCCGCCCGGCAGTCCCTGCCCTGGGAGGTCCGGCCGGCCGTCGAACCCAAGGTGGACCCCTACGGGCTCTACGGCGCCGTCCCGGTCGACTCCCGCACCCCCTACGACGTCCGCGAGATCATCGCGCGCGTGGTCGACGGCTCCCGGTTCGCCGAGTTCAAGGCGGAGTTCGGGCAGACCCTGGTCACCGGGTTCGCCCGGATTCACGGCCACCCGGTCGGCATCGTCGCCAACAACGGCATCCTGTTCTCCGAGTCCGCCCAGAAGGGCGCCCACTTCATCGAGCTGTGCGACCAGCGCGGCATCCCGCTGGTGTTCCTCCAGAACATCTCGGGCTTCATGGTCGGCAAGGACTACGAGGCGGGGGGCATCGCCAAGCACGGCGCCAAGATGGTCACGGCGGTGGCCTGCACGCGCGTGCCGAAGCTGACGGTGGTGGTCGGCGGCTCCTACGGCGCGGGCAACTACTCGATGTGCGGCCGGGCCTACTCCCCCCGCTTCCTGTGGATGTGGCCCAACGCCAAGATCTCCGTGATGGGCGGCGAGCAGGCCGCGTCCGTGCTGGCGACCGTCAAGCGGGACCAGTTGGAGGGGCGCGGCGAGGAGTGGCCCGCCGAGGAGGAAGAGGCGTTCAAGGCGCCGATCCGCGCCCAGTACGAGCGCCAGGGCAACGCCTACTACGCCACCGCCCGGCTCTGGGACGACGGCGTGATCGATCCGCTGGACACCCGTCAGGTCCTCGGACTGGCCCTGACGGCCTGCGCCAACGCGCCTCTGGGAGACCCCCAGTTCGGCGTCTTCCGGATGTGAGGAGGGGAACCGTGTTCGACACAGTGCTGGTGGCCAACCGGGGCGAGATCGCCGTACGCGTGATCCGTACGCTGCGCGCCCTGGGCGTGCGCTCGGTGGCGGTCTTCTCCGACGCCGACGCCGACGCGCGGCACGTACGGGAGGCCGACACGGCGGTGCGGCTCGGCCCGGCGCCGGCCGCCGAGAGCTATCTGTCGGTGGAGCGGCTGCTGGAGGCCGCCGCCCGCACCGGCGCCCAGGCCGTCCACCCCGGGTACGGCTTCCTCGCCGAGAACGCGGCCTTCGCGCGGGCCTGCGAGGAGGCGGGACTGGTCTTCATCGGCCCGCCGGCGGACGCGATCGCGCTGATGGGCGACAAGATCCGGGCCAAGGAGACGGTCGAGGCGGCCGGGGTGCCGGTGGTGCCGGGCGGCCGCGACCCGGAGCTGGCCGAGGCGGCCCGCGCCCTGGGCGCGCCCGTGCTGCTGAAGCCGTCGGCCGGCGGGGGCGGCAAGGGCATGCGCCTGGTGCGGGACCTGACCGTGCTGGAGGAGGAGATCGCCGCCGCCCGCCGGGAGGCCCGCACCTCCTTCGGCGACGACACGCTGCTGGTGGAACGGTGGATCGACCGGCCCCGGCACATCGAGATCCAGGTGCTGGCCGACGGCCACGGCAACGTGCTGCACCTCGGCGAGCGCGAGTGCTCCCTCCAGCGGCGCCACCAGAAGGTCGTCGAGGAGGCGCCGAGCGTGCTCCTCGACGAGGCGACCCGGGCCGCGATGGGCGAGGCGGCCGTGCAGGCGGCCCGCTCCTGCGGGTACCGGGGCGCGGGCACGGTGGAGTTCATCGTCCCGGGCGGCGACCCGTCGCAGTACTACTTCATGGAGATGAACACCCGGCTCCAGGTGGAGCACCCGGTCACCGAGCTGGTGACCGGACTGGACCTGGTGGAGTGGCAGCTGCGGGTCGCGGCCGGCGAACCGCTGCCCTTCGGCCAGTCGGACATCACCCTCACCGGGCACGCGGTGGAGGCCCGGATCTGCGCCGAGGACCCCGCGCGCGGCTTCCTGCCCTCCGGCGGCACGGTCCTGCTGCTGGACGAGCCCGAGGGCGACGGCGTGCGCACCGACTCCGGGCTCAGCGAGGGCACCGAGGTGGGCAGCCTGTACGACCCGATGCTGTCCAAGGTGATCGCCTACGGCCCCGACCGCGCGACCGCGCTGCGCAGGCTCCGGGCGGCCCTGGCCCAGACGGTCACGCTGGGCGTGCAGACCAACGCCGGGTTCCTGCGCCGGCTGCTGGCCCATCCGGCGGTGGTCGCCGGTGACCTGGACACCGGGCTGGTGGAGCGGGTGGTGGACGACCTGGTCCCCGCCGAGGTGCCTCAGGAGGTGTACGAGGCGGCGGCGGCCGTACGGCTGGAGGCGCTGAGGCCGCGCACGGAGGGCTGGACCGACCCGTTCTCGGTGCCGAACGGCTGGCGGCTGGGCGGCACTCCGAAGCCGCCCGTCTTCCATCTGCGGGTGCGCGAACCCGTCGCCCACACCCCCCGGGGCGAGCACACCGTCACCGGTGACCGGGTGAGCGTCACCCTGGACGGCGTCCGGCACACCTTCCGCCGCGCCGGCGACTGGCTCGGCCGGGACGGCGACGCCTGGCAGGTGCGCGACCACGACCCGGTCGCCGCGTCCCTGAACCGTGCCGCCCACGCGGGCGCCGACTCCCTCACCGCTCCCATGCCGGGCACGGTCACGGTGGTCAAGGTGGCCGTCGGCGACGAGGTGACCGCGGGCCAGAGCCTGCTGGTGGTGGAGGCGATGAAGATGGAGCACGTCATCTCCGCCCCGCACGCCGGCACGGTCGCCGAACTGGACGTGACCCCGGGCAGCACGGTCGCCATGGACCAGGTGCTGGCCGTCATCGCACCGCACGAGGAGGCGGCCGGATGAGCACCGAGGGACTGCCCATGACCGTACCGGCCGAGGGCCTGCCGGCGCGGGTGCGGATCCACGAGGTGGGCGCGCGCGACGGGCTGCAGAACGAGAAGACGGCCGTCCCGACGGCGGTGAAGGCCGAGTTCATCCGCCGGCTGGCCGGCGCGGGCCTGACCACCATCGAGGCGACGAGCTTCGTCCACCCCAAGTGGGTCCCCCAACTCGCCGACGCCGAAGAGCTGTTCCCCCAGGTCAAGGACCTGGACGCGGCTCTTCCCGTCCTGGTGCCCAACCAGCGCGGCCTGGACCGGGCGCTCGCCCTCGGCGCCGAGTACGTCGCGGTGTTCGCCAGTGCCACCGAGTCCTTCGCCAAGGCCAACCTCAACCGCACGCTGGAGGAGTCCCTCGCGGTGTTCGAACCGGTGGTGCGGCACGCGAAGGACGAGGGCGTACGGGTGCGCGGCTATGTCTCCATGTGCTTCGGCGACCCGTGGGAGGGTCCGGTGCCGCCCGCCCAGGTGGCGCGGGTGTGCGGGGCGCTGCGGGACATGGGCTGCGACGAGCTGAGCCTCGGCGACACCATCGGAGTGGCCACCCCGGGCCAGGTGCAGGCGCTGCTCGCGCTGCTGAACGAGCGGGGCGTGCCGACCGACGCGATCGGCGTGCACTTCCACGACACCTACGGCCAGGCGCTCGCCAACACCCTGGCCGCGCTCCAGCACGGCGTCACCACCGTGGACGCCTCCGCCGGAGGGCTCGGCGGCTGCCCGTACGCCAAGTCCGCCACCGGCAACCTCGCCACCGAGGACCTCGTCTGGATGCTGCACGGCCTCGGCATCGAGACGGGGGTCGACCTCGGCCGTCTGACCGCCACCAGCGTGTGGATGGCCGAACAGCTGGGCCGGCCCAGCCCGTCCCGTACCGTCCGCGCTCTCTCCCACAAGGACCAGTGATCAGCATGGACCACCGTCTCAGCCCCGAGCTGGAGGAACTCCGCCGTACGGTCGAGGAGTTCGCGCACGATGTCGTGGCGCCGAAGATCGGCGACTTCTACGAGCGGCACGAGTTCCCGTACGAGATCGTCCGCGAGATGGGCCGCATGGGCCTGTTCGGGCTGCCGTTCCCGGAGGAGTACGGCGGGATGGGCGGCGACTACCTGGCACTGGGCCTCGTCCTGGAGGAGCTGGCCCGGGTGGACTCCTCGGTGGCGATCACCCTGGAGGCCGGCGTCTCGCTCGGCGCGATGCCGCTGCACCTGTTCGGCACGGAGGAACAGAAGCGCCAGTGGCTGCCCCGCCTGTGCGCGGGCGAGATCCTGGGGGCGTTCGGCCTGACGGAGCCGGACGGCGGCAGCGACGCCGGGGCGACCCGTACGACGGCCCGGCTGGACCCGGACACCGACGAGTGGGTGATCAACGGCACCAAGTGCTTCATCACCAACTCGGGCACGGACATCACGGGTCTGGTCACGGTCACCGCGGTCACCGGCCACAAGCCGGACGGCCGCCCGGAGATCTCGGCCATCATCGTGCCGTCCGGCACCCCTGGCTTCACGGTGGCGGCGCCCTACTCGAAGGTCGGCTGGAACGCCTCCGACACCCGCGAGCTGTCCTTCCAGGACGTCCGGGTCCCGGCCGCCAACCTGCTGGGCGAACAGGGCCGCGGCTACGCCCAGTTCCTGCGCATCCTGGACGAGGGCCGCATCGCCATCGCCGCGCTCGCCACGGGCCTGGCCCAGGGCTGTGTGGACGAGTCGGTGAAGTACGCGAAGGAACGTCACGCCTTCGGCCGCCCGATCGGCGCCAACCAGGCCATCCAGTTCAAGATCGCGGACATGGAGATGAAGGCCCACACGGCCCGCCTTGCCTGGCGTGACGCGGCCTCCCGCCTGGTCGCGGGCGAACCCTTCAAGAAGGAGGCCGCCCTCGCCAAGCTCCACTCCTCCACGGTCGCCGTGGACAACGCCCGCGACGCCACCCAGATCCACGGCGGCTACGGCTTCATGAACGAGTACCCGGTGGCCCGCATGTGGCGCGACTCCAAGATCCTGGAAATCGGCGAGGGCACGAGCGAGGTACAGCGCATGCTGATCGCCCGCGAACTGGGGCTGGTGGGCTGAGACGCCACCGCTCGCGCGGGCCGGGCTGGGCCGGGGCCACCACGGGTGCCGTGGGGCCGCCGTTCGCCGCCACTCTGAGGGGCCCCGGCACTACGCTCACCGGGTATGGCCCAAGCACACGCCGCTGACGCGAAGTCCGACGCCTCCGTGGTCGTCGCCCGTGACGACCACGGACAGGTCGCCGTCCTGACCGCGGAGTTCCCCCGGCATGGGGGCGAGTACCTGTTCCTGCCCGGGGGCAAGGCCGAGGCGGGCGAGACGCCGGAGCAGTGCGCCCGCCGCGAGCTCCGGGAAGAGGCGGGCATCACCGCCCGGTCCTGGCGGCCTCTCGGCTCGTACGCCATGTCACTCGACTCCGTCGCCCGGGTGCACCTCTTCCAGGCCACGCAGCTCACCTGTGGGCACCAGCAACTCATGCCGTGGGAGGCCGACTTCAAGCTCATGTGGTGGGCGATGGACGACGCGCTCAGGGCCGTGGGCGAGGGGCGCTTCCTTTTGCAGGGCGGGCCCTTGGCGCTGCTTCTCGCGAGCGGGGTGTCCGCCGGCTGCCGGCCCTGATCCCCGGGGGGACCCCGACCCCACTTGTCCGGTGGGCGGTCTGCCCTGGTCGAACGCGTGGGTCGGGCTGGGCCGGGGTTGCCATGGGTGCCGTGGGGCCGCCCGCTTCTCTGTCAGTGTCGTGCTTCCGTGAGGTGAGTCAAGGGCGCTTGCGCGTCGGCTGCGCCGATGGGCCTGCGGCCCACCCTTGACACACCTCACTCCAGCACGGGGAAGAAGCGAGCGGGCGGCCAGGGGAAAGTGGCCGGCTGAACTTGGTTGGCCCCTGCCGTCGGCTACGTCCGCATCGTGGGTCAGGGATACGCGCTCGCGCCTCGCCTGCACGCCGGGCCGGTTCGGCGTCTGACGGCCGTCACGGCGGGCGGACCAGCAAGTCAAACAGGCCCCCCTTCGGGGGCCTCGGCCACACGGTGCCCCTTCCGGTCTTTCGATGGCCGGGGCCTCGCCGGGGCGCTGGCCGATACGGCCGGTGGCTAGTTCTGGAAATACCTGTCCATAACCCACCTCCCTGGGCCCAGCCCTGCCGCGCCAGCAGCATCGCCCCCTCGAATGGAACCGTGGGCGCGGGCTGCCGAGGGGCTCGTTTTGGACTGCTTGCCCATAACTAACCACCCCCTGACCCTGGCCGCCGAGTGCCGCCCCCACCACCAGGCCACCGGCCCGGCGTTCCGGTGAGCCGCTGGCCGATACGCCCGTGGGCCGGTGGGCGAGGGGGCATGCGCCGCCCGCGCGTCCGCAGCCCCCGAGCCCACCGACCCGCTGGCGCAATGACGTGCTGGTGCGCTGGCGAGAAGCCTCCGTCGATCGCGAACCACCCACTCTCCGCAAGCCGCCGACCCCGTCCGGCGTGCAGGCGAGAGGCAACCGCGCACCCGCCCCCGGGCCGCAAGCCGCTTAACCAGCCCGGCGTGCTGGCGAGACGCGAACGCGCACCACGCCCCACCGGGCCGGAAGTCGCTAAGCCTGCCCGGCGTGCTGGCGAGGCGCGAGTGCGCATCCTTGCCGACAGGGGGTTGTAGCTCGCCCAGGGGTCCGGTACCGGGGTGGGCCACTGTTCTTTCGGCCGCTCGCTCGCTTCTTCCCCGGGCTGGAGTGAGGTGTGTCAAGGGTGGGCCGCAGGCCCATCGGCGAAGCCGACGCGGAACGCGCCCTTGACTCACCTCGCGGAAGCCCGACACTCGCCGAGAAGCGAGCGGCCCGACGGCCACTTGAGGGAAGAGGTGAACGCGACCCACGCAGCAGGGCAACCCCACCCTCTGGACATCAGCTGAGGTTAGGCTAACCTACCTTCGAACTTGTCCGGCGGGCGCTTCGCCCCGGTCGAAAGCAGTCATACCCATGTCCCATGCCCGTGCCACCCACCTCACTCGCCGCGGACTGCTCGCCGCGGGCGGCGCCCTCGGCCTCGGGGCCGCGCTCGCCGCCTGCGGGGACGACAAGGGCGCAGACGGCGGCTCCGGCGGGAGCAAGGGCGCGGGCAAGTCCGGCCCCTGGTCGTACAAGGACGACCGCGGCACGACCGTGAAGCTGGACAAGGTGCCCGCGAACATCGTCGCGTTCACCGGCGTCGGCGCCGCGCTGTACGACTACGGCATCCAGGTCAAGGGCGTCTTCGGCCCGACGAAGACCACCGCCGGCAAGCCCGACGTCCAGGCCGGCGACATGGACATCAGCAAGGTGACCATCCTCGGCAACGCCTGGGGCCAGTTCAACATCGAGAAGTACGCCTCCCTCGCCCCGGACGTCCTCATCACGACGATGTTCGACGGCGCCGGCACCCTCTGGTACGTCCCGGAGGAGTCGAAGAAGAAGATCGACCAGCTGGCCCCCAGCGTCGGCATCTCCGTCTACGACCGTCAGCTCACCCAGCCGCTCCAGCGCATGTGGGACCTGGCCGAGTCGCTCGGCGCCGACATGAAGGCCGCCAAGGTCACCGACGCCAAGAAGCGGTTCGAGGACGCCGCCGCCCGCCTGCGCGCCGCCGCGAAGGCCAAGCCCGACCTCAAGGTGATGGTCGGCAGCGCCAGCGACCAGCTGTTCTACGTCTCCGGCAGCAACCTCTCCATCGACCTGGAGTACTTCAAGTCCCTCGGCGTGAACTTCGTCGAGCCGTCCGAGGCTGCCAAGCAGAAGAACGGTGGCGGCGGCTGGTACGAGGCGCTGAGCTGGGAGAACGTCGACAAGTACGGCGCCGACATCATCATGATGGACGACCGCTCCCAGGCGATCCAGCCCGCCGACCTCACCAAGGCCACCTGGAAGAAGCTGCCCGCGGTGAAGGCGGGTCAGGTCATCCCCCGCTCCCCCGAGCCGATCCTCTCGTACGACAAGTGCGTACCGCTGCTCACCAAGCTGGCCGAGGCCCTGGAGAAGGCCAAGAAGGTCAGCTGACGACGGTCCAGCCCTCCCACAAAGCCCTGAACCCCGCCCTCAGGAGCCACACATGACCACGGCCGTAGCCGCCCCGTTCCGTTTCTTCTCCCTCCAGGTCGTACGGACGAGGCGGCTCGGCCCGTCTCTGGTCCGGGTCACCTTCACCGGTACCGACCTGCACGCCTTCCACTCCGACGGGCGCGACCAGTCCCTGTCGCTGTTCCTGCCGCACCCCGGGCAGAGCGAACCGGCGGTCCCGCTGGAGCTGGGCGACGGCTGGTGGCAGGGCTGGCGGGAACTCCCGGACGACGTACGGGCCGTGATGCGCTCGTACACGCTGCGGGCGCTGCGCCGCGACCCCGACGAGATCGACATCGACTTCGCCCTGCACGGCGTGGAGCCGGGTGCCGCCACCCCGGCCGGTCCCGCCTCCCGCTGGGCCGCGCGGGCCGCCGCCGGCGACCGGGTGCTGCTGCTCGGGCCGGCCGTCGCCGACAACCGCGCGATCCGCTTCCGCCCGCCCCAGGACGCCGACCTCGTCGTCCTGTGCGGCGACGAGACGGCCGTGCCCGCCGCGACCGCGATCCTGGAGTCCCTGCCCGCCGGCACCCGGGTCCGGGCCTGGCTGGAGGTGCCGCACGCCGGTGACATACAGGACGTGCGCACGGAGGCGGACGCGGAGATCACGTGGCTCGTGCGGCACGACGGGTCCCCCATGGCCGTCGACGCCGTGCGGGCCGCCGCGCTGCCCGCCGCCGAGCGGCCGTATGTGTGGCTCGCCGGGGAGTCCGGTCAGGTCAAGGCCCTGCGGCGGCACTTCGTCGGCGAACGCGGGGTGGACCGGCGGCGGGTGACGTTCGTCGGCTACTGGCGCCAGGGCCTGACGGAGGAACAGCTCCGCGCGACGGGCGAGTAGCCCGCCCCTCCCCCTTTGGCCTGATCCGGCCTTGGGAGAGGCATGCCTCCCTCCGCGAAACTTAGGTTAGGCTAACCTAAGATCATCCCGCACGGATCGTCCCCTCGGAGGACCCCCACATGCGCTCGCACCTGCTCAATGGCCTCACCGCGGAGCACTACCGCCGCTCCGTGACCGAAGGAGTCGAGCGGGTGGCGGCCAAACTCGCCACCACCGACCGTCCGTTCACCGGCGTCACCGTGGACGCCCTCTCCCCCGCCATCGACGCGATCGACCTCGACCGTCCGCTGGGCGACACCACCGCCGTCCTGGACGAACTGGAGGACGTCTACCTGCGGGACGCGGTCTACTTCCACCACCCCCGCTACCTGGCCCACCTCAACTGCCCGGTGGTCATCCCGGCGGTGCTCGCCGAGGCCGTGCTGTCCGCCGTCAACTCCTCGCTGGACACCTGGGACCAGTCGGCCGGCGGCACCCTCATCGAGCGCAAGCTCATCGACTGGACGGCCGCCCGCATCGGCCTCGGCCCGGCCGCCGACGGCGTGTTCACCTCCGGCGGCACCCAGTCCAACCTCCAGGCGCTGCTGCTCGCGCGGGAGGAGGCCAAGAGCGACTCGCTCGCGAAACTGCGGATCTTCGCCTCCGAGGTCAGCCACTTCAGCGTCAAGAAGTCCGCGAAACTGCTCGGCCTCGGCCCGGACGCCGTCGTCACCATCCCCGTCGACCACGACAAGCGCATGCAGACGGTCGCCCTCGCCCGCGAGCTGGAGCGGTGCGCGCGGGAGGGCCTGGTGCCCATGGCCGTCGTCGCCACCGCCGGCACCACCGACTTCGGCTCCATCGACCCGCTGCCGGAGATCGCCGGGCTGTGCGCCCAGTACGGCGTGTGGATGCACGTGGACGCCGCCTACGGCTGCGGGCTGCTCGCCTCCCTGAAGTACCGGGACCGCATCGACGGCATCGAGCGCGCCGACTCCGTCACCGTCGACTACCACAAGTCCTTCTTCCAGCCGGTCAGTTCCTCCGCCGTGCTGGTCCGGGACGCGGCCACCCTGCGGCACGCCACCTACCACGCCGAGTACCTCAACCCGCGCCGCATGGTGCAGGAACGTATCCCCAACCAGGTGGACAAGTCCCTCCAGACCACCCGCCGCTTCGACGCCCTCAAGCTGTGGCTGACCCTGCGCACGATGGGCGCCGACGGCATCGGACAGCTCTTCGACGAGGTGTGCGACCTGGCGCGCGAGGGCTGGGCGCTGCTGGCGGCCGACCCGCGCTACGACGTCGTGGTCGAGCCCTCCCTGTCCACCCTCGTCTTCCGCTACATCCCGGCGGCCGTCACCGACCCGGCCGAGATCGACCGGGCCAACCTCTACGCCCGCAAGGCCCTGTTCGCCTCCGGCGACGCCGTGGTCGCGGGCACCAAGGTGGCCGGCCGCCACTACCTGAAGTTCACCCTGCTCAACCCCGAGACCAAGGCGGACGACATCGCCGCCGTCCTCGATCTGATCGCCGGCCATGCCGAGCAGTACCTGGGAGAGTCCCTTGACCGCGCGTCCTGACAGCCCGACCAAGACCTACGACTTCGTGGGGATCGGGCTCGGCCCCTTCAACCTCGGCCTCGCCTGCCTGACCGAGCCGATCGCCGAACTGGACGGCGTCTTCCTGGAGTCCAAGCCCGACTTCGAGTGGCACGCCGGGATGTTCCTGGACGGCGCCCACCTCCAGACCCCGTTCATGTCGGACCTGGTCACCCTGGCCGACCCGACCTCGCCGTACTCCTTCCTGAACTACCTGAAGGAGAAGGGCAGACTGTACTCGTTCTACATCCGCGAGAACTTCTACCCGCTGCGCGTCGAGTACGACGACTACTGCCGCTGGGCCGCCGGGAAACTGAGCAGCGTCCGCTTCGGCACCACCGTGACCGAGGTGGTCCACGACGGTGAGCTGTACGCCGTGCGGACCGCGGCCGGGGAGACCTACCGCGCCCGGCACCTGGTGCTGGGCACCGGCACCGTCCCGTTCGTGCCCGAGGCGTGCCGGGACCTCGGCGGGGACTTCCTGCACACCTCCCAGTACATGCACCGCAAGGCGGAGCTGCTGGGGAAGGAGTCCATCACCGTCGTCGGCAGCGGCCAGAGCGCGGCCGAGATCTACTACGAGCTGCTCTCGGAGATCGACGCCCACGGCTACCGGCTCAACTGGGTCACCCGCTCCCCGCGGTTCTTCCCGCTGGAGTACACCAAGCTGACGCTGGAGATGACCTCCCCGGACTACATCGACTACTTCCGCGCGCTGCCCGAGGAGACCCGCTACCGGCTGGAGAAGCAGCAGAAGGGCCTGTTCAAGGGCATCAACTCGGATCTGATCGACTCCATCTTCGACCTGCTGTACCAGAAGAACGTCGAGAGCGGCGACCGCCCGGTGCCCACCCGGCTGCTGACCAACTCCACGCTGCGCACGGCCACGTACGCGGACGGTGCCTACACCCTCGGTTTCCACCAGGACGAGCAGGACAAGGACTTCGAGATCCGCACCGAGGGCCTGGTCCTGGCCACCGGCTACCACTACACCCCGCCGGCCTTCCTCGACCCCATCCGCGACCGGCTCCGCTTCGACGGCCACGGCCGCTTCGACGTGGCCCGCAACTACAGCGTGGACGTCACCGGCCGCGGGGTCTTCCTGCAGAACGCCGGCGTCCACACCCACAGCATCACCAGCCCCGACCTGGGCATGGGCGCGTACCGGAACGCGTACATCATCCGAGAACTGCTCGGCACCGAGTACTACCCGGTCGAGAAGTCCATCGCCTTCCAGGAGTTCGCCGTATGACTTTCACCTTCCGACCCGTCGATCCCCTGAACGACGCCAAGCTGCTGCACGCCTGGGTCACGCATCCCAAGGCGGCGTTCTGGATGATGCAGGACGCGCGGCTGGAGGACGTCGAGCGGGCCTATATGGAGATAGCGGCGGACGAGCACCACCACGCGCTGTTCGGGCTGCGCGACGGTGAGCCGGTGTTCCTGATGGAGAAGTACGACCCCGCGCACCGGGAACTGGTGGGGCTGTACGAGGCGCGGCCGGGCGATGTCGGCATGCACTTCCTGACGCCGGCCACGGACACCCCCGAGCACGGGTTCACCCGGGCCGTGATCACCGCCGTGATGGCGCACCTGTTCGAGGACCCGGCGGTGGAGCGGGTCGTGGTCGAGCCGGACGTCCGCAACACGGCGGTGCACGCCCTGAACGCGGCCGTGGGGTTCGTGCCCGAGCGGGAGATGGACAAGCCGGAGAAGCGGGCGCTGCTGAGCTTCTGCACCCGTGAGCAGTTCGAGAAGGCGGTGACCGCATGACCCTCGCCGACGCCGTGTCCCACCTGTCCCCCGAGCGGTGGGCGAGGGCCAACCGCCTGCTGGTGCGCAAGGCCCTCGCCGAGTTCGCGCACGAGCGGCTGCTCACCCCTCAGGAGCAGGGCGGCGGCCGGTACGTCGTCCGCAGCGACGACGGTCTGACCAGCTACCGGTTCACCGCCGTGCGCCGGGCCCTGGACCACTGGCAGATCGACCCCGACTCCATCACCCGGCACCGCGACGGCGGCGATCTCGAACTGGCCGCGCTGGACTTCTTCATCGAGCTGAAGGAGTCGCTGGGGCTGAGCGACGAGATCCTGCCGGTGTACCTGGAGGAGATCTCCTCCACCCTGTCGGGCACCTGCTACAAGCTCACCAAGCCGCAGGTGACCTCGGCGGAGCTGACGCGGGCCGGGTTCCAGGCGATCGAGACCGGGATGACCGAGGGCCACCCGTGCTTCGTCGCGAACAACGGGCGGCTCGGCTTCGGCGTCCACGAGTACCTGTCGTACGCGCCGGAGACGGCGAGCCCCGTCCGGCTGGTGTGGCTGGCCGCGCACCGCTCGCGGGCCGCGTTCACGGCCGGCGTGGGCATCGAGTACGAGTCGTTCCTGCGCGAGGAGCTGGGCGAGGAGACGGTGGCGCGGTTCCGGGCCGGGCTCACCGGCCGGGGCCTGGACCCCGCCGACTACCTGTTCATACCGGTGCACCCCTGGCAGTGGTGGAACAAGCTCAGCGTCACCTTCGCCGCCGAGGTGGCCCGGGACCTGCTGGTGCCGCTCGGCGAGGGCGACGACGAGTACCTGGCCCAGCAGTCGATCCGTACCTTCTTCAACACCAGCGCCCCGCACAAGCACTATGTGAAGACGGCCCTGTCGGTCCTCAACATGGGCTTCATGCGCGGTCTGTCGGCCGCCTACATGGAGGCCACCCCGGCGATCAACGACTGGCTGGCCCGGCTGATCGACGGCGACCCGGTGCTGAAGGCGAGCGGTCTGTCGATCATCCGGGAGCGGGCGGCCGTCGGCTACCGGCACCTGGAGTACGAGCGGGCCACCGACCGCTACTCGCCGTACCGCAAGATGCTGGCCGCGCTGTGGCGGGAGAGCCCGGTGCCCTCGCTGGAGGAGGGCGAGTCGCTGGCGACGATGGCCTCGCTGCTGCACGTCGACCACGAGGGCGCCTCCTTCGCGGGCGCGCTGATCGAGCGGTCGGGCCTGGCCCCGGTGGAGTGGCTGCGGCGGTATCTGCGGGCCTACTACACCCCGCTGCTGCACAGCTTCTACGCCTACGACCTGGTGTTCATGCCGCACGGCGAGAACACGATCCTGGTTCTGCGGGACGGGGCCGTGCGGCGGGCGGTCTACAAGGACATCGCCGAGGAGATCGCCGTCATGGACCCGGACGCGGCGCTGCCGCCGGAGGTGGCGCGCATCCGGGTGGAGGTCCCCGAGGACAAGAAGCTGCTGTCCATCTTCACGGACGTCTTCGACTGCTTCTTCCGCTTCCTCGCCGCGCAGCTCGCCGAGGAGGGCGTCCTGGAGGAGGACGGCTTCTGGCGCACGGTCGCCGAGGTCACCCGCGAGTACCAGGAGGCGAATCCGCAGCTGGCCGACCGGTTCCGCCAGTACGACATGTTCGCCCCGGAGTTCGCGCTGTCCTGCCTCAACCGGCTCCAGCTGCGCAACAACAAGCAGATGGTGGACCTCGCCGATCCGTCCGGCGCGCTCCAGCTGGTCGGCACCCTGAAGAACCCCCTCGCCGGGTTCTGACGGCCCCGCGGGCGGACGGGCACCCCGGAGTACGGTCCTCCGGGGTGCCCGTCGGTTTTCCGCCGGTCAGGGTGCCGGCCAGGGCACCTGCGGCGAGCGGTAATAGCCGATGCCGAGGGCGTCCCAGCGCGGGCCCTGCGCGGCCAGCCGCTCACGGTAGCCGTCCCAGCCCAGCCGGGCGGCCGGCGACCAGCCCAGCTCGGCCGCCCCGGCGAACCGAGGGAAGGCCAGGTACTCGATGTCGGCGGTGGTCTGCACGGTCTCCGTCCACAGGGGTGCCTCGACGCCCCGGACGGCCGAGGCGGGCACCCCGGCGAGATAGGAGCCCGGGTCCCAGTCGTAGGAGCGCCGCACCTCCACCAGGCCCGCCCACTTGGTGCCGATGGGGGTGGCGTCGGTGTACTTCATGTCGAGGTAGATCCGGTCGGCCGGGGACAGGACGATCCCGGTGCCGTTCCGGGCGGCCTGCGCGACCTGTTCCTTCTCGGCCGCGGCGGTGCGGTCCAGGCCCCAGTACTGGGCGAGGGCGCCCGGGGCCGGGCGGGCGCCGGTGAGCTGGTGCCAGCCGATGACCGTCTTGCCGTAGCGGGCGACCACCGGCTGGACCCGGTCCATGAAGGCCACGTAGTCGGGGTGGCTGGTGGAGTGCGCCTCGTCGCCGCCGATGTGCAGATAGCGGCCGGGGGTGAGGGCGGCCAGTTCGCGGATCACGTCGTCCACGAAGTCGTAGGTGACCTCCTTGGGCACGCACAGCGAGCTGAAGCCGACCCGGGTGCCGGTGTAGGGCGGGGGTGCCACGCCGTCGCAGTTGAGCTCGGCGTAGGAGGACAGGGCCGCGTTGGTGTGGCCCGGCATGTCGATCTCGGGGACGACCTCCAGATAGCGGGAGGCCGCGTAGCGGACGATCTCGCGGTAGTCGGCCTTGGTGTAGTAGCCGCCCGGGCCGCCGCCGACCTGGGTGGCGCCGCCGTAGGCGGCCAGGCGCGGCCAGGAGTCGACGGCGATGCGCCAGCCCTGGTCGTCGCTGAGGTGCAGGTGCAGTTCGTTGACCTTGTAGAGGGCCACCTGGTCGATGTAGCGCTTGACCTGGGCGACGGTGAAGAAGTGCCGGGCGACGTCGAGCATGGCGCCCCGGTAGGCGTAGCGGGGGCGGTCCTCGACGGTGCCGCCGGCGATCCGCCAGGGGCCGCGCTGCACGGTCTTCTTCTCGACGGCCGGCGGGAGGAGCTGGCGCAGGGTCTGGACGCCGTGGAAGAGCCCGGCGGGGGTGCGCGCGGTGAGGGTGACGCCGCCGGCGCCGCTGTGCAGCCGGTAGCCCTCGGCGCCGAAGTCGCCGTTTCGCAGCCGGAGCCGGATGCCGCCGCTGCCGTGGTCGGTGAGCGGCAGCGGGTAGCCGGTGGACGGGCGCAGGATGCCGGCGAGGTAGGCGCCGACGCGGCGGACCTCGGCGGAGCCGTCGACGCGGATGCGGGTGGCGCGGGTGATGCGGTACGGCGTGCCGCCCGGCTTGGCGGAGACGGGTGCCGGGACCACCCGGTCCAGCGGCGAGGGGGCGGCCGCCTGGACGTCGGGGGCCGCGCCGACGCCGAAGGCACCGGCCGCCGCGAGCAGCAGCAGGGTGGCGAGGACGCGGAACGTCCGGGGAGTGGTGCCGTGGTTCGGTCTCACATGCGCTCCCTTCGGTTAAGGGGAGGTTGACCGTCTGACGGGGTCGTCCTCCACTGTGCCGCAGATCGGGTGAAACAATCCCCGTATGGCGGACATCATCCAGAAGGACGGCACCTGGGCGTTCGACGGCGACACCCTGCGGATCACCCCGGGCGGGGAGAAGAGCGTGGGTCTGCTCCGCCGTGAGCTGAGCGAACTCGTCGTTCCGCTGCGTGCGTTGGCCGGGGTCTCCCTGGAGCAGGGCCGGAAGTCGGGGCGGCTCAGGCTGCGGCTGCGCGACGGCGCCGATCCGCTGCTCCAGGCCACCGCGGGCCGGCTCGCCGCGCCGCACGACCCCTATCAGCTGGTCGTGGAGCCCGACCGGTACGGCGTGGCCGAGTACCTCGCCGACGAGCTGCGCAACGCCCTGCTGCTGGAGGGGATTTCACCGGACCCGGTGGACGAGTACCTGCTGCCGGGCCCGTCGCTGCCGGTGTCCGCCTCGGCCGGGGACGGCACCGCGGGCTTCGACGGGGAGCGGGTGCGGCTGGAGTGGAACTGGAAGACGGAGGAGTCCAAGGCGTCGGCCGGACCCCGCACGATTCCGCTCGCCGACCTCACCGGTGTCGAGTGGCAGCCGGCGGCCGGTCTGGAGAACGGGCACCTGCGGTTCCTGGTCCGCGGTGCGCCGGCGGGCGCACCGCCCAAGTACGACGCGAACGCGGTGGAGTTGTGGGGGTTCCGGAAGGACCCGCTGATGGCCCTGGTCGCGGCGGCGGTGCAGGCGCGGCTGCCGCACCCCTCGGCCGCGCGGACGCAGGCGGGACGGATCCCGGAGCAGCGGGCCGGGGAGCGGACGACCGGGGAACAGGCGGCCGGGGACGACCACGACACGCTGTTGCGGCGGCTGCGGGAGCTGGGCGAGCTGCACCGCGACGGGGTGCTGACGGACGAGGAGTTCGCGCTGGCCAAGCAGGCGGTCCTCAAGCGCCTGTGAGGACCGCCCGCGACAGCGGGGGCTACTTGGCCGTGCGGGACACCGTGAAGTGGTCGACGCGGTCGCCGGTCTCGGCGATGCCGGACACCTTCAGCGTGGCCTGGCGGCCCCTGGGCGCGGGGCTGACGTCCACGCGCAGGAAGGAGTAGTTCAGGTAGCGCACCCGGGACCAGCCGACGGTCTCGTGGACCTTGCCGTCCTCGGTGTTGACGAACGAGGCCACCGAGTCGGTCTCGTGCTCGTGGCCCTCGTAGGTGTCGGGGGCGGAGAAGGCGTACAGGCTGCGGCCGGCCGCGCCGGCGGTGACGTAGACCACGCCGTCGGTCTCGGGGTAGGCGGTGCCGCCGATGGGCAGCTTCTTGGCGACCTCGCCTCCCTTGATCACGTCGGTGCGCTCGTACTGGTGGTTGTGGCCGTTGATGACCAGGTCCACGGTGTACTTCTCGAACAGCGGCACCCACTCCTGGCGCACCCCGCCCTCGGAGGCGTGGGCGGTGGAGGTGCAGTAGGCGCAGTGGTGGAAGAAGACGACGATGAAGTCGACGTCCTTGGCGGCGCGGAACTTCTTCAGCTGTCCTTCCAGCCATGTGGTCTGGGTTCCGCCGGAGATGCCCAGGTTCGCCGGGATCTCGTAGGAGATGTCGTTGGCGTCGAGCGAGATGACGGCGGTGTTGCCGTAGACGAAGGAGTAGACGCCCGGGAGGTTCTTCCGGTCCGGGCCGTTGTCCGGCAGGGTCCAGCGGGCGTCCTCGCCGCCGTAGCCGTTGGGCGAGTACCAGGCCTCCATGTCGTGGTTGCCGTACGCCGGCATCCACGGGACCTGCTTGGCGACGGTCTCGGTCTGGGCGAGGAAGGAGTCCCAGGTCCGCGCGTCGAAGCCGGTGTCGGCGGTCTTGCCCGCGCCGGACGGGTCGGCGTAGGCGATGTCGCCGGCGTGCAGGTGGAAGGCGGGGTTCTGGCCGAGCAGGAGGCTGTTGTTGGCCAGGCCGTGGTAGCCGACGCCCTCGTCGCCGAAGGCGGTGAAGGTGAAGGGCGCCTTGTGGGCGGGGGCGGTGGTGAAGGTGCCCACGGTGCCCAGCAGGTGCGGTTCGGCCGGGTCGAAGCCCTGGTGGCCGACGCCGTAGTAGTACGTCCGCCCCGGGCGCAGGTGGGTGAGCCTGGCGTGCAGGTAGTACTGGGTGTGGTCGCCGCTCGCGCCGACCCCGGCCGGGGTGTACAGGGTGCGGACCTCGGCCTCGATCTTCCGGGAGAGGTCCCAGGGGTGGGCGCCGACCCGGATGAACGGCTTCCTGACGGCGACCGGGACCTGCCAGGAGACGGTGATCTCGGTGCGCGGGTCGTTGCCCCAGGCCAGGTGGCGGCCGAAGGGGGCGACGTGCGCGCCGTCGGCCGTGGCGGCGGCGGGGGCGGTGTGCCGGGCGGGCACGGCGGCCTGGGCGGTGGCCCCCGGCACGAACGCGCCGCCGGCGACGGCGCCCAGCGTGACCGCGCCGCCCCGGATCATGGTGCGCCGCGAGAATCCGGCCCGCAGGTACTCGTGCTGTTCGGCCATGCTCATGCGCTCGGCCAGCTTCTCGGGAACGCCCATACGAGGAATGTCCATGGCGTCTGAAACTGGTCGGCTCGGGCAACGGGATGCGGGACTCCGGATGGACGGGGGGCGAACAGGGCGCCATAAGAGTTTCAACAGCCCTCTGCCCGGAATCGGGCACGATTCTTGCGAAACAGGCGCCGGTACCCCAGGATCTACCGGGTGCACGACGAACTCGTAGATCATCTGACGCGGTCCACGCCCCTGAGCCGGGGCGAGGCACTGCGCGTGGTCCAGGACGTGCTCGCCTTCTTCGACGAGACGACCCAGGAGTACGTCCGTCGCCGCCACCGCGAGCTCCAGGCCCAGGGCCTGGTGAACGCGGAGATCTTCCAGCGGATCGAGGCGGACCTGAAATACCGGGCGGTGGCGCCGCCGGAGCTGACGCTCAGGCAGCTGCGCCGCATGGTCTACGGCTGAGCCCGGCCGCAGCCCGGACCCACTCAGCCAGACCCCTCCCGCCCGGACCAGCGACAGTCAAGGGATACCTCTATATATGTGCGGAATTGTCGGTTACATTGGGAAGCGTGACGTCGCCCCCCTCCTGCTGGAGGGCCTCCAGCGCCTGGAGTACCGGGGCTACGACTCCGCGGGCATCGTCGTCACCTCCCCGAAGACGCCCGGCCTGAAGATGGTCAAGGCCAAGGGCCGGGTGCGCGACCTGGAGGCGAAGGTCCCAGCGCGCTTCAAGGGCACCACCGGCATCGCCCACACCCGCTGGGCCACCCACGGCGCCCCGTCCGACGTGAACGCCCACCCGCACATGTCGGCCGACCAGAAGGTGGCCGTCGTCCACAACGGCATCATCGACAACGCCGCCGACCTGCGCCGCAAGCTGGAGGCGGACGGCGTCGAGTTCCTCTCCGAGACCGACACCGAGGTCCTCACCCACCTGATCGCCCGCTCGCAGGCCGAGAAGCTGGAGGACAAGGTCCGCCAGGCGGTCCGGCTGGTCGAGGGCACCTACGGCATCGCCGTCCTGCACGCCGACTTCCCGGACCGGATCGTGGTGGCCCGCAACGGCTCCCCGGTCGTCCTCGGCATCGGCGAGAAGGAGATGTTCGTCGCCTCCGACATCGCCGCGCTGGTCACCCACACCCGCCAGATAGTGACCCTCGACGACGGCGAGATGGCCACCCTCAAGGCCGACGACTTCCGCACCTACACCACCGAGGGCACGCGCACCACCGCCGAGCCCACCACGGTGGAGTGGGAGGCCGAGTCGTACGACATGGGCGGCCACGACACCTACATGCACAAGGAGATCTTCGAGCAGGCCGACGCCGTGGACCGGGTGCTGCGCGGCCGGATCGACGACCGGTTCTCCACCGTGCACCTCGGCGGCCTCAACCTGGACGCCCGCGAGGCCCGGCGGATCCGCCGGGTGAAGATCCTCGGCTGCGGCACCTCGTACCACGCGGGCATGATCGGCGCCCAGATGATCGAGGAGCTGGCCCGCATCCCCGCCGACGCCGAGCCGGCCTCCGAGTTCCGCTACCGCAACGCGGTCGTGGACCCCGACACCCTGTACATCGCCGTCTCCCAGTCCGGTGAGACCTACGACGTGCTGGCCGCCGTGCAGGAACTGAAGCGCAAGGGCGCGCGGGTCCTCGGCGTGGTCAACGTGGTCGGCTCGGCGATCGCCCGCGAGGCCGACGGCGGCGTCTACGTCCACGCCGGCCCCGAGGTCTGCGTCGTCTCCACCAAGTGCTTCACCAACACCACGGTGGCCTTCGCCCTGCTGGCGCTGCACCTGGGCCGCACCCGCGACCTGTCGGTCCGCGACGGCAAGCGGATCATCGAGGGCCTGCGCAAGCTGCCCGGGCAGATCTCCGAGATCCTGAAGCAGGAGGAGGAGATCAAGCGGCTGGCGGAGAGCTACGCCGACGCCCGCTCGATGCTCTTCATCGGCCGCGTCCGGGGCTACCCGGTGGCCCGCGAGGCCTCCCTGAAGCTCAAGGAGGTCTCCTACATCCACGCCGAGGCCTACCCCGCCTCCGAGCTGAAGCACGGTCCGCTGGCCCTCATAGAGCCGGCCCTGCCCACGGTCGCGATCGTCCCCGACGACGACCTGCTGGAGAAGAACCGCGCGGCCCTGGAGGAGATCAAGGCCCGCGAGGGCAAGATCCTGGCGGTGGCCCACCAGCACCAGGAGAAGGCGGACCAGACCATCATCGTCCCGAAGAACGAGGACGAGCTGGACCCGATCCTGATGGGCATCCCCCTCCAGCTCCTCGCCTACCACACGGCGAAGGCGCTCGGCCGGGACATCGACAAGCCGCGGAACCTCGCCAAGTCGGTCACCGTCGAGTAGGCGCGAGCACAGAACGGACCCCCGCGTGTGCCACCGGGCACGCGGGGGTCCTTCTCATGCCGCTCGACTTCAACCGGTGGCCGTCACCCCCCGGCCCGCGGCACGCCGGGACACCACCGTCGGCCAGTGCGCGAGCGCCGCCGTCGCCGCGTACCAGGCCACCGCCCCCGAGGCGACGGCCGTCCAGCCGCCGGCCCGGGCGAGCACCGAACTGCCGGCGAAGGCCGCGACGGCCAGCACCAGCATGGACAGGAACAACAGCCCGTACATCAGCCGGCCCAGGGCGTCCCGGCCGGTGAGGGTCAGGGTGAGGGCGACCAGGGCGAACAGCAGCAGGAAGAGGCCGGCCGCGTTGGCCGGTCCGCGGTCCGACACGGCCCAGGCGAACCACAGGGCGCCGAGCGTGACATAGCCCGCGCCGGAGGCGGCGGCGCCGTCGTGCAGGGCCAGCAGGCCGACGAGGAAGAGGGTGACCCCGCCGACGTAGTGGGCCACGGTCACGGTGTCGGAGGCGCCCACGCCGTGGATGACGCCGGTCGTCCCCAGCCCGAACGCCAGGAGGGTGAGGGCGAGGGCCAGCCGGCCGGCCGCGGCGGTGGTCACGTTTCCCGCTGAGACGTCGTTGTCCACGGCGGGCTCCCTTCGTGCGGGTGCGGTGGTGCGGTGCCCGGTATATGCCCCCCACCAGGGCCGGAACACCTGCTACGCGCCAGTAGTTCGCCTGTGCGCCAAGGGAGTTGAGGGGGCGTGGGATGCCCTAGGGAATGACGATCACGGGCCGTCGCGCCCGCTTGGCGAGCCGCCCGGCGACGGAGCCGAAGATCCGGCCGACGATGCCGTGCGTGGAGCCGACCACGATCGCGTCGGCCTCGTACTCCCGCCCCACCTCTTCGAGTTCGTGGCAGATGTCCCCGCCCCGCTCGACCAGGATCCAGGGCACCTCGGCCAGATAGTCGGCGCAGGCCAGCTCCAGCCCCAGGACCTCGGTGCGGTGGTCCGGCACATCGACGAAGACGGGTGGTTCGCAGCCGGCCCACACGGTCGTGGGCAACCGGTTGGCGACATGGACGATGATCAGGCCCGAGCGGGAACGGTGGGCCATGCCGATCGCGTAGGCGAGGGCGCGCTCACTGGAGGTGGAGCCGTCGAAGCCGACGACGACTCCGTGCCGGAAGGCGGGGTCGCAGGAAGGGCGGGACTCTTCCGCCGCCAGGGGATCGGCCGCCGTGGGGTCGGCGACCGGCCGCTTGCGGTCCGCTGGTTCGAAGAATTCGTGACCGGCCATGGCTGTCTCGGCGTTGTGATCCTTTATGGGAAGGGACGACAGTGTGCGGCGGAGCTGTGTCCGGGAAACATCTTCCCAAGCCCATACCCCCAAGGGTACGGCGGCACGCCTCCCGAGCCCAGATCCCGCGCACGCTCCGTAAGCGGTTCCCCCCGGCATCCGCAGGGGTTCACCGGAGCATGCACGAGCCGCGCCCGTAACGCAATGGTTGCTGCCTCGTACAGGCGGTTTGCACACCGTTCACCGGTGTACGGTCGGTGACCGGCCGGTCGAACACGCGTTGAACCCGGGTGAGCCACCGCCCCAGGGAGGACGAGATGCCCGGTCCCCGATCCAGCGGCGACCCCCGCCCCACGCCGGACACGGTCGGCGAGGTGATCCGGTGGGCAGCCTTCAGCTGTGTGCTCGTACCGGTCGTCCTGCTCTGGTACGGCACCTCACTGGCCGGCACCGCCGGCACGGCACTCGGTCTCACCGCCGTCACGGCCGTGTGCCGGCTGCTGCTGCGCCGGTCGGAGCGGTGTGCCGCGCGTTGCGCCGCGCAAAGAGGCGGACGTCACACCCGGGGTCAGACACCGGTCGACTGACCTGTTTTCGCGCCTCTGAGCGCTGCTTTTCAGCCAACTTCTGGATATCGCCCAAGAGGGCTCCGACCCGCCCTCCAATCCCCGTTCGACCTGCAAGGAAAGGGTCCGCGAGCCGCCGCGCACCCTACGCGGTTTGGCCACGACGACAAGGCGCACTTCCCTGCACGCCTCGTGAGTGCAACGCTTCGTGATCGAATGCTTCACGCCAAGTTGTCATGTCGACAATGTCCGGCGTGTCGAACTGGCCACCGCATGATCGCGGGAACCAGTAAATTCGATCTTGACTGTCTTTACGGCGGGGGACTCGTGCAGGACCGAGGGGAAACGTGCAGGAGCGACACAACCGAGGAGCCGCGACCACCGAGGGGGGCTTAGCAGTATGAGCCACGACTCCACTGCCGCGCAGGATGCCGCAGCCCGGAAACTGTCCGGGCGACGCCGTAAGGAAATCGTCGCGGTGCTGCTGTTCAGCGGCGGCCCCATCTTCGAGAGTTCCATTCCGCTTTCGGTGTTCGGCATCGACCGCCAGGACGCCGGCGTGCCGCGCTACCGGCTGCTGGTGTGCGCGGGCGAGGAAGGCCCGCTGCGGACCACCGGGGGCCTGGAACTCACCGCACCGCATGGGCTGGAGGCGATCTCCCGCGCCGGGACGGTCGTCGTGCCGGCCTGGCGGTCGATCACCTCGCCGCCGCCGGAGGAGGCGCTCGACGCGCTGCGCCGGGCGCACGAGGAGGGTGCCCGCATCGTCGGGCTGTGCACCGGTGCCTTCGTGCTCGCGGCGGCCGGCCTGCTGGACGGCCGCCCGGCGACCACCCACTGGATGTACGCGCCGACGCTGGCCAAGCGCTATCCGTCGGTGCACGTCGATCCGCGGGAGTTGTTCGTCGACGACGGCGATGTGCTGACGTCGGCGGGCACCGCGGCCGGGATCGACCTCTGCCTCCACATCGTGCGGACGGACCACGGCAACGAGGCGGCCGGCGCGCTCGCCCGGCGCCTGGTGGTCCCGCCGCGCCGCTCGGGCGGTCAGGAGCGCTACCTCGACCGGTCTTTACCCGAGGAGATCGGCGCCGACCCGCTCGCCGAGGTCGTCGCCTGGGCGCTGGAACACCTCCACGAGCAGTTCGACGTGGAGACGCTGGCGGCACGCGCCTATATGAGCCGCCGCACGTTCGACCGCCGGTTCCGCTCGCTCACCGGGAGCGCGCCGCTGCAGTGGCTGATCACCCAGCGGGTGCTCCAGGCGCAGCG
This sequence comes from Streptomyces achromogenes subsp. achromogenes, assembly GCF_000720835.1. Classification (GTDB taxonomy): domain Bacteria; phylum Actinomycetota; class Actinomycetes; order Streptomycetales; family Streptomycetaceae; genus Streptomyces; species Streptomyces achromogenes. The sequence goes on along the minus strand of NZ_JODT01000041.1, from coordinate 13,063 downwards.
GCTGCTGGAGACGTCGGACTACTCGGTGGACGAGGTGGCGGGCCGCTGCGGCTTCCGCTCCCCGGTGGCCCTGCGCGGCCACTTCCGCCGCCAGCTCGGCTCCTCCCCCGCCGCCTACCGGGCCGCCTACCGGGCCCGCAGGCCGCAGGGCGACAAGCCGGGCGAGCCGGAGCCGGCGGTGCCGGTGGCCGGCCCGCAGGGCGCCCCCGCGGGGCTGCCCGGCCCGGGACCGGTGAACGGCCCCGCCCCCGCGCTGCTGCACGAGCACCGCGAAGGCGGAGTACCGCTCCAGGCCCGCCGGGCCCCGGCCGGCGCCGTGGGCCTGCTCCCGGGCCCGCGCAGCGGTAACTGAGCACGACGGAAGGGGGCGGGCGGGTCCCGCCCCCTTCTCTCGTGCGGCACAGGGGCACGTAAAAAGCTCAGGTGCGCTTTAGGGTGGTCGCATGAACGATCGCATGGTGTGGATCGACTGCGAGATGACCGGCCTCTCGCTGTCCGACGACGCGCTCATCGAGGTGGCCGCCCTCGTCACCGACTCCGAGCTGAACGTACTCGGCGAGGGGGTGGACATCGTCATCCGTCCGCCGGCCCGCGCGCTGGAGACGATGCCGGAGGTGGTGCGTCAGATGCACACCGCGTCCGGGCTGCTCGCCGAGCTGGAGCGGGGCACGACCCTTCAGGACGCCGAGGAGCAGGTGCTGGCGTATGTGCGCGAGCACGTGAAGGAGCCGGGCAAGGCCCCGCTGTGCGGGAACTCCGTGGGCACCGACCGCGGCTTCCTGCTGCGGGACATGCCGACCCTGGAGGACTACCTCCACTACCGGATCGTCGACGTCTCCTCGGTCAAGGAGCTGGCCCGCCGCTGGTACCCGCGGGCGTACTTCAACAGCCCCGAGAAGAACGGCAACCACCGGGCCCTCGCCGACATCCGCGAGTCGATCGCCGAGCTGCGCTACTACCGCGAGGCCATCTTCGTGCCCCAGCCCGGCCCGGACTCCGACACCGCCCGGCAGATCGCCGCCCGGCACGTCGTACCCGCGCCGTAGCCGCCCGGTGGCCGCCCGCGCGAAAACGTGTGCGCGAGCACCCCTGAAGACCCTGTAGACTTCTTCTCGGCCGGTCGGGGAAACGACAAGTTCCACCACCGGTCGTGGTGGGTGTAGCTCAGCTGGTAGAGCACCTGGTTGTGGTCCAGGATGTCGCGGGTTCGAGTCCCGTCACTCACCCTGAGTGATCAGCCGGTGACTTACGTCGGAAGACGGAAGTCACCGGCTGATTCGTTTTTCCGCCCACGTTTCCCACCCGCGCTTCTCCGACGCGCTCCCCCACCGGCCGGGCCCCGTGCGGACCCGGCCGGTGAGCCGCGTCACGACGACGCCCGCACCACCAGCTGCACCGGCAGCACCGCCCGGCGGGGCGCCGCCTCCCGCGCCGGGCCCGGACGCCGGCCGGCGATCTCGGTGAGGAGCAGGTCGATCATCGCGCGGCCCATCTCCTCGATGGGCTGCCGGACACTGGTGAGCGGCGGGTCCATGTGGCGGGCGATGGCCGAGTCGTCGTAGCCGACCAGCGCCACGTCCTGGGGGATCCGCCGGCCCGCCTCGCGCAGCACCTGGCGGGCGCCGGCCGCCATCACGTCCGAACCCGCGAAGACCGCGTCCAGGTCGGGCCGGCGGGACAGCAGGGTGCTCATCGCGCGCCGGCCGCCCTCCTCGGTGAAGTCCCCCGGCTCGATGAGGAGTTCGTCCGCCGGGCGGCCCGCGTCGGCGAGGGCGTCGCGGTAGCCGTCGGCACGGCGCTGGGCGCCGTAGACGTCCAGCGCGCCGGTGATGTGCGCGATCCGGCGGCGGCCCCGGGACAGCAGGTGCTCCACGGCCGCGCGGGCGCCGGCGTAGTTGTCGGAGTCCACCGAGGTGAGCGACTCGGCCGCCGAGCGCGGGCCGCTGATCACGGCCGGGATCTCCAGCTCGGCCAGCAGATCGGGCAGCGGGTCGTCGGCGTGCACGGAGACCAGCAGCACGCCGTCCACCCGGTGGGCCGCCAGGTACTGGGCCAGCCGCTGCCGCTCCCGGTCGCTGCCCGCGAAGGTCAGCAGCAGCTGCATCTCGGTGTCGGCCAGTCCCGCGCCGACCCCGCGCAGCATGTCGGAGAAGTAGGGCTCGGCGAAGAACCGGGTCTCCGGCTCGGGCACGACCAGCGCGATGGCGTCGGTGCGGTTGGCCGCGAGGGCGCGGGCCGCGGTGTTGGGGACGTAGCCCAGCTCCGCGACGGCCGCCTCGACGGCGGCGCGGGTGGCGTCGCTGACCCGGGGCGAGCCGTTGATCACCCGGGAGACGGTGCCGCGCCCGACCCCGGCCCGGGCGGCGACCTCCTCCAGGGTCGGCCGCCGGCCGCCCCGGCCCCTCACACCGTTGCCTGCCATGGTCGCCGCCTTCCGTTCACCGCCGTCAGGCCAGGAATGTAACAGCGTGACGGCGGCGCCTTCGATTCCGCGGGCGGCGACGGGCGGTCAGGCGGGCAGGGCGTTGTTGCGGATCACCTCGGCGTACCAGCGGGCGCTGGCCTTGGGGATGCGGCGCTGGGTGGCGTAGTCGACGTAGACGGCGCCGAAGCGCTTCGAATAGCCGTAGGACCACTCGAAGTTGTCCAGCAGGGACCACAGGAAGTAGCCCCGCACATCGGCTCCGTCGGCGATGGCCCGGCGCACGGCGTCCAGGTGGGAGTGGAGATAGGCGATGCGCTGCGGGTCCTCGACGCGTCCCTCCGGGGAGACATAGTCGTCGAAGGCGGCGCCGTTCTCGGTGACCATCAGCGGCAGCCCGGGGTGCCGGGCCGACATCTCGGTCAGCAGGGTGTGCAGCCCGCTGGGGTCGATGGCCCAGTTCATGGCGGTCAGGTCGTCGTTGGCGAGGTGGAAGGCGACCTGCTCGGAGCCGGTCCACGGGGAGTGGTCGCTCGCGCCGTGGCCGTCGTTGCGGGTGCTGGCGGCGCCGTCGGCGGGCAGCGAGACCACGGTCGGCGCGTAGTAGTTGATCCCGAGCACGTCGAGCGGACGGGAGATCTCCGCGAGGTCCCCGGCGCGCACCAGCTCCTCCCAGTCGACCACGTGCGCGGTGTCGCGCAGCAGGTCCTCGGGGTAGGCGCCGTCCAGCAGGGGGCCGGTGAAGACCCGGTTGCCGACGGCGTCGATGCGGCGGGCGGCCTCGGCGTCCTCGGGGCTGTCGGTGAGCGGGCGCACCTGGTGCAGGTTCAGGGTGATGGAGACCTGCGCCGAGGAGGGCAGGGCCGTGCGCAGGGCGCCGACGGCCTCGCCGTGGGCCAGGTTCAGGTGGTGGGCGGCGCGCAGGGTGGCGGCCGGGTCGGTGCGGCCCGGGGCGTGCACGCCGGAGCCGTAGCCGAGGAACGCCGAGCACCAGGGCTCGTTGAGGGTCGTCCACATCTTGACCCGGTCGCCCAGGGCGCGGGCGGCAAGGGTGGCGTAGTCGGCGAACCGGTGGGCGGTGTCGCGGTGCGGCCAGCCGCCCGCGTCCTCCAGCTCCTGCGGCAGGTCCCAGTGGTAGAGGGTGGCGACCGGGGTGATGCCCGCCTCCAGGAGGGCGTCGGTCAGGCGGCGGTAGAAGTCCAGGCCGCGCTCGACGGCGGGGCCCCGGCCGGTGGGCTGGACCCGGGGCCAGGAGATGGAGAACCGGTAGGCCTTGAGGCCGAGGTCCTTCATCAGGGCCACGTCGTCGCGGTACCGGTGGTAGTGGTCGGCGGCGATGTCACCGGTGTCGCCGTTGCGGATCTTGCCGGGGGTGTGGCTGAAGGTGTCCCAGATGGAGGGGGTGCGGCCGTCCTCGGTGGCGGCGCCCTCCACCTGGTAGGAGGCGGTGGCGGCACCCCAGACGAAGCCGGTCGGGAAGGAGGTGTCCGCGGCCGGCTGGACGGTGGTCTCGGGTCGTACGGCGGTCATGGTGAGAGCGCTCCCAGAAGGAAGAGAAACGGATGGCGGACGGCGGGCCGGCCGTGCGGGAGCCGGTCGCGGGCGGGGCGGGGTCCGGGCGGCCGGGGCCCGGGTCCGCCCCGGATGGCGCTGGGCGTCGTGGCCGGTACCGGCCGGACGGGTTGCGCGGAGGGACGGGGCCGTGTCCTTCCCGTACCCGGTACGGGAGTCGACGGCCCGGCCGGGCGGTGGGCATCCCGTGCGGTACGAGCCCGGCGGGGCCGGGAGGTGTCCGGTCCGGTACGGCCCGCTGCGGGGCGGATGAGGAGGTGGGCGGTACCGGACCGGGCACGAGGGGTGGGCCGGCGCGTGCGGCGCGCCGGCGGTGGGACACGGACCGGCCCGCGGTGGGCCGGTCCGGCGGGGCGGGCCCCGCGGCCGGGGGTCAGCCCTTGACCGCGCCGGCCATGATGCCCCCGACGATCTGCTTGCCGAAGATCACGAAGACGAGCAGCAGCGGCAGGGTGCTGATCAGCGCGCCGGCCATGACGATGCTCTGGTCGGGCGTGTAGGAGGCGCTGAGCTGGCCGAGCGCCACCTGGATGGTGGGGTTCTGCTGGTTCAGCGCGAGGAAGGGCCAGAAGAAGTCGTTCCAGGCCTGGACGAAGGTGAGCATGCCCAGCACCATCATCGCGGGCCGGGCCACGGGCAGCACCACGCTCCACACGATGCGGATGTTGCTCGCCCCGTCCACCTTGGCCGCCTCGATCAGCTCGTACGGCAGCGCCTCGATGAGGTACTGGCGCATGAAGAAGACACCGAACGCGCCGACCAGGGTCGGGAAGATCACCGACTCCAGCTGTCCGCTCCACCCGAAGTCCGAGATCATCATGAACAGCGGGACGACGCTGAGCTGGGGCGGGATGGTCAGCGTGGCAATGACCGCGGTCATCAGCACGTTCCGGCCGCGGAAGCGCATCTTGGCGAAGGCGTAGCCGGCGAGGGTGCAGAAGAACAGGGTGGCGACGGTGATGCTGCCGGCCACGATCACGCTGTTGACGATGGCCTTGCCGAGGTTCGCCTGGTCCCAGGCCGCCTGGAGGTTGCTCCCCAGTCTGCCGCCCGGCAGCAGCGGCGGCGGGCTGTCCAGGACCCGCTGCTGGTCGTGCGAGGCGGCCACCAGCGTCCAGTACAGCGGCAGGATCGAGCCGAGCCCGACGACGATCAGGGCGGCGTAGGTGAACGGGCCGCCCCGCAACTGCTGGCCGGCGCCCAGGCGCAGACGGCCCGGGGCCCTGCCGGGGGCGGTGGGGGACGGTGCCGGGACAAGGCCCGGCGCCGAGGTCTTGGTGGGACTGGTCGTGGTCATCGATGTCGCTCCCGTCAGGCCGCGTTCTTGCGCACGAACCGGCCGACGATCCAGTTGATCAGGGCGATCAGCAGCAGCAGGACGAGCATGGCCCAGGCCACGGCCGCCGCCGGTCCCAGGTGGCCCAGCTTCCAGCCGTAGTTGAAGAGGTAGATGCTGAGCGTCTCGTACTGGTGCTCGCTGCCGCCGATCGAGCCGAGGGTGCCGCCCTGGAGCAGCAGCGGCTCGCCGAACAACTGCATCGAGCCGATGGTCGAGATGACGATGGTGAACAGGATCGTCGGCCGCAGCGAGGGGATGGTCACCTTGCGGAACTGCTGCCAGCGCGTCGCCCCGTCGATGGCGGCGGCCTCGTACAGATCGGTGGGGACCGCCTGCATCGCGGCCAGGTAGATGAGGGCGTTGTAGCCGGTCCACCGCCAGATCACGATGACCGAGATGGCGATCTTGGAGGTCCAGGTCCCGTTGCCCCAGTCGATGTTGCCGGCGCCGAAGAAGTGCAGCACCCAGTTGAGGATGCCGCCGTCGGCGCGGAAGACCAGCGCGAAGACCAGGGCGGCCGTGGCGACGGAGGTGGCGTACGGGGTGAGGATGACGGTCCGCCAGAAGGTGCTGGCCCGCAGCTTGTAGTTGAGCAGATGGGCGAGACCCAGGGCCACCAGCAGCTGCGGCACGGTGGAGATGACACCGATGATGAAGGTGTTGGACACGGCCGTCCAGAACTCGGCGTCCTGGAGGATCCGGGAGAAGTTGTCGAGGCCCACCCACTCGGACTGGTCGAGGCCCGTCATCTCCACCCGGTGCAGGGCGATCCAGCCGGTGTAGAGGAGCGGATAGAGCCCGAAGGCGCCGAAGATCAGGAAGAAGGGGGCGATGTAGGCGTACGGCGACGCCTTGTCGTCGAAGCGCCACAGCCGGCTGCGCCATGTGCCGCGTCCGTTCGACACGGCACCGGAGCCGCCGGGGGGCGGGGTGTAGGCACCCCGGGTGGGGGTTGTCGTTGCCACGGAGGGAGTCCTTCCCTGAAGGTTTCGGCCGGTGGGGCGTACGGCGCGGTCCACAGGGGGACCGGCCCGCCGCTCCCCGCGCGGATCGGTACGGTGGCGGACGACCCGTGCCGCGGCCTGACGTGCGTGTGGGGCGGAACCCGGCCGTCGGCCGCCGGTCCCCGCCGGTGACGCCGCGGCGGCGCCCTGGGCCGGGCACCGCTTCCGCGTCGTCGGTCACTCACCCGCCCGGGCCGGCGTCCTGTCGTCCGGCTCCCGCCGCCGGCACGCGGGGCGCGCCTGGCGGGAGTTCGACGACAGGGCCGGTGTCCCCGTGCCGCGTACCGGTCTGCGCTGCCCGGCGGCGGGGGCGGGGTGCCCGTACGGGCGGGGTGCGGGCGGCCCGGAAGCCGTCCGCACCCGGGCCGGTCAGCCGATCGCCTTGTCCAGCGTGTCGGTCGCGGCCTTCCAGGCGTCGTCGGGGTCGGTGCCCCGCTTCTCCATGTTGTTGATCTGGGTGGAGATGGTGTCCTTGATGGTGCCGTCCTTCGGGCCGAGCACCGCCGCGGGGATGGACTTGGCCTCCTCGGCGTAGATCTGGCCGATGGGGGCGTCGCTGAAGTACGGGAGCTTGGCGTTCTTCACGTCGGCCAGTTCGTAGGCCTTCTGGTTGGACGGGAAGATGCCCGCGGCCTTGAACACCGCGGCCTGCTGCTCGGGCGCGGTCAGCCACTTGACCAGCTCGGTGGCCTCCTTGACGTGCTTGCCGCTCTTGGGAACGGTCAGGAAGGAACCGCCCCAGTTGGCCGCCGTGGTGCCGGGCGCGCGGGAGATGTCCCACTTGCCCTTGTAGGCGTCACCGGAGTAGGTGACGATCTGGGTGGACATCCAGGCGGGGCAGGCGATGGTGGCCACGCTGCCCTTGCGCAGCGCCGCGAACCAGGCGTCGGTGAACTGCGGCAGGCCCTGGCTGAGCTTCTTGTCGGCGGCTTCCGCGGCCAGGTTCCAGCCCTGCTTGACGGACGCGCTGTCCTTGTAGACCGCGTCGCCGTCGGCGTTGTAGTACTGCTGGGACGAGGAGGAGACGACCGCGTTGTACATCGCGGAGGCGGAGTCCATGAAGTAGGTGCCGGAGGGCGCCTTCCTCTGGTACTGCTCGCCGAGGTTGAGGTAGTCCTCCCAGCCGCCGGCGACGGCCTTGGCGACGGCCTCGCGATCGGTGGGCAGGCCCGCCTTCTCGAAGAGGTCCTTGCGGTAGCACAGGGACATCGGGCCGATGTCGGTACCGGCGCCGATCACCGCGCCGTCCTTGGCGGTGGCCTGCTTCGCCTTCCAGGGCACCCAGTCGCCGACGTTGATCGCCTTGCCGAGGTCGGTGAACTTGTCCGCCTGGGTGTCCACGACCTCCTTGATGCGCCCGACCTCGATACCGGCGACGTCCGCCAGGCCGCTGCCCGAGTTCAGCTGCTGAAGGAGCTTCGGGTAGTAGTCCTGCTCGTTGGCGGTGGTCTCTTCCTTGACCGTGATGTTCGGGTGCAGCTCGTGGTACTTGGCGAACAGGTTGGCTTCCTTGTAGCCGAACTGCCCGTAGTCGGCCACCGTGAGGGTGATGTTGCCGTTGGCGTCCGTGCCGTCCGACTCGCCGTCGTCACTGCTGCAACCGGTCAGCAGCAGGGCGGAGGCGGTCAGGGCCGTCGTGGCCACGATCGCCGCTCTGCGGCCGTGGCCACCGCCGGTACGGGTGATGCGCATTCCACTACTCCTTGTTCCAGTGGGGAACGGGACCTCAGGATTCGGACCGCCGGGCCGGGCGGTCCGGACCTGCCCTCTCGGATCGAGCAGCGGCTAGCCAACAGCACACGGTGTGCGATGGAAACGTGCTGGTCAACGGTGTGCCATGCAAGGTAGAGGGGAAGGCCATGGGTGGTTTCGTCCGAACGGAAGAGAGCCCCGGTCACCCCGTGGGACCGCTCCCACGCGGCATGCCGGAAGACTCGTCGGTGCCGGGGCGGGTGTCAAGACTTGAAGACGGCGTTGTTGCGCAAGCGTGTTCCGTACGTCACGGGAACGTGTCGCCCCGCTCACCTCGCCCTGGGCCGTCCCGCCGCGCGTCGGCGCAGGTCACCGGGCACGTCGGCCGCTTACCGCGGCCAACCGCCGCGCACCGCGGGGCGATTGCCGGAAATCCTGGGCCAGAATGAAGCGCCCCCGACCCGGACCGCCGGAAGGTGAACGATGAGCCCTGCCGAACAGCCGCAGCCGTCCCGGACGGCGGCCGTGCGGCGACCGACCCTGAACGCCGTGGCCGCCCGCGCCGGCGTGGGCCGCGGCACGGTCTCCCGGGTCATCAACGGCTCCCCCAAGGTCAGCGACCGCTCCCGGGCGGCCGTCGAGCGGGCGATCGCGGAACTCGGCTACGTCCCCAACCGCGCCGCCCGCTCGCTGGCCACCAGCCGCACGGACTCGGTCGCGCTGGTCGTGCCCGACGCCCAGAGCCGCCTGTTCGCCGAGCCGTACTTCTCGGAGATCATCCTGGGCGTGTCCGCCGGACTCTCCAGCGCGGGCATGCAGTTGCTGCTGGTGCTCACGGGCGACGAGACCGAGTACGGCCGGCTGGCCGGCTATCTGGCCGCGCAGCGGGTGGACGGGGTGCTGCTGATGGCGGTGCACGCCGAGGACACCCTGCCCGACCGGCTCGCGGAACTGGCCGTGCCGACCGTGCTGGCCGGGCGCCGCGGCGAGGCGGAGCGGCTGGGCCATGTCCGCGCGGACAACCGGGGCGGCGCCCGGCTCGCCGTACGGCACCTGCTGGCGGGCGGGCGGCGGGCCGTCGCCACCATCACCGGCCCGCCGGACATGGACGTGGCGCGGGGCCGGCTCGACGGCTACCGGGACGCGCTGCGGGACGCCGGGGTCCCCGTCGCCGAGGAGCTGATCGCGGCGGGCGACTTCACCGAGCAGGGCGGACGCGCGGCCATGCGGGAACTGCTGCGCCGGCGCCCGGATCTCGACGCCGTCTTCGCCGCCTCCGACGTGATGGCCTCGGGCGCGGTGCAGGAACTGCGCGCGGCGGGCCGCCGGATCCCCGGGGACGTGGCACTGGTCGGCTTCGACGACTCCATCGTGGCCCGGCACATCGACCCGCCGCTCACCAGCGTCCGCCAGCCGCTGGCGGAGATGGGCCGCACGATGGCGAGCCTCCTGCTGGAGGAGATCGCCCAGCGCGGCACGGGGCAGCGCGGGGTGGTGCTGCCGACGGAACTGGTGGTGCGGGAGTCCGCCTGACGCCGGTCGCGCGGCCGGTCCCGGCGGCTGGGACGCGTGGTGCTCGTCCGGCTTCTCGACGTTCGTACGCCATCGGCTGGTCCCGGCGGCCGGGACGCGCCGAGCGCGGACGCCCGGCGTGGCGCGGCGCGGCTCTGCCCGGCGTGGCTCCCGTCCAGCGCGGCACGGCTCCGCCCAGCGCGGCGGCCGGGATCAGGGCCCGCGGCAGGGGCGGGGCGCCGGTGACCCGGCGGTGGGCGGGGAACCACAGCGCGGCGGCCGACGGCGGGGAACCACGGCGCGGCGGCCCGGCGACGGCGACCCGCGGCGCGGCGGCCCGGCAGCGGACAGGGAACCTCGGCCCGGCGGCCCGCACGGTCGCGTCGTCCGCCGCATCGCGCTTCCGCACGCCCCCCTGGCGCGCCACACCACCGTCCGCTCCCCCTTCCATCGTGGGAGCGCTCCCATGCATAATGCATGTACTCGACCCCTGGGAGAGCCTCCATGCCCGAACCGATGACACAGACCTTTCCGCCCGCCTTCCTCTGGGGCGCCTCGACCTCGGCGTACCAGATCGAGGGGGCGGTGGGGGAGGACGGCCGCACCCCGTCGATCTGGGACACCTTCAGCCATACGCCGGGCCGCACGGCCGGCGGGGAGACCGGGGACGTCGCGGTCGACCACTATCACCGCTACCGCGACGACGTGGCGCTGATGGCGGAGCTGGGCCTGAGCGCGTACCGCTTCTCCGTGTCCTGGCCCCGGGTGCAGCCGACGGGCCGGGGCCCGGCGATCCAGCGCGGCCTGGACTTCTACCGCCGGCTGGTGGACGAACTGCTGGAACACGGCATCAAGCCGGCGCTCACGCTCTACCACTGGGACCTCCCGCAGGAGCTGGAGGACGCGGGCGGCTGGCCGGAGCGGGACACCGCGTTCCGGTTCGCCGAGTACGCGCGGCTGGTCGGGGAGGCGCTGGGCGACCGGGTGGAGCAGTGGATCACCCTCAACGAGCCCTGGTGCAGCGCCTTCCTGGGCTACGGCTCCGGGGTGCACGCGCCCGGCCGCACCGACCCGGCGGCCTCCCTGCGGGCCGCGCACCACCTGAACCTCGGGCACGGGCTGGCCGTGTCCGCCCTGCGCGCGGCGATGCCGTCCCACAACCGGATCGCGGTCAGCCTCAACTCCTCGGTGGTGCGCCCGCTCAGCCAGGACCCGGCCGACCTGGCCGCCGTCCGCCGCATCGACGACCTGGCCAACGGGATCTTCCACGGCCCGATGCTGCACGGGGCGTACCCGGAGACGCTGCTGGAGGCCACGCGCTCGGTGACGGACTGGAGTCACGTCCTGGACACCGACCTGCGCACGATCAACGCGCCGCTGGACGCGCTGGGCCTGAACTACTACACGCCGGCGCTGGTCTCGGCCGCGTCCGGGGAGGTGAAGGGGCCCCGGCTGGACGGGCACGGCGGCGGCGAGCACTCCCCCTGGCCGGCTTGCGACGACATCGTCTTCCACCAGACGCCGGGCGAGCGCACGGAGATGGGCTGGAGCATCGACCCGACGGGCCTGTACGACCTGATCATGCGCTACGCCCGCGAGGCGCCGGGCCTGCCGCTGTACGTCACCGAGAACGGCGCGGCCTACGACGACAAGCCCGACCCCGACGGCCGCGTGCACGACCCCGAGCGCATCGCCTACCTGCACGGCCATCTGTCGGAGGTGCGCCGGGCCATCACCGACGGCGCCGATGTGCGCGGCTACTACCTGTGGTCGCTGCTGGACAACTTCGAGTGGGCGTACGGCTACGGCAAGCGGTTCGGCGCGGTCTACGTGGACTACGCCACGCTGGAGCGGACGCCGAAGTCGAGCGCCCACTGGTACGGCGAGGCGGCCCGCACCGGAGCGCTGCCGCCGGTGCCGGCCCTCTAGTCCCGGAGGGCGCGGCCTGTCGTGGGGGCGGGCCGCGCCCTTCGTCGTCCCCGGTGGGGGACGCCGGGTGTCAGGCGATCACTTTGAGCGCGGAGTACAGCGCGTAGAGGATGGCCGGGAGGGCCCCGACGAGCCCGGTCAGCGCCCCGATCACCACGGGAAGCCGGTGTGCCGACTTCAGGGCCCGGGCGAGATAGGCCACGAGTACGAAATAGGCCAGAGTCACCACGACTCCGGCCGAGAGCAGGACAGCAGGACTCATCGAGTGCATACGGCGCTCTTCTCTGTGCGACATGCCCAGTCCGGTGCCGGCCCCGCCGTGAGCAGGCCATACGCGTCCCTTGGCGGGGGACATGGACAGCCACGGTGAGGTGCCGGTGATATGACGGTAGCTCAAACCGAGCCCCGTGGGCCAGAGTTGGCCGAGACAGCGAAACGAGCAGGGGCCCCCAGGGAGCCACCCCTGGGTTCCCCCGCTCAGGTCAGCTCCGGACTGGGCAAGTCGCGGAAGACTGCTCGTTAGATGGTCGCGCGCCGAGATATACGAACGATATACGCGCCGTCCGCGCCGGTTGTTACCCTGACGTGTGGGAAGGGGGCGTGATGCGCGCATCGATATCCGGCGACCCGGAACCGCGGTTCACCCTCCTCGGCCCGGTGCGCGCCTGGCGCGGCGAGGAATCCTTGCCCACGGGCAGCCCCTTCCAACGCGCTCTGCTGGTCGCCCTGTTGCTGCGTGAAGGCCGTACGGCGACCGCCGCCGAGCTGATCGATTGCCTCTGGGGCGACGAACCGCCCGCCTCGGCGCTGCCCGGCGTGCGGACGTACGCCTCCCGGCTGCGGAAGGTGCTGGGCCCCGACATCCTGGTCAGCCGGTCGGGCGGGTACGCGGTCGGCGCGCTGCCCGAGGACGCCGTCGACGTGTGGACCGCGCAGCACCTGGCGGAGGAGGCGGAGCGGGCACGCGTCGCCGGGGACCCGGACGGGGCACGCAACGCCCTGGACCGGGCGCTGGCTCTGTGGGACGGGGAGGCGCTGGCCGGGGTGCCCGGCCCGTACGCCGAGGCGCAACGGGCCCGCTTGGAGGAGTGGCGGCTGCAACTCCTGGAGTCCCGGCTGGACATCGACCTGGAGCGGGGCCGGCACGCCGAGGCGGTCTCGGAACTGACCGCCCTGACGGCGGCGCACCCGCTGCGCGAGCGGTTGCGCGAACTGCTGATGCTGGCGCTGTACCGCAGCGGCCGGCAGGCGGAGGCCCTCGCGGTCTACGCGGACACCCGCCGCCTGCTCCAGGACGAACTGGGCGTGGACCCGCGTCCCGGCCTCAGCGACCTCCAGCAGCGCATCGTCGGCAAGACGACCCTGGCGGTGCACGTGGCCCACCGCGCGCGGTCCGCCTTCCCCGACGGACAGCTGTACGTCGACCTCCAGGGCACGGGCCCGCGCCCCGTCGAACCGAAAACCGTGCTCGGCTCCTTCCTGCGCGCGCTGGGCACGGCCGACTCGGCGATCCCCGACTCCCTGGAGGAACGGTCGGCGCTGTACCGCTCCCTGCTGCGCGGCCGGCGGGTGCTGGTCCTGCTGGACAACGCC
>NZ_JODT01000040.1 GCF_000720835.1 Streptomyces achromogenes subsp. achromogenes | reverse complement strand
GGCCCAGGCGCGGGGGGGGGGGGCGGGGGTGGCCGGGGGCTGAGCCGCGGGTGCCGGAGCCGCCGTAGCCGCCGGGGCAGGAGCTCCCGGGGCGGCGGGGGCCGGGGCGGGCGCAGGCGCCGCTGCGGCAGGGGTGGCAGGGGTGGCAGTCTCGACGGGACCGCCAGGCCCCGCAGGCACACCCGCACCGGCGGGAACGCCAGGAACAGCGGGAACGCCGGGACCACCGGCACCAGCGGTGTCGCCCTGACCACCGGCACCACCCGCGGCCCGGACAGCCGCGCGGGCCGCGGCGGGCCCCCCACCGGGCGGCACGGACAACGCACCGGCACCCGCAGCCGCGCCCATGCCGACCCCCGCCACGGCGGCGCCGCCGTGGGCCTCGGGGCCGGGGACGTAGCCCATGGGGGGCGTGCCGCCGCCGCCCGAGAAGCCGATGCCGCGCTCCAGGCGGTCGAGGCGGGCCATGACGGACCGCTCGTCGCCGTAGGCGGCGGGGAGCAGGACGCGGGCGCAGATCAGTTCCAGCTGGAGGCGGGGCGAGGTGGCGCCGCGCATCTCGGTCAGGCCCTCGTTGACCAGGTCGGCGGCGCGGCTGAGCTCGGCGGCGCCGAACGTCTCGGCCTGGGCCTGCATCCGTTCCAGCACGTCGGCCGGGGCGTCCAGGAGCCCCTTCTCCACGGCGTCCGGCACGGCGGCGAGGATCACCAGGTCACGCAGCCGCTCCAGCAGGTCGGCGACGAAGCGGCGCGGGTCGTTGCCGCCCTCGATGACCCGGTCCACGACCTCGAAGGCGGCGGCCCCGTCACCGGTGGCGAAGGCCTCCACGACGGAGTCGAGCAGGGAGCCGTCGGTGTACCCGAGGAGGGAGGTCGCCATGGCATACGTCACACCGTCCTCGCCGGCTCCGGCGAGGAGCTGGTCCATGACGGACATGGAGTCACGCACGGAACCGGCGCCGGCGCGCACGACGAGCGGCAGCACGCCGTCCTCGACCGGGATGTCCTCCTTCTGGCACACCTCGCCGAGGTACTCGCGCAGGGTGCCCGGGGGGACCAGCCGGAACGGGTAGTGGTGGGTCCGCGACCGGATGGTGCCGATGACCTTCTCGGGCTCGGTGGTCGCGAAGATGAACTTCAGGTGCTCCGGCGGCTCCTCGACGACCTTCAGCAGCGCGTTGAAGCCGGCCGACGTGACCATGTGGGCCTCGTCGATGATGTAGATCTTGTAGCGGCTGCTCGCGGGGCCGAAGAAGGCCTTCTCGCGCAGTTCACGGGCGTCGTCCACACCACCGTGGGAGGCCGCGTCGATCTCGATGACGTCGATGGACCCCGGTCCGTTCCGGGCGAGGTCGCGGCACGACTGGCACTCCCCGCAGGGGGTCGGCGTGGGACCTTGCTCACAGTTCAGACAGCGGGCGAGGATGCGCGCGCTGGTCGTCTTGCCGCATCCGCGGGGGCCGCTGAACAGGTACGCGTGATTGACCCGGTTGTTCCGCAGCGCCTGCTGCAGCGGGTCGGTGACATGCTCCTGCCCGATGACCTCCGCAAAGGTCTCCGGGCGGTAGCGGCGGTACAGCGCGAGAGACGACACGCATACGAGGTTAATGGGGCGCACTGACAACGGGCCCCGCCCGCGGATCCGGGGCCCCGCGCCCGGGAACGCGAGCGCCCCCCACGCACCCGCCAGAGCCGACCTACCCTTGCTGCCTTCCGGCCCTGGGGGAGTTCAGTCAGATAGCGCCGCGTGAGGGGCTGTGCCCCACAGTACCCGATGGCGGCCCCCGGACCGAACCCGGTCCCCCCGCCCTCCGCTCCCGGTGACGGCCTGCGGGAACGGGTTCGCGAGCACTCCCCTCGGTCATGTAATGTTCTCGGCGGAGGATTCGCCTAGAGGCCTAGGGCGCACGCTTGGAAAGCGTGTTGGGGGCAACCCCTCACGAGTTCGAATCTCGTATCCTCCGCCAGTGCCTCACCGGGCACGTTGTCGAAGGGCCCCCTGGAAACAGGGGGCCCTTCGACGTTGTCCTCAGACCTCGTTGTCCTGGTCTTTGTCCACAGGGGGTGCCGGCATCGGTCCCCAGATCGCCTCGGCGATCATTCCGGCGACCTCCTTGAACATGATGTCCGGCACATGCTGGTACCGCGCCCGCATGCGGGCGGAGGTCCCCGGCTCCCATCCCATGATCAGATCGATGACCCGATCCGGTACGCCGAGCAGCATGAGCACGGTGGCGGCCGTGTGCCGAGCATCATGAAGCCGGGCGTTCCGAACCTGCGCGGCCTGCAATAGCCGCTTCCAATCGTGATAGTCGGTGTTCGGGCTGAGCGGGCCGCCGAGTGGCTTCGTGAACACGTAGTCGGACTCAACCCACAGATCACCGGCGACCTTGCGCTCACGCGCTTGCTCCTCGGCGTGCGAGCGCAGCATGACGACCAGAGGGCCCGGCAGAGGTACCACGCGGCGTCCCGCTCTCGACTTCGTGTTCTTGGTCTCGCGCCGGACCTGCACCCGGTCCGGGCAGTACCCCGCTTTCCGACCGCACGGTGCCGTCTCCGCGCAGCCGTGCTCGTACCTGGGGCGGAGACGGTTCCGGCGCAGCTTCAGGTACTCGTTCTCCAGGTCGACGTCGCACCAGCGCAGGCCCAGCGTCTCCCCCTGCCGCAGGCCGAGCGCGAGCGCCAACATCCACCGGGCGCTGTTGCGGTGCCGTCTCGCTTCGATGAGCAGGCGCTTGATCTCGTGCAGTGAGTAGGGCTCTACCTCGACTTCGTCTTCTTCCATCCGGGGCGGTTTGGCCAGAGCGGCGGCGTTCTTCGCCGCGTATCCGCGCCGTACGGCCTCGCCAAGAGCGGTCCGGGCAGTACGGTGCGCCTGGTGGGCCGTGCCGGCCTTGCGCTGCCCGTTGGCCTGCATCCGGCGGTACAGGCTCTCCAGATGCTCGGGCTCCAGGCGGTCAAGGCGGTGTTTCCCGATGCCGGGCACGAGGTGAACGCGAACCGCGACCTCGTAGCCGTCGTAGGTGTTCTCGCTGACGACGGGCTTGGCGATGTTCTCAACCCAGTGCTGGAGCCACTTCTCAACCGTCCACGGCTTCCCAGGCTGCTGTGCCGAGCCCTGGTCCCGCTGCTTCTCCAGCCGGCGGACTTCCTCGACCAGTTCCTTGCGCGTGGGGCGGGTGAGGTGGCGGCGGTACGGCGTCCCGTCGTCCTTGTAGCCCATCGGCACTCGGGCGTGCCAGCGTCCGTCCTTTCCGAAGTAGATCGCCGATTCGCCGTTGGCGCGGCGGGTGCGCTTGTTCTCCTCTGCCACAGGCAGGCTCCCGTTGTTCAGTCCTGGGGAATCACGGGCGGCGGTCTCCCTCTCCCGGTAGACCGCCGCCCGATGTGGTCAAGCCGCCCGGTGGACGGTGCGAAGGCTGTTGGCGAAAGCGGGGATGGCGTCCGCAGGGATCCTGCGGAGCCTGCCGACCGTCACGGACTCCAGCTCTCCGGAGCGGACCAGCGCGAAGCAGGTGGTACGTCCGACGCTGAGGCGACGTGCGGCTTCCTCGACCGTCAGCAGTACGAGGGACGGGTCGGCGGCGTCTGCATATGGGGCCGTGGTCATGCGCGTGTCACTCCTTCGCTTCACGGTGAGCGGCGAGGGGCTTGCCCCCTCTGGAGGTCCGCTACTTCCGCTACCGCCGCTACCGCGCAGGTCAGGAGCCTGTTCGTGGTAGCGGGAAGGGGTAGCGGTAGCGGATGGGTAGCGGCGCGGTAGCGGCAACCGGCGACGGTTGCCGCTACCGCGTTAGTGCTGGTCAGGCCACGTTTTCCACGCCGGGTAGCGGAAGTAGCGGACTTTCCGGGGGTGGGGGGCAGTAGCGGGCCCAGGCGTCGGCGAGATCGGCGGCGTAGTAACCCTTGAGGACACTGCCGGCGGTCTTGATGTTGCGGGAGGTGATCGGCTCGTTGTCGGCCGTCATGTACTCGGCGAGCATCTTGGACAGACGCCGGTTGTCCAGCGGCTTGCCGTGCAAGTCTGCCCAGGGGGCATCGTCCAAGGCGTTGAGCCGGTCGAGGATGGCGACGGTGGGCAGGCGGTCAATGCCGACCATGACCTGATCACGTAGGTCGGTCAGAAGCCGGACCCCAAGGCTGCCCTTGTCGTTGGCCTTGGACGCGGTGACCAGTTCCACGCAGGCGGCACGGGCCCGTTCGGGCCAGTCACCACCTGCGGCGTCCGCGATCGCGATAAGCGGTTCCCACACGTCAGCCGGCCGGTCGGTCACCCCGTCCGGCATGTCCGGCCACGCTCCCATGACGGCTTCCCGGACTTGGTCCGCCCACCTGGCGAGCCTGTCGCGGAGCTTGTGCCCCTCGGCCTCGTGGATGCGAGCCCGGAACGATTGGACCTTCTCGTTCCTGGCCCGGCGCCGCATGCGGATGATGACGGAGCGGGACAGGATCGTGTCGGGCAGAGAGCCGAGTCCGGCGACCGCGACTGCGCAGTACGAGGGGAACGCCTGCACGGTCTGCTGCCCGCCGTCGCCGATGCACCGGTAGGTCACCCCGGTGCGGCGGTGGCCGGCGTTGAGGAACCCGCGAAGCTCCTCGTTGTCCCCCGCCTTGGGCCCGAAGACGGTGTCGATCTCATCGAACAGGATCGTCGGTTTGCCGTTGCCAGACGAGACCGACCGGAACAGGGCGGCAGCGGAGGCGTTGACGGCGGTCATGGGCTGTGGGACCAAGGTTTCCACGATCTCCAGCGCCCTCGTCTTGCCCGACCCCGGTTCCGGGGACAGGAACGCCAGCCGAGGGGTGGAGTCGAAGCAGTCCAGCAGGTGCGCATGCGCGTCCCACAGCGTGACCGCGACGAAAGCGGCCTCGGTGGGGAACACGTTGAAGCGCCGGTGGAAGGCTTCCACCGCATCGAGCAGCGTTGCCCCGTCGGTGGTGGAGGTCATGCGGCTGCCCTCCCTTCGCGGGGGTTGCGGAGCGGGCAGGTGGTGCGGTGCGCGGCGTGGGCTTCGATCAGCGCGCGTACCTGGGCGTGGCCGATGGCGCTGCGGTCCCATCCGCACTCGCACCGGGAGGTGGCGGTGGGCATGTGGCCGTAGCGGGGGCTGCTGATGGCCAGCCAGGCGATGGGGTAGCGGTCGTCGCCCGGGTGCGGGTCAGGACGAAGAGCAGAAGGGACGCCCTTGCGGGCGGCGCCTTTCGGCTCGCCCACGGCCGTCCGGGGCGCGGCCGGTTCGGCGGCCGGCGGCTGGTCCGGGGTAGGGGTGATGCTCTTCAGGTGGGGGCGGGAGGGGGTGTTCATGCCGGCACCCCCCTGCGGGTCTGGTTGTGGGCGATGGACCAGTCCAGGGCGCTGCGGAGGGTGGAGCGGCACTCGGCCACGGTGAGCCCCGCCGCCTGCCCCGCCTCCTGAAGAGCCTGCTCAACCAGATGCCGGGGGAGGTCGCCCCACGCGACGAAGCGCCCCAGGGCGCGCGCGGCCCGGAACAGGGTCCCTTCGCGTTCGCCGACCGGGGCCGTGGCGACCGCCCGGGTCTCGTTGGCGAGCGCCACATCCGCGTACCGGCTGGACCGCCCCAGGGAGGCGGCTGCGGGCGCCTGTGACAGCTTGGGTGCGGGCTGGAGAACGGCGTGCAGCCACGCGGGCAGCACGGCCGTGTGAAGGCCGCACAGCGACTCGTAGGTTCCGGCGGGGGTGATGCTGCCGGCGGCGACGACGTACCCACCCCACGCCCGGGTGTCGACCAGCTCGGCGATGGTCCCGGCGGTGTTGGTCAGATGCAGTCCGGGTGGGGCGGTGAAATACAGGTGCCGCCCGCCGCTCGCGGTCCGGGTGCGGTAGGTGGCGGGGACGGCATGCCCGGCGCGCTCGCAGAGCGCCTTGAAGGTCGCCGCGCCGTCAGGCGCGTCCGAACTGCCCTGGTTCTTGCCCTTGTTCTTGGGCACGTCCAGGTCGATGACCACCAGGTTGGAAGGGCCGGTGGCGATGCCGACGTTGTACGGAGCTTGGGACCAAGCGGTGCGGATGCGGTCGGGGTCGGTGGTGGCGCGCTGTTCCCACTTCAGGTGGCCGTCCGAGCAGGGGCCGGTGCGGGGGCAGGACTGCTCACCGTGCAGGGCGGGCCGCTTGCTGCCGGGGCGAAGGGGGAAGACGTGCCAGCCCTGTTCGACGGCCTGCAACGCGGAGAGCAGCAGAGTGGTGTTCACGCGGCCACCCCCAGCCCCGTCGCAGCCCGGGAGCCGAGGAAGGCGCGGCCGATCCATTCGGTGTAGGCCGGGGGCAGCGCCTCACGGAGGCGAAGGTGGTCGGTGGACCAGTCGATGCCCTTGGCGGTGCGGATCTCTTCGACGGTGGCCTTGCCGCCGCCGTTGCCGTAGGCGGCGACGTAGGGCCCGTCGTGGTAGACGCCGTGCCGCCAGCCACGCACCCGCCCCCGGTGCCGGGGGTGCGCGGGCTGGACGGTGGTCCAGCCGCCGAGTTCGAAGTAGCGGTGCATCAACACGGCCAGCCCGAACTGCTCGCCGCACAGGCGGATGTCCTTGCGGACCTCGGAGCCGGCCACGTTCTCCATCACGTACGGCCGGCCCGTCGTCTCCAGCGCAGCCATCTCGGCGTTGCGGCGGGCGTTGGTGCCCTTGGTCGGGGCGCCCTCTCCCTGGCACGGCGGGGAGGCGTGGATGAAGTCGAATTCGTGGCCGTAGGCGCGGATGAACTCGATCGCGTCGCCCTGGTGGAAGGCGTCACCGCAGTAGTCAGGCTGGTCCTGGATGTCCACGCCGGTGATGTGGCAGCCGGGGAACGCCAGCCGGTACCCGGCCGTGGCGCCGCCGATGCACGAGTAGGTGTCCAACACCCGCAACGGCCGTGTGAGGGCCACTCGCCGGATGGGGGTGGGTTGGGTCATGTTGGAGACCTCCACTATTGAGTTGGTGGGTGGAGCAAGGGCGGCCCCGGACTTTGGCGAGACGGGGGCCGCCCTTGGCGTTGCTAGAAGTCGGTGCCGGTGTAGTGGGCGATGTAGCCGGGGCACGGCGACACGGGGCAGTCGCAGCCGCCGCACTCGTTGCAGATGTCACCGGTGCAGCGGTCGCAGATCTCGTGTCCCGGGCATCCGTAGTCGGCGCAGTCCGTCGCAGTAGGTCTCGTCGTCCATGTGCGGGATTCCTTCCGTCACTGCTCGTTGGTGGTCTTGGCCCACACGCCGCGCGTGGTGCTGTGGACGTTGCGGTGGTCCTGGTAGACGGGCCCCTCGTAGTGGTGGTGGACGGCCGGGGCGGGCTGGGCGCGCTTGGCGAGCCGGGCGAGGGCGAGCACGAGGGCGGTGGGGGCGCCGAAGACGAGTCCGCACGCGACCGGGTCGGCGAACTGGGAGACGTACATGAGCACGGCCGCCGTGCCGCCGACCATGGCGGTGGTGGCGCCGCCGGCGAGCATGAGCGCGCTGGCGTCGGTGGCGCCCTGGCTCATCGGCGGGCGGCCGGACTGGATGACGGGAGGGGTGCTGCCGTAGGCGGGCAGCGGGGTGTCGTCGCGGTACGCGGTCGGCACGGTGGGCGTGGGCCGGTAGGCGTCGGCGATGATCCGGCGTGCTTCGGCGGCGGCGACGTCGTCGCTCATCGCGGTGGCCGGCGGGGGCGTGTTGGGGTGCATGCGGAATCCCTTCCGGGGTGCGGTCAGGGAGGTTCGGGCACCCCCTTCGGGGTGCCGTGTGGAGGGGGGTTTCGGGGGTGTGAGCTGCGTGCCTCCCTGCCTCCCTGATGGATCATTTGCGCTGGTCAGGGCCAGGGAGGCGGGGCAGGGAGGGGGTGAGGGAGTTCTCCCTTCCTCCCTGCCCCGTCGAGGGTCGGCTCCCTGTCATCCTTCGGCGGAAGCGGAACCACCGGTGTCGCGGTCGGCGAGGGCGCGGGTCACGCGGTCGCGAGAGACGACCATGACGCCGTCGGACTTGTACGGCTCGGCGCCGGCGGCGTCCAGGACGCGTTTGAGGTCGATGAACGACCATTCGCTGTAGGCGACCGCGTTCAGGTGGGCGAGCCGCGCGAGGACGTCTTTGGTCCGCACGCGGGGCGCGTCACCGAGGACGGTGGCGATGTCGGTGAGCGGGTCCCGCTCGCCGTCGTCACGGGCGATGGCGTGCAGGGTGGTGACGCCGTCGCGCAGGGCGCGGGCGCGGTCGGCGATGGCGCGGGCGTCGTCGTCGCCGATGTAGTGGGTGCGCACGGTGATGGACGCCTGCCCGGCCGGGATCTCGATCCCGTCCGAGGCGACGACGAGCGTTCCCTTGTCCAGGCCCTGACGCAGCAGGTGCGGAGCGGCACCGCCGTCCACGGCCTTGTCACCCAGCGCCATGCGGGCCTGCGACTCGGTGCCCAGGGCAAGGGACGCGCGGGTGTGGGCGCCTTCACGGACCAGCTTGGGAAGGTTCTGGTCGGTGGGGTCCTGCGTGCCCTCCCACATCAGCACGTCCACGGCGCGGCCCTGGTTGTGGACCTTGCGGACGGCCATGAAGTACCGGGAGGTGGCCTTGGAGCCGCCGTAGGGGCGGCCGTCCTCGTCCTTGACCGGGCACATGAACGCCACCTGGGCTTCGTCCACGATGCCGATCAGCGGCACGAACACCGTGCCCGGGTCGCGTCGGCGGGCCTCCATGCGGCGGTTCATCTCCTCCACCAGGCTCTCGACCATCTCGGTGGCCTGGATGACCTGCTCGTCGGCCGGCCCCTGGATGAGCACGGTGGCCAGCCCCTCGAACATGGCCCAGTCCCCGGCGCCCTTCAAGTCGGCGATCCGGAACTCAACCGTCTTGTCCAGGGCCGCCCACAGCGCCAGCGCGCGCAGAGCGGCCGTCTTGCCCTGGTTGGACAGCCCCGTGATGAGCAGGTGCCGCTGATACAGGCTCAGCACGGCGGCGTCGCCGCGCAGGTCCTGGCCCCAGGGGGCGCGGCCCTTCTTGTAGTCGGCAGTCAGGGTCTCGTCGGTGACCAGCGGGGACGGGCCGATCGGCTCGTCCAGCGCACCGGAGTCGGCGATCCACAACCTGACGGTGCGGGCCGCCTCGGGGATGGTGATGAACACCTCGTGTTCGTGCCTGCTCAAGTTCTCGGCGAGCTTGCGCCGCCTGCCCTGGACCTCCACCGTGGACACCCCGGACGGGAGAGTGACATCGACTTCCACCCCGCATCCGGCGATCACGATCGGGGACAGCATGGCGGCGCCGGCGTCGCCCATCTCCGTGATGGCCTTGCGCAGGGCGGGGATGCCCAGGTCCCGCAGGGCCTTCACCACGATGGAGGGCGTGATCGGCTCCCCGCCGCCGGTGCGGGCGCCTGCGGGCAGGGCCCACTGGGGTGCGGCCTTCTGGTGGGCGCCGACCGACCACAGGGCGAGCAGGGCCAGGAACGGGCCGATCGTCAGGGCCGGGCCCCACACCACCCGCACGATGGTGATCATCAGGTTGATGAACTTGATGACGGCCATCAGCGGGGTCACGACATCGGCGGGGTCCTTGGTGGCGACGGCCATGGCGATGCCGAGCAGGACCAGACCGCCGATGCCCATACCCGCGCCGACGGCCGCGCCCTTGGCGGCATCCTGCGGGGAGCGCAGCAGGTCCATGCGGCGGCGGTGGCGTGCCTCACGGAAGCGCTGCCCGCGTTCCTCCCACTCGGCAGCCGCCTCCATGTTGCCCGCGGCTTCCGCCGCGCGGAGCATGCGTTCGTAGCGGGCGGCGGTCCGCCCGTCCCACGCCCGGCGGGCCACGATCCGGGCCCCGCCGACCACGTAGAGGGAGTGCCGGACCATCGCGCGGGCGGCCGTCCGGGTCTGCTCGTGCGTGACCGCGCGCCGGATGGCCCGGCCCGAGCGCACCCACAACGGCAGCACCGGCGCGATCGGGGCGGTGGGGGTGTCGTCGGTGACGATGGTCAGAGTCGGCCCCTGACCGGCGCCCGAGGGATCGGGGTCGGGGTCGGGGCTCTTGTAGAGGTGAACGACGTTGCCGCTCATCGGTGGTCTCCTGACTGCCCCCGTCGATCCCGGGGGCGGGAAGCGGGGGCAGCGGCCGGGGGCTCGATCCGCGAACGGAGAACCCCCGGACCACCGCGTGGGGGGAGCGGCCGTGCCGTACGCGGTGGCGCGTACGGCACGGCACGGTCACCACCAGAAGGACTTCTTCTTCGGCACCAGGTAGGGGCAGCCGTTGATCATGTGGTCCACGCACTCCGGGCAGTCCTCACGCGGACCCAGGCGGCGGTGGATGGACTTGTCGTAGGCGTGCTGCCAGCACTGCGGGCACTCACCCGGAGGCGTCTCCTGCGCGGCCACGGTCACCACCACCCCGACGACTTCTTCGCCGCCTTCGCAGCGGCGGCCTCGTTCACCACGCGCTGCCGCTCGGTGCGCAGGGCCTCGATCTCCGCGTTCAGGCGGGTCTCGGCCGACTCCCACGTGGTGTCCATCCGCCGGTCGGCGCGGGCGGTGCCGTTGCCCCGGTGCAGGCTGTACGCCCCACCGACCGCAGCGCCCAGGATCGCGCGGCGCTCGCGGCCGTCCAGCGGCCACAACTCCCGCTCCCGGACGGCCTTCAGCTTGCGTTCCGTCTGCTGGATCTCCCGGTCCAGGCGACGGGTGTCAGGCTTGCCCATGCTCAGGTACTCCTCGGGGAATCGGCCGGCTCGGGGAAGGCGCAGGGCACGCAGGCGCCGAGCACGGCGGGGATGACGTAGCCCGCGTCGGTGCCGCACTGCGGGCAGATGCGGCGGGCGCGGTTGGCCTTGGCCAGTGCCGCCCACCGCGCCGGCGTCATGGGCCGTACGGGCTTGGCCAGGTCAATGCGGTAGAGGTAGGCGACCAGCGGGCCCCGGCGGCGGCGCGGCCGTTCGAGCTGCGCCGCCACCTCCTGACCACCCGGCCGCAGACCCCGCGCGCGGAGTTGCCGTCGGGTGGCGTAGCCGTCCGGGGCCAGGCGCCACCGGAACACCGGCAGCGCCCCCATCACGCGCTCGCTTCCTCAGCCGGCGCGTGCTTGCCCAGCAGGACATCGCGCAGCGTGCGGGCCCGCTCCGGGGAGATCCGCATCTCCCGGCGCAGACGCTCCGCCGTGATGTCCGTCTGCGGCCAGCCCTCCGTCAGCTCCAGCGCTTCGGTCAGGAGCTGTTCGGGCGTGCGGCGCACGCGCGGGGCCTTCGCCGACTCCGGTACCCGGAAGGTCGTCCGGCGCGGTCGGGTCGACTCCGCCGCGACCGGCCGCTTGCTGCGGATCGGGGTGACCGGGGCCGATCCGACCGGGGCGGTCAGGGCGCGGACGGGCTTGAGCGGGAGGGTCGATTTCCCGGCATCGACCGGCACCGGATCGGGCACCGGAAGCCGGGTCAGCGCGACCGTGACCGGGGTCGATTCCGGCACGTCAGCCGTCGACTGAAACACCCCACTCTGAGTCGATTCCTCCTGGTTTGCGTCGGGGGTGTCGATCGGGGTGGTGGTCGGCGGTGCGGGCGGTTCGATCGGGGTGGTGAACATCTCCGCCAGCGCAGCGTCCGCGCCGGACGTGATGCGCTCGCGCTGCACGTCGATCAGCCGCACGCCCAGGGTGTGGTCGCCGGTGCCGACCTTGCGGGCCAGGCTCCACGATCGGCGGTCCGACCACGTGCGGTGCCGCTTGCTGGGGTGGTTGGCGGCCACGGCCCGGTGATAGGCGAGCTGCCGCACGACTGCCGCCGTGCGGGCCTCTGCCTCAGCGTCGCGGCCGTCGGTGTGCACCACGATCCGCCGGGCCAAAAACGCCATCCCCTCCGCCGAGACGCACATGCCCATCGGGGTCACCGCGTAGATCACGGTCCGTCCGGCGTCCGGGCCGGCCATCGCCGCCATCACCGATGCGGCGGCCGGCAGCGCCCACAGCCCGAGGCGGACCATCCGGGGTGAGGACTGCCCCAGCATGGTCAGCCCGAGCAGGACCAGCCCGAGAACGGCCGTGGCGCCCTCACCGGCGGCCACCGCACCGAGCGCGGTGCCGGTGCCGTAGGCATGGCCGATGTTGGAGAACGTGCCGTAGCCGCCGAATCCGCCGACAGCGGCCATGATGACGAACGCGGCCCCGAGAACCACCTTCTGGGCACGGGTCAGCTCGCGGGTCATACCGCCCCCCTGTCATCGGTCCAGGGGGCGTAGGTGACTGGGAGTTCGGCCGTCCAGGTGTTCAGCGTCTCGGCCGCAGGCCCCAGGTCGTGGCCGTCGGTCAGGACGCACTCCAGGATGATCCGCGCCTTGCTGGCCCGGTCGTGCATGAGCACGTGGTAGGCGCGCTCGTCGGCATCGCTCAAACCCGGCAGCGGAAGGGCCAGCGCGTCACGGACCGCGCGCAGCAGCGCCACGGCCGGCGCCGGGAGGGAGCCGACACGGACGACAGGCGGTTCGCTCATGCCGCACCCCCGACCGTGAGCAGGGCGGAGATGACGAGCAGGGCGCCGCCGGCCAGCGTGAGGTCGACCGCCCGGCGCAGGCAGGAGAACTTGCTGACAGCCAGACGGGACAGGCCGGCGATGTCGGCGGCCAGGTCCCGCGAGACGGCGGCGGTGATCTCGTCGGGGGTCAGGGTGGCCCACAGCGGGAAGCCGTGCCCGCCGAGGGCCGGGCGGACCGAGCGCAGCAGCAGCCCGGCCGCCGCGAGCAGGACCGCCATCCCGGCGCCGCCGGTGATGCGGGCGGGCCAGCCCAGGGCGATGTCGTGGCCGACGCTCCAGGCGCCCGCCAGGACGGCGCCGACGAACGCCAGCAGAAGGCTGGTCTTACCGTCCGTCCGCGCGATCTCCGCCTTCACCTCGGCGTGCGCGGCCCTCAGATCCCGTCCCATCGTGGCGCTCATGCCGCACCCCCGAGCAGGCTCGTCACCGGCGTGCTGGTGGCGGGAGCGTCCAGTGCGGCCAGCACCCGCAGCGCGCGGCGCAGCAGGGGCCGGTGGGCGGCATACAGAGTGCGTCCGGCTCCGGCGATTGCGGTTTCGAGCTGGTCCAGGCTGCCGAACGGCCACCAGGTGGCTTCCAGGGCGTCGTCGTCGCCGACGGCGGTCACCGTGGCGGGCAGCAGGTAGAGCGCGCTGGTGGAGGCCACCCAGGCATGGTCCGACTGCCGCCAGTCATCCACGATGTCCCGGCCGAGGATCACCGGCGTCTGCTTCCTCAGGTCGACGCCGGTCTCCTCCAGCAGCTCCCGCCACAGCGCGTCCGGAGCGGTCTCCCCGGCGTCGACCATCCCGCCCGGGATCGCCTCCTGCTCGATGTCGCTCCGGGTGATCAGCAGCAGACGGCGGTCGGCACCGGCCCCCGCGACCACGATCGGGTCGGCCGCCGAATTTTCGCCCCACTTGCCCAAGTTGCGGCCGGTGCGACCGGTGCGGCCCAACGGGTGCAGCGGCCAGCCACGGCCGTCCAGCTCGAACGGGAAGAGCGCGTCAGCCTGACGCTGGGGCCAGTCGTGGACGTCGGCCGGGGTCGCGGCTCCTTCGGCCCAGGTCGGGACCTCCTGGGCCAGGGCGGCGGGCAGCAGCTCCGGGGGCGTGACGTCGGCCGGCGCGTACTCGGGCCAGGGCACCGACCAGCTACGCAGTTCGGCGGGGATGACCTTGCTGATGGGCGTGGTGCTCATGCGGCACCCCCCGCCGGCACCGTGACGGTGCGGTTGGCGAGCGCGGTCCGCTCGGCCAGCACCCGGCGGCGGGCCCGACGCATCCGGCGCTCGTCCAGCTCGCTGGGGATGCGGTCCAGGGTGATGATCTGCGCGTCAAGCAGGTCGACATCCGCCAGGATCAGCGGCATCTCCCGCTCGATCGCGTCCAGCTCCGCGCTGGTGGGTTCGATCCAGTCCGCGAACGCGGTAACAGCGTCCTGAAGTGGGACGATGAGGTCCATGGGTCGTGGTTCCTCTCCAAGGGTGAACGGCCCGAACAGCGGCTCCCGGGGTGCCACCCGGGAGCCGCGCGCCGTTGAAGTCGGTAGATCCGGCTCCCCACGCCCCGCCCGTACGACCGACGCACCGAGTGCGTGACCGGACGGGCGAGGGAGGCAACCGACCGCAGCAGACGAGCTGCGGAAAGGTCGATGCGCGGCCGAGCGCCGCGCGGTCCGTCTTTTCGACTCGGGGAGACGGGGCCCACCTATGGAGTTGTCAAAGAACATCAGCGCGGGGCCCGTGGCGTGCGGCAGGTATCTGCCGCCTTCCTGGCGGGCGGTCCCAGGCCATTCGTGCAGGTCAAAGCAGTTACGGAAGACTTCAACCACTCTGCTTAGGGGGGGTTGCCGTCTCGCTTGATAGGTACGGTAGGCAAACCCGGACCCCCGCGCAACCCCCTCTCGCGATAGAGTCGGCTAGACCCCCTAGGCACGGTTGGGAGAGGCATGCAGAACGAGATGGAGAAGGTCGCGGGGATCACGGACCCCGTCGACCGCGCGAAATCCGCAATCGCCCTGATGGCGCGGTATCAGAGCCACGTGAACGAGCTGTCCCGCATCCGTCGGGAGGCCATCGAAGAGGCCCAGGCATCCGGGATGACCCAAGCCGAGATCGCGACGCGACTCGGAGTCAGTCGCGGGCGTGTCGGTCAGCTCGCTTCCGCCGGCCCGCCCCCGGAGCGCGCTTTCTTCGGTACGGACCTGGTGACCGTGTCACTGGGCGGCAAGTACGAAGCAGGCAAGGGACCCGACCAGCACCCCAGTGAGGTAGTCACCCGGGAAGACCTCTCCAACTTCGAACACCTGCGCAAATTGCTTGGTGGCATGAAGCTGGACACGCAGTACGAGGTGATTCCGCCGACCGGCATCGTCAACCTGAACCGGGACAACCATGTCGTCATCTGCGGCCCGCGATTGTCCCCGATCCTGGCGCAGGTCCTGGAAGGTGACGACAACCTGCGGTTTGCCAAAGACAGGGCGTGGCACCTTGTGGACCAGGTAGCTGGCAAGGAGTACAGGTCACCCGAAGACGAAGACGGCTCAGCCGGCGACGTCGGCTACCTGGGGCGGCTCCCCCGCCTGGACGGCAAGGGGACGTTCCTCTACATCGCCGGCATCCACGCCATCGGCGCAAACGGCGTCGTCCACTTCCTGGAGAACAACTTGGCAGAGATCTACCGCGAGGTACGCACTCGTCGCTTCTCCACCCTGATCTCTTGTCGCTACGACCCGAAGACGCTCGAAGTGCTGGAAAGTCGACGCGTCACCCCGCTGTACCGACACGAAGGTTAGGGACATGCGCGTCGCAATCGACACCCAACCTGGTGGAGCCGCTCCGAATGAAGACTGGGCAGCCGGCACCCCGTCTCTTGCCATCGTGCTGGATGGACTCAGCACCGCAGGTCTGGACACCGGATGCCGCCACGGCGTGCCGTGGTACGTCGCTCAGCTCGGGAGCCGGTTGGTGGCCACCCTCGCCGACCCGGACCGCTCACTCACAGATGGCCTCGCGAGCGCTCTCGAACAGGTGGCGGCGCTCCACCCCGAATGTGACCTCGGCAACCCAGGAACGCCATCCGCCACCGTTGCAGTTCTTCGACAACGGGACGAGACCCTAGACCACCTGGTTCTAGCGGACTCTCCCATCGTGCTCGAACGGCACGGTGGGCTCACAGTGCTCACCGATCTCCGCGTGGACGAGGTTCTCCCCGAGCTACGAGCGGAGGTGGAGCAGCACGAGACGCACACGGTCGAGCACCAGGCAGCACTGCAACGCTTCGTGACTGCACAGCGGCAGATCCGCAACACACCCTCTGGGTACTGGGTGGCAGCCGCCAGCCCAGAAGCGGCAGAACACGCGCTGGTAGGTGGCTCCTCCGTGGAGGACGTACGAGCCGCAGCGGTCTTGTCCGATGGCGTCTCACGCCTCGTCACCGAGTACGCCATGGCGACGTGGTCCGAAGTGTTCGCGATGTTGCGGAAGGGGGGCCCACGGGAGTTGATCGACACCGTCCGGAAGGTTGAAGCGACAGACCCGACCGGGCGGCGCTGGCCACGCTACAAGTCGGGGGACGACGCCACCGCAGTGTTCTGCCAATGGTGATCACTGCTGGTCGGCACGGGTGGGCAACGCCGTTCGTTGTCCTGGTCCTTGTCCAGTTCGCCAACGAACGCCACCGTTCATCGTCGTACGCACACCCCGTCCGACCAGCCGTTTGAACCGCTACGGACGCCCCCGTACCGCCAGACGCACAGTTGGAAAGCGTGTTGGGGGCAACCCCTCACGAGTTCGAATCTCGTATCCTCCGCCAGTGCCTCACCGGGCACGTTGTCGAAGGGCCCCACCGCTTGCGGTGGGGCCCTTCGGCGTGCGGTGCCCCGGGCGCCAGGAGATCCTCACCGCCCCACCCGCACCGGCGCCGACACCGTCACCTGGTCCAGCTCCGAGACGCGGACCGTCGCCTTCAGGGTCCAGGTGCCGGGAAGGGGGAGAGTGAAGGCGTCGGTGGCCCAGTAGCCGCCGCGGTCCGTGACGCGGGTGTCCAGGGGGCCCACGCGCCGGGCCGGGAGCGTGAGGGTGACGCGGAGTTCCGGAACCGCGGAGAGGCCGCCGTCGGGGCCGTAGACCACCGCCTGCACGGAGTTCGCGCCCACCCGGCCGGGGTCCAGGGTGATCTGGACCTTGCCGTGCCCGCCGGGGGTGCCGGTGTCGAAGGGGAGCGTGGTGACCGAGGCGGTGGGGATGCCCGTCGCCGGGGAGGCGGCGGCCTGGGCGGGCTCCGTCGCCGCGCGGCCGGGGACGGTGCCGGTCAGCAGGGTGGTCAGGGCCAGGACGACGGTGGCCACGGCCGCCTCCGCGAGGACCGAGCGGCGCAGGGCGCGCGGGTGGGGGGTGGCGGTGGGCTCCTTGGTCAGGCGGGTGGTCCAGCTGCGGGAGCAGGCCGCCGCGAGGAGCAGGGCGGCGACCGCCGCCAGTTTGGCCAGCAGGATCCGCCCGTACGTGGTGCCGGTCAGTGCCTGCCAGGAGCCGAGGCCGCGCCAGGATTGGTAGGTGCCGGTCAGCACCAGGACCGTCACCGAGGCGGTCGCCAGCCGGGAGAAGCGGGCCGGGACGGAAGCGGGCAGGCCGTCCGGTGCCGGGAGGTGCCGCAGGGTCCACAGCAGCGCGGCCAGACCGCCCAGCCAGACCGCCATCGCCAGCAGGTGCAGGGTGGCCGAGACGAGCGCCAGCGGGACCTGGATGCCTGCCGCCGCGTGGCCGGAGGCCGGCCAGGTCAGGGACAGGCCGACGGCGAGGACCGCGCCCGCCGCCAGGGTGGTACGGCGCGGGAGGCGGACGCGGCGCCGGCGCAGCAGGGCCGCGCCGGCCGCCACCAGGAGCAGCAGCCCGGTGCGGGCCAGGAGCAGCAGGCCGGGGCGGGTCGTCGCCGTGTGAGCGAGGGCGGAGGCGGTGAGGGCGGTCGCCGGGGAGGTGCCCTGCTCGTACGGCGCCCGCAGGAGGTAGTCGGCGGCCGTGGCGGCGAGCAGCGTGCCGGCGGCGGCCAGGGCGGGGGCGCGCAGGCGGGCGGCCGTGGGCGGGCGGCAGTACGCCACGAACGCGGCGGTGCCCAGGAGCAGGGCCAGGGAGAGGTAGGCGAGGTGGCGCGCGAGCGTGTGCAGGGCGGTGGTGGCCGGGTCCTCCGCCGGTGCCGGGGGCGGGGCGGGCGGGGCCGCCGTGCGCTCGCCCACCGAGAAGGTGAGGGCGCCGGACACCGGGTGGCTGTCGGCCGACACCACCCGCCAGGCGACGGTGTACGTGCCCGGGGCGAGGCGGGCGGGCAGGGCGACCCGGACGGTGTCGGAGTGGCCGGGGGCGTGGTCGGCGGGGGTGGTGCGGACGCGGTGGTTGCCGGGGTCGTAGACCCGGAAGGAGCCGGCCGGCAGCCCGACCGACTCGCTGAAGCGCAGGGTCATGTAGCGGGGCGCGGTCCGCAGGACGGTCCCGTCGGCGGGGTCCGCCGCCCGCAGCACGGCGTGCGCGGAGGCGGGGCCGGCCGCGGCCAGGAGCAGACCGAGCAGGAGGACGGGGTACAGCAGGCCGCGGAAGAGGCGGGCCCGGTGGGCGTGTCGTCGTGGTGTCGCCTCTGTGCCGCGCCCCACCCTCGGCCTCCGTCCGTCCCCTCGTGGGCCCGTGCCCGCTGACAGGGCCCCGGGATACGTACGGAGGGGACGGCCGGTGTGCTCACCAGGTCGGGCGGGACGTCACCCCGCCGTCCACCACCAGGTCGTGACCGGTGATCCACGAGGCCAGCGGGGAGGCGAGGAAGGCGCAGGCGTCGGCCACGTCCTCGGGGCGGCCCAGACGTCCGGCCGGTGCCGCGGCGAGCCAGCGGCGTACGCCGTCCGGCCACGACTCGGTCAGCCCCGGCCGGTCGATCAACCCGGGCGAGACCGTGTTGACGCGGATACCGTCGGGACCGTACTCCAGGGCCGCCGCGCGGGCGTGCATGACCACCGCCGCCTTCGCCGCGCCGTAGTGGGCGTGGCCGGGGGCCGGGTGGGCGGCCTCGATCGAGGCGATGTGGGTGATGGTGCCGCCGCCGTGGGCGCGCATAGGGGCGGCGGCGGCCTGGGTGCAGGCGAAGACGCTGGTGAGGTTGGTGTCGACGACCGTGCGCCAGTCCTCGGCCGTCAGCTCCGGGAGCGGCTGGACGGGCTGGACGGCCGCGTTGTTGACGAGCGCGGTCAGGTGCCCGTCCGACCAGGCCGTCGTCTCCTCGACCAGGCGGCGGCAGGCGGTCTCGTCCGTCAGGTCGGCCTGGAGCACGACCGCCCTGCCGCCCGCCGCCCGGATGCGGTCGGCCACCTCGGTGGCGGCGGTGAGCGCCGTACGGCAGTGCACGGCGACCGCCGCGCCGTGTTCCGCGAAGCGCAGGGCGATGGCGCGGCCGATGCCGCCGCCCGCGCCGGTCACCAGCGCGGTCTGTCCGTCGAGCAGGCGGGTGGGAGCAGGCGGGGTCATGGGCGGCACAGTTCCGTGATCAGGGGTGCCTCATCCGGGTAACGCGCCGTGAGGTCGGCCGGGTTTCCGTGTTCGTAGTCCGCGTAGGTGAATCCGGGGGCCATCGTGCAGCCGAAGAACGTCCACGCGCCGCCCGCCACCACCCTCGCCCCCATCCAGGTGCGGGCCGGCACGGTCAGCTGGAGGTGCTGACCGGCGCCGGGGTCCGGACCCAGGACGGGGTGCCGGGTCGTGCCGTCCGGGGCGAGGAGGAGCAGGTGGAGGGGGTCGCCCAGGTAGAAGTGCCAGACCTCGTCGAAGGGCAGCCGGTGCAGGGCGGAGTAGTCGTCGGCGGTGAGCAGGGCCACGATGGCCGACCCCTCGGGGCGGCCGTCCGGGCGCTCGGGCCCGGCCCAGGTGCGCCGGAACAGGCCGCCTTCGCGGGGCAGGGGTTCGAGGCCGTAGCGGGCGGTCAGCTCTTCGGGCGTCGTCACCCGGGGAAGGCTACCGCCCGCTCCAGGAAGGCGAGTTGGGCGTGCTTCTCGGGCAGGTACACCTCGGGCAGGTCGACCTCGGGCAGGACGACGGCCGGGCCGCGGGTGAAGCCCTGGCGTTCGAAGCGGGCGATCGCCTTGGTGTTGCGCACATCCGGGTCGATGACGATCCGCGGCCGGTCCAGGACCCGCAGCACGTACGTGGTCATCGCCTCGACCAGTCCGGACGTCCAGCCGGGGTGCGGACCGTCGGGGCCGGCGGGGGCGAGGAGGAGGTGGACGCCGAGGTCGCCGGGGCGGACGTCGTAGCACTCGCCGACCCGGTCGGCGGACGGCTCGTAGGTCTGGAGGAGCGCGGCCGGTTCGCCGTCCTTGGTGACCAGATGGGCGTGGTGGGTGTCGAGGGTGGCCAGGTGGGCGTATATCTCGGCGACCCGGTCTCTGGTGAGGCCGTTCATGCCCCAGAACACGGCGCGTTCGTCGCTGACCCACGAGTGGATCAGCTCCGCGTCGCCCTCCGGGTCGACGGGACGGATACGGACGGTGCCGAAGCCGTCGATGTGCTGGACGTGCAGGTCGGTCATCGGGTTCCTCGGGGTGTCGGGGAGGGTCCGCTCGGGGGTGAGCCGGGCCCAGTCGGTGACCACCGGGGCGAGTTCGCCCCGGAGCCACAGGGGGAGCTGGTCGTGGTGGTGGGGGCTGCCGGGGACGCCGTCGGCGCCGAAGGGCACCACCCAGCGGCTGCCCTCCCGGTCGGCCAGGTCCCAGACGTAGCGGGCGGCCGGACCGCGGGCGGCGCGGTCGGTGACGCCGGGGACGGCCGAGGTGCACAGCACGCAGTCGTGGTCGCCGCCGAGACCGGGTTCGGCGCCGTAGCCGGCCGGCTGCCCGGGCAGCGCCCGCCAGGGGGCCAGCCGGTGGGTGGCGGACCAGGGGCGGGCCGGCGGTGCGGCGGCGACCTCCTCCAGGGCGTCGCGGACGGCGGCCGTGCGGTCGATGTCGTACAGCTCCTTGGCGTCCAGGAGGTGTTCGAGGGCGAGGCCGACGCGGGGTACGAGGGCCAGCCAGGGCAGCAGGACCTCCGGGTAGGCCGGGGGCTCGGCGAGCGGGGCGAGGACCGGGTGCGCGGCGAGCCGGCGTACGACCGCGTGGCGCAGCGCCGCGAACGCCGCCGCGTCGGTGCTGTCCGCGTCCATCCGGCGGTCCCAGTCGAGCAGGCGGTCGCGGAGGGCCGCGGCGGCGGGGCCGAGGCCGGTGAGGGCGGTGAGGCGCTCCAGCAGCGGGGCGGCGGAGCCCAGGTGGGTGTCAGTGTGGATGGCGGCCATGTCGTCGGCCGTCCAGGTACGGCGGGTGTCGAGCAGGGCGCCGATCCGGGCGGCGCGGTGGGGCGGGGCGAACTCGATGCCGAGGGGGGCGGCGAGACCGCGGGCGTTGGCCATCACCGCGAGGCCGTCGGTGGTGGGCGGGTCGGCGTACGGCGTCTCGTGCGTGCCGTGCCAGTCGTGGCCGGGGAGCCAGGCCGGTACCGGGTGGAGGCGGTTGGCCTCGGCGCGCAGGGGGACCTTTCCGGCGACGCGGTGCAGGGTGCCGCCGGCGGTGTCGGCGGCTTGGACGACGTTGACCGGCTCGGTCCAGGCGTCCAGGGCGCGGTCGACGTCGGCGACGGTGCGGGCGCGCAGGAGGGGGAGGAGGGCGCTGAAGCCGAGGTCCTCGGTGACGCGGGGCGGGTAGCGCAGGGCGAGCGCCTCGGTCTCGCCGTCGGCCGCGGGTTCGCACGGCGGCTCCTCACCCGGTGCGGTGATCGCGTCCAGGCCCTCCGGCCCCCCGGCTATCACCGGCCCCCGGGGCGTCTCGATCAGCTCTATCCCCAGCGGTGGTTCGGACGCGATGCGGACGGTCTCCGTGTGGCGGGTGACGCGTTGCCAGGTGCCGTCCGGGCCGAGGGCCTCGATGCCCGCGCCGGTGCGGCGGAGCCGTTCGCGGTAGAGGTCCTGGTAGTCGGCCATGGCGTTGGTGATCGCCCAGGCGACCGTGCCGGTGTGGCCGAAGTGCGGGATGCCGGGCACGCCGGGCACGGCGAGGCCGACGACGTCGAACTCGGGGCAGGCCAGGCGGATCTGCTGGTAGACACCGGGGTCCTCGATGAACCGGTGCGGGTCGCCGGCGAGCAGCGCCCGCCCGGTGGCGGTGCGTTCGCCGGTGACCAGCCAGCCGTTGCTGCCCGCCGTATCCGTCCCGTCGGTGGCGAACAGGCCGACGGCCTCCGGACCGAGGTGCCGTATCGCCTGCTCCCGCCAGAGCTTGGCGGGGAACCCGGCGAACAGGATGTGCGTGCCGAGCCAGACCGCGAGGGGCGTCCAGGGCCGCCAGCGGCCCGGGGCCAGCCCGGTGCGGTCGAACTCGGGGGCGCGGCGGGCGCCTTCGGCCAGGCCCTCGTTGACGCCGGCGACGTACGCCCGTATCCAGTCCGCCGTCTCGGCGTCCCGGCGCTCCAGCGCGGCGAAGCAGCGCCGGGCGGTGTCCGCCAGCCGGGCCCGGCGGGCGAAGACATCCCAGGACAGGGCGTCGGCGCCGAGGAAGGACGCGGAGGTGCCCTGCGCCCGGTGCCGCTCCACCTCCAGCTGCCAGGCCCGGTCGTACGCGGTGACCAGGCCCTGGGCGCGGGCGAGTTCGCGGACGTCGGACGCGCGCAGGTGGGGGACGCCCCAGGCGTCGCGGTGGATCTCGATGGCCACGAGGGACCCCCTAGGAGATTTTAGGTTAGCCTTGCCTAAGTATTTTCTGTGGCGGAATCGTACGCGAACGATGGAGGGGGCATGGGACAGGGGCGGGGCTGGGAAGGCGCGGTGCTACGGCTGATGCGCGCCAAGGACTTCGTACTGACCGTCCTCGGGACCGAGGACGTGACCCCTCACTACCGGCGGCTGCGGCTGAGCGACGGCGGACTGCTCGCCGCGACCGGCGTCCACCCGACGATGTGGGTCCGGCTGTGGTTCTCCGACCAGGGCCGGCCGCACCAGCGGGCCTACACCCTGGTCGACCCCGACCCGGCCACCGGCACCTTCGGCCTGGAGTTCGCCCTGCACGAGGGCGTGGCCTCCGACTGGGCGCGGGCCGCGCGCCCCGGCGACACCGTCGAGGCCACCGTCCAGGGCACCGGCTTCCAGCACCCCGACCCCGCCCCGTCCCACCTCGTCGCGATCGGCGATGCGGCCTCGCTGCCCGCCGTCAACTCCCTCCTGGACGCCCTGGGTACGGCCCCGGCGA
The DNA here is from genome assembly GCF_000720835.1 of Streptomyces achromogenes subsp. achromogenes. Lineage (GTDB taxonomy): Bacteria > Actinomycetota > Actinomycetes > Streptomycetales > Streptomycetaceae > Streptomyces > Streptomyces achromogenes. Next base: position 41,305 of record NZ_JODT01000040.1, on the reverse strand, counting down.
CCGTCTGGTTCGAGGGCGACCCGGCGGGGCTGCCCTGCCGGACCGAGCCCGGTCGGCACGAGATCCGCCCGGTACCCCGCCGGGACGCGGGCGCCCACCTGGTGGAACGGGTCCGCGCCGAACTGCCCGCCGTCCTCGCCGGCACCCCGCACCCGTACGTCTGGATCGCCTGCGACACCGCGACCACCCGCACCCTCGCGGCCTACGTGCGCAAGGAACTGGGCGTGCCCAGGCAGCGGGTGCACGCGCTCGGCTACTGGCGCGCCCAGCCCGCGCCCCGGGGAGCGGACTGAGCGGGCGGGGCGCGCGGCGGCGCGGGATCATCGACGCATGGACGTCACCCTGCACCTCGCCCAGGACCCCGCGGCCGACGCGCTGCTCGGGCGCTCCCCGCTCGCCGCGCTGACCGGAATGCTGCTGGACCAGCAGATCCCGATGGAGTTAGCGTTCAAGGGCCCCCGGACCATCGCCGACCGGCTCGGCACCGAGGACCTGGACGCCCACGAGATCGCCGCGATGGACCCGGAGGCCTTCGCCGCGCTGCTCTCCGGCAAGCCCGCGGTGCACCGCTACCCGGGCTCGATGGCCAAGCGCATCCAGCAGCTGTGCCAGTACCTCGTCGAGCACTACGACGGGGACGCGGAGGCGGTCTGGCGGGACGCCGGCAGCGGGCGGGAGCTGCTGCGCCGGCTGGAGGAGCTGCCGGGGTTCGGCAAGCAGAAGGCGCAGATCTTCCTGGCCCTGCTCGGCAAGCGGCTCGGGGTCGCGCCGGAGGGCTGGCGGGAGGCGGCCGGCGCCTACGGCGAACCCGGCTCCTACCGCTCCGTCGCCGACATCACCGGCCCGGAGTCGCTGGCCAAGGTGCGCGCCCACAAGCAGGAGATGAAGGCGGCGGCCAAGGCGGCCAAGGCGGCCAAGAAGTAGTAGAGGAAGAAGAAGGAGCAGAAGAGGCAGAAGGAGCGGAAGAAGAAGCAGCGGGGCCGCTTCCCCCGTTCGGCCCACCCCCGGTGGCCGCGACGCCCCTCCCGCTCCGAGCATGAAGCATGACCGAGGCACCGAGCGGCGGCCCCGCCGGGGACCGTGAGTACGACGACCGGCACGTCCACGCGGCGGACCCGGCCCGGGGGCACCCGGCGGCGGAACCGGCCCGCGGCCACCCGGAACCGGAACCGCCCTTCGAGGGCCCGCTGCACACCCTGGCCCGGGCCGCCTGGCAGACCGTCCTGCTCACCGGGATCGGCTCCCTGGTGCTCGGCGTCCTGGTGCTGGTCTGGCCGGGCGCCTCCCTGCTCGCCGTCGGCGTCCTCTTCGGCCTGTACCTGCTCTACACCGGGGTCTTCCAGCTGGTCTCCGCCTTCGGCACCCACCAGGCGACCTCGCTGCGGGTGCTGGCCTTCATCAGCGGCGCGCTGTCGATCCTGCTCGGCCTGCTCTGCTTCCGCGGGCCCACGCGGTCGCTGCTGCTGCTCGCCCTGTGGATCGGCATCGGCTGGCTGTTCCGGGGGATCACCCAGTTCCTGGCCGCCGTGCACGATCCCCGGATGCCCGCCCGGGGCTGGCAGATCTTCCTCGGGATCCTCACCTTCGCCGCCGGCGTCGTGCTCATCGACTCGCCGCTGGAGTCGGTCGCGGTGCTCACCCTCGTCGGCGGGATCTGGCTGGTCGCGGTGGGCGTCGGGGAGATCCTCACCGCGCTGCGCATGCGCGGCCGGGCCCGCCGGGTGCCGCGGACGCTGTGAACCCCGGGCCTCCCGGTCCACCGGCCCGGCCCCCGGCCCCCGGCCCCTCGGCCCGGGGTTACCGTCTCCGCCGGGCCGTGCCGAACAGGGAACGGGTGATCTCCCGGCCCAGCTGGGTGCCGACCGAGCGGGCCAGCGATCTGAACACCCCGCTGTGCACCACCTGTTCGACCAGCGACGGCTCCTCCTTGGGCCGGTCCCCGGGCCGGTGCCGGGACGCCGGTGCGGGCGCCGTTTCCGGGGGCCGGGCCGCGCTCAGCCTCTCGTACGCCGACTCCCGGTCCACAGCCTGTGCATAACGCGCGTGGAGCGGGGAGCGGCGGACCGCCTCGTCCAGTCCGGCGGCCTCCACCGGGCCCATCAGGGACTCCGGGGCGCGCAGCCGGGTGGCGGCGACCGGGGTGGGCGCGCCGGTCTCGCCCAGCACGGTCACCACGGCCTCACCGGTGCCCAGCCCGGTGAGCAGCTCCTCCAGGTCGTACGCCGACTCCGGGAAGGTCCGCACGGTCGCCCGCAGGGCCTTGTGGTCGTCCGGGGTGAAGGCGCGCAGCGCGTGCTGGATCCGGCTGCCGAGCTGGGCGAGGACGTCGCCGGGCACGTCCTTCGGGGTCTGGGTGACGAAGAAGACGCCGACGCCCTTGGAGCGGATCAGCCGCACGGTCCGGGTGACGGACTCCAGGAAGGCCTTGGAGGCGTCGTCGAACAGCAGGTGCGCCTCGTCGAAGAAGAAGACCAGTTTCGGCCGGTCCACATCGCCGACCTCGGGCAGGTCGTGGAAGAGGTCGGCGAGCAGCCACATCAGGAAGGTGGAGAACAGCAGCGGCTTGTCCTGGACGGCGGGCAGCTCCAGGACCGAGACGACACCCCGGCCGTCCGGCGCCGTGCGCAGCAGATCGGCCGTGTCGAACTCCGGCTCGCCGAAGAAGTCCGCCATGCCCTGCGCCTCGAACGCCGTCAGCGAGCGCAGGATCACCCCGGCGGTGGCGGTGGACAGCCCTCCGATGGCCTTCAGCTCGGCCCTGCCCTCGTCGGAGGTGAGGAAGGCGGTGACCGCGCGCAGGTCCTTGAGGTCGACCAGCTCCAGGCCCTTGCCGTCGGCGTAGTGGAAGATCAGGCCGAGGGACTGCTCCTGGGTGCGGTTCAGGCCGAGCGCCTTGGCCAGCAGCAGCGGGCCGAAGCTGGTGACGGTGGCCCGGACCGGAATGCCGTGGCCGAGGCCGCCGAGCGCGTAGAACTCCGCCGGGAAGCCGGCCGGGGCCCACTCCTGGCCGGCCTCGGCGGCCCGGCGCCGTACCCGGTCGCCGTCCTGTCCGGGCCGCGCGATGCCGGACAGGTCGCCCTTGACGTCCGCGAGGAACACCGGCACGCCCCGCGCCGACAGCTGCTCGGCGATCAGCTGCAGGGTCTTGGTCTTGCCGGTGCCGGTGGCTCCCGCGACCAGCCCGTGCCGGTTGAGCACGGACAGCGGGATCCGGACCGGCGCGCCGGTCAGGCACCGCCCCTCCCACAGGAGGGCGCCGAGGTCGAGCGCGGGACCGGTGAAGGCGTAACCGGAGGCGATCCGCCGGGCCGGACCGGGCGGTGCGGCGGCGGCCTCCGGGGTGCCGGCGGGCGGCACGGACTCGCTGTCACTCATCTCCGGCCCCTGTTCCCCTCACGACCCGTATGACCGTTTGATCCGTCTCTCACCTGTCTTCAATCCGTCTTTTCCAGCGTCGCACCGGGCCTCCATGGCTGCGCCCGGAACGTCTGGCCCGGTAGGCTTTCCGTGTGATCTTCAAGCGCATCGGAAACGGCCGGCCGTACCCCGACCACGGCCGGGAGAGCACCCGGCAGTGGGCGGACGTCGCGCCGCGCCCGGTCCGCCTCGATCAGCTCGTGACCACCAAGCAGCAGCTCGATCTGGAGACCCTGCTCGCGGAGGACTCGACGTTCTACGGCGACCTCTTCGCGCACGTCGTGAAGTGGCAGGGCGACCTCTATCTGGAGGACGGACTGCACCGCGCGGTCCGCGCCGCCCTCCAGCAGCGCCAGGTGCTGCACGCCCGCGTGCTCGAGCTCGACTGACCCGGCCCGACACGTCCGTTGGCCCTTTCGGGTTCCGCTGAACCCCCTCGGCTGATCATCTGATAGGCATCGCCGCCCGGGCGCACTACGCTGCGTTCATGAGCATGCTGACTCCCCCCGGCATGGGCGGCCAGTACCGGATCACGGGGGACAAGTACCCCCGCATGCGTCCGTCCCGCCGGCGCGGCAGGCTCGTGGCCGCGGCGGTGGCCTCCGCCGCCGTGCTCGGCCTGCTCGGCTGGGGCACCGTGCAGCTCATCGACGTCTTCACCGGCGGCGGCGGCAACGCCACGGCGGCCGGCCGTACGACGGACTGCCGCACCAGGACCGCCGCCGGGACCGGGCAGGCCCCCGCGGCCCAGGCGCAGTCCCTGCCCGCGCCCGGCCGGATCACCGTGAACGTCTACAACGCCACCCCGCGCAGCGGGCTCGCCAAGAAGACCGCGGACGAACTGCGCCGCCGCGGCTTCAGGATCGGCAAGGTGGGCAACGCGACCAAGGAGTACGACAAGAAGGTCAAGGGCCCGGGCCTGCTCCTCGGCTCCCCCGCCGCCCAGGACACCTCGCTGCGGGTGCTCGCCACCCAGCTGACCGGCGCGCCCCTGCGCGCCGACGCCCGCAAGGGCGCCGACCTGGACCTGATCATCGGCGACGCGTTCAAGACCCTGACCCGTCAGCAGACCGCCGACAAGGCCGTGACGACGCTGACGGCCCCGGGCACCACGGCGCCTGCGCCCGCGAAGAAGACCTGCTGATCAGCGCGCCCCGAAAGGGGCGCGGGGAACGGCGCGATCGACCACGACGCGCCCGCGAACGCTCTTCAAGCCCCACCCCGGCAGGCGCGCCCGAAGGAACTACTCCGCGGACCCGTACAGCCGGTCCCCGGCGTCCCCGAGCCCCGGCACGATGTAGCCCTGCTCGTTGAGGTGGTCGTCGACGGCCGCGGTGACCACGGTCACCGGCGTGCCCGCCAGCTCGCGCTCCACCACGGCCACGCCCTCGGGAGAGGCCAGCAGCACCACGGCCGTCACATCGTCCGCACCGCGCTTGATCAGCTCCTGGATCGCCGCGACCAGGGTGCCGCCCGTGGCCAGCATCGGGTCCAGCACGTACACCTGGCGGCCCGACAGGTCCTCGGGCATGCGCGAGGCGTACGTGGACGCCTCCAGCGTCTCCTCGTTGCGGATCATGCCCAGGAAGCCCACCTCGGCGGTCGGCAGCAGCCGGACCATGCCGTCCAGCATGCCGAGACCGGCCCGCAGGATCGGCACCACCAGCGGACGGGGACGGGCCAGCTTCACCCCCGTGGTGCGGGCGACCGGTGTCTGGATGTCGACGGCCTCGGTGCGCACGTCCCGCGTGGCCTCGTAGGCGAGCAGGGTGACCAGCTCGTCGGCGAGCCGCCGGAAGGTCGCGGAGTCGGTGCGCTGGTCGCGCAGCGTGGTGAGCTTGTGAGCGACCAGGGGGTGGTCGACGACATGGAGACGCATGCTCCTAACGGTACCTGCGCCTCCGGCCGCCCTCACGCTGGCGTCAAAACGGCCGTCCGGGGGAAAGTGGGAAGGACGGAGTGGGGTGGTGTGACGTGTCCGATCTGCCTGACCAGCCCGAGAAACCCGAGACCGACGCCGAACGCCGCAGACGGCGCGCCCGGTTCCTGCGCGATCTCGCCGAGGCCCGGGAGCTGCGCGCCCGGGTGCGGCCCCGGCGCACCAAGGCCGCCCGGCTGCGCCAGGCGCTGCGGATGCGCACGTTCCGCTGGTAGTCCCGCGGGGCGGGGACCGGCGCGGACGGGCGGCGCCCGCACCGGTGTTGGGGAGGCCGCCGTGCGTGTGCCCGGGGAAAAGCCGCGTACGATCCGCAGGTGGCCGCAATGAGTGCGCTGCTGGGCCGATCACGGATCCGCGATCGAAACAGCCAGACACAGGGAGCCGAAGACGTCCCCTGTACGCCTTGTTTCTGCCACGATTCCGAGTGGGTGGGGCTCGGAGCCCAGCTCTCTCCGCCCATGTACCTCCGCCGGGGGGACCCCCAACCGGCACGCCTATGACCAGTGGGAGAGTCACGGTGTACTTCGCCGCACTGCTCGCGCGCACCGAAGACGGGTGGGAAGCGAGCGACACAGAGCTCGACGATGTGGAGACCCTGTCGGATCTGGCCGACCTGGCCCGGGAAGCCTCTCCCGACGAGGACACGGTGCTCGTCCTGATCGAACAGGAGGACTCCTGGTTCGGTGTCGTCCGCGTGGACGGCGAGGACGACCCTCGCATCTACGTCTCGGACGCCGCCGCCGCCCGCCGCAGCGCGTACGGGGAGCTGCTGCTCACCGACGAGCTGCTCGGCCGGGAGCCCGGCGCGGACGACGGCCCGGACCTGGACGCCCTCGACCTCGACGGCACCGAGGACGGCGAGTCCGAGGACGACGACGAGGAGGTGGTGGTCGGCGCCGCCGACGCGGTGACGCACAGCCCGGTGGGCGACAGCGGCATCCTCGACGACCTGGGCATCAGCGAGAAGGAGCTGCGCACCCTGGACGCGAACGACGCGCTGAACACGATCGCCGAGGCGCTGGGCGCCTCGGAGGTGCTGGAGACCGTCCGCTGACCACGGCACGGAATCCGCAGGACACCCCGGACCCGGTACGGGACCCGCAGGGCACCCCGGACCCGGTTCGGGACCGCTGGCGGGCGGCGATGCGGCTCGCCCTGGACCAGGCCGGCCTGGCCGTCCGGGGCGGCGACGTCCCCGTCGGCGCCGTCGTGCTGTCCCCGGACGGTACGACGGTGCTCGGCACCGGGCACAACGAGCGTGAGGCCACCGGCGATCCCACGGCCCACGCGGAGATCCTCGCCATCCGGCGGGCCGCGGCCACCCTGAACGAGGCGGCGGGCCCCGGGCGGCGGGCACGCGAGTGGCGGCTGACCGGCTGCACGCTCGTGGTGACCCTGGAACCCTGCACGATGTGCGCCGGCGCGCTCGTGCAGTCCCGGGTGGACCGGGTGGTCTACGGCGCCCGCGACGACAAGGCGGGCGCGGCCGGCTCCCTGTGGGACGTGATCCGCGACCGGCGGCTCAACCACCGTCCGGAGGTGATCGAGGGCGTCCTCGCGGCGGAGTGCGCCCGGCCGCTCACGGAGTTCTTCCGGGACCGCTGACCCAGGCCGCCGGACCGCCGCCGGGACATCGATTTCGAACCATGCCGCCCTGTGCTGTAGGGTCTCCCTCGGTAGCGTGTCCGAGCGGCCGAAGGAGCTCGCCTCGAAAGCGAGTGTGGCGCAAGTCACCGAGGGTTCAAATCCCTCCGCTACCGCTCTTCGAAAGGCCCCGTCGTCCGGCGGGGTCTTTCGCGTGTTCCGGGTCACAACGGGCGGGCGCGGAAGGGGCGTCGGCCCGGTGCGCGGGGCCCGGAGGTTACACTCGCGGCCGGCAGCAGGGGGCCTCGGGGCCCGGCACAGGGGAGGCCGTGGTGGCGGTGAACGTCAAGAAGATCGCCGTGTACGTACTGGTGGTCTTCGCGCTGTACGTGATCATCACGGACCCGGCCAAGGCGGCCGACTACGTCCAGATAGGCTTCGAAGCCATATCGGACGCGGCCGGGGCCATAGGGGACTTCATGACCTGGGCCGCCAACGGAGGAAAGAGCTGAGGTACCCCTATGATCCGCCATCTGGTCCTCTTCAAGCTCAACGAGGGTGTCGAGCGCGACGATCCGCGGGTCGTGGCAGGCGTCGAGGCCTTCCGGGCCCTCGGCGGGCAGATCGAGGAGGTGCGGTTCTGGGAGTGCGCCTGGAACATCAGCGACCGCCCCATCGCCTATGACTTCGCCATCAACTCGGCCGTCGACGACGCCGACGCCCTCAAGCGCTACCTGGAGCACCCGGCCCACCAGGCGGCCGGTGCGCAGTGGCGCGAGTTCGCCACCTGGGTGATCGCCGACTACGAGTTCTGAGCCCCCGGCCTCCCGAAAGCCCCCCGTCAGCCCCCGCCGAGCGTTTCCGGCGGGGGCTTTCGCATGGGCACCCATCCGTCAACTTGTCGGTCTCCGGCGACAACACGGCGTTATCAGGTGCTTGCACACAGTGCACATGTCTTGTGATGCTATGACCGCTTTTGACGGATGATTGACGGATGAAGAGGTGGCGTTGACCGTGTCGGCCAGTACTGCGCCCCCTCAGGACGAGGCGGCGTCCCCGACCCCGTCGGCCCCCGGAAAGCGCCGTGGCGCGGACACCCGCGCCCTGACCCAGGTGCTCTTCACCGAACTGAAGCAGCTGACCCCCGGCACGCCGGAGCACAACCGGGTGCGCGGGGCGCTGATCGAGGCGAACCTCCCGCTCGTACGCTACGCCGCCGCCCGCTTCCGCTCCCGCAACGAGCCGATGGAGGACGTCATCCAGGTCGGCACCATCGGCCTGATCAACGCCATCGACCGGTTCGACCCGGACCGGGGCGTGCAGTTCCCGACCTTCGCGATGCCCACCGTGGTCGGCGAGATCAAGCGCTACTTCCGCGACAACGTCCGCACCGTCCACGTGCCGCGCCGGCTGCACGAGCTGTGGGTGCAGGTCAACAGCGCGACCGAGGACCTGACCACGCTCCACGGCCGCTCGCCGAGCACCGCCGAGATCGCCGAACGGCTGCGGATCAGCGAGGAGGAGGTGCTCAGCTGCATCGAGGCGGGGCGCTCCTACCACGCCACCTCCCTGGAGGCCGCCCAGGAGGGCGACGGACTGCCCGGCCTGCTGGACCGGATCGGCTACGAGGACCCGGCCCTGGACGGCGTCGAACACCGCGACCTGGTCCGCCACCTCCTCGTCCAGCTCCCCGAGCGGGAACAGCGCATCCTGCTGCTGCGCTACTACAGCAACCTCACCCAGTCCCAGATCAGCGCCGAACTCGGCGTCTCCCAGATGCACGTCTCCCGGCTGCTCGCCCGCAGCTTCCAGCGGCTGCGCTCGGCGAACCGCATCGACGCGTAATCCACGAACGGTACGCGGACTCCCCCCGCACCGGACCGGAGCACGCCGGGTGTTCGCCTGGTGCATGACGGGCGCACGGAAGCACGGCACCGACGGTGCTGCATCGCAAACCCGATCGATCGGTAACCGTCGCGAGCGAATCGCTCACCAGGGCGGATGCCGACAGACACGGCCCGAAATGCCGTCAGACCCCTTTTCTCCAGGGCCGATTCGCCGTTCGCATGTCGACATGTCGGTACAGCGCGTTGCCGACATGTGACATTCTGCGGGAAGCGCGTTTGCCGTGGCTCCGGCTCCGGTATTCAGGTGAAGGCTGCGTTGCCGAAGACGGCGCCGCCGCGACCGTCCCGCGACCCAAAGGGGGTGGCATGTCCGCAGACCAGGGCAGCTCGAAGGTGCTGACGCCCACGAAGAGCGAGGCAGCGCCCAAGGAGCTCGACGCTCTCGACGTCCTCGACGGCTTCGAGGGTGTCACGGCCCTCGATGCCGTGCCGGCCCTCGACACCGTGCCGGCCCAGGCCGTCGACCCGGCCGCCGAAACGCTCCCGGCCCCGCAGGTGGCGGCGAACCTGGACACCCGCACCCTGTCCCGGTCGCTGTTCCTGCGCCTGGCCGCGCTGGAGCAGGACAGCCCCGAGCGGGCGTACGTCCGGGACACCCTGATCGAGCTGAACCTCCCGCTGGTCCGGTACGCGGCGGCCCGCTTCCGCTCCCGCAACGAGCCGATGGAGGACATCGTCCAGGTCGGCACCATCGGCCTGATCAAGGCGATCGACCGGTTCGACTGCGAGCGGGGCGTGGAGTTCCCGACGTTCGCGATGCCCACCGTGGTCGGCGAGATCAAGCGGTTCTTCCGGGACACCTCGTGGTCCGTGCGGGTGCCGCGGCGCCTCCAGGAGCTGCGCCTGGCCCTGACCAAGGCCAGCGACGAGCTGTCCCAGAAGCTGGACCGCTCCCCCACGGTCACCGAACTGGCCGCCGTGCTCGGCGTCTCCGAGGAGGACGTGGTCGACGGCCTCGCGGTCGGCAACGCCTACACCGCCTCCTCCCTCGACTCCCCGGCCCCCGAGGACGACGGCGGCGAGGGCTCGCTGGCCGACCGGCTCGGCTACGAGGACACGGCGCTGGAGGGCGTGGAGTACCGCGAGTCCCTCAAGCCCCTGCTGGCCAAACTCCCGCCCCGGGAACGCAGAATCATCATGCTGCGCTTCTTCGCCAACATGACGCAGTCGCAGATCGGCGAGGAGGTCGGCATCTCCCAGATGCATGTCTCCCGGCTGCTGACCCGGACGCTGGCCCAGCTGCGCGAGGGCCTGATCTCGGACTGAGGCCCGCCGCCCGGCTTCCCCTCTGACGCCCAGTCAGTCGCCCTGTGCGGAGGCCGCGTACCGGGGTACCGCACACGACGGCATGGACACGCGGCCGCCGGGGCGCCGTCACGGCGGCTTCGGCGGCCGTCGTCGTCCTGGGCGCGGTGGTGGCCGCGTGCGGGGCGGCGGCCCGGGCGGCGGGTACACCGCGCTTGGCGCGGGCCCGGCCGGACCGACGGCCGTGGCGCCGACGGAGCCGGTGCCGCCGGACGGGCCCACGACGGGCGGGGCGAGCGGAGGGGAGGCCCCGCACGCGAGCGCCCCGGCGACACGCACGCAAGGCCCGGCCGGGCAGGCGGACGCCGGCAGGCCGACAAATCAAAGCGCGCCGGGCACGCGCGGCACGCCCCCCGGCGCCGCCGAGACGAGCGGCGGGCAGGCCCCGCACGCCAGCGACCCGGCGACACGCACGCAAGGCCCGACCGGACAGGCGGACGCCGGCAGGCCGACAACTCAAGACGCGGCGGCCACGCGCGGCACGCCCCCCGGCACCGCCGAGACGAGCGGAGGAGAGGCCCCGCACGCCAGCGACCCGGCGACACGCACGCAGGGCCCGGCCGGGCGGGCGGGCGCCGGCAGGCCGACAACTCAAGGCGCGCCGGGCACGCGCGGCACGCCCCCGGCACCGCCGAGACGAGCGGCGGGCAGGACGGCCGTACGACGACACCGCCGGCCCCGGCCGCCTCCACGCCTCCGGCCTCGCCGGCCACCCCGCCCGGCAGCCCGGCGCCCGGCCGTACGACCCCGGCCCCCGCCGCTCTGTCCTGGGAGGAGCCGGTGACCGAGGACACCGGCCGGCGCTGGTGTCAGGAGGTGACCGTCGCCTTCCCCAACTCCTCCGGTACGGCGGTGCCTTTGGGCTCGGTGACGTGCGGGACGCACATCGGCGGCGCGCTCGGCGTGGACTGGGGGACGGTGGAGTCGACCGTGCCGCTGCCGCTCGCTCCGGGCGCGCGGAAGAGACCGGCGTGGACGGTGTGCGTGGATGCCCGGAGAGTGCCGCTCGGGATGCGTACCGGGACGCGGGAGGTCTCGGCCGACGGGGACTGAGCGCTTACGGGACCGAGCCCTTGCGGGCCGGCCCCTACTTCAGCGCCAGCCAGGCGACGCCGGCCACCACGGCGAGCGCCACGACGACGCCGATGATCAGCCCGACCCGGGGGCCGGAGGAGGCCGCCTGCGGCTGGCGCCCCTGGGGCGCCTCGTCGACGAAGGCGCGGAACATCTGGGTGCTGCCTGCGGGGTCGTAATTGCCCTGGGGGCCCTGGGTGTTAGCCATGCCCCGAGACCCTAGCGAATCCAGGTGACCGGCCCAAGTGCGGGGCCTTCGGGACAGACGGGGGCACCCCACCCGCACCCACCTGCACATTTACGTTCGCAATACTTGCCTTTGCCAAGTTTTTGCAGCGGCCACCCCCATGATTGTTTGCCTTCAGCAACCAAACAGTCTTATGGTTGCCCCAAGCAACGAATACGGGAGGTGTGATGGCCGAGCGGGCGCAGTTTGAAGAGCTGGCGCGTCAGCTCAGTGCCGTCGGAGCCGTGAAACGGGACATGGGGCGGATCCTGCCGCCCGACTGCCCGGCAGGCTCGGCCGCCGTGCTGACCCTGCTTGGCCGCCACGGCGACATGCGCATGAGCAAGCTCGCGGAACTGCTCGCCGTGGACATGTCGGTCACCAGCCGGCATGTCGCGCACGTGGCCGCACGCGGCTGGATCGAGCGGCTCCCGGACCCGGCGGACAAACGGTCGCGCATCCTGCGGCTGACCCCGGAGGGTCTGGAGCAGCTCGACGAGCTGTCCCGGCGGACCACGCATCTGCTCGCCGAGCGGCTGGCGGACTGGACCGACGACGAGGTCGGCCAGCTGATCCGGCTGATGACGCGACTGCGCGACTCGTTCGGCGACTGCCGGTCCGCCCCGGTCCGGCTCCCCGCCCCCGTAGTCGAAGAGACCACCCGTACACCCGCAAGCACGTAAGAAAAGGAAGCCCATGGCAACGACCACACCAGCCGGTGTGCGGGCTCACGCCAAGCACGGGGGAGGCCAAGGCGACGCCCCGATGACGCACCGGCAGATCATGGAGGCCCTGTCCGGGCTGCTGCTCGGCATGTTCGTGGCGATCCTGTCGTCCACGATCGTCTCCAACGCCCTGCCGCACATCATCGGAGACCTCGGCGGCGGCCAGTCCGCCTACACCTGGGTGGTCACCGCCGCCCTGCTGTCGATGACCGCGGCCACTCCCCTGTGGGGCAAGCTCGCCGACCTGTACAGCAAGAAGGCTCTCGTCCAGATAGCCCTCGTCATCTACGTCGTCGCCTCCATGGCGGCCGGCCTGTCGCAGAACCCCGGCATGCTCATCACCTTCCGGGTGTTCCAGGGCATCGGCGTGGGCGGTCTGTCCGCCCTGGCCCAGATCGTCATGGCGGCGATGATCTCCCCGCGCGAGCGCGGCCGGTACTCCGGCTACCTCGGCGCCACCTTCGCCGTCGCCACCGTCGGCGGCCCGCTGCTCGGCGGTGTCATCACCGACACCTCCTGGCTGGGCTGGCGCTGGTGCTTCTACGTCGGCGTGCCCTTCGCGATCATCGCGCTGATCGTGCTGCAGAAGACCCTGCACCTGCCCGTGGTCAAGCGCCAGGTCAAGGTCGACTGGGGCGGCGCGACCCTGATCGCCGCCGCCGTCTCCCTGCTGCTGGTCTGGGTCACCTTCGCCGGTGACAAGTACGACTGGCTGTCCTGGCAGACCTACGCGATGGTCGGCGGTTCGATCGTCCTCGGCGCGCTGTTCGTGCTCGTGGAGTCCAAGGCCAGCGAGCCGATCATCCCGCTGCGCCTGTTCAAGAACCGCACGATCACGCTGGCGTCGCTCGCCTCGCTGTTCGTCGGTATCGCGATGTTCTCCGGCACCGTGTTCTTCAGCCAGTACTTCCAGCTGGCCCGCGACAAGTCCCCGACCATGTCGGGCGTCATGACCATCCCGATGATCGGCGGTCTGTTCGTCTCCTCGACCGTCTCGGGTCAGTTCATCACCCGCACCGGCCGCTGGAAGGCGTGGCTGGTCAGCGGTGGCGTGCTGGTGACGGCCGGACTGCTGCTGCTCGGCGGCATCCGGTACGACACGGACTACTGGAAGATGGCCATCTTCATGGCCCTGCTGGGTCTCGGCATCGGCATGATGATGCAGAACCTGGTGCTCGCCACGCAGAACCAGGTGTCGCCCTCCGACCTCGGCTCGGCCAGCTCCACGGTCACCTTCTTCCGCTCCCTCGGCGGTGCGGTCGGCGTCTCCGCGCTCGGTGCCGTGATGTCCCGCCGGATCACCCACTACGTCCAGGACGGCGTCTCCGCGCTCGACCCGAAGTCCCAGGCCGCGCTGGCCGGCGGCTCCGGCTCGACCGACAGCATCCCGGACATGGACAAGCTCCCGGCGCCCATCCGGACGCTGATGGAGAGCGCCTACGGCCACGGCATCGCCGATGTCTTCCTCATCGCCGGCTGCCTCGCCGCCATCGCCTTCCTGATCACGCTGTTCATCAAGGAGGTCCCGCTGAAGACCAAGGGCGCGCTCGCGCAGTCCGCCGACGGCGACACCCCGGCCCAGGCCGAGGCCCCGGCCGCCGCCGCGGCCACCGCGGCCCAGGCCCCGGTCCCGGCCGCGGTCGCCCGGACCGCCCCGGCCGCGTCCGACGGCACCGCCGCCGACACCCGTCCCCTGGCGGCCGTCGCCACGATCGCCGAGCCCGGCACGGGTCAGGGCGGCACCCCGGTGCACGGCTTCGTCCGCGGCGCCGAGAGCGCCCCGGTCCCGCAGGCCGCGGTCACCCTGATCTCGCTGTCCGGCCGCCAGCTGGGCCGCTCGGTCGCCCAGGCCGACGGTTCCTACGCGCTGAACGCCCCGGGCACCGGCAGCTACGTCCTGATCGCCTCCGCCGACGGCTACCAGCCGCAGGCCTCCACCATCGTGGTGGGCGAGGAGCCGGTGGCGTACGACATCCTGCTCAGCGGCACCAGCGGGCTGACCGGTGTGGTCCGGGCCGCCGGGAGCGCGCTGCCGGTCAAGGACGCGATGGTGATCGTCACCGATGTGCGCGGTGACCTGCTGGCCACCGCCGCCACCGGGGAGCAGGGCGACTTCGCCCTCACCGACCTGGTGCCCGGCACGGTGACCGTCGCGGTCAACGCGAGCGGGTACCGGCCGCGGGCCCTGCCGGTCGAGGTCGGCGCCACCGGCGTCACCCGGATCGAGATCGACCTGGACGCCGGCGCCCGGCTCCAGGGTGTCGTCCGGGCCCCGCACGGCCCGCTGGCCGACGCCCGGGTCACCCTGGTCGACCAGGCGGGCAACGTGGTCGGCACCGCCACCACCGGCTCGGACGGGGCGTACGCCTTCACCGACCTGGACGGCGGCGAGTACACCGTCATCGCGACCGGCTACCCGCCGGTGGCCACCGCGCTGACCGTGACCGGCCCCGGCGTGGACGGCCACGACATCGAACTCGCCCACCCCGGCGAGTAGTCACACCCCGGCCCGTGGCGGTGCGCGCCCTGAGCTTCAGGGCGCGCCCGCCGCGGGCCGGTCTCGTACGAGCAATTTTTGAGCCTTTTTCAGGGAGAAACGGGATGGGACTGACCGCGAAGATCCGTACGCGGGACGGGTGGGCCGTGTCGCACGCGGTCGTCACGGTGACCGACATGACCGGTACGCAGGTGCTGCGCGCCGAGGCGGATCACGAGGGAGCCGTACGGGACACCACCGAGCTGGCGCCGGGGGCCTACACCGTGATCGTCACGGCCGTCGGCTACGCGCCCGCGGCCTCCTCCGCGATCGTCACCGCGAGCGGCCGGGCCGAGGTCGGCACGGTCACGCTGGCCCGGCAGGGCGGCACCGAGCTGCCGCCGCCCGGACCCTGGACCATCGACCCGGCGCACTCCTCCGTCGCCGCGGTCGCCCAGCACCTGGGCATCTCCAGCGTGCACGGCCGGTTCACGGAGTTCGGCGGCACCATCGAGATCGCCCCCGACGACATCGGCAAGTCCCGGGTGGAGGCGGTGATCCGGGCGGCCTCCATCGACACCGGCAACGGCATGCGCGACACGCACCTGCGCTCCGCGGACTTCCTGGACGTCGAACGGCACCCGGAGATCACCTACCGCTCGACGGGCCTGACCCAGGCCGGCCCCGACCGCTGGACCGTGCAGGGCGAGCTGTCCCTGCACGGCGTCGTACGGCCGGTGGACCTGGACCTCGCCTACCTGGGCACCGGCGCCGACCCCTGGGGCGGCACCCGCGCCGCGTTCCGGGCCACCGCCGAACTGCGCCGCGAGGACTTCGCGATGAACTACAACCAGGTCCTCCAGGCGGGCATCGCCGCCATCGGCACCACCCTGAAGGTGGAGCTGGACATCCAGGCCGTACAGGGCGACTCGCTGCCCCAGGCGTAGGCACAGCAGGGTCAGCCACGGGGGCACCCGCTGCCCCTAGGCTGCCCCTAGGCTGCCCCCATGGCACCGAACATCGCTACCACCACCCGTGTACCGCTGGACGAGCTGCTGGACTTCGTACGGCCCCGGCACCGGGCCCTGCTGATCACCCGCCGGTCCGACGGCTCCCCGCAGGCGTCCCCGCTGACCTGCGGGGTGGACGACTCCGGGCGGATCGTGGTCTCCACCTACCCGGAGCGGGCCAAGACGCGCAACGCCAAGCGGGACGAGCGGGTCAGCCTGGTCGTCCTCAGCGACGACTGGAACGGCCCCTGGGTGCAGATCGACGGCACGGCCGAGGTCATCGACAGCCCGGACTCCGTGGAACCCCTGGTCGAGTACTACCGCAACATCGCCGGCGAGCACCCCGACTGGGACGAGTACCGGCAGGCCATGCTCAAGCAGGGCAAGTCCCTCATCCGGGTGACCCCGAAGCGGTGGGGGCCGGTGGCGACCGGCGGGTTCCCGGCGCGGCTGGTCCAGGAGGACTAGTCAGCCCCGGGCGACCATCGCCTCGATGCCCGCGACCAGCAGGTCCAGCGCGAAGGTGAAGTCGCGGTCCAGCATCTCCGCCACCGTGTCGCCGCCGCGCGCCGCCATGATGTCCTTGGACTCCCCGATGATCTCGGCGGTCCCGGGGACCTCGTCCACCAGGGCCATGGACTGCTCGAAGTACTCCTCCGGCGACAGCCCGGTGTCCGCGACCCGGGTCATGAAGTGGCTCTCGATCGTGCCGTAGCCATAGACGAACTGGAAGACGGCCGAGATCGCCCCGGTCACCCCGTGCGCGGGCAGTCCCGCCCGGCGGACGACCCGCTGCACCGCGCGGGAGAACGCGAGCGACCTCGGGCCGATGTTGAGGAAGCGCCCGGCCAGCGGCGACAGCCAGGGGTGGCGCACGAGCAGCTGCCGGTAGGCGGTGGCCATGCCCCGCAGCTGCTCGCGCCAGTCCTCTCCGGTGTCGTCCGGGTCGGGCAGCCGCAGCTCGGCGTAGACCGCGTCCAGGGCGAGTTCGAGCAGGTCGTCCTTGGTGTCGACGTACCAGTACAGAGACATCGCGGTGACGTTCAGCTCGGCGGCCAGCCGGCGCATGGAGAACTTGGCGAGCCCCTCGGCGTCCAGCAGCCGCACCGACGCCTCGGTGATCCGCTCCCGGTCCAGCCCGGAGGGCTGCCCGCCGCGTCCCCCGCGCCGGGGCTTGCGCTCCCGCCAGACGCTGTCCCGCGCCGACCGGCCTGCCTGCTTCGTCACCGGCGCACCTTTCTCCAGCTCACATCGCTTGCCAAGATGCTAGGTCCGAGGCCGCCGCGAAGGGGCGCGGGGCCGTGCCGAGCCGACGTGCGGCTGCCGCCACGCGGGCGCGGCCCCGCGCCCGAGGGCCACCGGCCCGTCAGGCGGAGACCCGTTCCGCCCGGCGCAGCAGACCGGCCGCCACGAACCCGCCGACCAGCACGGCGACGGCTCCCACCAGCTGTCCCGTGCCCAGCCCCGCGGACAGCGACTCGCCCGAGGCCACGGAAGAGCTGAGCACGGCGCCGAGGACGGCCACCCCGAGACCGTTGCCGAACTCGGCCAGCGTGCCGTTGATGCCGGCGCCCACCCCCGCCTTCTCCGGCGGTATGGCGCTCATGATGGCGTGCGCCATCGCCGGGTTCGCCACCGCGCAGCCCGCGCCGATCAGCAGCAGCCCGAGCAGCGTGCCCGCGTAGCCGCCGGAGTCCACCTCCGCGATGGACACCAGGCCCGCGGACATGCACACCATCCCCAGCGCGATCGACGCCGGCGTGCCCAGCCGCGCCGACCACTTCGCGGACAGCCCGCTGAAGTTCAGCACCACCACCGTCAGCGCCAGCGGAGCGGTCCGCAGACCGGCCTCCAGCGGCTCGTAGCCGAGGACGAACTGGAGGTGCTGGGTGAGCAGGAACAGCGCGCCGCCCATGCCGAACACGATGAGCACGGCCCCGGCGACCGCGCCGGTGAACCGCCGGTCCCGGAAGAAGTGGATGTCGAGCATCGGATCCTCGGTCCGGCTCTCCCACCAGGCGAAGGCGCCCAGCACCAGCACCGCGACGGCCGCCGTGACCAGCACCCGCGCCGACGTCCAGCCGTGACCGGGCCCGGAGATGATCGCGTAGACGAGCGAGGCCATGCCGATGGTGGACAGCACCGCGCCGACCAGGTCCGGGCGGTCGCCGCGCGGGTTCTTGGACTCGGGCACGAGGATCACCACCGCGACCACGGCCAGCGCCGCGACCGGCAGGTTGATCAGGAAGATCGCGCCCCACCAGAAGTGGTCGAGCACGAAGCCGCCGATCAGCGGGCCGCCGGCGAACCCGAGCGCGTTGACCGCGCTCCAGATGCCGATCGCCTTCGGCTGCTCCTCGGGCGCGAAGATCTGCATCGCCACGGCCAGCGTGGTGGTCATCAGCAGCGCGCCGCCGATGCCCATGCCGGCCCGCGCGGCGATCAGCTGGCCGGTGCTGCCGGCGAGCCCGGCCACCAGCGAACCGGCGCCGAACAGGACGAGCCCGGTGATCAGCATCTTCTTGCGGCCGTAGCGGTCGGCGGCGCTGCCGGCGGTGAGCAGCAGGCCGGACTGGACCAGGGAGTACGCGTTGATCATCCACTGGATGTCGGAGGTCGTCGCGTGCAGCTCGCGGGTGAGCGAGGGGATGGCCACGTTCAGGACGGTGTTGTCGAGCAGCACGGTGAGCTGCGCGAGACAGATGACGCCGAGAATCAGCCAGCGCTGGGGATGGCCTTGGGAGGTGGACATGCCGTACACCGTATAGGCGTTGCTATACGGTGTACAACACAGTTTCCGGTCGGTCTCCGGACTCAGTCGTCCGCCTTCCGCGTCAGGTCGTAGAACGTCGCCGAGCCCACCGTCACCTTCGTGAACGTGCTCTGCACCCAGGAGCTGATCCGGGAGGCGGTGCCGTTGCCGCCGCCCATGCCCCCGCCCATGCCGCCGCCCGCGATGAAGTAGTGGATCCTGCCGTCCGCGACGTACTTCTTGAATTGGGCGAGCGTCGGGGACGGGTCGGTGCCGTTGAAGCCGCCGATCGCCATCACCGCCTCACCCGTGGCCAGCTGGTAGCTCGCCGCGTTCTGCGAACCGGTGGAGGCGGCCGCCCAGGTGTAGTCACCGGCGTCCTGCTCCAGCAGCTTCCTGGCCTCGGCCGGCACGCTCGCGCCGTTCAGCAGGCCGCCGACGCCGCTCATGCCGCCCTCACGGGTCCGGCCGCCGCCGGGGAAGCCGTTGCCGTTCGGCTGGGCGCCATTCGGCTGGGCGCCGTTCCGGGGGGTGCCGTTCTGCTGGTTCTGGCCCGGTGTGCCGCCGGGGAAACCGCCGCCCGGGAAACCGTTGCCCTGCCCGCCGGGTCCGCCCTGCTGGTTCTGCTGCCCCTGCTGGTTCTGCTGGTTCCGTTGTCCCTGGCCGGGCATGCCCTCCCAGGTGCGGCCGCCACCGGGGCCGCCCGGACCACCGCCCCGGCCGCCCATCATGCTCGCGCCCGCCGGACCGGCCGTGACGATCGAACCGGTGTGGCCCTGCCGGACGGTGCTGAGGGTGTACGCGGCCGGTCCGGCCAGCGCGGCGACCAGGCCCACGGCCGCCGTCGCGAGGGCGAGCCGCCGGGTCAGCCGGCCGGCGAAGACCAGGCCGAGCGCCGCGACCAGCCCGCCGACCAGGACCAGCCACCGCAGCCAGGGCAGGTAGTCCGGGGTGCGGTGGAGCAGGACGTAGCCCCAGGCCGCCGCCGCGACGAGGGACGCGGCGAGCGTGACGGCCGCCCATCCCTCGCGCCGCCGCTCCCACAGCAGCCCGGCGCCCATGCCGGTCACGGCGGCGAGGTAGGGGGCGAGGGCCACCGTGTAGTACTGGTGGAAGATGCCCGCCATGTAGCTGAACACCACCATGGTCGTCAGCAGCGAGCCGCCCCAGACCAGGAACGAGGCACGGGTGACCGAGGTCCTGCGGGCCCCGCGCGTGGCCACCAGGCCGGCGGCGAGCAGGATCAGCGCGGTGGGCAGCAGCCAGGAGATCTGGCCGCCGATCTCGGAGTCGAACATCCGGTCCCAGCCGGTCTCGCCCCACATCCCGCCGCCGCGCGCGCCCCCACCGCCGCCGACGCTGCCGGTCTCCTCGCCGTTCAGCCGGCCGAGGCCGTTGTAGCCGAAGGTCAGCTCCAGGAAGCTGTTGTGCTGCGAACCGCCGATGTACGGGCGGGAGGAGGCCGGCCACAGCTCGACGACCGCGACCCACCAGCCGCCCGAGACGACCAGCGCGAGCGTCGCCGCGGCCAGCTGGGCGAAGCGCTTCCTCAGCGGCACCGGGGCGCACACCGCGTAGACGACCGCCAGCGCCGGCAGGATCAGGAACGCCTGGAGCGTCTTGGCGAGGAACGCGAAACCGACCGCGGTCCCGGCCCACACCAGCCACTTCGTCCGGCCGTCCTCCAGGGCGCGGACGACGAGGTAGCAGGCCGCCGACATCAGCAGGGCCAGCAGCGCGTCCGGATTGTTGAACCGGAACATCAGCGCCGCGACCGGGGTGAGCGCCAGCACCGTACCCGCGACCAGACCGGCCACCGGAGAGAACCGGCGGCGCACGGCCGCGTACACGACGGCGACGGTCGCCACGCCCATCAGCACCTCGGGCGCCAGGATCGCCCAGGAGTTCAGGCCGAAGAGGCGCACGGACAGCGCCATCGGCCACAGCGCGGCCGGCGGCTTGTCCACGGTGATGGCGTTGCCCGCGTCCAGCGAGCCGAAGAAGAACGCCTTCCAGGACGTGCTGCCCGCCTGGACGGCCGCCGAGTAGAAGGAGTTGGCGTAGCCGGAGGCGCCGAGGCCGTACAGGTAGAGCAGGAGGGTGGCGGCCAGCAGGACCAGCAGCGCCGGGCGCGCCCAGCGGGGGTCCTCGGGCCGGCCGCGCCACAGCCGCCGTACGAACGGCTGTCCCGGCCCGGCGGCCGGCTCCCGTACGGTCGTGGCGCCGGGCGCGGTCGTCGGCGGGGCGTCATGGGTGGTCATCGGGTGTCCCCCGGGTCGGTGGAGTGCGGGCACGCCGGCCGCAGTGGTGTGGTGGCGCTTGTGGTGGTCTCGGTGGCGTGGAGGTACGTGGGGGCTTGGTGCGGCCACGCGTACGGGGCCGGGGCGGGCCGGGCGGCCGTCGGGACCGGGGCGGTCGGGGCCGAGCCGGTGTCCGTCCGGTCCGGGAAGACCCAGGCGCGGAAGAGCAGGAACCGCAGCACGGTCGCCGCGAGGTTGGCGGCGATGAGCACCGCCAGTTCGGTGGAGTGCGCCGGGCTGTCGCCGGCCGCGTTCAGGGCGGCGAGCGAGCCGCTGGTCAGGGCGAGCCCGATGCCGAAGACGACCAGGCCCTGCGCCTGGTGCCGGGCCGCGCCGCCCCGCCCGCGCACCCCGAAGGTGAGCCGGCGGTTGGCGGCCGTGTTGGCGACGGCGGAGACCAGCAGCGCGAGCGCGTTGGCGGTCTGGGGGCCGGCGGCCTGCCGGAAGGCGCTGTACAGCACCAGGTAGAAGAGGGTGGACAGACCGCCGACCACGCAGAAGCCGACGAGCTGGCGGGCCAGGCCGTGCGGCACGCCGGTCAGCTCGCGGTCGCGCGGATCGTCACCGAAGGGCCGGGTCAGCCGGTCCAGCGGCAGCGAACCGGTGGCCAGGGCCTTGCCGACCCGCCACACGCCCTTGAGGTCCTCGGTGGCCGTCCTGACGATGTGCACGGTGGAGTCGGGGTCGTCGACCCAGTCGACCGGCACCTCGTGGATCCTCAGGCCCGCCCGCTCGGCCAGCACCAGCAGTTCGGTGTCGAAGAACCA
Organism: Streptomyces achromogenes subsp. achromogenes; assembly: GCF_000720835.1. GTDB lineage: Bacteria > Actinomycetota > Actinomycetes > Streptomycetales > Streptomycetaceae > Streptomyces > Streptomyces achromogenes. Next base: position 19,823 of record NZ_JODT01000040.1, on the reverse strand, counting down.
GCCGGTGTCCTCCACCAGCGGCAGCAGCACCTGGGCCACGTCCCGGCGGATCGCCTTGAAGCCGCACTGCGCGTCCGAGAAGCGGGCCTGGAGCGAACCGCGCAGGATCAGGTTGTAGGCCCGGCTGATGAACTCCCGCTTGGGACCCCGTACGACCCGGGAGGCGCGGGCCAGCCGGGAGCCGATCGCCAGGTCCGAGTGGCCGGAGATCAGCGGCGCCACCAGCGGCAGCAGGGCGTTGAGATCGGTGGACAGGTCGACGTCCATGTACGCGAGGACCGGGGCGTCGGAGGCCGACCACACGGTCCGCAGCGCCCGTCCCCGGCCCTTCTGCTCCAGCCGTACGGTGCCCACCTCGGGTATCTCGGCCGCCAGCCGCGCCGCCACCAGGGGGGTGGTGTCCGTGGAGGCGTTGTCCGCGATGGTGATGCGGAACGCGTACGGGAAGGTGCGCGCGAGGTGCTCGTGCAGCCGGCGCACACAGGGCGGGAGGTCCTTCTCCTCGTTGTAGACGGGGATCACTACGTCCAGGACAGGCGTACCGGCGTCTCCGGCCGGGAGGTGCTCCCGCGCCGGCAGGGTGCCGGGAGAAGAGTCGGTTCGCATGGCACCGACTCTTCTCAGGCCCCCTGTCGCGCCCATGTGGTGGCGCTGTGCTGCGGCTGTGAGTGGGGACGCGGGGGTGCTGCCGGGGCCGGGGCGGTGGGGTGCGCTTCCCGTACGGGGCCGGCGGCGGGCAGGGCGGGCAGGGCGGGCAGGTGCAGCGTGAACACCGTGCGGCCGGGCGCGCTGTCCACGGTCACGGCGCCCCCGTGCGCGGCGGCCACGGCCTGCACGATGGCGAGCCCGAGGCCCGTGGACCCGGTGGCCCGGGAGCGCGCGGAGTCACCCCGGGCGAACCGCTCGAAGACGTGCGGCAGCAGCCGGGCCGGGATGCCCGGCCCGTCGTCCTCCACGTCCACGCACATCCACGGCCCGTGCCGGCGCACCCGCGCGGTGACGGTCGTACCGGGCGGGGTGTGCTTGCGGGCGTTGCCCAGCAGGTTGACCAGCACCTGCTGGATGCGCACCGGGTCCGCCGAGACCAGGGCCGGCGCGTCGGGCAGGTCGAGCCGCCAGGTGTGGTCCGGGCCCGCCGCGCGGGAGTCGCTGACGGTGTCGACGACCAGCGGGACCAGATCGGTGTGCTCCCACTGGAGCGGCCGGCCCGCGTCGAGCCGGGCGAGCAGCAGCAGGTCCTCCACGAGCAGGCTCATCCGCCCGGCCTCGGACTCGATCCGCCCGAGGGCGTGCCGGGTGTCGGGGCCGATCTCCTCGTGTCCGCGTCGGGTGAGTTCGGCGTAGCCGCGGATGGAGGCGAGCGGGGTGCGCAGCTCGTGGCTGGCGTCGGCCACGAACTGGCGTACCCGTGTCTCGCTCTGCTGGCGGGCGTGCAGGGCGCCGTGGACGTGATCCAGCATCCGGTTGAGCGCGGCGCCGACCCGGCCGACCTCCGTGTGCGGGTCGCACTCCGCCACCGGGACCCGCTCGCTGAGGTTCACCTCGCCGGTGTGCAGTGGCAGTTCGGAGACGCGGGTGGCGGTGGCGGCGACCCTGCGCAGGGGGCGGGTGGCGACACCGACGAGCACGTAGCCGGCGATGGCGGCGGCGACGAGTCCGGCGGCGGTGACGCAGACTTCGACCAGGATGAGGGTGTTGATGTTGCTGTCGGTCTCCCGGGTGGGGATGCCGACGTAGTAGCCACTCCGGTACTGGACCCGGTACGTGCCGAGCCCCGGCAGCCGCGCGGTGTGCGCCCTGCCGTCCCGGGCCACCTCCCCGAGCGCGCTCTTCTGGGCGTCGGTGAGGTCCTTGGCGCTCATGGCGAACGTGGACGCGGACTTCTCGCCGACCTTGCCGTAGCCGACGGCGCCGCCGTTGACGACGGCCGCGACCGTGCCGCTGGGCTGGGGACCGTGCCTGACGAACTCGCCGAGGTCGGCCGGCGTGCGGCGCGGCTGGCGGGCTCCCTGGCCGGGCAGGCCGATGCCCGTGTCCGGGCCGGGCGGCGCGAAGGCGCCCGACGCGCGCGCCGTGGCCTCTCGCAGCTGCTCGTCCAGTTGGCCGTACAGATGCGAGCGCAGCGCCAGCGTGGTCACCGTGCCGATCACCGCGCACACCACCGCGATCAGCGTCACGGACGCGACGACGAGCCGGGTCCGCAGGGTGCGCGGCTGACCCGTCCGGCGCCGTCGCGGACCGGGCCGCCGCCGTCCGCTCACGACGCGGCGGGCTTGATCAGATAACCGGCCCCCCGCCGCGTGTGGATCATCGGCTCGCGCCCGGCGTCGATCTTCCGCCGCAGGTAGGAGATGTACAGCTCCACGACATTGGCCTGGCCGCCGAAGTCGTACGACCACACGCGGTCCAGGATCTGCGCCTTGCTGAGCACCCGCCGGGGGTTGCGCATGAGGAAGCGCAGCAGTTCGAACTCGGTGGCGGTGAGGTGGATGGACTCACCGCCCCGGAAGACCTCGTGGCTGTCCTCGTCCAGGGTCAGGTCGCCCACGACGAGCACGGAGTCGGAGCGCCGGTCGGTGGCGCCCGACCGGCGGATCAGCCCGCGCAGCCGGGCGACGACCTCCTCCAGGCTGAACGGCTTGGTGACGTAGTCGTCGCCGCCGGCGGTGAGCCCGGCGATACGGTCCTCCACCGCGTCCTTGGCGGTGAGGAACAGCACGGGCACGTCCGGCAGTTCGCGCCGCAGCCGCCCGAGCACGGACAGGCCGTCCATGTCCGGCAGCATCATGTCGAGCACGACGGCGTCGGGCCGGAACTCGCGGGCCGCCTGGACGGCCCCCTGTCCGTCGCCCGCGCTCCTGATCTGCCAGCCCTCGTAGCGCAGGGCCATGCTCAGCAGTTCGGTGATCGACAGCTCGTCGTCCACCACAAGCACGCGGACGGGGCTCCCGTCCGGCCTCAGCAGTTCGGTGCGCCCCTGGGGCGAGGTCGTGGTCATGCCGGTCACCCTGTCGGGGCGCTCTGAGAAGACGCTTTCCGGATTCTGTGTTTTCTCTGAGAAACGCCTGGGGCGGCCCGGGAGCCGGATACCGGCGGTGCCCCGCCGGTCAGAACAGCCCGTCCGGCTCCCTGCCGAACTCCCGGACGGGGAAAGCGCATCCGTCCACCGCCCCTTCGGCCGGCACCAGCTCCCACCCCGTCATCAGCCGGGTGTCGAGGACGACGGCTCCGCGCCCGCCGACGGCCAGATGGAGATCGGGTCCGGCGGCCGCGACCAGCTCCCCGCGCACGCTCCCGCCCGGCACGAGTTCCAGCACCTCGCCGTACGCCTCCGGGACCCCCGCGAGCCCGAACACCCCCACGTGGTCCACGACCTGGCAGGGCTCGGCGCGCAGCGACTCCGGCCACCCGGCGAGCGCGACGGCCCGCGCGTGCAGCTCCCGCACCTCGGCGACACGCTCCGCTTCGGTGCCCGGCAGTGCCGACCGGACCGCCCGCTTCTCGGTGTACGGAACCCGGTCCGGCACGCGCAGCGCGGCCCGCAGCAGCTCCTCGGCGCGCCGGGCGGCCATCAGCGGACCGGTGCCGAGCCAGCTGAAACAGACGGCGCCCTGTTCGAGCAGCCGGGCCGGTCCGCGCTCCACGGCGGTGATGCCGGCCTTCACCAGGCCCGGCCCGAACCAGGCCAGGTAGACCCGGTACGGCCGGGGGTCGTCGGCGACCGTGTCGGCGGCCACCGAGTGCGCCCGCGCCAGCCGCGCGCACTCCTCGCACCGGCCGCCCGTACTCCGTCCCGGTACGACGGCCCGCACCGGACACTCGTTCCCCCGCGCCCCGGCACACGCCCGCACACCCCCCTCCGGCACGGCAAAGGCGATCCGCCTCCCCCGGGCCAGCGCGCTACGCCGCCCACCACCCCACACCAACACCGGCCCATCCACCGACCAGCGAAGCCCCGAACATCTCCAGACCTGTGCCATCACCGGGGAGGGTACGGGGTGGGTCCGACACACCCCGGGCCGAATCAGCCGAGATAGGGCCGATCCCGGCCTTCCAGGAAGTGACGGATCCGCAGCCGCTGCGTGTGGTGCATCGGCAGCTGATCGATCTCCTCCGGCTGGACGAACCGCACCTCCGTCGACTCGTCCGAGATCGCGAGCCGGCCGCCGACCACACGGGCGGTGAAGCAGACATTGAACTGCCTGCGCACCTCACCGTCCGAGTAGGCGATGACGTGACGAGGGTCGGTGTACGTGCCCACGAGCCCGGTGATCTCCACGTCCAGGCCGGTCTCCTCCTTCACCTCGCGGACGGCTGTTCCCGGGAGTGAGTCGGTCATCTCCATACCGCCGCCTGGCAGCGCCCAGAGATCGTTGTCCCGTCGGCGCTGGAGGAGAATGCGTCCCTCGTCGTCGGTCACCACGGCGGACGCGGCGACCACCAAGCTGTTCGGATCCGGTGCCGCCGAATCGTCGTAGTACTCGGTCCGCGCCATGGTCACCCTTCTCCGTTCACCGGCGTAGATGCGACGCGGGCGTCTCGGCCAGTGGGCCACACCTCAGCGGTGCCGGCTGACGGGGTTGCTGTACTCCGCCGCTGTACGCCCCTGAAACGCAAGAGGCCCCGGATTTCTCCGGGGCCTCTCACCTGTGTGCACTCGGCAGGATTCGAACCTGCAACCTTCTGATCCGTAGTCAGATGCTCTATCCGTTAAGCTACGAGTGCTTGTTTTCTTATTTTCTGCCTTCGCTCCCGGTCCTTTCGGCCCGCTCGCGGCGACAGGAAGAACATTACATGACTGCCGCCGTCATGTGAAATCCGGTCCCCGTACCCCCTCTGACCTGCGGAAACGTCCGCAGACTCAGGGTGGGGGGAGTGAACCGGGGGAACGACGAAGCCCCGGTCCTGGGGACCGGGGCTTCGGTTGGGAGCGGAGGCGGAGGGATTTGAACCCTCGATGGGCTTTAAGGCCCAAACCGCATTAGCAGTGCGGCGCCATAGACCGGACTAGGCGACGCCTCCAGCACAACCGCTCACGCGAGCGCGCGAGTGGTGCGTGCAGATGATGACACAGGCGAGTGCCCTGTCACCAATCGCCCCCCACGGTACTAGGCAGTCGGGCCACAGGGCAAAGGGCTTCCCGAGGGAATGGCCCAGCGTCCCGGACGGCACGGTCCGACCTCCCGGACGGCGCGGCGCAACGTCGCGGCCCGTCCGGCGTTGACAGGGCATGGTCTCCGTCCTGCCGGTCCTTCCGGTCCCACCCGTCCCGTCCATCCCGTCGGTCATCGCGCGGTGCCGCCACCGTGTCCTGGCGTCCCTCGCCGTCGCCGCCTGCCTCCTCCCCCTCGCCGCCGTACCCGCCGCCGCGGCCGGGGCCATGCCGCCGCCGGTCCGGCCCGAGGACCGCCCGTCCGGGGCCATGCCGCCCCCCGTCCGGCCCGAGGACCAGGGTGATCACCTCACCGTCGTGATCCGGCACGCCGGTGTCGGGCGGGACGGGAGGTACGACGTGCGCTGCCACCCCGAGTCCGGCCGGCACCCGGATGTCGCCGGGGCCTGCCGGGTGCTCGACGAGAACACGCGGTGGGGGCGGGATCCCTTCGCGCCGGTCGCCCCCGGCACCGTCTGCGCCATGGTCCACGGCGGTCCGGCCACCGCCCGGATCACCGGCACCTGGGCCGGACGCCCGGTCGACGCCACGTACGACCGCGGGGACGGGTGCCGGATCGCCCGGTGGGACCACATGGTGCCCCTGCTGCCGCGCATCGGCGGCTCCTCTTGGGCCGGGCCGCAGAACGGCAGCCCCGCCCCCGTCGACCCAAGGACTGGCGGCCCCGCCCGCACCGACCCACAGACCGGCAACCCGGCCCAGGCCGGCCCACGTACCGGCACCCCTCTCCAGGCCACCCCACGAACCCGCACCCCCGTCTGAGCCGAGCCCTGGACCGGTGGCTCCCGTCGGGCCGACCCGACCGCCGGCGGCGGGCGTGACGTGTGGGTTCGGCGGGCGCGCCGGTTCCGTAAAGGAGCCGGGAAGGTCTCGCGCAGCCGGGGTATCGGTCATGCGTTCGCCGTCACTTCCTCGTGGGACCTCCCCGCCATCCGGCGCCGCGAGGACGACCCGTGCCCTTAGACTCCCTCGCGTGACACGTCGCGGGCCCCTTGGCAAGATGGCCCGAGCGGTCGGCAAGGTGCGGTAACAGGGAGGAAGGCGTCTCGTGAGCAGCAGGCCATCCCGAGGCGCTGCTCGCCTCGCAGCCATACTCGACGCGCTGCCGGACGCGTTGGTCCTGGTCAACGCCAACGGAACCGTCGTCAACGCCAACACCATCGCGCTGGAGGCCTTCGAGACGCCGGGCACGGCTCTCGTCGGCCGTGGGCTGCTCGACCTGCTGCCGCAGTTCGACTCGCGGCTCATCCCCGGCTCGATGCGGCGGCCCGACCACATGGCCCCGCAGGGGCGGACCAAGCCCACCCGGATGGTCGCGCGGCGCACCGACGGAACCGAGTTCCCGGTCGAGGTGACCAGCGCGAACCTGGAGAACGGGCAGCAGGCGTACGACGGTTACGGCTACACCGGCGACGAGCTGCTGATGATCGTGGTCCGGGATCTGTCCGGGACCGTCGACACCGAGGCGGAGCTGGCCCGCTCGCAGCGGCAGACCGAGATGATCCTGCGGGCGGCCGCGGAAGGTGTCGTGGGCACCGACACCGACGGGCGGATCGTGCTGGTCAACCCGGCCGCCGCCCAGATACTGGGGTACCGGGCCGGTGAGCTGGGCGGCAAGGAGCTGCACACCCTCGTGCTGCACTCGCGCGCCGACGGCTCGCCCTTCCCGTACGACGAGTCGCCGCTCGCCGACACCCTGCGCTCCGGCCGCAAGCACCGGGTGCGCGGCCAGGTGCTGTGGTCCAAGGGCGACCAGAAGGTGCCGGTCGACCTGACCACCGCGCCGGTGCGGGACGGCGACCAGCTCGTCGGCGCCGTGATGACCTTCACCGACCGCCGGCCGTACGACGCGGTGGTGGAGGAGAAGGCCGCGCTGGAGAAGGCGCACGCCGACGAGCTGGAGCGGCTCTCCGAGGAACACGCCTCCGACCTGACCGCGCTGCGCCAGCAGCACGTCGCCGAGATCGAGGAACTGCGCCGGCAGCACGACGCCGAGGTCGAGGAGCAGCGCGAGAAGCACGCGGAGGAGCTGGCGGCCGGCGAGGAGCGGTACGCGGCGCTGGCCGAGCGGGAGAAGGACCGGTACGAGGCCCTCTCCGGGCGGCACGAGCAGTTGCTGACCCTGCTCGGGCAGTCGCTGCGCGGGCCGCTGGACGAGCTGCGGCGCGAGCTGTCCGCGCTGGCGGCCGACGACGCCGGCCAGCTGTGGCCCGAGGCCAACCAGGTGCTGCACCACCTGTCCGCCGGGTACTCCCGGATCACCACCCTCATCGACAACGTCCTCGGCTACCAGCGGCTGGACACGGGCACCGAGGACATCACCCGTACGAAGGTGATGCTGGACGCCGTCGTCGCCGCCGGTGTGGACGGGGCCGTCGAACTGATCGGGCCGGGGCGGGTGCAGTTCGCCGTGCACGCGCCGCCCATCGAGGCCGAGGTCGACCCGCAGCGGCTCGCCGTGGCGCTCGCGCACCTCGTCGCGGACGTCGCCGGGGTCGACGCCACCGGCAACACGCCCGTGTCGGCCGGCGGTTACCTGGACAACACCGTCGTGGTCGCCGCCGCCCAGCGGGGCGAGGTCGCGCGGATCGAGGTACGCGGGCCGTACGCCGGGGGAGACCCGGTGCACGAGCCGATCGTGCGCGGGATCGTGCGCGCCCATGGAGGCGTGCTCCAGACGCACGAGGTGCCGGGCATGAGCGGCAGCGCGTACGTCCTCGAAGTGCCCCTCGGAGGCGGAGCGGGCGCGATCGCCCCGCAGGCCCTGGACGCCGCCGGCGCGCGCATCGCGGGCGCCGTGGCCGGTGCCGTGCCCGGCGGACCGCTGCCGGATGCCGTGGCCGGCGGGCCGCTGCCGGACGCTGTCGCCGGTGCGCCGCTGCCGGACGCCGTGGCCGCCGCGCCGCTGCCGGACGCCGGTGAGGCCGCCGGGGACGACGCCGGCGCGGCCGAGCAGGGCGGCGGGGGTGGCCGGCGGCGGGCCCGCCGGTCCTCCACCGACGCCTTCCTGGAAAGTGACCTGGCCGGTGCCGGTGACACCGGTGAGATCGAGGCACCGGCCCCGACCGGACGGCGCCGGCGGCGGGCCGCCGCGCCCGCCGGGGAGACCGGCGCGGTTGCGGCCGAGGGCGCGGAGAGCGCGTCCGGCGGGACCGGACGGCGCCGCGCCCGGCCGGCCGACGGTGTGGACGCGGGTACCGGTGAGGGCGCCGGCGTGGCCGAAGGAGCCGTCGTGACCTCGGCCGAGCAGAGCGCGGGGGCCGCCGCCTCGGGTACGGGGCTGGGCGGCACCGTACCGCCGCAGGGTGTGCCCGTGGGCACGGGCCGGCCCGCCCGCCACGAGGTGGACGCCGCGCCGCAGGCCGCCCTGCCGCCCGCCCTTCCGGCGGCCGAAGCCGGGTCCGCGGCCGGTGCCGAAGCGGCGCCGGGCGGGCGGCGCCGGCGCGCGCTGGCCGCCGCAGCGGAGCGTGCCGCGGCGCAGGAGGCGAGCGGTCCGCGCACGGTCTTCGCCCTGCCTCCGGCCGACGCCGACCGGTCCCCCGCGACAGACGGAACCCATGAGGCCGACGGGACCCATGGGGCTGAGGGGACGCAGGAGACTCCGGCCCCGATGAGTGATACGGCTCCGGTCCCGGGCGCGGGCGTGGTCCCGAGCGACGGTACGGTCCCGGGCGCGGGTACGGTCCCGGGCGCGGGTACGGCCGTACCGGTGGCTCCCGGTGCCGGTGTGCCCACGGCGCCGGACGCCGGTGTGGCCGGTACGCCCGTCGCTCCGGGGGCCGGGATCGCCGAGGGCGGTCGGCCGCGCGTTCCCGGTGCCGGGCCGCTGCCCGGTCAGGTGCAGTTGCCCGCCCAGATGCCGGTGTCCGTCGAGGGGCTGCCGGGTGTCGACGGGCGTCACGACGCCGTACCGCTCGACCAGGCCGAGGACCACACCCCGCCGCAGCCTCACCCGACCAGCGCACCGACCGGCCGCCGGCGCCGGGCCGTGGCGCAGCCCGCCGAGGCCGCCCAGGCGGTGGCGCCGGGGACCGTACCCGGCCAGGCCCGGCCCCTGCCGGTGCCGGACGCTGACGGCCAGGTGCCGCAGGGGACCGCCGCCGTACCGCCGGTTCCCGGTCCGCACGTCCCCGCGCCCGGCGTTCCGGCGCAGGGCACGGCCGCGCAGGGCACGATCGGGCAGGGCATCCCCCTCCAGGGCGGTCCCCTCCAGAGCGGTCCCGTGGCTCCCGGCGCCCGGCCCGGCGCCGCCCCCGTACCCGCCCAGGGCACGCCGGGACAGCCCCCGTCCGCGCCGGCGGCGCCCGCCCCGGCGGCCCCGGCCCCGGCCACGCCGCCCCAGGGCACCCCCGCCCACGGCATGCCCGCCCAGAACACTCCCGCCCAGGGCACTCCCGTCGAGGGTGCCGCCGGGCAGCCCACCCCCGCGCGGGCCCCGCAGGCTCCGGCCGCCGCGCAGCCGGGCACCCCGCCCGCCGGTACCCCGGTGGCGGGTCCGGGCCCGCTGCCGTTGCCCGCCGAGGCCGCGCCCGGTCAGGCGCCGGGGGCCCGGCCCGTGCCCGCGCCGCCCGTCGGCGGCCCCGCGGCCGGCGTCCCGCCGCAGTGGCCGGGTGCCGGCGACACCGCCGGCGCGGGAACCCCGCTCCCGGCTCCCACACCGGCGCACGGCACCCCGGCCCCCACCACACCTGCCGCTCCCGCCGCCCCCCACGCCGGTCAACCGCCGCGTGCCGCGCAGCCGTTGCCCGCCGAGGCCGCGGGCGGCACACCGGTCGACCCGGACTCGACGCAGGGCCGGGCGATCTCCGTGCGAACGCTCGGACAGGGCGTGCCGTTCGCCCGGCAGGCCGCGCAGGTGCAGCAGCCGACGGCGACCCCGCCGCCGCACGCGCCCGGCGGTTCCGGCCGCCGGCGCAAGCTGGGCACGCCCCCGGACCCGGCCGCCCGCCAGGACGCCCGGCCGCACCCGGCGGCCGAGCCGGTGCCCGGGCACCCGGCACCCGTCGGCCGGCCCCAGGCGCCGCAGCCCTCGCCGGCCGGTCAGCCGCCCATGCCGGGACGGCCGGCCCCCGGTACCGAGGGTGCCGGGCGGTCGTACGCCATCGGCGCCCCGGAGCCCGACGCCGCCGAGGGACCGGAGCCGCTGGACGGTCCGGGCGGGGCCGTGGAGGTGGCGGACACCCCGCGCCCGCAGCCGCTGGACGACGAGCTGCCCCCGGAGCCGCTGGACAACCCGCGCCGGCTGCTGGTGTGGCCCGCGCCGGACGTGACGACCCAGCAGGCGCTCAGCGACCGCGGCTACCGGCCGGTCATCGTGCACTCGCGCGAGGAGGTCGACGCGCAGATCGCGGCCTTCCCCGCCGCGCTCTTCGTGGACCCGCTGACCGGGCCCATCACCCGGACGGCCCTGCAGTCGCTGCGTCAGGCCGCCGTGGCGGCCGAGGTGCCGGTGCTGGTCACGGCCGGGCTCGGCCAGGCGTCGCGCGAGGCGGCGTACGGCGCCGATCCCGCCGTACTGCTGAAGGCGCTGGCGCCCCGGGACAGCGAGCAGCATCCGCCGCGGGTGCTGCTCATCGAGGAGCACGCGGAGATCGCACTGGCGCTGACCACGACGCTGGAGCGGCGCGGGATGCAGGTGGCGCGGGCCGCGAGCGACAACGACGCGGTGACGCTGGCGGGGCAGTTCCGGCCGAACCTGGTGGTGATGGACCTGATGCAGGTGCACCGCCGCCGCGCCGGGATCGTGGACTGGCTGCGGGCGAACGGGCAGCTCAACCGCACCCCGCTGGTCGTCTACACCGCCGCCGTCGACCAGGCCGACCGGCCCCGGCTGGCCTCCGGCGAGACCGTGCTGTTCCTCGCCGAGCGGTCCACCAGCACCGAGGTGCAGAGCAGGATCGTCGACCTGCTGGCCCGGATCGGCACCAACTAGGCTCCCCGCCTGCCGGACACGGCAACGGACTAGCGCGCGACCAGCCTGCGGGCCGCCTCCTTCACGGAGGTCCGCAGGCGGTCCTGGTCGCCGTCCCCCGGGCCCGCGAGGATGCGCCGCATCTGCGGGACCGCGGAGACCCAGTTCGTCAGGGAGATCAGCAGGATCAGCAGGTCGCCGGCCGGGATGGTGTCCGTGATGACACCCCGTTCCTGGGCGTCCCGGATCTGGGTGACCTTGCGGGCGTAGTGGTCCTGGCGGGCCTCCTCGTCGGGCAGTTCGGCGGTGCCGTACTCGATGCCCTCCCAGAAGAGCAGGCGCAGCAGCTCGGGGTGGGTGGCGTGGTAGTCGAGGAGGCGGTCCACCCAGCCGTCGACGTCGTCGGGGTCGACGGGCACGGCCGAGGCCAGGTCGACCATGCACCGGCCGAGGACCTGCGTGAACAGCTCCGCCTTGTTGCCGAAGTAGGCGTAGATCAGCTGCTTGTTGGCCTTGGCCGCGGCGGCGATGCGGTCGATGCGGGCGCCCGCGATGCCGTGCCGGGAGAACTCGGCGACCGCCGCCTCGAAGATCCGGGCCTTGGTGGCCTCGGGGTCCCTCACTGTTGCCATGGGGACAGGGTAGGCGCCCGGGAGTCGGTAACCAACTATTTGGTTGACGGGAATGCGGACGCTGACGCACGCTGTTGACGTCTGTCAACCAACCAGTTAGTTGTGTGAGCCGGCTCTAAGGAGAAGCTCCCCCCATGCCGTCAGCCACCACCACCCACCAGGCATCGCCCGTCCGGGAACCCATCCGTGAGCGACCGGCCTCCGGCTCCCTCTTCCTCCTGCTCATCGCCGTCTGCACCGCCGTCACGGCCGCCAACATCTACCTCGCGGCCCCGCTGCTCCCGCTGATCTCCCACGACTTCGGCACCACCCCGTCGGCCGTCGCCTGGATCGCCTCCGTGGCGCAGCTCGGTTACGCCGCCGGCCTGCTCTTCTTCGCGCCGCTCGGCGACCGCGTCAACCGCCGCCCGCTCGTCGCCTGGCTCTCCGTCGCCACCACGGTCGCGCTGCTCGCCGCGGCCGTGGCACCGGGCACCGCGGCCCTGGCCGCCGCCGTCTTCGTCGCCGCCGCGGCGACCGTCATCCCGCAGCTGCTGGTCCCGCTGGTGGCCGCCCGCGCCCCGGCCGACCGGCGTGCCCGGCACGTCGCCGCCGTCATCGCCGGGCTGTTCACCGGCATCGTCGCGGCCCGGGTGCTCGGCGGCCTCGCCGGGCAGGGCCTCGGCTGGCGCTGGGTGTTCGCCGGGTCCGCCGTCCTCACCCTGGCCCTGGGGCTGGCCACCGCGCTGGCCCTGCCGTCCGACCGGCCGGCGCGGCAGGGCGGGCTGTTCTCCGGGATAGCCGAGCTGCCGGGGCTGCTGCGCCGCTCCCCCGAGCTGCGCCGGGCGTGCCTCCGGCAGGCGGGGATGTTCGGCGCCTGGAGCGCCCTGTGGACCTCGCTGTCCCTGCTGCTGACCGGGCCGGCGTACGGCCTGTCCACCGCGACCGCCGGGCTCTTCGGCCTCTTCGGGCTGACCGCGAGCGCGGTGGCGCCGCTGGCGGGCGGCCTGGTGGACCGGTTCGGTGCCGCGCGGGTCGTCGGCACCGCGTTCGCGCTGGCCGCCGTCGCCGTACCGCTGTTCTGGCTCGGCGGGCACGTGCTGCCGGCGCTGTTCGCCGCCGCGATCGCGATCCACGCGGCCCTGGTCGCCTCGCACGTGGCCAACCAGACCGTGGCCCTGACCACGACCACCACACCGGCCACCGCCAACACGGCCTACGTCGTCTCGGGCTTCGCCGGCGGCGCCCTCGCCTCGGCCGCCGCGGGGCCCGCCTTCGGACACTGGGGCTGGGCCGGGGTGTGCGCGGTGGCGGGCGTGTGGCTGGCGCTGGGCTGGGCGACGACGCTGCGGACCGGCCGGCGCTGACGCCGAGACGCCGACACCGCAGGCCGGGGCCGGAACCCACCACGTGTGGGCTCCGGCCCCGGCCTCGTTCAGCGACAGGAGAGGGCCGGGCACGTACCCGCGACCGTCACGGCCGGGGCGTCCGTACCGCCGTCACAGGCGGGTGACCTCCAGTTCCCCCTCCGCGTACCGCCGGCGCAGCACCTTCTTGTCGAACTTGCCCACGCTCGTCTTCGGGACCGACTCGACGGTGGTCCAGCGCTCGGGCAGCTGCCAGCGGGCGATCCGGACCTCCTCGGCGAGGAAGGTGCGCAGGGCCAGGAAGTCGGCGCTCGCGCCGGGCCGCAGGACGACCGTGGCCAGCGGGCGCTCGCCCCACTTGTCGTCGGGTACGGCGACCACGGCGGCCTCGGCCACGTCCGGGTGGGACATCAGCGCGTTCTCCAGCTCGACCGAGGAGATCCACTCACCGCCGGACTTGATGACGTCCTTGGCCCGGTCGGTGAGGGTGAGATAGCCGTCGGGGGAGACGGTGCCGACGTCCCCGGTCTTCAGCCAGCCGTCCGCGCTGAACTTGTCGCCGGGGCGCAGGGGTTCGGCGTCGGGGCCGTTGTAGTAGGCGCCCGCGATCCAGGGGCCGCGCACCTCCAGCTCGCCGGCCGACTCGCCGTCCCAGGGCAGGCGCGCGCCGTCGGGACCGGTGAGGCGGGCCTCGACGCCCGCCGGGAAGCGGCCCTGGGTGACGCGGTAGCGGAACTCCTCGTCGGTGCCGGCCGCGTGAGCCGGCGGGCGGGCCACCGTGCCCAGCGGGGAGGTCTCCGTCATGCCCCAGGCGTGGCAGACCCGCATGCCCAGCTTGTCGAAGGCCGTCATCAGGGACGGCGGGCAGGCCGCGCCACCGATGGTGACCTGGGCGAGGGAGGAGACGTCCCGTGGCCGCGCGGTGAGCTCGCCGAGCAGGCCCTGCCAGATGGTCGGGACGGCCGCCGCGTGGGTGGGCCGTTCGGACTCGATCATCTCGGCGAGCGGGGCCGGCTGGAGGAAGCGGTCCGGCATCAGCAGGTTCACGCCGGTCATGAAGGTGGCGTGCGGCAGCCCCCACGCGTTCACATGGAACTGCGGCACCACCACCAGGGAGGTGTCCTGGTCGGTCAGGCCCATCGACTGGGCCATGTTGACCTGCATGGAGTGCAGGTAGACCGAACGGTGGCTGTAGACCACGCCCTTGGGCTCGCCGGTCGTACCGGAGGTGTAGCACATGGCGGCGGCCTGGCGTTCGTCCAGCTCGGGCCAGTCGTAGTGGTCGGGCCGGCCGGCGATCAGCTCCTCGTACTCGTGCACCCGGGCGGCGGCACCGGCCAGCGGGGCGCGGTCGCCGGGACCGGAGACGACGATGTGCTCGACCGTCGGCAGCTGCGGGAGCAGCGGCGCGAGCAGCGGGACCAGCGAGCCGTTGACGATGACGACCTTGTCGGCCGCGTGGTTGACGATCCACACCAACTGCTCGGCGGGCAGTCGCAGATTGAGGGTGTGCAGCACCGCGCCCATGGACGGCACGGCGAAGTACGCCTCGACGTGCTCCGAGTTGTTCCACATGAGCGTGCCGACCCGGTCGTCGCCGGTCACGCCCAGCTCGTCCCGCAGGGCGTGGGCCAGCCGGGCGGCACGGGCCCCGATCTCGGCGAAGGTGCGCCGGTGCGGCTCGGACTCCCCGGTCCAGGTGGTCACCCGCGACGATCCGTGGACCGTGGACCCGTGGGTCAGGATCCTGGAGATCAGCAGCGGTACGTCCTGCATGGTGCTCAGCACGGAGTCCTCCCGGGCGACATTGCCTACGCGGTGGTAGAGGTTGCGCTGATTCTGCGCACATACCACGCGGTATGTCACTAGGGGGTGCGTCACGCTCCGGTCACCGAGGGCGGAGTTCTCCGGCGGGCCGGTGGTCACCACGGGCGCGGCGGTCTAGCGGGCCGGGGTCAGCTCCGGGTCCTCGCGCAGCTTGCCCAGCGCCCGGGAGACCGCCGACTTCACCGTGCCCACCGACACCCCGAGCAGCTCGGCGGTCTGGGCCTCGCTCAGGTCCTCGTAGTACCTGAGGACGACCATCGCCCGCTGGCGCGCCGGCAGCCTCAGCACCGCCCGCCACATCGCGTCGCGCAGCGCCTGCCGCTCGGCCGGGTCCTCGCCCTGGGGCAGCGGCTCGGGCTCGGGCAGCTCCTCGCAGGCGAACTCGTCCACCCGGCGCTTGCGCCACTGGGAGGTACGGGTGTTCACGAGCGCCCGGCGCACATAGCCGTCCAGCGCCCGGTGGTCCTCGATCCGCTCCCAGGCGACATAGGTCTTGGCCAGCGCGGTCTGCAGCAGGTCCTCGGCGTCGTTCGGGTTCGCGGTCAGCGAGCGCGCGGTGCGCAGCAGGACCGGCTGGCGGGCCCGCACGTACGCCGCGAACGTCGGATAGAGGGGGGTCTGCCGCCTGGGTGCGGCGGCGGCCGAGGCGCTGGTGCAGACGGGTGTGGTCATGGCTCCACGCTAGGAGCGGGGACCCCGCCCGGGTATCGGCCGCAGGTCCTGATGGCGGGTCCCCCTCAGGTTGTAGGGGTAGGGCTGCCTCCACCTCCTGAAGGTGGAGCACGGGTCCGCCCCGTCTGCGGGTACGACCCTGAGGAGCCGCCGAGTACGACCCCGAGGAGCCACCGGAGACGACCCTGGGGAGTGACCGGGTACGGCCCTGAGGACTCACCCGTACGAGGTCAGGACCAGCCCTGATGCCGGGACCCCCGCGGGTGTTCGGCGGCAGCCGCCGCTCGGCCACGGAGTCCCGCCCGCTCCCTGCCGCAGAACCGAACTCCTCCAGCTGCTGTCAAGGTCGCCGGACACGACAACGCGGCGGCACCGAAGCAACCGCCGCGCAGCCGTGTCACGACCCTGAAGCACCTCACCCCACGAGGCCCCTCCCCACGAAGAACCTCGACGGAGCCCCCTAGGAACTCACCCCCACGAACTCACCCACCCCACGAACTCATGCCCCAGACACTCACCCCCACAACGGCGTGAAGTTGACGGACGCGTTGCGGTTGTCACCGACACCGCTGCCGAGCACCCCCGCCGCCCCCGGCGTTCGATCCGTCGGCCGCTAAGGCGCCGTTGTCCGCCGCCGCGACACCGGTGAAGAGGACGGCCGCGAGCGGCAGGGCGGAGACGGCGGCGAGAACGCGGGCGGTACGGATGCTTGCCATGTGTTCCTCCAGAACCAAGCACTGAGCGGCCCGAGGGCCCGAAGTGTGTGAACCGCTGCTCGTGTCGAGGCGGTCGGCCGGCCGCCTTGACGCTCGTGGACGACGTCGCGGAACCAGAGTTGCCCAGCGGATCACCGGCGAACCACGTCGGAAGCCATGATTCGCACTCAAGCGTGATGACAAGTCGATAAACCCCTATCGGCGTCTTTAGCCGTTTCCCGCCCGAGACAGGACCGGTAAGCCCTTCCGCCCCATAAGCGACACAACGGGTGAATCGTTCCGCCACAGATCTCGCCACGCACCCCCCGTCGGCGCGTAACCGACATCCACCCTTCCCTTCATCGAACACTTGTACGACTATGGAGTCATGGCCACCACCGACCGGCAGGCCACGGCACTGGCCCTCGCGCACGCCCTGTCCGCCGCCGAGCGCGGCCTGGCCGTCATCCCCCTGTCCCGGACGAAACTCCCGGCCCTGCGCTCACCGCACCGCGACGAACCGGCCCGGGGCGGACCGCCCTGCCACGGCGCCTGCGGCCGCCCCGGCCACGGCGTGTACGACGCCACCACCGACCCCGGACGCGTCCGCGCCCTGTTCGCCGCCGCACCCTGGGCCACCGGCTACGGCATCGCCTGTGGACTGCCGCCGTACCACCTGATCGGCGTCGACCTGGACACCAAGTCCGGCACGGACTCCGCCGCCGCCCTGCGCGAACTGGCCCTGCGCCACCTGTTCACGATCCCGGAGACGGTCGTCGTACTCACCCCGAGCGGCGGCCGTCACCTGTGGCTGAGCGGCCCGCCGGACACCGTGGTCCCCAACTCGGCCGGCCGGCTCGCCCCCGGCATCGACATCCGGGGCGCCGGCGGCTACCTGGTGGGCCCCGGCTCCCGCACCGAGCACGGCGTCTACACCGTGGCCCCCGGCACCGCCCAGCTGCCTCCGGCCCCCTGCCCGCCGGCCCTGCTCCGCCTCCTGGTCCCGCCGCCCCGGTCCAGCCACCCGGCGCCGACCGCCCCCGGGGACCAGGGTCACGGCCTGGTCCACTTCGTCCTCTGCGCGCACGAGGGCCAGCGCAACACCCGCCTGTTCTGGGCGGCCTGCCGCGCCTACGAGAACGGCCTCGGCCCCGCCCTGGCGGACGCCCTGACCGAGGCGGCCCGGACGACCGGCCTGGCCGAGCGCGAGGCCCGCGCCACGATCGCGTCGGCGGCCCGGATGACCGGGCACCAAGGCCGCTGAGCGACGGCCCCGGGCGGCTGGGCAGGCGCCAGGGCGCGAACCCTTTTACGATCCGAACGTGACGGACATACCGGATGAACTGATCAGGCTGGAACGCACCGCCGAGGAGGAACGCGCCCGCCTGGCGGGCCTGACCGGCGAGGCGTACGACGAGCAGCGGCGCCGCTTCTGCGCGGCCTCGGACGCGGTGCACGAGGCGATCACCTCCCGGGCCGCGGCGACGGGCACCGACCCCCACGAAGTCGAACAGGCGGTACGCCGCGCGGTACGCCAGACCCAGGAGGACCCGGCCGTGGAGTAGCCGCACCGCACCGTGGCCGCATCCGCACCGTGCGGCCGGTTCAGCTCGCCTTCCACAGGACGGGCGCCGCCCTCGTCCGCCCGGACGGCCGCGTCCTCACCATCGGGCACCGGGCCCTGCGCAAGTGGCTGCTGCCCGGCGGGCACATCGAGGCCGAGGACACAAGCCTGCGGGACGCCGCCCTGCGCGAGCTGGCCGAGGAAACGAACCAGAGCACCCGCACTTCGACTTCCGGTTCCTGTTCCGCACCACCGCCGACGCGGTCGAACTGCAAGAGGAAGAGGTCACGAACTACTCGTGGCAGTTCGCCGACATGCTCACGACCGAGCCCCTGCGCTCCCGCGTGATGGCTGCCGCAGGCTTCTGAGCCGACAGCCAGAGGCCGGCCCGCGTTCAGAGAGGAACGCATGCAAAAGGGGCGCCCCTCATCAAGGAGCACCCCTTCTGACCTGCGTATCCACAACTTCTGCGGAGGCGGTGGGATTTGAACCCACGGTGACATCGCTGCCACGACGGTTTTCAAGACCGTTCCCTTAGGCCGCTCGGGCACACCTCCCCGCGCCGGCGGAGACCGACGGCGCGGGTACAGATTACCGGCCCGTCGGCCGCGGCGGGTGGCCCCGTCAGCTGTCGCCCTCGCGTGCGCCCAGCGTCAGGTCCACCGTGTGCTCCTGGCCGCCCCGCTTGTAGGTGATCGTGACCTTGTCGCCGGGCTCGTGGGTCCAGATCTCGCCGATCAGGGTGGGGCCGCTGTCGATCACGTGGTCGTCGAGCTTGGTGATGACGTCGCCGGGCTTCAGGCCGGCCTTGTCCGCCGGGCCGCCGGACTCGACCGCGGCGGCGCCGCCCGTGCCCTGGTCGGTGATCTTCGCGCCGTCGGAGGAGTCCTCCAGGGAGACGGACGCGCCGATCTTGGCGTACACCGGCTTGCCGGTCTTGATCAGCTGCTGGGCGACGTACTTCGCCTGGTTGATCGGGATGGCGAAGCCCAGGCCGATCGATCCGGACTGACCGGAGCCGAAGCCGCCGCTGCCCGTGGACTGGATCGCGGAGTTGATGCCGATGACCGCCCCGGAGGCGTCCAGCAGCGGGCCGCCGGAGTTGCCCGGGTTGATGGACGCGTCGGTCTGCAGGGCGCTCATGTAGGACGCCTTGCTGCTGGAGCTGCCGTCGCTGGAGGCCACCGGACGGTCCTTGGCGCTGATGATGCCCGTCGTCACCGTGTTGGACAGGCCGAAGGGCGCGCCGATGGCGATCGTCTCGTCACCGACGGCCACCTTGTCGGAGTCGCCGAGGGCGAGCGGCCGCAGATCGGAAGGGGCGTTCTTGAGCTTGATGACCGCGACGTCGTAGCCCTGGGCGTGACCGACGACCTCGGCGTCGTACTTCTTCCCGCTCGGGAAGGTGGCCGTGAGCCGGCCGCCGTCCACCGCCTCCGCGACCACGTGGTTGTTGGTGACGATGTGGCCCTGGGTGTCGAAGACGAACCCGGTGCCGGTGCCGCCCTCGCCGTCGCTGCTCTCGGCCTGGATCGTCACCGTGCTGGGCAGCGCCTTGGCGGCCACGTTGGCGATCGTGCCCGGCGCGCGCTTGACCTGCGTGGCGCTGTCGGGGGCGGAGACCGTGGTGGAGCCGCGGTCGTCCCGGTCCTTGGCCAGCGTGTAGCCGAGACCGCCGCCCAGACCGCCCGCGACCAGCGCGGCCACCAGGACCGCCGCCACCAGGCCGCCGCGTCCGGCGCGCGGCTTGGGCGCGGGCTGCTGCCAGGAGGCTCCCCAGCCGGTGCCCGGACCGCCGGCGTCACCGCCGTAGGACGGTCCGCCACCGCCGTAAGCGGCTCCGTCGCCGTAGGAGCCGTAGGAGCTGTGGGAGGGGGTGGCCGGGGGCGGGGGCGGCCAGGACCCGTCGGGGGCCGGACCGGCCGGGGCCGCACCCTGGCCTGCCGGGGTCGCGCCCTGCCCTGCCGGGGCCGCTCCGTGGGCGGTCGGGGGCTGGTCGGACG